>NZ_PGVE01000042.1 GCF_002860255.1 Neobacillus cucumis
TTTCCCTCTACTCGATTAATTGAGTTTATTTTCTTGTCTTGAACAGGCCTGGCAAATTATAGTAAGAAGTATAGGTATTTTTACAAAAGGAAAAGATATAAAGAAAAATGTTTACATATTCTAAAAGTAAGCCCTTTACCAAAAAGGAGGAGTACAAATGGACTCAACTGCAGAAAAAATTTCAGAATTGCAGGGTTATAAACTCCATGTTATTGAAACAGAAAAGTATAAGACGAATACATTTGTTTGGAGAATGAAAGCTCCTTTAAAAAAAGAGGATGTAACAAAACGGGCACTGCTCCCTCATGTATTACAAAGCAGCTCAGCCAAATATTCTTCCACAACCGCATTACGATCTTATTTAGATGAATTATATGGTGCGACCCTTTTTGTTGATTTAGCCAAAAAAGGTGAATACCATGTCATGAGCGTAACAATAGAAATTGCCAACGAGAAATTTTTAAGCGACCCAACCCCTCTTTTGAAAAAAGGGTTTGAACTGCTGACAGAGATACTGACCAATCCAAATGCATCTGGAAATGCTTTCGATAAGGATACTGTCGAAAAAGAAAAGCGTGTGCTCAAATCCAGGATCCAATCTGTTTTCGATGATAAAATGCGCTATTCTAATGTCCGCTTACTAGAGGAAATGTGTAAGGGTGAGCCTTATGCATTGCAGGTTAATGGTGAAGCAGACGCGGTAGATTCAATTACACCTGAAAATTTATACGAATACTATCAAAAAGCTTTTTTAGAAGATGAAATGGATCTTTATGTCATCGGGGATGTAAAAGAAGAGGAAGTAAAACAATTTGCCAACCAATTACTTCACTTTGAAAATCGGACACCGAAAAAACTTCAAACGGAAAATACAACAAATCGAACGGAAGTCAATGAGGTAAAAGAAGCACAGGATGTCAAACAAGGAAAATTAAATATCGGGTACCGGACAAATATCGTTTATGGGGATCCTGAGTATTTTGCACTTCAAGTTTTCAACGGCATCTTTGGCGGCTTTTCTCATTCTAAATTATTTATTAATGTTCGCGAAAAAGCCAGCCTTGCCTATTACGCAGCCAGCCGTCTTGAAAGCCATAAAGGCCTTATGATGGTGATGTCAGGGATTGATTTGAAAAATTATGATCAGGCTGTTGGAATTATTCATGAACAAATGGATGCCATGAAAAAAGGGGACTTCACTGACCAAGAATTAGTCCAAACGAAAGCGGTTATTCAAAATCAAATTATGGAGACTGTGGATACAGCCAGAGGTTTAACCGAAATCCTTTATCATAATGTGGTAGCAGCTACGAACATTTCGCTTGATACCTGGATGAGTGAAATGAATAAGGTGACAAAAGAAGAAATCATAGATGCAGCAAATAAGATTCAGCTTGATACCATCTATTTCTTAACTGGAACGGAGGCGGGCAAATAATGGAAAAAATTACTTTTGACCAGCTTCAGGAAGAACTTTTTCATGAAAAAATGTCGAATGGGCTAAATGTTTATATTCTGCCAAAGAAAGGCTTTAATAAAACATATGCGACCTTTACTACGAAATATGGTTCGGTAGATAATACCTTTGTTCCACTCGGTAAAGAAGAATTTGTAAAGGTGCCAGATGGAATTGCACACTTCTTAGAGCATAAGCTGTTTGAAAAAGAGGATGGAGATGTGTTTCAGCAGTTCAGCCGTCAAGGAGCATCAGCTAACGCCTTTACATCGTTTACGCGTACGGCCTATTTATTTTCAAGTACCTCTGATGTGGAAAAGAATTTAGAAACATTGATTGATTTTGTCCAAAGCCCTTATTTTTCCGAAAAATCGGTTGAAAAAGAAAAGGGGATTATTGGTCAGGAAATCACCATGTATGATGATAATCCAGACTGGCGGCTATACTTTGGCTTAATTCAAAACTTGTATCAAAATCATCCTGTTAAGATTGATATTGCAGGGACCATTGAATCCATTGCGGAAATTGATAAAGATTGGCTATATGAGTGTTACAATACCTTCTACCATCCAAGCAACATGCTGTTATTTATCGTGGGTCCAGTTGACCCTGAAAAAATAATGACTCAGGTACGAGACAACCAAGCAAAAAAAGATTATAAAGATATGCCTGAAATCAAACGTAAGTTTGAGGAAGAGCCGCCGCAAGCGGCTGAAAAGAAACAGGTCCTACAAATGAATGTCCAGACTTCTAAAACACTCATTGGAATCAAAGCGCTTCATGTGGACCAATCAGGTGAGGAGCTGCTTAAAAACGAGCTTACCATGAATGTGCTGCTCGATTTATTGTTTGGAAAAAGTTCTGAAAACTATAATAAACTCTATGATGAAGCACTTGTCGATGAAACCTTCTCCTATGACTATACACAAGAACAAGGCTTTGGGTTTGCTATGGTAGGAGGAGACACAAGTGAACCGGATCAACTTGCAGATCGACTGCAAGAAATGCTTCTTGCTGCAAAACAGGGCAGTATGTTTAACGAAGAACAATTAGAAAGAGCAAAAAAGAAGAAAATTGGCGCCTTTTTACGAGCTGTTAACTCACCAGAATATATTGCGAATCAATTTACTCGATACGCCTTTAACGATATGAATTTATTCGATGTGGTACCAACACTCGAAAAGATTACCTTACAGGATGTTCAAAAGCTGGCTTCTGAAGTTATTTCAGAGGAACGGTTCTCTGTATGCCAGGTTGTACCAAAACAAAAGTAGGCGAAAGAAGCGTCGTGCCACGGCGCTTCTTTGCATGTCCTTATTTGATGAAAGAGTGATGTAATTGAGAAAATATGTATTATTAACGGGAGCAAGCGGAGGAATCGGACAAGCGTTAGCTTTACATTTAGCTGCGAAAGGATATCATTTATATCTGCATTACAATAAAAACGAACAAACCATCCGAGAACTAAGAAATAAACTCGAACCCTTCGGCGGAGAATACATACCCGTTCAGGCCGACTTTACTTCGCCAATTGGATACAAATCGATTTTACCGCATATTTTTTCCTTAGATGCGTTGATTCATTGCGGAGGAAAAAGTCATTATGGGCTGCTGGTGGATTTAAAGCAAGACGAAGCACAGGAATTATTTAATATTCATGTCTTAAATCCATTGATGTTAACAAAAGAATTATTACCTAAATTTTTAACTAAACGCTCAGGTAATATCATTGTGATTACCTCTATATGGGGACAGACGGGTGCTGCATGTGAAGTGGCCTACTCCGCCGCTAAGGGGGCGCAAATTGCTTTTGTTAAAGCGCTTAGTAAAGAAGTGGCTTTAAATGGAATTCGTGTCAATGCCATTGCCCCAGGTGCTGTGGATACCCCAATGATGGAAGGTTTCACACAGGAAGAAATAGAACAAATCTCCTTTGACATCCCAATGGGGAGAATAGCCAAGCCAGAAGAAATTGCTTCAAGTGCAGCATTCTTACTCTCAGAAGAGTCTTCCTATATGACGGGACAAGTGTTGTCTGTTAACGGTGGATGGTACACATAATTTTACAATTATCGATGAATAGTTCTTGATGCTTCTTCGCAAAATATCCTTGTACCATTCTAAAGGAGGGAATACAATGTCTGTTTTAGAAAACTGGAAACAATGGGAAGACTTCTTAGCCGATCGTCTTCATCATGCACAAAATGAAGGTATGAGTGAGGGCGCTGTTAGTAACCTTGCTTTTCAAATCGGTGATTACTTAGCAAACCAGGTTGAACCGAAAAATGAACAAGAAAGAATTCTTGCAGATCTTTGGTCCGTGGCTGACAAACAAGAACAGCAGGCCATTGCCAATATGATGGTTAAACTCATTTCAAATAACGGCTCACGCTAAGAGAGAGGGACCTCAGGGTCTCCTCTCTTTTCACATTTAATAACGAATGTATTCTTTTTTTAATAAATAGCTCATATTCTGTGTTTTTTCTTTCATCTTCTATCAAAATCATTTATTATAAAGTTTAGACGTCGTGGAAGTATAAAAAAAATGTCGAAACTTCTTTTTGGGGGTTTTTTATTTATGAAAAAAGAATGGTACTTAGAATATGAGATTCAAAAAAACCGCCCTGGTCTTTTGGGTGACATTTCTTCTTTATTAGGTATGCTTGCAATTAATATTGTCACTATTAATGGTGTAGATGAAGGCAGGCGCGGATTATTAATTTTAGCGAAAGATGATGATCAAATAAAACGGCTTGAGTCAATTTTAAATACAATGGACACAATAAAACTAATAAAACTAAGAGAGCCGAAACTGCGTGACAGATTAGCAGTCAGACATGGCCGCTATATTCAAAGGGACGCTGATGATAAAAAAACTTTCCGTTTTGTAAGGGATGAGCTTGGATTATTAGTTGATTTTATGGCAGAATTATTTAAGCAGGAGGGGCATAAACTCATCGGTATTCGCGGTATGCCTCGCGTTGGTAAAACGGAATCACTCGTTGCGGCAAGTGTTTGTGCAAATAAGCGCTGGTTGTTTGTTTCTTCTACTTTATTAAAACAAACCATCCGCAATCAACTGATCGAGGATGAGTACAATGCAAACAACTTGTTTATCCTTGATGGAATTGTATCGACTAGACGTGCAAATGAGCGTCACTGGCAGCTTGTTCGTGAAATAATGCGCATGCCTTCAGTTAAAGTGATTGAACATCCTGATATCTTTGTACAAAATTCAGAGTACACGCTTGACGATTTCGATTATATTATTGAACTTCGTAACCACGCTGATGAAGAAATAACCTATGATGTCGTGGATCAACATAATATGTTCTCCGGATCTGATTTTGGAGATTTTGATTTTTAATAAATTGGAAGGTGTTACAGGTGACGGAACTAGGGAATCGATTAAAGGAAGCCCGATTAGCTAAAAACTTAAGCTTAGACGATCTTCAGGCCATAACCAAAATCCAAAAACGCTATTTAGTTGGAATTGAAGAAGGTAATTACGCGAGTATGCCCGGAAATTTTTATGTAAGGGCCTTTATTAAACAATATGCAGAAGCGTTAAACCTAAATCCTGATGAAATCTTTGAAACCTATAAAAACGAGATTCCAGCCTCTCATAATGATGAGATGCATCATTTATCACGGGTGCAGACACACAAAGCTATTTCAGAAGGAAATTCTAAAATATTTGATATACTCCCAAAAGTTATAATCGGTGTTTTTGTCATTGGGGTTGCTAGTGTCTTATATTACTTTATTTCCAATCATGCTGGCGATAATGCCAATGAATCGGTTAGCAATGACAGGGAGCAGGTTAAAATTGAAAAATCGGATCAGCTTGAAAAGGTAAAGGCTGATCAGACGAAAAAACAAGAAAGCACTGCTACTAAAACAGATAAAGATACAGCCAAAACGGAAGAGGAAACGACTCCGATTGCTGATACTCCAAAGCAGGAATTGAAGGCTGTTCAAACCCAAGGGAATACGACAACCTATGATTTGAAAAATGCTGATAAATTTGTAATCAAGTTAGTTTCAAAAGGCAACACTTGGGTAAGCATTAAAAATGGAAAACAAAAAACCTTTTTCCAAGGAACTCTTAGAAAAGGGCAAACTGAGAGTCAAAAGCAAGATTTATCCGCAGAAAATATGGCTGTCATTAGGGTCGGAAACGCCGCAGATACAGATATTTATGTTAATGACCAAAAGCTTGAGTATGCCATCCCGGCAACAGCCAATGTTCAGAACATCAAGATTCAACATGTTCTGAAGAATGAATAGTCATCTGCTGATGGCTATTTTTCACTTTTTTCAATGATAAGGAGAAGAAATTATGAATATCCCTAATAGAATAACGGTATCAAGGATCCTATTAATCCCTTTATTCTTAATTATTATGCTCGTACCCTTTGATTGGGGCGACATGCACCTTCTTGGAGCAGATATGCCTGTTACCCATTTTGTGGGCGCTCTTATTTTTATAATTGCATCATGTACAGACTGGGTGGATGGGCATTATGCTCGTAAGTATAACCTGGTAACAAATATGGGGAAATTCCTTGATCCGCTGGCTGATAAATTATTAGTATCAGCTGCATTAATCGTTCTGGTTGAACTTAACGATGTATATGCTCCTTCATGGATTGTCATCATTATTATCAGCAGGGAATTTGCTGTAACCGGGCTTCGCTTATTATTAGCGGGTGAAGGAGAGGTAGTTGCAGCAAATATGCTTGGTAAAATTAAGACATGGACACAAATTATCGCCATTTCTTCGCTATTACTACATAATATTATTTTTGAAATGATTTCGTTTCGATTTGATATTTTAGCATTATGGGTTGCGATGATTTTTACCATTTGGTCCGGCTGGGATTATTTCGCTAAAAACAGCCATGTGTTAAAGAATTCAAAATAATACGGTTTTACTAAGGGGTGACTGGGTTGAAGAATGCTGAGATTATTGCGGTTGGTTCCGAGTTATTACTTGGGCAAATTGTGAATACCAACGCACGTTTTATTTCACAGCAATTAGCTGAGTTAGGTATTAACGTATATTTTCATACGGTAGTTGGGGACAATCCTGACAGGCTGTTGTCAGCGATTAAAACAGCTGAAACGCGCGCCAATGTCATTATTTTCACCGGTGGTTTGGGACCAACCAAAGATGATTTAACCAAGGAAACGATTGCCCGTCACTTGGGAAAAAATCTTGTGACGGATCAAAAGGCCCTTGAGTCAATCGAGCAATATTTTGCACGAACCAATCGTGTGATGACAGAGAATAATCGAAAGCAGGCATGGGTGTTAGAAGGCTCTCAAATCCTTCCAAATGACCACGGGATGGCTCCTGGGATGGTCCTTGAATCAAACGGTAATACCTATATGCTTTTACCAGGTCCTCCAAAGGAAATGGAACCTATGTTTCGCCAATATGGATACCCGGCATTGGCATCTAAAGATGCATTTCAAGAAAAAATTGTTTCTAGGGTTCTTCGTTTCTTTGGAATTGGGGAAGCGGCATTGGAAACAGAAATTATCGACCTTATTGATGCACAAAGTAATCCAACGATTGCCCCTCTTGCAGGAGATGGAGAGGTAACGCTGAGGCTGACAGCGAAACACGTAGATGAGGGAATAGCTCAATCTATGTTGGATGAAGTAGAGAAAGCCATTAGTCAGCGTGTAGGTCAGTTTATTTATGGATATGATAACACCTCATTGTTATCAGAGCTGACAAAGGTTCTGAAAGAAAGAAAACTAACCATTACAGCGGCTGAGAGTTTAACGGGGGGCTTGTTCCAGAAGGAGATGACCTCGATTGGCGGCGCTAGTTCTGTGTTTAAAGGCGGAATCGTTTGCTATTCAAATGAAGTGAAGCACAACGTTCTTCAAGTGAAACAAGAAACACTTGAAAAGGATGGGGCCGTGAGTGAACAATGTGCCTTAGAACTCGCGGAAAATGCTGCTGCGTTGTTAGGTGCTGATATTGGCGTTAGTTTCACAGGTGTAGCAGGACCGAATGAACTAGAAGGAAAGCCGGTTGGGACGGTTTATATTGGGGTAGCTTTGAAGGGAAGGCCGACGGTAGTTGAAAAGCTTACTCTCGGCGGAACAAGAGAAGCAATCCGCAATCGTGCGGTGAAATATGGATGTTATTATGCTTTGCGCAATTTAAAAGAATCACAGAATGCTTAATAGTGTTCTGTGATTTTTTGTTTTGAGCGAATGAGTAGAAGTTTGATTTTTCAGATAAGAGAGGGAAATATCTTTATCAGTAAGTTTTCTTGAATAGAAAGACAAAAATAGGGGTAATATGGTTTGTTTCCTAGTATAAATTGTTTATAAAACGGTCGAATAAATGTTCGCTTTTTTACTCGACAAATAGACTAAAAGAAGGTATAGTATTTATAGGATTTATTTTGATAGACTCTTAATGATAATTAATTTTCTTTATATAAAAAAGGAGGAACTATTTGTGAGTGACCGTAAAGCCGCCTTAGAAATGGCGTTAAAGCAAATAGAAAAACAATTTGGTAAAGGCTCCATTATGAAAATGGGAGAACAAACCGAGACAAGAATATCAACAGTACCAAGCGGCTCCTTAGCACTTGATGCGGCACTTGGAGTGGGCGGATACCCTAGAGGACGTATTATTGAAATTTACGGTCCAGAAAGTTCAGGTAAAACAACCGTTGCTCTTCATGCAATTGCAGAAGTACAGGCAAAAGGCGGACAAGCAGCGTTTATCGATGCTGAACACGCTCTTGACCCAACCTATGCTCAAAAATTAGGTGTTAACATTGATGAATTACTATTATCACAGCCTGATACTGGTGAACAGGCACTTGAAATCGCTGAAGCATTAGTACGAAGCGGTGCGGTCGATATTATCGTTATTGACTCCGTTGCAGCTCTAGTTCCTAAAGCAGAGATTGAAGGCGAAATGGGTGACGCACACGTAGGTTTACAAGCCCGCTTAATGTCACAAGCTCTTCGTAAACTATCAGGTGCTATCAATAAATCAAAAACAATCGCAGTCTTCATTAACCAGATTCGTGAAAAGGTAGGAGTCATGTTTGGGAACCCCGAGACAACTCCAGGTGGACGTGCATTAAAGTTCTACTCCACCATCCGTCTTGAAGTACGCCGTGCAGAAACTTTAAAACAAGGTAATGACATGGTTGGTAACAAGACAAAAATTAAAGTCGTAAAGAATAAAGTGGCACCACCATTCCGTACAGCTGAAGTCGATATCATGTATGGAGAAGGGATCTCTAAAGAGGGTGAAATCATCGATTTAGGATCTGAACTGGATATCGTTCAAAAAAGCGGATCCTGGTATTCTTATAACGATGAAAGACTTGGCCAAGGCCGTGAAAATGCGAAATTATTCTTAAAAGAAAACCCAGATATCCGTCAAGATATCCATCAAAAAATCCGAGAACACTACGGTCTAGATGGAGATAAAGTTGTAACGGAAACAGAGGACAATGAGCAGTTTGATTTACTAGACTAGTTTTTAAAAAGCAAAACCAATAAAGGTTTTGCTTTTTTTATAAAATGAATATTAATGCATTATATTTTATAATTATTCATATTGTACTTTACAAAACTACCAAGAATTTTATGAGAAATTCTAAATATTTCAAAAAGCTAATTGGACTAAGCCTTGACAATAAATATTCACAGCTTTACAATTAACATGTATATTTTACATTTTTGGAAATATTACATTGCGAAAAGCCTTGGTGCTTGGTGTATGTTGAGTCTAAACAATGTACTTGCCGACACTTAAAAAAAAGAACAAAAGTTCATAGCAAGAGGAGGTGTAACGATTGGATCTAATTACTATCATCTCCATTTTGCTTGGCCTTATCGTCGGTGCCGTTGTTGGCTATTTTGTTCATAAATCCATTGCTGATGCAAAAGTAGCAGGCGCAAAGAATGCTGCAGAGCAGATTCTTGAAGATGCTAAACGTGATGCGGATTCATTGAAAAAAGAAGCTTTGCTTGAAGCAAAGGATGAAATTCACAAGCTTCGCACAGAAGCTGAACGTGAGGTTCGTGAACGAAGAAATGAAATGCAAAAACAAGAAAACCGTTTACTGCAAAGAGAAGAGAATTTAGATCGAAAAGAGGAAACGTTAAATAAGCGTGAAAATCTTTTAGAAAAGAAGGATGATTCTCTAAACCAAAGACAACAGCATATTGAAGAGATGGAAAGCAAAGTGGACGAGTTGGTACGAAAACAACAAACTGAACTCGAACGAATTTCGAGCTTAACACGCGAGGAAGCAAAATCAATCATTATCGACAGAATGGAGCAAGAACTTACCCATGACACTGCCATAATGATTAAAGAGAGTGAAAACCGAGCGAAAGAGGAAGCCGACAAGAAAGCGAAGGAAATTCTTTCCTTAGCCATCCAGCGTTGCGCTGCTGACCATGTTGCGGAAACGACTGTCTCTGTCGTCAACCTTCCTAATGACGAAATGAAAGGCCGAATTATTGGCCGTGAAGGACGAAACATTCGTACACTTGAAACATTAACAGGAATTGATTTGATTATTGATGATACTCCTGAAGCTGTCATTTTATCAGGTTTTGATCCAATTCGAAGAGAAACAGCTCGCCTAGCTTTAGAGAAATTAGTCCAAGACGGACGAATCCATCCAGCACGAATCGAGGAAATGGTTGAAAAATCCCGTCGAGAAGTGGATGAGTATATTCGTGAAGTTGGGGAGCAAACAACCTTTGAAGTGGGAGTTCATGGACTACATCCCGATCTTATTAAAATCCTTGGCCGCTTAAAATTCCGTACCAGCTATGGGCAGAACGTCCTTAAGCATTCTATGGAAGTGGCCCAGCTTTCAGGTTTATTAGCTGCCGAGCTTGGTCAGGATGAAACACTTGCCCGTCGTGCCGGATTGCTTCATGACATCGGTAAAGCAATTGACCATGAGGTAGAAGGAAGCCATGTGGAAATCGGTGTAGAACTTGCAACGAAATACAAGGAACACCCCGTAGTAATAAATAGTATTGCGTCCCACCATGGTGATACAGAGCCTACATCTATCATTGCCGTTCTTGTTGCTGCAGCAGATGCACTGTCCGCAGCCAGACCTGGAGCACGTAGTGAAACTCTCGAAAACTATATCCGACGTCTTGAAAAGCTGGAAGAGATATCAGAGTCTTATGAAGGCGTTGAAAAATCATTTGCGATTCAAGCTGGTAGAGAAGTACGTATCATTGTAAGACCAGATGCAATAGATGATCTTGCTGCCCATCGACTAGCACGTGATATTCGTAAACGAATCGAAGAGGAACTTGATTATCCTGGACATATTAAAGTGACAGTTATCCGTGAAACACGGGCTGTTGAATATGCAAAATAAAGCGGTGCACATGCACTGCTTTATTTTTTTGCCTGACTGCCTATTGTGATTAAAGAAGAACTACTTGTGATACAATTTAAACAATACTAATTTTTTTTGACGAAAGGGAATAAAATGAATCTACTTTTTATAGGTGATGTCGTTGGCTCACCAGGCAGAGATATGGTGAAAGAATATCTGCCAAAATTAAAGGAAAAATATCGGCCACATTTTACAATCATAAATGGTGAAAATGCTGCAGGGGGCAAGGGGATTACCGAAAAAATTTATCGTGAGTTTTTAAGCCAGGGGGCTCAGGCGATCACTCTTGGCAATCATGCGTGGGACAACAGAGAGATATTTGAGTTTATCGATTCAGCGAAAAACATGGTTAGACCTGCGAATTTTCCTGAAGGTACTCCTGGCAAAGGGCTTGCATTTTATAAAGTGAATGAATTTGAAATCGCGGTTATAAATCTCCAAGGCCGAACGTTTATGGCTCCATTGGATTGTCCATTTAAAAAAGCGGATGAATTAGTTCAAATTGCCAGAGAAAGGACACCATTTATCTTTGTTGACTTTCATGCTGAAGTGACCAGTGAAAAGCAGGCAATGGGCTGGTATTTGGATGGAAGAGTCTCAGCCGTTATAGGTACCCATACACATGTTCAAACGGCCGACAACAGAGTTTTACCTGGCGGTACTGGTTACTTATCAGATGTGGGCATGACAGGCCCTTACGACGGGATTCTTGGAGTAGATAAAGAGGCTGTTCTAAAAAGATTTCTAACTAGCCTGCCGGTAAGGTTTGAGGTACCGACATCGGGGAGAAATCAGCTCAGTGCGGTTTACATAGAGTTAGACCGAAAAACAGGATTTACAAAGAAAATCGTCCCAATCCAAATTAATGACGATCATCCATATTATAGTTAAGAAAACTCCCATAGAGGAGTTTTTTATCTAAAAGCAAATAAACTCCCCCTTCTGAATAAGTTTTTATGCAAATTGCTTGCCTTTTTTCGTCCAAGCCGGAATATGTCTTTTCACAGATGAATATAGTAGCAGTGGAATGTTATAACCTGATTGGTTCATGAAATACTCATGCGGGATCGGGATTTTTCTAAGGGGGAGCTAGGAATGGAAATATTAAAAGTTTCAGCAAAATCTAATCCTAATTCTGTAGCTGGTGCACTTGCCGGAGTTCTGCGTGAAAGAGGTGCTGCAGAAATTCAGGCAATTGGTGCGGGTGCATTGAATCAAGCCGTTAAGGCAGTAGCGATTGCAAGAGGATTTGTAGCACCTAGCGGAGTTGATTTAATCTGTATCCCTGCGTTTACCGACATTTTAATTGACGGGGAAGAACGCACTGCTATTAAACTCATTGTTGAGCCAAGGTAAAATTAGTCCTATGTAAACAACAAAGAAGATTACACACCAACCTGCTCAGGGAGAATTCCTGAGCAGGTTTTTTGTATGACGAAGGATATAAAAATTACATAAATGTACTATAAAAAACTGTTATATTATTATTCTGCTATATAACAAAAAAATAGGACAGAATAATAAAAAAATGAAGAAAAGCAAGTAAAATTGCCTATTTAATCTATAAATTAACGAAATTTTCCTAGCAATTTTTTAATAATAAAAAAATATTCATATTTTAGACAATATTTCGAGCCAAAGGGTTGCAATTTTGAGTTCATAGGTCTAGAATTGTAAGCGTTTAGTACATATTCTTAATTCTGACTATTTAGTCTTTATTGCGTTTTCATAGGCTAATCTCTAGTGGATTACTTGGAATTGTGCTATAATCTAAATGATTTAGACTACTTATTTTTACATATCCAAAGGGGTGTAAGGGAATGATCAATCAACTTTCGTGGAAAGTTGGCGGACAACAAGGGGAAGGTATTGAAAGTACTGGGGAAATCTTTGCAATCGCACTGAATCGCCTAGGATATTACTTGTATGGTTATCGTCACTTTTCATCTCGTATTAAAGGCGGTCATACAAATAATAAAATCAGAGTTAGCACTACTGAGGTTCGCTCTATTTCTGATGACCTTGATATCCTTGTAGCGTTCGACCAAGAAACTATTGATGTTAACTACCAAGAACTGCACAGTAATGGTGTAATCCTCGCTGATGCAAAATTTGATCCAAAGAAACCAGAAGACACTGAAGCCTCCTTGTATGCGGTTCCATTCACTGAAATTGCAACAGAACTTGGGACTTCCTTAATGAAGAACATGGTTGCCATTGGGGCTACCTCTGCTGTTCTAGATTTGGATATTCAAGTTTTTGAAGAAGTAGTTCGAGAGATTTTCGGTAAAAAAGGTGATAAGGTTGTAGCTAAGAATATGGATGCTATAAAAGCAGGCTACGACTATATGAAAGAAAAAATGGATGCATCTGTACCGACAATGGTACTTGAAAAAGCAGACGGCAAACACCGTATGTATATGATTGGTAATGACGCTATCGCATTAGGTGCTATGGCTGGCGGATGTCGATTCATGGCTGCTTATCCTATTACACCTGCTTCTGATATCATGGAATATTTAATTAAAAAACTGCCAGCAGTAGGCGGAACAGTTATCCAAACGGAAGATGAAATCGCAGCATGTACGATGACGATTGGTGCGAGCTACGGTGGTATCCGTGCACTAACAGCTTCATCAGGCCCTGGATTATCATTGAAGATGGAAGCAATCGGACTAGCTGGTATTACAGAAACTCCGCTTGTTATCGTTGATACACAGCGTGGGGGTCCTTCAACAGGATTACCGACAAAGCAAGAGCAATCTGACTTAATGGCGATGATTTACGGGACACATGGTGAAATTCCAAAAATCGTTTTAGCGCCAAGTACAGTTCAAGAAGCTTTCTATGATACAGCAGAAGCTTTTAACCTTGCGGAAGAGTACCAATGTCCGGTTATCGTATTATCAGACCTTCAATTATCACTAGGAAAACAAACGGTGGAACCTTTAGACGCTTCTAAAGTAGAAATTAGACGAGGAAAGCTAGTAACAGAAGAGCTTCCAGAGATTGAAAATAAAGGTTATTTCAAGCGTTATGAAGTAACGGAAGATGGCGTTTCACCTCGTACCATCCCTGGGATGAAAAACGGAATCCATCACGTTACTGGTGTAGAGCATGCTGAGACTGGTAAACCTTCAGAATCCGCTGCAAACCGGATTGCTCAAATGGATAAACGTATGCGTAAAGTTGAAAAAATTCGTTTTAATACACCGGTTTATAAGAATGCACCACACGAAAATCCAGATTTATTAATTGTAGGATTTAACTCTACTCGCGGTGCCATTGAAGAAGCAATGGTTCGTTTGGAGAAAGACGGTTTGAAAGTAAATCATGCCCAAATTCGTCTAATTCATCCATTCCCAACTGAGGAAGTCCTTCCATTAGTTCAAGCTGCGAAGAAGGTAATCGTGGTTGAAAACAATGCGACTGGACAGTTAGCAAACATTATGAAAATGAATGTTGGTCATGCTGAAAAGATCACAAAATATGTTAAATATGATGGAAATCCATTCCTACCTCACGAAGTTCATTCAAAATGTAAGGAGTTGTTCTAAGTGGCCACTTTTAAAGACTTTAGAAATGATGTTAAACCGAACTGGTGCCCTGGATGTGGCGACTTCTCCGTACAAGCAGCAATGCAGCGTGCAGCAGCAAATTGTGGTTTAGAACCAGAAAATTTAGCCGTAATTTCAGGGATCGGCTGTTCCGGACGTATCTCTGGTTATATTAATTCATACGGTTTCCATGGAATTCATGGCCGTTCACTTCCAATTGCCCAAGGTGTTAAAATGGCTAACCGTGATTTAACTGTAATTGCTTCCGGCGGTGACGGTGACGGTTATGCGATCGGAATGGGACATACGGTTCATGCTATTCGTCGAAACGTAGATATTACTTACATCGTTATGGATAACCAAATTTATGGTTTAACAAAGGGGCAGACTTCCCCACGTTCGGCCGTAGGTTTTAAAACAAAATCTACACCAATGGGTTCCATTGAACAAGCGATTTCGCCAATGGAAATGGCCTTAACTGTAGGTGCTACATTCGTCGCACAAAGCTTCTCTACAGACTTAAAAGATCTTACAGCCCTAATTGAGGCTGGAATTAAACATAAAGGTTTCTCCTTAATTAACGTATTCAGCCCATGTGTAACTTACAATAAAGTCAACACATATGACTGGTTTAAGGAAAATCTGACAAAACTAAGTACGATTGAAGGATATGACCCATCCAACCGTGAATTGGCTATGCAGACATTAATGAAGCATAACGGCTTAGTTACTGGTCTAATTTATCAAAACACGGAGCGTCCTTCATACCAAGAATTAATTCCTGGTTATGCGGAAGAACCATTAACCAAGGCTGAATTAACTCTTGATCAGGCACACTTTGATAAACTAGTTGCCGAATTTATGTAATCAACCTACCCCGTGGGAGTCTATTCCACGGGTTTTTTTACGGTTTCAACTTGAGTCAGGAAACTTTTTGATTCAATACTATTTATTTGAATGCTCTTACGCTAAACACACTTGTTGACAGGGATTTCTATTGTTTTCATTCATGTAAACCTTTATACTATAATAATGTGCGGACTTTTCTAATGAGCACAGGTAATAAATAACAATTGAAAATTTAATAGACATTTCGAGGTTATTTTTAAAGAAAGGGGTTTACAAACAAATGAATGAAAAACAAAGATTAGAAGGCCAGCAAGTAGATAGTGCTAATTCTTCGGACAAAAAATCCGCCAAGGATTACAGCAAATACTTCGAGAAAGTCATTACGGCACCTTCTTTAAAAGATGCAAAAAAACGTGGTAAAGAAGAAGTAAAGTATCATACTGACTTTGCTATTCCTGAAGAATTTAGAGGAATGGGTGAAGGCCGTAAGTTCTACATCCGTACGTATGGCTGTCAAATGAATGAGCATGATACAGAGGTTATGGCAGGGATCTTCCTTGCATTAGGCTATGAACCAACCGACAACACGGAGGATGCGAATGTCATTCTTCTAAATACTTGTGCCATCCGTGAAAATGCGGAAAACAAGGTTTTTGGTGAACTTGGACATTTAAAGGCTCTTAAAATGGAAAAGCCGGATCTTCTTCTAGGTGTATGTGGATGTATGTCTCAGGAAGAATCAGTTGTTAATAAAATTTTAAAAACCTATCACCATGTAGACATGATTTTTGGTACACATAATATCCACCGCCTTCCAAACATCTTGAATGAAGCCTACATGTCAAAGGAAATGGTTGTCGAAGTATGGTCAAAAGAAGGCGACGTTATCGAAAATCTTCCGAAGGTACGTCGTGGGAAAATTAAAGCATGGGTTAACATTATGTACGGTTGTGACAAATTCTGTACTTACTGTATCGTTCCTTACACACGAGGTAAAGAACGCAGCCGCCTACCGGAGGAAATTATCCAGGAAGTCCGCCATTTAGCAGCACAAGGCTATCAAGAGGTTACCTTATTGGGTCAAAACGTGAATGCGTATGGTAAAGACTTAGAGGGGATGAACTATGGGCTTGGGGATCTAATGGATGAACTACGTAAAATCGACATTCCAAGAATTCGTTTTACAACTAGCCATCCACGTGACTTTGATGACCGTTTAATCGAAGTCCTTGCCAAGGGCGGAAATCTGATGGATCATATCCATTTACCCGTTCAGTCAGGTTCTACAGACGTCCTGAAAATTATGGCTCGTAAATATACAAGAGAACAATATTTAGAGCTAGTTAGAAAAATTAAGGCGGCTATCCCAAATGTAGCTTTAACAACGGATATTATTGTCGGCTATCCTAATGAGACCGATGAGCAGTTTGAAGAAACAATGTCACTTTACCGTGAAGTAGGTTATGAATTAGCTTATACCTTTATTTATTCTCCACGTGAAGGTACACCTGCTGCGAAAATGGAAGATAACGTTCCGTTGGAAGTGAAGAAAGAACGTCTTCAACGTCTAAACAATTTGGTGAATGAGCTTTCGTTAGAAGCGATGAAAAAACATGAAGGTCAAATTGTTGATGTTCTAATCGAAGGGGAAAGTAAGAACAATCCAGAGGTTCTTGCAGGCTACACTTCTAGAAACAAGCTTGTTAACGTGGTTGCTCCTAAATCAACAATCGGAAAGATTATTAAAGTGAAGATTACAGAAGCAAAAACATGGTCATTAAATGGAGAAATGGTGGAAGAATTAGAACCAGTTGAGGTGAAATAAAGTGGCGAAGTATACAAAAGACGATATCGTCGCTCGTGCAGCAGAACTAGCTCGAATGATTGCAGAAACAGAAGAAGTTGATTTTTTTAAACGGGCAGAAGCTCATATCCATGAGAATCAAAAGATTAAAACGTTAATTTCTGATATTAAAGGATTACAAAAGCAGGCTGTGAACTTGCAGCATTATGGCAAGTCAGAGGCATTAAAGAAGGTCGAAAACAAGATTGCATCCATTGAAAAAGAATTGGATGAAATACCTGTTGTTCAGGACTTTAAACAATCTCAAGTAGAGGTAAATGAACTGCTTCAGTTAATTGCTTCGACTATTTCGAATACCGTTACAGATGAAATCATTATTTCAACAGGCGGGGACGTATTAATGGGCGAAACGGGCGCCAGCTTGAAAAATGGCGGCGGTGCCTGCGACAACCACGGCGACTGCGATCACGAGCATTAAAAAGCAACCAGGCTTCATATTTGAAGTCTGGTTTTCTTTTGTCCTCATTTTACTTAAAATTCCCATATAACCTTCCTCTGAAAGTACAGGCAATAAAAGGCACACACCCATAAATCCCGCATAAAATGAAGCATGACTAAACTTTTAACCAGTATTCGCAAAAATATATTTCACACTAGTCTAATCTCACGCATACGATGAATTGAAAATGAATGAGGAGGGTTCGCGCGAAATGGGAGAATACAGAGAGATAATTACGAAGGCCGTAGTAGCGAAAGGACGTAAATTCACCCAGTCCAATCATACGATTAGCCCGGCGCATAATCCAACAAGTATTCTTGGCTGTTGGATCATCAACCATAAATACAATGCGAAAAAAGTTGGCAAAACTGTAGAGATACACGGCTCGTATGATGTGAATGTTTGGTATTCATTTAACGATAATACCAAAACAGAGGTGGTAACTGAAAGAGTTCAGTACACAGATGTCATTAAGCTAAAGTATCGTGACCATGACTGCCTTGACGACAATGAGATTTGTGCACGAGTGCTGCAACAGCCTAATTGTGTCGAAGCAGTGATTTCCCCAAATGGCAATAGAATTATCGTCCATGTGGAAAGGGAATTCCTTGTCGAAGTCATTGGTGAAACAAAGATTTGTGTCAAAGTTAGCCACGAAGCTTGCAAAGACCATGACGAAGATTGGGGATTAGATGTGGACGACGAAGAATTTGAGGAACTAAACCCAGATTTCTTAGTCGGTGGGGAAGAAGAATAAAGATACTAGGAAGGTAATACTTCCTAGTTTTTTTCTTTTTATAAAATATTTGAGTAAAAAAAGGACTGATACATATTACAGCAGGTATCCCGAGTTTTATGAATGATTATTAAAAAATTTAGCATCCTAGTTTTAGGAGGTGCTTCATATGGAACCTAGACAGCCCGGAAATAAAAAAATGCCTAATTTTGATCAGTTAAATGATCGAATTATTCTTGAAAGTGCAGCAACACCAACGATCGTGATTAAAACCAATCTTGACCCCAAAAATGCGACTGAAAATAACCCATATTATCAAGAGGGAGAAGTAAAGGATCCGAAAGCGGTTAAGAATTACTTTGAAGAATAAAAGCCAGGTTCATTCCTGGCTTTTTTCCCATTCTGGTTTCAATAATGACAGTACAAACGTATCATGGAAATATTCATCTTGAAACATATAGCCACGCAGTAATCCTTCGTTTGTAAACCCGAGTTTTTCAAGTAGTGCTAGGGAAGCTTCATTTTCGGGATAAACCACCGCACCAATTCGATGTAAATTCAGCTGTTTAAAACTAAACTTAATCACTTCACTAACAGCCTCTTCAGCAAAACCTTTTCTCCAGTATAATGGGTGAAGTTCATAGCCAATTTCAGCCCGTTTATTTTTAAGGTGCAGCACGTTCAGACCCAAAGTACCAATAATTCTTTGATTTTCCTTTAATTTGATTCCCCAGCGAATCCCCCGCTTATCTAAATAATTCTTATGATATATATCTATTAGGCGTGTTGCTTCTGCTGGTAAGGTAAAGGGACTAGTTCCATAAAAACGGGTCACTTCTTCTAAGGATAGTATTTCATACACTGCCTTCATATGATGATGTTTCAGTTCAATTAGTTTTAAGCGCTTGGTTTCTAATATCGGAAAAGTCATCGGCACACCTCTCTTTTTTCACCATTAAAATTTATAATGGCATACAGAGCATATTTCTTTTATTGTATATTGCTCGAAAAGAAATATCTAGAATTAAGGAATATTTTTGGTAAAATTCGGACTAAGAGTCTTTTTATTGTTATGAAAATAATAGAGTCCAAACTTATTAGAAGGTGTGCAAATGAATATAAATAAGTATGTAAATTTAATTGAAACCGAATTACTCTCGAATATTAATTTATCTGTTATAAGTCCATTTGATCCAATTGTAGTAGAGAATCGCTCCCATTTATGGAAAACGATTGGATGTGGTAATTATGCAGGGGTTTTCTTACATGAGTCTTTCCCGGAAGTGGTTGTAAAAGTATATGGACGTAATCATGAGGAGCTTATAAAGGAAATAGAAGTTTATAAAAAACTTGGGGTCCATGAATCCTTTTCAAGGCTTTATGGTTATGGAGAAAATTATTTGATCTTAAAAAAGCTGGAAGGCATTACGTTATTTAACGCAGTGATAAAAGGTGTTCAGATTCCTAAGCTTGTCATTGAGGATATCGATAGGGGCCTGGAATATGCTCGTTCCGTTGGTTTAAATCCCTTTGATGTCCACGGGAAGAACGTTGTCATGTATGAAGGAAGAGGGTATATCGTGGATATATCCGATTTTTATAAACAAGGTTATTGCCGGAAGTGGGATGATTTGAAAAAAGCGTATCACAAAATTTATCGTCCATTCCTCTATAAATATCATCCCCCGATTCCTTTTACAGTTGTGGATAGCATTCGAAAAGGTTATCGTACTTACCGGAGAGTGAAAAGAATATTGGAAAAATAAAACTTATGAGTTGAATTTTCTGATAATATAGAATGGAACCTACATTTATCGGAAGGAGGGCTATTGGTGCATTACCCTTTCTATATTTTTGGCATCCACCCGCATCTGCTATTTGAATCGTTAGCCTACTTTATTGGGTTCAGAGTGTACCTTTATACAAGGAGTAAAGAAAGAATTCCTTTAGAGAAAGCCATATGGGTGGTTGTGGGGGCCTCATTAGGGGCTGCCATAGGTTCGAAGGTTCTTTATTGGTTTGAAGATCCCGTGAAAACAGTTGAAAATTGGAAAAATCTAATTTACCTTGCGGAAGGAAAGACCATTGTGGGTGGATTATTAGGTGGGTTGATCGGCGTTGAAATGGCCAAGAAGATAATCGGCTGGACACGTTCAACTGGTGATGACTTTGTCCTGCCCTTAGCAATGGGGATGATGATTGGGAGAATTGGCTGCTTTTTAACAGGTTTAGATGATCATACATATGGCATCCCCACCACCTGGATAACAGGAATCGATTTTGGAGATGGCGTGAAGCGGCATCCAACTCAAGTTTACGAAATCTGCTTCTTATTATTACTTGTATTCATTCTATTTTTTTTAAAAAGAAAGCAGCTGGGATGGGAAGGATTATTGTTTCAATTATTTATGCTCGGTTATTTGATTTTCCGTTTTTTCATTGATTTTATTAAACCAACCCCGCATCCGTATTGGATCCTTAATAATATCCAACTTGCCAGTTTACTAGGGATCCTCTATTACATATGGCTTGTCTCAAAAAAACAATCGGAAAAAAGGAGAGAAATCCATGCCTAACCGTCCATATCTTTTTTATGAACTAACGAACAGCATTTGTTCTACCTGTTTAAGAAAAGTAGAAGCCAAAGTCATCATTGAAAATGAAAAAGTTTATTTAGTGAAACATTGTATGCATCATGGAAGGGAGAAGGTATTGATTTCTACGGATGTTGCTTATTATAAATGGTGCCGCGAATTTATTAAGCCATCTGAAATGCCTTATCGATGGAATACCCCGATAAAATATGGATGCCCCTACGATTGCGGACTGTGTCCAGACCATGAACAACATAGCTGTTTAACATTATTAGAAGTAACGGAACGTTGTAATTTGAAATGTCCAATCTGTTATGCAGAATCCTCACCTCAAAAGGGGACTTTCCGAAGTTTAGAACAAATTGAATTTATGCTGGATAATATTATTAAAAATGAACGGCACGCGGATATTGTTCAAATCAGCGGCGGGGAGCCCACCATTCATCCTCAGTTTTTTGATATTCTTGACCTGGCAAAATCAAGGCCTATCCGGCATATAATGGTCAATACCAATGGTCTTCGAATTGCGACAGATAAGGAGTTTGTGAAACGTCTTACAAACTATTCCCCAGGATTTGAAATCTATCTTCAATTTGATAGTTTCGAAAAAGAAGCACTAGAAGAATTAAGAGGCGTCGACCTCAGAGACATAAGAAAACAGGCTATTGAAAACCTAAATGAATATAACATTTCGACTACGTTGGTTGCCACCCTTAAGAAGGGATTGAACGATCACGAGGTTGGAAAAATCATTCAATATGGTTTGAAACAGAAATGTGTAAGAGGGGTGACTTTCCAGCCAATCCAGGCGGCTGGCAGATTGGACGAATACGACCCATCGACGAACCGTCTCACCTTAAGTGAAGTGCGGCAAATGATTATCGACCAATCAAATGTATTCGGCTCAAAAGATATCATTCCTGTCCCTTGTCATCCTGATTGCTTGGCGATGGGCTACGCATTAAAACAAAACAATACAGTTACTCCTTTAACCGGCTTAATTGACCCGAACATCCTGCTAGAGGGCGAACGAAATACGATTGTATTTGAACAGGACGATCATATTAAAGATATGATTTTTAAATTGTTTTCTCTTAACCATTCACCGGATTCTTCAGCATTATCATTGCAGGATCTTTTATGCTGCCTCCCAAAGGTGTCAATGCCAGGGCAAATTGGCTATGATAATGTTTTTCGGGTTATTATTATGCAATTTTTAGATGCTTACAACTTTGATGTCCGTTCCGTCAAGAAATCCTGTGTTCATATCGCACACCCAGATGGGAGAATTATTCCTTTTGATACCTATAATTTATTTTATCGAGATGATAAAGAGGAAGAATTAAAGAAAATTCAAGCGGAACTAGAAGGAAAAACCTTCGTTGGAACAGAATGAGAGGAGGTACTCTAGTTGAATTCAAATCAAGGAGATAAACCAAAAGGCAGCTTAAAGGAACTATGGGTAGGTATTGGGATTACCGTTGGAATTTATTTGCTTGGACTATTGATTTTATTGGTATTCTCCGGTTTATTTTTTCCTTATGTCATACTGGCGGTAATCGCTTTGATTTTCATACCAATCGTCTGTTTCACAAAGGGCAAGACTCGTATGGGGCAAGGGGCATTAATTGGCTTAGCATTAAATATATTGTTATTTTCAGCCTGCTTTGGAGTCATGATTAGTAATCTAGGTGGATGAGGGGGAAAAGTAGGATGGATGATCGTCAATTTCGCAATGCGATGGGGAAATTCGCTACAGGGGTAACTGTTGTAGCCACAGAAGTGGAGGGAAACGTACATGGCATGACGGCTAATGCCTTTATGTCAGTATCACTCAGCCCAAAGCTAGTCGTAGTATCGATTTCCGAAAGAGCTCAGATGCTTGAAAAATTAAACCAGAGTGGGAAATTTTCAGTTAATATCCTAAGCAGTTCTCAGCAGGATCTATCGATGATTTTTGCAGGACAGCAGAAAAATCATCAAGAGGTAAAGTTTGAACGGCTAGGAGAGGTTCCCGTATTAGCCGGTGCAGTCGCACAAATTGCTTGTGAAGTTTCTGCTGCACATATCGAGGGAGATCACACCTTGTTTATCGGTAAAGTAACAAACATCCATACCGAAGATTTTGAGCCGCTTATTTATTTTAGTGGAAAATACCGATCGTTGGCACAAGAATAGGTAAACCTTAGCCTGTAAACGGAGCCCCTTTATCAGTTGGGTTCCGTTTTTATTTAAAACAATATTTGTGTATGATTCTGAAAATTTTGATAGTATATAATCATGAAAGGTGTGATGGAATTGGTTGTTCAACTAGAAAATGTCTCATTAATTCGTGACGGGAAATGGATTTTACAAGATATTAATTGGCAGATTGAAAAAGGAGAACACTGGGTGTTATTTGGATTAAATGGTTCAGGAAAAACGGCCATCTTAAATTTGCTTAATGCTTATTACTTTCCTACAAAAGGTAAAATTACCGTATTAGAATTAGAGTTTGGGAAAACGTATCTGGCAGAAAAACTCCGGAAGCAGATTGGATTTGTGTCATCGTCACTTCAAGAAAAATTTCATCCGGACGATAATGCATTTGAAGTGGTCTTAAGCGGTGAATATGCTTCTATTGGCCTTTATGAAACACCGACTGATGAAGTTAGAAAAAAGGCAATCCGGCTCCTTGAAGAGTTAGGCTGTATCGATTATGCCAATCGCAACTATAACACCCTATCACAGGGAGAAAAACAACGTGTCCTAATTGCTAGAGCACTGATGGCCAATCCGTCCTTACTGATTCTTGATGAACCGACGAATGGGTTAGATTTCATCGCCCGTGAACAATTGTTAGAATCTGTAGAGAGAATAACCCAAAATCTTAAGGCACCGACGATTATTTATGTGACCCACCATGTGGAAGAAATTCTTCCTGTATTTAGTAAAACCTTGCTTTTGAAAAAAGGACAAGTTTTTGCAGCAGGAGAGACCAAATCTATGATTGACAGCGAGAAGCTGACTCAATACTTTAATGTTCCAGTTAAGGTACAATGGGAAAATGAACGCCCGCTGTTATCCAAACTGTCTGTAAAGGATACAGTCAATTCCTAACTTAATAAAGTAACTAAGGCACATGAATGTCATGTGCCTATTTTTCTTATCAAAAGTTTTAACATGAAATTTAAAATAATAGGATGGAAAAAATAGTTATTAACAAATTAAATATTTTAATAGGTATAATTAAGATGGATGATTGAAAAAGGAGAGAGAGTTAAAATCGTGAAAAATATTAGAGTTATTCTTATTGTAGTCACCATCTTATTTGTATTGGCCAGCTGCACAAGTGCAACGCCTAACCCAAAAACAGAGGAAATTAATAAGCAAAAGCAAGAGGAACAAGTTAATAAAGCAAGTGAAAAAGCCGATGCGGAAGAGGAAGCCACGGCAGAGAACGCTAAACAAGCAGCAGAAAAGGAGAAAGAGGAACAAGAAAAACAACAAGCTGCCAAACAATCACAAGAAGAATTAGCTAATAAACTCGGCTTAGAATTGATTACTGTTGGCAGAGTGGTGGATGGAGATACCTTTGTGACCTCAGATGGCAGAAAGGTCCGTTTAGTTGGTGTCAATACACCTGAATCAACGACAAGACATGAGCAATATGGTAAAGAAGCAAGTAACTACACAAATTCAAAGTTGAATGGTAAACAAGTATGGCTTCAGAAGGATGTATCTGAAACGGATCGATATGGTCGCCTGCTAAGAATCGTGTGGCTTAGTGTGCCAAAAGATGATATGGATGAAAAGGATATTCGTACAAAAATGTTTAATGCAGATTTAGTATTAAGCGGGTACGCGGAGCCGTCAACCTATCCACCGGATGTCAAATACAGCGATTATTTTGTCAAGTTTGCCAGAGAGGCTAGGGAGGCAAATAAAGGTCTTTGGGCATTCGGAAACCAAGGGACAACAAAGGGGGATCTAGACTCAAGCTCAAGCAGTAAGGCTGCAGGTACTTCTTCAGGCGGTAACACGTCTAGTGGCACAGCATCGGGCAGTGGCTCAACATCTGGAAGTGGCTCAACATCTGGAAGTGGCTCAACATCTGGAAGTGGCACAACAACCAATTCTGAAACTGAGTCCTTCAAAAATTGCACAGAGATGCGTAAAGTCTATCCAAATGGGGTGCCATCCACCCATCCTGCCTATGAATCAAGACATGACCGCGATAGAGATAATTGGGCATGTGAGCGATCATAGGATATAGAAAAAGGACCTCAAATCAAAAATGGTTTGAGGTTCCTTTTGTGAATTATTTCCAGCACTAGTGTTTAAACGTTACCGTAATGCTAGACAAGGTGTTGACATGACCGTTTTTACCTGTTTCTCTAATGGTAATCGTATGTTTTCCATTACTATAGTTAGTGGTGTCGAGGGGAAAATGAAACCCCGCTTTCCCATTGTTGTACTGAGGAAATGCTTTTAAGACATCCGCTCTCGCATCCCCATAGACCGCCTGACCAGACACTGCGCCATCAATCAATACATCAATTTTGGATACACCGTTCACATCCAAACACCATCCCGACACATTTTTAGTACCCATAAGGGTGGTACCTGATTTCGGATTATCCACATACCCCTTGACATTGTCGATGGTTATGTTTTTTCCAGACAGGGTAGTGACATGTCCATTCTTTCCAGTTTCTCGAATCGTGATCGTATGTTTTCCCTCACTATATTTGGTTGTATTAAGTGGGAAATGAAAGCCAGCTTTTCCATTGTTGTACTGAGGATAAGCTTTTTGAACATCTGCTCTCGCATCTCCAAGGACGGCTTGACCAGCCACTGTGCCATCTACCAAAACATCGATTTTCGCAACTCCACTTTTATCTAAGAACCAGCCTTTAACAACACTTTGTCCCTGAATAGTAGCGGAATTCCCAGGTGCATCTACATACCCAATCGTCGGAAATGTACTTGGGACTTCCTTCCAAACTAAGCTTGATATTTTATTGATCGTGTCAATACCGTAGGCTAGAGATTTATTATTTGTTGTTAACACAGCGATAACATAACTTTTTCCTTGTCCAGAGATGTAACCAACACTATTGACAAATAGTTTACTAGGAGGGTTAGATGTAACCCAGCCATTTTTTAAGGCAACGCTAACTCCTGAGGGAATTCCGTAACCTGTACCCCAGCGTTGATCCGTCTCTACGTGTCGCATTAGATTTAGACCATACGCTCTCTGTCCATTCGTTAATAATGTATTTTGGTAGGCAAAATACTTCGCCAAGGTCAGTTGATCCCCAACCGTTGTTGTGGTATGCCCCCACCAGCCTCCTGTACCAGCAATCGTATGATTCATACCCACTTTTTGAAAAAACGTTTGTACTTTTTTATCACTTCCCAGCTGCCGCCAAATCGTACTGGCGGCACTATTATTGCTGTTTTCAATCATTCTTGTTAGCAATGTATTTTCATACGAAGTTATTGGTATCTTTTGATAGAGGACATCTGCTAACATCGACATTTTAACAACACTTTGAGTATAGTAGGTTTTAGAAGGATTGTATGTATAGGTTTTACCTGTATTCCCATCGTAAACACCAACGGAAACCGTGTTACCTCTAGAAGATATATATTTGGTTACCTCAGGACCCAAAATGGTGTCGGCAGATGCGTGTATAGCTGTTTTTCCGTATGACAGCAATAATATCCCTGATAAAGCCAGCACTGCTACTTTTTTGAACAAATTCTTTTTCCATCCTTTCTAGTAAAATATTACTATATTATCATACTGCTGTTTTATTAAAAAAAATATAGTAAACTGCATTCTATCTTATAAATTTTTTGAATTGGTTGATAAATTGAAGATTGTATACTTAATTCAAATAAATACACAAAAAAATAAAAACCAGCTTTGACTGGTTTTTATTTCTCTTGAATATTAATCAAATACGCTTTATTAAAGATTGACAACATTTTGGTTAATACCATTATTATTTACCAATGAACGTCGTCGCTCGAGTTCTACATCCATCGCCGCCCGTTTATCATCGAGTTTATAGAAGATCATCGTGATTCCAATCAGTACACAAATGGCCATTGGCACCCAGATAAAGCTTACTTCAATATAGTTTAAAGCGGTTGCAGATTGTTTGGCATTTGGAACATAACCGCCCATTTTCAGGATAAGTCCTACAAGAGCACTTCCAAGTCCCAAGCTGACTTTTACAAAAAATCCTTGGAAAGCAGCTATCATCCCCGCAATACTTCGATGGTTTTTGTACTCTGAATAATCAATAACATCTGGCTGAATGGCAAAGGTGGTCCCGAAAATGCCATAAATCCCAAGCCCGGTAATCGCCAAACCGGCAATCAGTAAGACAGGGGAGGACTTTCCGAAATAAATCACTAAATCTCCAAGAATATAAATGACCGTACTTAACAGTAATACGTTTTTCTTTGGCATTTTCTTTTGAAGCCAAGGTAAAAGCAGCAGCATTGGCAGACCAGAGAGAATACCGAATAGTCCTACGAACGTAAGCCAATCCGTACGGCCTAGATTATACGTAAAATAGTAGATCACAGTTGTATTTCTAATGACAAAAAGACCAAAATAGAGAAAGTTCAAGATAAAGAAAATAACAGCAGGGCCAGTCAATCCTTTAAAATCCTGTTTAAAAGAGGATTTCCCAGGTTGAACGGTTGGCGGAACCACCTCTTTTGTATTCATAAAGGTAAACACAAATACGAACACCGCGGCGATACCATAAACGGTCATCGTAATGAAATAACCTTTTTGGTTATCACCTTGGCCGAAGAAATTAACCATCGGTGTCGTAATCGACATAACTAAAGCGGTTCCAATTAACGCGCAAATCATCCTAGTCGACACTAACCAGTTTCGCTCGTGGTTATCGGAAGTTAACCTCGGTACAATCGTATTTAATGGGATATTAACCACCGTATAAGCAATGTTTAACAAGCAATAAGTGATATACGCCCAGAGAATTTTTCCTGATAGACTGAAGTCAGGAACAATGAAGGTCATGATGGTAAAAACAGCAAACGGAATCGCTCCGATTATGAAGTAGGGTCTTCCTTGTCCCCATCTCGTACGAGTCCGGTCAACTAATAATCCCATTCCGGTATCGGCAAATGCATCAATGATTTTTGTTACTAGCATTAAAGTCCCAGCAACGGTTGCGGTTATTCCAAAAACATCCGTATAAAAAAACAACAGGTAAGACGCCATTGTACTAAATACGAGGTTGCAGGCGAAGTCGCCCGCCCCGTATCCAATTCGTTTTTTCCATTTATTCATTTCTATCACATATCCTTTTTTTAAAATTGGTAAAGCACATGCTCAACTCATGTTGTAGAAAGTCTTGTCAACGTTTTCATATCAGACTTTAAATTTTTATAAATAGACTTATAAACTTGATAATAGTCATTATATTTACTATGATTCTCTTGATTTGGCATCAACTTCTGATCGAGAACCTGCCATTTCTTCACCTCTTCATAGGAGAGAAGACCTGTACCAATTCCAGCCAGCATGACGTCTCCCATATTCGCTTCTACATCATGAAGGGGACAAACTACTGGATAGCCTGTCACATCGGCAAAGATTTGTCTCCATAATGTTGATTTAGTGACCCCGCCGGCCAGCAAGATATATTCACCGAGATTTTCCCCGGTCGCTTCCATTGCATCTCGTAAGCTAAAGGAGACCGCTTCTAGAAAGGCACGATAAATATGCGCTTTTGTATGGGCTAATGAAAGTCCAACGATGGTTCCTTTGGCATCAGAATCCCAGATAGGGCTTCTTTCTCCCATAAAGTAAGGAAGGACAATCAAGCCTTCGCTTCCAACTGGAATGTTCGCAGCCTGTTCATTTAACACATTATAGGCATTTTTTCCGCCAGCCTTTTCTACTTCCAATTCATATTGACACATCGTTTGACGGAACCATTTCACAATCGCTCCAGCTGTGGCCCCGCCAGCAAAATAATAGGAAAGTCTTTTCGCATCATATAAATACGGCCAAACAATCAGATCCTTTCCTTTCACTGGTTGATCGGAAATTAAGGCTGCACACATCGAAGTACCAATGGCCGCTGCGTAAATCCCCGATTCAAATACACCGAGACCGATATTAGCTGCACCGCAGTCAATCCCACTGGCGATCACTGGCATTCCTTCAGAAAGTCCTAACTCAGCTGCTGCTTCTTTTGTCAATCCACCGACAATATCGGTTGATTCCACGATTTTTTCTGGCATCATCGAAAGAGGAATTCCCATCTCATCCATCATTTCTTTTGACCAGGTCCGGTTATTCATATCAAAAATTCCGCCGATGTTTCCTGCAGAGGAATAATCAATCGCAATTTCTCCGGTCAGTCTATAAATGACATAATCGTTTGGCGGGAGGAAGAGCTTGGTTTTCTTCCAGTTATCCGGTTCATGATTTTTCATCCATAACATTTTTGTATAACCGTAATAGGGGTCAGCGCCATTATGGGTAATTTCGAGAAGTTTTTCTTCTCCAATATGCTCTAAGACCCACTTTGTTTCCGCTTCTGCTCTGCGGTCCATCCAAATCATACACGGCCTGACAGGTTCCATTTTTTCGTCCAATGGAATTCCAGAACCACCATAAAGTCCGCTAATGGCGATACCACGTATGTTCTCCGCAGCTATTCCAGACTTATGTACGGTGTTTTTTATCGATGTTTTGGTTGCCTCAAGCCAAACATCTGGCCATTGTTCTGCCCATAGAGGCTTTGGGGTTAATACATCGTATTCCTGTAAATCTTGAGCAATCAGATTGCCTTCTGTATCCATTAGGATGGTTTTCGTACCGGATGTTCCGATATCTGTACCGAGTAAGTAATTCATGGATAGTCCTCCTAAAGAATCTATTAGTCTATTAAATGCAAGTGAAAGCTCCATCAATGACAAAGTCAGATCCTGTAGTAAAGCTGCTTGTGTCTCCTGCAAGATAAACACAAATGGACTGAAGTTCTTCTGGTCTTCCCATTCGGTGAAGCGGTGCCATTTCATTCCATTGTTCGATCAATGGCTGCAAGCTTGGAGAATTTAAAGTAAGTTCTGTTCCAATATATCCTGGACTAATACAATTTACGCGCACATTTCTTGTTGCCCACTCCACTGCAAGCGATTTGGTCAACTGGATGACTCCTGCTTTAGAGGCGTTGTAAGAACACTGTGGCTGTGGCAAATTAACAATATGTCCAGACATCGATGCGGTATTAATAATGGAACCGCCGCCTTGTTTTAACATGACTTTTCCAGCTGCTTGGGCCGTTAAGAAAACACCCGTAAGATTAATATCAATGACTTTTTTCCACTGTTCAAAGGTCATTTCCTCTGCTGGTACGTTCATGCAGATTCCTGCATTACAAAAGGCTACATCTAAACGGCCAAATGCTTCTAATATTGTTTCGATCATGGCATCTACGTCTGCTGGGTTGGTGACATCTGCTTTAATGGCAATTGACTTGATCCCATTATTTTCTTCAAGTTCCTTAGCTGTCTTTGTGGCTTCCTCGATGTCTAAGTCGACGATAGCTATATCTGCTCCTGCTTCAGCAAAAGCGGTTGCAACACTTTTACCAATACCCCTTGCACCGCCGGTTACAAAAATTTTCTTTCCGTCCAGTCTCATTTTTTCAATAATCCCCATATTTACCCATCCCTTTTCGTTAATTTATTTTGTAAAATAGTTTTATAAAATACATTTACATAATAAAGCTTTTTTCCATGAGAGTCAATATGTATAAAATTTAAAATTGGCAGATACTTTTTGCCAAAGCTGGGATTGTATCCGCTCTTGTGATATATTTAAAAAGTTAAAGTAAATATTTTTATAAAATTAGTTTATAAAATGGGGTATTTTTTCCATGGACAATAGCATCACTTTTAAAGATATAAAAAAAGGCAATTACTCCTCGATCTACCGTCTCATTTATCAAAATGAAAAGCTTTCGAAACAAGAAATTGCCAATCAACTTCATTTGAGTTTACCGACAGTTACCCAGAATCTCGTTCGCTTGGAAAAAGAAAAATTGATTGAAAAGAGCGGGCAGTTTGAATCCTCTGTTGGAAGGCGTGCAGCTGCATATGCCATTTGCCCCCAGGCTAGGATTAGCATAGGGGTAGAGATTCAGAAGAGGACCGTACAGATATTGGCTCTTGATTTGCGTGGTCATGCTTTTCAGCAAGAGAGACTAACGATGGATTATTTCAATGAAGATCGCTACTACAAAGAGTTGAGTCAAGCTGTAAAGTCTTTTATCTCCTCTCTCGATGTGACAGAGGAGCAGGTCCTTGGGATTGGTTTTGCTGTTCAAGGATTAACGTCTAATGATGGAAAGAAGATTACTTACGGAAAAATATTAATCTCGACAGGATTAGATATTGAGGTTTTTTCACAGTATCTTCCTTATCCCTGCGTGTTTTTACATGATGCCAAGTGTGCGGCAACAACAGAACTGTGGGTAAGAAATGATATTGGAGATGCTGTCTATCTATCGATAGGTCCTCACCTTGGAGGAGCAATTATCATAAATGACCAAATTTATATGGGAAAAGAAGGACATAGTGGAACGGTAGAACATATGACGATTAATCCTGATGGTCCTTCTTGTTACTGCGGAAAGAGAGGATGCATGGAAACGTACAGCTCTGTTAATGCGCTGCTAGAAGAAGGTGAAGCATTAGATGTTTTCTTCCAAATGGTACGTTCTAAAAACCCTGCTTATGTTGAAAGGTGGAATTGCTTTTTAGATCAATTAGCATTTTCAATCAACAATATCCATCTTGTCCTTAACAGAGAATTTATTCTAGGCGGACATATATCTCCCTACTTAATGGATGAGGATATTGAATTTCTTCATGATAAAATTAATGATAAATCTGCATTTCCAAGTAATGAATCCTTTATTCATATAAGCCGTTCACCAGCAAATGGGGTACCTATAGGTGCTGCTATACCATTTATTCAATCATTTTTGAATGGGATATAAAAATATATTTTGATACACAATTTGGAAACCTTGCAAATATTTTTGAAAAATGTTATTCTATACTAGAATTATTTTTGTTCGGTGTAAAGGATAGTATAAGATTAACTTTTCGTCTTGATGATCACTGAGTGCAAGGATAGTAACATAATGTGTGCAGAGCACACAACAGGAGGCAATATAAATGGAAAACGGTAAAGTAAAATGGTTTAACTCAGAAAAAGGTTTCGGATTCATCGAGCGTGAAGGTGGAGAAGACGTATTCGTTCATTTCTCAGCTATCCAAGGTGAAGGTTTCAAAACTTTAGAAGAAGGTCAAGCAGTGACTTTCGATGTTGAGCAAGGTCAACGTGGAGCTCAAGCAGCAAACGTTCGCAAAGCTTAATAATTAGATAAAGCCAAACAGACTCTCCATTAGAGTCTGTTTTTTATTTTGAATAAAACAAAAAACCCTACTCACGAATAAGTAGGGCACATGAAACAGTAATTCAAATGGTAGACCCATTGTAGCATACATTTTTATAAAAACCTAATATTTAGTGAACTAAATGAGTGCAGCTGATAATTATTAGCCTTGATTATAATATATAAAAACAATAGAGGACTAGTTGATCTGGAAATTTAAATGTGAATAATCAGTGAAAATTAAATGTGGAGAAAATGTGAAAATGACATGTAGAAACTTCACATTTTTTTATTACGTTCTATAATACCCATATAGGTATTAAACCCATTAGGGTATATCTGATAATCATTAATTTTTTTTCATAATTGATAAGATTTATAAAAATTACTTGGAGGGAAAAAACATGACACAGAAAGTAATCATCGTAGGCGGAGTGGCTGGCGGAGCTACTGCAGCTGCCAGATTAAGAAGATTAAGTGAAGAAGTAGAAATAATTCTTGTAGAACGAGGGGAACATATTTCATTTGCCAATTGCGGACTGCCTTACTATATAGGTGAAACGATTAAAGATAGAAGCAAATTATTAGTACAAACCGTAAAAGGAATGTCAGAACGTTTTAATCTTGATATTCGTAATAGAAGTGAAGTATTGAACATTGATCCTGAAAACAATAAAGTGACCATCAAGAATTTGCAAACTGGGGAAGTGTACGTTGAATCATATGACAAGTTAGTATTATCACCTGGGGCAAGGCCAATTGTTCCACCTATTACGGGATTAAATGAAAATCAGACATTATTTACTTTAAGAAATATACCGGATACAGATAAAATCAAAAATTATGTTGATTCCCAATATCCAAAAAAAGCCGTTGTTATTGGCGGAGGCTTTATAGGGATTGAAATGGCTGAAAACTTGGTAGAAAGAGGGGTTGAAGTGACCCTTATTGAAATGGCCAATCAAATTATGGCGCCAATCGATTTTGAAATGGCGAGTATTTTACACTCTCATTTAAAAGACAAAGGAGTAAAGTTAATCTTGGAAAATGGGGTACAATCATTTGATGACCAAGGAAAGAAGATTATCCTTTCTGATGGTACAGAAATTCAAACAGATATGACGATACTTTCAATCGGAGTCAGACCTGAAAATGAATTGGCCGAAACTGCTGGACTAGAATTAGGTGAACGGGGCGGAATCATGGTCAACGAATACCTTCAAACTTCTAATGAGAATATTTATGCTGTTGGCGATGCTGTAGAAGTTGTAGATTATATTAACGAGACAAAGGTCATGATTCCCCTTGCTGGTCCGGCAAACCGCCAAGGTCGGATTGCGGCAAACAATATCATGGGCAAAAGGGAGAAATATCAAGGGACATTGGGCACTTCCATTGCCAAGGTGTTTGATTTGACTGTTGCAGCTACAGGAAATAATGAGAAAACACTAAAGCGTTTAGGAGTATCATATGAAGTTGTTCATATTCACCCAAGTTCACACGCGGGATACTATCCAGGAGGAGCTCCGATAGCCTTAAAATTAATTTTTGATAAAGAAACAGGAAAAATCCTCGGTGCCCAAGCAGTTGGGGCAGATGGAGTGGATAAACGAATCGACGTGATAGCAACTGCCATTAAAGGTGGATTGACGGTAGAAGATTTGACCAACCTGGAATTGTCATATGCACCACCGTATTCATCAGCAAAAGATCCCGTAAATATGGCTGGTTATGTGGCTTCTAATATCATCGAAGGCGAATTGGAAATGGTACAGTGGTATGAAATTGACAAAATCGTTGCAGATGGAGGACTTTTAATTGACGTTCGTGAGCCAATGGAGCGTGAATTTGGATTTGTCGAAGGGTCCATCAATATTCCTTTAAATGACTTAAGAAACAGAGTAGAAGAGCTTCCAAAGGATCAGACCATTTATATCAGCTGCCAGGTGGGATTAAGAGGATATGTAGCAAGCAGGATTCTAAAAAATAACGGCTATCGTGTAAAAAATGTCGATGGTGGTTGGAAAACGTATTCCTCTGTATTTGGAAGCAACATAAACAAAAAGGTTGAAACTTCTACAAACGACCTTGGAGAGACAGTTGTAAACAATACAAATGAAGTAAAAGTTGATTCGGTTGTAGATGTAAGTGGATTGACCTGTCCACTGCCAATTATCAGATTAAAAAAAGGTCTTGATTCCTTGGAAAGCGGACAAGTATTAGAGCTGCATGTAACAGATAAGGGCGCCTTAAACGATCTGCCGGCATGGTCAAGAAATGCTGATCATACCATCCTAAAAACGGAAATAGAAAAAAGTATGATTAAATTCTGGATAGAAAAGAATTAAAGAGAAGCATTTGAAACATATGTTGAAAGTAAGGTTTCTTAAAATAAAACTATTGCTTTTAAATTCTTTGACCGCCATGTTCATTGCGGTCTATTTTTGCAGACTGAAAAATTTTAAAAAAATCTATTGACAATATACCCTTAGGGGTATAACATAAAACTTATCAATGAAATTTGTTCCATTGAAGGAGTATTAAATGAAATTTCTAATCTTGATAACAATAATTGTATCAATTATATTATATAAAAGATATTTTCCGGTTCTTGGTGTTCATTTTATCAAGTTGAAGGATCTTGAAGTAGATAAAATAATAATAATAGATATTAGAGACTATAATGAATCTTACAAGGATCCAATCAAAGGTTCAATTAATATTCCAATTTCCTATTTAAACAGAAATATAAAAGAAATTCCTGATGGTGATTTATATATAGTCGCATCTAGTTCACTTGAAAAAAATGTAGGAATTCGTTTTTTTAGACAAAAGGGTTTTCGGGTCGTCGGATATTTCATTTCCGACAATAGCAAAATTTCCTTAAAGGAAAATTCTTTAAAAATAAAAAATAATTGTTGTTAAAGGAGATAAAAACATGGATTACAATGATCAAATTAAAAATAGAGTAAAACGTATTGAAGGACAGTTAAGAGGTATTTTAAGAATGATGGAAGAAAACAAGGATTGCAAAGAGGTAATTACTCAGTTGTCTGCATCAAGAACTGCAATTGATCGAACAATTGGTGTTATTGTAAGTTCTAATTTAGTGGAATGTGTGCAAAAAGCAAATGACCAAGGGGAAAGAAGCATGGAAGAAATGGTAAAAGAAGCTGTTAATTTGCTTGTGAAAAGCAGATAATCTAGCATGATTTGAAAGCTACAGCTTTTAAAGGATGGATGGACATTTTATAAGAAATTATTTAGAGGATTTTAATGCGAAAGTACTTGATGGAATGAAATCCCATGGTATAAGTGTGAGTAAGCATATAAAACAGAAAAACCCTTGCAGTGGCAAGGGTTTTTAGTACGTCCCAAAGAGGATTCGAACCTCCGACCTACAGTTTAGGAAACTGTTGCTCTATCCTGCTGAGCTATTGGGACAAATAAAACTAAATAACTTTATTCCAACACATATTTAATATATCCCGTCCTGATCTCAGAAAGATTATTCAAGAAGCAGCTCAATCAGTACGCTGTAGCAGAATCACTGAAGAGGATTCGAACGTGCTGAGCTATTGAGACAAAAAATAAGGAACGATATTAATTATAATGAGTTAATTGTAAAAGGTCAATAAAAACTTGATGTTATGACATAGGTAAGTTTCTCTCCACCTCGGTTTTTCTAGCAGTCTTTTCCCCAAATAATGTCCAGACAATCAGGCTTAATAATATCAATAATCCTTCCAATGATAATATATACCAAGGATAGGGGCCTAGAACATCTAAAAGGCTGGCACTGTTTGGTTTATGGCTCAAGAACATATAATTCCCGCCTACAAGGTTATTAATGAGCATAATGAACGGCAACATTACATTTAAAAAGATAAATAACTTCAAGACTGACCATAGGGTAGGACGGTAGCCCTTCACCCATGTAAAATAGAGCGGCACCCAAATGGTCATTAAGTGCGTATAAAAGAAGTGGAAAAAGCGGAAATGCGGAAAATCATAATTTAATAATGGCGTAAAGACAGCCTGTGACGCTCCTAATAGGGCGGTAAATAACAGAATCTCGTAAATGATCTTTTTTCGAGTCAGTAATAAGATGATATTTAAAATAAGACTAATACTGCACAGTTCAAGCGGAATCGCATGACTGATATCCCAACTGCCATTTATGAACATCCAGTAATGATAGGCTGCTTCTATTAATATTAATGAAATGGCTGCGCCAATCTCCCAGGCTCTTGCTTTAGGGGATTTTAAGTGTTCTTTAAATAGATAAATGCATGTGGCCACTATCAATAAAAGCGCAATAATGAAAAAGTGACTAATTGAAAACATTTCAAAATCATAATTTTTGCTGCTTCGTCCAAACCATTCCAAATCAACACCCCCATTTTGAACATTACCATGATTTTAATTCAGAAAAAGTCGAAAGGTAGAAGTCTGGAAAATAAATTTACCTATTAATTTGGCAAATATTCAACGGGTGCCGGCCTCGGTGGGATATGATATAATAGTTTGTCGAAGAAAATCGAAATGTATGGGATGAAAATTCCTTACAATAAAAATTGATTAATACCCTGGAGGTCATTATGGCTGGTTATACGCCGATGATACAACAATATTTAACCATTAAGGCAGATTATCAAGATGCCTTTTTATTTTTTCGCTTAGGCGACTTTTATGAAATGTTTTTTGATGATGCCATCAAAGCATCACAAGAACTAGAAATCACCCTGACAAGCCGAGAGGGCGGGTCCGAAGACCGAATCCCGATGTGCGGAGTACCTTACCATTCCGCCCCCAACTATATTGAACAACTAATTTCCAAAGGCTATAAAGTAGCCATTTGTGAACAAATGGAAGACCCAAGACAAACAAAAGGCATGGTAAAGCGGGAGGTCGTCCAACTTATTACGCCTGGGACCGTCATGGATGGAAAAGGGTTAACCGATAAAGAAAACAACTATCTTGCATCCATCACCAATTTTGATGACCAAACCTTTGGATTTGCCTATAATGATATTTCAACAGGGGAAAGCCGAGTCACATTGCTCACCAAATTTGATGAAGTGCTGAACGAATTGGCAGTCTTAAGTGCCAAAGAAGTGGTCGTTCCTAGTAATTTCGACGGGGATCTGCAAAAGAAGATGCGAGAACGTGATGTGCTGGCCATCTCTTTTGAGGAAAATAGTTCAATAGAATTGAACTTTGCCCATCTGCTCGAAGGACTTAACCAAGAGAAATTAAAGCAAACGGCAGCAAGGCTGTTTCATTATTTATTCCGTTCACAGAAAAGAAGTTTAGACCATCTTCAGCCAGTAACCACTTATCAAATTCAGCAATATATGAAAATTGATTACTATTCCAAACGAAATCTGGAACTTACTGAGACGATTCGTTCAAAAGGAAAAAGAGGCTCTTTACTATGGCTGCTGGATGAAACCAAAACAGCCATGGGCGGGCGGATGCTAAAGCACTGGATTGACAGACCGTTAATTCAGCAAAAAGAAATTGAAGAACGTCATAATCAAGTAGATGTGTTAATTCAGCATTATTTTGAGCGCCAAGAGCTTCGTGAAAATTTAAAAGAAGTGTACGATTTAGAAAGATTAGCAGGACGTGTAGCCTTTGGTAATGTCAATGCACGCGATCTAGTCCAGTTAAAGCGCTCGTTAATGCAAGTGCCATTTTTAAAAAAGATCCTTCATGGAATGCAAAATGAGCAAATGAATGAAATTGCTGATAAGCTCGATCCCTGTGAAGAGGTCACGGACCTTCTTGAACAGGCGATTGTAGATAATCCTCCGCTTTCCTTAAAAGAAGGGAATATCATTCGAGACGGATATCATGACCAGCTGGATCAGTACCGTGATGCAAGCCGGAATGGGAAAAGCTGGATTGCTCAATTAGAGCGGGAAGAACGGGAAAAAACAGGGATTAAGTCCTTAAAGGTCGGTTATAATCGTGTTTTTGGGTACTATATCGAAGTCACACGGGCCAACCTTCATCTTTTAACTGAAGGGCAATATGAGCGAAAGCAGACCTTAACCAATGCCGAACGCTTTATCACGCCGGAATTAAAAGAAAAAGAGGCCCTGATTTTACAGGCAGAAGAAAAATGCGGTGAACTGGAGTATAACTTATTCACCGAAATTCGGGAAATGGTGAAGGAACAAATTCCACGCCTTCAAGCTCTGGCTAAAGCAGTCAGTGAGTTAGACGTTTTACAATGTTTTGCTCAAGTCAGTGAAGAACGCCGCTATGTAAAACCGCAATTTTCTAACGAGCGCCGAGTAGTGGTAAAGGATGGACGTCATCCAGTTGTAGAAAAAGTATTAAACACACAGGAATATGTACCAAACGACTGCTGGATGGACAGCGACCGTGAAGTGCTGTTAATCACCGGTCCTAACATGTCTGGTAAAAGTACGTACATGCGTCAAATCGCCTTGATTTCCATTCTAGCGCAAATCGGATGCTATGTTCCGGCAACAGAAGCGGTTTTACCGATTTTTGATCAGGTATTTACTAGAATCGGAGCCGCGGATGATTTGATTTCCGGTCAGAGTACCTTTATGGTCGAAATGCTTGAGGCGAAAAATGCGATTGCGAACGCCACTCAAAATAGTTTAATTTTATTCGATGAAATTGGGCGTGGAACTTCAACTTATGATGGTATGGCGCTTGCGCAGGCTATTATTGAGTACATCCATGAGCGAATTGGGGCGAAAACTTTATTCTCTACCCATTACCATGAATTGACCGTTTTAGAAGAAGAACTTACGAAGTTGAAAAATATCCACGTGAGTGCAATTGAACATAACGGCAAGGTAGTCTTTCTTCATAAAATTAAAGAAGGTCCGGCCGATAAAAGTTACGGAATTCATGTGGCACAACTTGCCGAACTTCCGGCAGAATTAATCAGACGGGCGAGTGAGATTTTAGCTGAGCTAGAGCAGACGGATGCTCAAATGGCTCCAGTAAAAAAAGTAGACGAGCAACAGGTTCCTGAGAATAAGATTGAAACACCAGCTGAACAGCCAGCACAGTTATCGTTCTTTGATGAGCCTGCGGCACCGAAAAAAGTGGAGCCGACTTCAAAAGAAAAGCGCGTCATAGACAAAATAAAAGAGTTAGATTTATTAGATGTTACACCTCTTCAAGCGATTAACCTGCTATATGAGCTCCAAAAAAAGCTAAAGTAAGGAGGCTTTATTGATGGGCAAGATTATCCAATTAGATGAAATTTTATCAAATAAAATAGCAGCCGGTGAGGTAGTCGAACGCCCTGCCTCTGTTGTAAAAGAACTAGTGGAAAATGCGATTGATGCTGGCAGTACCGTGATTGAAATTGAAATCGAAGAAGCCGGGCTCGCAAAAATCCGTATTACCGACAATGGCAATGGAATTGAGGAAGACGATGTATTGATCGCCTTCCAACGCCATGCCACTAGTAAAATCAAAAATGAAAATGACTTATTCCGTATTCGAACGCTCGGATTCCGTGGCGAGGCCCTGCCAAGTATCGCCTCCGTTTCAAGACTCGAGATGAAGACTTCTACCGGTGAGGGTGCAGGAAATCGGGTTGTGATTGAAGGCGGAAAGGTCGAAGTGTTTGAAAAAGCATCTGCAAGACGCGGCACAGATATCACGATTACAGATTTATTTTTCAATACGCCTGCCCGTTTGAAGTATATGAAAACCATTCATACGGAACTTGGAAACATTACCGATGTAGTAAACCGGCTCGCGCTCTCCCATCCTGAGGTTGCCTTTCGGTTAATCCATAATGAGCGGAAACTGTTGCAGACAAACGGAAACGGCGATGTCCGCCAGGTATTAGCGTCGATTTATGGGATGGCGATTGCCAAACAGCTTGTTCCGATATCTGGTAAATCGCTAGATTATACGATTAGTGGTTTTGCTTCCATGCCGGAAGTAACAAGGGCTTCAAGAAACTATATTTCGACGATGATCAACGGACGTTTTATTAAAAACTACGCGCTGGCAAAGGCCATTCAAGAGGGCTACCATACACTGCTTCCAATCGGACGTTATCCGATTGTTTATCTTAATATTGAAATGGATCCATTGCTTGTGGATGTGAATGTGCATCCATCGAAAATGGAGGTTCGTATTAGTAAGGAAGCCGAACTGTATGAACTGGTAACTACGATGATCAAAGATACATTTAAATCAAAGATCTTAATCCCGTCAGCGTATACACCTGTGAAAAAAGAAGAAGTGAAATCAGAGCAAACAGCGTTAGCTCTTGATGAGGGGACACCGGCCGCTAGTAAACCGATAGAAACACCATGGGAGCGGCCTGCTTTTACACAAACGATTCATGAAACTCCTTCCATTCCGGTTCCTCGTTTTGATAACATTCCTGTTAAGCAGGAGGTAACTTCTATCGAATCGACTTATGAATCGGAAGAGGAAACGTTTGAGGAAGAGTATATCGATGACACGGATCCATTCATTGAACAAAAACCAAGTGTTCCGCCACAACAAGCTGTTGACAGTGATGAAGTCAAAAGCAGGATTCCGCGTCTTTACCCAATTGGACAAATGCATGGCACGTATATTTTTGCACAAAATGAAAATGGTTTATATATTATCGACCAGCATGCCGCACAGGAACGGTTGAAATATGAATATTTCAGGGAAAAAGTCGGACAGGTTCAGTCCGAGCTGCAAGAACTACTCGTGCCGATTACGTTAGAGTATTCAACGGACGAATATGTGAAAATAACGGAGAATCATAATGAGCTAGAAAAGGTGGGCGTGTTTCTAGAAGAATTCGGTTTAAATAGTTTCATTGTCCGTTCTCATCCGCAATGGTTTCCAAAAGGGGAAGAGAAGCTAATAATTGAAGAAATGATTGAACAGGTTTTATTGATGAAAAAGGTGGATATTAAAAAGCTACGTGAAGAGGCCGCGATTATGATGAGTTGTAAAGCTTCTATCAAAGCTAATCGCCATCTGCGCAATGATGAAATCCAGGCACTTCTTGATGATCTGCGAAAAGCATCAGACCCGTTCACTTGTCCGCATGGAAGACCGATTATTGTCCATTACTCTGTCTATGAGATGGAGAAGATGTTTAAGCGGGTAATGTAAGAAGAGAGATAGTTAGATTGTTGAGGACAAACCAATAAATAGTATCAAGTAAACGGTCGTCAATAAGGGTTCTTGAGGACAAAACAAGCATTAGAAAAAAGTAAACGGTCGTCAATAGGGGTTCTTGAGGACAAAACAAGCATTAGAAAAAAGCAAACGGTCGTCAATAGGGGTTCTTGAGGACAAAACAAGCATTAGAAAAAAACAAACGGTCGTCAATAGGGGTTCTAGAGGACAAAACAAGCATTAGAAAAAAGTAAACGGTCGTCAATAGGGGTTCTAGAGGACAAAACAAGCATTAGAAAAAAGTAAACGGTCGTCAATAGGGGTTCTTGAGGACAAAACAAGCATTAGAAAAAAGGAAACGGTCGTCAATAAGGGTTCTTGAGGACAAAACAAGCATTAGAAAAAAGGAAACGGTCGTCAATAGGGTTCTTGAGGACAAAACAAGCATTAGAAAAAAGCAAACGGTCGTCAATAAGGGTTCTTGAGGACAAAACAAACAATAGAAAGAAGCAGAAGGTCGACAATTAGGCTCATTGAGGACCTATCAAATTATAGTAACACCCAAATCGTCTTCAATAAAAATATCAAAACAAAAGGCTGCAGGAATCACCCTGCAGCCTTTTCTATTACCCTACTTCACACCAGCCTGAATCTTATTAATATATTGAAGTGCCTGTCCAGTTCCGACAGCCACAGACTCCAATGGATCAGTCGCCAGCTGTACTGGAACAAAAATCTCCTCACTCAGCCAGGCTTCCATTCCGTTCAACAACGAACCTCCGCCAGTTAAGATGACACCGCGGTCAACGATATCACCACTCAATTCGGCTGGGCAATCCTCAAGCGTAGCACGAATCGCCTCTAAAATATGCAGCAGGGATTCTCTAATCGCATTTCGAATCTCATAAGATGATAGAGTAATAGTTTTCGGTAGCCCTGTCACCAAATCCCGGCCGCGCACGTCCATAAATTTTTCCTCATGGTCAGTCAGCCCGTAACCAATTTCCATTTTAATATTTTCAGCCGTTCTCTCACCAATTAAGACATTGTACTCTTTTCGTACATGTTGAATAATATCTTCATCCAAACGGTCGCCGCCAATTTTAATCGAGTGGCAGGCCACTACACCGCCGAAGGAGATAATCGCAACCTCTGTATTCCCCCCGCCAATATCAACAACTACGTTAGCAACTGGCTCGTCTACTGGCAGCCCAGCCCCGATCGCAGCAGCTACAGGTTCCTCAATCAAGGATATTTTCTTCGCGCCGGCATTACGAACGGCATCCTGAATCGCTCGACGTTCTACGCTAGTCGAGCCAGAAGGAATACAAACTACCACATTCGGTTTGCGGAGGGCGAAACCTAATTTTTTAGATGCCTTACGCATCATATGTTTTAGCATTTCGGTTGTTATGTCAAAATCCGCAATAACCCCATCTTTTAACGGACGGATGGCCATAATCTTTTCCGGTGTCTTACCGATCATCTCTTTTGCCTCGTGCCCCACTGCAACGACATTCTTTGTTTCTGTATCTATTACCACTACCGATGGCTCGTTAAGCACGATTCCTTTACTTTTACTATAAACCAATATATTAGCTGTACCTAAATCAATTCCAATATCAAAATTAGAAAGCATTTATATTCACCCAGTCTCTAAGAATTAATAATTTCATAAAAAGCTACGATTAAGACTAACATGAATTTGGGGGTAAAAAGCATTTTGTAAAAGAACCGTTATCGATTTGTAAACTTATAAATTTTTTTGTCATATTTTGAAGAAATGTGTTATAAAAATTTCATCTAACAAAAACGCATAGAAAAGAAAATTTTTGTATATAATTGTTTGATGTTCTACTGCTTTTTAAAATTGTGTTACCATGTAGGGGTGGACGCGGTTAAAAAATACCCTCCATCACTGAAAAAAAGCATAAGGCAGTGAGAAAATCGTGGATTCCAAACAAAAATTATTAGTTATCATTGGCCCTACCGCTGTGGGAAAAACCAATCTTAGCATCGAAATGGCTAAACTCTTTAATGGTGAAATTATCAGCGGGGATTCCATGCAGATCTATCGTGGCATGGATATTGGGACAGCAAAAATAACGAAAGAAGAAATGCAGGGTATCCCACATCATTTGATTGATATCAAGGAACCAGAGGAGAATTTTTCAGTTGCAGAATTTCAACTCTTGGTTCGTGCAAAAATAAATGAGATTGCCAAAAGGGGGAAGCTTCCCATCATTGTTGGCGGGACAGGGTTGTACATCCAGTCTGTCATTTATGACTATCAATTTTCGGATGTTTCCGGTGACGAGGCTTTTCGTCTGGAACTAGAGGAAAGAGTAAAAGAAATTGGGAATGAAGCATTGTACAAAGAGTTACAAGAGGTTGACCCAGAAAGTGCTGCTCAGATTCATCCGAATAATGTGAGAAGAGTCATCCGAGCTCTTGAAATCTTCCATTTGACAGGTAAAACCATGCGTGAGTACCAGAGTAAACAGCAGCCGGATCTGATGTACGATACAGCGCTGATCGGTTTAACAATGGATCGTGAAAAGCTTTATGAGCGTATCAACTTAAGAGTAGATATCATGGTGGAGCAAGGACTGCTAGCTGAGGTGAAGTCCTTGTATAATCAAGGGCTTCGTGATTGTCAATCCATCCAAGCCATCGGATATAAAGAGATTTATGACTATTTAGATGGCAAGGTGACATGGGAAGAGGCAGTTGAACAATTAAAACAAAACTCTAGAAGATATGCAAAAAGACAATTAACTTGGTTTCGGAACAAAATGGATGTACAATGGTTTGAAATGACAAATGTGAACAATGTCGCAAAAAAATTAGCGGAAATTTCACATTATGTTGAAGGAAAGCTTCAAGTAAAATCGAATACATATTAGTAGAGATAAAAGAGGAGGATATACAAATGAAAACAACAATCAATATTCAAGACCAATTTCTGAACCAGTGCCGCAAAGACAACACCCACGTAACGGTGTTCCTTTTAAATGGTTTTCAATTAAGAGGCTGCATTAAGGGCTTTGATAATTTTACCGTTTTATTCGAATCAGAGGGGAAACAGCAATTAGTATTTAAGCACGCTATTTCCACATTTGCGCCGCAAAGAAACGTCCAGCTTGAGTTGGATAACCAATAAAAGTTACCGAAAACGGAGCCCGATTAACGAGGGCTCTTTTTTTATTTTTAGAAAATAAAAGAAATCTTCTTTAATGAATTTAAGGGATCGTGAATAGACATTAAGAGAAGGATTATGCCTAACCTAAGACACTTCTGAGTAGCTTAAATCTTGCTACCTTACGTATACGGTCCGCAGAATGAGAGGTGATAGCTTTGGATCAACCAATTCGTACGAAAAGTAACGGCCAAATAAGGGTGGTACTCAACTCACAGGAAAGAACAACCGTAAGAAAAGAAGTACCTGATTTTCAAGTTGTTCCAAAGGTCATTCCCCCAGAGCATACGGCACTAAAAGAAATTGAAGAAGAGCTCGGGGCATTGGTTGGCATGGAAGAAATGAAACGAATGATAAAAGAAATTTACGCATGGATTTATGTGAACAAAAAGCGTGAAGAAATGGGGCTGAAGGCGAAAAAACAAGCCCTCCATATGATGTTTAAAGGGAACCCAGGAACAGGAAAGACCACGGTTGCTAGGTTAATTGGCAAACTGTTTCAAAAGATGAGCGTACTTTCAAAAGGTCATTTAATTGAAGCCGAGAGGGCAGACCTCGTTGGTGAGTATATTGGTCACACTGCCCAAAAAACAAGGGATTTGGTGAAAAAAGCCCAAGGAGGAATTCTATTTATTGATGAGGCCTATTCCTTAGGGCGCGGCGGTGAGAAGGACTTTGGAAAAGAAGCCATTGATACCCTTGTTAAACATATGGAGGATAAGCAGCACGAGTTTATTTTAATTCTTGCAGGTTACTCGCGAGAAATGGATCATTTTCTCACTTTAAATCCTGGCCTGCATAGCCGTTTTCCATTAGTGATTGATTTTCCGGATTATAATATCGAACAGCTGATGGAGATTGCGGCAAGGATGTTAAAGGAAAGAGAGTATACATTAAGCCATGAGGCCGAAAAAAAATTACGAGATCATTTGATTTGGGTAAAGGCAGTTTTAAATCCTAATAGTTTTTCAAACGGCAGATATGTCCGGAATGTCATCGAAAAATCCGTTCGGGCACAGGCGATGCGATTGTTAATGTTAAACAGCTACGACAAACATGAATTAATGACACTTAGAAGCAATGATTTGGTATTCGAGGAAGATTAAATTCAAGGTGCTGAGGCTGGAAATAAAAAAATCGGCGGGAATTCATCCGCCGATTTGTTTTTGATTATGGATCGTTTGGGAGACTTCAAGACTTCGGGAAGGAAGCTTCCAATCAAATGTATAAGATAGTACACGTAAAACAGTCACTACAACAAATAGTGTATATAATTGCCATGATTCAGTGGCGATCTCAAGACCGATCATAAAACCAGCCAGTATAGCCCAGACCGCATAAATTTCTGCTCTAAGAACAATCGGTTTTCTTTTGGCCAGTAGGTCCCGGATAATCCCTCCGCCGATACCAGTTAGTACAGCAGCTACAATCACTGCGCTTAGGGGATGATGCATTTTCTCCGCATACATGGCACCCTGAATCGCAAAAGCGGATAGGCCGATGGCATCAAAAAGGTTTCCCCATTTCTGCCAGTGCCGTAAAAGATTATTAGGGAATAAAAATACCGCTGTAATCGACAACAAAGCAATTTGAAAAAATAATCCCTGTTCCCATAAAGCGGAGACAGGTACGCCAATCAACAGGTTTCGAATCGCTCCCCCGCCAAATGCAGTCACAATTCCTAAAATATAAACCCCGAAAATATCATATTCCTCTTCCATTGCTACAATCGCACCACTGATGGCAAAGGCAATGGTGCCAATCATACTCAAAACTTCCCAGGTCATGTTGATTTCTCCTCTTAGTCGTTATATAAAAACACTATGATAATAGTAAAAACGTTCTACTTAAACAATAAAATTTTATCATTCTGTATGAAAATTTCAACAATTATTTTAATAAAGGCTGCTTTCGCATAAATTGTTGTTTTTCGTAAAAATTTATCGACCCGTATAATTATATGCATCGTGGCATCTTTTCGTAAGAACATTTGCGAAAATTGCCTTGAAACATAGTACATGGCCCTTAACTAGGTCCAAAAGCATCAAAGTTTACGAAAAGAGCCTTAATAAACAAAAGGATGGGGAAAATTAGTGATTACAAAGATTTTTTGATATGATGGGTGTTAAGCACAGTTAAGGAAGGAAGGGTGCCTGTGGAACAAAAGGAAACAAAGGAAAAAGTAATTCTCGTCGGCTGTCAAACAAACGGGGATGAGGATCTACGTTTTGACTATTCGATGGAAGAGTTAGGCGCATTAACCGAAACCGCACAAGGGGAGGTCATTGCATCGGTGATCCAAAAGCGAGACCGTGTCCACCCTGCTACCTATATTGGGAAAGGGAAAGTGGAAGAACTGAAAGCACTCGTTGAGGAGCTTGAAGCAGACATCGTGATTTTTAATGATGAACTTTCTCCAAGTCAAAAAAGAAATCTAGGCTCAGAAATTGAAGCCAGAATCATCGATCGGACCCAACTCATATTAGATATATTCGCGCAAAGAGCGCGTTCTAAAGAAGGAAAGCTGCAGGTTGAACTAGCACAGCTTCAATACATACTTCCCCGCTTGGCCGGACAAGGTACAGCGTTATCAAGACTCGGTGCCGGAATTGGAACAAGAGGACCAGGGGAAACCAAACTAGAATCAGATCGAAGACATATTCGCAGAAGAATTGACGATATTAAAAGTCAACTTTCTGTTATTGTGCAGCATCGTGACAGGTATCGCGAGCGCAGAAAGAAAAATAAGACCTTTCAAGTGGCGATTGTCGGTTATACCAATGCCGGAAAATCAACACTTTTTAATCGTTTATCCGAAGCAGAGTCCTACGAGGAAAATCAATTGTTTGCTACACTTGATCCCATGACGCGTAAATTGATTTTACCAAGTGGATTTTTAGCCTTGATTACTGATACTGTTGGATTTATTCAAGATTTGCCAACAACCCTGATTGCGGCCTTCCGTTCCACGCTTGAGGAAGTGAAGGAAGCGGACTTGCTTCTGCATGTGGTGGATATGTCAAATCCAGATTATTACCAGCATGAAAAAACAGTAAAAAAGTTGCTGGATGACTTAGAAGTGAAAGATATCCCGCAAATAACCGTGTATAATAAAAGAGATATTCAACATCCGGATTTTGTTCCAACAGCGGATACGACCACCGTCTTCATTAGCGCCTTTGATGCATCGGATCGTCATGCCTTGAAGGAACAGATGGAAAAAGTGGTGATGGGTATAATGGAGCCTTATGAAGTCCAGATTCCTTCTACTGAGGGTAAGCTGCTTTCGCAACTGAAAAATGACACAATCTTAAGACAGCTTGTTTTTGATGAGGAAAGTGAATTTTACCGCTGTAAAGGTTATACGCTCCCGGATCATCAAATCACAGGACAATTACAGAAATTCACGATATAGTTAGGAGTAACAACATGTTTCAACAACTGAAAAATGGGGAAAGCCTCGAGCCGCTCGTACGAAAAGTAGAACAGCAAATCGCTGAAGTACATAAACAAATAGACGAAAAAATAGAAAGTAACCAATTTCGAGTATTAAAAAGTTTTCAAAAACACCGCGTAAGCGACTCGCACTTTATTCCTTCAACTGGCTACGGTTATGATGATATCGGCCGTGATACGTTGGAATTAGTATATGCAGATGTCTTTGGCGGAGAAGCAGGGCTTGTCCGCCCGCAGATTATTTCCGGTACACATGCGATCTCGATTGCCTTATTCGGAGTTTTAAGACCTGGAGACGAACTGCTTTATATGACAGGGAAACCTTATGATACCCTTGAAGAAATCGTCGGGATTCGCGGGAATGGGGTTGGCTCGTTAAAGGAGTTTGGTATTTCTTACGATAGCGTCGCCTTAACCAATGAAGGGGCCATCAATTGGGACGAGGTGGCTGCAAAAATAAAACCAAATACAAAAATGATCGGAATCCAGCGCTCTAAAGGGTATGCCACACGACCATCTTTCACCGTAGCAGAAATCGGCCAAATGATTTCTTTTGTGAAAGAAATCAAGCCTGATTTAGTTGTCTTCGTTGATAATTGCTATGGGGAGTTTGTAGAGGAACAGGAGCCGTGTCATGTGGGAGCGGATTTAATGGCAGGCTCCTTAATTAAAAATCCAGGCGGAGGACTTGCCAAAACGGGTGGATACCTTGTTGGAAAAAAACAATGGGTGGAGGCCTGTTCTTACCGAATGACCTCTCCGGGAATCGGTGCGGAGGCTGGCGCGTCCCTTTATAGTCTACAAGAAATGTATCAGGGCTTCTTTCTTGCACCGCATGTTGTAGGGCAGGCATTAAAAGGAGCCGTGTTTACTTCAGCCATGCTGGAACAATTAGGGATGAATTCCACTCCAAAATGGAATGCCGAAAGAACAGATTTAATTCAGTCCGTTCAATTTGATGATCGTGATAAAATGGTTTCTTTTTGTCAGGCCATCCAATTTGCGTCGCCTATTAATTCATATGTCACTCCGCATCCAAGTTATATGCCTGGATATGAAGATGATGTGATCATGGCAGCTGGTACGTTTATTCAAGGGGCTAGTATTGAGCTAACAGCCGATGGTCCGTTAAGACCTCCGTATGTGGCATATGTTCAAGGGGGACTAACCTACTCCCATGTAAAAATGGCCATATGTTTAGCCGTTGACCATTTAATAGAAAAGGGATTAATTCAACTAAAGTAGGAGAAAATATAGGTGCAGCAACATTTGTTGCCCAATATTTTCTAAAAATCATGTAAGAAAATCTTACATAACGTTGACATCTTTTCTAACAAGAAATATAATAGCATTATGATTGACTATAAGGGAGGAGAAATTTGGTGAGTGGAAAAGAAATTCGTCGTTCCATGCCATTGTTTCCTATCGGAACGGTCATGCAGCTAACTGAGTTAACTGCAAGACAAATCCGCTACTATGAAGAACACCAATTGATTTCTCCAGCAAGAACCGAGGGAAACAGACGTCTATTCAGTCTAAACGATATTGATAGACTATTAGAAATTAAAGACTTAATTGACCAAGGTGTAAATATGGCTGGAATTAGACAGCTGTTTACGGTCAAAGAGCAACAAGAATCTAATGTCATTGAAAAACAAGCAGAAAAAGCCAAACAAGAATTAACTGATGAACAACTTAGAAAGCTTCTTCGCAATGAATTAATGCACTCTGGCAGAAACAATCGATTTACATTACGCCAAGGCGATATGTCTCGATTTTTCCATTAAGGTTAATCATTCTTTTCTAAAATAGGGGGAATTAAAATGGCAAAGTATTCAAGAGAAGACATCCAACGGATGGCGAAAGAGGAAAACGTAAAATTTATTCGTCTTCAATTCACCGACATTCTTGGAACAATTAAAAATGTTGAGATTCCTATCAGCCAGCTTGAAAAGGCACTTGATAACAAAATGATGTTTGACGGTTCTTCTATCGAAGGATTTGTACGTATCGAAGAGTCCGATATGCTTCTATATCCAGACCTAAGCACATGGGTAATTTTCCCTTGGACAGCTGAAAAAGGAAAAGTGGCTCGTTTAATCTGTGACATCTATACTCCAGAAGGAAAGCCTTTTGAAGGTGACCCTCGTAACAACTTAAGAAGAGTATTAAAAGAAATGGAAGACCTTGGTTTCACTAACTTCAACCTTGGACCTGAGCCAGAATTTTTCTTATTTAAATTAGACCAAAAAGGTGAACCAACTTTAGAACTTAACGACCAAGGCGGATACTTTGACTTAGCTCCAACAGACCTAGGTGAAAACTGCCGTCGTGATATCGTTCTTGAGCTAGAAGAAATGGGCTTTGAAATCGAAGCATCACACCATGAAGTAGCTCCAGGACAACACGAAATCGACTTTAAATACGCCGATGCTTTAACTGCATGTGACCAAATCCAAACATTCAAACTTGTTGTAAAAACAATTGCTCGTAAGCATGGCTTACACGCAACATTCATGCCAAAACCATTGTTTGGTGTAAACGGATCTGGTATGCACTGTAACCTTTCTTTATTCAAAGATGGCCAAAACGCATTCTATGAGCCAACTGGAAATCTTGAATTAAGCGATACTGCTCGTCAATTTATCGCTGGTATCCTTAAGCATGCTCCAGCGTTTACAGCTGTAACGAACCCAACTGTAAACTCTTATAAGCGTCTAGTTCCTGGCTATGAAGCACCTTGTTATGTAGCATGGTCTGCTAGAAACCGTTCACCACTAATTCGTATTCCTGCATCTCGCGGCCTAAGCACACGTGTAGAAGTACGTAGCGTTGACCCTGCAGCAAATCCATACCTAGCAATGGCCGTTCTATTAAAAGCTGGTTTAGACGGAATTAAAAATAAATTAACTCCTCCAGCTCCAGTAGATCGCAACATCTATGTAATGAACAAGGATGAAAGAATGGAAGAAGGTATCATCGATCTTCCAGCAACACTTGCAGCTGCATTAGATGAATTAAAGTCAGATGAAGTGATTGTTTCTGGTTTAGGAGAGCACATCTTCGAACACTTTGTTGAAGCAAAAGAGATCGAGTGGGATATGTTCCGTACTGTTGTTCACCAATGGGAACGCGATCAGTACATGAGCATGTACTAAGAGAATAAATGAAAGAAGCCTTGGCGCACTATGCGTCAGGGCTTTTTTGTTATGTGAGCCTTTGCGTCCAGAAGGTGTCTTATCTGCTGAAGCAAAGGTTAGCTTGCTTGTTTAGGGGATAAGAGGTGTTCTTATCTGCTGGAGCAAAGGATAGTTTGCTTGTTTGGGGGATAAGAGGTGTTCTTATCTGCTGTAGCGATGGATTGCATCTTTGTACGGGGGATAAGTTTCCTTCCTCGTGGTTATGAAGAACAAAATGTGGTTGAGTAAAGGGAAATTTGTCTTTCATTGTGGTCCTGAAGAACAAAATGTGGTTGAGTGAAAAGGAATTTGTCCTTCATAGCGGTTATGAAGGACAACATGCGATTGAATCAAGAGGAAAGTATCCTTCAACAAGGTTATGAAAGATAAAATGCAGGCGGAAAGAAAGGGAAGTGTCTTTCATCAGCGAACTGAAAGTCAAGAGCGGTTAAGTGAGGTGGGAAATGACCTCCAATAAGGAAGGTATATCAAAGTAGAAAACTGTCGAAAAATACTTATTTATTTTTACAATCATAGTTATTAAAATTGTAATAGTAAAAAAGGTGTAAAACTTAAGAACTATATAATGTAGTTTAAGGAGGATTTAGCTTGAAAAAGTATTTGTCAGTTGGAATTCCATTTGCGCTTTTAGTAGGATTTACTCTTGGATCTGCAGGAGAGACAGAAGCAGCAACAAAAATTATAACTTTCAAAAATTGTACAGAACTGAATAAGGTTTATAAGGGTGGCGTTGCCCGTTCTGCTTCAGTAAAAAATAAGGGTGGAAAGACATATTATAAACCTTTTGTCTCCCAAGCTCTATATGACGCAAATAAAAAGAGCGACAGAGATAAAGACCTCATTGCCTGTGAAAGATAAAAAGTAAGTAAAGGGGCATCTTCCTATAAACAGAGAGTACATACTATACCAAAAGCGCTGAATTCATATGATTCAGCGCTTTTGGTATTAAATGTTAGGCCCTGTTATTATTCATTGTTGATTTTCTTGTAGGTATGAGAATTCATGGGCGGAGAATTTCCGGCTAATGTTATAGAGGAAGCTTAAGAAGCAGATATAAGCGAAGATATTCCGATTAACTGCTCTAAATAAAACAAAATCCAAAGATTTGGATAATATAAACGGAAAAACTTCCTTTATTTTTAAGGAAATATGGGTATTTCCCAACTAAAACGGAATTTTACAGTTTATTTTTCAAACACAATGAAATCAACATTCAGTTACAACAGAGCCAAATATTAAAAAAATAAAAGAGAGCTGTCTCAGCTCTCACAATATTAATGAATATGACGATAAACCCCAATAACTTTCCCAAGTATCGATACATTTCGTAAAATAATAGGATCCATAGCAGAATTTTCTGGCTGCAGGCGAATGTAATCTTTCTCCTTAAAGAACCTCTTACATGTTGCCTCGTCATCTTCAGTCATCGCGACAACAATATCCCCATTATTGGCAGTTTGCTGCTGCTTTACAATTACGTAGTCTCCATCCAGTATGCCTGCTTCTATCATACTTTCACCCATGATTTCTAGCATAAACACTTGTTCATCTGAAGGAGCTAAACTTTCAGGTAGCGGGAAGTATTCTTCTACATTCTCAATTGCCGTGATCGGTAAACCGGCCGTTACCTTACCAACCACTGGAACATTGACAACTTTATTTCTAGGAATCTGTGCAGCTTCATCTGCATCTAGTATTTCAATTGCTCTCGGTTTGGTAGGGTCTCTTCTAATGAGACCTTTGCTTTCCAAGCGTGCTAAGTGACCGTGAACAGTAGAACTGGATGCAAGTCCAACCGCTTCACCAATTTCCCTAACCGAAGGAGGATATCCCTTACTCCTAACCTCTCCCTTAATAAACTCCAGGATATCCTGCTGCCGCTTTGATATCTTTACCATGATAAAATGCACCTCGCCTGGTTAATGTTGTCTTTATTATAGCATGTTCTACCATCATATACAAACATAAGTTCGAGAAAATGGTTGACATCAAACAAATGTTCGTTTTATAATAAAAACAAATCAAAAGAGAACATATATTCTTATAAGAGGTGCGGAAAATGAAAAAGTTATGGAATCAATACTCATATGCTATTACTCTTATTATTTTAAGCTTCACATTGGCAATTGTATTATCATTTAAACATCATTCAGATGATCGATATGTTAAAGTTACGATAGAACAAGGAGATACACTTTGGAAAATCTCTAACCAATTTAAAGACCAGCATTCTTTAACAAATAAGGAGTTCGTAAGCTGGGTAAAAAAACATAATGAAAACGCAAGTGATCAAATTTTTCCGGGGGAAGAAATCGTCATTCCAGTTAGTAAAAAAGCAACACAAACAACAACCATACTAGCAAGTGCTCCTGAAGAAGAATAGGCGGGGCTGGTATTTATATAGGAGAAATACAATGAAAGCTATTATTTATTGTAGAGTGAGTACAGAAAAAGTAACACAGGATACGTCATTAAAAAGACAAAAGGAGGAGCTTATTAACCTTGCCCATGAAAATAATCTTGATGTGATAAAAATAATCGAGGAAAGACATAGTGGATTTGATGTAGAAAGAGACGGGATTATTGAGACATTAGCACTATTTAAAGATAAACAGGCTGAGGTTTTGCTTATTCAAGACGATACTCGTCTAGGACGAGGGCATTCCAAAATTGCACTTGTACACGAACTCCAAAAAATGGGTATAAAAGTTATGACCATACAGGATCACGGAGAAATCTCACTGTCAGATGCTGATTTAATGGTACTAGAAATATTAAGTGTTGTTGAAGAATTTCAACGTAGGATTGCAAGATATAAAATTAGAAGAGGCATGGTAAGAGCGATCAACGAGGGGTACGAGCCACAAAAGAATTTATCTAATATTAATCAAGGCGGAAGGGAAAAGAAAGAATTACCTATCGAGGAGATCATAAATCTTCGGCAAAAAAAACTCACTTTCCATGAGATTGCTGCAACATTAAGAGGATTTGGATATGATGTTAGTAAAGCAACGGTGCACAGGAGATATAAGGAATACATCGATGAAATAGAGGAACAAAGTGATTAAATTACAACTTTATAATCAATTCTAAACAACGAACCAGATCTCGTTGTTTTTTTATTTTTAACATATGGAAAAAATGATCATATGCGAAAGTGTCAGAGTCAATTATAGTAATATATTAAAACTTATCAATATCTCTACTATTTAAAAGTCACCTTGCATCTTGTATATTTTTTGTCTGTTAAGATATATTTCATAAAGGTTTTCGAGAACGTCTAAACCTTCTGCCTTGTCAGAACGTGATTTTTTTAGTAAAATCAAGTGTCTTAAGTGAGTTTGACAGAAAGGATGGTACCTGTATGCTTTCAAAAGAAAAAATGGCTCGTATTAATGAACTGGCTAGAAAAGCAAAATCGTCAGGATTAACAGAGTTAGAAGCAAAAGAGCAATCCAAACTTAGAAGTGAATACTTGGCTACTTTCCGGGCAAATATGCTCGATACATTAACTAATACAAAGTTTATTGATCCCGAAGGAAATGATGTTACACCTGAAAAACTAAAAGCTAGAAAGAATCGTCCCCTTCATTAAGGATCAATTCAATGAACCTCGCTTACATTTAAGCGAGGTTTTCTTATTTTCTACTACATAGATTCATTTTGTCTTAGTCAAAATAACAAATAATAGGACAATTTTCTGTCTAATTTTTGTTTATTAGTTGTATTAATAGACAGACCCAGATATTATTAAATAGTATTTAGTATTCGTGAACAAGAAAGGATGTAATTCATGTTTAGTACTATTGATGATTTATCCGTAACATCTATTCGTACGCTTTCTATTGATGCAATTGAGAAAGCGAACTCTGGGCACCCAGGTATGCCAATGGGCGCTGCACCAATGACTTATACATTATGGACAAGATTCATGAACCATAATCCAAGAAATCCTCTTTGGTTCAACCGCGATCGTTTCGTTTTATCTGCAGGCCATGGTTCTGCATTGTTATACAGCATGCTTCACTTATCCGGTTATAACCTAAGCATGGAAGACATTAAACAATTCCGTCAATGGGGAAGTAAGACTCCTGGACACCCTGAGTATCGCCACACAGAAGGCGTAGAAGCAACAACGGGTCCACTTGGACAAGGTATTGCAATGGCTGTGGGTATGGCAATGGCAGAACGCCATGTGGCTAGTGTTTATAATAAAGACAGCTATGAAATTGTGAACCATTTTACATACAGTGTTTGTGGCGATGGTGACCTTATGGAAGGTGTTTCTGCAGAAGCGGCTTCACTTGCAGGACACTTAAAATTAGGACGTTTAGTCGTTCTTTATGATTCCAATGATATCTCTCTTGATGGCGACTTAGATAAATCATTCTCTGAAAGTGTAAAAGGACGTTTCGAAGCTTATGGCTGGCAATATCTTCGTGTAGAAGACGGTAATAACCTTGACGAAATCGCTAAAGCACTAGAAGAAGCAAGAAATGACCTTGACCGCCCAACCATGATTGAAGTAAGAACAGTTATTGGATATGGTTCACCAAACCGCGCTGGTACATCTGGTGTCCACGGTTCTCCACTGGGGGCTAACGAATTAAAGCTTACAAAAGAAGCTTATAAATGGACGTTTGAAGAAGATTTCCACGTTCCACAAGAAGTGTACGAAAACTTCCAGAAACTCATCGTTGAAAATGGTGAAAAGAAGGAAAAAGAATGGAACGAAATGTTCGCTCAATATAAAAATGAGTATCCTGAATTAGCTGTTCAGCTTGAACAAGCATTAAATAATGAACTTCCTGAAGGCTGGGACAAGGACGTTCCTGTTTACCAAGAAGGAAAGAGTCTTGCAAGCCGTGCATCTTCTGGAGAAGTTCTAAATGGCATTGCGAAAAACCTTCCAATCTTTATCGGCGGTTCAGCAGACCTTGCAGGATCTAATAAAACAATGATCAAAGGTTCAGCAGACTACATGCCAGGTGCCTATGAAGGCCGCAATTTCTGGTTCGGTGTTCGTGAATTTGCAATGGGTGCAGCAATGAACGGTATTGCTCTTCACGGCGGTGTAAAAGTATTTGGCGGAACATTCTTCGTATTCTCTGATTATCTTCGTCCAGCTATCCGTTTGGCGGCAATCATGGGATTACCAGTTACCTATGTATTTACACATGATAGTATCGCTGTTGGTGAAGACGGCCCAACACACGAACCAATCGAGCAGCTTGCAGCATTACGTGCAATGCCTGGTCTATCGATCATTCGCCCAGCAGACGGTAATGAAACGGCGGCAGCTTGGAAGCTTGCGGTTGAATCAACTAACAAGCCAACTGTCCTTGTCTTGACTCGTCAAGATTTACCTACATTAAAAGGTACAGATGTAAATGCATATGAGGGAGTTTCAAAAGGTGCGTATGTAGTGGCTCCTGCTGAAAAAGAAACAGCGGATGCATTAATTCTTGCGTCTGGTTCAGAAGTAAGTCTTGCGGTCGAAGCTCAGAAAGTCCTTGCTGGTGAAGGCGTACAAGTTTCTGTTATCAGCATGCCATCATGGGATCGTTTTGAACAACAATCTCAAGAATATAAAGATTCTGTTTTACCAAAAGACGTGAAAAAACGTCTTGGAATTGAAATGGGAGCTTCCTTAGGCTGGCACAAATATACTGGTGACGAAGGCGATGTATTGGCCATCGACCAATTCGGAGCATCAGCACCAGGTGAAAAAATTATGGAAGAATACGGCTTCAGCGTGAATAACGTAGTTGCACGTGTGAAGGCTCTTCTACAAAAATAGGATGATGAGGAGAACGGAGTTTCCGTTCTCTTTTTTTTGTATATTTATAAAAAATGGAAAAGTAGCCAATCTCCCTTAGTAGCCCTCAAAAAATGATTACAATATTATGAACAAATGCCACTTTTAAAGGAAAGTTCATCAATTCTACCGAAATTCAATAGTAAATAACTCAGTAACCTTATTATCGACAAAAGTAGTGAAAGTTTTTGGCGCCGTAAGACAAACGTTTTGTTGTTGCTTTTTTATAATAGTAAAAAGTGGTTCAACGAAGGGGAGAACAGTGGTGAGAAAATATCAGCTATATTTAATAGAAGATGAATTTGCCGCCCATTACTTCGGAAGAGAGCGTATATTTTATCAGCTTTTTCATGAACATGATACTGCTGACGGCGAGCTTAAATTTATAACACAAAAACAAATTGCCTATATAACCAAAAGAGTAGAGGTCTTAAAAATCCATAGTCTGCTTCAAAAACAGTTGGGGAAAATGAAGGGATTTAAAGCAGATCATGGTGCATACACCATTTCATTAAGTGGAAAACTAAGCATGGCAAGATTAGAAGTTTTTCAAGAATTAATTACCGTCGAAGCAGAAGGCAGCTATGAAGCAGAAACCGCTTTTTTCGAAGTGCTCCGAAAATGCGAATCCTCCTTTATAGCGATTGATCTTGAACATGAGCGATATGGATGGTTAAAGCCAATAAAAGAAAGAAAATTTGTCTAATTGAAATGAGATATTGTTTTATTCCGTTTTATTTAGTACACTGTATGGTAGACAACATGAAGGAGGAAGTTTAATGTTATATGTACTAGTTGGTATACTAGCATTAGCAGCTGGTGTAGCACTAGGATTTTTCATTGCACGTAGATATATGATGACCTACCTGAAGAAAAATCCGCCAATCAATGAACAAATGTTAAAAATGATGATGATGCAAATGGGTATGAAGCCTTCTCAAAAGAAAATCAACCAAATGATGTCAGCGATGAACAAGCAGCAATCTAAATAAAACGGACAAGCACTCATAATGAATGGGTGCTTTTTTTGTCATTGCAGTTAATTTCTAAGTATTTATTATTTTGTAAAAATTTGATAAAATGATTACCTCGGTATTCGAAGGATTAGGTAATTTCTTATATTTAGGGGGTGTTTATTTTGAAAATATTTTTACAATTAGGATGGTTCTTTAAACAAGAGAAAAAAGCGTACATATCAGGAATACTTATTCTATTATTCGTAGCTGCACTTCAGTTGATTCCACCAAAAATCATCGGAATCATTGCGGACGATATCCATGATCGAACGATGACAACGGGTATCCTGATGACATGGATTGTCGTTCTTGTAGTAGTAGGTCTAACGATGTATGTCCTTCGATATTACTGGCGAATAATGATTTTTGGTTCTTCAGTAAAGTTAAGCCGAATCCTCCGTGACCGCTTATATCGTCATTTTACGATGATGTCACCATCATTTTACCAAAGAAGCCGAATAGGGGATTTAATGGCTCATGCAACCAATGACCTATCAGCCATTCAGCAAACCGCGGGGGCAGGTGTGCTTACACTGGTAGACTCCCTTTCTACCGGCGGGTTTGTAATCCTTGCGATGGCCTTTACGATCAGCTGGAAGCTTACACTAATTTGTTTGATTCCCATGCCTTTTATGGCGATGCTGACCAGTTGGTTTGGCACTATGCTGCATAAAAGTTTTCATAAGGCACAAGAGGCCTTTTCCTCTCTTAATGATAAAACACAGGAGAGTATTACTGGGATAAAAGTCATTAAAACGTTTGGCCAGGAACAAGAAGACATCGAAGATTTCCGTAAACAGTCGGAGGATGTAGTCCAAAAAAATATCACAGTGGCAAAAATCGACTCCCTCTATGATCCTACCATCTCTATTATTGTTGGAATTTCCTTCTTTTTATCAATTACATTTGGCGCAAAATACGTCCTTAATGGCGAATTGACCATTGGTGAATTAATCTCGTTTACTACCTATTTAGGTCTATTAATCTGGCCAATGCTGGCTTTTGGCTGGCTGTTTAATATTGTGGAACGGGGGCGTGCTTCTTATGACCGTGTAGCCACTCTTTTAAAAGAAAAGGTAGAAATCATCGACCTTCAGGATGCACTAGACATCATGCCAATGGGTGACCTTGAGTATAAGATAAAAAAATTCACTTATCCAGGAGAAACAAGACCTATATTAAAAGAGATCTTCTTTTCACTTAAAAAAGGGGAGACACTCGGCATTGTCGGCAAAACTGGTTCAGGGAAAACGACGCTTCTAAAATTGCTTATCCGTGAGTTCGAAGGATATGAAGGAGAAATTCTTTTTGGAGAGAAAGCGCTTCAAGCCTATAAACTCGAAAAACTTCGAGAAGCGATTGGCTACGTTCCACAGGACCATTTTCTTTTTTCAGCAACGGTTGCCGAGAATATCGCTTTTACGGATCCAGAGGTCTCAAATGATGAGATTGAAATGGCCGCAAAATTAGCGAACATACATGAGGATATTCTCCAATTTACCGATGGTTATCAAACGGTGGTGGGAGAACGGGGTGTTTCTTTATCAGGCGGGCAAAAGCAGCGCATATCCATTGCCAGGGCACTGTTGATGAATCCTGAGGTACTCGTATTAGACGATTCCTTATCTGCCGTCGATGCCAAAACGGAGGAAGCCATTCTTTCCTCATTGAGACAAAATCGAGAAGGGAAAACTACGATTATCACTTCCCATCGGTTAAGTGCCATTCAACATGCGAATCTTATCCTTGTCCTTAATGATGGAAAAATCGTGGAGCGAGGAAACCACGAAGAGTTAATGGAGAAGGATGGATGGTATAAAGAAATGTATTTACACCAGCAGCTTGAAGAACTGGTGGAGCATGGGGGACATTCATATGGATGAGAAAACACAACTGACAGAACGAGAACAAAGAAAGGTCCTATTCCGTCTCCTTTCCTATACAAAGCCATATAAAAAAATCATCACTGCGGCGTTTGTCCTGCTTATTTTTACAACCATTGGCGATATTGTGCTTCGTGCTTCCGTTACTAGTAAAAGTCTTTATTGACGATTATTTAACTCCCGGTAAACTTAGCTTTAGGCCATTATTGATACTGGGATCTGTCTACATGGGGATTCAAGTCATTAAATCGGTTCTTATGTTCTTCCAATTAGTTAAATTCCAGGAAATTGCTCTATATATTATCCAACAGCTTCGGATCGATGTTTTTTCCAAGGTGCAGGCACTTGGGTTAAAGTATTTTGATAAAACGCCGGCAGGCAGCATTGTCTCTAGGGTCACAAACGATACCGAAGCAATTAAGGATATGTTTGTAACTGTCCTTGCCACCTTTATTCAAAGTGGCTTTCTGCTGACAGGGATTTATATTGCGATGTTTATCTTAAATGTAAAGCTAGCGCTGTTATGTATATTTATTCTGCCGATCTTGTTGTTTGTAATGAATCTATACAGAAAATTGAGCTCTCGTTTTTACCTCGATATGCGCGAAAGATTGAGCCAACTAAATGCCAAGCTGGCTGAATCTCTTTCCGGTATGTCTATCATTCAAGTCTTCCGTCAAGAAAAACGCCTGCGTAAAGAATTTGGTATCATCAACGAGCATCACTATCATGCCGGTATGAAAAATATAAAAATCGACGGCTTACTGTTAAGACCAGCGATTGACCTTATTTATATCTTTGCGTTGATTCTGGTCCTAAGTTACTTTGGAATCACTTCCTTCTCACATAGTGTCGAAATCGGGGTCATCTACGCGTTTATCAATTATTTGGACCGTTTCTTTGAACCAGTGAATCAAATGATGATGAGACTTTCCCTATACCAGCAAGCAATCGTTGCCGGTTCCAGGGTCTTTAAATTATTAGATGAAGAAGAGTTGGCTCCAGCCCAGTACCAGGATAAGAGCATCACAATAGAAAAGGGTAAGATTGAGTTTAGGGATGTCAGCTTTTCTTATGATGGTGAAAGGGATATATTAAAAAATATTTCCTTTACAGCCAATCCAGGAGAAACTGTTGCACTCGTCGGACATACCGGTAGTGGAAAGAGTTCGATTATCAATCTAATGATGCGCTTCTATGAATATGAACGTGGAGAGATTTTTATCGATGGGCAATCGATTCGAAATTACACCAAGTCAGAATTGAAAGAGAAAATGGGCCTTGTGCTGCAGGATCCGTTTCTATTCTTCGGGACGGTGAAGGATAATATCCGTCTTCATAAGGAAGATCTATCGGATGAACAAATTAGGGACGCTGCGAAGTTTGTTCAAGCCCATTCGTTTATTGCAAAACTAGAGGATGGCTATGAGCACAAGGTGGTCGAGAGAGGGGCTGCCTTTTCAAGCGGACAGCGGCAATTGATTGCATTTGCAAGGACGATTGCGGCGAATCCTAAAATACTAGTGCTTGATGAAGCAACGGCCAATATTGATACGGAAACGGAAGAAATGATTCAAATGGCTTTAGCCAAGATGCGGAAAGGTCGGACAACGATTGCCATTGCGCACCGGTTGTCTACGATCCAGGATGCTGATTTAATCCTTGTCTTGCACCAAGGAGAGATTGTTGAGCAAGGGACTCATCAAGAACTGCTTTCCCTTGGAGGACTGTATCATAAAATGTTCTTACTGCAAAACGGAGCGGCCGAGCACTTAGAGGATGCAGTAAATTAATAGAAATAAGCCTGGCATCTTGCCAGGCTTATCTTTATATTGCTGTGGTTGGAACTTTCTTTATATATATTTTGTTATATTCGTTTAATAATTTATCAAGTTCCTGACTGTAGCGAATGGCAACGGAGGAAGTCAAGCCGTTTGTGGTGGCGACTTGAATTAATTCAGCTCGCTTTGTTTCTATCATGTTAATTAGATCTTGTTTAAGCACGGCCGAGGTCCTTTCCGGAGGATCTCCTAAAATTTTTTAGTAAAATAGAAGATTAATAACTATTAAAAATGACATTGTTTTACTAGTATAACCTATATTGTAAATTACTTCAAAGGAATTTGTAAGAAAAAATCCAATTCATACAATCACTATGTAAGTGTTACTAAATTTTGACGTCATCACATCGAGACACAAAATATTCACGTGAACCATTATCTTTTGGAGGACATTTTTGTTAGAATGAAGAGGTATCGACTATAGTGGGAGTGTTAATATGTCTGATGTAAATATATTTTTAGCATTAGGGGCAGGCTTTTTAAGCTTTATATCTCCATGTTGTTTGCCACTTTATCCGGCCTTTCTTTCATACATAACTGGAATGTCTGTTGGAGAACTGCGAGATGAAAATGCCATGCTGCAAAAGAGAAGTTTACTGCATACCATTTTCTTCCTAATCGGTTTTTCGATTATTTTTATCGCGATCGGCTTTGGAACATCGTTGATTGGAAGCTTCTTTTTATCATATAAGGACCTGATTCGTCAGTTAGGCGGAATCTTTATTGTTTTATTTGGATTAATGATTGTTGGAGTGTTTAAACCGGAAGTTATGATGAGAGACCGACGGATTGAATTCAAAAACCGTCCTTCTGGTTATATTGGGTCGGTTTTAATCGGTATGGCCTTTGCTGCCGGTTGGACACCTTGTACGGGACCAATACTTTCATCGGTTATTCTCCTTGCTGCATCCAATCCAGGCTCAGGCGTGATGTATATGCTTGCCTATTCCCTCGGTTTTGCTATTCCATTTTTAATCCTATCGTTCTTTGTGGGCCGATTGAAGTGGATTAAAAGGCACAGCGGTAAGATTATGAAAATTGGCGGTTATATCATGATTGTCATGGGGATTATGCTTTTCTTTGACTGGATGACAAAAATCATCATCGTATTCCAAGGAATGTTTGGCGGCTTTACTGGATTTTAAGAACTTCGTAGTTTGAAAGTGAAGGCAAACTTTCCATGTAGTGTATAGATTGCCGTTAATATTTCATATTTTAAAGGTAAAAACAGTGATTATTTTTTTTCAAAATCAATCATTTGATATATAATGGTTGAGTAAATAATATGATAAGGGATGAGAACCCAATGAACTACGTTGTTGTTTCTTCCATCGGAGCTGTGTTTATGGGCTTTTTTGTTTTGTTTGTCCGCATGAAAGCCGCTAAGAAACCGACTAATGCAAAAAAAATTATCCTGCCGCCTTTTTTTATGTCCTCCGGGGCATTGATGTACGTGGTACCGGAGTTTCGATTAACACCAATGGAAATTGGAGAGGCGGTCATTGTTGGTATGCTTTTCTCTATTCTATTGATCAAAACATCCAATTTTGAAATTCGTGATAATGATATTTATTTAAAACGATCCAAGGCCTTTATTTACATCCTTGTCGGTTTGTTGATCCTTCGTCTTATTTTAAAAGCGATTCTGAGCAGTACCATTGATATCGGACAGCTAAGCGGTATGTTCTTCTTACTGGCATTCAGCATGATTGTACCTTGGCGTGTGGCGATGTATCGGTCTTATATGAAGCTTTATAGACAGCTTCATCCTAAAAATTAATGATAAGCACTGACTTCGCTGAGGTCAGTGTTTTTATATGTCAATCACAAAAAAACCGCCTTTATAGGCGGTTTAGAATAAATGTTCATAGGGTGCAACATCGATTTGATTTTGAAAGAGTTTTTTTCGTAAAAATTTATGATCCCGTTTTGGAGTGGCTTGGATATAGCCACGGATCACGAGTTCTTCAGATATTTTTGGTGCATTTTCTTTTATAGCCAGTTCACCGATTTTTCCGGCAATTTTATGGCGTGCGACATCACGGAACAGTTCAGGAACCGGACTGACAAGATCTTCTAATAGGGCTTTTTCTTCAGGCCCCCAGAGGTGCAGGGATTCATTTACATAGTGCTCTTCCCAATCCATTGTGGATTTGCCATCTTCTTTTGGCATCTTTTTTAGGAACTTTCGGAACATAAAAAAGCCGCCAATCGAAAAAGAACCAATTAAAAAGACTACCCAAAATAGGATAAACCATAGAAACCAACCTTGAAGCATGCTATTCACCTACAAAAAACGAAATGTTACCTTCTATTATAGTCTGTTTCTTGGGCTGATGACAAGAATTGGCCGCAATTTTTGAACTTTAATCACTTATTTACTGAATTTTAAGCATAGATTGCTAAAGGAAATCCTTGTCGGAAAAATGACAAATTAGGCGAATTTATTGATTAATACTATATTCCATTGTAATATGATATCAAGATAGTAATAGTTCATATTTATATTCAAATGGGGCTGAATGGGGTACTGGTGTCCTCCACAGTCTTCAAAACTGCTTGAGACCTGCGTGCCAGGTCTGGTGGGTTCGATTCCCACGCAGTCCCGCCAAAAAATCAATAATGGCGCTATTTCTACGGTGATTGATACCGTGATGTAGACGTTGATTGACACCGTTCAATTACACAGTTTTCGCCCAGTTTCACGAAAGACTGTGAAGGACTGTCGCTTTAGACTGTTTGGAACGTTGCTCGAAACTGTGAAAGTTATCCGTTCGTCCTCTTACGCAGATTTTAAACTGTCGAAAGGGGATTTTTTATTATGCGCAAAAATTTATCTAGACGGAAGCGAATGGATGGAAACGAGGTTGTTTCGCTCACTATCACCCAAATGTTCGAGGAGTATATGCTCGTTAAAAAGGGAGAAGGTTTAGCAAAACGTACCATTGCTGAACACTATAACAACTTCGGATACTTTAAGGATTATATCAACCAAGAGTTATCAGCAGATGAAATGATGACTGAAATTTTCATGGGTTGGATTACGTTTATGCTAGAGGAAATGGATTATTCACCATATACCGTAAATATCCGAGTTAGGACTATTAGGTCGTTTTTGCGATATGCTTTCGAAGATAAAATGTGGATTAAGGAGCCGATTCATAAGCGCTTTAAGTCGATAAAGGCACCAATTGACGTTGTTGAGGCTTTTACTGTTGAAGAGTATCGCCGATTAATTTCTGCTATTGATGACGAGAATTACGTTGGTTTCCGAACAAAGGTAATAACATTTGTGTTGCTCGATACAATGGTACGTGTTTGCGAACTTGTTGATATCAAGCGTCAAAATATCGATTTTAAAACGATGACCATTCGTTTGGAGGCTGCAGATACGAAGACACGTGTTGGTCGTATTGTTCCAATTTCTTCAAGAACTGCAAAATTATTAAGCGAATACTTGCGTGAAACTGAAGAGTTCGGTAATGATTACGTAGTACCCGTTACGTTTTTTTGAAAAAAAAATAAAAAAAACGCAACCTGATTGGCTGCGCTTTGCATTAAAACAACAAATTAACGTAAGTTTCCGCCTGGTAATTACATTAGTGATCGAATTCAGTAATGAATCAGTTCTTATGTAATAGCACTAACTATCCCGCTGTTTCCATTAATTCTACATTTAATATCTGTTAGAATAATATTGAGGTGTTTATATGTTTATTTCTCTAATGCTATTGCATAAAACAGCTAAGGCCATTTAACTCGGAACAATACATCACTGAACTAAAATTGGATGGCATAAGGTTGATACTTTCAAAGATTGATAATAAGGTACGCCTATATTCTCGCCATAACAATGAGGTTACGGCTAAGTTCCCAGAATTTTAACTATAGATATTCCAGATGGAACCGTGTATTGGATGGGGAGATTATTGTAACTGATCCAGCCGGAAAACCGGACTTTGAAGGTATGATGAGCCGGTTCCAATCAAAGAGTAACAATATAGAATATGACACTTTAAGTTACGTCGTATTTGACGTAATCAAATATATGGGGAAGTCTGTTACCATGTTGCCATTAATGGATAGGAAGCAGCTACTGAATGAAATTATTACTCAGGATACTAGTTTGGTAGCTAAAGTTAAATATATAGAAGGTCATGGTTCTGCGTACTTCGACTTGGTCCGGCAGCAAGGGCTAGAGGAAAGCGGGGCTGATGAAATTATGGCGATTGCCCAGGTGTATGATCACCAAGCCCGCCTTCGTTCTCATGAAATTTTGGCAGATATCACAAAAGGGGAATAATGGTAAATGGCTTGGAGGAAACTCCAAGCCATTTTTTGTGACTATTAAACCGATTGAGTTGTTTGATCCTGTGAAGCAGAAGGTTTTAAATCTGTTCGATCTAAGAAGAAGGAAGCTAAGGTTCCTCCAACCAATCCCCAAAAAGGTGCCCCGATATGAAAGAGAGAAATTCCAGAAATCGTAATCAAAAATGAAAATAAAGCTCCTGTTTTAAAACGCCCTGAAAAGCTCGTCTTCAAAGAGTCAATCAGGACATTAATCATGGCCAGCCCGCCCAGCATTTTAATTAATGAGGAGGGAATCAAATGGGGAACGGCTGCCGCCACTGGTGCAAAAACAGCTAATAAACATGACAAAATTCCTAATACGATTGCAGCGGCATAACGATTTTCTTTCAATCCAGATTCTTTACTTGCTAATAAGGCAGTCATTGGACCGGCAATACAAGCAGAATGGCCGCCCATAAATCCATTGAGAATCGATCCAATCCCGCTCCAACTCGTCATAGAATTAATGGGCGGGAGATAATTCGCACTCTCCAGAACAGCAATTCCTTGAGCATTTTGTATTGCGATGACCGTAAGCACTAACGGAATAACCAGTTCTCCCATCACAGATAGATTAAAGGAAGGAAAGACCACGTGCGGTACCGCCAAAGAAAATGATACACCATGAACTTGAATTCCTGGTAATACTTTTAATAAAACAATAGATGTGAGAATAGCCCCAACAATGGGAGGGAATTTTTTTGACAGCTTTCCGAAAAAAGAAAGAACAAGAAATACTAGAAAAGGAATTCCATTTAACAAAGGATTGTCGAGAACAGAACGAAACATATCTGTACCAAAAGGAAGAAGGACGCCGGAAACCATTCCCATCATGACTGGCATAGGAAGGACCTTCATTAATTTATCGATCATTCCAGATATTCCTAAAAGAAAAATGACGATGCCTGTCACGAGATAGGCACCAACTACCTGGCTAAATGTGTAATGAGATAAGGATGCTCCGACAAGAATTGCACCAGGAATTGAAAAAGCATATCCAATCGGCTGGCGGTAATAAAAGGAGAGACCAATCGATAGCAATCCCCCAATTCCATAAATAGCAAAGATCCAGGATGTAATCGCTGAATCAGATAGGTGGCCTTTCGAAGCAGCTTGTAAAACAATCAGTAATGGTCCAGTTGCGCCGAATAGCCAGGCCACAAAACCATTTGAAATATTTCCAATCGATAATAATCGGGGAAATTCAACAATATTCTTCTTCCACAAAGTACTCACTCCTAAAATAAGTTACAGTATAGTATAATATATTAAAACTGATAAAATGTATATAAAAATATACGAAAATATGGAGGGCTGATTGATGGGATTAGAAGATGAACAAACAAGAAAATTAATTCAACAAATGGGCGGGCTGCTTCGGAAAATTAGAAGCGAACAAAAATTGAGCCTCGAGGAGCTTGCCGAAAAAACAGGTGTTAGCAAGCTCACGTTAGGAAAGATTGAAAGGGGAGAAACGAATCCTACATTAGGAGTTGTATGGAAAATTACAGAAGGGTTATCGATCCCTTTAACAAGAATTTTAGTAATGGACGATCATGTCGATCTTTCGAGATGTGGAGAGGGCTTTATGATTTATGGGCCAGACCAAACATGGAGAGTAGAGACAGTTTTTCGGAATACAGATGGACCAACAATGGAAATATATCGAGCATTTCTTGGACTGCAAGCCATGTACTCGCCGGAGCCGCATCATAAAGGAGCAATGGAATTTGTGACGGTAATGAAGGGAAATATCAGCTTTAAAGTAGAGGAGAGGGTATACCAACTCAAACAGTTTGATTCCATTAAGTTTGAAGCTGCGAGCAAACATCTTTATAAGAATATCGGTGATGAAGAGGCAGTGTTACATGTAGTGGTGAGATATCCTTCTTAACACTTCAAAGAGCTTTTGGTGCCATGCTTGGTGCCCAAATTTTTAAAATTAGAAATCACAAGGAAACATCAAAAAGCAAGAAACCTTGATTTATCAGTACTTTAAGCTACAACAAGGTACTAGAAAAACAGATGCTAGCAAACTTCAAAACTGCCTGAGACCTGCGTGCCAGGTCTGGTGGGTTCGATTCCCACGCAGTCCCGCCAATAATGACTTTTCAATCCATTACAAAACATCTTACCACTACAGTCTTTTGTTAAGTTTATACGACACTGTGTGAAACCGAGAAGCCAAAACCATTTGTGTTCAGAGCCTTCAGATATATTATTTGGAGGTTTTTAGTATGCGTAAGGATTGAGAAAACAAGGAAGAGTCACAGGTATAAGAAAGGTTACTGAGATCTTGACTATGACTGAATGTTTGAGCGATTCATGCGGTTCAAACAGACGGAGGGTTTAGCTCCTCGTACTATTGAAGATTTTCAGATTCACTTTCAATGGTTACTAGATTATCTTGGTGAAGACTTATGAAGAGAGGAAATGACTCTTGAAGTGTTCCTTGAGTGAGTTGACTTTATGCTCAACGATAAAGGTCCTCAACCTATAACAGTCAATATTGGTGTAAGAACAATGAGAGTATTCTGCGTTGGTGTTATCTTGAAAACCTTTTTCATATTTCAATTCATGATAAGTTTAAGCCAATGAAGACAGAAGAAGACACTATTGAATCTTAAACTGTTACTGAAATTAAAACTCCGTTCAACGAATTTGACGAGTCGACCTTCGTTGTTCCGAGAAAAAGTTATGGTCTATGAACGCCTCTCCCTGTTCAAGGTCCATATTTTTGGTTTCTCCATTAATCTGTAATATTAATTTAGACAAATATTTTGCGTCTCTTTTAATAGCAGATCAAATCGAGTAGTTTAATTTTTTTACATTGAAATCCTGTTGGTTGAAAATCATGAAATACACTCATTCATATTTAAATAAAACACAAGGTAAGCAGATACAACAAACAAACTAACTTACGATTGTTTCATAATTGCGTAAAACGAATAATCGATTATTTAAGGGTTCTCCTCCCCTCACTGCTATATAAAATGAATCTTATGAGAGTTTTTAGTCATGGATCACTTGATGAGGAAAATTATTATACTTCTAATTATGAAAATATAAAAGAAAAATTAATCCATTTTTTTCTTTTTTTGTCGTTTTTTTTAATTATTTGTCCTAGCTGAGATGAAACGTAACATAATCTCAGAGCGTACTAGAGCGGATCTGGAGACTGCTTGAGCAAGCAATCCGTATCGGTTCAATTGCGTTCATTAAATCTTGAAATTCAACCATGCTGTGGAATGGCTTAACTTACAGTCTTTCGTTTAACGTGACAAAGAATTAAAACAGGATTACTCTTAATAACGTATCTATTCATTACAATTGGAATGACATAAGCGGTGGAATAAGCACCATCCTACTGCTTTTGCTAAGGAGATGATGTCACCAAGTGTGAGGTATTAGTAGACGGAGTTATTATAAAGATCAATCATTCGCAAAGTTAAGGGGAAAATGGAAATTTTGACTCAGAATAACTTTTTATATGCATCATTAATTATGTAATTAAAAGGAATCATAAATGAATAATGGCATTTTAATAGAAGCTAGGATATTTTCAAGGAAACTACATAGCTTTACAACCAGAACGAGGGTGTGAGAACGTGTCAGAGACAGATATGTCGAAATACGAGAAGAAAATAATCATTCGCAACATACAAATCGAAGACATTGATGAAATTATAGAGTTAGGGAAAGTTTGCTTCCCTAACATGGACCCATGGAAGCGGGAGCAATTGGTTAGTCACATTAGAATTTTCCCAGAGGGTCAATTTTGCGTGGAATATGAGGACAAGATTGTAGGTTCCTGTTCAAGTTTAATCGTCAATTTTGAAGAATATGACGACCAGCACACATGGGACGTTATTACGGACAACGGGTATATCACGAATCACGACCACAATGGGAAAAATTTGTACGGGATTGAAGTGATGGTCGATCCAGGATACCGGCGCATGAAACTAGGTGCCCGTCTTTACGAGGCGCGCAAGGAACTCGCTGTTCGATTAAATCTTCAAAGCATCATTATCGGCGGACGAATCCCAAATTACCACAAATACAAGAATGAAATGACGGCTCGTGAGTATGTTGCTGCAGTTGAGAAGCACAGTATTTATGACCCAGTTTTGTCCTTTCAGCTCCTGCAGGGGTTTACTATTAAACGTATCAACACAAGCTACCTGCCAGATGACAAAGCATCTGATTCTATGGCTACCTTGATGGAATGGAACAACATCGATTATCGTCCAAAGAATAAGCGAATTTATCGCACATCGTTCCCGGTTAGAATCTGTGCGGTTCAGTACATGATGAAAAAAATTGACTCGTTTCAGGATTTTAATCGTCAAATTGAGTACTATGTCGACGTCGCGGCTGATTTCGGATCTGATTTTGTTGTATTTCCGGAGATATTTACAACCCAATTGATGTCATTTCTGGAAGAAAAACGGCCGGATCAGGCAGTTCGACGACTGGCAACCTATACAGATCAATATATTGAACTATTTACGCAACTCGCAGTACGATATAACATCAACATTGTTGGTGGATCACATTTTGTTGAAGAAAATGGGGATGTCTACAATGTTGGTTTTCTATTCCGTCGCGACGGCACGATAGAAAAACAGTCCAAAATTCACGCCACACCAAACGAGAAAAAGTGGTGGGGCATTTCAGAAGGAAACGATATTCATGTGTTTGACACGGATTGCGGAAAGATTGCTATCCACATTTCTTACGACATCGAGTTTCCGGAACTCGCAAGGATTGCTGTTGATAAGGGTGCAAACATTATATTTGTACCTTTTTGTACGGAGGATCGTCAGGGGTACCTCCGTGTTCGCTACTGTGCCCAGGCACGTGCGATTGAGAACCAAGTATATACCTGTATTGCTGGAACCGTGGGCAACTTAACGCATGTTGAGAATATGGATATTCAGTACGCACAATCTGGAATTTTCTCGCCTTCCGATTTTGAGTTTGCAAGGGATGGGATTGTAGGGGAATGTGATGCTAACATTGACACCGTAGTTGTTGGTGACGTAGACCTTGAGAAGCTGAGACGTTCTCGGAATTCTGGTTCGCTGCGCCAATTACGCGATCGACGACATGATTTGTATCGAATTGAATTGAATGGATTAGCATAAAGCAGGATTAAGTTGTTTATAACATAGGGTGTCAAGCACCAGACTTAGATTTGGTGATTGGCAACCTTTATTTGTTTTACTTCCGGGGGGAAAACTTTGGGATCACTGTGAACAGTAGCTTTTTTGGGAAGTATGTTATAATTAACCACGAAAGCTAGAAAATCAGTGTATACATTATGCAAGGAGGCTAAGTTGAATGTATAAAGAGCTTATAAGACCAACTGAAATATCCATAAAAGATAAAAAGTATAAAGTAAAAGGTAATGTTATCCGGGCTGCGGTGTTTGCAAGAACCAATGTAATCGAAGTTTTAACAGCAGATAACGAAAGATTTTATTTTATATACTTTAAAAATTCATTAATATATGGTGATAAACTAGATAAGGTGGAAGAAGGATCATTTATCAATAAAGCATTTCATGAAGGTATTGTGATTGAATCTCCTCATCCAATATTAAATGCATTAATCCCCAATCAATCCGTTTCTATTCAAAATAAAAATAAACTCTTCACTCAACTCCAAATTCATTATTCTTTAAAGGAAATAGCCTATATTGCGACAACACTTGACTCATTTTTTGATAAGGATGAGCTTGTAAAAATTATTGACAAGGTCTTTTTTCACTATAGAAGAAGCGGAAAATTTATGAAGTCATTTCAGATTATTCAAATTTTACATGATTTTGTACCTTCATTAAAATCAGCAAATGAACGTCTAAATTCACAAGAATTCAATTCATATCATAATTTTTACAAATCCTCGAGTTTACCTTCCATCCTAAAAAAGGATCCACTATTTGTTGAACTACTTTGCTTCCAAAATAGATCAAATCCAGAAATGCGTGTTTTTTTAGAAGATATATTTACAAAACAGGATTGTTTACTGGAGTTGTTAGTGCTCTGGATTGAATCTCCAAAGGCTGAATCGATTAAAAAGTACACAGATTTTGCTCTACAACTTGTTACGATGAAAGAATGGATATTCATACTAGGAGAGGTAAATATCAATCCATATCGAGTTTTACCTGAGGCAAAGTCCATTATTGAAAAAATGATTCAAGAAGATAATTACGAGACAGCGGCCTTATTTTTATTAAATTTCATCCATGATCTGCCAACTTCCTATGATGCTATCCTGAATTCATTATGGGGGAATTTGAATGCTGGATTTGTAGGATCTCACCTAGACGATTTCATCTTTATGTTTCAACAGCTAGTCCCCGAAGATCACTCTAAACTATTGGAACAAAAAATCTTTCAACTCGCTGTTATCCTGCTTGAAGAGCATGATCTCAAAGAGGTTCACGAAAAACTTTTACCTATTCAAAAAATACACCCCTATTCAGCGGTGATTCGAAAAATGAATAATATGTTAGCATTATTAGAGGACCCTGATCAGATGATGGAATTGGGGGATTATTATGCAGAGTTTAAACAATTTGATAAAGCTATTGATTGCTTTTTCTGGGAAATGGAACTTCAACCACAGGACCCTATTCCTGTACAGAAAATAAGTCGTATGTATCATCATAAAGGAATGGTAAAAGAAGCAGCTACATACCAAAAAGTTTACGCGCAAATAAAAAGTAATCAAGGAATAGGCTGAAAACGATCGAATAAATCTGCTGGTCAAAGAAATTATTTCTTGAATAGAAAAAATCAAGATAAGCAGTTCTTCGAAATTGCTTATTTCCGCCCATAGAAAAACTGCTCCTCCAATTGTTAGGTTGTCTAACAATTGGGGGGCAGTTTGTTTCATATAAGGTGTGTGATACTATTCATTTCAAATATAATTTAGTTGGATAAGCTCCGCTAAAACAGGAAACACAACGGCTGCTGGTTTCTGCAAGATTTACATCAACCGCCTCCAATAAACCTTCAGTGCTTAAAAACGCTAATGAATCCGCGCCAATTACTTCTCCAATTGCTCGTTCATGTTCATGTCTGTTAGCAAATAACTCCTCTTTTGTCGGCATATCAATACCATAAAAGGGGTCTTCAAAACTGCTTGAGAGGCGCGTGTCGTCTCTGCTAGGTTCGATTCCTAGGCAGTCCCGCCAAAAGTATTGAAATGACAAGGCTTTTGAGCCTTTGGAATAATTTGGTTGGAAGAAGTTTTTTACTGATAGACTGTGTAGGGTACTATCAAACAGACTGTGGAGCCTCTTTTGCTATGTTGGGAATCCCCAATGAAGCGAAGGAGGCTTTTTTATGGCAGAACAAAGCAAAAGAAATGGAAGAAAGACGGTATCCAGTTGCTTTTCGAGGAAGAGGTGAAGTCGCCAAAAACAGGTAAGTCGTTAATAGACCTGTTTGAAACATTTATGCGGGCAAAAGAGTTGGAGGGTCTGAGACCTCGGACATTAAAAGAACACCGGACAACCTTTAAATATTTTTTATCTTTTTTGAATCAAAAAAATCCGAGCATCGAATGTGCGGATGAAATTACAACTGAAATAATAAGAGATTTATTTCTATTATATGAGTAAAGAAAAAAGGCTTTCTTGCAAAAAATACACATGCACGAATTCTTCCATTATCGAAGAAGACAGCCAAATCGCTAAATACGTTAATAAAAGAAAACAGTATATTTGAAGATACCGATTACATTTTTCTTTCGAATTATGTCGGCAGGATCGATCCCAGCTGGGTAAGAGCCAGAATTAAAGATTATGGAAAAAAAGCAAACATTACGAATATACGTGTTTCACCACACACGTTCAGGCACACGTTTTCAAAATATTATATTTTAAACGGCGGTGACGCCTTTACCTTGCAGCGTATATTGGATCATTCGACGATGAACATGGTTCGGAAATACATTCAAATGAACGGTGTTGTGAGAGGGGCGAAAATAAGTTACTTTATTTTCCCTCTACTCGATTTCTTTTTGCACGCTAATGATGATAAATGATTTAAATGAAGGCCTAATGTTGGATATAAATTACAAGGATGGAAAGAATAAGAGGGGTAAGAAATATCGCTTGAATAGTAAGTTCTTCTACAAAAAATTACATTTAAATAGTTGTAGATTTTTGTGAGTGTGAGGTGGTTTGGGTGATCTTCAAACAAATGTTTATAAAGAATAAAGATGAGAAAAAAGCAAGTAGTTTCGAGAGTATTAACGAATTATTTACAAAAGTTCAAAAATCTCATGATTTTTGGACAATTTTCACTTACAAATAATAAAGGACACTTCATTCTTTCTTACTACAACACCCCTATCGATCGGATACAACTTCAGCGTAGAGTATTACATATATTCCAGGAGCCATCTTTTGATTTTTCTTATATAAAGAAAATTGATGATATTAAGCAGACTATCCCAATTGAGGATATTGTTATTACAGACAACATTGAAGCAATCCAAACAAAATTACTTAATGGGTATGCGATTCTGCAAATTAAGGAAAATGATTATAAGGTTGCATTAATTAATTTATCTAACGAAAAAGATGACATCTATTCAAAAATTGCATTCTATTTTCTTTATTGTTATATTCCGTTTTTGTTTGTGTTTATTTATATGAAGCAAAAGATAATGAAACAGCAAAACAATGTGGTTTCCCATAATTAGAAATGGATGTTTCTTCAATGTCTATGCTGATAAAATTTTTCTGCAGGGAAACTCTATAAACAAAGTAAACTTTTATCGGTTGGAGGCCGTTAGAATGAAGGTTTTATCAATGATTCAGCCTTGGGCAAGTCTTTTTGTCCTTCGTGAGGCCAAATATGAAACAAGGACATGGAGAACGAATTATCGAGGGCCATTGGCGATTCACACAAGTAAAAAAATAGATAAGGCTGTCTGCAACCATGTAGCAATCCAGGCGTTGCTTGGAAAGCATGGGTACACAAAAGAGAACCTTCCAACTGGCATGATCATTGCGGTATGCAGGCTGGAAAATTGTTTGATGGTGACTGAAAACAACCAGACGAGTACAATCCTGGAGGATGGAAGAATTGTATCAGGTAATGACTATTTTTTAGGTGACTTTCAAGTGGGAGGTTTTGCTTGGGAAGTTCAGGACATGCAGATACTGGATGAGTTTATTCCAGCGAAAGGAAAACTAGGACTATGGGAATATAATTTATAACAATTTTTAGATAAAACTTATCCGCAGAATAAATGACACCGACTTAATTATTTGGGTGCCATTCAGTTTTTAGACCTTTTTTCACCACAACACGTATAGAACGGTTACATAAATTTCGTTAACATAAAAATACCATTTTTCCTGAATGAGAAAATGTATTTTCTTTAGTAGGATTGATTAATTATTTTTTTCAATCCAATTATTACACCCGGTATCAATAATGTTCCCTTTCACGAACATCCTCTCACTCCTCAAAGTCAGTATAGGATAGTTTTCCCACATAATATGTTAAATCTATCAATGAATTTTCCTTACAGAAAGTTAAGAATTTCGAAACAGAGTCGGTCCTTAATGAAGACCAGTTAAATAATATTTATCATTATTTAAAAAAACATCAGCATGAAGAGGATGGACAAATTATTACTTTATACGGACAAATGCTTGTATGCTTAGCAAAGAATGAAGTTAATCAGTTAATTGTTGATTTAGAGAAAGTAATGTCCTTGTATCACTGATACATATAAGAGTATTTTGTACGAACTAAAGAAGCAGACCCCACTGGATCTGCTTCGTTTTATGATGGATTTGTTGACCATAATCCAGCTGTTTTAACGAATACTCTTGGATTAAATTTTAAACTAGCCACGACTAATTCTGCAAGGTCTTCTGGGTGCATAACGTTTTCTTCATTGCCTTTAACAAGATCTGTATCAATGGCTAAATCTGTAACGACCGTACTTGGTGTTAAAGCAGTAACACGGACATTATGTTTTCTTACTTCTAGCATAAGTGATTCTGTTAGCCCTAAAACAGCGAATTTAGAAGCACTGTAAGCACTTGTAACAGGGGCACCTTTTTGGCCAGCAGATGAAGAGATATTGATGATATCTCCTGATTTTCTTTCGATCATTCCTGGTAATACTGCTCTTGTTACATTATACACACCCATTAAATTGACTTGGATGATTTTTTCCCATTCTTCTGGTGTTAGATCAAGGAACCCACCAAATTTAGCAATACCAGCATTGTTGATTAGGATATCAAATGGGCCTAAGTCTGATTTGATATGTTCAACAGCATGGGTAACGGATTCAAGATCGGTCACATCTGCTGTTGCTGCAGAAACCTTTACATCAAATTGTGCTAGTTCAGCAGCTACCTTTTCTAGATTAGACATATTTAAGCCGATTAGGCCTAAATTAACGCCTTCTTTTGCTAAGGCGATAGTAGTAGCACGTCCAATGCCTCTTCCTGCGCCAGTAACTATTGCAGTTTTACCATTTAAAGAAATCATTTTATCACTCCTAAAATTATTACAAATTGAAGTAGTTCATTCTATCAGAAAGACCGCAATCTTGCATGGAAATAGCTTGCGGTCTTTCCTATTTAGAACTCGAGGAATAATATATTTATTCTAAGTTAGCGTGTCTACCGTACATCTTATTGGTATCCAAACCTTTTTTCTCCATGAACCGAAGAATCACGGCGTCGTAAAATAGTAAAAGTGCTTGCTCAAATAATGAGCCCATTGGTTGAATCGTCTTAAAATCACTCTCCGACTGATCTTTAGGTGAGCCAGGCAACTTAATAGTGATATCCGCTAATTGTCCAATAGTGGACTCAGGGAAAATGGTTACAGCTGCAATCGTCCCACCGATGCTTTTTGCTTTCTCAGCCATGGAAACTAAACCTTTCGTTTCTCCTGAACCTGATCCAATGATTAAGATGTCATCTTTTTCAAAGTTAGGGGTTACTGTTTCGCCAATCACAAAGGCATCAATCCCCATGTGCATCATTCGCATAGCAAATGATTTAGCCATAAATCCAGATCTACCTGCGCCTGCAACAAAGACTTTTTTTGATTCAAGTATTCCATTAACTAATTTTTCAGCTTCATCATTCGAAATTAAATCTACGGAGCGATTTAACTCTTTTATGATTTCAGCTAGGTATTGAGTTGTATTCATGATCTGAATTACCCTTGATTAATCATTTGTTGCATTTTGGCAGCAGCAGCTTTTTTATCAGCTTGTCCAGTTATCCCGCCACCTACAATGACAAGGTCTGGTTGTACTTTGATGACTTCTGGAAGTGTGTCTAATTTAATACCACCTGCGATTGCCGTTTTAGCATTTTTTACAACACTTTTAATAGTTTGTAAATCTTCAAATGAGTTCTTTCCAACAGCTTGTAGATCGTAGCCAGTGTGCACACAAATATAATCAACACCCATAGCGTCCACTTCTTTTGCACGTCCAGCAAGATCTTTTACAGCAATCATATCAACAAGGATTTTTTTACCTTGTTTTTTCGCTTCTTCAACAGCACCTTTAATAGACATATCTTCCGAAGTACCAAGAATTGTGACGATATCTGCACCTGCTTCAGAAGCTTTCATTACTTCATAACCAGCTGCATCCATGATTTTTAGGTCTGCTAATACCTTTAAGTTAGGGAATGCTTTTTTAACTGCTTTTACAGCATGAAGACCTTCGTTAATTACAACCGGTGTACCGATTTCAACGATATCAATATGTTCCTCTACTTCTTTTACCAGCTCAATTGCTTCTGGGATATTTACTAAATCTAATGCTAATTGTAATTCCATCTATATTCACTCCTATAATTTTTTTATTGTTGTATAGTGATAATAACTCCCAAGGGTAATAATACTTTTACAATAATATTATCCTTATATTGCATTATCTGTACCTGCCAGCAATAAGGGATATCATGTTCTCTCGCTGAACAATTGCAAGTATACAACGTATATAACAACAATAAAAGTACGCACTTTTATTTTACATAGTGTTTAAAAGTATACTATAAGACAAACCGCTTATATAGTCTTACTATTAACTTTAAAAGAAACAATGCACCATTCCGCATGGCCTATTTTCTGTATAAGTTGCTTGATAATTGCCCAAATTGTCATTGTTGATGTTGGTTATAAAAATATCTTATTAATAAAGACATTTCTAGTTGGGGGATTGAATGAATAAATTTTTTGATTATATTCTTTTAACAGTAGGAGCGGCTATTGTAGCTATGGGATTAGAAATGATATTAGCGCCAATTGGGCTGGTAGATGATGGGGTAACTGCCTTTTCAATTATGGCAAATGCCATGTGGGGCTTACGCCAAAAGCTTCAACACATAAGAAATACTGTTCTCAACAAATTTATATCACATATATTTTTGTGGCCAGGGAGAGGAATGCTCACCCTGGCTTTTTAATTTATTTTACACAAAAATAGATGAGTTTATTTCCTTTAGTATACATTTTGTTATTATGTTATTTTTTTATAACTATTTAAATAAAAAGTGCGTACTTCCATTTAAAAATGTAGGTATTATACTTACATCTTGTTGCAACATTGGATTCACGAAATACTGTGGTTATTGATTAGTCATCTGATCTTACGCATTCAGTTTACTACATTGAAAGGGTGAATAGTATGTTCGGGTTACATGCAAAGCATCACAAGGAACAATATTGCAGACCTTGTATCAAATAGAGAAGTGTATAAGCTAAAAATAATGGAATAAGTTCAAAGATGGAGTGGCGGAACCGTCGAAAAAACCTGTTATTTGCAGGTTTTTTAGTGGTCTTTTTTAAGATGGGAGCTTTTCGCCGTATCTCCTTCGAAACAAATCTTTTGATTTGGACAGACCAGATGGCTAATATATTAATATCGCGAATTACCGATTTGGCGTGATGCTTTCAGATCATCTATCCAGCTTCCATTGGGATAGTGATAATCGATATAGAAAGAGGCAAATGACATTGAAGCAGGAATTGGAACGCTTAAATGATGAACAAGCCGTTGAAATTTTTAAGGCATTGTCGAACCAGACGAGGGTGAGCATTCTTCAAATGTTAAAAGATCCCGACAGTCATTTTTCACCGCAAGCCCATATTATTGCTGATGAAGGATTTGAAGGCGGGGTTTGCGTAGGGGATATCCGAAGCAAGGCCGGGATTTCGCAATCCACTACTTCACAGTATTTATCGATTCTGCTGCAAAGCGGACTGGTTGAAATGAAGCGAATCGGACAATGGACGTATTATCGCCGTAATGAGGAGACGATTAAAAAGTTCGAAAAATACATTGGTACAAAAATTTAAGGAGAATTGAAGTGAATTTATTACAGCATCGAGCATTTAACAGGTTGTACCAACAGGATAAAATGACGCTTGGTTTCGCGATTCCGACGGCAAGGATGTCCAAATATCCGATTATGGAAAATCAGCTGTCGCTTGCCCGCAAAATTGAAGACCATGGTTTCGCGGCATTGTGGCTTCGGGACGTTACGATTCAGAATTTGAATATTGATGATAATGGTCAAATGTATGATGTATGGATTTATTTGACCTATCTTGCGGCCCATACCAAGGATATTGCACTTGGGACGGCGAGTGTGGTCCTCCCGCTGCGCCATCCTGTCCGAGTGGCAAAGGAAGCATCATCTATTGACCGGTTGTTTCCCGAACGCCTGATCATGGGAGTGGCTTCAGGAGACCGGGATAAAGATTTCACAGCTTTGGGAATATCCAAGCTCGAAAGTGGAGGGCTGTTTAAAAAGAATTATGCATTCCTTGAACGGCTGTTAAAAGAGGACAATCCGACAATCAACAGCGATTTAGGCATCATCGATGGAACGGATATGAGAATGATCCCCAAACCTTTTTCTTCGATTCCGACCATGGTGACAGGATTCAGCAATCAATCGATTGAATGGATCGCCCAGAATGGGGACGGCTGGATCCAGTACCCGAGGATTATCCCACAACAAACTCAATTGATTAACGAGTATCGCGAGTTGTCGGAAATTCACGCCCCAGGAGTGTTTAAACCTTTCACTCAGACTTTATTTATCGATTTATCGGAAAATCCCGATTCGTTTCCTGTTCCGATTCCGTTAGGATTTCGTGTAGGGCGCAAACAGTTATTAGATATTCTATATCAATTTCAATCCATTGGTGTCAATCACCTGGCATTTGTATTGTATTTTTCAAAGCGCCCTCCCGAGGAAGTCATCCAGGAGCTTGGAGAGTTTGTGTTGCCTTACTTTCCGACTCATGAAATTCCAGTATTAGATTAGTTTTTAAAAAAATTAGATAAGGGAAGAAGATGAACTTATGTCTAAACATGCAAATAAACTAAACGAAATTCCATTCTCGGTGCTTGATCTTTCACCGATAACAGCCGGAAGTACTCCTGCTGACTCTTTCCGCCATACATTGGAACTCACACAGCTTGCTGAAAAACTTGGTTACAACCGTTTTTGGCTCGCAGAACATCATAATATGCCGTTTATCGCCAGTTCCGCCACTTCTGTGGTGATGTCCCATGTGGCAGCCGGTACATCAAAAATCAGGATTGGTTCAGGAGGAATCATGCTGCCGAATCACGCACCGCTCGTCATCGCTGAGCAGTTTGGCACTCTTGAATCATTATATCCTGGGCGAATTGACCTTGGTCTGGGGCGGGCACCCGGTACAGATCAGGGGACCGCTCGTGCATTGAGACGCGACTTGGGAAGTACCGGAGATGACTTTCCTGAGCAATTAGCGGAACTCCGCGGTTACTTTGATCCATCCCTGGCACAAGGGAACCCTATAAAAGCGATTCCAGGTGAAGGTTTGAATATTCCAGTCTGGCTGCTGGGTTCAAGCGGCTTCAGTGCGCAGCTGGCCGGAGAACTGGGTTTGCCATTCGCGTTTGCCTCCCATTTCTCGCCACTTAACACTCTGGGTGCTCTACAGATCTATCGCAAGGCGTTTAAGCCTTCGAATGTTCTCGATAAGCCGTATGCGATGGTGGCATTGAATATCATTACAGCAGAAACGGATAAAGAGGCAAAGCGCCTTTTTACAACAATACAGCAGCAATTTTTGAATCTGATGAGTGGCAACCTTACACCGCTTCAACCACCGGTAGATGACATATCCGAAGTGGCCAGCAGCTACCAATTAAAGGCTCTCGAACAGCAATTAGGCTCATCGATTGTTGGCAGCCAGCAGACGGTAAAGGACAAGCTGCATACATTTTTGGAGGAGAGCCAGGCAGATGAAATCATGGCCATTGCCCAAGTTTACGACCACAAAGCTCGCCTGCATTCATACGAGCTTTTGGCAGAAATTACAAAAAGCGAAAGGTAAAAAGGAGGACATCAGCAAGGAAACCTTTTTGATTTTTCTAGGGAATTGAATATGGATGAAACCGTGAAATCAGGTTATGAGGTTGTTTAAATCAATAAGGAATGATCTCAAAAATGCAGGTGCTAACTACAAAGATGAAGAAGTTGTGGTAAGCAATAATATTGTAACAAGCCGTTTCCGGATGACATTCCTGCCTTTAATCGTGAATCCTTAAAATTATTAGCTGAATAATAGCGTAAGTACTCAATAGTATCGTTTTAGAAATTAATATTTCACAATGAATTTCAATACAAAAAAGGTTTTAATAAGAAAGGGGTTTTACTATGTCATTAAATGGTAAACGAGTAGTTGTTTTAGGGGGTACTTCTGGTATTGGTTTAGCAACTGCCAAAGCGTTTCTCGATCAATCAGCTCAAGTGATCATTGCCAGCCGTTCTGTTTCCAAATTAAATGAAGCAAAACAAGTTCTTGGTGGCAATGTAGAAGGAAATCAAATCGATTTTCGAAGCGAAGAAAAAGTAGCAGAATTTTTCAACAAGGTTGGAAAATTTGACCACCTTGTGGTAACAGCAGGAGAAGGCGCAATGGGGCACTTTAGCGAATTGCCTGTGGCAAGTGCTAAAGAGGCGTTTGATAGTAAGTTCTGGGGGCAATATATTACCGTCCGTTCAGCACTTCCATATTTAAATAATGAGAGCTCAATCACCTTAACCTCTGGTGTATATGGCGTTCGTCCTCCTCAAGGCGCTACTACGTTAGCGGCAATCAATTCAGCCATTGAAGGATTGGTTCGAGGACTTTCCGTAGACCTAGCCCCTATTAGGGTAAACGTGGTTTCACCTGGAATTGTAGACACTCCAATCTATGCTGGAATGCCAGATGATCAGAGGCAAGCACTGTTCAACGGCATTGCACAACAGCTCCCTGTTGGACGGATTGCAAAGCCGGAAGACATAGCTGAAACCTATGTATACCTTGCTAAAAATGGTTTTACTACTGGTACGGCTGTTCTTATTGATGGTGGAGCCCACTTAGTATAATGGCCTAAATGGATGTTGAACGGAAGCTTATCACCCTGCCAAGCAGCGGTTCTAACTAAAATAGAAATAAGTTAAGAATTAAGTAATTTACTGGTGGCAATACTGCAAAAGAGTATTGCCGCCTTTTTTGTTATTAGGTACATAAAAAGATACAAAAGGAAGTGTTGATTTTTAATGAGTGTACAGGACGAAAATAAATTAACAAAAATAAAAAATTCCCTTGAAAGTCGTGTAGTTACATTGCCTGATGGAACTTCTATGCCAAGAATAGGACAAGGAACTTGGTACATGGGAGAAAATCCTCAAATGAGAGAAAGGGAAATCAAAGCTTTACAACTCGGAATAGAATTAGGCATGAAACTAATAGATACGGCGGAAATGTATGGTGATGGCGATTCTGAACGTTTAGTAGGTGAAGCAATTAAAGGACGAAGAGATGACGTCTTTTTAGTATCAAAGGTGTATCCTCATCATGCAGGATTAGATATGATTGCCAAAGCGTGTGAAAACAGTCTAAAAAGGCTGGGAACCGATCTTCTTGATTTGTACCTTTTACACTGGCGAGGACGTGTGTCATTAGCAGAAACCATTGAAGGAATGGAAAAGCTACGCAAGGAAGGAAAAATAGTAAGGTGGGGAGTCTCCAATTTTGATTCCGATGATATGAAAGAGTTATGGAACACCACTAACGGAAAAAATTGTATGATTAATCAAGTATTATATCATCTTGGTTCAAGGGGTATAGAGTATGATCTCTTACCATGGCAGCGAGAACATCACATGCCTATTATGGCATATAGCCCGCTAGCTCAAGGAGGTTCTTTAAGAAGACAACTGTTAACGGATCCAACCATTTTAGAGATTGCAGAAAAATACGCTGTACAACCCTTACAAATCGCTCTCGCTTGGACAATCCGTTCTAACAATTGTCTAGCTATTCCAAAAGCTGTTCAAGAAGAACATGTACTAGCAAATGCGGAAGCTGCTATTATTGAATTAACAAAAGAGGATTTAAATAGACTTGATGAAGTATTTCCGCAACCGACTAGAAAAATGCCTTTGGACATTTTATAGAAATTTTGAGGATAGACAAGAGAGAAGGGATTGAATGTGTATGTCAACAGAGGTATTGGGAAGATTTACTCCAGATGCAGCGCCGAGGAGGCTCCCGGCACGCCCGCGGAAAGCGAGCACATGGAGCCAATTGCTTTTTAACTATGAGCCCTCCCTTCACTAAGTAGCGGAATGGTGTGATTAGCTTACTTCTATTACTTTGGTTGGGATGTAGCTCTCTTTAATAGTGGTGATTTTACTGCTGGAGTTCACTTGGAATTCTATGACCCTGAAACAGTTAAAATGAGTGGGGAAGAAATTTTTTTAACAGCTTCATTACACCCTACTTACATAAGTATATGATCAAAAAGAGGGAGAAAGGAATGTAATGGAGATAATTGATCTATTTAAAAAAGGATATGAATTTGAAGGAATTAGAGTGGATTTTTTAGTAACTTATACCTTTCAATTATTGTTGTTATTCTTTGAATATCCATTATTCTAGCCAAAGAAAAGCAGGCGAGTAATTAAAGTAGTACAACTGTTTTTTAACCCCTGTTATGAAACTATGTAAGTTAAGTTGATTATTAAGTCTCTTTTTTGCCTCTCATTTTCTTTAATCATCTATTTCCACATTGTAAAACTGCTTAAGTCGTACTTATCAACCCATTTCCACCAAGCCATTTAAACCTTCCTTAGATTGTCAATGATTTGGTGCACAATAATGGGAGAACGGTAGATCGTCCATCCTCTGTGGTGCCACACTGTAGCATGGATGGCTAACGGGTAGCTTTAGTTAAAGGATGATTGTCTGCTAAAGAGGAAAAAGCCCCACTCAGTCGAGAAGGGCTTTATACATTATTACATCTAAATTTGTCCTCTGGTGTCCTCCCATTTGTCCTCCGATATTTTATATCATATTTAAAGTATTTAAGTTGAACTTTTTAAAAATGTTGATTTAAAGCCTTTTTTAATACTCTATTTTTTTCCATTATATATGAAAATGAATGGGCGGCATGATGTAATAATTCCTTGTCCCAAATAGGTCCCTTTCTCTTTGTTAAAAATGAAAGAAGAGGATGAGGTTTGTATAAACCGCAGTTACTTGTACCGTCTTAGAAGGTTTTAATATTTTTTTTATTGCTAGTCGGGGGAACACTTTGGGGACAAATTTGAGCTAACTGTATCCAATAACAAAAATCCAATCATTATTAAGACTAATTGAAAGTATTGTTATAACAATACCTTCTTAATTAAACTGTTATAATCATAAAGTATATCCATCATTGACAGGGTTGGGGTCACTTGGTTCCAATAAACTCAATCTCTCTTTGGGTGACAAATGGAAGAAGAGGAGGTTTGTTAAAACCTCCTCAACCTATTTAATCCCATTAAAAATTAAGAAAACTGATCACACTTTTGGTCACACCGTGGTCACAGATTAGATGTTTTTATATTTAATTAAATAAAATTAAATGATATATGAATTAATAAAAAGTGCATTAAATCAAGACTTTACGGCATTATATAAAACTAAATGTAATCAAAAATGATACCTTCCCTCTAACTTCAAAACGACTTGAGACCTGCGGGCCAGGTCTGGTGGGTTCGATTCCCACGCAGTCCCGCCAACTATTTTCTGTGTTATCAACAAAACCATTACCCTAGTTTAGGTAACGGTCTTACTGAGACATTTTTCACTTCCGATTCATGGACTAAAATCACATTATAACTACTCGATTCCTTAATTTCCAAGTACCCAGAATCATATCTATGAATAACAAGGTAAATTTTCTCTTTATATAGAACTTGTTCTGATTTCAAGGTTACTCTTACCCCTTTTGATTTATCATTAACTTAAATATCTTACAACAATTCCGAGTAAAATGATATGAAAACTTTGTTAAAAGATACTTAAAAAATATTAAAGTGCTTCCAAATTTTAAAAATAACTTCATAAAAGGTACACTAACATAAATGCAGTAATGATAAATAATCAAACAAATGTTTGGTGTGATAAATTGGGCAAAAATACTTTTCTTTACTGTTTTCACATATGCGATAAAAATAAAAAAAGCGGACCAATGGGCCCACTTATTAGTTAGTTTATCTCAGCTTTATTTTGTTCTCTATATTCCTTTAGTCGTCTCTTAAATGCTGCTACACTAAATACCTGTGAACTCTTTAATGAAAATTCATTTAATGAAGATTTGTGGGAATTCTTCTAATTTAACAAACAGTAATGAAGTTCCAATTATAGGGAGTGGAGTCTTCGAAACTGCTTGAGAGGCGCGTGTCATTTCTGCTAGGTTCGATTTTTAGGCAGTTCAGCCAAAAAACTTATTCTAGTATTTTATATGTCTTTCCAATCCAAATATTTTATAAATTGTACGAATGCTCTTACCACATTCAATTCCAGAAATCTCTCATGATAGTAAATCCATGTTCGTCGCAATATGGGATTCCCTTTATTATCAATTAAATCAATTTTATTTAAATCCTCTATCCCGTTAAGTGTCCTGCTTGAGAGAATACCATAGCCTAATCCATTTTTAACCATTTCCTTGCAAGTATCCACCTGGTCAACTTCTATACTGACAAAAGCCGATTGTGTGAAGTTTTCGGCCCACCAATTATCAATGACTGATTTTAATAAGTAGTCCCCTCTGTAATCGATTCTAGGAAGATGAGGAAGATCAGCAATGACAATTTCTTCTTTGGAGGTGACGCATATTGTTTCTTCAAATAATTGATGTTTCAATAATCCCCGACAACTGTAATCTCCCCGAACAAAGCCAATATGAACATCACTGTTATGCACAAGCTGAGAAACATCTTTGCTCCACCCTGTGATCACTTTGAATTCCACATGAGGATACTGTTGTTTGAATAATTTCAAAATATGAGCAAGTTTATAATTCGCGAAAAAATTGGATACTCCCAATTTAAGTATACCTGCCACCTCATTATCTTTTGTACTGCCCATATTGAGCAGATTCTCTTTTATTTTTTGATAATGGGCAAGGGCCTCCTCCGCACACTGGGCAAGGTACTCTCCTTGCGGGGTAAAATGAATCCCCCGACTTTCACGAGTTACGATTGTCGTCCCTAATTCCTCTTGCATATGCTTTAAACGATTGGTTAATGCAGGTTGAGTTATAAACAAAAGCTTAGCTGCTTTTGTTAAATTTTTTTCTCTATGAAGAACTTTCAGTATTTCCCAATCACGGTATTCCATTATTCACACCCTGTTTATTCGATATAAAAATTTGTTATAGGTAAATATAATTTTTTGGTATTTTATTTATTTCTATTATTGCATTATCCTTATTCGTAGGCAATCTATAATTCTATAAATGAAAGTGACAAAACAAAGGAATACCCCCAAGCATGGAGTTATCGGGAATAGAATAAAGAAAATCCTTGGGAATTTTCATTTATTCAACCCTGGCATGTGAGGGGAGTTAGTTTTCACAGGAGATATAATTAAGATTTGATGTTAACCATGTTGAAGAGAAAGACATCCTATGTTCAATCGTCAACAGAAATAATACTTACAAACATATAAATGGTGAAAAAGTGAGGGGTTTTTTGTATGTGGAATATTACTGTATTTAAAAATGGAAAAAGTTTAAGAATGTATGAGTTTAACACCGAAAAAGAAGCAAAAAATTTTTTCGAAAGTATTCAAGGATATAAAATTCTTACACAGATTGTTTACTTTAATGATCCATGTTTCGATTTAGTAGCTAATTGAATTCCCCATAGTACAGGGTAAATGACAGTTAAATTTGTTGATGGAGTTGGTTGGTTTGGTAATGCAGTTATTACAAAAAACACAGACACTAGTTCGTTATCAGAATCATAGCGGTAAAATATATTATGGAATTGTTGAGGATGATGAAATTTTACAATTGTCCAGTAATTTTACTGAAATTGTAAACAATGAATTAAATTATGATGGAATAAAAGTTAAATTTAGTGATGTGAAAATTTTGGAGCCTGTAGCACCCTCAAAAGTGATTAATTTCGGCTGGACATATGCGGAACACGCGAAGGAGACTGGGGGAAAGGCAAATCTGAAAGAGCCATTTTTGTTTTTAAAGCCGACAACTTCATTGATTCCAAATGGTGGGGATATTATTCTTCCATCAAGTGATTTAACAAATCAGGTGGAGATGGAAGGGGAAGTAGCACTCATTATCGGCAAGCGAGGCAAAAATATAAAAGAAGAAGATGCATTGGATTATGTTTTTGGCTGTACCATATTTAATGACGTAACTGCAAGAGATCTTACAAAAACGGATCCCCAGTTCACACGCGGAAAAGGTTTTGACACTTTTGGCCCAATGGGTCCGTGGATTGTGACAGGTATAGATCCAACCAATTTACGCATTGTTACCAAGTTAAACGGCAAAGTCGTTCAAGAGGGTAATACCAATCAGATGTCACTTTCCTTACCTTTTCTGATTAGTTGGATTTCAAAAGTTATGACACTTGAACCAGGTGATGTTTTGGCTACTGGTTCCCCTTCTGGCAGTTGTCCAATGAAATCAGGAGACGTCGTATCTGTGGAAGTAGAAAATATAGGTAAGCTAAGTAATTATGTAAAATAGTAAAAAAGTAAAAAAGTGATAAATGGGGCACCGGTAGGGTATCCCATTTTTTTTATACTGATCATGGACTAAAACGCATATAGCACACCCAACAAAAAACTGCCATAGCTGAACGAAGGCTATGGATTAAACTAATGTTTAGTGTACCTTTATCAAGACTTGCAATATCAGTGTTTCTATAAATCTGGGTTAAGTTTTCCTGCCCTTTCGTTAGGATTATGCAATAACCTTGGTAAAATTTTGTGTGTCTGAAATTGCAAACCAACTATACTGTGTGTGTTCAGAGCCTTCAAATTTTATAATTGGAGGTTTTTTGAATGCGTAAAGTTGTTAAAAACATGGAAGAGTTTTAGCAACGAGAAGATTCGATTTCAACAAGTTTACTAATAATAGGCAGTGGCATCGTAACAGCTTTACCACTTTTATTATTTACAAAGAGTGCCAAAAAAGTTTCATTAACTATGCTTGGTATTCTTCAGTATATATCGTCGACTATATCTCTAATAGTGGGAGTGTTTCTTTATCACGAAGTTCTGACAAAAGCACATTTTATCGCCTTTGTCTTTATATGGTGTGCTCTTGCGGTTTATAGTATTTCTTCCATAACAAAACGGAGGCAAGAACAAATGGAAAATGAAATTAATATGGAAGCTTAGTGAGAGATTTTTCCTTTTTATTTATTAAAAGGGTATTTTGAATAAGAATAAAAAATATAAACGCAGTACTGTGTTCGTAGCTGTTTTTAATAAAAAATAAATATTAGTTTCTTCAGTCTGTTTGTTTAGCGAATTCAATTGAAGATTAGGGTGGAACCTACTTATAGTCGTACAATCCCACCTCAACTCTCTTACATAATCCTTCTAAAAGGTTATTCAAATTTTTGCGGTATAAGATCTTTATCATCTATTTTAATATTATCGTACTCTTTTAAAAAGTCGACAAATGCTTGAACAGCCGACAGTGAAAGTGACCTTTCCCGGTACAGCAGCCATGTATTTCTTTTTAAAGGCTCTCTATTCTTCTTGGTTAATATTATTTTGTGAACATCGTCTTCTTTTTTTAAGCAAATTGATGGAAGAATGGCATAGCCTAAACCCATAAGGACCATTTCTTTACAAGTATCGATGCGGTCTACCTCCATTGTGACGGTAGGAGGCTGGTCAAAGGTCTCCTGCCACCAATTATCAATTAATGTTTTTTGGGTTTGGTCCGTTTCATAATTAACTCTGGGCAGGTTAGGTAATTCCTTTATATTTTTTATTTGTTTTTGCGATACTATTAACATAGGTTCTTCACGGAATAAATATTTTTCTTCCTGCCAGATATAATTTCCGCGGACAATACCAACATGAACCTCTTCTTTATGAAGCAGATGGTTTATTTCAGCACTCCAACCAGTTTTAACGTTAACTTCAACATTTGGATAATGATTAATGAATTCTTTTAGGATGGCTGGAAGTTCGTATCTTGCAAAGATACCGGAAACTCCAATTCTTAATACCCCTCTGATTTCCTTATCCATGTTCTGTACAAATTCTTTCGTGTTTCGAAGCTGCAAGATCATATTTCTTGCATATTGGGCTATATATTCACCTTGCGCCGTGAATTCTACACCTCTTTTTCCTCTCGCAACAATCATTGTACCAAATTCTCTTTCTAATTGCTGTAAGCGATAGGTTAATGCCGGTTGAGAAATATACAGTTTTTCTGCGGCTTTAGAAATATTTCTCTCCTGAAAGATGGTTTGGAGAATAACCCAATCTTTTTCATCCATTACAGCACTTACCTCCTTAACCATAAATTATATTTATAATTTTTTTGTAAATATACAAATTATTTCAATAATTAATACTATACTAAAAATATAAATATGAAAATATAAAATTACATTTTACTTTTTTTATACATAAACAATTAGTAGTTTACTGTTTATTCCTCTAAAATAAATAAAAAGCGATAAAATAATTTTTAAATTTCTCCAATATCTTTATCATAAAGAGATTTTATGGATGTTAATAAATAATCGATATTTTTTTTATTTTTTGAATTATGATAATTTTTATTTAACAACTTTGATAGACAAGTCAATGACAAAGACAGAAAGGGGAGGAATGAAAAAAACATGAAACAAAAGGGGAGGAATTGTCATGTATAAACCGGGACTTAACATAGCAAATCGAATGGATAGGTTACCTATTTCGTCTGTTCACAAGAAAATAATTATTGCTTTAGCTGTTGCCTACTTTTTTGAATTCGCAGACTTGAATACGTTTTCATACGCTGCACCTGCATTAGTAAAACAATGGCATTTACCTTTAAATACTATCGCAATTATTAACTCCAGTGCTTTTTTCGGAATGTTTATAGGAGCTACTGCAGGGGGATGGCTTGGAGATAAGGCGGGAAGAAAGAAATCGCTCATTATTTCGCTTGTACTGTTATCTTTATTCTCTGCTTTGAATGCGCTTTCGTGGGATATTTGGTCGCTTGCAATCTTCCGATTTGTAACAGGGATGGCATCTTCGTCTTTATTAGTTAATGCCAATACGTATATTATCGAATTCTTTCCAAAAGCTGTTCGCGGTAAATATCAAGGCTTGGCTGTTGCGATTGGAATCACGGGTATTCCGATTACTGGTTATATTTCCACTTGGTTAATACCTATGGCGGATTATGGATGGCGGCTCGTGTTTGTATGGGGGGCACTGGGGATCTTTGCGTTATTCGGAATAGTTAAATTGTTTGAATTACCCCGTTGGTATGAAATGAAAGGACAAGTAAGCAAAGCAAAAGAAACCTTGGAACAAATAGAAAAAATCGTGGCAGGTGAAAAAGGGCCCCTTGCTAAACCGGAGCCTGAAGTAATGATTGCTCCAGTTACTACAGGGAGAATGTCAGATATTTTCAAAGGGATTTACCTTAAACGTACGATTATACTTATTTGCGTTTGGATCCTTCAAACTATAGCCTTTTATGGCTTTGGGTCCTGGGTTCCAACATTATTAGTAAAACAAGGGATTGGAATTTCCCACTCTTTACTTTACAGTACTTTAATTACTTTAGGTGCTCCATTAGGATCATTAACTGGTGCAATGATCTCAGACCGCTTTGAGAGAAAAACAAATATTATTGTCTCTTGTTTCTTCATTGCAATTGCAGTATTTTTATTCGGAGCCACACTAAATCCTGTAATGATTGTTGTATTTGGCTTCCTTATTAACTATATCGAAAGAACCTTCTCATCGAATCTTTATACGTATACATCAGAACTTTATGGAACCGAGGTACGTTCCTTCGGACAAGGTTTAACTTACGGCATCGGAAGAGCATCTAATATAATCGGACCATTCATTATTAGTTTTATTTACACTGGGTACGGATATTTAAATGTATTTCTTCTGATTTCAATTGTGTGGGCTGCCACAGCAGTAGCAATATTCTTTGGGCCACGTACATCTAAGCGAAGTCTGGAAGAAATCAATGGAACCCAGTCGTTAAATACCTACTCAGCATCTTCCAATCTCTAATATTAATATTTTACTAATATCACAATTCCAAGAAAAGGAGCTAATTAGTTTTAGCTTCTTTTCTCTTTTTTTTACTAGCCGTCCGAATTTGATAGATTCCTTATTATCATAAAAATTTTCAATGGACTTTTATAAATTATTGATATTTTTTTTATTACAAAAATTATAATATGCTTATATTAAAGATTTTCATCATAAAAGGACCGATTTCATGGAGGGGATTTCAATGTGGATTATAACTGTTTATTCAAACGAAAAAGGCATTACAATGTATGAGTTTGATAGCGAAAAGGAAGCAAGAGAAGCATTACAGGATGTTAAGGGTTTTAAAATTCTTTCAGAGATTATTTATTTAAATGAACTATCTCCTGCTTTAGTAGCAGTTTAATATTTATGAAAAATATATTCAAACTATAGTTGCCTAGGAAGCTTTAGGGGGAATCCCTAAAGCTTTTTTGTCTTTTATAAAGATTAAAAAAGGTATTTACCATAAATTTTTTTAATGAACTTATATAAATTTCTAATATTTTTTTTATTGCAAAAATTATAATATGATCATTTTGTAGGCGGCAGCGGAAAGGCAGTTCTGAATACCGATATGTCAAAAAATTAACTCAAAATTAATCTACAAAATTTTAGATGGAGGTAAGTATATTGAATCTTAAAGAAAAGTCCTTGCAATTGCATAGGGAATATAACGGAAAATTAGAGATTAACGCAAAAATAGAGTTAAAAAGTAAGGAAGACTTATCTCTCATTTATACTCCAGGAGTAGCCGAAGCGTGCAAAGAGATTAATAAAGATAAGAATAATGCTTATGATTATACCATCAAAGGAACAACCATTGCTATGATTACCAATGGTACGGCTGTTTTAGGTCTGGGAAGTATCAGTCCGCTTGCAGGATTACCCGTACTGGAAGGGAAAGCATTGCTCCTCAAGGAATTTGGTAATGTGAATGCCTTTCCAATCTGTTTAGACAGTAATGATCCTGATGAAATTGTTAAAACCATCCAAATGATTGCTTCGGGGTTCGGCGGAATCCATCTTGAGGATATTAAAGCACCGGAATGTTTTTATATTGAAAAACAATTAAAAGAAACATTGGATATCCCCGTTTACCATGATGACCAGCATGGAACAGCAGTTGCTGTGTTAGCAGGATTATATAATGCCGTTAAATTTCTTAATAAGACCTTAAAAGAACTTAAGATTGTGATAAACGGCGCAGGCGCCTCAGGCATTGCCATTGCTAGAATCCTTTTGGCTGCAGGGGCAGAGCATATCGTATTATGTGATATCAACGGAGCTATTGTTGCAGGAGATCCAACGATTAATGATGCCCAAAAGGAAATTGCTAAATTGACTAATCAGGAATTTGAAACAGGCAACCTTCAAGACATCATCCAAAATAAAGATGTGTTTATCGGTGTCTCGGTAGAAAATGTTTTAACTAAAGAAATGGTACAAACCATGAATCAAAATAATATTATTTTTGCGCTGGCAAACCCAACTCCAGAGATAATGCCGGATGATGCGAAAGCTGGCGGCGCAAGAATCATTGCAACCGGTCGTTCGGATTTCCAAAATCAAATCAATAATTTGTTGGTTTTTCCGGGAATTTTTAAAGGTGCTTTGGAAGTGAGAGCTCAAGATATTACGGATGAAATGAAGTTAGCAGCGGCAAGAGCAATTGCTGATCTTGTTACCGATAAAGAACTTAACGAAAACTATATTATACCGGATGCTTTTGATAAGAGAGTGAGTCAGGTTGTCGCTAATGCTGTGAAAATGGTAGCCGAGTCGACTGGAATTGCGAAGTTAGTTGCAATCTAACAAAAAAGGTGAATATGCAATGTGTTATGTGAAATTGACTGAAAAGATTCTAACCCTTAAATCAAACGCAGAAATGGGTCAGCTGAAGGAATTTCTCAAAAAGCAGAATTTATCTCTGGATGCAGATGTTGAATATACAATTGCTATATTTGATGGTCAAAAAATGGTGGCGACAGGTTCACTTGGCGGTAGAATTCTAAAATGCATTGCTGTGGATGAGGAATATCAGAACATGGGGCTGTCAGCACAACTTGTCACCCATCTTGTCCATGAGGCCTATTCAAGAGGAAACACGCATCTTTTTATCTACACAAAGCCGAAAAACAGGAGCATATTTTCTGACTTGGGGTTTTTTCCAGTCTCCGAAGTTCCTTCAAAGGTCGTTCTAATGGAAAACCGCTCGGCAGGGATTAAAAACTATCTGAAACAAATCATCCAAGAGAAAGAACAAGTTATCCCTGATAAAGGGGGCAAGAATCGTGCAGGGGCTGTCATAGTAAATTGCAATCCGTTTACTTTAGGGCATCAGTACCTAATCGAGTATGCAGCGTCGAAATGCGAAACGCTCCATATTTTTGTTCTCCAGGAGGACAAGTCTAGTTTTCCTTCTGCAGTCAGATACAGGCTTGTAAAAGAAGGAGTTAAACACTTGGATAATGTTGTTGTTCATTCTGGAAAGGATTATATCATATCGGATGCAACTTTCCCATCGTACTTTATCAAAGAGTTCCACGATGTGGTCGAAACCCATGCGAGGCTGGACATAGACATATTTGCGAACTATATTGCACCGGCACTTGGAATAAAAAAAAGATTTGTTGGTGAGGAACCCTGCTGCAAGGTTACATCAACGTATAACTCGGTCATGCAGGAAATTCTCTCTGCCCGTGAAATAGAGGTACAGGTAATTCCAAGGGTGTTGTCTGAAACGCAACCGATTAGTGCTTCCAGAGTAAGGGATCTAATTCATGCAGGTAAGCTACACGAAGTGATGAAGCTGGTTCCTGAAACAACCTATCAATTTCTCCTCTCATCTGAGGCTAGGAGAATTATCCAGCGTATTCAGGCAAAGCATACAAAGACATTATTGAGAGGGTGATGAAAAATGTTGATGTTGCCAGAAAGAATAGAAATTTTGGATGTAGGAATTGCAGGGACGCTTGAGTCAAGCGATATCACCATTCAAATTGAAAAGAATGAAGGTAAAGGGATTGAACTTGAACTCAAAAGTACTGTCGCAAATCAGTTTGGCAAACAAATCAAAAAGGTGATTTTAGAGACATTATTAGAGTTAGGGGTAGAGAATGCATTAGTTATGGCGAATGATAAAGGGGCTTTAGATTGCACCATCCGGGCTAGAGTAAGGACGGCAGTAAGCAGGGCTGCCCATCATAATTGTTTTCCCTGGGGGGTGAAATAAGTGGGGCGTCTGAGAAGGAGTATGTTGTATGTACCAGGAAACAATCCAGGCATGATTAGGGACGCTCATATCTATGGATCGGACGCCATCATGTTTGACTTGGAAGATTCAGTTTGCCTTTATGAAAAAGACGCGGCGAGACTTTTAGTCTATGAAGCGCTAAGAACTTATGATTATGGACGAACGGAAGTTGTTGTCCGTGTAAATGGTTTAAATACACCTTATGGCAGAGGTGATTTTGAAGCTATGGTCAGAGCAAAGCCAGATACAATCCGGTTGCCCAAAACCGAGACACCAGAAGATGTAGTGGAAGCTGATCAATTAATAACACAGATTGAAAAGGAAAATGGTATCGAACTGGGAACTATCAAACTCATTGCGGCTGTTGAAAGCGCTTTGGGGGTCATTAATGCTTATAAAATTGCAATGGCGAGTTCGCGGCTAATTGGTATTGCGCTTGGAGCTGAGGATTTTGTAACTGACCTAAAAACCACAAGGTCCCCAGATGGGATTGAATTACTCGCTGCAAGGAGCCAAATCCTCTTTGCGGCACGGGCAGCCGGGATTGATGCTTTGGATACTGTTTTTTCTGATGTGAATGATGAAGAAGGATTTATCCGCGAAGCTAAACTTATCAAACAACTAGGGTTTGATGGAAAATCCCTTATTAATCCATGCCAAATTAATATTTTGCATCATATCTTTACGCCAACGGAAGATGAAATTCAGAAATCCATTCGGGTTATCGAAGCAGCGAAAGAAGCGGAGAAAAGAGGGTCGGGTGTTATAAGCATGGACGGTAAAATGGTTGACAAGCCGATCATCGAAAGAGCATACCGTCTCCTTAAACTGGCTGATGCTGTATATACAGAAAGTGTTGAGGAGGTGTGGCAATAATGTTTAATAGAGTTGGAAGAAAAATACCGGAAGAGATTTTTGGACTCGGAGCATTACCACTGTTTGATTCAAATGAATTGGTGAAAAATACACAGCGTTCTAAAGACCGCCTTAAGAATTCTGAACGAAATAAAATCCTTGATTCTATTGAAACAGCGATTCGTGAAACAGGCCTAAAAGATGGAATGACGATTTCCTTCCATCATCATTTCCGAAATGGTGATTATATCATTAATATGGTTCTCAATGCCATTTCACGTATGGGAATTAAGGACCTTGTTTTAGCACCAAGCTCTCTTTCCGGCATCCATGCACCATTGATTAATCATATCAAAAGCGGAGTAATTCGGAGGATTGAGACAAGCGGACTGCGAGGTGAATTAGCTGATGCTATTTCGAACGGCTTGATGGACATACCAATTGTGATCAATTCTCATGGCGGCAGGGCCAGGGCGATTGCCTCAGGAGAACTGCCAATTGATGTTGCCTTTTTAGGTGTGCCATCCTGTGACCCTGCCGGCAATGCCAATGGATATGCCAGGGATCATTCAGCGGCGTCAGAATGCGGTTCATTGGGATATGCCAAGGTTGATGCCCAACATGCCAAAAGAGTAGTTTTAATCACGGATCATTTGGTGGATTATCCTAATACACCTTTCGCTATTCCTGAGTCTCAGGTAGATTATATCGTGGTTGTGGATGCAATCGGTGATCCAAAAGGAATTATGTCAGGAGCAACCCGGTTTACCAAGAATCCGAAAGATTTGCTAATCGCTCAGAATGTAGCCGAAGTTATTGCGGCTTCAGGCTATTTCATAGACGGGTTTTCGCTGCAAACAGGGTCAGGAGGAGCTTCCCTGGCGGCAACAAGGTTTTTAAGAGAAAAGATGATTGCGAGAAATATCAAGGCGAGCTTCGCGTTGGGCGGGATTACAGGTCAGATGGTTGCTCTCCATGAGGAAGGCCTTATTAAAAGATTGCTAGATGTACAAGGCTTTGATCTTAAAGCAGATGAATCACTAAAAAATAATCGGTTTCACCAACAGATTGATGCTGAGTATTATGCAAGTCCGGATAATCCTGGAAGTGCAGTAAATCAATTAGATGTAACAGTATTAAGCGCATTAGAAATCGATCTTGATTTTAATGTGAACGTCATTACCGGGTCTGACGGAGTCATTCGCGGCGCCTCAGGCGGACACTGTGATTCAGCTGCGGGTGCAGCCTGCGCAATTATTGTCGCTCCACTCATAAGGGGCAGGATGCCAACTATTCTCGACAGGGTGCATACGGTAGTCACCCCGGGCTGCTCAATTGATGTATTGGTTACAGACCAAGGGATTGCTGTGAATCCTCGTAGGCAGGATTTGTATCATAGCCTAAAAAAAGCAAATCTGCCGGTTATGTCCATTGAAGCACTTATGGCAAAAGCTAGCCAAATAGTCGGAATTCCGGAACCAATCAAGGTAGAAGATAAGATTGTCGGTGTGGTTAAGTATCGGGATGGATCAGTGATTGATGTGATTCACCAGGTAAAGAAGGATTCTTAAAGATGACTGCAACCCAACTAATAACTCTTGAGCAATTATTAGAGGCTCGTGAGTTTAGGGCATCACATCAGAAGGAATTAATCGAGAAATACAGATTGCCATTGGTATCATTCACAGTGAATATGCCAGGTGAGAGTAAGAAAACGCCAGACAGTTCTATTATTTTCCGTGAGGGCTGCAATGCACTGGTTAAAAAACTCAAGGAGACCGATTGTGGATTGGAGTATTATGATTCCAAAAATCCAGATACTGGATTTGAGGCGTTCTTTGTGGTGAAAACAGATGAACGCTCTTTAAAAGCACTTATGCTTAAGATTGAGAATGAGCATCCACTTGGCCGGCTGTTTGATTTAGATGTCATAGGGGTTGATGGAAGGCCTATTTCGAGAGAAACCTTAGGTAATTCAAAACGTAAATGCCTGCTCTGTGAACAGGCTGCCCATATTTGCGCTCGGAACAGGGGACATACAGTAGAAACTCTCATTGAGAAGATCCATAGTATGGTTGATTCTTATATAAAAATTATATCTTAAGTTAGCTATGAAGGCCAAACTCCGATAAGCCCCCAGGGAGATTATGGGGTTTGGTCATATTTTTAATATGTTAGCAAGCTTGAAAGGAGAAAAAGATCAAACATGGAGGAATCCTGGATGCAAACCATTTCGCAAAAAGCGCTGCGTGCTTTACTTTATGAGGTTTCCGCTAGCCCCAAACCTGGGCTTGTTGACAGATTCAACAAAGGGGCACATACCGATATGGATTTCTTTACGTTTATAGACAGCAGCTCTGCACTGAGTAACTATTTCTCTTACTGTGTTGTTGAAGGCGTAAAGTACTCAGGGAAAAATCCTGAAGAACTGTTTCAAGCCTTAAGAGGCCTTGGGATTAATGCTGAAAAAGTGATGTTTGAGGCAACGGACGGTGTAAATACTCATAAAGGTCTAATTTTTTCCTTAGGTGTCATTTGTGCGGCAGCTTCTTGCAGTATGATGGAAAATGAATCCAAAAACATGGATATCGAGATAATCTGTGAGAAGGTTTCTCTAATGACTAAGGGTTTATGTTTAAGGGAACTAACTTTCTTGAACAAGTCCAAAGGTCTTACTTACGGGGAAAAACTTTTTCTGAAATATGGTCTGAGGGGTATACGTGGAGAAGTAGAAAGCGGCTTTGCTACCGTGCGGAATTACTCTCTTCCTGTAATAAGGAAATTAAAATCTTTAAAATCCTTTCATATCAACGATATTCTAGTGCAGGTACTCCTTCATTTAATGGCGGTAAACGAGGATACCAATATCGTTGCAAGACATGATTTAAAAACTCTGGAATATGTTCAACGTTATGCCCAACAGGTACTTGATTTAGGGGGGACGTTAACACCTCAAGGTATGGAGATGGTGTTTGAAATGGACAAGGAATTCATTGGAAGAAACATCAGTCCGGGAGGGTCAGCAGACCTTCTGGCAGTAACCGTTATGTTGGACCTTCTGTTAGAGGGATTACCTTTTTCTCGTTCAAGTATCCAGTGAAATTGTGTGGTATAAATAAAAAAGTACTATATAACTGCCCCCGAAAAACATGTACATATCCTTGTAAATTCTTCAGTCTTCCAAATTTGATTTACACTTAATTTATGTAAAATTCAAGAATCCTTTTATTTGAAACAAATATAAACTTTTTCTCTCTATCATAAAAGGTTTTTATGATAGGTAATAAACAATCAATATTTTTTTTATTCTTTATAGTATGATAACTTTTAAATATCAATTGAACCAAGTCAGATATTCCTTATTCAGCAGCACAAATCTCTAATACTTAAAAAACAATATTAGGTTGCCAGAATCATTTCATCTTTAAGTCGTTTGAGATGAATTAGTCAAAACTTAAACATAATATTTTTCTATATTTTAGTTATAAAAAAAATTCAATGGAGGTTAAAGTATGTTTGATTATGGTCAATTACACAAGATACCAACTGTTATTATGAGAGGCGGGACAAGTAAGGGGCTCATACTAAGAAGATCAGACCTCCCTGCAGATGAAACATTAAGGGATGGGGTCATCTTAAGGATTTATGGCAGTCCTGACAACAGCCAAATTGATGGTTTGGGAGGAGGAACCTCAACAACTAGTAAATTAGCAATTGTCGGTCCATCCTCTCTTCCTGATGCGCATATTGATTATACTTTTGGCCAGGTGAGCCTAGATCGCCAAGTGGTTGACTATAATGTAACCTGCGGAAATTTTGTCACTGCAGTAGGTCTGTATGCCGTCGAAGAAGGATATGTTCCATTAACTGAACCCATTACTTCCGTAAAAATATACAACACAAATACAAAAAAAATTATTGTTGCAGAAATACCTGTAAAAAATGGGCAAATTCAATATGAGGGGGGATTTTCAATTGCCGGTGTTCCTGGTTCATCGTCCAGAATCATGCTTAACTTTTTAGATGCGGGCGGAACCTTTACAGGAAAAACACTTCCTACCAATAGCCCAACAGATTTCATCAAGTTGGAGAATGGCCAGGAGTATGAGGTAAGTATTGTTGATTGTGTTAATACGCTGGTGTTTGTTCGGGCAGAAGATGTCGGGCAAACAGGAACAGAGCTTCCCAATGAAGTTAACGGGAATACTGTATTGCTTAATACCTTAGAGAAAATTCGTGTTAAAGCCGGGATTAAGATCGGCCTGATTAAAGAAGGCGAACATGTCTCTCCTTCAACCCATGCATTGCCGAAAATTGCGATGATTTCGAAGCCAAAAGAATATAAAACAGTCAATCAACAGCTTGTTAAACAAGAAGATGTTGATGTTCTTTCACGCTATATTACGATGGGATCTCTTCATAGCGCACATGCAGTGAGTGGGGCGATGGCTCTTGCAGCAGCTGCAAAAATTAATGGAACGATCCCTAATCAAATTGTTCTAAATACACATACTGGCATTAGTGTAGGGCATCCTTCAGGAACTTTATATGCCGATGCATCCGTAGATAAAATAGGAGAAGAATGGTTAGTGGCACAGGCTGGCAATGGCCGGACTGCAAGAAGGCTAATGGAAGGCTACGCCTATGTACCTACCTCCATTTTTGTTGGTAAGAAGGATGCCATGATGGCTTGATCAGTTTTCATATTAAGAAAAGGAGTATCCCTTCTTTTCTTTTTTGACCAGTAAATTAGAAATCTCTTTTTCTTTTGTAAACGCTTAACCAATTAGTTAGCTAAAAGGTTAATTTGAAAGGAGTTTTAAAATATGGAGACTGATGTTTTAGTAGTCGGCGGCGGGAACGCTGCCCTAAGTGCTGCACTGTCAGCTCGTGATCGAGGGGTAAAGGTGCTGGTCATTGAACGGGCTCCTAAATTTTATCGGGGCGGAAATAGCCGACTCACCCGGGATTATAGGGTGATGAATACACGTGAGAACAAGTATATGACAGGCACTTATCCTGAGGAAGAATTTATGGAGGATTTAAGGCGTGTTGCAGGAGGGGAAATAAATGAATCAATTGCAAGATTAGTTGTGCGTAAATCCGAAGAACTCCCGGACTGGCTTAACAAGCAGGGGATTCAATGGCAGCCGGCACTTTCCGGAACCCTTCATTTAGGAAGAACGAATATTTTTCAACTTGGCGGCGGCAAGGCTGTGATAAATTCATACTATCAAACCGCTAAGGTAAAAGGGGTAGAAGTCTGGTACGATTCAATGCTTGAAGATATAGAAATGAATGGCACTGAGTTCAAGGCTGCTAAAGTTCGCAGGAATAACGGGATCGAGACGATCAAAGCGAAAGCTATTATATTTGCTTCGGGCGGTTTTGAAGCAAATATAGAATGGCACAAACGTTACTGGGGAGAGGCTGCTGAGAATTTTATCATTCGTGGTACCCCATATAATCAAGGTAATGTTCTTGAAATGCTTCTTAATAAAGGTGCAGCACAGGTAGGAGAACCAGACGCGTTTCACGCCGTTGCGGTTGATGGCAGGGCACCAAAGTTTGACGGAGGAATTGTTACCCGTCTTGACAGTGTACCATTTGGGATTGTGGTAAATAAGAATGGTCAGAGGTTCTACGACGAGGGAGAAGATTTTTGGCCAAAACGATATGCTATTTGGGGTGGACTCATTGCCCGGCAGCCCAATCAAGTTGCATACTCGATTATTGACAGTAAGGCACTTGGAAAATTCATGCCTTCGGTATTCGAACCAATTTCTGCCGGATCAATCGAGGAATTGGCTGAAAAACTTGGTCTTAATCCTAAAGTAGTGGCTAAGACCGTTCATGACTTTAACAAGGCCGTTCGCCCAGGAACATTTAATCCAGCTGAGCTAGACAACTGTAAAACAGAAGGATTAACACCGTTAAAAAGCCATTGGGCGGTACGGATTGATAAGCCTCCATTTTATGCCTATCCACTGAAGACTGGGATTACATTTACCTACCTTGCGGTAGAAGTAAACGAACAGGCAAGGATCAAGTGGAAGGATAGACGCCTCTGTAACAATATGTTTGCAGCAGGAGAAATGGCAGCAGGTAATGTACTGCGCCGTGGGTATCTGGCTGGTTTTGGACTCACGATGGGCGCTGTTTTAGGGAGAATTGCAGGGGAGGAAGCAGCAAATGCAGTCAAAAGAGCTACTAGATGATGGAAAACGTCAAATGAAATTATGTAATGCCTGCCGTTATTGCGAAGGATACTGTGCTGTATGGCAATCGATAGAGTTGCGCCGGGATTTTACTGATAATGACATGACTTATTTGGCTAATTTGTGCCATGATTGCCGGGACTGCTATTATGCCTGTCCATTTACGACACCGCACGAGTTTGGCATTAATCCGCCAAAGTTGTTTGCTCAATTGCGCGAAGAAACATACCGAAAATATGCAAGCCCAAGAGTATTTGCCAAAGGACTCGGAGAAAAGCGCAGCGGCTTTTGGATCACATTTTTCTTTGCGATCATTTTAATGGTCGCATTAATTATAGGAACCAACGGAACTTCAGGACTTTTGAAGACGCATCTAGGAACAGGTGCATTCTATGAGTCTCTTTCTGAAGTTGTAATGATTGTTGTTTTCTTGGTATTAGGAATGTGGATGGTTGGTGGCTGGATTTTAGGAATGAGCAGATACTGGCAAGATATTAAGTCAACAAAATCAGAGAAAGTTATTGGAAAAGATTTTGTTACTGGTACAAAATATGCGTTAAGCCTTCGCTATCTTGGTGGAGAAGGATCAGGCTGTACGTATCCAACTGACGAACCTTCGACTACTCGCCGTAAGCTTCACCATTTTGTATCTTATGGATTTATGCTAGATTTAGCTTCAACAGCATTAGGCGCATTTTATGCACACGTTTTACACATTCCGGCTCCTTATCCTCTGTACCATCCAGTAGTAATTCTAGGGATCCTGGGTGGACTAGGAATCATTATTGGGGTTGTTGGACTATTGGCTCTTAAAGCCAAAAGTGACTCTGAAGTCCATGATAAAGGTGCTCAACAATCAGGAACTTCTTTTGCAGTTGTATTATTGACTGTTGCGGTAACTGGGATGATCTTGTTACTGGCTCGTGATACTGCTGCAATGGGGATTTTATTGGCAATCCATTTAGGCAGTGTTGCAGCTCTATTCTTTACAGCTCCATATACTAAATTTGCTCATTTCGTTTATCGTTATTTGGCACTAATTCGTTATGCACAAGAAGAAAGAATAGCAGCGGGTGCAGCACAAGAAGTAAAAACACAAAAACAACCTATTAAGCCTGGTGCAACAGTTATGAGTAAGCATTAATTAAAGGTTATATCTTTCAACGCAAGACATACCACAAATAGGCTTTAAAAAATAAACAAGTTATTTTTAAAATATAAAAATGAGAGGTTTCGTGTAATTAATAGCGAAGCCTTTTTGTGTACTAAGCAAATCGCTACATCGAAACGAATGACCAGACGGAAAATAATCAACAACTTCAAATTAAAACTGTTATAATCGAATTCACCTGACGACCTTGAGAGGGTTGTGGTCACTTGGATCAATAAGCTCATTGTCCCTTTGGATGACAAATGGAAGAAGAGGAGGTATGTATAAACCTCCTCAATTACTTACATTGAACGCTCTAAACAAACTGAACAAAAGATGACACTGTTTGTAATGTTTACAGCAAAACTCTTTAGAATTCTCGGGCAGGAAGGATGGCAGAGTTCAATAGACGACATAAAAAAGATGATTTCATCATATTTATCATCAATGAGAGGTTAAAGAGGTGAAAATATGTTTCGAATTGTTGGCAGAAGATTCATCTGGTTTCTGGTCGGAAGTACGGTCTTTGCTACCTTTATTGGATATGCCCTTTTTAAGGCTGGTCTCATAACTTTTCCGGATATCACCAAATCCCAAAGATCACTGAATATTAAAGATCAAAATCGAAATAGAAGAGTTGGTAGAATTCGAGTTACTTAGAGAGTTCTAAAGCATCACTGTGTACTTTTAGTTGCTCTTATAAAGAGAATTGCTTGGATATTGTTAACCAAAGATGATAATCGTTTTAGAACTAAAGCGATCATCATCTTTTTTTGTGTACAGGATAAGTGGCATGATAAACGGATAAAAACCAACGAAATGCATCAACTATGTATATACATTATCAGGAATATATAAAAGGAACGCCCCATTGCAACAACGCTCGTTAAACTCCTGGCTTATTGTTGATCTCCCTTAAAAGTAAATTCTCTTCTTGAAATTAGCTCGATAAAGCTATTGATTGTCTGGTTTTGGTTCTTACGTGTCAGTAAATAGGTGTGTGCAGACGGGAGAGAGAAGTATGGAAAAGGAATCCTATCGATATTTCCCTTCTCGACCTGGTCTTTCACTGTTGAGAGCGGAAGAAAGGATATGCCCATCCCCTCCTTAATCCATTCAACGGAAACGTGTACCTTGCTTACCTTCATGGTTCTAACATTAGATACGTGTTGTCGAAGTTGAAATAACAGATCATCCCAGTATAGCGGATGGTTATAGGTGAATAGTAAATTTTCATGAAAGATCTCGTTCGTACTTACCTCTCTTTCATTTTGTACACCAACGCCTTTTGGACCAACCAAAACAATTGGGTCGTTATATAGTTCAATGCTTTCCAATTGTTCCTGTATGCCGGGAATTCGGCCAATGCCGATGTCACACTCCTGATTGATCACGCTCGCTACTACTGATCTCGAATCCGTCACTTCAATTGAGAACTCTGTTTCTGGACTCACATTGCGAAACTCTCTAATCCAATTTGGAAGATAGGTTGTTGCAACTACCGTAGATACAGAGATTTTGATGGTTTCCTGGTAACCCTGAAGACGCCTTGCGACATATTCTATGCTCTCGTTGTAATTCTCCAAAATGGTTTTGGCGTACTGTAAGAATCCGCTTCCTGTTGGATTTAACCGAACTGATCTACCGACGCGGTCGAACAGCTGAGTTTCGAGCTCTTCTTCAATATTTTGAATATGAAGTGTGACCGTTGACTGGGCAACATGGAGTCTGTCCGCAGTTCTCCTGAAATTTCCCTCTTCTGCAGCTGTTATAAATGTATTTAGCCAGCTAAGTTCCAAAGTACCTCTCCTCCTTTCGACTACGATATTATCAGTTTTGATTGGATATGTCGATTAAAACATTCATAAATCTTCATTATGCATGAATGTTTTTTTATTCTATACTTGATTCAAGGCACAAACAGTGAGGGGCGCCGATCGACCTTTTCCTGCTATATAGTTTGTACGTAAACAAAAAAGTTAAAAGGATGGATGATGAATGAGAAAGATTTCTGTAGAACAGATTCGCGATGCCGTCTCTGTACTTTGCTGGGAGGCTTGCTATTACTTGCCGGAAGACATTGTGAATGGATTCCATAAGGCTTTGGAAACAGAACAGTCTCCGTTGGGAAAGTCGATTCTTGAGCAGTTAATTGAAAACGCTAACTTGGCTGCCAAAGAAGACAGACCTTACTGCCATGATACAGGGCTTACCGTTGTTTATGCGGAAGTAGGCCAGGAAGTGCACTTTGAGGGAGGAGACTTTGAAGCTGCGATTCATGATGGCATTCGAAAAGGCTATAAAGAGGGATACCTTCGTAATTCAGTCGTAGGGGATCCATTGCTTCGAATAAATACAAACGATAATACCCCGGGTGTGATCCACACCAGAATCGTTCCAGGTAACAAGATTAAATTAACGGTTCTGCCTAAGGGTGGCGGAAGTGAAAATATGAGTGCGATGAAATTCTTGCTCCCTGGAGAAGGAGTGGCAGGGGTGAAAAAATTTGTATTGGATACGATCGAAGCGGCTGGAGGAAGAGCATGTCCTCCTATCGTAGTGGGGGTAGGCGTTGGTGGAACCTTTGATAAGGTAACGGAGATTGCTAAGGAGGCCGTACTTCGTGAAATTGGCGTGCATCATCACGAACCGCATATTGCCCAGCTAGAAAAAGAATTACTCGAAGAGATTAACAAGCTGGGAATTGGTCCACAGGGATTGGGTGGTACGAATACGGCATTATGGGTAGCTGCTGAGACCTATGGATGCCATATTACGGCTCTTCCAGTAGCTGTGAATATCCAGTGCCATGCTGCACGTAAAAAATCTTATGTACTCTAAATTTGCAATAGGAAGGTGCTAATTAATGGCTAAAGTCTACTTACAAACACCTCTTACTATTGAGGATGTTTTAAATCTACACGCAGGGGATGAAATCTTTCTAAATGGAATTATTTATGTAGCCAGAGACGCTGCCCATAAGCGGTTTCTCGAACTGTTGGGCAAAAATCAACCACTTCCTGTTGATCTGAAAAACCATATCATCTTTTACGCTGGACCTACACCTCCTAAACCTGGTCAAGTGATTGGATCCATCGCTCCTACAACAGCCTCCCGCATGGACCCCTATGCACCGGCCATGTTTGAATACGGGGTTAAGGGGGTTATTGGAAAAGGACCGCGGGGTCAATCAGTGAAAGACGCATGCAAAGATCATCAAGCCATTTGTTTTTCTGCCGTTGGCGGTCTATCTGCGCTTTTAAGCGATAAAATCCAATCCGCAGAAGTTGTAGCATATGAAGATCTGGGCCCAGAGGCTGTCCGTCAACTTATTGTTAAGGATTTCCCAGTTATGGTTGTCTATGATACACATGGGGAGGACCTTTACGAACGGGAGATTGCTAAGTATAGAATAATAGAACGATAATATAACAACTTTACAGTGTTGCATTAAGATTAGCGTAGCGTTAGCATTAAAATGTGTTAAAGCTTTTCTTATGACCTTCATGAAAAACGCTGTTTTGAAACTTGTTTGATTTTTTCTAAGTTTAAACAACACTCAATAAACGGGATAAAAAAACACTTAATCAAATGATTCTTGGTTATAACATGTTAAAGAAATGGGGAATCTTCAATGAAACCAAAAGTAATTGTTTATAAAAAAGTCGATAAAAAAGTATTGGATTTTATTCAAGACACATTGGATGTAACCTATTTTGAGAAATTAGATTCACAAACGTATCCTGTATTTCTTGAAGAACTGAAAGAGGCACAAGGCATATTGGGATCCAAGCTTAAAGTCGATCAAGAACTGTTAGGACAAGCACCTAATTTAAAAATTGTGTGTAATACATCTGTTGGTTATGACAATCTTGATTTATCTGCATTGGCAGAACATGGAGTAATGGCTACAAATACTCCGGATATTTTGAATGATACAGTGGCAGATACTATTTTTGGGTTAATTCTATCTTCAGCAAGAAGGGTTCCTGAGTTAGATCAATGGGTAAAAACAGGACAATGGAAATCTGACCTCGAAGAAAAATGGTTTGGAGTCGATGTGCACCATAAAGTATTAGGGATTATTGGTATGGGAAGAGTAGGGACAGCGATAGCCAAAAGAGCTTACTGTGGGTTTGATATGGAAATTTTATATCACAACCGTTCGCGGAATGAGGAAGCGGAACAGAAATACAATGCAACCTATTGTTCATTGGATGATCTCTTAAAACAGTCTGATTTTGTTTGTTTGATGACGCCTTTAACTCCCGAGACTGAAAAGTTAATCGGGAAAAGGGAATTCGAGTTGATGAAAGAGACCGCCATTTTTATTAATGGGTCAAGAGGAAAAACAGTTGACGAACAAGCCTTAATCCATGCACTAAAAACAAGGGGAATTCTTGGAGCAGGGCTAGATGTTTTTGTTCAAGAACCGATTGAAAAGGATCATCCTTTCCTCGCTATGGATAATGTGGTGACACTGCCCCATATCGGCTCTGCCACCTATGAAACTCGGTTTAAAATGGACATGATGGCAGCTGTTAACTTAGTAGCTGGACTCCAGGGAGAAGTACCGCCAAACTTAATAAAAGTAAAGTGAATGATATGATCGTTTTTATAGAATCAAAATATAGATACAGTCGACTGAATACCGACGATTGATTTCTCGAATTACAATATAGAACAGTGAGGAGATTGACGATGAAAACATTAAAGATTGCTAACATCCCTGGAGACGGAATTGGTAAAGAGGTAGTTCCAGCAGCAACAGAAATTTTGAAAACGTTATCGGACATTCATGGAGGATTAAGGTTTGAGTTTACTAGCTTTCCTTGGAGCTGTGAGTACTATCTCGAACATGGTAAAATGATGCCGGAAGATGGCCTTGAGAGATTAAAAGATTTTGATAGTATTTTTTTAGGAGCAGTAGGTAACTTAAAGCTTGTTCCTGATCATGTTTCATTATGGGGCCTTCTAATTAAAATCCGTCGTGAATTTGAGCAAGTAATTAATATTCGTCCAGCAAAAGTAATTGATGGTGTTAGGTCTCCTCTATTAAATCCAAAAGACTTTGACTTAATTGTAGTTCGAGAGAATAGTGAAGGTGAATATAGCTCGGTTGGAGGAAAGATATTTCAAGGTGAAGATGAAATAGCCATTCAGAATGCAATTTTTTCAAGAAAAGGGACAGAAAGGGCCATGCGTTATGCTTTTGAATTAGCAAAAAAGCGTAGAAAACATGTAACTAGCGCAACAAAATCAAACGGAATCTTTCATTCTATGCCTTTTTGGGATCATGTGTTTGAAGAAGTATCAAAGGATTATCCAGAAATAAATACAGACTCACAACATATCGATGCTTTATCTGCATTTTTCGTTACCCGTCCGGAAAGATTTGATGTAATTGTTGCAAGTAATTTGTTTGGAGATATTTTGACAGATTTAGGTGCTGCTATCATGGGTAGCGTCGGAATTGCTCCAGCGGCGAACATCAATGTAAATGGAAAATTTCCTTCCATGTTTGAACCTGTTCATGGCTCAGCTCCAGACATTGTTGGTAAAGGTATTGCAAACCCGATTGGACAGATTTGGACTGCAAAAATGATGTTAGATCACTACGGTGAAGAAGAACTTGGCGGCATATTATTGAATGTTATCGAAAGCGTAACAAGAGATGGAATTTTAACACCGGACATTGGTGGGAAGTACACGACAAAAGGGGTTACGGATGAAATCAATACCCGTCTTAAAGCTATCGATAAAAAGGGAAATAATGCAGAATTCATTATCAAATGATTTTTTCAGCCGCGGTTCATTCACCAAAAAAGTAATCAAAAAGAGACAAAACGAGACAGTTGTATCGTTTTGTCTCTTTTTTTGTACCGTAATGTCGTTAAAGCCTCGGGAATGTTGCTTCCGTTTCTTGGCACGGTTCTTGCATTAATAAAGTTGTAATGAATTTTTCCAGGGAGGCTGAAAAAATGAGAACAATGGATAGTAAAGATGTAGCGTTAACAAAGGAAAAAGCACAATGGATGTATCAAAAAATGCTAGAAATCCGTTATTTTGAGGACAGAGTGCATGAGTTATTTGCACAGGGAATCCTGCCAGGATTTGTTCATTTATACGCTGGGGAAGAAGCCATTGCTGTGGGCGTTTGTGCCCATTTAACCGATAAAGATAGTATAACAAGCACCCATCGCGGCCACGGTCATTGTATTGCCAAAGGCTGTGATTTAAATGGAATGATGGCGGAAATCTACGGGAAAGTAACTGGATTATGCAAAGGAAAGGGAGGATCCATGCATATCGCCGATCTTGATAAAGGGATGCTGGGTGCCAATGGAATTGTCGGAGGCGGCTTCCCCCTCGCATGCGGTTCTGCCTTAACAGCGAAGTATAAAAAAACTGGAGATGTTAGCGTTTGCTTCTTTGGGGATGGCGCCCAAAACCATGGGACTTTCCATGAGGGAATTAATCTTGCAGCCATTTGGAATCTTCCAGTCGTTTTTGTTGCCGAAAATAACGGCTATGCAGAAGCCACTCCATTTACCTACGCGTCCAGCTGTAAATCCATTGTCGATCGGGCGATTGGCTATAATATCCCTGGTATTAAAGTGGATGGAAAAGATGTACTCGCAGTCTACCAAGCTGCAGAAGAAGCTATCGCGAGGGCACGCCGCGGGGAAGGTCCAACACTAATTGAATGTGTAACGTATCGAAATTATGGCCATTTCGAAGGAGATGCCCAAAAATACAAAACAGAGCAAGACAAGGTCGAACATAAAACGGATAAAGATGCGATTCTACTGTATAGAAATCACTTGTTAAACCAGGGGCTATTACCTGAAAACGAAATAACCAATTTAGAAAATTCAGTTGAAGAAGCGGTTAATCAAGCTGTGAAATTCAGTGAAGAAAGTGCGTACCCAAGTCCTTCAGAATTGTTAACTGATGTATACGTGTCTTATTAAAATTGAGGACCCTGCAAAAGGTGGATCAAAAAGGACGGCCTATAGGAGCAGCCCGAATTTGTAAGTTTAGAAATCAGTAATATTATTCGGATTGACTAATTAAAGGGAGGAATTCGATTATGACAAGGAAATTAAGTATGTCAGCGGCGATTAATGAGGCAATGAAATTTGCCATGCGTAAGGACGAAAATGTCATTTTATTAGGTGAGGACGTGGCCGGCGGGGCTGAAGTGGATCACTTACAGGATGAAGATGCATGGGGCGGAGTTCTCGGGGTCACGAAAGGGCTTGTTCAGGAGTTTGGACGGGAAAGAATTTTGGATACCCCTATTACAGAAGCCGGTTATATGGGCGCAGCGATGGCGGCGGCATCAACCGGTCTAAGGCCAATTGCTGAATTAATGTTTAACGACTTTATTGGTAGCTGTTTAGATGAAGTATTAAATCAAGGGGCAAAGTTCCGCTATATGTTCGGGGGCAAGGCACAGGTTCCAGTTACAATCCGAACCATGCATGGTGCCGGATTTAGAGCAGCGGCCCAGCACTCTCAAAGTTTATATGCACTGTTTACTGCGATTCCAGGTGTGAAAGTGGTTGTCCCATCCACACCTTATGAAGCAAAAGGACTATTACTCGCTGCGATCGAAGATAATGATCCTGTCATCTTTTTTGAGGATAAAACACTCTATAATATGACAGGCGATGTTCCAGAAGGCTATTATACGATTCCAATTGGAAAAGCAGATATTAAACGGAATGGGTCAGATGTAACCATTGTAGCGGTTGGCAAGATGGTACATACCGCATTGGAAGCTGCCGAGCAACTTTCAGTAAAAGGAATTGAAGTGGAAGTCGTTGATCCGCGCAGCTTGTCACCTATGGATGAAGAAACGATTCTTTCCTCCGTAGCAAAAACCAACCGTTTAATCGTTATCGATGAAGCAAATCCGAGATGCAGTATTGCTACAGATATCGCAGCACTTGTTGCCGATAAAGGATTCGACACACTTGATGCCCCAATTAAACGAATTACGGCACCGCACACTCCTGTACCTTTCTCACCTGTGCTTGAGGATATTTATCTGCCTAAGGTAGAAACAGTGGTCAAAGTGGCAGCAGAACTAGTAGGTGCACCCCTGGAAGTATAAATCAGAGAGCGGGAAGGAGAGATAGACATGGCGGTAGAAGTGGTGATGCCGAAATTGGGAATGGCCATGAAAGAAGGCACTGTATCGATATGGAATAAAGGAGTCGGAGACCCTGTCGAAAAGGGTGAGCCGATTGCAAGCGTCAGTTCAGAAAAAATTGAAATTGATGTGGAATCTCCTGCGGAGGGAACAGTATTGAAAATTGCTGTTCCCGAAGGAGAAGGGGTTCCGCCTGGGACTGTGATTTGTTATATCGGACTCCCGGGTGAAGAAGTAGCTGCTGCGTTGGCAGTCGAAGAAGACCAAAAACCTGAAGTGGAAAATGCCACATCTGTAAATGAACAGACGGAGCCTATCACTTCAGTAAGGACGGCTCGGAATCGCGTGAAAATTTCCCCAGTCGCAAGGAAAATCGCGGAAGCAGCCAATCTTACTATTGAAAATATCAAAGGAACGGGTCCTGGAGGAAGAATAACAAAGGAAGATGTAGAGGCAGCCATAAAGAATTCAGCTTCGCCACAGGCTGAGGAGAAAAAAGAAACATTCGAAACTCATGTGAAGCCATTAGAGGAGACTCAGCAAATCCCGGTCAGCGGAATCCGAAAAGTGATTGCTCGACGCATGTACGACAGCCTGCAAAAAACAGCACAGCTAACGATTAACATGAAGGCCGATGTAACGGATTTAATGGCTTTACAAAAGCAAATAGCCCAAACCGTACAAAATCATTATGATCAAAAATTAACGGTGACCGACTTTATTGCTCGTGCCGTTGTGCTCTCACTACAGAAGCACGGGGAAATGAATAGTGCGTATTTGGACGATAAAATTCATTTGTTCAAGAGTGTTCATCTTGGCATGGCTGTTGCGCTTGAAAAAGGGTTAGTGGTTCCAGTCATCCGTGATGCTGATAAATGTTCTCTTATTGATTTGTCTCGAAACATTAAAACCATAGCACAAAAAGCAAGACAAGCTCAGCTTAATCTCGAGGAAATGCAAGGTTCCACGTTTACGATTAGTAATCTCGGGTCCTACGGTGTTGAGCATTTCACACCAGTCTTAAATCCACCTGAAACAGGGATTCTTGGTGTCGGCGCTGTTTATGATACCCCAACCTATATTGGTGAAAATTTAGAAAGAAGAAGCATTCTTCCGCTCAGTCTGACATTTGACCACCGTGTACTTGATGGCGCCCCAGCTGCAGCATTTTTACAAACGGTCAAGCAGTATTTAGAAGAGCCGATAACCATGCTTTTATAGAAAGAAGGGAACTCTTATGACTCTGATCGCAATTATAGGGGGTGGTCCTGCTGGATATGTGGCTGCAATTACTGCAGCCCAGCAGGGGCATGAAGTGACAATAATAGACCAGGGACCGCTTGGAGGCACATGTTTAAATGAGGGGTGCATGCCTACTAAAGCCCTCTTAGAAAGTGCTGGAGTGTACAATAAATTTCAACATGCGAGTGAGTTTGGGATTCGTCTGCCCTCCGGCAGCATTGAGATTGATTGGAATGCCGTCCAGGGTCGTAAAAACAAAATTGTTTCGACGCTGGTACAAGGAATCCAATTTTTAATGAGGAAAAATAAAGTGAAGGTAGTAAAGGGATCGGCATCTTTCCAAACGAGCCGGGTTTTACAGATTGAACATAATGGGAAACAAGAAGAGATAACGGCAGACAAAGTGATTATCGCTGCAGGCTCTGAACCAATTCAACTGCCATTTGCATCATTTGACGGCGATTGGATCATCCATAGTGGTCAGGCGATGTCGCTTCAGTCCATTCCTTCCTCATTACTTATTATCGGCGGAGGTGTAATCGGCTGCGAGTTTGCTAGTATTTTTAGCAGATTGGGAACAAAAGTCACCATTGTTGAAATGGCGGATCAGCTGTTGCCGGGAGAAGATAAGGCTGTAGCTGCGATCTTACATAAGGAGCTTGAAAACGACGGTGTAACGATCTATCCTTCTACCAGACTAAAAGATTTGAATAAGGATCAGAAGAAGGCGTTATTTGAAAACGACAAAGGTCTCCATGAGCTTGAGTCAGATTTGGTCCTCGTTTCGATTGGCCGTAAGCCAAGGGTGAATAGCTTGGGTCTTGAGAACATCGGCATTGATTTTTCAAGACAAGGAATTCTAGTAAATGAGCAAATGCAAACAAACATCCCGAATATCTATGCCTGTGGAGACGTCATCGGCGGGATTCAATTGGCCCATGTGGCTTTCCATGAGGGAACAGTTGCCGCCTTAAACGCTTGCGGGGTAGATACACAGGTAAATTATCGTGCTGTGCCCCGCTGTATTTATACCTCACCTGAGATTGCCAGCGTAGGTTTAACGGAAAAGGAGGCCATCGACCAATATGGTGACATACGAGTTGGGGAGTTTCCGTTCTCCGCAAACGGGAAGGCGTTAATTTCCAATGAACGAGTTGGAAAGGTAAAGGTGTTTGTTGAACCAGAGTATGGGGAAATCGTTGGGGTTTCGATTGTTGGGCCACATGCCACCGAACTGATTGGACAAGGTACCGTCATGCTCCATGCGGAGTTGACAACGGACAGTATGGAACAATTTATTGCCGCCCACCCTAGTCTTTCTGAGGCAATCCAAGAAGCCTTATTTAGTGCCGTTGGACATGCTGTTCATGTTTAAGAAAAGGAACAAGAACCAAATTAAGATACTAGTAAATCCTTCATTATAATTATTCTATTAAATTATCAGGCTACGCGTCTAATACGCGTAGCTTTTTTGAATTTTCTATATAATGACAATCGTTTGATTGAAAGCGCATTCCTAGTTTTGTATAATTAGAATTGTACGTTTATCCACCACGTTTTGACGGATTTCTTCTAATACTCCTTTTTTTCTTCGTAAAATTTACAACAAGTAATCTATCTCAAATCAATGTAGAAAATATTTCTTATGATTAGGGGAGGTTGTATGAATACTACTTTTTATTTTGATGCTTGGAAACGATTTGTTAAAGAAGGAATTCTTGATTCAGCACGTTTGAACAAACGAATTTCGGAATCCTGGCACCGCTGTAAAAAAGAAATGGTAAACCCTTATTTAAATAAAGGCCTGGATTTATTATCAAAAGAAGAACTAGATGCCAAAAAAGAAAAGAATTCTCTGCTGATCGAAATAGCCTCCCCTTATATAAAAAAGATGGATCAGGCAATAAAAGATTCTGGAATGATGGCACTTTTGGTCGATCCGGATGGATATGTTCTATCATTAACAGGAAACAAACAAACCTTATCCGATGCTAGAAAAATTAATTTTGTTGAAGGGGTGCGCTGGACTGAGGCTGAGGTCGGTACAAATGCAATTGGGACAGCGTTACAAACAAAAGAAGCGGTTACTATTAATGGGGCTGAACATTACTCCGTCGCTTCCCATCAATGGAGCTGTTCCGCCACACCTATTTTTCATGAAAATGGAAACCTAATGGGTGTAATTGATGTTTCATGCCCAGTTAACTATTCTCACCCCTTTATGCTTGGAATGGTCACATCGATTTCTTATGCAATTGAAAAAGATATCAGCAAGCAGGCCTATTTGGAAGAAATGACACTTTTCCAGCAAGCAGGCCCCCTGGCAGAGACCTATCAAAACCAGCTCTTCCTGGTATGTAATCAAAAACAAATGATCATATCCGCTAGTAAACCGCTTCGTGAAGGGTTCCCTCAATCGATCGGAATGAACCTGTACGAACTATTACATAACGGATACAAAATTGATGCTGAAATGCCTTTTCATTCGAAGGAAAACAACAGGATCATCGGAAGCTGCTTTTTCCTTTCAAAAGTGCTTACTCATCGTAAAAATGTATCTTTTCAAGCACAAAGTCATGCAAAACCCTTTATCTTTAAAGGAGAGTGTGGAACGAGTGAGGTTTTTCAAAATACGTTAGCCAAAGTTAAGCTTGTAGCTCCAACAGATACCACCGTGTTTATTTCAGGTGAAACCGGTTCAGGAAAAGAGCTAATTGCTCGAGCCATTCATGACAACAGCCCCCGAAAGGATGGTCCATTTATTTCGTTAAATTGCGGAGCGATTCCGAAAGAACTTATGGAAAGTGAGCTTTTTGGCTATGTCGAGGGGGCTTTTACCGGGGCAAGACGGCAAGGCTATAAAGGAAAATTTGAACAGGCTCAAAAGGGGACGATCTTTCTTGATGAGATAGGTGAAATCCCGCATTCTATGCAGGTGGCCTTATTGCGTGTGCTTCAGGAAAAGAAAGTATCTCCGATTGGGAGTACGAAGGAAATCCCATTGAATGTCCGTATTATTACAGCAACCCACCGTGATATTACGAATCTTGTAGAAGATGGGATTTTTCGGGAAGACCTCTATTATCGCTTGAACGTTTATCCAATTGACGTTCCTCCACTTAGAAAAAGAAAAGAAGATATCCCGTACCTCGTCAGGTATTTCTGTAAAAGAAATGGATGGAACCTCCCGAATATGGATGATCTATCTTCAAGATTGAAAGATTATGAATGGCCAGGAAACATAAGAGAATTAATAAACGTCTTAGAGCGGCTGTACATTATGTCTCTTGATGAACAGTCAAGTCAGCATATATTTTTTAATAGCTTTGAATCTTTAATAATTAGACATCCATCCAGTACTTCATCAAATGGGCAGGAAAATAAGGAAAAGGCTGAAAAAACGTTAAATGCCCGAGAAAAAATACAAAAGGACTTAATGCTGGATGCATTAAAAAAGACAAAAGGAAATGTAACTGCTGCCGCAAAATTACTGGAAATCCCAAGGAGTACTTTTTATAAAAGGCTCCAAAAGTTTGGAATGTAAGTTTGACATTGTCCAATCTCTTAATTAAGAATTAAATGAATTAGTTTAAAAATAGCACACAGATTGTTCGATGGTAGGGACTATTTTTATCTTTCTATTGATTGTGTTTATTGTAGGACCGGTTGCTTTACTTTTGTGGTTAAATATTTTAGCAAAGAAACCACAGAATTCGATTATCAGAGCACACCCTTATTTGGGATGGATGCGCTACTTATTAGAAAAGATTGGCCCGGAATTTAGGCAATATTGGTTTGATGATGACAATGGTGGCAAACCATTTTCACGAACCGATTTTTTAGGGATTGTTTTTTCTGCCAAATATCGAAGTGATCTTTTAAGCTTTGGTTCCAAACGTGACTTTGAAAGGTCTGGGTATTATATTGCAAATGGTATGTTTCCCTTATTAAAGAAGAATTAAGAGTTGATAATCAAGAAAAAGTCCACTCAATGAAATATAAAATTGATCATGAAGGATTATTTACTCGTTACGAACAGCTGGAAAAGGACCAAACAACACGTTGGCTTTATCATGAGGAAGAGACCATAGTCGTTGGGGGGACCCGGAAATTTCCATGGAGACTTCGCGGTCCGTTTGGTGCCTATGCTACATCTTACGGAGCAGTCGGCGAAAACTATATTCTTTCAACAGGTCATGGCAGCCAAATGGCAGGGGGTTCATGGATTAATACGGGGGAGGGCGGAGTTGCACCAGAGCATTTAGAAAGTGGTGTAGATGTAGTCGCTCAAATTGGCCCTGGTTTATTTGGTTTTCGCGATGATGAGGGGAATTTTACTATTGATGAATTTAAGTCTAAAGCCCAGGAACTGAATATAAAAGCATTTGAGCTTAAATTCGGCCAAGGAGCAAAAATCCGTGGAGGACATCTGGAGGGTTCGAAGGTAACAACGAAAGTAGCAAACATTCGTAAGGTACTGGTCGGGAAGACCATTAATTCACCAAATCGCTTTCCCTTTTTGCATAATGCGCTCGAAACGTGACAGTTTATCAAAATGCTGCAAGATGCAGGTGGAAAACATATGGCTCTTCAATGCCATACTGATAAATGCCCTACCGGGGTAACGACCACTAATCCCAAATATCAAGAAGCACTTGTGCCAGAGGAAAAGAAATGGCGAGTCATGAACTATATCATTAATGTACGTCAAGGTTTGTTTGCCTTAGCTGCGGCTTGTGGCATTGATAGCCCCCGTAAATTCACTCGTGTTCACATTGTATTTAAAGATGTCGATGGAAAAATAATAAGGTTATCAGAACTGTTTCCAATTCCTGAATCTTCGAATGAATTATTTAAAAGATCTTTATAGTTTAATAGAAATGAACAGAATAATGTGGATGACTTGTCCTTATAATATGGCAATAACGCAATAAAAGCATGGTGGTTTTTGGAAATCGTTCAAAGCCACCATTTTTTATAAAATTATTAAAATTATTAAAATTATTAAAATTTACTCACTTTATTGTGTATGTCTAATTGACGAATCCTAGCTCATATATGTAAAATACATATATAGTAATTTCGTGAAATATATTCAGAACCAAGATTATTGAACTCTACATACCTCCGTTTCATAGGAGGAAAAAATAGAGAATTTAACAAAGGACATGAGGAGGAATGAAGATGGCACAAAAGGTAATGGAACCAAAAGAAGAAGTTCAAAAAAAGGAAGATAAGAAAGTGGAAGTTACAATAGTAGAGGGGCCAAAAGTTGAGTTTCAAGAAGTAGAGCAGCAACAAGCAGCAAGCTATGTTTCAGACTCATTTATTGAAACATTTTGGGATCAATTGGAAGGTGCAATATCTCGTAATAGAGAATATAGAGCACAAGGCCAAGAACTTTTCTTAAAAGCTATAAATGAAACAACAAAGTTCAATGGAGTATACCGCGAAACTGTTAAGGGTCTTTTTGAGCAAGCGACAAAATTTAATATCGATTTGCAGAATGGCTTAATCCAAAACTCTATTTTTAAAATAAATGACTCTACTCAAGAATTAACTGAATCTTTAATAGGTCAGGTAACCGAGGTAGCTACTAAATTAGAGGAGCTTTATTCAACTCCAATTAACACTGCCTTTGACTTAATGGAAAGATCAGAGAAACTTGTTGAACAAAATAGAGAGTCATTCATTGAGTCTACAAATGAAGCATGGAACGCTTGGGAAGCTATCACAGACAACTATTTAAAACAAACTAGAAAAATTCATCAAAATTTTGCTCATCGATTAGAAGATAGCATGCGTATACTTGTTGCTCAAAATAAATAATGTACAAATTTAAAGAAAAACACATTCTAAAGTACAAGATCACTTTTAATTAAGAAATATTCTATATCGTACAAAAAAAAGCAGCTATACCTTACTGGCACGCTGCCATCCGCATGGTGAGTTTGGGCCAATTTAGTGGGTTTAGAATAAAAATGGTTACGTTACATTAGACTGTATGGTGTTTCTACACCTGCAGTCTTTTTTAGTGGTGGAAAATTTCCTCTCTATTCACGATACAATTGTTTTTATGACTGATACAAAAATTTATCACACCTACTCCTTGTTTATAAGGACTTTTTCTGAATCCATTAGACACTTGATACATTACCTTATCAGTATGTATTTTATAACAAAACTCCACTAATCTATAAATACCGTAGAAATAGCAGAAATCCAATCCATTTTTAGGGAAGTCTTGTTGGCGCAATATTTGAAATATTTAGATTAAGGGAGCATCACTTTTGTAAGGAGTATAAAAGAAAATAATCCTAGTTGACACATTGGATTAATGTGATTATTATAAGGTAATAGATACATAATATTCCAAAAAGTAATTTAAACTAATGAGCTTAGCTTATCAGTCAACTGAAGGCTGCTTCCATTCTAAATGGGAGCAGTCTTTTTTATTAAGTGTTAAGAGGGGGCAAAAAGCATGCAGGACTTATTTGTAAAAAATAGCAAGCAACGTAAGTGGCTTGAACGGCTGTACCCAATAGAAGCGGATTTTAAAGCAACAGCCTCGCAAATTGACAAGGAGGGCAGCTTCCCTAGAGAGAATATCCAGGCGTTAAGAAAAATCGGCTATACCAAATTGACCTTACCAGAGGAATTTGGCGGGGAAGGATTTTCTCTATATGATACCATTCTCTTACAAGAAAAACTGGGAAGCTATGATGGCAGCACCGCGCTATCGATTGGATGGACATTAATGACAGTTGGAGAATTATTTGAAAATCGGTATTGGGATCCAGAAAAGTTAGCCTATTTTGCTGAAGAAGTGAACAATGGGGCCATCATTAACCGAGCAGTAAGCGAAATGGCTACAGGCAGTCCCATTCGCGGGGGCCGGCCCGAAACAAGTGCTAAGTGGGTAGCTGGCAAATGGGTGATCAATGGGCGGAAGAGCTATACAACCTGCTCACCGGAACTGGATTATTTTTTAACTTCTGCTTGGGTCGAAGAAAAAGAAACGGTAGGCTTTTTCCTAATTCCAAAAGAAGCGGAAGGACTAACCATCGAGGAAAATTGGAATGTAATCGCGATGCGTGGTACCGGCAGCCATGATTTAATATTAGAAAACGTGGTAGTGGATGAGTCAGACTTAGTCGAAATTCCCAGTAATCATACAGGGTTTAAACTGAATGGCTGGGGACTGCTGATTCCTGCGACCTATTTAGGGATCGCCCAGGCGGCCAGGGACAATGCGCTCGAATTTGCCAATACCCATTCGCCCAATAGTATTAATGGCCCAATCGCTCAGCTGCCGAACGTGCAAGCGTTATTAGGCGAAATGGACTTGGAATTATACAAAGCAAGATTTGCCCTATATAGTACGGCAGAGGCTTACATTGATGTGTATCGTCAACGGGAGATCACAAATGAAGCATTTGTAGCCAAACATATTGTGACCAACTCTGCGATTACAGTGGTAGATAAAGCGATGCGATTAGTCGGGGCAAAAAGCTTACAGCTGACCAATCCACTGCAGCGTTATTACCGAGATGTCCGAGCGGGCCTGCATAATCCGCCAATGGATGATCTAACCATTTTAAAATTAGCTCTAACAGCTATTCAACAATATGAATCTAAGGGAGGAAAAGACAATGAAAATGAATAAGTTTTTTAAAATCGCCGTTACAGGAATCGCTTTAGCAACCTTCATCGCAGGTTGCGGCTCAACGGCCACAACTGGGGCAAAATCGGAAGCGGGAGCTGCTAAGAAAGAAGTCAGAAAGGTAAAAGTAGCGTTTGATCAAGGCGGTAAACCAATCGGATACCTAGATGAAAAGGGTAATCCAACCGGATATGAAATTGAAGTCATGAAATTAGTGGATAAGGCATTGCCAGAATATGAATTCGAATATGTGCCAACATCCAGTGAAGACTTATTGGTAGGTGTGCAGCAAGGCAAATATCAAGTAGGGGTAAAAAATGCCTGGTTCACAGAGGAAAGAACGAAGAGTTATATCTTTCCGAAAGAATTCCTCGGACTCAGCGGTGTTGGCATTTTGTTAAAAAAGAAAAACGAAAATATAAAAGACTTATCAGACTTTGCTAAAGCAAAGCTTTCGTTAGCACCTATTGCGGCAAGTAATGCTCAATATACCATTGTGGATGAATATAACCAAGCCAATCCAGATAATAAAGTTAAACTGAAAGCCGGAGATGCATTCTCAGTGGATGTCGTTCAATGGGTAAATGAAGGACGTGTAGATGGAGGCATTTATTTGGGAGCAACGTATGAAAAGCAAGTTCTTGCAAAGGATGGTCCTTATCATAATTTAGCAAATGACCTTGTTTATAATGAGTTTGCGGTTGTCAAAACGTGGCCATTATTCAATAAAAAAGAACAAGAATTTGCAGATGCCTATGATCAAGCCATCAAGAAAATAAAAGAGGAAAAGAAGACAAACAAACTGATGGTTAAGTTCTATAATACTGATTTATTTAAATTATTGGATACTGTAAAAAGGTAACCATCAAAAAAGAGGTGGAATATGCAAACGTATTTTGATAGTACCTACATTTGGGGAGCATTGCCACAACTTCTTTCGTTTTTACACGTAACCTTTATGGTTGTAGGTCAATCGGTTTTGTTCGGTACGATTCTAGGATTTATCTTAGCCGTATTGAAACTCGGAACGAGTACGGCTGCCAGAAAAATCGCCAATGGGTATACCACCATTTTAAGGTGTACCCCCTCTATTGTTCTTTTATTTCTAGTTTATTATGGGCTTCCGGCAATAGCCAATAACTTTGGTGCAGAGCTGAATCATCTTTCCACTTCGATTTATGTTGTAATTACCTTTTCGCTGCAATTTGGAGCCATCATGTCTGAGGTGATGAGGACGGCCTATGAAGCAGTTGACAGGGGACAATATGAGGCAGCGGTTAGTGTCGGGCTTAGTCCTGTCCAGGCATTTCGGAGAATTGTGTTGCCGCAAGCATTTGTTGTCGCATTGCCAAATTTCGGCAACAGCCTCCTTGAATTAATGAAAGAAGGATCATTAGCCTATACTATTGGGTTGGTTGATATTATGGGGAAAGCAAGCCTTATTATTTCAAATAACTATAATTCTCATTCGTTAGAAATTTATCTTGCCTTATCTCTTATATACTGGATTTTATCCATTTTGATTGAACAGATCTTTTCAAAGGTAGAAAAGATTTTTAGTAAAGGTAAACTGGTTATAAAAACGACATAGGGGGTGACAGCATGTCGGTCGGAATGGATGTTACATTTTTAGTAAAAACCTTTTTTGTTGCCTTATCTGGAGTGCCTATAGCCTTACTCATTACGATTGTCTCCTTACTCATTGCTCTGCCTTCAGGATTTTTGCTCGCCTTATCGAGGATTAATCGAATTCCAGTGATAAGCCAGTTGGCACGAGTCTATGTTTCGTTTGTGAGAGGGACTCCTATCATTGTTCAAATTTTTATTATATTTACAAGTGTTCCTTTACTTTTGGCTCCCATATTTGAGAAGTATCATGTTAAAACGAGTATCTACGATATCAATCCGATTTGGTATGCATTTATTGTTTTCTCTTTGAATACAACGGCTATTTTAATAGAAGTATTTCGTTCTGCTATTAGCACGGTCAGTAAGGGGCAGCTGGAAGCAGCTTATTCCGTTGGGTTGAACAATGTGCAAGCCTTTAGAAGAATACTCATTCCACAAATATTAGTGGTGGCATTGCCCAATATTTGTACAGCAACGGTCAATCTCATTAAAGCTACCTCTTTGGGTTATGCTTTGTCATTGAGAGAGATTACGTTAAAAGCGCAAGTGGCAGCGAATGTTGGCTACAATTTTATTGAAGCATATATCGATATCTTTCTTGTCTATCTCCTTTTATGCAGCTTGGTGGAAACCTTATTTAAGCTGTATGAAAAACGGTTAAGGAAGTATAAAACAGCCGCTGCCTAAGATCATGATTGGAGGCAAAGTCATGTTAGAGATTAAAAATATCCACAAGTCCTTTGGTAAGAACGAAATTTTAAAAGGAGTAGATTTACAGATTGATAGGGGGGATGTGGTTGTCATTCTTGGCCCGAGTGGCTCTGGTAAGACCACATTGCTTCGGTGCATTAACTTTCTTGAACGAGCCGATCAGGGGAAAGCCATTTTTGGTGATATTCATGTAAACCTTAAATCAGCAACAAAAAAACAAATACATCAAATCAGGCAAAAAATTGCTTTTGTGTTTCAGAATTATAATCTGTTTACGAATAAAACAGTATTAGAGAATGTGACAGAAGGTCTTATCATTGGAAGAAAGGTTCCGAAAGCAGAAGCCAATGAACTGGGTCGACAGTCCTTGGCGAAGGTCGGATTGGCAGATAAATTGAATTCCTACCCTAGTGAATTGTCTGGAGGGCAGCAGCAGCGGGTTGGTATTGCAAGAGCGATTGCGTTAAATCCAGATATTATTTTATTTGATGAACCAACATCTGCACTGGATCCAGAATTAGTCGGTGAAGTCTTAACCGTCATGAAAAATATTGCAAAAGAAGGAACAACCATGTTAGTGGTGACGCATGAAATGTCTTTTGCAAAGGATGTAGCCAACCGAGTCATTTTTATGGATGGTGGTGTGATCGTAGAAGAGAATTCCCCAAAGGAAATTTTCTCAAGACCAAAAGAAGAAAGAACGCAGCATTTCTTAAGGCGGGTTATACCTGAGGATTTTATTTATAATATTTAATGAATGAGAAACCTCTAGAAATGGAGGTTTTTCTTCAATGCTCTCATAATAATGTCTTGTAACTGCTATCATTTTGGCGGCTGTTTTTAAATCGCTAACAACCAAGTTTGTTCATTAAGAATGTAAAGCTAATTGGGTAGAGTTAACTTTACAGAAGCATTCATAATCCTGCAATAATATACTATAAGCCATTTAATTTAGAGATGTATAATTCTATGAGATTACCTTGAAAGGAGTTTTCCTCATGAATATTACATTTTTTTTACTTTACTGTATTATTGTTACCTTTACACCAGGACCTATTAATATCGTCATATTTGTGAAGTTTAAATTAAAAAACACGAAAAGGAAGAAAATAATAGAACAGCTATTATAGCCTCCTTTTTATGTAAAAATCAGAATGAAAAAGAAGTATTAAAAGGGGACTTTTCAGGTGTAATACTTTAAATTCTTTGCACTTTCTTTGACTAATGGGACATTCGTTAAAGATGATCGAGACCAACATAGATGTTGGTCCTATTTTTTATTTACTTATGGAACCATTGAATGGTTTTTATTTTTATCATTATTTACTAGCCAATTCTTTGAGCAGTAGAATATGTGGGATCCCATCTTCCATAAAGATAGTAGATGAAGTACGATAACCAAGTTTTTTATAAAAACCTTCTGCCTGTGTTTGCCCATGTAATTTAACTTGTGAGGCTCCCAGTTCTTCCGCGATTTCTTCTAACGCTTTTATAATGATTCTTCCAAGACCAAATTTACGGTAAGGTTCGAGGATCCTTAAATCTTCATCGATCGTTGCTCTTTTTGCAATCATTTTTATCAGTCCTTTTAATATAATTGTCTATCATCTTTTTTTGTTGCAAATGCAACAAAGTTAGTTTAAATTTAATCTATATCATTTTTATTGCATTTGCAACAAAAATACATTCTAAGGAGTTAATGATGAAGGAAATTCTTCGTGAAATTGGAATGATATCAAGGGCTTTAGATTCTATAAGTAATATAGAATTTAAAGAATATGACCTTACAAAAGGGCAGTATTTGTACCTGGTGCGAATATGTGAAAACCCAGGGATCATTCAAGAAAAGATAGCTGAGCTGATAAAAGTAGATCGAACAACAGCCTCGCGTGCGATTAAAAAGCTTGAATTGAATGGTTTTATTGAAAAGAAAGACGATCAACAGAACAAAAAAATAAAGAAGCTCTTTCCAACTGAGAAAGGGAAAAATGTTTATCCTTTTATTAAAAGAGAAAATGATTATTCCAATATTGTAGCATTAGACGGATTTTCCGAAAGAGAAGTAGAAACCATTTTCAATCTTCTTCAAAGAGTAAGAAAAAATATTGAAAAAGATTGGGAATTTGTAAAAAAGGGAAACAAGAGAAATTATTGATTATATAAAGGAGCGACATATTTAAATGACTATAAATATAAAACAGTGTAACCTTGGGGATTTAAGTAAACTTCAAGAAATTAGTTATGAAACATTTAAAGAGACATTTAAAGATCAGAATTCACCCGAAAATATGAATGCCTATTTGGAAAGGGCATTTAACTTAAAACAATTAGAAAAAGAATTATCCAATATTTCTACACAATTCTTTTTTGTTTATTTTCATAATGAAGTCGCTGGATATTTAAAAGTCAATACCAATGATGCTCAGTCTGAAGAAATGGGTAATGAGTCACTTGAGATTGAGAGGATTTATATAAAGAACCAATTTCAAAAACATGGGCTTGGTAAATATCTGTTTAATAAAGCTATGGAAATTGCGATGGAACGTAATAAAAAGAAAATCTGGCTAGGCGTATGGGAAAAAAATGAAAATGCAATTGCTTTTTATAAGAAAATGGGATTTGTTCAAACTGGAGCCCACTCTTTTTATATGGGAGATGAAGAACAAACGGACTTTATAATGACTAAAACATTCATATAACTTTTTTTGAAAGGTGGAATCATTATGTATATTCCTAAGCATTTTAAAATCAATGATGAAGGCATGATTTATGATTTTATGGAAAAGTATAGCTTTGCAACTTTATTTTCACAGCATAAGGGAGAACCCTGCGCTACTCATCTTCCACTGATTTTAAATAAATCTGATAATGCTTTATATGGTCATTTTGCCCGTCCAAACGAACAATGGAAGGATGCTGAAAACCAACAAGTTCTTGTGATTTTTCAAGGTCCACATTGTTATATTTCTCCTTCTTGGTACGAAACAATGAAGGCTGTGCCTACCTGGAATTATGTGTCTATCCATGTATATGGAAAGCTCGAGATAATCGAAAATCAAAAAGTAATATTTGATTCTTTAAATGACATGATAAAAAAATATGAAAGTCCGGCCAGTCCATACAATTTAATTGATGTAGACCCGAGTTTTATTGAAGGCATGAGTAAAGGAATTGTAGCATTCAGAATAATCATCACCAAAATGGAAGCAAAAGCTAAATTAAGTCAAAATCATCCTGTGGAACGACAAGAGTTAATTATTAAGCAACTAGAAAACACTTCCCACCAAGATAATTTACAGGTTGCTGATCTAATGAAAAAAAATCTAGAAAGATAGTACCCACATAATCTTTGGGATAAATAGTTCTTCCAAGTAATTTATCCCAAAGACTCACACAAAAAGTGGATGGAACAGGCCCCTAATGCGAATGACAGGAAAATCAAGACCAAACATGAGTACGTTGGTCTTTTTATTATCATTTTTTCATCTCACGTTTAAGCCTTGTAATTTTTTGCTGAATTTTTATTAAATTTTCTTCGGTATCACGAATTTTGTTTCCAATCGAATAAATCATAGGATTTCCTTTACCAAGGAATTATCCCATTTTTGTTCAGAATTTTACCATTATAATTTGTTTCGCTTAAGGCGTATTTAACAATGATTTGTGCACCTTCCGCAGTTGTTTTCCCGCCTGGTGCATTGCCATTAAGGTCGGTAGTAGTAAAACCAGGTGTCACACCTAATATTTCAGGACCGTTCGTATTAAATTCTTTACCAAAGGCTAATGTTAAAGAATTTACAGCGGTTTTTGATGAATTATAGCCTAGTATATTAAGGGGTCCAGCTTCACCATTGTCAAACATTGTTTGTGAAGCCATATCGGTAGTGACGTTTACAATTTTTCCACCCTGAGAGTTTTTTACTAGTGGTAAAAATGTTTGGATCATCTGAAATGTTCCAAAGAAGTTAACATCAAATTCTTTACGAAGCGTTTCTATATTTAATTCACTAGGCAGAATACCGAAATCGAGTGCAATTCCGGCGTTATTTATTAACAAATCTAAGTGATGCGTAACTTCAAGGATTTTATTTTTTGAATTTTGAATTGAGTGTGTATCTGAAATGTCAACTTGAACAAATGAAACATTCGAAAAGCCTAAAGATTGTACAGCTTTTTGTCCGAGTTCTTCATTGCGGGCTCCTAAAAATACGTGATAATTTTTTTCTGCCAGTTGACGGACAATTTCATACCCAATACCTTTATTAGCACCTGTTACTAAAGCGTATTTTGTCATACTTTATTCCTCCAAAATTTATTTAAATGAGATACATACAAAAAGATACAACCTGAACCTAAGTTGAGGTCAAGGTATTTTTTTAGGTAAACGATAAAATTCTTTTTACCGTGAAATATTCATATTTAAACAAGTCAAATTTCCTGTTATACGATATCTAAAAAATTGGTCCCCCCTAAAAGAGGATTCCAGGCTTGATTAAGCTCATACTAATATCCCATAATTTCCGGGCAGAATCCTGGTCATTTGCAGTTTCAGTAGTTTCTGTTTCTTTGCAGTTAACAAAGAATTTACCGCTAACGCCTAGAACATCAGGGGAGGAAGCAAGATAGACTGGTGTGAGTGCACCTTTTTTGGGATTAGCTGAGAACGTTTTGAATATCGTCCGTAGGATCCAGGGCATGTCATGCATAAGATTAGAGCGGATAATTCCTGGATGCAGGCTGTTAACGGTAACACACCTTCCATCAAGCCTCTTTGAAAATTCCTTAGTAAATAAAATTAAACCTAATTTAGTAGGACCTACTGCTCTGAAAAAAGCATAATTTTGTTTGGTCATAAGGTCATCAAAGTTCATATTAATTCCGTTGTGCTTGGAAGCTACATTAATAATTCTTCCTTCACCACTTGCTTCAAGTGACTCAAGTAGGAGGTGGGAAAGGATAAAATGAGATAAATAGTTTGTGGCAAACGTGGTTTCAATTCCATCTTCAGTTTCAGAACGTTTTGCTAAAAAAACTGCTGCATTATTGATTAGAACATCTAACTTGTTATACTTTTTCTTAAAAAGATCCGCTGCTTTTTTGACTGAACGCTGAGATGATAAATCAGCAAGAAGGAGATCTACTTGGGTATTACCTGTTTCTTCAATAATATCAGAAATTGCTTTTTTGCCTCGTTCTTCATTTCTGCATAATAGAACAATTGTTGCTCCTTTTTTAGCTAATTCTATGGCTGTTGCTTTACCAATCCCTGAGTTGCCTCCAGTAATTAAACAAATTTTCCCCTTCATCGATTTCTCCCCTTCACCAAGCAATTCAATATTATTTTTTTTCAATCTTTCCAAACGTATTTCCATGGATGGCATTTAAAACAGATTCAGATGTAAGAAAATCATGTGGGAATCCCAGGTCAATTTTGCTAGCTTCATTTAATTGGGTAAGATGTGTTTCTGAAAGTCGGAAAGCCAAACTTCCAAGATTGTCTTTTATTTGTTCTTCTCGTTTGGCACCAATTAGCGGAATGACGGTCCCAGCTTGTTGACGGACCCAGTTTATTGCAACTTGGGCAGGGGAAACTGCTAGTTCTTTTGCGATTTCTTCCACAACTGCAGCAATAGCCCGGTTGCGTTCATTTAAACGTGCACTTTGAGGAGATAATCTCCCTTTTTCAGCTGAAGGATTACTGTATTTTCCCGTTAGTGCACCCCCAGCCATTGGTGCCCATGCAGTAACCCCAATATCTAAAGTGCGTGCCATTGGTAATAAATCTCTTTCTGGAGTCCGCTGCAACAAATTGTACTCCACTTGCAAGCCGATAAACGGAGTCCAACCACGGAGTGTGGCCAGCATATTGGATTGTGAAACAATCCATGCAGGAGTATCCGATATTCCAACATAAAGGACTTTTCCGGAACGAACTAAATCGTCAAGTGCACGCATCACTTCTTCGACTGGTGTCATGAAATCCCAAGCATGAAGCCAAAGTAAATCAATATAATCAGTCTTAAGCTGTTTTAGGCTCTTTTCAACGGATTGAACGAGATTTTTTCGATGGTTGCCGCCGGCGTTTGGATCATGGGGACGAGTGTTCAGTGTATATTTAGTCGCAACGACAAACTGTTCACGCTTTTCACGAATAAATTCCCCAACATATTTTTCACTTGTTCCATTCGTATAATTAACAGCCGTATCAATAAAATTCCCGCCAGCTTCAACAAAAGCATTGAAGATTTTTTGACTATCTTCCTTAGAAGCACCAAATCCCCAGTCTTCCCCAAACGTCATTGTACCTAAAGCTAATTCAGATACTCGTAAGCCGCTTCTACCTAACAATTTATAGTTCATTACAAGACCTCTTTTCTAATAGTTATTTTTTAGATGACGTACCAGCTCTTCAGCACTTTCTCGGACTTGTTCGTCAGTTAAAAAGCGTACTCCCTGCACCGTAAAAGTGGGCAAGAACCGCATGCCGGTCAAGTTCGCTGTTGCCTGGAAGGGTTTGGTTAGTTCGCTTATGCTAAAATGATTGTATCCGCCAGCTTGATAGGCTGCTTCAGGTCCGCCTGTTGAAATGGCTAACACAAACTCTTTGCCACGCAATTTTGTTCCTTCTGACCCATAAGCCCAGCCGTAAGTAAGAACCAAATCCTGCCATTGTTTTAATAAAGCGGGTGAACTGTACCAGTAGAATGGGAATTGCAAAACGATTCGATCATGCTCCAATAGAAGCTCCTGTTCTTTTTCCACATCAATCTCAAATGTAGGGTAATGTGCATATAGATTATGGACCGTAACATTTTCCTCTTGTTGAAGACGGTTCATCCACGTTCTATTTACCTTCGATTGTTCCAAGTTTGGATGGGCTACTATAACTAATGTTTTCATTTTGATCACCTTTCAATTGGTTGTATACGTAAAAAAATCATTAAAAGGTATTTCAGTAGAAGAAATACCTTTATTTAAATAGTTTAATTAAGCCTCTATATGGATGGCTGAAGAACGTGATTTACATAGGCTTTTGCATTTTCTTCAAGTTGTTCATCTGTGACATGCATCACACCATTCAGTACAAATAACGGCATAAAACGGGTACCTATGAGGTTGCTTGTTTGTTGTAAAGGAGTGGTTAAAGTCTCCATGGTAAAATGATTATAGCCAGTAGGCTGATAGGAATCTTCTGGTCCAAAGGTTGAAATCGCAAGACCTAGTTCTTTACCGTGAAGCTTGTCACCGCCTTCGCCATATGCCCAGCCGTAGGAGAGCACTTCATCCTGCCATTGTTTTAACAAAGAAGGCGTGCTGTACCAGTAGAATGGAAATTGAAGAATAATACGGTCATGTGATTCTAATAGGCTTTGTTCATGTGCTACATTTATTTTTCCGTCTGAATACGCTTGATAAAGAGTATGAATCGTAATTTCTTCGTGTTTTTTCAATTCCTGCATCCAAGTGCGGTTAATTCGAGATTGCTCCAAATTAGGGTGCGTAATAATTACAAGAGTTTTCATTAGTAAGTCTCCTTTGTTTTTTTTTCTCTTTTCTAGTTTTGATTACACATATTGTGTACAGTAAAGAATTTTTACATTTGTACATACAAATTAAGTTGCAAAAAAAATTTTACATTTCTTCATACATAATTTCTGTTTCAGTTTGATTTTCGTACATTCTATAAAATGTATTCGCAATATTTTTAGGTGAGAAATAGGTTCCTTCTTGTACAAACCCTTTAATCGTTAATGTTCCAACATAAATTCCTTTAGGACTCAGTTCTTGGTGCAAGCTGTATGCTAAATTGCGAATACCTGCTTTTCCAATAGCTAATGAAGCATAGTCAGCGTAGGGGTGAAGAGCTAATCCTCCGCCCGTTAATAAAATGGTTCCCTTTTCCATATGGGGAATCACTTCTTTCACACTGATAAGAGCTCCAGCTACACTGGTTTTAAAATCTTCCACTAGATGATCCACGCTTAATGTTGTTGGTTTGCCTGGTCTTCCTGCAGCAGCATTGTATAAGAGTACATCAATTTTTCCATACGTTTTTATTACCGCATCAATGGCTGTTTTTAAAGATTCTACTGAAGAGACATCCCCAGGAAATCCTTTTGCTGCAATCCCATCTTCTTTAAGTTCATTTTCATATTTCTGTAATGACTCCATGCTGCGTGAAATTAGGGCAACTTTAAAGCCCTCTTTTCCGAATTTCCTTGCTGTATATAAGCTAATCCCTGGTCCTGCACCGACAATTAGCAATATCTTTTCTGACATAACAAAAACCTCCTGTCTTATTTGTATATGCAAATGAAAGGGTAAAAAAATTATAGCTCTCTTTCTAGCTTATTGCTTGCTTCGTGAAGCATTTTACTTAAATCTTTACTGAACTCGCGTCCTAAGACTTCCGAATAGCTGGTAAACAATTCTTTTAAAGAAAGCCGAAACTGATGGTACACTTTTTCTCCTTCTTCAGTTAAAGAAATAAGGGTTTGTTTTCCATCCATTTTTCTGATTACCAGTTTTAATTTTTCAAGTTTATCAATAAACCTTGTACTGGTGGAAGGAGCAATAGATAACTTGTGGCATAGTTCCTTCTGTGTGATTTCCGGATGGAACTTCACAATCATAATCATGTAAAGGTAGGAGGGAGCAAGGTCACTAAAATCAAATGTTTTTTCGGCTAATTTTGTAATGTTACGAGCAAACCGGCTGGCTGTAAAGTAGAGACAATGAATTAATACCTGTTCTTCTTCGTTCATTTTTAATCAAATCCTTTTATTCATTTGCATATACAAATTAACACGAAATTACATTAAGGTCAACTAAATCATATTTCTTGTTTCTATCAGAAACAGTATATATATAAACTTTGTTCCAAAACAATATTATATTCCATTCAATTTTAAAACCTCCATAAAAATTAGGAACGGTCTAACTATATATTTATATGGTAATCTAAATATTGAATTTATCATATTTTTGTAAGATCAAAAGTAAATAAGGTGGGTAAGAAAATGGATGAGCAGGACTGGACAATCTTAAAGGTGCTTTACGAAAAAAAGAATATTACAAAAACGGCTGAGAGCTTATATCTATCCCAACCATCATTAACGAAAAAAATTCAACAAATAGAGAAGGAATATCAAGTAGTAATAGTCAAAAGAGGAACAAAAGGTGTTCACTTTACGCCCCAAGGAGAATATTTAGTTCAATGTGCGGATGAAATGCTGTATCGTCTCCAACAGATTAAAGATACAGTATCTAATATGGATGACGAGGTTAGCGGAACCTTACGATTAGGAGTTTCTAATTACATAACAAGGCATAAGCTGCCACATCTTTTAAAGCTTTTTCGTGAACAGTTCCCAAAAGTAAATTACAAAGTTACAACGGGATGGAGCAGGGATGTATTTAATCTGGTCTATAATGGGGATGTTCATATTAGTATGGTCCGAGGAGACTATCAGTGGTCAGATTCAAAAATACTACTCTTTGAAGAAAATCTCTGTGTAACCTCATTAGAGAAAATTGAACTTTGTGACCTGCCATCACTACCGAGAATCGAATATGAAACAGATGCTTTACTAAAGACCATGATTGATAATTGGTGGAGTGGAGAATTTTCAAAGCCGCCTTTTATCGGCATGGAAGTGGATAAAGCCGATACTTGCAAAGAAATGGTATTGAACGGTTTGGGATACGGAATACTTCCAAGTGTTCTTGTTCAGGAACATCAAAGCCTTAATCGGATCATTCTAAAAGATAGAAAAGGGAATCCCATTATAAGAAGAACTTGGATGTTGTATCATGAAAAATCTCTTGAGATCAAAGCAGTTAAAGAATTTATTGAATTTGTGAAAAAATTGGATTTTCAATCTACTATTTAGGAAAGCGTGGGCAGCTGCTCAGGCTTTTTTTACATGTTTCCATCAGGAAATGTTGTCATTCCTTTTTTGAATGATGGTCGATAGTTTAATTGTATTTCAACTATTTGGAATTTGTTTATAAAATGAATTTATGAGGAGGGAGAGTAATTGGAGGACCAATCAATGAGTCTAATTACATTTTTAATGGAGCACGAAGGGAAAGATTTCGATGCAATATTAAAGGATGAGATAGAAGGAGCCGTGGGATTTTAGTTTTATGAGCTACATTAAGAGGGCAAAAATTCATATTCGAGCCAGGAGAATTACCATTATCGAATCTAAAACGGGTAAATATTTTTGCTTACCGATTAGCGGCATTAAACAGATCTACGACGAAAGCTGTGGACAGTATGATATAGCAATAACCATAAAATATCACAATGGCTATTGCATCTTCATCCAAATATTTGAACCAAATAGAGATAATATAGAAACTACTAATATATAAATTTAAAGTATACATAACAATAATTTTTCCAAAATGGAGAGGACTATTTTATGGACGTTTTATTTCATATTACTTTGAATGTTATTTTACCCATTTTTGCTCTTATTGGAGCTGGTGCATTTCTTCATCGAAAGTTTAAATTAGACATGAATACCTTATCTAAATTAACCTCCTATTTGTTAATGCCTGCTGTGAGTTTTACCAATGTATATCAGAGTAAAATAAGAGGAGATACGCTCCTGCAGATTCTTAGTTTTCTTGTCATACAAAATCTTTGTTTAATGTTAGTCAGTGCTGGGATATCAAAAATGGCGAAATTTGAGAACAGTCTTTCATCTACCTTTAAAAACAGTGTTGTACTAAGTAATTCGGGGAACTTTGGATTACCTGTCAGCCAGGTGGTTTTTCAAAATAATCCTCTTGGTCTTTCCATACAAGTTGTGGTCATGGTTTTTCAAAATCTCCTCACCTATACATATGGACTATTTAATTCTGTTTCTGTTGATAAGGCATCAATCCAATCGATCAAAGCATTTTTGAAAAATCCAGTTATTTACGCTTTTTTATTTGGAGTCTTTCTCCATGCCGTTTCAATAAGAATTCCAGAATACATTTGGACCCCTATTAAAAATACTTCAAACGCATTTATAGCGATCGCACTTATTACACTTGGTGCACAAAGTGCTTTCCTAAAAATAAGCAGTTTTTCGCTGCCATTGGTTCTAAGCCTGATAGGCCGGTTAATTCTTTCACCATGTATTGCATTCATCATTATTTTAACATTAAAGCTGGACGGTACTACTGCTCAGTCATTGCTCATTGCGAGTTCTTTTCCAACTTCAAGAAATAGTTCGCTGTTTGCACTGGAATATGGAAATCATCCTGAATATGCTGCACAAGCAGTTTTATTTTCAACAGTATTTAGCATGATGACAGTAACCACAGTTATTTTTTCTGCTCATATGTTATTTTCTTAAAAAGTTTATTTTTTTAATTCATACTTTACAGATAGGAATTATAGGGTTATAATTAAATTAATCTAATAAACGAATATAAAAGTTGTTGTATCCAAGGAAAAGTTTTTGTAAAACAAAGGAGTGTTTCTGATGAGAAATAATGATGAAAAAAAGCGACAAAAACTTATCAATAAATTAATTTTTTTAAACGTATATAACAAAGAAGATCAAAAGCTTTATGAGCTGCCATTATCAAAATTAGAAAATGAGTATAGAAGATTTAAATTACAAAATCATCCACATGGTGAGTTTGGGTCTATACAGTGGGTATAAAATAAATATGGTTTCGTTACATTTGACTGTACCGCTGGCATGAACATACATTGTTCATGCTTTTTTATTAACATAAAAAGGCTTGAGACATAAAATAAACAAAAGATTACGAACTTTTTTACCGAATTAACCTTGATAGGGGATATATTGGGGGGATTATGATGAATATTAAGGATAGCATTCTAAATAAGGAAGGGCGGAAGTTTCCAGGGGCGACCTATTCAGAGGTAGTATTGGCACCTGCTTATGAGCACGCAAAGCAATCCTTACTAGAGCCCATGCTGGCAGTCCATAAAGCCCACCTTATCATGCTGGTGGAACAAGGGTTGCTGCAGGAGAGTACGGCTTCCCAAATCCTAGCGGGTATTTGCGCTATTGATAAGGAAGCCATTCTTCAATCCACCTATGATGGACAGTATGAGGATCTCTTTTTCCTTGTAGAAAGTCAAATAATGAATGTTGCCGGAGAAATGGGTGGAAGTTTGCACCTTGCCAGAAGCAGGAACGATATGGGGGTTGCCATGTACAGGATGGTTCTTAGGGATAAGATTCTCCTAGCCATCGAAGCGCTGCTTTCCTTTCAAGAAACACTTTTGAGCGTGATTGACACCTATAAGGAAACTATTTTCCTTGGGTATACTCATACGCAGCAGGCCCAGCCGATGACGTTCTCCCACTATCTACTAGGAATGTACGATGTCGTGGATCGTGACTTAAAAAGATTGAAGGCAGCCTATGATACATGCAATGCCAGTCCTCTCGGCGCGGCTGCCCTCACTACGACCGGATTTCGTATTGACCGAAACAAAGTCGCTGAGTTATTAGGATTCCCCATAATCATCAAGAGTGCCTATGATTCGATTGGCGGTGCCGATTATTTAGGGGAAATTGCCACAGCAATTCAATTAACCTTTATTAATCTCGGCCGTTTTTCACAAGACCTTCTCTTATGGTCCAGCCAGGAATTTTCAGCGATTCGTGTAGCAGACCCTTATGTTCAGACGAGTTCCATTATGCCGCAAAAAAGAAATCCTGTTTCGTTAGAGCATATTCGTGCCTTAAGCTCCAGTGGAATTGGAAATGCCCAAACCGTACTTCAAATGTTACATAACACACCATACGGTGATATAAACGATACGGAGGATGATCTTCAGCCGTATTTATGGAAGGGACTGCACCTTATTAATCAAGTTTTTCGGTTAACAAAAGTGGTGGTTGGAACACTTGAAGTAAATGAAGCACTGTTAAAAAGAAGGGCTCAAGAAAGCTTTGCGACGATAACGGAATTAGCCGACACCCTGTTTAGGGAAGCAAACATCCCGTTCCGAACCTCTCATTCCATAGCCAGCCAGGTGGTGAAAATTGCCTTGGCAAGAGGACTGAATGCTACTCATGTCACATCTGTACTCGTAGATGAAGCGGCAAAAGTAGTAGTCGGATATCCGTTGAATTTACCGGAGGAGATCATTCGCACAGCAATGGACCCAGAACACTTTGTTAAGATTCGGTCGCTTCCTGGCGGACCAGCACCAGAGGAAATGAAACGGGCGATTGTAGAAAGAGAAGCTAGTCTACTCCACCATATTTCTTTAATCCAAACTGAGGTTAATAGAATCAAAGTTTGTATGGGAAAACTTGATCAATTAACAAGCCATTGGGGTACAACGAATGGAAAAGATAAAAATACTGGAAATTCATGAAAGCAACACTTATGTTCCCTGTAAAATTAACTAATTAGGGCGCTGCTCTTTGGACCGGAGGCTTTGGCTGTATTCGCTTGGTGTCACACCAATATATTTGCGAAACTGCCGGGTAAAGTGGTTGTAATTTTGAAAGCCTACGTCATGGGCAGCTTCCGTGGCATTCCGATTCGTATGGGCCAGAAGCAAGGCAGCCTGCTTGATTCGCATTCGGTTAAGTGCCTCCACAATCGATTCACCGGTATTTTCTTTAAATAGATGCGACAGTCTCGATGCAGAGAGCCCAACACTGTGGGCCAGTTCCTCGACTCGAACCGTCTCCTGCATTCGCTGGGCGAGCAAATACAGTGTTTCTTCTATCCGCGGATCGAACCCGCTGGTTTGCTGCTTTGCGAGCAGCATCAGGACCTCCCGCAGAGCGCCCAAGCACAGCTCGTGCCAATAAGGGCCTCGTTCCCGGGAATCAGACAGAATACGGAGAAAAGCGTGGTAGATACGCTCCCGAACCGCTTGCTGCTCAATCTGCCGGATGGTCAGCGCATCGAGTGGCAGTAGATTCGCGTCCATGAATCCGCCAGTAAAATGCGCCCAAACAAAATGCCAGCTTTTTCCTTGAGGCGTACCGTAACGATGGGGTGTTCCCGGCTTCAACAGTGTTACGTCACCTGCTCTTACTCGCAGCTCGCAGCCTTCTGCCTCGAAGTACCCTTCACCGCCTAGCGTGTACGTAATAAGCCAGTCACTCATGCCGTCCGGACGTACGGTAGAATAGGTATCCCGTTCATGAAAATGTCCTGCGATCACCATGCCGTATGCCAATCCGTCATAGTTGGAGGGGTGGTCCAGCTCCATGGTACTCATCCTTTTCTAAAAAGTAATTAATTACAGATAGTTTAGCTTAACTTACGGCGGCACACAAGTGTGCTGGTGAAGAAATAGCAGAATAGTATGCATTGTTAGCAAGATCCTTCCTTCTTCTAATCGTTATTCCAAAAGTATAATGAAGATGTGATAAATATCACCTATAGGAGAAATAGGGGAGGGAAAAATATGGTATATAAGTATCGAGTGTTAACAGGAGAGCAAAAGAGACAGTTTGAAACGGAGGGATATTTAATCGTCAAAGGATTGTTTACGGAAGAGCAACTGACAGAGGTCGAAAGAACCTTTGAGGACATCAGCTATCAGGTGATCCCGGGGCATTTTGAGCCGGATTTGCGGGAGGAAACGACTGATCCGCTAAAGCGTTATCCGAGGGTCATGCATCCGCACCAGTTTAATGAAACAGCCAAACGGTATATGCTGCATCAACCGGTAATGGATGTTCTAGCTGATTTGTATGAGGAAGAACCATTGGCAGCCCAAAGCATGTTCTATTACAAGCCTCCGGGCGCACGGGGACAGGCACTTCATCAGGATAATTTTTATTTAAAGGTCGAGCCGGGCAACTGCATCGCCGCTTGGACGGCGATCGATCCGGCGGATGAGGAGAACGGCGGGCTGTTAGTTGTGCCAAAGACGAGTGAGTATGATATCGTATGTCCTGATTCGTCCGATTCTAAGGAATCGTTCACTACTCACTATGTGAAGCCGCCGAAGGATCAGAAGGCAATTCCAGCAGTGATGGAGAGGGGCGATGTGCTCTTTTTCAATGGGAATCTGATTCACGGCTCGTACCGTAATAAGACGAAAGATCGTTTCCGCCGCTCGTTCATTTGCCACTACGCCAACAGCTCGGCTACACGCATTGCCACGTATTATCGTCCACTGTTCCGTGCAGACGGGACGCCTGTGGAACTGGAGACCAATCCGAATGGAGGTCCGTGCGGCGTTGAATACGACACACCGTATATCCACTAAACGTGAGCCACGGCTCGAGGTGCTAATGTCCTGGTGGGGGATGAACGGACTTAGAGTTCAAAACGGCGCTGGTAACGAATGGAGCATAGATGAGAAGGTACGGTGCATCGCGGAAGCGGGCTACGACGGCATTAACGGCTTCCTGCCGGAGGGTAAGGAGGCCGAACGCCTGTCTCGGTTGCTGGATCAATACAACCTTTCATTCAGCGTAAACGCGTATCCGAAAACTGCTGAAGAACTGGATGTTTTTCTTTGCAAGGCAAAATCGTTCGGAAGGGTCGATTTCGTTAATGTACAGGTGATAAGGCCGTTTCTGGTCGGTGAGCAAGCGGTGCAACTGCTTGCGGACATGGCGGAGCTGTCGAGGTCTGCAGGCATCCCGGCGTATATCGAAACGCATCGCGGCACGATCACGCAGGATCTGCTGCGTACGGTAGAGTATGCTCAAGCCTTGCCGGAACTTGAGCTGACAATCGACTTCTCACATTATGTCGTTGCAGGGGAAATGCATACGGTGTCGGACGAGGCAGAAGAACTGCTCCAGACGCTGCTCCCTCGGACGAAGAGCATACACGCTCGCATATCGAACGGAGAGCAGGTTCAGATAGATATACCTATGTTTGGAAGTGTAGATGAGGAGGATGCCGTCCATCGTGCGTTCGAGCACCCGATGTTGATGCATTTTCAACGTTGGTGGCTCGAAGGAATGCGCAGCTGGCGTCAATCGGCACAGGAAGACGAGGTGCTGCCGTTTGTCTGCGAGCTGGGACCGCCACCTTATGCAATCACGGTCCGTGGGCCGAACGGCGTGCAGTGTGAGGTGAGCGACCGATGGACACAAGCACTCCTGTTTGCAAAGATCGCCCGGTCTTTATGGGAACGGGTTTAAACAAAATAAGAGCAGGTTAATGTATTAGTTTTTAAAACCAGTTTGCCAATTGGAAAAGTCCTTGTAAGTCAAGGGCTTTTTCGGATTAGAAGCCTAATTTTGACGCGGGAAATTGAAAGCATAAGCTTGCCTCTCTTGCTTTTTAGGATTCTTAATGGCTTGTGTTGAGACTCTCTGCCATCATCAAGTCGTTTTTGTAGGCAGCCAACGCCAATTCATACCTCACCTTTTTGCTCGCTTCCACGAAATCAGCTTCCTGCACAAGACCTGATAATGAATAACGGTGACCTCTGAAATCCACGTTCAGTTCAGTGATTTGGTTGAATTTGAAATTCTCAAGGGGAACACCGTTCTCATCCTTCAACAGGTATTCACCGTATTTCTCGTTGCATGTTTGGGCCACTTCCTCCATCACCTTGAAAGCATCGTCCGGATTTTGCTTATAGTTGAGAACAAGGCTTTCGTTCACCCGGCGCCTTCCCCGGTTCCCGTTCTGAAGTTCCGTGATGCTGCTATAGGAAACCGTATAGAGGTATCCGTCATACTGGCGGATCTTCAGGTGGCGCATGCTGATTTCCTCGATCTTCCCCTGACGGTTTCCATTGATGATGACATAATCCCCGTGATGGATCTGGCGCTCAAATAAGTAGGTCAGCCCCATAATGTAATCGCGGATAATATGCTGGAGGATCAATGCCAAGGCACCTGCCACCACGACCGAACCAGTGACAAGCTTTGCAAGGTCGAAGAAATGGCTAAGTACATAAATAAAGAAGAACAATAGTCCCAATACCTTTGTCACCTGGTTGGCGAAATGCATCAATGTCTCTTCCCGCTTAACATCCAGGAAGCTTGTTTTGTCAAAGAAAAGTTTGATGGATTTGCGAACCAAATAAACCGTGAATATAATCAGCAGTGCCACCGTTAATATTTTTACGGGAAACTGCTGGAATAGTCCCAAGAAAAACATCCTATCTCCTCCCACTTTTTACACTATACCAAAAGAATGCGGATAAGGAGAAAAACTTTCCTTTCCTATTAAAGCTAACGATAGCATGGTTCCATTAAAAAAAGAAGTCTATCCGTGCTTCTTGAGGATCGATATATTGCCAATAATGTGTTTTCTGCTGCTGAATTATATTAATAGATATAGAGATAAAGGGCAATGAGGGAATTGATTCTGGGGAAGAATACGATAAGAGTCTAGACATGGCAAGTTAGTAAGAAATGTGTTAAGATGAAACTCCTTGGCAGGGGCATTAAAAATAGTATTATGGAAGAAGGAGGGCATGGTCAAAACTTGCCCTCCTTTTTCCTTTTGATCAATATAAAAATCATAGTACAATAAAAGACTCCTCTATTATTTGAACTATTATTATTCAAATTATAGAGGAGTCTTTTATTGAAATTTAGATTATCTATCACTTGTTAATCAAACTTTATATATTGGACTTTAATATTATTATTAATTCGCGATAATTTGAACAAGATAAAATAAAACATTCAAGGTGAGGGGAAGGAATGGATAAAATTGACTTCTTTCAATTGCGCTTACAAAACATAGAGTTTTTATCATCAAGAGTCTATGAAGGAATTGAAATTCTTCTTGTACTTGATGGTGAAATCGTAGTGGAGATGGAAGGCGGATTTTTTCATTTGAAAGAAAAAGATTTGCTTGTAATAAACCGAAATCAATTATATCAAGTGCGAGCTGTAAAGAATAACGCTGTATTAACATTAAGTATTCCAGATACATTTATCACCAAATATTATGAAGAATATCGTCATTATCATTTTCATTTGTTTTCGCAACAAATTGATCGAGGAAAAGAAAATATTATTGTACAAATGCGTAAATCTCTTTCTGAATTACTGATTACCTATTTCAGACAAGAAGAGGGCTGTAAGCTCGAAGCTCATATTTTAATTTGTAAAATTTTGCTTACTTTAATTCTTCGATTTAGGGGAGTAAGAAAAAATTTTGAAGAAATAAATGATAATGATCAACGATTAGCAGAAATTATATCCTATCTAAAGCAACATTATGACGAACCCATTACATTAGATGATGTAGCAAAACATTTTTATCTGTCTCCCAGTTATTTTTCACGGTATTTAAAACAGCATTTGGGTATAGGATTTAGCCGTTTCTTAATGAATATTAGATTAAATCACAGCTTAAAAGACTTACTGTATACCCAAGATTCCATTACCTATATTTCCATTAAAAATGGCTTCCCTAATACAAAATCTTTTACAAGTTTATTTAAAGAGGTGTATGGTGAGACACCACATTCTTTTCGTGAAAAGAACAGAAAAGATCAGGTGAATTTAGTTAAGGATTATCAGTTACAAGATACAGAGACATTTCTTAATTCCCCTGAAGTTATAATGAAATTAGGTGTTTTACTATCTGAGGGGGATAGTAAAACATCCTTTGGGAATTCAGAAACTTACTTTGAAGAATTAAAAATTGACTTATCTGCTGCTAACAGTAAACTATTGATTCATCCGAACAATATTTTATCGATTGGTGAATTGAGAGAACTACAAAAAGAAAACGTTCGAACGCAAGTGATATTAGCTAAAAAAGGGTTGAATATTAAGTATATTGGCATAAATAAGTTATTAAGTGGAGGGACCATATCTCCTGCGGTAGAAACTGATGAATTAATACCGACGACATCGCCTTACTATAATTCAGATGAAGTCATTCAATTTGTAAAAACTAACGATTTATCATTATTTATACAAGTAAATTATAAAGGAATCTCCTCAAATGAAGATGCATACCTTCAAAAGCTGGAACATTTTTTAAGACATTGCTTGCAAGTATTCGGTGAAAAGTATGTAAGCTCTTGGTATTTTGTGTACTTAACCAATGATGTATCTTTAGATAGTAAAAGCTTAGAACGTTTCTATTTATCCTTACACAAATTATTGAAAACAATGATTCCTTCTATTCAAGTTGGCGTATTATTGCCTTTTTCAATTCACACAGGATCAACTGATGACAATCATAGATGGGTACTTTACAAAGAGGAACAAATTGATTTTATTGCTTTTAAGGCAAGTCCTACTGAAATCGTAAATTTTAAAGAGATTATTGATAATAACTATTTATTAGCAAAAGATTATATTAGAAAAAAAACGGATCAATTAAAACACTATTTAAAAAGTCATTCGATAGAGAAACCATTGCATTTGCTTACTTGGAGTTCCTTTTCAGGAAATACTCGATATACTAATGGAACATTTTTTAGAGGTTCGTTAATATTGAATGATGCAATTACAGTCGCCGAAGATGTGAAATCACTAGGTTTTTGGATTAATACTGAAATACATGAAAGGGATGTTGGAGCAAAGAATATTCCGCTAGAAGGAATGGAGCTATTTCATTATTTTACAGGAAAACGTCCAGCCTATTACGCGATTTCATTTTTCAACAGACTGCAAGGAAAAGTAATCGCCAGAGGTGATTACTATTTGATGATGGAAAATGAAAGGGGTTATCAGATTGTATTAATGAACAACCATATTGTTAACCCCTATTTTTCTATCGAGGAAAGTTTTTTACAAAAATTAATCAAAGAAGTGCGAGTAACAATAAGAGGAATACCCAAAGGAGAATATCAAATACGAAAATTTGTCTTTGATCAGGACCATGGGGCTTTATATAAGAATTGGTGGGAAAATAACAGTAAATTTGGAATGGATGAAGAAATTATTGACTATATTACCCATTCAAGTCAACCATCCTTAGAAGTATTCGATGAAATGATTAACGAGGAATGGTCTTTTTATTCCTACTTAACCATTAATGCGATTCATTTTTTTGAATTAAGAAAAGTATTTATTTAAGTGCGATTGATTCTTTAAACTGTTTTTACCTGAAACATTTTTTGTTTTGCCTAAACAAGTCTTTTATACAGGAAAGGTAAAAAAAGACCGTTAAATATTATTTCAACATTTTCCACCTTGATAAATGCATGTATTAGGTGACCTAATATGGATAAAAAATGACTCCTTTTTAAAGGGGTCATTTTTTATAATATAGACATAACGCCGGTGTTGTTAGAGAAAAATTAAGTACCAGATACTTTAAATTTTGCATTCCAGGAGGTACATGTATGGAAACTTATAAAGGTACAAATAAATTGCTTACCGGGATTGTGTTCGGTGTTATTACTTTTTGGTTGTTCGCTCAAGCCATGGTGAACGTAGTTCCAGCTGTTCAATCAGACTTAGGTATTTCGCTCGGAACAATAAATATAGCGATTAGTTTAACTTCATTATTCTCAGGTATGTTTATTGTAGGTGCCGGTGGTTTAGCGGATAAGGTTGGAAGAAAAAAAATTACGTATATTGGATTAATATTTAGTATTATTGGTTCCTTGCTCCTTGTATTAGCACAGGGGGCGGCGTTACTTATTATTGGCCGGATTATTCAAGGTCTTTCAGCAGCATGCATTATGCCGGCAACCATTGCGTTAGTGAAAGAGTATTACGAGGGTGCCGACCGTCAACGCGCGCTAAGCTTCTGGTCAATTGGTTCTTGGGGCGGTTCAGGTGTTTGTTCATTTGCTGGCGGTGCGATTGCAACCTACATGGGCTGGAGATGGATTTTCATCTTTTCAATCATTTTTGCGCTTCTTGGTATGTGGCTAATGAAAGATACTCCAGAAAGTAAAGCAGAATCAAAAGGTGTGTTTAAATTTGACGTTGCAGGTTTAATTATTTTAATTATCACCATGCTTGGTTTGAATCTTTTCATAACTCGTGGAGCTGATTGGGGATGGACAAGCGCTCTTACTTTGATTTGTTTAGCTGTAGCCATTATTGGGATTATTGTATTTGTCAAAGTTGAAAAAAACAATGCCCTTGCTTTAATTGATTTCTCTTTATTCAAAAACAAGCCATATGCAGGGGCAACTTATTCTAACTTTTTATTAAATGCAGTAGCAGGTACGTTAGTTGTGGCCAATACGTATGTACAAGTTGGCCGGGGATTTACTGCTTTCCAATCAGGTATGCTGTCACTTGGTTATTTAATTGCAGTTTTGGCGATGATTCGTGTTGGTGAGAAACTTCTTCAAAAAGCAGGTGCAAAATCTCCGATGATTTGGGGAACCGTCATTACAACGATTGGCGTAGCCCTTATGGGTTTAACGTTCTTACCAGGCGTGGCCTATACAGTCACAGTGTTTATCGGTTTTGCGTTATTTGGATTAGGGCTTGGCATCTACGCCACTCCATCTACAGATACTTCTGTATCCAATGCTCCTTCTGATAAAGTTGGGGCCGCTGCTGGGGTTTACAAAATGGCAAGCTCACTCGGTGGAGCATTTGGTGTTGCTATTTCCGCCGCAGTTTATGGTGCAATCACTGTTTTTGCTAGTAAAGAAATAGCAGCAACATCCGGTATTATTGTGAATGTCATATTTGGTGTACTGGCACTCGTTTCAATCGTTTTCATGGTTCCAAAAAATGCAGGAAAAGAGCATCAAGATGTACTGAACAAAAAGGTTAGTTAATCTTTACATTAGTCTCACTAAACAAAATGTTATAAGTAATGGAGGTAAATCGATATGAAAGATCAATTAATGAAAATGCTAGAAGAACGTAAAGAAGAAATGATACAAATTCGTCGATATCTTCATGAAAACCCTGAACTATCATTTGAAGAAGAAAACACAAGTAAATATATTGAAGAGTTTTATAAAGGTAAAGATGTTGGAATGCAAACAAATGTTGGCGGCGGACATGGGATTATCGTGACCATATTAGGTGGAAAACCTGGAAATACAATCGGCCTTCGCGCTGATTTTGATGCGCTGCCTATTTTTGAGGAAACGGATGTGCCGTTTAAATCAAAAAATCCAGGTGTTATGCATGCCTGTGCACATGATGGACATACCGCATACCTAATGGTTCTTGCAGACTGCTTAATTCAACTAAAAGATGAGATTCCTGGTACGATTAAAATCATTCATCAGCCTGCTGAAGAGGTTCCACCTGGTGGGGCTATCGGGATGATTAAATCGGGGTTACTGGATGATTTAGATCATATTTTTGGGATTCATCTACTGCCGCTTGGACCAGCAGGCGTGGTAGGCTATAACAGCGGCTACGTATTTCCAGGACGTGCCTACTTTAAATTAAAAGTTCAAGGGACAGGGGGTCATGGTTCTTCTCCGCACTTAGCAAATGATGCCATAGTAGCAGGATCGCATTTTGTAACAGCCATTCAAACGGTCGTCAGCCGCCGCTTAAACCCATTTGATATGGGCGTTATAACAATAGGTTCGTTTGACGGAAAAGGTACATTCAATGTTATTAAAGATAGCGTCGTACTCGAAGGTGATGTTCGTGCAATGACAGATGAAACACGCGAATTGATTGAACAAGAAATTCGCCGCATCGTTAAGGGCATTGAACAAGAATTTAATGTAACCTGTGATCTTACTTATACACCTGATTATCCACCTTTATATAATGACCCAGAAGTGACAGAGAGGGTGGCTGGATTTTTACAAAATGCGTATGATAAAGACATTACAGAAGTAAAAGAATTCCCAAAAATGTCTCCATCAGAAGATTTTGCACACTATGCAAAAAAATTTCCTGCGTGCTTCTTCTATATTTGCTGTACACCAAAAGGTGTAGAAAAACCATACTTTAATCATCATCCAAAATTCGATATTGATGAAGATGCCCTTTTAGTGGCGGCAAAAGCAGTCGGCCAAGTTGTTTGCGGGTATTACGAAATCATTTGAAATTCAAAGACAGTAAAGATCCAGTTATAGAAAAAGAGAGATAAAAAAGGAGGGGAGGCAGTTCATGCTGCACCCTCTACTTCTTATCACGATAGTAATAGGTAAAGGCTAAATTTAATTATGACCGATTATTGGATGTGGTACGTAGGGCTCTTCTAAAAACGCAATTTCTTCAGGTGTTAGATTAATCGATAGAGAACCTACGGCATCTTCGAGGTGTGAGATTTTCGTAGCACCGATAATAGGAGCAGTAACTGGTTCTTTCTGCAATAGCCAAGCAAGTGCAATATGAATACGGGGAACTCCATGTTTTTCTGCAATCGATGCTACCCGCTCCACAACCAATCGATCAGCATCAGCAGTCGCGTCATATTTGGATTTTTGAATTTGGTCGGTTTCGGAACGATGAGTGGTTTCAGACCAATCACGTGTCAATCTACCAGATGCAAGCGGAGAGTATGGAGTCACCCCGATTTTTTCTTCTTTACAAAGTGGTAACATTTCCCTCTCTTCTTCCCGGTATATGAGGTTTAAATGATTCTGCATTGAGACAAACCTGGTCCATCTATATTTCTCTGCTACATGTAAGGCCTTTTGGAACTGCCATGCGTACATGGCAGAAGCACCGATGTATCTTGCCTTTCCAGCTTTTACAACTTCATGCAGTGCTTCCATTGTTTCTTCAATCGGGGTATTGTAATCCCAGCGGTGGATGATATAAAGGTCCACATAATCCGTTTCCAGTCTCTTTAGGCTTTTATCAATTTCACTCATGATGGCCTTACGGGATAATCCTGCACCATTAGGACCTTCATGCATTCGTCCATGTAGCTTTGTAGCAATTACAACTTCATCACGATTGGCAAAATCCTTTAAAGCTCGACCAAGAAATTCCTCGCTGGTTCCCATAGAATATACATTTGCCGTATCAAAGAAGTTAATCCCAAGATCAAGGGCTTTTTTTATAATAGAACGACTTTGCTGTTCATTAAGTACCCATTGATGAATCCATTTCTCCGCTTCTCCAAAACTCATGCAGCCAAGACAAAATCTAGATACATCCAATCCTGTGTTTCCTAGTTTCACATATTCCATTTGATGAATCCTCGCTTTCTTTTAATGAACCATTCAATTTCAGGTTGGTTGTTTATTACACTTATAAGTATGCCACAAATATTCTAGTATCCCTTAACCCATTAGTATCAAGTTTTTGCCTAATCCTATCAAAGCTCTATCTATCTAAACAAATGTCTAGTAGAATGGAAAAGTCGAAGATAAAGGAAAAGGAGAAGAAGATATGACAGAGAAAATCTACAATCAGCAGAGTGTTCTCGCAAAAATTATCGCAAAATATACAGGTCGGGATGGTGTTCATTCTTCTTCGATTCCATCTTTATCTCTCATTCGTGAATCCATTATTACCGAGCCCATCTCTAGAGTTAACGAGCCATCCTTTTGCATTATTGTCCAAGGAGAAAAGGAGGTGTGGCTGGGAGAAGAACATTTTCGGTATGGTCCTGGCCATTACATTGTGGCATCCGTTGACTTGCCAGTAACAGGTCAAGTTATTAAAGCCTCAACTAACTCTCCTTATTTAGCTCTCAAACTTGAGTTTACATCTAGCCAAATCTTAGAGGTTTTAGATGTTGCAGATATTCGATTGAGAAGGAGTAAAAATCCGAAACGAGCTATGTTTATTAGCGAAGTAGAGCCATCTTTATTGGATGCAGTAATCAGGTTATCATGTTTACTAGACGATCCGAAGCATATACCAATCCTTGCTCCATTATATAAGAAAGAGATTCTTTATTGGATTCTACAGGGGCCACATGGGGAAGCTTTGGAACAAATGGCTTTAGAAGGTAATGCCATACGAATTAGAACCGTTATTGAACATATCCTCTATAATTATAAAAATTCTTTTCGAATTGAGGATTTGGCAGAAATTGCGAATATGAGTGTTGCTTCGCTTCATCGGCATTTTAAAGAGGTAACTTCCATGAGTCCAATTCAGTTTCAAAAACAATTAAGATTACAGGAAGCTAGGCGTTTGTTATTAGGTGAGTCAACAGATGTAGCTGACGTCGCATTCAGGGTGGGCTATGAAAGTCAATCGCAATTCAGTCGTGAATATTCACGTATGTTCGGTTTTTCACCTAGAGTAGATATAAACCGTCGGAGAGAGAACTTTGTTTGAATGATCAAATTATATGAAGAACCAGGTTCTGCTACACAGGTCTGTGGAGGTAAAAAGTTGGAATTTTTTAAAAGATAATGCCTCTTCCCTCCTTGCATGATAAAATGAATGGACTGATTATGAAACATGATTACATAAAAGAAAATCAACTGAGAGGGAGTTACTTATGCTAATAAATATTATTTTAATTTTTGCTCTTCAATTACTGTATGTCCCAATCTTGACACTTCGGACCATTTTTTTAGTGAAGAATATGAGTGTTGCGGCTTCATCATTTGGAATCTTGGAAGCCCTCATTTATGTATTCGGACTATCCTTAGTTTTTTCGGGTCACCAAAGCATTGCTGAAATGGTCGTATATGCTCTAGGGTTTGGAGTAGGTTTATATATTGGTACACGCATAGAAAATAAGCTAGCCATTGGTTACACTTGTTTAGTTGTCAATCTAATGGAAATGAATGAAGAACTTATTGCTTTATTAAGAAATAAAGGATTCGGGGTTACGGTCTTTGAAGGGATGGGACGTGATAGTAAAAGATTTCAACTAGAAATTCTCACAAAGCGAAACCGCGAAAATGAAGTCATGGATTTAATCGAAGAATACGAGCCAAAAGCATTCATTATCTCTTATGAACCGCGTAAATTTAAAGGCGGTTATCTAATTAAAGCGATGAGAAAGCAATTGAAAAAAGGAAACACTGTTAAACAAATATAACTTGTCATTCCCGAACCTTCAAATTATAAATTTGGAGGTTTTTTTAAAAGAATCAAAAAACATTCAAATGATTGTTTGACCATTTTTTAAAACTTTCATATACTAATAATCAAATGGAGGTTTGAATGAGGTGGTAAAAAAATGAAACACGATGATGTATGCGAAGTAACCTGTGTGGATAATGAAAAAGTAAAACGAGTGAAGGAATCGGTTTCCAATCAAAATACTATGGCCGTTTCACAAATATTTAAAGCCTTGTCCGATGAAACTAGAATTAAAATTGCCTACGCCTTAAGTACAGAAGAAGAGCTATGTGTCTGTGATGTTGCCAACATTGTTGGGAGTACGACTGCCACTGCATCTCACCATTTACGGCTTCTTCGTAATTTAGGATTGGCGAAATATCGTAAGGAAGGTAAATTGGTCTTCTATTCCTTGGATGATGACCATGTTAAACAATTAATACAGATCGCCTTTGAACATCAAAAGGAGGTAAAGAAACTTGACTAATAGTTTAGAAAAATCAAATGAGAAAACTGTTTATCGAGTGCAGGGCTTTTCCTGAGCAGGCTGTGCCAATAAGTTCGAAAAGAACGTACAGCACCTGGATGGTGTTGTTAATGCGAGTGTGAATTTTGGTGCTTCAAAACTTACGGTTTATGGCGAAACAACCATTAAAGAGATAGAAAAAGCAGGTGCATTTGAAAACCTAAAAATTTTCCCTGAAAAGCAACGTTTCGAGGAGAAAAAAGAGCCATTTTTGCAAAAACATTCATTTGTAATTGCCTCATTGATATTCTTAATTTTCGGGTGGATTTCTGTACAAATGAATGGCGAAGACAGTATCTTATCCATATTAGCTTATGCTGTTTCAATTTTAGTGGGCGGTTATCGTCTTTTTATCACAGGTTTCAAAAATTTATTCCGTTTAGAATTTGATATGAGAACGTTGATGACCATAGCTGTAATTGGAGCATCCATTATTGGTGAGTGGGGAGAAGGAGCAACTGTTGTTATATTGTTTGCCATAAGTGAGATTCTTGAGTCTTACTCGATGGATAAAGCAAGACAATCGATTCGTTCTCTAATGGATATTGCTCCTAAAGAAGCCTTAATAAGAAGGGGCAATCAAGAGCTTACTGTAGAAGTAGAGGATATTCGTATTGACGATATATTAATTGTCAAACCAGGTCAAAAAATAGCCATGGACGGTGTTGTAGTTAAAGGGCTCTCAACGGTTAACCAAGCTGCGATAACAGGGGAATCTGTTCCAGTTTCCAAAACGATGGATGACGAAGTTTTCGCAGGTACACTGAATGAAGAAGGACTTCTCGAAGTCAAAGTGACCAAACATGTGGATGATACGACCATTTCGAAAATCATTCATCTTGTAGAGGAAGCACAAGCAGAAAGGGCACCTTCCCAAGCATTTGTTGATCGGTTTGCGAAGTATTACACTCCTATTGTTATTTTCATTTCTCTTATAGTAGCCATTTTGCCGCCCTTCCTTTTTGATGCTGACTGGGGGAAGTGGATTTACCAAGGTTTAGCTGTTCTGGTTGTCGGCTGTCCTTGTGCCTTAGTCATTTCTACTCCTGTTTCAATTGTTACAGCAATTGGAAATGCTGCAAGACATGGAGTTTTAATCAAGGGTGGAATTCATTTAGAAGAAATGGGAGCTATAAAGGCAATTGCCTTTGATAAAACAGGGACCTTAACACAAGGTATTCCAGTAGTAACAGATTATCTCCCACAGCCTAATATGAAACCTAATGAATTACTAACCATTATTGCTGCATTGGAAAATGGCTCACAACATCCTTTAGCTTCAGCCATCATGAAAAAAGCGGAAGAGGTAGAATCGCCTTATCAGTATTTTACGATAGAAGATTTTTCCTCAATTACTGGTAAAGGGATTAAAGGTAAATACAAGGATAAAATGTATTATGTGGGCAGTCCTAGTTTATTTGATGATATTTTATCGAATGGAATTCCTGCAGACTTAAGGGCTGCTATTTCTGAACTGCAAAATAAAGGGAAAACCGTTATGGTTGCAGGAACAGAAAATGAAATATTAGCCCTTCTCGCAGTAGCAGACGAAGTAAGAGGAAACAGCAAATACGTTATACAAAAACTCCACTCATTGGGTATCGAAAAAACAATTATGTTAACGGGCGATAATAAAGGAACTGCCAATGCTATAGGTCAGCAGGTGGGAGTATCTGATATTCAAGCAGATCTTTTACCTCATAATAAACTAGTCCTTATTAAAGAATTAAAAAACAAATATGATCGTGTGGCAATGGTTGGAGACGGTGTAAATGATGCACCAGCCTTAGCTGCATCAAATGTTGGAATCGCCATGGGAGGGGCAGGCACAGATACAGCTCTTGAGACAGCTGATATTGCTTTAATGGCGGATGACTTAGGAAAATTACCATTTGCAGTAAAGCTAAGTAGAAAAGCCTTATTTATTATAAAGCAAAACATTACCTTCTCGCTTGGAATTAAACTACTGGCATTGTTATTAGTCATTCCAGGTTGGTTAACCCTATGGATAGCGATCTTCGCCGATATGGGTGCAACATTGATTGTTACACTGAATGGGTTACGACTTCTACGAGTAAAAGACAAATAAATGGAGGCTTTCCAATTTGGGGAGCCTCTTAAATAAAATCGAATTTATAAATTATTATGGAACAATTTCAAAAACAGTACCTTGGTTAAAATCAGTCACTTTCATCGAGCCATATACCCCTAAATATAGTCTGGTTTGATCCACATTCGTCCCCAAACTAACATAATATGCTGATTGATTCCCAAAATTATAGTCGGTTTCTATGACACTAAAATCATTTAGTTTCCCATCTGTTCTTACCCTCGTATAAGCCAAAAACCCTCTAACTGGAGATTGAGATTTTTCATGACGGGCAAGATCGGTAAACAAAATGCTTCCCGTTAAATCAGGGATTCCATTGCCCATAAAGGCTTGCACTCCCGTAAGAGCAGTTCCTCCAAACTTATCAGGCCGGGGATCTTTATGATAATAACTAGTTAGTGGTTGAAGCCTCACTGAAGTGTTTACTGCTTCATTGTAATAAACAATTGTTTTTTCATCCAAAGAAGGATTTCCAGTGCAGCTCCGAATAATCGATGTAGGAAAAGCACCTTCCCACCCTCGCCAGCCAAAATTAATAAAGTCTTCTTGGTCAGGTTCGGAATTCATTAAAAATGCTTGAACAAGCTGAGTAACCGGTAGGGGTTTATATTGAACGAAGGAAAAGATCGACTCTGCCAGATCCTGTCCTACATTTCCCACATACTTGATATACTGATTATAAAAACGTTGATAGGAAATGCCAGGTATATTACGAACCCCTTTGGCCATTACCGTTAGCGTTTCCTGAATAGATGCGGGAAGTTCATTAAAACGTGTGACTACAGGTGGATTATTGATAAAAGTATTCTTAGCTACGTCAATTTCAATGATTTTTCCGGCTATTTCCATAATATCCTGGCTTAAATTAAACGGATCATAACCTGAACCGCCATCGCCTGTTGTTAAAACAAGTTTTCTCGTTTCAGGTGAAAAGTTTAAACTATTGACACCATTATGATTTAAAAATGGTCTTCTTAGGTTAAGTAATGTCCGCCGTTTTTGAGGGTGGTCATTCGATTGTAAAATCCATTCTTCCACTGTATCAATATGATCATATTGATTTTCTCTATTGATCCACTTTTGGTTTAAGGTTTTGGGATCACATGGATTAGGACTAAAATGGTCAGAAAGAGCCCCTGGACCTTGTGTTCCAGCTGCTGAATAATGAAGATAAAACAACCCGTTATAATAAAATTCGGGATGAAACGCTAGTCCCAGCAATCCCCGTTCATCATACCCACCACTTGAACCACCTAGTTTTAAGATTCGTGAGCGAATATCTAAAAAAGTCCTGATCCCACCGTTTCCTATGTAAAAGATCTCTCCTGCCTGGGTTGCAATAAATAATCTTTCCATCGAGTCACCCGGAAGGATAGTTGTTTTCAAAACAGTGGGTAAATTTATCTTACTAACAATAGGCTGTAAACGAACCTTAACTTTTTTCACCCAGCTTGACACTCCTTCTCATTGTTTTTATAAGAATATGAATAGTACTGTTTTATTAGTACCAAATGAGGGCTGGGTTACCTGATTAGGTGGAAGATGATACTAAAAAACTAAAAAAAGTATGCTTTTCTTTGGTATTGTTTAAACTCAACCAATCACAAAAAGGCATACTCTATGATAAAAATTATTTTTAATTGAGCAGGGGTACATTTTATAAGGTATTACCTTTGATCAACTGGTGGTCTACCATATTTTGTATAGGAACGGTTCCTCCGTGAATTTGTTGAAGAAGTAATTCTACTGCTTTTAATCCAATTCCTTCTTCATCTTGTTTGATATGTGTGAAAATCATATCATTATATAACCATCCAGGATGGTCGAAACAAGCAATAGCGTAATCATCTGGAATTGATTTCCCCAGTGATTTCAGTACTTGTGCTAGAACACAGGCAATGTCATACTCACAAGCAATAAAGGCAGTTACATGAGTATTTTCCTCAATGAAGTTCCGCAGCTTTATCTGATCCTCGAAAAACTCATCTGGTCTATTGAATGTCAGCAATGTGCTGAACATATCTGTTAGGATATGACTTGTATTAACAGCAATTCCTTTTTCCAAATAAGCCGTTTTAAACCCTTGAATTCTTTCTTCAATAGAGGAAGTATACTCTTCTGGTGGTGAAACAAATGCTATATGTTCATGTCCTTGGGAGCTTAATAATCCTTTGACCTATGCTGAAGGCCAGACAGAAAGTGTTTCACTGTTTGATATTGCGGCACAAAATGTTATGGTGGATGCAGTTAAAAAAGGAGAAAATGATGATCATCTGATTATCCGCTTGCATGAATTTGCAGGTGCAAGAGGAACAGTTGAGGTAGCAAGTGATTTCCAAATTCAATCCTGGCAGGAATGCGACTTAATGGAAAGAAGTATTTCCGAAGCAAGGGAAAATGCGGCCTTTACGTTTGATATTAAACCATATGAAAATTAAGACTTATATTGTTAAGTTAAAATAGGTTTAACCTTATAAAATACGGGTATGTAATAATTAGCTGCTACTTTCCCCCATATTCTTAATTTGCTGCTAACTTTGACTATCTTATTGATAGTCCTTTTTTTTTGATTAATAGAAAAAGAAGACCTCATAGTTGAATAACGGGTTCCGTTAACTATCGCAAACACTAAAAATGTAAGGCAAATGACCTTCAAATTGTATGGTGATTTGGGGGCTGTTTTTGTTGATATATAGGGTTTTCGATCATTATTTTGGGAGAATTTGTAGTGCAATTTGTAAATTAAAATGTGAGGATACAATAGACAGTGTACCGCAGAAAAATACACAACATTTTTACTTGCAAATTGATAATATTGTTTTTAATATTTAAGGTTAGGCACTGTTATAACTGAATGTTGAGTTCACTGTGTATAAAAAATAAACGGTAAAATTCCGGCTATATTGGGAAATACCCATATTTCCTTGAAAATAAGGGGAGTTTTTCCGTTTACATGATCCAAATCTTTGAATTTTGTCTTATTTAGAACAGTTAATCGGAATATCTCCGCTAATATCCGCTTCTTAAGCCTCCCCAATATACATTAGCAGGAAATTCTCCGCCAATGAATTCTCCTACCTACACGAAATCAATACGGAGAAGGCGGAAATGGTGTGCAAACTTCGTCATTCGCAATCCGAAGAATAATCAATGAAAAGCAAAAATAGCAAGGGTATCAACCCTTGCTATTTCTAATGCAAATTAACGTATTGCGATAAGAAATGGAATCCGTTAATAGTTGAAGGTCTTCTTTTCATATGTTCCTATTTTTATCGAAAATGATAGACAGATAGATAAGGGCTTTGAAAGAGAAAAAGTTTACGCCTTTACCTTTGCGACTCTTTCGACCCCATTCTTAACGGCTTGTATATATTCCGTCATAGCTCGAACAGATATGTCGGCATTTGGATTGATTGATTCGAACCCATGATAGGCCCCAGGAAATAAATGAAACTCAACATCCACACCGGCTTGCGCAAGCTTAGTTACATAGGTTAATGTTTCATCGCGGAATGGATCTAATTGACCGACACATGTGTAGGTATATGGCAAATTACTAAAATCCTCTGCTCGGGCAGGGGCAGCATAGGCAGGAATTTGATCCGTTCCATATAAATCTCCTAAATACATTTTCCAGCCAGCTTCATTTGTCTTTTGATTCCAAACAAAACCTTCTTTAATTTCATTCGTTGAAGGTGTATTATTTTGGTCATCAATCATTGGATAAAGCGGCATTTGGAAACAAAGGGAGGGGTACTGACGATCGCGGGCTAATAACGTTAATGCTGCTGTTAGTCCACCGTCAGCACTCGCTCCAGCCGCACCAATACGATTCGAATCAATGTTTAATGCCTCTGCATGATCAGCAATCCATTTTAATGCGGCATAACAATCCTCAATGGGTGCTGGATAAGGATGCTCAGGAGCTAAACGGTAGTCTACCGAAACGACCACACAGTTGGCTTCTTTAACAAACCTCATACAAAGATCATCATTATCATCGATAGAACCTAAAATATAACCGCCGCCATGTATCCATAACAGGGCAGGTAAGGATTCATTCATTAATTTTGGACGATAAATTCTAATAGGTAAGGGATTTGCATCAGGTCCAGCGATGATTTCATCAGTTAATGAAAGGGAATCATCAACAAGGGCAGGTGGTCTCATTTGAGCTGCGCCTTCTCTGATTGCTGGTAAATACTCTGGACGTAAATCGAGGTCTTGAAACATTTCTAAACCAGGTAATAACTCTGGATTTACACGTTCTTTCATTTTAACACTCCTTTTGTAATCGCTTTCTGAAATGAAGTGTATTCTAGGTAGAGTAATAGTGATAAAATCATCACAATTAAATTATAGTGTGGTTATTTTATAATAGTCAACAAAATATTCTGAAAACTATATATTTCTGATAGGGTATCGAACTTTTTAAAACTTTTCTCTCCAGTAAGACTCCCAGCCGAGCAAAGCTATATTTGTGGTTCGCAGTCGTCAATAAGGCCTATAGGCTACCGAGCAAAGCTGTTTTTGTGGTCCTCAGTCGTCAATAAGGCCTATAGACTACCGAGCAAAGCTATATTTGTGGTTCGCAGTCGTCAATAAGGCCTATAGGCTACCGAACAGAACTCTTATTTGTGTTCGCAGTCGACAAGGAGGTCTATTAGCTACCGTGCTAATAGATTTTTTTGGTTTACGGTCGTCAATAAGTATTTAAATTAGTTCAACATTTCATTTAATAGCTAAGCTGCCTTTTTACACATAAACAAAAAAGCACCGCAAATGCGATGCAATTGTTAAAAATTTTGGAATAGGATAAGGAACACATTAGTTAAAAGAGTCCCTTTTTTCATGTACTCTATCAAGTTAATTATTTTAAAATTTGAATTTTTAACGTTTTTCTGCCCCATTGCAAGGCCGCTTTTTGAGAAGGTATAAACACATCAATTTTATTACCTTTTATCGCGCCGCCCGTATCTCCTGCAATCGCATAACCGTAACCTGGAACATAAACCTTTGAACCTAGCTTAATTACTTTCGGATCAACAGAAATCACTTTTTGATTGGGGTTTTTCTTCAAATTTATACCAGTAGCTGTTATGCCAGTGCAACGAGCAAAGTTTAACGTGTAGGCCGAGGCATTCACTGTAATCTCTTTTAGTACCTTCCCAGGCTTGCTAGTAGTTACAGGTTTCTTCGCAGGATTACTAGTAGTTACAGTTTTACCTGGATTTACTATTTTCAAAACTTGATTTATTTTAATGAGATCGGATGAAAGATGATTCCATTGCTTTAATTGACTGACGGTAATATGATTGGTTTTTGCAATTTTTGAAAGAGAATCGCCTTTTTTTACGGTATATGTATTGGATGCAGCTGATGCTCCGGTGCTAATTCCTAGTAATAACATAATAGATGTTGAAATCGTTATCAGGGATTTTTTCACTATTAAAACTCCTTTGTTCTCTGATAGTAAGAGTATATCAGCCTAGTATTACAATTCTGTTTCAGTAGTTTACTATTTTCGTGACAATGCGGTAACAAACCAATAATTTAGGTATTTCTTATCTATTAAACTGTTTTCTTCCTATTAAATATTATTTGAGAATAACTGAGCGGAATATAGGATGGACATCCCCTTTCACAAAATGGTAGCATGAGAATGTCTTAAATGAGTAGAGAGGATGTTTTTTTTGATTAAAACTGTGATTGCGACCCTTTTTCAAGTGATGATCCCTCTTTCGATACCGGTTAGTGCTGGGGCCATCCTTGGCCGATGGGCACGGCTAGACACCAAGCCATTATTAACCCTTACATTATATTATTTAAGCCCAGCTATGATATTAGATACATTAATGACTGCCCGTGTTTCTCATAGTGATATTTTTCATACCCTTGCGTTTTCCTTGCTTAATCTTGTTCTGCTTTGGGCTATTGCCAATAGTTTAAGTAAGCCTCTTCATTTTCCTGCAAATGAAAAGGCTGCCCTAGTATTAGTGTCTTCTTTTACAAACAGTGTCAACTACGGACTTCCTCTTGTTTTACTTGCGTTCGGGAAATTAGGGTTCGAAAAGGCATCTATTTATGTTGTCATTCAAATGTTGATCGTCAATACAATCGGAGTTTATTTTGCGGCACGCTCGCAATTTTCAATAAAAAACGCGGTGCGATCGGTATTTACCCTTCCAGCTATATATGCTGCGATACTGGCACTTGTCCTTCGCATCTTACATCTTTCCTTACCCATCGGAGTGGCGAAAGGCGTTTCCATGATTGCAGATGCATATTCCCCAGTTGTTATGGCTATATTAGGAGCTCAAATTGTAAGTGTAAAAACCGCAAAGTTTGAATGGAAATCTCAAAAAGCCTTTTGGACAGGGATGGCCATTCGTTTGTTGGTTTCTCCAGCGGTTGCTTTGGTGTGTTTATCAATCTTGCAAATAAAAGGCATATTGCAATCGGTTCTTTTTGTTTTAGCTTGTATGCCAGTAGCCGTGAATGCTGGCATTCTCGCGGAAAAATTTAATGCCTCACCCAATATTGTATCTAAGTGTATACTCTGGACTACACTAGTCTCATTTATTATTTTGCCGTTTCTAATTGTAGTAATAAAGTGATAACGGAACTTGTTTTTTCTACTAAAAGTAGATATCTTTCTTTGAAAGGGGGAATCCCAAAAAAAAGCAATCTTAGTCCTGTTAAGTACAGAGATACCAAGATTGCTTTGAAATAAAACGTTCTTAAAAGACTGCTCTTAAAGTACATAGTTTTATGAAGGATAAATGTTCTACGATTATGCAAAAATGGCCTTTGTCAGTAAAAATAGAACAGATGGGGCAAGTAAGCAGCCTAGACCAGTATAAAAAGTGGCGGTAACTGCTCCATAAGGAACAAGTTTTGGATCTGTTGCGGCTAAACCTCCTGCTACTCCACTCGTTGTACCCATGATTCCGCCGTATACCATGGCTGTACGAGGGTTATTTAATCCAATATATTTTGCGATAAAAGGTGTGCCGATCATTGTTAAGATGGACTTTACTAGTCCTGCTGCGATGCTAAGAGTTATAACTTCCGAACTTGCTCCAATAGCAGATCCTGTTACTGGTCCTACAATGTATGTAGCTGTCCCGGCACCAATGGTCGTTAAGCTAATAGCATCTCTATATCCAAAGGCAAGTGCAATAATGACACCGACGATAAAAGAGAGGATAACGCCTACAAACAAGGATAAAACCCCGTTTACTCCAGCTTTCTTTATTTCGCTAAAGTTTGCCCCAAAGGCCGTAGCAACTATAGCAAAGTCCCTTAGCATTCCGCCGCCCATAAGACCAATGCCAGAAAAAAGGGTAATGTCTGATAACCCTTTTTCTCCTCCTGTAACCACTCCGCCGATGTATGCGAGTACAAGTCCGAGAGCAATGGCAATGGCAGAACCATGAATGCGGCCCTTCGTAAATTTGTTAGACATAAAATAAGAAAGATACATAGTTAAGCCGACAATAGCAAAAGCAACAATTAAACCGTTATTCTTCAAAACATTACCTAGTATTTCTAACACTCTGCTCGCCTCCATTCACATCAATTTCTAGGATCGCATCTATATTGCCCCCTCGACTTAAAAGAGGAACAACTGCCCAGCTAACTACGACAACGACCACACCTGCAATAATAGCCAAGATTCCTCCATGGAGGGCGGCAACCACATTTTGCTGTGCTGACATGGCAATAACAATTGGAATATACATTCCACTCCAAAAAGCTAGTCCTTCTTGCGTCTGTTTGTTTAATTTATCTTTCTTTTTCAAATATTCCACAAGTAGAATCAGCATTAGCATAGCAAAGCCAACACCGCCGACATTTGCGTCAATTCCCAGTATGTCTCCTAGTAGATCTCCAAAAAACATCCCGGATAAAAAGCAAATAGATAATATTGCGACCCCAAAAATAACCATGCAATTTCTCCTTTTCAATTTTTTCTTTTTAACAATTACCTTAAAACTAATGCGAACAGAACTATCAAACGTATGTCTGCACTGAGAAGAAAATTGAAACTAAGGAAAGCGCTTGCAAAATAAGAATCAACAGTCGACTGTATTCCTAAAACTCATAATAAATCGTGAGAAAATAAAATGTCAACTATTTTTTTAATTTTCTAAATTTATTGAAATCTACTTATACAGGCGCTATAATAGAAATCGACAGTCGACTATTTTTACTTATTGGAGGAGACTTTGGTCATGAAAACTGATAAATTTACTCAAAATGCATTATCAAATCATATCGCTGAACATATTACTGAGCAAATTATTAAGGGGGAGCTAATCCCCGGGGATAAACTAATCGAACATATTTATGCAGAAGAGTACGGAACTAGCCGTGCTCCTGTAAGGGAAGCTATTTATCTGCTTTCCATTGAAGGCCTTGTGGAAAGAATTCCAAGAAAAGGGGCCGTGGTAAAAGAATATACGGAGAATGAGATATATGATCTGCTCGAAATACGTAATATGCTTGAAACAATGGCCATCGAACGTATTGCTCGAAACGGAGTAGACCAAGATTGTCTGCAAAATATGGCAACTATTTTAGAAAAAATGAAGGATGAGACGAAGGTACATCAATATACCCAACTAAATCACTCTTTCCATATGACACTTGTAGAAATGAGTAAAAGTGAGACGATTAAAACGATGTATTCAAGGCTTGGATGGCCTCTGCTAAGAATCCAAAGTCTATCATTTGCGAATGATGGAAATATTGAAAAGTCCGTAAGAGAGCATCAAATGTTAATCGGATTTTTGAGGGAAGAAAACATCCAGGAAGCAGCGAATCTTTTAAAACATCATAACGAAGATGTCATTTCAAGTATGAAGAAAAAGCTAGGTTCAAAGAATAAATAAGTTTTTGCAAGATTAACAGAGTAGTTGAGTTTTCAAACAAGGTGGTGAAAGTTGGTGAAACACGCATTTTTATTTCCTGGCCAAGGTTCCCAGAAGCCGAATATGCTCCATGAACTGCCTAAACATCCTGCGGTTGAGGCAGTTCTGCAAGAAGCGATGGAGGTACTTGGAGAAAACGTTTACAATGTTGATTCCAAGGAAGCCTTGATATCGACTGTCTCAGTTCAAATCTGCCTGCTTGTTTCCTCGGTTGCTATTTTAAGAGTTTTTGAAGTTGAAGGGGTATATCCAGATTTTGTGGCAGGCCATTCTGCAGGTGCTTTCAGTGCAGCGGTTGCATGTAAGGCTATTGAGTTTGCAGATGCTTTAAGAATGATAAAGCTAAGAGGGCAGCTAATGGAACAGGCCTTTCCAAGAGGCTACGGAATGGGTGTCATTACTGGAATGGATGAACAGACAGTAAAAGAACTAGCAAATTCTTGTTTTACAGAGACAGAACCTGTATTCACGGCAAATGTCAATGCTCCGGATCAAATTACAATCTCTGGTTCTATTGCTGCACTAAATCAGGTGATTCATCGTGCCAGAAATAAAGGAGCTAGAACCGCGGAACTTCTAAATGTGAACATACCCTCCCATTGTTCCTTGCTAAACTCAGTTTCTAAGTCATTACATGAGGAATTTTTAAAAATTAAATTTAGACAGCCAGTCATTCCATACGCTTGTAACCGGACAGCAAGGCTTTTAAGATCGCCAGAACAAGTTAGAGAGGATCTTTCCTTTAACGTTTCTCATCCAGTTATGTGGCATGATATTTCTTCCATCCTTTGTGAGCACGGCACAAGGCTTTTTATTGAGATGCCTCCAGGAAATGTTCTTACCAGTTTATCCAAAAAAGCACGGCCTGGTGCCCGTTCTTTTTCTGTAGATGAAAATGGGTTTCGAAATTGTTTAGTTATGGCAAGGCGTTTTTGTTCTGAACATTCTTAAATATAAAAGTTTAATAGGGGAAAGGGGATAGCAGGAAATGCAGGCAATAAAAAAACACTCTTGGAAAAAACGATTAGAGGCAAAAGAAAAGAGAATAGAGAAATTGAAAGACATAACGAGCAGCCGAATTATCCCTACAAACAAAATTGTTCAGGCGCTTGAAACCTTAATTCAGCCTGGAGATCGCGTCGTTTTGGAGGGAAACAATCAGAAGCAGGCATCCTTCCTATCGGCTGCTCTTGCCAAGGCAGACCCGGAAAAATTATATGATTTACATATGATTATGTCGAGCATCTCCCGGCCTGAGCATTTAGATCTGTTTGAATATGGAATCGCTAGAAAAGTAGATTTTTCCTACGCAGGGCCACAAAGCCTCCGTATTGCACAAATGCTGGAAGACGGGAAACTAACCATGGGTGAAATCCATACCTATGTGGAACTATATGGAAGATTGTTCATTGACTTAATTCCATCCGTTGCGCTAGTAGCTGCTGACAAAGCTGATGCTGCCGGTAATTTATACACGGGGCCGAACACGGAAGAAACACCAACATTGGTTGAAGCAGCAGCATTTCGTGATGGCATAGTCATTGCGCAGGTAAATGAATTAGCCGACGAACTTCCGCGTGTTGATATTCCAGGTTCCTGGATTGACTATGTCGTTGTTGCTGACAAGCCCTATCAACTAGAGCCTCTTTTTACTCGTGATCCTCGCCATATTACAGATATCCAGGTGCTGCAGGCCATGATGATCATCCGTGGTATATATGAAAAGCACCAAGTAAAGTCATTGAATCATGGAATTGGCTATAATACAGCTGCCATTGAATTGTTACTTCCGACATATGGAGAACAGCTTGGCCTTAAAGGAAAGATTTGCAAACACTGGGCGTTAAATCCGCATCCTACACTGATTCCTGCAATCGAAAGCGGCTGGGTAGAGAGTGTCCACTGCTTTGGCGGAGAAGTTGGAATGGAAAAATATGTGGCCTCAAGGCGAGATGTTTTTTTTACCGGCCGTGACGGAAGTTTGCGCTCGAACCGGACATTATGCCAGCTGGCAGGGCAATATGCTGTCGATTTGTTTGTAGGTTCAAGTCTGCAAATTGACGCTTACGGAAATTCTTCGACTGTTACCCGTGGGAGGCTAGCAGGGTTCGGCGGCGCACCAAATATGGGGCATGACCCAGGTGGAAGGAGACATTCATCCGAGGCTTGGCTGGACATGAAGACAAACAATGATCCGCTTGCACGTGGGAAAAAGCTGGTAGTCCAGGTTGTTGAAACCTTCCAAAACGGAAATAAACCGGTGTTTGTTGAATCATTAGATGCACTGGATGTGAAAAATGATGCCAATCTCGCAACGGCACCAGTCATGATTTATGGTGAAGACGTCACACATATTGTTACTGAAGAAGGGATTGCTTATTTATATAAGGCAAACAGCATGGAAGAACGCAGGCAGGCAATTGCAGCAATCGCAGGCGTTAGTCCGATTGGGCTTGAACATGACGTCAGAAAGACGGATAAATTGAGGAGAGAAGGATTGATTGCCCTCCCTGAGGATCTTGGTATTAGAAGAACGGATGCAAAGCGTTCCCTGCTTGCTGCTAAAAATGTAGAAGAGCTGGTGGAATGGTCAGATGGTTTATATGAACCACCTGCTAAATTCCGAAGCTGGTAACAGGGTGCAGTCAAATGGAAAAATTACTATCCTACACAGAGAAGCTCGCCATTTTAGCAGTACAGGCGCTGATTGAGGAGGCAGAACTGACGCCGAAGCCAGGTCTTGTTGATAAAGAAAGCACAGGTTCTCATCAGGATATGTCGATTGAATTAATGATTCAATCAGCCAGATCAATAGAGCCAGCGTTTAGAGAAATGGCCAAGGTAAGCTATGGAAAGGTTCCATCCCAGGATTTAAGGGAAGAGATTGCTGCTATCGGCCGCCAAGGGGAAATCGATATGTTCCAAGCTACCGGGGGAGTGAATACACACAAAGGTGCTATCTGGGCGTTAGGGCTGCTTGTTTCAAGCGCCGCTATGAATCCTGGAGAGACATCATTAGACCATATTGCGAAAACCGCGGGGAAGCTTGCCAGTTTCCCGGATCGGAACCTGACACAACAAATAACGAATGGTAAAAGAGTTAAAGAAAAATACGGAGTAAATGGAGCCCTGGGGGAAGCTCAGCAAGGGTTCCCTCATATAAGAAAAATAGCCTTACCTGTTCTTAATAATTCGAGGAGCAGGGGCATCAAAGAGGACCTATCCAGGTTGAATACCTTAATTGCACTTATGTCAAGTCTTGATGACACATGTATATTACATCGGGGAGGGGCTCAAAGCTTGACCACTACTAAGGAACTTGCTTCGGAAATCCTGCTATTAGGCGGAGTTGGGACAAAGACAGGATGGAAGATTTTAGAGGAGCTAAGCCAATTCTTAATTAAGTGCCATGCTTCTCCAGGCGGGAGTGCGGATTTGTTGGCGGCTACATTATTCCTTGATGAACTCTATAAAAATAACAAGAGCTATTTATGGGAGTTCAAAAAGTACTCGCTCATTAGAAAATAAGGAGGGTGCAAAAATGGAAAAATTAATGTTTCGTTTTCCGGGAACAAAAAAAGTCGAGTCAAATGCACATGTGGGTGTAGTTGGATCTGGAGATTTGGAAATTTTGATGGAACCATCAGAAGGAGCCTATGCAGAAGTACTTATACGTACTGGTACAACCGGCTTCAAAGAAACATGGAAAGCCGTTTTAGAGAGATTTTTTTCACAGCACGAGGTATCAGCTATAATAAAAATTAATGATTTTGGTGCAACTCCAGGAGTTGTAACATTACGTTTATCACAAGCATTGGAGGTGGCTAACGATGCTAGATACGCTAAAAAATAGCTTTGTTGAATGCAGCGGACGTGAAATGGCACGTGCCTTGTTAGATGAATCGAGCTATCGGGAATTGCTGGATCCATTCTCAGGTATAGAATCACCACATTTGGAACCTCAGGGCATTGTCCCACAAAGTGATGATGGTGTGGTGATTGCAAGGGGAGAATTGCATGGACTTCCTTTATTGGTAATATCTATAGAAGGGAATTTCCAGGGAGGAGGTATTGGGGAGGTATCCGGTGCTAAAATTGCAGGTGCACTCGAACTTGCTTTGGAGGAAAATAAAGCAGGCGGATTAGTGTACCCAGTCATTGTGTTTGATACAGGAGGCGTGAGGCTGCAGGAAGCAAACTACGGTCTATTGTCCATTGCAGAAATCGGAGCTTCCATCGTTGCGCTTCGGGAATATGTACCGGTTATCGGTATGATTCCTGGAAAGATTGGAGCATTTGGCGGGATGTCCATTACCGCTGGATTATGCAGCTTCTTAATCATGACACGTGAAGGAAGACTTGGACTAAATGGTCCTGAGGTCATAGAACAAGAAGCAGGGATTGAGGAATTCGATTCCATGGATCGTCAGCTAATTTGGAATACAATTGGTGGAAATCAAAGAGAGGCTATAGAATTGGCCGATCTGGTTGTGGAAGATGATATTGAAGCTTTTCAGCAGGCCATTCTTTCTGCAGTCAAAAAAGCTGCTGGAAATCCACCAAGAAGCACCCAGGTTGAAAGGTATCTAACGTTTTTACAAACGATCGATACTTCGGAACCAATTAACCCGTTTAAAGCACGTCATTTATGGAAGCAATTCGAGAATGCTAAACTAGTTGATTATAGCTTTGGGAGGACCATACAGGAAAATGAAATTGTAAGCAGAGGACATAAATGGTTTAATCTCTTAACAAATGAGACCACAACTATCAGTAATATCCCTTCTGTTCTTTGCGCAGATTCCTTTATCGGGAACATTCCGGCGCGTTTCCTTGCGGTTGTGCCGGATAAAAATAGCCGCTTCCCAAGAGCACGCTCAGGTGAATTCGGCCTGGAAGAGGGATGGATGATTGCCAAACATATTCGTGATGTGATTGAGGAAGACCGGCATCAGGAGAAGCGGGCCATTATCGCGATTGTTGATGTACCAAGCCAGGCTTATGGCTATCGTGAAGAATTGCTTGGAATTCATCAGGCATGTGCTGCAGCCGTTGATGCATATGCTTCTGCTAGATTAGCAGGGCATCCAGTCATTGCTTTCATACCAGGAAAGGCTATTTCAGGGGCTTTTCTTTCCCACGGAATGCAAGCCAGCCGTCTAATAGCCTTAGAGGATGAAGGGGTGAATGTTCACGTAATGTCCAAACAATCAGCTGCAAGGATTACACAGCGTACGATTGAAGAATTGGAGGATGCAACAAAAAAAGTTCCTGCAATGGCCTATGATATTCGTTCTTTTGAAAAACTAGGTGCCCTATTTGCCTTAATAAGTGGAATAAATGCCGATACCCCAGAGATTTCAGACCGAGAAGCGGTATTAAGTAAAGTGGCTGAAGCCATTGAAGATATCAAAAACAGTTCAAGGAATCTTAGCTGCAGACTCACTTCTTCTTTTGCCCGAGAAGGTGGGAGGGCAGCTTCGATACTCGTTCGGGAAAAACTTGCAGAACAATGGCGCTAGAACCACATGACTTACTAAAGATTAATCCAAAGGATATCATCAGCCACACTATACTCCCTGAGTGGGTCGTACATTCTTTGGAGACAGCACCATTTGTTGTGGTCCGCAGGGTCCATGCACCAATAGGTCAGGCAGCCATTGGTATTAGGGGCAAGCAAAGGAACCAGAGATTTGGGGCATTTTTACAAGTACAGAGTGTTATAAAGCAAATAAAACCTGAAGACCTTACCGCAAGAGAACAGTGGAAGGATAAGCAATCACCGGTTTTCGCGGCTATGGAGTTCGCAAAAGAGATATTCAATACTCACAGGCTTTCATGGGGGCCTGGAGGAAGTGTCGGTTTCGAGCTTGCTAGTGGTGTGAAAACAGTGACATCAAAAAGCGATCTAGACTTGATAATTCGTTCACCAGTACCATTGGAGTTTTATATAGCGAGTGAGATGGTGGAAGAGTTACAAAAAAGCCCGGTAAAGGTAGATGTTCAAGTAGAAACCCCTGCCGGTGCCTTTTCATTGATGGAGTATGCAAGAGGTCCTGGGCCGGTGTTATTAAAAACAATGTTCGGCCCAAAGTTGAGCCGCAATCCTTGGGACGTATCTAAAGATTTACTTAATTTAAATAATGGGCTGCATTCCTGTTAATGAAGAAGTATGACTATCTTATTGATAGTCCTTTTTTTTTACCTTGAGCTACCGCTTTTCTAAGTATTTGTGTTATTGATATAATACTATAAAGCGGATTTATCAAAGTAAAGGAGGAATTTAAAATGGGAGAGTCAAATTATATTATTCAATATATTCAAAAAAACAGGGAGCATCTAGTCAATGAATGGATCGATAAACTAAATAATCTAAATGAGAAAAATATATCAAATATAATATCAGATCAAGGGTTTGCTAATATTTGTAATGAGTATATAAATCTATTAATTTATGACTATAATAAAGAGGAGAATGCAAAAAACAGAATAAGCAGTTTTACGCAAAAATTAATTCAACTAGGGTGGACCTTGAGTTTTATTATGGATTGTATCACTGAATTTGGTAAAATTGTTTTCTTTCATATGACAAAAGATGATTCAGAAAAGAAGCAAATGGAATTTGTTTGGGATTATGATAAATGGATTAGTCCAATTAACAATAAATTATTCAGTCAGTACGCAGCCTCTTGGCAAAAAACGATCTCTTTACAAAAAATTGCCCTTGAAGAATTATCTGCTCCACTTATCCCAGTTTTCGATAATATTTCTGTCATGCCTCTCGTTGGAACCATTGATACAGAGAGGGCAAAAAGTATAATGGGAAATCTACTTGAAGGGGTAGTGAAATATCGATCCGAAGTTGTATTGATTGATATAACAGGGGTCCCTGTAGTAGATACAATGGTGGCTCATTATATTATTCAAGCTGTTGAAGCAGTAAGATTAGTTGGAGCAAAATGCTTAATTGTGGGAATAAGGCCCGAGATAGCCCAAACAATTGTGAATCTAGGAATTAATCTAAATCAAGTTATTACAAAAAGCAACTTACAAAAGGGGATTATGGCTGCATTAGAAATGACAAATCGAAAGATTGTATCAACGGAGGAATAGGATGAATACAAGAATACCAATTCTAAAATTATATGATTATTTGTTTGTTTCCATTCAGTGGGAGCTTGATGATAAAACAGCCTTACAATTTCAAGAATCATTGCTACAGAGAATACATGAAACCGGTGCTAGCGGTGTGGTTATTGATTTAACATCTGTCGATATGATCGATTCATTTATTGCGAAGGTTTTAGGTGATGTAATTAGTATGTCCAAATTAATGGGGGTAAAAGTTGTTTTAACTGGCATTCAACCAGCTGTAGCAATTACGTTAGTTGAACTCGGGATTCACCTCCAAGATGTCCATACAGCCATTGATCTAGAAAAGGGGTTAGAAACATTACAAAGGGAGTTGGGGGATTAAAGTATGGAAAACCAATCCTCTGTAAAAATACTATCAGAATGGGATATCGTTGCAGCTAGGCAACTAGGAAGAAACATAGCAAAAGAGCTAGGATTTGGAACAGTTGACCAGGCCAGAATCACTACAGCAATTTCTGAGTTGGCTCGTAACATTTATTTATATGCCGGCCAAGGAGAAATTCAGTTCGAGCCTGTCAATGAATTCGAAAAAAGAGGGTTAAAAGTAACAGCTGTTGATCATGGTCCGGGAATACAGGATATTAGGAGAGCAATGGAGGATGGGTTTTCAACATCGGGGGGTTTAGGTGCAGGGTTACCAGGAGTGAAACGGTTAATGGATGAATTCGATTTAATCACATCACTAGGGGAAGGAACAACCATTCAAGTAGTAAAATGGCTTCGAGATAGGAGGTTTGGATAAAAGATGGATTTTAAACAGATTTTAGAATCAAGTTATCGGGAAATACTTCGCAGATATATAGAGGAATCTTCCGAAGCAGCCCTGTATCAAGGACAAATGTTTAGCAGGAAATCCATCAAACAGCAAATTTCTCCTGAAGAAATTATTAGTATCCATTGTAAAGTTTTAAAGGACCTATATCCAGACATTAGAGAGGAAATTTTAGCTTCATTTGATTTCCTTATTGAATTTATGATGAACTATGGCTTAGCCTATCAAGAACATCAAAGCTTGCGTGACAAACAGTTTGAAATTAAATCGGAAATTGAAATTGCCGCCAGCATTCAAGAAAACTTATTAGAAACGCCAATTCCGAAGCTTGAGGAAGTAGATATTGGTGCCCTTAGTATACCGGCGAAGAAAATAAACGGAGACTTTTATCGCTTTGTGGAGGATGGAAAAAGTATTAGTATTGCCATTGCAGATGTAATTGGTAAAGGTATACCTGCAGCACTTTGTATGTCTATGATTAAATATGCAATGGATAATTTACCAAAGTGCAGAAATAATCCAAATGATGTGTTAACAAATTTAAATAGAGTTGTGGAAAGTAATCTGGATTCAAGTATGTTTATCACCATGTTTTACGGAATCTATGATTTTAATAAGCATTCATTTACATATGCTGCTGCAGGCCATGAACAAGGGTTTTATTATCATGCTTCTTCTCAATCCTTTGAGGACCTTGAAACAAGAGGTATGGTGTTAGGTGTAGAGCCGAATATTACATATGAGCAATATGAAAAAAAGGTGAAACCCGGAGATATGATCGTTTTACTATCTGATGGTGTGACTGAATCAAGGACGGAAAATGGGTTTATTGAGCGCTCGGTCATTACGGATATCATTCAATCCACCATGCATTTATCCGCACAAGAAATGGTGGAAAACATTTATCGTCAAATCGAGAGGTTACAGAATTTTGAGATAAGAGATGATTTTACGCTAATCATTATAAAAAGAGTTTAAAACTTACTTATGGGGTAGTAAGCATAGAAAAATAACTAAAAGAATACCGAAAAATCTATGAAAGATGCAGGGTAAAAAAATGCTTGAACGTGACTTTAACCAACATATTCAGGCGATAGCCTATCAAATTCCAAAAGAAGGTAATGTCCTTAATGGGGATAGTTTCTTCATGAAAATAACGGACGATTACTTTATTTGTGCGGTGGCCGATGGTTTAGGGAGTGGGGTGCATGCCTATCATTCGTCAAACGCGATACGTCAAGAGGTGGAAAAAAACCATGATCAAGAGGTAGAGGTATTAATCGAGCGTTGCAATCAGTCTCTGAAGGATAAAAGGGGGGCGACTCTATCCATTTTAAAGGTCCATTTTTTACAAAAAACATTCACCTATAGCTCAGTGGGAAACATTCAATTTATTCTTTCTTGTCCCTCTGGTCGTTTTATCTATCCGCTGCCTGTGCTGGGATATTTATCTGGAAAGCCCCAAAAATACCGATGTGAAACATTTTCTTATGAAAAAGGGGCTAAATTTATTCTTTATACGGACGGCCTTACGATTCCTGGTATTAAGTCATTAGTAAGTTCCTCCAGCTCCATTGAAGAGATTTCTAACTATTTAGAGATTCATGCAAAAACAGGAAAAGACGACATGACTTATATTGTAGGTCAACTTTTTTAATAATAAATGTTTATTTATTTAACAAAGCGGGTATTAACATGCAGATACCTTTGTGAGTGTAGATATGACTTACTTAAGGAGGAATAAAATTGAAAAATTCATATAATACCAAAGGTATTTCGGAATATATAAATAAAAATAGGGAAGAATTTCAGCAGAAACTGTTATCGGAGGCTGTCAATGTTGCCTCTAATATTGAGGGGATTTTAAAAGAAGGTAATATTGATTTATTGAAAAATGCTCAAAGGCTAGTTCTTTATGTTGTGGAAAATAAAAAAGATGAGCTCATTGCTTTTGCTAACGAAGAAGGAATTGCTTGGGCAAAATATTCATTAACTCTTGCGTTCAAATTAGAATGGGTGCATGCCATAAGACGTTCGTTATGGCATTTCATCAGACTTTATGATGGATTAAATGACGAAAGTAATATTACTGAAAATTTTTTCGAATGGGAAGAGAAAGTGAATGATGGAATAGATGAATTTCTGAATTCATTTTTCATAAGCTATTCACAGTATAAAGATGAATTAATCCTTTCTCAAAGGAAATTAGTCGAACATCTTTCTGTACCTATCATACCAGTAAGCCAAACAGTAGCTGTATTGCCTTTGATTGGTACATTTGATTCTTATCGAATGGATATTATTGAGGAAAAAGTGTTAACTGACATATCAAAGTTAAGAATTCTTACAATAATTTTTGACTTATCAGGAATTTCGGATATGGACGAAGTAACTATTGCTCATTTTCAGAAAGTGTTGATAGGTATCAACTTGATGGGGGTTAAATCAGTTATCACTGGATTACGCCCAGATCTTGTTAGAAAAATGGTACATTTAGGAATTGATCTTGCTAGTTTTACAGAAACAAAAGGAACCTTACAGCAAACATTAAATAATTATCTTAGTTAAAATATACATATTTCTAAGTTCAACTAGTGCAATGAAATAGTAATAAAATGACAATTAGGAAGTCAGTTGCCTTTATAGGCAGCTGTTTTTTTTTTGAGAAAGTAACTTTGGTTGTTGGTGTATCCTCCACAATTTAAGGGTATGGAATAGTAACAGAGTTTGGAGGAGGAGTATCTTAATAGGATGGGGACAAATGGAATTAGACGTTTGAATCGATATAGAGAAATTGTTTCACTGTTGGTTAAACATGGTTTTGGTTACATCGTTCAAGAGGTCGGTTTAACAGATAATCTTACAATGAAAGACCGGCTTATTGCCGATTTTAAACAGGGAAATTCGCAGGAAATGGGATACCGCTTACGCCATTTATTAGAGGAGCTTGGTCCGACTTTTATTAAGTTAGGCCAGCTCCTTAGTATTAGAAGTGACCTGTTACCAGTAGAAGTCATTCGTGAATTGGAACTTCTACAGGATGACGTGAATCAAGTTCCCATAAATGAAATTAAGGGAAAAATTCAGCTCGAACTCGGACGGGCGGTGGAGGAAGTATTTGATTGCTTTCATGAAACACCGGCGGGGGCCGCTTCCATCGGCCAAGTTCATGAAGCGAAATTGCCCAGTGGCCCGAGGGTAATGGTAAAAGTACAGCGGCCGAAAATAAAAGAAACGGTTTATGCAGATCTTGAAATATTAAAGGACCTTTCAAAGATGATGGAAAATCACTACGATTGGGCCGAACATTACCATATCACCGATTTGATGAATGAGCTGGCAGAATCGATCAAAACTGAACTGGATTACATGGAGGAAGGGAGGAATACTGAAACGATTCAGTTTCAATTTCAAAACCATACCGGCATAAAAGTCCCCGAAATTTATTGGGATTACACTACAGCTGAAATACTTACTATGGAAAGATTAGACGGAATAAAAATAACTGAGGTACAGCAGCTAAACCTAACTCAGGAGGAAAAAAGACATGTTGCTGATTTGTTGATAGAATCGTTTGTTACCCAAATTTTAAGGGAGGGTTTCTTCCACGGGGACCCGCATCCTGGTAACATTTTCTACATTCCTGAAACGAAGCAGATTGGATTTATTGATTTAGGACAGATAGGCAGGTTATCTTCAAGAAAAAGATATGATGTGACCACATTAATGATTGGTCTAATGAATGAAGATACTGATTTAATCGTGAAGGCCATGTACAGGCTTACTTATGTCCCAACATCGGTTGATGATAAACGATTTTACGATGACATTGACAGAGTCAGTAACAAATTCAGCCATACTACTTTAGGTGAATGGGATTTTGGTTTGACGATTAACGAACTTTTCTCGATTGCACATAATCACCAGATTTATATCCCAACAGACTTCATGATGCTGGGAAAAACGTTAATCACGTTAGAAGGAATTATTAGAGATATCGACCCATCATTAAACCTGCTTGAACTGGCCAAGCCTTACAGTCAGCAATTATTGATGGAACGCTTTAATCCTGTCAAATTTGGAAAAAGGCTTTTGAACGATGCAGAGGACTTAACTAAAAGCGTAACAAAAATTCCTGGACAGATTGAGGAAGTTCTTCAGAAGACCTCTGAAGGTGACTTAAAGGTGAAGATTAGTGTACATGAGCTAGAAGATATTTTTGCAAAAATTGATCGCTTAAGCAACAAAATTTCGTTTAGTGTAACACTGCTTGCCTTTAGTATCGTGGTGTTGGGCTTAATCGTTGGGGCCACTTTCGGGACCAACACCATTCTTACCAGCATACACGCACTCGAAGTTGGATTTATTATTGCATTTTTAATGTTTCTATGGATTATTTATTCCATCATTAAAACAGGCCGTTTTTAACTTCTCTTGTTCTTACATTAAAAATCCCGGGAAGATTCACTTCCCGGGACATGTTTAAGATTCCATGTAATTATGCTGTCGTTCAATTTTACCGTCATCACCATGAATGTATACCATGGTCTTAGCTTCTTCTGCCATCTGCTTGGCTTCTTTTACAGCTTCACTTTTTGAACCACTTGTGTAGGCTGGTTCCTCTTTTCCCTCAATTTTCACAGCCCAGTTGTCCTCATCATGTGGTACGACATGGAACCTTGCATCATCAGTGCCGGCACGCTCTTTAAAATATTGGTCACGATCATTTTGTTTATCACTTTTATTAGTCATGGGCTTACCTCCAAGTATAATTTTTTCTTATACTTTACGTTTACCCGATTGACGAAATTAGAAACCTAACCAACACTCCAAATAAACGATAAGCAGGTCAGTTCAATGAGATAGGGGAACTAGTCTCTTTTTACTTATGATACCTCTTCAAATTCAAAATACGTAAACAGTTTCTTCTGAACATGCTGCTCCCACTCATCCAAGGGTGCATCTATATCTTTCAGAAGCTTGTAGGCGTTGACCCATGCCTTCATTTCGGCATTGATACGATAGGGACGATTCGAAATCCATTGGTCGTAATCGAGGTTCCCCTCGAGGTAATCCATTAGATGCCCTGTCTCATGTGCAAGGGCATAGAGGTTCTCTTGGTCCGCAACCGGCGGAACCGTCACCGTCAAATCCGGCCTAAAGCTCACCCGATTTTCGTTGGAGAGGCGGACACTTCCTCCCATGCTTTCCACTATGTCAATTAATGTGTTCATATATTTATTAATGTCAGGCCTGCCAATTAAAATCTGCATCTTTCTTAGCCCATTCCTTTTCGCTTTTTTGGTTTCATCTTATCACATTTTTACTAAAATAATTGAAATGCGGTTAAAAAATTACGAGTGTGTATCAATTCCATCTTAAAAGAATGCACTTTTCGAATGGGGTGTTTACTGTAATTTTAGGCCGAAATGAAATATATTATGACACATTTATTGGAAAAAAACCATAAAAAAAATACACTCCTTATTATTATTAGAATGCTCTAATAATAATAAGGAGTGCAGTATTTTCATTTTAGATTACATTACACACCACCATATTTTTTTTCACTAGAAGATGTATTTTTAGAATCACGCTTGTGCTTTTCCTCTTGTTTTTCTTCATTTAAATCTTCCATCGGAATGGGATCAACTGTTCTTTCACTTTCGAATTGATCAAATAAGCTTTCCTTGGTGGTTTCATATTGTTCAGGATGATCCATTTTATTGGTTTTGTATTTAGTATGGTTTTGTTTATTTTCCACCCGAATCACTCCTCATTGTTTTGTCTCTTTTTTTACCCTAATGCTGGTTAAATAAACTATTTTTTCTCATCTTCTAAGAATTCTTAATTAGTAGAATTTACAAGTGAAGGATAGAGGATAAGGGGGTATATAAGTAATAAGATGCGATTTAGGAAGTGATTTTTATGCAGTACAAGCGAGGACTATTAATATATAACGGTAATGCCGGACAAAAGGATATTAAACAGGCTCTCGGTGTCTCTGTCCCGATTCTGTCATCCAGTATTTCAAATTTAATGATTGTACAAACGCAAAGAATCAACCATGCAAAGGAGCTTTGTGAGCTTTATGGACCGGCTGTTGATTTGGTCATTATTCTTGGTGGAGATGGTACGGTCCATGAATGTATCAATGGATTGTCGAATCTAGAACATCGCCCAATGATCGGTATACTGCCGGCTGGTACTTGTAATGATTTTTCAAGGACCTTAATGATTGACCAGGATATTGGTATAGCTGCGAATCAAATCATAAACGGTGAATGCATGCCAGTGGATGTTCTCAAAGTGGATGAACAATATTGTTTAAACTTTTGGGCCACCGGTTTAATTGCAGAAACCTCCAATAATATTAAACAAACGGAAAAAGACCATTTCGGTAAGATTAGTTATTTGCTTAGCGCCATTCGAACAATGAAAAATATGGATCCCTTTCATTATGTACTAGAAATAGATGGTCAGAGAATGGAGGGGGAGGCGCTATTAATTATTGCTGCCAATGGCAATTACATAGGAGCAAATAGGATGCCATTTGAAGCAATCAGTTTTCATGATGGACTCGCAGATGTAATTATCATTAAACATACAAACTTGACGTTGTTGAAAGAACTTTTTACTACAGATATTACCATTCAGAATAATGAGTTAAGCCAGGAAATGGAGCATTACGCTGGTAAATCAATCACCATTCATACAAAAGAGGACATGGATGCAGATATGGATGGAGAAGTATACACAAAGACACCTAGTCATATTACAGTTCTTAAACATCATCTTCATATGTTAAAAGCTAAATAAGAATAGGGAACGAGAAGTTGGCGTAGGAAGGGGATAAAACCCTTCCTTTATTGCATTACTTGCTGGACTAAATTTTTATTTGTCCAGGATATATCTTGCTATAATGCTTTGCAAATTCTTTAAATAAATGTACGACAGGGCTTAAATATTTGTTTTTTACGGATGCCAGATAGATAAAACGTACAACAGGTGGATTGATTATAGGTAATACCTTCACATTAAAATGTTTAAGCATCCAAATATCCGGCAGCAAAGCAATTCCGTAATTCATGGAAACTAAGCCAAGGGCAGCACTGTCTTCCTCCACTTCGAATGCAATCTTAGGAGTAATTTGCACCTCTTCAAATAGATGATCACTCAATCGCCTAAGACCACTACCTTTATTAAAATATACAAATGGATATGGCTCTGTATCCTTTAAATCAATGCTTGTATAACTTTCTAGTGGGTGGCCGGAAGGGACGACAAGGACCAGATCCTGTTTAACTAATGGTAAAAAATCAATATCAGGTTCATCTTCACTAAATGAACAAAATGCTAGATCATATTTATCGGCTTTAAGACCTTCGATGATACGCTTCGTAGTTCCCTGACTAAAAGAAAATGAAATATCTTTGTGCTTTTCAATACTGAGGAAATGATTGACCATCGTAGGTACAAATCTTGAGCCTAGTGTATAAATAAAGGATAAATCAATTTTACCTTTATTCGGGCTTACTAAATCATTAATTTTTCTCTGCCCCTCATCAAGCGACTTTAGAGATTTATCTACATATTCTAAAAATATCGACCCATATTTCGTTAATCGAATGTTTCTCCCACTCTTTTCAAAAAGATATACCCCTAATTCCTTCTCTAATTCGGAAATGGCGTAAGTTAAGCTTGGTTGGGCGATAGACAGCTGTTCAGCCGCCAATGTATAATGCTCTAATTTTGCCAATACACGGAAATATTCAAGATGCTTTAAATTCATTATTTCTCACATATCCCTTCCTTCAAGACCATTATTTTACATTCAACTTAATTATAAGAGGATTAATAGAATTTTTCTATTAATAATATATAATTAATCAGATTTATTTTTCTGAAAATTGCTACTATAATAAACTCATTAAAGCGCTTGCAAAACAGCAGAGGTTTTAAAATAACGGAAAAGGGTGGTAAATAAATGAAAAGCTTAGATGAAGCCGAAATGGAAAAAAAAACAGAGACGAAAAGTCATGAAGTTAGAGGAATTGATCATATTGGATTAACCGTACCAAATATCGATGAAGCAACGGAATTTTTTAAAAAGGTTTTTAACGCAAGAATTTGTTATGATGTTCATACTCCAGAAATGCCTCCACAATGTGGAATATCTGCCAAAAGGAACGTTAATCTCCCAGAAGGCGAAAGCATTGATCACATAAGACTCCTTAGAATTGGAAATACCCCTTGTATTGAATTATTTCATATTAAATCAAAAAACCAATTTGTCATAGATACCATTGTTAATTTTGGCTTAACACATCTTGCCTTTTATACGGATAATATTGAGTTAACCGCTAAGAAATTTGTTGAAGCGGGCGGCACTCTATGTTCAGAACCACATCTGCTGCCATCGGAAATCGAAGGTGGAGCAAAGAACTATTGGGTATATGGACAAGCACCATGGGGAAGTTTAATCGAATTAATTTCGTATTCCAGTGGGATTGATTACCCGGAAAACAGCGAAGTGGACCGCTGGACTCCAGATTGTTGATCGTGCATTTACGAAGGTAATTGTTAACTCGGAATTATCTTTATATTTGACTTAATCTGAATTATATATTTATATAAGATAAGAAAAATGTTAAATATTATCCTGATAAGAGTTAAGTGGCGGAAGAAAAATAAAGTTATAGATTTTCTTGGTAATGAAAGCGTGTACTCCCGGATAATAAAAAAACTTGCAAATGGGGGATAAGGATGAAAAAACATCGTTGGTCAATCGTGTTTCTGATTGCTGTTGGTGTGGTAGTAAATTACTTTGACCGAATCAATATGTCAATCGCAATGCCTTTAATGCAAAAAGAATTTAATTTGACGCCTGGTCAGGTGGGGATATTTTTATCAGCATTTGCATGGTCATACGCACTTCTTCAACTTCCCGTTGGACCTTTATTGGACAAGATTGGGGTCAAATGGGTCACACGTGTGGCCACAATGATATGGACCGCAGCTTGCCTTTTAACTGCTGTCGCTAATGGATGGGGGTTAATTATATTATCCAGGGTCTTATTGGGTGTTGGGGAGGCACCATATTTCCCATCAGCAGCCAAGGCGGTTGGACAATGGGTCCCTAGAAATGAGCGTTCAAAAGCCATCGCTACCTATGATGCACAGTCTAAATTGTCGAATGCAATAGGTGCACCTATTATAGCCTTGATCGTGACCGAATGGGGATGGCGCGGTGGTTTTATAGCAACGGCCGTTCTCAGCTTTCTCTATGCCATTATGTATTGGGTCTGGTACCGTGACCCCCATGAAGATAAGCGTTTGACGAAAGAAGAGTATAATTACATTACTCAAGGCGGTTCACAAAGTTCAGAAGTAGCGTCAGGCAGTGCCATACAAAATATACGTTACCTTTTGTCCAAACGAAAAGTGTGGGCAGTATTTATTGGATTTGCAGCATATGGATATTCATGGTTTTTATTCCTAACATGGCTGCCGGGTTACCTTGCCACCGAGATGCATATGTCCATTTTAAAATCTGGCTGGTACTCAGCGATTCCATGGATTGTCGGTACAATTACAGAAATTGTCATCGGCGGCTGGCTTGTAGATCGACTTATTGAAAAAGGGTACAATCGGACACGTGTGAGCAAAACTTTTTTAGTGATAGGTCTGCTTTTCGGTTTATCGATCATTGGTGCAGCATTTACCCATAGTGCTAATGTTGCTGTATTTTGGATTTCAATGGCACTCGGAGGTCTTGTCGTGACATCCGCAGTTGCCTATTCCATTCCAACTTTTATTGCCCCGAAGGGAACTGTGGGCACTTTGACAGGATTACTCACCTTTGGAAACAATGCGATGGCAATCGTAGCGCCAATTACCACTGGATTTATTGTTCAATCCACAGGTTCCTTTATGTATGCGTTTCTATTAGCAGCAGCTATTCTAATCGTTGGAATCTTGAGTTATGCGTTCCTTCTTACTGACTTAGAACCGATTGAAAGTGCGGATTCCGAAACAATGAACAAACGAGTAATTTCACAATAAACAAGGACCATTTTCAATAAAAATACAAGGTGATTTGATCTATGATAAACATTGAACAAAACTTAGAAAAAATTGATGGCAGGACAAAATTAGTAGGGTTACTTGCTACACCGATTGGACACAGTCTATCTCCAAGGATGCATAATTTAGGTTATACATTAAAAGGTTTAAACTACTCGTATCTTGCCTTTGAAGTAGGGAATAGCACGCTAGAAAAAGCGGTAGAAGGAATGAGAGCTCTCCATGTTGCTGGTTTCAACGTCTCCATGCCAAATAAAATGGAAGTTATTAAATATTTGGATGAATTAGATGATAGTGCGAAATATACAGGTGCAGTAAATACTGTGGTGAATAAAGATGGCAAGTTAATCGGATATAACACAGATGGAAAAGGGTATGTAAAAAACCTTGAAGTACATGGGGTGGACTTGAACGGAAAAAAAGTCACACTGGTTGGATCTGGTGGTGCGGCCACACCGATTTCAATTGAATTAGCCCAGTCTGGTATTAGTGAAATTAGTATTTTTGCACGAAATGATCACTTTTTCCACCAAGCAGAAAAGAATGTAGATAAAATTAACCATGATATGAAAGAATTTGGAGTAAAAGCTACTATCTTTCCATTAGAAGATCAAGAGGCTTTCCAACGTGAAGTAACAGAAAGTGTAGTACTTGCGAATGGTACCAGTTTGGGGATGAAACCCTTAGAGCATTTAAGTATCGTGGATGATACGTTAGGAATACTACGTAAGGGATTAGTCGTAACAGATGTTGTTTATAATCCTCAAAAAACGAAATTGTTACGGCTGGCAGAAGAAGCTGGATCAACTGTAATTAATGGTCTAGGTATGATGTTATGGCAGGGTGCCCTTGCCTTTAAACTATTTACTGGTGAAGATATGCCCCTTGAAGAAATCAGAAAAATCATGTTTGAATAAAGTTTAATCCTAGTACTTAAAAAAAGGACTGTTCCGTCAGTCCTTTTTTTTGCCTTTAAAACAGAAAAGTTAAATCAAAAAATTCAACCTTTTCCTTTAATGTTCCTCATATGCTTTTTTCTATAGTTAAGTGGAGAAATGCCATAAGTTTTTTTAAAAGCGCTTGAAAAATAGGGTCCAAAACTGAAACCACACTGTTCAGCGATTAATTGAATGGAATAATCTGTTTTTAACAGCAAAATTCGAGCTTGCTCTAGACGGTAAGTATTTAAATAATCCAGTGCAGTTACTTTATAGAATCTCTTCATATACTTAGCGATTGTATTTTCATGAATATTAAATTGTTCTGCTAACATCGTGTTTGTAATTGGTTTGTGGTAATTATCTCTTATAAATTGGGCCACTTTTTCTGAAATAATGTAACCACTATCCTTTGCCATACCTTGAGATTCCAATAAATTGATGAGAGAAAAAAAACTAATCTGTATGTCCCAAAATGTTAATTCTTTATTTTCGTTCGTAGTAGCTAATAAAAGCTGATCTATTTTTTGATAAATCTCCTCATAATCTACTAATTTACATTTTTTTTGTAGCTGAAGTGTATAGTTGTGATTGTGAAAGTGTAAAGATGGAATGGGAATGTCTGATTTTAATTTCCTCGGTTCATCTCCTTCTGTATAGTAACTATTTGTATAGAAATGCAGCCAATAAAATTCTGTTTCTTCATCTGTCGGGCGAGTCGAAAAATGGTGTTTCAAAGGAAGTAATACTAACATTTCATTTTTATTTACAGTAAAATCTTTTCCACCTTCAGTTAAGTAAAGCTTTCCTTTTTTTACAAAAATAATATCGAAATACTCCAAATCACTTCTATTCGGATGAGATGTTCCTTTCTGATATTTTGTGATATTCCCTTCAATAAAGATTGGGAAAGGAGGCACAGCAATTGATATGATTTCCATCCAAATCACCTCTATCTATCTTCCTCAAATTTTCACTCTTAATGTTTCCTTTAAAATTAAACATCTTCTTTTAGAAAAATTAAAACTGTGTGAAATATCTTAAAAACTGATTAGAATACTTTATTTTCATTCTTTTGATTGTTTGATATATTTTAGTAGCGGTTAACGCTTACACTTCATTATACCTTTAGATACTTATTAATTACACTGTAATTTAACCGTTTTCTTTTAGTAAACTTTTGAAAAGGGGGTAATTTTTTGGAAAATAAACAATTCAGATTAGAAATTTCACCGAGTGGAATTTTAACAAATCTTGTATTAAAAGAAGATATTCATCAAATGAATTGGGTGATGAATTCATCATATCTTGACGATAGTGGATATGATGAAAAAGATAAATTGTTTGGAAATTTTTCTCTAAAAATAGATGGGAAACTAGTAAGTAGTGCAGATATGTTCCCGACCATATCACATGAAGAGGCAAAAGCTACAGTCTCTTATGCTTTTGAACAAATAGAACTCATCATGAAGTATGATTTAACACAAGCAAAGAATAGTTTTGTATGGAATATTACACTAAAAAATCGTACAGCAAACGAATTGAATATTACTGATTTTGCGTTATGGTCTTCTTTTTCTTATGTGATGTACCGTATCAATGATTTGAACTTACAAACCAATCATTCTGCTGCAGTCTTTCCATCAATCTCAAATAACTATTCTAAGTTAGCCTGTGTACGCAGAAGTAACGAGGCACCCCATTTGGGGATGTATCAAACGAAGGGACAAACGTTATCAGTAGGAACTTATTGTGCTTATAAAAATCTATTTTTCGAAAGCGTTTCCCCTTCATTAGATGGGATTCTATTTCATCAATTAATTTTAGCAGGAGGATATCCAGAGAAGTTTGAAAATGCCGATTGGTTATATGAAAAAAAGGGGTTTATTCTTCCGGGGCTAAGCGAAAAAGAATGGGAATACTCGTTAGAGCCTTTTAAAGATCAAAGTGATTTTTATCTGATTGGTCAAAAAAATTATGGCCATCCAATTTTTGATTTCGAACCACTGGCAATCGCTGAACAAAATTATGAATTCGCTTTCGAATTGCCTAAACATAAGGATTTAACCGATGCCTATATCGAATATTTAGATACAGCTGGTGAAAGAAAAAGAGAAAGTATCTTCTCACAAATTAAGAATGAAAAGAATAAATATTATGCTAACTTAATCTTCACGACACCTGGGGAACATAAAATTACAATTGAAGTAGAGAATGAAAAAAATGATAGCGTTATCCTCAATGTGATGGAACCGATCAAAAAAATAATTGAAAATCGTTCTCATTTTATTAGTGGTGTTTTGTTTAATGGGAAAGATAGTGAAATCCCATATAGTTACTCTCCTATTTCCAACCAGGGTGAATCTTTAGGGAAATTAAGTTTAGTATTAAAAAATAATCTGTTAGGTCAGACAAATGTAAAAGAAGTTCAAAAAGTAGAAGCAAGCTGCGTCTACTATATTCGTCAAAAGTGGTTCCAAAACGGTGATTTTACAAAACCAATCAAGTTATATGGTGATTTTTACCGTTGCATGGATTTCGAATATATCGGTCATGTATTTTATCTTCTTTCTCAGTTTGAAGAGAATATTTTACAATTACACCATCCGGATACTTATTTATCCTGGGCGGCTGACGTGTTCACTTTACGGGTGAATCCTGATTTACATGATAACCTTCGAGGCAAAGAAGAAGCTGAAATGCTAGGTGTGTTCTTCTTATACATTGATGAATTAATGGAAGAGCTTAATAGTCGTGGTTTAACGGAAAAATATGAGGAAATCCGTTCTTTATGGTCCAAAATCGCGCAAAAGGTATCGAATGATAGTAAAACCTATAAAGCGGCTGTAACCGAGCATTTCTTTGATAATGCTGGATTTGGCCCTGCAACTGGCGCTTTAGCAAGCACCCATCATTTCGAAGCAGCAAAAAAATATGGGGAATTAGTTCTTGCGAATATTGGCTTTTCAAACGATTTCCGTGCCCAAAGCCCTGACCGCTGGTGGGAAGCACTATCCTATATGATTCATTCCTTATGGGGAGGAATTACAGCCGCAGCATGTCTGAAAGCTTATGAAGATTTACATGATAGCAGGTACCTAAAAGCGGCCTATCGTGCGACGATCGGTATCCTTTATTGTTATGATACCAATGCCAAAGCCACTGATACGGAACTATCAAATGGGGAAGCGGCTTCAACCTATAGCATAGCTGGACCTCATATCAATCGCCCTGACTTATCCCGAAACCGATTTGGTCAGTCGACTTTCTATAGAGACGGAGGTATCTTTACTCGTTTATTTACGAAAGAAGAAGAAACGGCTGATTGGGATATGGGAGAAGAGTTAGTTGCCTATTTAGATGGGTTTGGGAAGAAAACTTTCCTATACGAAGAAAATGGAACCGTTTCCGTTGTGAATGGTTCAATTGAAGAGACGGAAGAAGGACTTATAATTACAAGTTATGCACCTTATCCGACTGAATATCATTTCTATGACAGAAACTTACATTTTGTTTCGGAATATGGAGAAACTATACCTCAAGTTTTATTAGTAGATGGGGAATTTAAAATAAAAAAAGAAGAATTACTTACTAGGGAGTGAGATGAATGATGGAGGGAAACACAGCGAAAAAACTGGAACTGGTTAGAAATGAAGAGAACAACTCCAAAATGCCTTTAAAACGAGTATTAGCTTATGCAAGTACGGATACGGCTGGTAATTTACTATATTGTACACTTACTAGTTTTATTATGTATTTTTATACGGATGTTTTTGGAATTTCAATTGCTTCGGCAGGGTTAATACTGCTTATTGCGCGTATTTTTGACGCTTTGGATGCACCTATTTGGGGATTAGTCATTGACCACACACGAACAAAATGGGGAAAAAACCGGCCGTATTGGTTATGGTTATCCGTTCCTTTCGGAGTAATGGTATTTTTATCGTTCTTAGCTCCAGATTTATCAGCTAGTGCCAAGTTTACCTATGCTTTAATCACTTACATTCTTGCTGGAGTAGTCTATACAGGTATTGGAACACCTATCACTGCGATTTTACCAAATTTAACAAATAACTCTACGGAACGTGTTCGATTAAATTCTTGGAGAAGTAATGGTGGGATGATTGGTTATTTAATTACTGCTTCATTCACTTTGCCTCTTGTCTCTTTTTTTGGTAAAGGAAACGATAAATTAGGGTTTCAAGTTACCGTAGGAATCTATGCCGTGATTGCGATTGCATTACTGCTTTTTGCTTTCGCAGGAACAAAAGAAATCAATACAAAAAGTATAAAATCGATCCCTATCAAGCAAAGCTTAGGAGCTGTGAAGGGGAATTGGCCTTGGATTACCCTTGTTCTTGCCTTTATCTTCTATTGGTTAGGGAATACAGCTAGAACTTCAACAGTAATTTATTATTCCGAATATAATCTAGGAAATAAAAACTTAGCATCCATCTTAAACGGGCTTGTCGTTTTTCAAATGGTATCTATAACAATTCTCCCATTTATTGTTAAAAGATTTCTGAAAACGCATACCCAAATCATTGGATTTGTGATTGCTGCAATTGGTCAAATCATCATTGCCTTTGCTGGAAGCAGTGCTTCGATGGTTATCTTTGGATGGATTGTTGCATCGATTGGGACAGGTATTGCTGTTACATTACCATTTGCCATGTTATCTGATACAGTGGATTATGGAGAATGGAAAACAGGTATCCGTGCAAGCGGATTCTTAACTGCGATCGGAAGCTCGTTCTGTATCAAATTAGGATCAGGATTAGGAAGTTTTATTCCTTCTATTATTATGGAAAAAGCAGGATACGTAGCAAACGTCACTCAATCTGCTACATCATTAGCTGCGATTAAATTTTGCTTCACTTGGTTACCGGCCATCTTCTTTATCGTAGGAGCAATAATCATGCTGAACTACACCAAATATGAAAAAAATGAAGCAAATGTTCGCAAACAGTTATCATAGGGGACGGTTCGCTGTTCTGTATAAACATCTCAGAGCGTAATTAGTTGTATGGATAGATTTTTTAAAAGTTAATACAAGCAATAAAGCCCTAAACATTAGTAATGTTTAGGGCTTATTGCATTATAACGGACGTTCCCAGAATCGTCCCTGAGCGATTCCCTCTATGAATAGAGGAATATCCGCTTTTGATAAATCATAAACACCAGGTGCATCTAACTGCACTCGACATCTTTCTAGTACCTTTTTATCTTTTACGGCCACTGCCAAAGGTTTAAAGTGTTTAAAGGTAGTTTCTATAAATTCCAATACAGGCGGCTCGACTTGGGAACTCTTACTAATCAATAGTGCTGCATCAAAAAGGCTTGAATCTGCCGTATCAAACGTATCGGTTACTTTTAGGACAGGACTTATCGTATACACTTTTTTTGCAACAATACTATAATTGATATTGAATTGTGCCAGAGTTCTTATCCAATCCGTTAATTTTTCATCATCTGCTTCACCGTTTAATAAGATGGCTACACATTTAGTAGCCGGTTGGCTAACTGTTTTTGCCATACTAAGTGCAGGGGATTTTTTATCTGATTTTACTTCAAGATTTTCTTCAGGAAGCTCTGCTCCAATATTGCCTGCGACTTCTTCAGCTATTTGCCGGTCGATATGATTTAAAAGCGCCACTGCGTTATTTTTAACCATTCCCGATTTACATTTCCCAAGCTCAAAGCTCAATGCATCTTTCAAGTGCTTTTGTTCAAATGGAGCTAAACTGTTGTAGAATAACTTCGCTTGAGAGTAAAAATCTAGAAAACTCTCACTTCGTCCTCTAATTTTACGACCGTCGATTTTTTCTTGATAGGATTCATAGCCTCCAAGTTCAACCGGCGCTGGTTCAGGCTGATTGGCATTTAAACCGTTTCGATGATAACTTGTTTGCCCTTGATGAATCGTCATTTGGTGCATCCCATCCCGTTGATTGTTATGGAATGGACAGACCGGTTGATTAATCGGAATCTGATGGAAGTTGGGACCTCCCAGACGGGAAAGCTGTGTATCTGTATAGGAAAATAAACGTCCTTGTAAAAGAGGGTCGTTTGAAAAATCAATGCCTGGTACTACATGACCGGGATGAAAAGCGACTTGTTCAGTTTCTGCAAAAAAGTTTTGAACATTGCGGTTTAAGGTCATTTTACCAACGATCTTTACAGGTACTTCTTCTTCTGGCCATAATTTAGTTGGGTCTAAAATGTCAAAATCAAAGTTGAATTCATCTTTTTCAGGAATGATCTGTAACCCTAGCTCCCATTCTGGAAAATCTCCTTTTTCAATCGCTTCATACAAGTCTTGGCGATGGAAGTCAGGATTTTTACCTGCTATCCTCTGTGCTTCATCCCAGACTAGTGAATGAACACCAAGCTTAGGCTTCCAGTGGAATTTTACAAAATGTGCATCCCCATCCGCATTGATCAATCGGAACGTGTGCACACCAAATCCCTCCATCATCCGTAAGCTGCGCGGGATGGCACGGTCACTCATTGCCCACATAACCATATGGGCTGATTCGTGATTTTGGCCAATGAAATCCCAAAACGTATCGTGAGCGCTTGCCCCTTGTGGAATTTCCGTATGAGGTTCAGGTTTAAGAGCATGTACAAAGTCAGGAAACTTAATCGCATCCTGAATAAAGAAGACAGGCATATTATTACCAACTAAATCAAAGTTGCCTTCATCTGTATAAAATTTGGTCGCAAATCCTCGGACGTCGCGAACCGTATCACTTGACCCTTTAGAGCCCTGTACTGTTGAGAAGCGTACAAAAACCGGTGTCGTTTTGGAGGTATCAGTGAGAAAGTCAGCTTTCGTATATTCCACCAAAGAATCATAGAGTTGAAAGATTCCATGGGCTCCTACGCCACGGGCATGAACAACCCGTTCTGGAATGCGTTCATGGTCAAAATGGGTCATCTTTTCTCGAAAATGAAAATCCTCCATCAATGTCGGTCCTCTTAACCCTGCCTTTAAAGAGAACTCGTCTTCAGATACTTTTAGCCCTTGGTTTGTAGTCAAAGGAGCCTTTTCTTCATTATTAATAGAAAATTTTTTTAATTGAACAGCCTTCTTATTTTCCATTGTGATCCTCCTCACGAAATATGTATACACATAAAAAAGAAAGAGCAGGTAAATGAATTACCCACTCCTTCGGTACCCTTTTTAGCGGAAAGTGAAACGTATTGTAATATGAAATCGTTCAAAGCAGTTTCGTGAGTCGAGAACCTCAGTAACAGCTGTGAACAGTACTTATTTGTATGATAATAAGTATTCGATCGACAGTACAGGTATCATTTTCTAGTTTCTTTTCTGATAACGGGCGCTATTTCCATTGCCAATCGCTCGATGTTTTCAACAACCTTTTTATAAGGCATACCACCAATATCCATTTGTGCCATAAACCGCTGGTGACCAAACAGCTCGTATTGGCGCATGATTTTTTCGATTATCTGCTCTGAACTGCCGACAAAAAGGGCTGATTCCTTTCCTGAAATCTGATCAAATTCTTCTCTTGAGAAAGTTTTATTTACCCCCTGCTGCAGGTTAAGATGGTGCCAATAATTTGAGTGATATAGGTAAAATTCCTCTTTTGCCTGCTCATTTGTCTTTGAAATATAAGCGTGTCCAGTAACCGCAACTTTCAAATTTTCTGGCACATGACCGTATTCAGCAGCTGATTCCCGATATTGATCAATAAACGGCTTATACAAGCTTGGATCCCCGCCTAGTATCGCTAGGGCCAAGCCAGTACCTAATCTACCGGCTCGTTCTGCACTTTTGAGTGTCCCGCCAACGCCTACCCATATTGGAATCTTTTGTTGAATAGGGCGCGGTGCGATTTCAGCAGCGTTTAATGATGGACGATAGCGGCCATTCCATGTAACTAATTCCTTCTCATTTAGCTTTAGAAGAAGGTCTATGTGTTCATGAAACAGTTCATCATAAGTGTTTATATCGTATCCGAAAAGAGGGAAGGAGTCTAAAAAAGCCCCCCGACCTGTAATTATTTCTGCTCGGCCATTTGATATAAGATCTAGTGTTGCAAAATCCTCGAATAAACGAACAGGATCCACGGTATTTAATACTGTGGTAGCACTTGTCAGTTTAATTCGCTTTGTGACTTGTGAAATGGCTGATAAGACAACCGGGGGGGAGGACACGGCATAATCTAAACGATGATGTTCGCCCACGCCAAATACATCTAGCCCAGCTTCATCTGCCATTTTTGCCGCATTGATTATTTCTTCTATTCGCTGCTTTGCGCTGATGGTTTTTCCAGTAAGTGGATTTGGGTATAAATCGGCTAATGAATAAACTCCAATCTCCATCCTATTTGCAGACTGCAAATTACTCTCCTCCAAATGGTTTAAATTAGCTTTTTGCTTATTTTATTCAGACTTTTTTAAAAAGGAATTATTCTTATTGTTAAAAATTAGATCTTCATTACAGAGGCTTTAAATTTCTTGCGGCTAATATTGTGAGAAAGCTGTAGATAGAGGGTTTTGAAAAAGGTTTGAGCGGCTCTAAAATACTTTCAAATTATTACAACTCAGCAGGAACTGATGATAGAGACCATATGTGAAAAAAGTCTTTTTTGGTGTCCGAAAGCCCTTCCATTGTTTATACTAAAAAAGAAAAGGAAAAAGTTGTTAGATTAACCAAATTTGCTGAAGGTTTTGCTGCACGGAAATAGGATTATATGCAAGTTCAAATGATGAAGAAGGAATAACACAGCTTGTTTTAAATTGGTTTGAGTAAATAGGGTTATAAAAATTTTCGTGATCAAAAGGGGAGGCTGGTAATAATGACAGAGACAAGTAGTTTAATACAAGATGAAAATAGAAATGTAGAACTTAAGGCACCAAAAGATCCAGTGGAAAGACGAAGTAGTTTTTACATTATGTATGAGACTGTGATCGAGGCAACTCCGCGTAATGAGGGCAAGCCTTCAGAGGAAATCTATTTAGAAGGCGATCAATTAAAAAATTTAGCACGACTTGCAGGTGGCGTTACAGATGAGAAAATATTGAATCTCCTTGAGAATTGTAAGGGGGTTCATGAATTGGTTCACAGTATAGGTATAGTGATAAAATCAGGCAATGATCAGATTGGAAACGTAAATTTTGAGTTATCTCATTATGGGAAAGGAAAAAAATATGAAACTGGAACACTACTGAGAGTTCCATGTACTACTGATGGAACGGAGATGATTTTGAAACTTGAGGATGATCAATGGCCCCAAGATGATGTTGTTCCTGGAAAATTAGCTTTCGAATTTGACTGTCCTGGTGAAGTAGCATCAGCGAGTGTCAGATTCTTTTTGCATGATGCCTATAAGGTACCTGAGAGATCAGAGGACCCACCGGTTGCATTTGGTTCGGAAGGGTATCAAGCCATGATTAGTAAATCTCTTTTAAGTAAAGGTAATAATCAAAGGTTGAAAGCGGCAATTGAAAAAGCTGAAAGAGGTGAGGATGTTACCATTGCTTATATAGGGGGCTCCATTACCCAAGGTGCAGGGGCAAAACCAATTCAAACGAATTGTTACGCCTATCAATCCTATTTGAAATTCAGAGAAATGTTTGGGAAAGATGGTGGGGACAATGTACATTTTGTAAAGGCCGGTGTGGGAGGAACACCATCTGAGCTCGGCATGATCCGCTATGAACGGGATGTTTTAAAAAATGGAACAGTGGAGCCGGATATTATTATTGTTGAGTTTGCGGTAAATGATGCAGGGGACGAAACAAATGGAGTTTGTTATGAGAGTTTAGTCGTAAAAATACTTTCTTCGGCTAACCACCCTGCCGTGATTTTGTTGTTTAGCGTGTTTGTAAATGACTGGAATTTACAGGACAGGCTTGCTCCCGTGGGAGAGCATTATGATCTCCCGATGGTAAGTATAAAGGATGCAGTTGTAGAGCAGTTTAAGCTTACAAAGGAGGAAGGAAACATCATCACCAAGCGGCAATTTTTTTATGATATCTATCATCCAACCAATGACGGTCATTCTATAATGGCAGATTGCCTTTCCTATCTTTTTTCTGAAACGAAAAAATCCATTAGAGATAATACTGACATTACGATAGATAAAACACCAGTTATAGGCAATCATTTTAAGGATGTTCAGTTACTTGACAGGATTGATAACCAGATTATGGCAAGGATTGAAAAGGGCGGTTTTTGGGAAACCGATGTTGATTTGCAGAAGGTAGAAATGGATACTAACTCTTTCCTGACTCCGCAATTTCCAAATAACTGGATGCATACAGCTGATTCAGGAAAAGAAAGCTTCAAAATGACGATAAACTCAAGAAGTCTCATCCTTGTTTTTAAGGATTCGGGAGGCAGTGAGTTTGGAACAGCGAATATTTTTGTAGATGGGAAACATATAAAAACCGCAGACCCTCATGAGATTAACTGGACCCATTGCAATGCTGTAATCTTATATCAAGAGGATGTCTGCAGGGAGCATCAGGTAGAAATCAAGATGGCTTCCGAAAATGAAGATAAGCGATTTACTATTTTAGGATTTGGATATACCTTATAAAATTTCATGTCCTATGATGATGGGAAAAGCAATATTTTTCCGTAGTAAAAATGACTGGAGGCATTTTCATGAAAGAGCCTCCAGTCATTTTATTTTATTCTAAAAGATTGAATTTTTGGGATTAATACAGATTTGTTATGGTACATATGAGCCCTGTTCTTTTTTTTGAAATCTTTTCCTTACAATCGTATTGACTAGGATGACCCTAGGTGTTAAATTAGTGTTATCGATAACAAAAAAGAGAAACACTTAATGTGTAACATAGGAATTTACATCAATTTTACCGCTCTATAATGGATTTAATAATTTATTTATTTTTTAGAGTTTAATAGGAAAGGAATCTAAAATATGCGAATTGATTCTCATCAGCACTATTGGAAAATTAGCCGTAATGACTATGGCTGGATTACTCCGGAAATACCTGTACTATATCGTGATTTTTTAGAAACAGACCTAAGGACAATCCTAGAAAAAAACAAAATCGATAAAACTATTGTGGTTCAGGCTGCACCAACGATAGAAGAAACAGAATTCATCCTATCACTTAGTGAAAATTCCGAAACCATTGCTGGCGTGGTCGGATGGATTGATATAGAAAACCCTTCTTATATAGAACAACTCCATCAGTTTAGAAAAAATCCAAAATTTGTTGGAATTCGAATTATGATACAAGATATGCCGGATGAGAAAATAATTTTAACTCCGCGTTATATGGAGGCATTTTCTTATTTTGAGAAAATGGATATCCCTGTGGATTTCCTAGTCAAGTCCGATCAGCTTTCCGTAGTACTTGAATTATTAAAACAGGTTTCCTTACGAGCAGTCATTGACCATATAGCTAAGCCAGACATTAAAACAGGGACAATCGAGCCATGGAAAGGCCAAATCAAAGAGATCGCGAATTATCCCAATATTTATTGCAAGTTATCTGGAATGGTGACTGAAGCGAATCATCAAAATTGGAAAGTGGAAGAATTTATTCCATATGTCCAACACATAGTCAAGGAATTCGGAGTTAACCGGGTTATGTTTGGCAGTGATTGGCCTGTTTGTTTGCTTGCTGCAAGCTATGATGAAGTTTATAACCTTTTAAAACAAACACTTCCTCAAAATTTAACTGAAGCTGAAGAAGAAAGTATTTTTGGAGGTAATGCATTAAAGTTTTATAAATTAGAATTGGATAAATAGAAATCAAAAAAAATTGGAAGTAATGGAGGAAAGACATGAAATACAGAAAGCTTGGACAAACAGGTTTGGATGTACCGATTCTTAGTTTCGGGGCTTCTTCACTTGGCTCCGTATTTAGAGATATTGATGAAAACGAAGGAATAAAGACGGTTCATACCGCAATTGATCATGGAATGAACTTAATTGATGTGTCTCCTTATTATGGACTAACTAAGGCGGAAACCGTTCTCGGTAAAGCTATAAGTGAAATACCAAGAGAAAAATATATTTTATCCACAAAAGCGGGACGCTACGGGGAAAATCATTTCGATTTTTCTAAAAAGCGGATCATCGAAAGTATTGAAGAGAGCTTATCAAGATTAAAAACGGATTATGTAGACATCTTATTTCTACATGATATTGAATTTGGGTCATTGGATCAAATCATGGCAGAAGGTATACCTGCTTTACAACAATTAAAAAAGCAAGGGAAAATCAGGTTCTTTGGTGTTTCAGGACTGCCCCTGACCATTTTTGAACACGTTCTCAGTCAGACTGAACTGGATGTGATTTTATCTTACTGTCATTATTCATTGAATGATACATCTCTATTATCACTTATTCCTCTTCTTGAAGAGAAAAAGGCAGGATTGATCAATGCCTCCCCTTTGTCGATGGGATTATTAAGTTCGAGACCTGTTGCTGATTGGCATCCTGCCAGTGAAGAAATTCGCATGATTTGCAAACAGGCTGCCGAGTTTTGTAAGGAAAATGGAACAGACTTATCTAAATTGGCGATCCAATTTTCCGTCCAAAACGAAATAATTCCTACAACTTTGGTGAGTACTGCAAGTGTCGAAAACATTAAGAAAAATATTGAATGGACAGATGAACCGGTAGATGTGGAGTTGTTGAATAGTATTCTTGAGATATTGGAACCCATTCATAATAAAACATGGCCTAGCGGTAACCCTGAATTTTCAGTGAAATTAATATAATAAATTAGAGTCAGATTTATAGAATCGTAAAATTGAAATAATAATTTATTATTTTAGCTTGAACTTAGTGAATATATAGAATATTATAAACTTATTAATGATATCGATAACACAATGTTATTTATAATTATTTGTTATCGATAACATAAATAAAACATATTAGAAAAAATAGGGATGTGATCTGTGATATTTTAATAGAATCTACAATTCTGAAAGCGTTTTAACCAACGTGCTATTTTGACATCAAAAACATACAAATTAGGGGCTAATTAATCTTAAAAGCTTAAATTTCAAAAGGATAACGGTAAGGAGGGATTTAAAATGAAAACGGTAACAGTAAATCAGCAAACCCTTTCAGCATCTAAAAAAAGAAAAGTTGGTACTAGCAAGGCATTGAAAAGCCTGCGAAAACATTGGCAGTTTTATTTACTGATTATTCCTTCCGTCCTCTATTTTATTATCTTTAAGTACATTCCCATGCTTGGAACTATTATTGCGTTTAAGGATTACAATGTGGTTCAAGGAATCATGGGAAGTCCTTGGGTAGGGCTTAAGTACTTTAAACTATTTTTTGATAACCCGGCGGCTTGGGATCTTATTAAGAATACATTGTTTATAAGTTTGTATGATATTGCAGCGTGCTTCCCATTGCCAATCATTTTGGCTATAGCCCTTAATGAAATACGTCAAGGCCGGTTCAAAAAATTTGTACAGATTGTTACTTATGCTCCATATTTCATTTCTACAGTTGTATTAGTTTCCATGATTATTGTGTTGACATCACCAAGGCTTGGAATTTTTAATCACATCTTAGAAGCAATCGGACTTCATTCCATTAATTTTATGGGTGACCCTGGTTTATTCCGTTCCATATATGTTTGGTCGGATGTTTGGCAATTGACAGGTTATTCAGCCGTCATATATCTAGCCGCTCTTTCGGGTATTGATACTTCACTATATGAAGCGGCAAAAATAGATGGTGCATCAAGACTGCAAAAAATTATCCATGTTGATCTGCCAGGGATTATGCCGGCTATTACGATTATTTTAATTTTAACAGTTGGAAACGTTATGGGAGTTGGGTTTGAAAAAATATTTTTAATGCAAAATCCGCTCAATTTAGATACATCAGAGGTGCTTTCAACCTACGTATACAAAATGGGTCTTCTAAATGCAAACTACAGTTTTGCAGGAGCGATTGGACTTTTTAACTCTGTAGTAAACTTAATACTTCTTTTATTGGCAAATTTATTTGCGAAACGAATTTCAGGAAATAGTCTATGGTAATGATTTTGCAAGAATAGGAGGGTGAGTATTTAGTGGCAAAAGCAAATTCAATAAAAGAGTCTTTCGGTGACAAAGTGTTCCTTACCATTATTTATACTTTTTTAATTTTTGTGGTAGTAATCGTTCTGTATCCATTGATATATATTCTTAGTTCATCACTGAGTAGTCCGCTAGCTGTATCGTCTGGTAAGGTTTGGCTATGGCCGGTTGATTTTTCGTTAGAAGGCTATAAAGCTATATTTAGCAATTCACAGGTTTTAGTTGGTTATGCTAATTCCCTATTCTATACCTTTTTTGGCACGATTGTTAGTGTCACTTTGACAGTGTTATTTGCTTATCCGCTTTCTAGAAAATCTTTCTATGGTCGTAATGTTTTGATGATTTTTATCTTATTTACAATGTTATTTTCAGGTGGATTAATTCCCGAATATCTGGTAGTTAAAAACCTACATATGTTGGATACCCGATGGGCTTTAATCATTCCAAAGGCTATTGCTGTTTGGCAGGTCATTATTGCTGTAACTTTTTTTAGGACAAGTATTCCCGAAGAAATCGTGGAAGCAAGCGAGATGGATGGTTGCAGCGATCTAAGATTTTTATGGTCCGTTGTTCTGCCTCTATCAAAGCCTATTATTGCCGTGTTAGTTCTAATGTATGCGATTTTTCAATGGAATTCTTATTTTGATGCCATGCTTTATTTGAAATCTGAAGCTTTATTCCCACTTCAAGTTGTTTTACGTAATATCCTTATTTTAAATACAACTTCATCTGCAACGATTGATGCACAAAAATTGATGGATATGAAACAACTAGCTGATTTAATGAAATATTCATTAATTGTTGTAGCCAGTCTTCCAGTTCTTATTATTTATCCATTTGTACAGCGTCACTTTATGAAGGGTGTCTTAATTGGCTCAGTAAAGGGCTAAATTTTTAAACATAAGGGGAGAGGTAGTTATGAAAAAAGCAGGTATTTTGGCAATGCTTCTATTTGTAGTACTTGCAACATTTTTAGCAGGATGTACTGACAAAACAGAAACAACATCGTCAGGTAAATCAAAAGATGGTATAACGGAATTGTCTATTTTTGCTCCTCAAGGGGTAGGTAATACTAAATTAAGTACAAATTTTTTCACAAAGGAAGTAGAAAAAAAATTCAATGTTAAGATTGATTGGCAAACAACGACCTATGATGCTACATCAGCTAGTCAAAAACGCCAAATCTCCTTAGCCAGCGGTGATTATCCAGACGCTTATATGTTGGTTCCTTGGGTAGATCATTTCTCTACAAATGATTTGATGAAATATGGAAAACAGGGTGTTCTTATCCCACTAAATGACTTGATTAAAAAATATGCTCCAAATATTCAAAAAACGCTTGATACCAATAAACAATTTAGGGCAATGACGGTTTCACCTGATGGAAATATCTATGGTATTTCACACTTGAATGAGTGTTACCATTGTACATGGCCATATAAAATGTGGATAAATAATGAATGGTTGAAAAAGTTGAATTTGCCAATGCCAAAAACAACAGAAGATTTTAAAAATGTACTTGAAGCTTTTAAAAACCAGGATCCGAACGGTAACGGTAAAAAAGATGAAGTCCCGCTAAGTGGGGCAGTGGGTATCGCTGATACTAATGTTATTCCATTTCTAATGAACGGCTTTATTTATGATGATGGTAAAAAAAGGTTACTATTAAATAATGGAAAGGTTGACTTTGCGGCTGACAAGCAAGAATGGAAGCAGGGATTAGAATACATTCGTTCTTTATACAAGGATGGATTACTTGATCCAGGTGCATTCACCCAGAATAATGATGCATACCAAAAACTGGGGGATAATGCCTCAGCAGAAATTCTTGGTGCTGGAACAGCCACACACCCGGGTGAGTTTGTTTCTGATCAAAAACGTTTGTATTCAGATAATTATGTAGCACTCGCACCACTGCAAGGTCCAAATTCTGCTTATGCCACTTATAATTACCCTGTTACTCCTGGAGCTGACTTTGTCCTTACTAACAAAGCGTCGAAGGAAGATCAGATCGCAGCCATTAAGATCATCGACTACTTGTTTACAGCGGATGGAAATATAAGGGGACAATTTGGTAAAGAGGGTGTGGACTGGAGAAAGCCACAAGATGGTGATGTTGCGATTGAAAAAAGTGCTAAACCGCTTTTCGCGTCAATACCTCTGAAAGACGGTGAAAAAACTCACAATAATGGATGGGGTCCAATCGCAGAATTCGGTTCTTCTAGTTCTTTTAGAAATGGGCAAATCCAATCTACTCAGGTATTTACACCTGAAGGGTATGAACGCCGACTTCAGGATGCAACCCATTTGTATGAGGGTACGCAGCCAGATGATGTATACCCAGCATGGTCCGTTTGGATGGATCCATCTGATGCAGATGAAGTAGCCATGTTAGAAACAAATATTCAAAATTATGTTAATCAGAGCCTTTTGAAGTTTGTAACTGGGGAAATGAACTTGGATACAGATTGGGATTCCTATGTTAAAGGGTTTGATAAATTAAACCTTAAGCGGTATTTGAAAATTATGCAACAAGCGTATGATAAATCTGCAAAGTAGAACATGATGAATGAATGGGAATAATGAACGCCATCTTTCCGAAGCTTATTAAGAAAGGTGGCGTTTTTCCTTAATTGATGTACATATCAATGTAAATACACCGGTAAAAACTCCTGGCTAATTTAGGAGGAATAGTTTTGCCTCAACCTTTTGTTATGGATGTTAAAAAAATGAGACACTTCTTGGAGGGGAAATAAGCATGGATAAAAAACAATATTTAGAAGAGATTGATAGAGTAATAAAAGAAGGAAAATTCAAAGATGACTGGGATTCACTTTCACAATTTAAGATACCTGATTGGTACAGAAGTGCAAAATTCGGTATCTTTATTCATTGGGGAGTATATTCAGTTCCAGCTTTTGGAAGTGAATGGTATTCTAGAAATATGTACATACAGGAATCAAAGGAATATAAATATCATATTCAAACGTACGGAAATCATAAAGAATTTGGTTATAAAGATTTTATTCCAATGTTCAAGGCGGAGAAATTTAATGCGGATGAGTGGGCTCAACTCTTTGAGGCTGCAGGAGCAAAATATGTAATGCCAGTCGCGGAACATCATGATGGTTTTCAAATGTATAGAAGTCAGCTGTCTAAATTCAATGCATATGAAATGGGTCCAAAGCGTGATGTTTTAGGTGAATTGGGAGATGCTTTTAAAAAACGCGGGCTTGAACTTTGTGCGTCTTCCCATCGTGTAGAACATTGGTTTTTTATGGGCCATGGGAAGGAATTTGACAGTGATATTAAAGAACCGCTAGTTTGTGGAGATTTCTACTGGCCAGCTATGGCCGAACCAGATCATCAAGATTTATTTAGCCCGGATCCATCACAGGAGTTTTTAGAGGATTGGCTGTTGCGTACTTGTGAAATTGTCGATCGTTACCGCCCGAAAGTAGTTTATTTTGACTGGTGGATTCATCATAGTGCAGTCAAACCTTATTTGAAAAAGTTTGCAGCATATTATTATAATCGTGCAGAGGAATTGGGCATAGACGTAGCTATCAACTATAAACATGATGCGTTTATGTTTGGTACTGCCGTGGTTGATATCGAACGGGGCCAGTTTGCAGATCAAAAGCCATACTTTTGGCAGACAGATACTGCTGTTGCGAAAAATTCTTGGTGTTATACAGAAAATAACAATTATAAAACCGCAAAGGAAATTATTTGTGACCTTGTTGATATCGTTAGTAAAAATGGTAATCTATTGTTAAATGTTGGACCGAAGTCTGATGGAACGATTCCTAAAGAGGATAAGGAAATTCTATTGGAAATCGGTGAATGGTTAAAGGTTAATGGAGAAGCTATTTATAATAGTAAGGTTTGGCGAATAGCAGGAGAAGGACCAACAACGATTGAGGAAGGTCAGTTTACTGATGGCAAAACAAAAGTATTTACTTTCAAAGATATTCGCTTTACCGTTAATGGCTCATATATATACGCCACTGTTTTAAGCTATCCGAAAAATGGACGAATAGAAATTAAATCTCTTGCGGAAAAGAATGCTTCCAAGCTCCCTCATTTTCATGGAATCATTAAAGATGTCTCTGTATTAGGCTTTGAAGAACAGGTAGATTGGGAACGAACAGAGGAAGCCCTAATCATTAATACAAATAATGTACAAAGTGAAAAACCGGTTGTTTTTAGAATTTTAGTTGATTAACCTGTAGGGAAAGAAAGCTTAATTATGAAAATTATCTACGCCATCTTTCTGTGTGTTTTTGTAGAAAGGTGGCGTTGTTTCCTTAATATAGAGGAAGGAATATTAAAAAACTACCTTCATTGAGGTAGTTTCTACTTAATTATGGTTGATAAAGCGAAGAGGCTCGCAAATGTATTTCAGCAGGAAGGACAATTTTTCTTACTTTTTCAGGCGCAGTTCCTTCAATTCGTTCAATCAATAACTGTATGCCGATATACCCAAAATTGTAAGCTGGTTGTTCGGCAACGGTTAATACAGGTTCCTCTTCTGTATAATTCGGTATTCCATCATAGGACACGACGGCCATTTCTTCCGGGACTTTTATATTATGTTTGTGAAGAGTTTTCATCGTATTCATTCCAATAAAATTATTTGTTGCAAATATAGCTGTTGGACGTTCATCCTCTGGTAGATTTAGAAGCTCTTGAATTGAATTTGTTACATCACTGTCCCGGAAATGGCTTTCCTTCATTAAATGATCCTCAACTGATATTCCATGTATCTTTAATGTGTCAAGATAGGCTTGATGTCTTTCTCGGGCAGTCGACACAACTAAAGGACCATTTATAATCGCAATTTTTTGATGCCCTTGTTTGATTAAATGCTCAATTAACCTGCGAGTGGTTGTTTCATTGTCGCTAAGAACTTGATCACATTCTAAATTTGGAATGCTGCGATCTATTAATACAAAAGGAATACCATGTTTGGTTAGTTTCTTCATATTTTTTTTAGAATGATCATTTGCTGGCGCAATTAAAACACCATCAGAACCGGTTGAAATAAGCATATCCATATACTTGGATTCTTTTTCAAAATCCTCATCACTATTACATAGAAGAAGCTGATAACCCATTTGCATGGCCTTATCTTCAGCACCGCGAGCCACGCTTGTAAAAAAGGGGTTGGCTATATCTGTAATCATTAGGGATAAAATTTTTGTTTTCTTGGTTATTAAATTTCTAGCAGAATTATTGGGAATATAATTTAATTCTTTTATAACTGCTTCTACCTTTTTTCGTGTTTCTTCACTAATCTTTTCTGATTTATTAATAACCCTTGAGACAGTCATTGCTGACACATTGGCTTTCTTGGCAATATCATAAATGGTAACCATATTGACCTCCTATTCTGAAAAAATTTTCTAAACTTAATTTTAGTTGATTACAATAAATATATCAAGAAGTTTGTGTTATCGATAACAATATGGTTTTGAAGGAAGTTACCATCTGTTAATTGAAAAAGGAGGACGATGAACATGTTGGATAAAAAAGCAACAGATCAAGTAAAAAAGTATTAAGAAATAGTTTAGAGAACAATGAAATTGCAGGCAGAAATTTAATGGTCATGGGAATGACGAATTAACCCTTTACACTGGCAACCATTATTGTAGTAGTTTTTTATCTTAAAAGGACCTGCCAATGTAATTGAAACAGGAAAATTTTTTATATTTGAAATTTTTTGTCTTAAATCTTATTGACTGTAACTATCCTAGGTGTTAACTTAATGTTATCGATAACAAATATATTAACTGATTATTATTACTAGAAAGTAAATGGAAAATGACCAAAGGAGGAATTATAGTGTCCGATAGAATAATATGGTTTAATCAAGCGGCAAAAGATTGGAATGAGGCTTTACCCATCGGTAACGGTCGTCTTGGTGCAATGGTTTATGGAAAAACAGCTATTGAACAAATCCAATTGAACGAAGAAACAGTTTGGTATGGCGGCCCTAGGGACCGGAACAATCCCGATGCACTAGAAAATATGGCCAAGATAAGAGAATTGCTGCAAAACGGAAGACCAGCGGAAGCAGAAAAATTGGCCAGTATGGCACTTTCGGGTATGCCCGAGACGCAAAGGCACTATATGGGACTGGGTGATCTTTTTTTAGATTTTGATCACAAAGAAGTAAGCGATTACAGGCGTGAACTTGATTTAGAAAAAGGAATAGTTTCGGTTGGATACAATTGTCAAGGAATAATGTTTCAGAGAGAAATCTTTTCAAGCTATCCTTCCAACCTACTGATCATTCGCCTTTCAGCAAGTCAGTCAGCCTCCATATCTTTTTCAGCCAGATTAACGAGGGATGGAAGCCGGCTTATGGAAGAGGTTCGAGCGAAAAAACACAATAGCCTTGTAATGAGGGGCAACTGTGGCGGCAAAGATGGATCTGATTTTCGAGTAGTTCTATCTGCGAGCACAAAGGGTGGAAATGTAAAAACGATTGGTGAACATTTACTTATCAATGATGCTGACGAGGTCACATTATTTTTAGCTGCTAATACGAGTTTTCATCACACTGATCCGGAGCTTGCTTGTTTTCGTACAATTGAAAATGTAATACATATGGATTATCACCTATTAAAAAGTCTTCATATTAGGGACTATTCGGAACTTTATAACAGGGTAAGCTTGAAACTATTTGATCAAACTAGCGAACAATATGAACTGTTACCAACTGATCAACGATTAAAACGACTCAAAGAAGGAAACGTGGATAATGGCCTTATCGCGCTTTATTTCCAGTTTGGAAGGTATTTGCTTATTTCAAGCAGTCGACCTGGATCATTACCTGCCAATTTACAAGGTATATGGAATCATAGTATGCGGCCGCCTTGGGACAGCAAATTTACAATTAATATAAATACGGAGATGAATTATTGGCCGGCAGAAACTTGTAATTTGTCTGAATGCCACGAGCCATTATTCGATTTAATTGAAAGAATGAGAGAGCCAGGGCGCCGAACAGCAAAAATGATGTACGGCTGCAGTGGTTTTGTTGCACACCATAACACTGATATATGGGCAGATACAGCTCCACAGGATATTTATCCACCAGCTTCTTATTGGCCGATGGGAGCGGCTTGGCTTTGCTTGCATTTATGGGAACACTATCAATTTAGTGGTGATGCAAATTTCCTGAAGAAAAGCTATGAAACCATTAAAGAATCCGTACAATTTTTCCTGGACTTTTTAATAGAAACAAAAGAAGGATATCTTGTTACCTGTCCATCTTCTTCTCCAGAAAATACTTACATTCTGCCAAATGGCGAATCAGGGACGTTATGCATGGGGCCTTCGATGGATAATCAGATTCTTTATGCACTATTTAATTGTTGTATTCAAGCGGGCGAGATTCTTTCGATAGACGACGAATTTAGGATGCAATTATCGAAAGTTTTACAGCGCCTCCCTCAACCAAAGATTGGAAAATATGGACAAATACAAGAGTGGATAGAAGACTACGAGGAGAAGGAGCCTGGGCATCGGCATATATCTCATCTTTTCGCCTTACATCCAGGAAATCAAATCACCGTTCATCAAACGCCAGAACTGGCTTCTGCGGCAAGAAGAACCATCGAAAGACGCTTAGAACACGGGGGAGGCCATACAGGTTGGAGCCGTGCTTGGTTAATCAATTTATGGGCTAGATTAGAAGATGGAGAACAGGCCTACTCAAATCTTTTAGCTTTACTTCGGCAATCGACCCTTCCCAATTTATTCGATGATCACCCTCCTTTTCAAATCGATGGTAATTTTGGAGGTACGGCAGCCATTGCAGAGATGCTTTTACATAGTCATGATGGTGCCATTCATTTGCTTCCTGCTTTGCCTAAAGCATGGAAGGATGGGGAGGTTTGCGGATTAAGGGCAAGAGGTGGATTCGAGGTAGATATTCAATGGAAGGATTATAGTTTGGTAAAAGCAAAAATTAAATCATTGAATGGTACGCCATGTCATTTACACTTAGATCACCCTATCAAACTAACATGTTCATCTAAAGACCTTATCCAATATACAACTTTGAATGATGACATTATTCATTTTGATACGGAAAAGAATGAAGTATATACATTAGTAGTTCAGCCTTTTACGGATGGTGAAACAGTCCATAACCATCATTTTAATAGAAAAAAGAATCGAGTGTGATTACGATGCTAAAAGGAATTCCGCCAATTATTTCTCCTGATTTAATGAAGGCATTAATGGAAATGGGCCATGGAGACGAGATCGTTTTGGCAGATGGCCATTTTCCTGCTGCCAGCCATGCCAGTCAGCTTATTCGCTGTGATGGCCATGGCATACCAGAACTATTAGATGCAATCCTAAAGTTTTTACCTTTAGATTCCTATACGGATCATCCGATTGCGTTAATGGCTGTTGTACCTGGAGATCCGGTTCAGCCAACTATTTGGGAAGAATACAAAGGGATCGTTGAAGATCAATGTGAACAGTCCATTCCTTTTGAATTTATGGATCGCTTTGCATTTTATGAACGGACAAAAAAGTCATTTGCAGTAGTCGCCACAAGTGAAAAAGCCCAATATGCAAATATTATTTTAAAAAAAGGGGTTACTTTATAGTTTACTAGTCAAAAGTTCATCTTTATTCAAATTATAAAGTTATTTCTTCAAACATACTTTTTCATTGATCAAAAACCAATAGGAGAGAATCAAATATGAAGCTGCGATATAGCCGGCCAGCTAATTCGTGGAACGAAGCACTTCCGATCGGTAATGGACGTCTCGGTGCCATGATTTTTGGCGGAATAGAGAAGGAGCATTTGCAATTAAATGAGGATACCTTATGGTCAGGTTCTCCCAAAGATTTTAATAATCCTAAGGCAAAAGAACAGCTTCCCGAGGTCCGGAGACTTATATTTGATGGGAAGTATCTAGAAGCAGATCAATTATGCAGGGAAATGATGGGGCCTTACACGCAATCCTATCTGCCGCTTGGCGATTTGTACTTGCAATTTTATCATGGGGAAACGGTTCATTCATATGAGAGGAGTCTAAATTTAAAAACAGGCACCTTCCATGTGGAATATAAGATTGGTGATGTGCACTATTCACGGGAAATGTTCGCCTCTTTTCCGGATCAAGTGATCGCCATTCGGCTTAGCACCAGTAAACAAGGCTTCTTAAATTTTTCAGTAAATCTGGGAAGTTCTTTAAAGTTTAGGACGGCTCCAGATCAAGATCAGTTTGTCCTTAGCGGCATCAGCCCGGAACAAGTCGATCCAAATTATTATCATACGGACAATCCTATCGTCTACGGGGACCCGGAGACGACGGATGCCATGAAATTTGAGGGACGTGTAGGCGTAAAGGCAGAGGATGGATCTGTTCATATAGATCATGATGGCCTTCACGTTACTGCAGCGACAACAGTAACATTGTATTTTAGTGCAGCAACCAGTTTTAACGGCTATGATAAATCCCCAGGGAATGAGGGGAAGAATCATTCTTTAGCTATAAAGGCATGTCTAGAGACAGCGATGTCGAAATCTTTTGAAGAACTAAAACGCTCCCATTTAGAGGACTATAAGTCATTATTTGGTCGTGTGGAACTGGACCTGGGACCTGCCGTTGCCCCGGAAAACTTGCCAACAGATCAATGGATTTCGCAATATGGTGCTAATGATCCAAAGCTGGTGGAATTACTGTTTCATTATGGACGTTATTTAATGATTGCCAGCTCAAGGCCAGGTTCACAGCCGGCTAATCTTCAAGGGATTTGGAATCGCGAGGTTCGCCCGCCTTGGAGCAGCAACTATACATTAAATATAAATGCTCAAATGAATTATTGGCCTGTTGAAACCTGTAATCTTTCCGAATGCCATGGGCCTCTTTTAGACTTTATTCAGGAATTAGCTCAAAACGGAAAGGAAACGGCTTCAGTGAATTATGGGTGCCGAGGATGGACAGCACATCATAATGCAGATATATGGCGTCAATCCGCTCCAGTTGGTGATTATGGATATGGCGATCCCGTTTGGGCTTTTTGGCCCTTAGGAGGAGTTTGGTTATCACAGCATCTATGGGAACATTTTACCTTCGGGAAAAATGAATCATATCTAAGGCAAACAGCCTATCCAATTATGAAAGAAGCAGCTCTTTTCTGCCTGGATTGGCTGGTAGATGACGGGAATGGAAATTTGGTAACAGCGCCCTCCACTTCGCCGGAACACAAATTCGTGACACCAGAGGGGTGCTTGGCCGCAGTCAGTTTGGCAACCACAATGGACATGTCTTTAATTTGGGATTTGTTCACCAATTGTATTGAGGCGTCTGAAGTTTTAAAAATGGATGAAGATTTCCGCGAACAATTAACAGCGGCACGTGAAAAATTATTTCCAATGCAAATCGGCCGATATGGACAGCTTCAAGAATGGGCACATGATTGGGAAGATGAAGATAGGAACCATCGGCATGTTTCGCAGCTTTTTGGAATTTATCCTGGACGACAACTTACCGATTCGGATGGAAGTGAACTGTTCAATGCTGCCCGAAGATCTCTTGAAAGAAGAGGAGATGATGGTACAGGATGGAGTCTGGCCTGGAAAGTTTGTTTATGGGCACGATTTAAAAATGGTGATCGAGCTCATAAGTTAATTTCTAATCTTCTTCAGCTCGTGAAAGAGGAGGATACCAACTATCATAAGGGCGGCGTTTATTCCAATCTTTTTGATGCGCATCCTCCATTTCAAATTGATGGGAATTTCGGATTTACGGCCGGATTAGCCGAAATGCTGGTTCAGTCACATACCAATATCATCCAACTACTGCCTGCGCTTCCTTCTGTCTGGTCAAATGGATATGTTAAGGGGTTACGCGCCCGCGGAGGATTTGAAATTAATCTTAAGTGGGAAAATAATGGATTGGATTGTGCCGAAATTTACTCTCATTTTGGTGGACCCTGTTATTTAATGATAGAGCCTTCCATTGAAGTGAGTGTAGATGGACAAATCATAGCTGTTGAAAAAACGACTAATGACAGAATTTTATTTGATACACAGGCCGGTAAAAATTATTCTATAAAGAAAATTCACTAGAATAAAAGAATTAGGGCACTCAGGAAACTGTTTAATTAGGAGGTTGCCTAAATAATGGCAAATCAATTGAAATCGAAAGAAGAAAAACGTACATCCTGGTTCATGGATGCCAGGTTTGGAATGTTTATCCACTGGGGGTTATATGCTATTCCAGCTCGCGGCGAATGGGTAAGAAGTGTGGAACGGATTCATAAGGATGAGTATCAAAAGTTTTTCGATGAATTTAATCCAGTTCACTATGAACCACGTGAATGGGCAAAAGCAGCGAAAGAAGCTGGAATGAAATATGCTGTCTTAACTGCAAAGCATCACGATGGATTCTGTCTATTCGATAGTCAACTTACTGACTATAAATCTACACAAACAAAAGCAGGCCGCGATTTGGTTCGAGAATTTCTTGATGCCTTTCGGGCAGAAGGACTAAAAGTAGGATTATATTATTCTTTATTGGATTGGTATCATGATGATTACCCCGCCTATGGGGATGCCCACCACCCAATGAGAGATAATGAGAAGTATAAAGGAAGATACCACCATTTTAATAACTACTTGGAGTATATGCATGGCCAAGTGAGAGAGCTGCTCACCAATTACGGTAAAATTGATATTTTGTGGTTCGATTTTTCCTACGGTAATATGTCCGGTGAAACATGGAAAGCGACACAATTAATAGAAATGGTACGCTCATTGCAGCCTCATATTATTATAGATAACAGATTGGACGCAAACGGAGAGCAAGGCGGAAGTATCAAGTCGGGCCATCAGAAGCCCTATTCAGGAGATTTTGCTTCGCCTGAACAAATCATTCCTCCTGAAGGAATTGTCGATACTTTAGGTAACCCAATTCCATGGGAAGCATGTATTACTTTAAATAATAACTGGGGCTATTGCTCCAGAGATAAGACGTATAAATCGCCAAAGGTGGTTATTCGCAAGCTTGTGGAGTGTGTCAGCAAAAATGGGAATCTACTTCTCAACGTGGGACCCAATGCAAAAGGTGAAATTCCAAAAGAGTCTCTTGAGATTCTCTCTGAGGTTGGGGAATGGATGAAACAGAACAGTGAAAGCATCTACGCATGCGGAAAGTCTTTGTATCCGAAACCAGAATGGGGTAGGTATACGCAAAATGGCAATCTACTTTATGCACATATTTTTGAAGAAAGTGTTGGTCCTATCAATTTAAAAGGATTAGCTGGAAAAGTGAAAAAAGCAAGCCTTCTTTTAGATGGTTCAGAGCTTGCTATCACTAGGCCATGGAACGTTTCAGAGTTTCCGGATGACGCCTTTACCAACTTTTCCGAGCCCGCACATTTTTCCTTCCCGCTTCCTGATGAAATTGACACAGTCATAGAAATAGAGTTACTGGAAGAATAAAGTTACTTTGGAGGATTTTCGTTTTACAACAAGCACGGATCAGAAAACATACTATCAGCTAATATAGGGGGTAATTATGGCAGATAAAACGTTTGTTTCAAATTTGGAAGGGATTGTCATGCATCCTAAAGATAATGTAGTTACCGTCCTAAGAGATATAAAAAAGGGAGAACAAATTTGCTTTATGGTACAGACAGAAATATACCAAATTAAGAGTATACAAGATTTAACCTTTGGTCATAAAATGGCTTTTAAAACCATTCAAATTGGTGAAATCGTTTACAAGTATGGCGAGTCTATTGGAAGGGCCACTGAACATATTTCGATTGGTGAGCATGTTCACGTCCACAATATGGAGGGCATTCGAGGAAGGGGAGATCAACAAAATGGAAAGGAGAAGGTTAAATGGTCATGATAAGGGGTTATCGCCGTCCTGACGGTAAAGTAGGGATAAGAAATCATTTGCTTTTAATCCCTACAGTTATTTGTGCAAGTCAAGTGGTAAGCCGAATTGAGCAGCAAGTCCCTGATAGTGTAGCCATACCACACCAACATGGATGCAGTCAGGTGGGACAAGATAAAGAACAAACCCATAAAGTATTAGTGGGAATGGGCAAAAGTCCAAATGTTGGAGCAGTTTTGATTGTAAGTTTGGGGTGTGAAGTAATGGACCCTGTCCGCATAAAAAAGGAAATTGAAGAAACAGGCAAACCTGTTGAGTGGATAGACATTCAAGATGTAGGCGGGTCAATTAAAGCCATTGAAAAGGGAACTGAAATTGCACGCTCACTGGCGGCATTGCTTCAAAAAATGGAAGATGAGCCTGTTCCGTTATCTGAACTTGTTGTAGGAGTGAAATGCGGCGGATCGGATACAACATCAGGTCTTTGCAGTAACCCAGCACTAGGTAAAAGTGCAGATCAAATTATACAACATGGTGGAACCATCGTGATGGGAGAGACTACTGAAATTATTGGGGCCGAGCACCTCCTGGCAGAAAAAGCAGCAACAGTAGAAGTAAAAGAAAAACTCTACTATATTATCGATCGGTTTGAAAAAGAAATAAATCGTATAGGAGAAGATATGCGGGGAGGAAATCCGAGTCCAGGAAATATAGCCGGGGGACTATCCAGTATTGAGGAAAAATCATTGGGCTGTATCAGCAAGGCTGGAACCTCACCATTACTTGATGTTTTCGAATATGCTGAGCAATTGCCTGGGAAAAATGGCTTTTTCTTTATGGATTCTCCTGGAAATGATATAGAGCTCGTTTCCGGTATGGCTGCATCAGGAGTACAGCTTGTATGTTTTACCACTGGCCGGGGAACACCAACGGGAAATCCGATTGTGCCAGTCATTAAAATTTGTGGAAATAAAACTATGGCTAAGCGAATGGCCGATAATATCGATATTGATGTAAGTTCTGTGCTCGAGGGCACTAAATCATTGGAAGAGGCAGGAAACGAAATATTTACGGAAATCATTGAAGTGGCCTCAGGTAAATTAACAAAAGCAGAAATATTAGGGCATCGTGAATTTAGTATTAACCGAATTGGTATCAGTCTCTAAGATAAAGGGGGATAGGGTATGGCACGCTTAAATGGTCAAGTAGCTCTTGTGACAGGTGGGAGCAGAGGGATTGGTGCAGCGATTGTAGCACGTCTTGCAGAAGAAGGAGCAGATGTGGCAATTAACTATGCATCTGCAAACTCAAAAGAAAAAGCATTAGAAATGAAAAGACAGGTAGAGGAAATGGGCCGGCGGGCCATGATTTTCCAAGCGGATGTTTGCCAAAAGAAACAAGTAGATGAAATGATCGATTCGGTGACAGAGGAATTAGGCGAGATTGATATTTTGGTTAATAACGCTGGAATTGCTCCATTTGAGCCATTTTTAAAGCTAACAGAGGAAACCTGGGATCGAACCTATAATACTAACGTAAAATCAATATTCCTCACATCACAGAAGGTTGCCACAAAAATGATTGAAAGAAGATATGGGAAAATTATCAATATCACTTCAACCGCTAGTCTGGTTGTAACAAGTCCAGTTATTCCGCATTATATTTCATCAAAGGCAGCTGCACACCAGTTAACCAAAGCCTTGGCCATTGAATTGGGTAAATATAGCATCAATGTGAACTCAGTTGGACCAAGTACAGTGGATACGGATATGTGCACAGAATATTTGGCAGATCCTGCAATCTATGAAAAAGAAGTCGAAGCCAATCCGATGAAAAGGTTAGGTACCGCCCGGCAGATAGGAGATGCAGTTGTATTTTTAGCATCGAAAGAAGCCGTTCAAATTAATGGTCATTTATTAATGGTAGATGGTGGGCTAACGGTAAAAGCCGCACAACCAGAAGACCATATGGAACATTAATCTATTCCTTTAAAAAAGAGGTGTACCCATGAGATTAAAAGATAAAGTTTGTTTAATTACAGGAGCTGGTTCAGGTATAGGAAAAGAAACTGCCCTGCTTTTTGCCAAAGAAGGAGCCAGTGTAGTTGTCAATGATTTTAACGCAAATTCAGGGGAAGAAACAGTTAGAAAAATCAGAGAAAATAATGGAGAGGCAATTTTTATTCAAGCAGATGTGACCAACCCGGATGAAATCCAAGTAATGGTCGATAAGATTATAGATGATTATGGCCGTATTGATGTATTGTTTAATAATGCTGGAATCAGTGGAGTCGGGAAACTGCATGATATCGATTTGGAAACATGGAATAGAGTGATGAGCGTAAATATCAACGGTGTTTTTTTAGTTACAAAATATGTAGTGCCACACATGATGAAACAACATTCAGGGTCAATCATTAATATGTCTTCGTGCATTGCGGAAATCGGACTGGCAAACAGGGCTTCCTATGCGACGACAAAAGGTGCGATATTAGCATTAACGAAATCAATTCAAGTAGATTACGCAAAGTATAATATTCGAGTGAACGCATTAATGCCTGGGACCATCTTCACACCATTTGTGGAGGATTATCTATCGAAAGATCCAAACCCTGAAGCAGCCATTCAATCTATTAAGAGCAGGCAATTGGGTGGAGATCTGGGTAAACCCATTGATGTCGCCTTTGCTGCATTATACCTGGCTTCAGATGAGTCAAAGTTTATGATGGGAACTCCATTTATAATTGATGGTGGAGTCGTTAATGGAAAACTTGGATAATGTCTAAAACTTGAAAATCATTTCACTAGATATTTATTTAATGAAAGGTTGGAAATCTATGAAACTTGTTACATTTAAAGAAGATAATGAGTATAAGTTGGGTGTGAAAACAGTTGAAGGAATTATCGATATTGAAGCAGCAGCCCTAGCTTCCAACTTCGATAAGGAAGTTCCTGCTTCTGTCATGGACGTGATTCGGGGTGGGACTAAATCCATTGAGAATCTGCGGAATTTTATAGATGAAGTGAAAGATCTGTCTTCCTATCTTGTAAATGAAAATGAGATTTTATGGGGACCTTGCGTGACAGAGCCAAATAAGATTATTTGTGTTGGGCTCAACTATCGAAAACATGCGGATGAAACAAACGCTCCTTATCCGGAGGTTCCGATTCTATTTAACAAATTTAATAATACATTAACAGGTCATCAATGTGATATTGCCGTGCCAAGAGTCACAGATAAACTAGATTACGAAGTTGAATTAGGTGTTGTCATTGGGCAAAAGGCCAAATACATAACAAAGGAAACAGCCTTAGATTATGTTTTCGGCTATTGTACAGTTAATGATCTATCAGCCCGCGATTTGCAGCTTCGTACCCCTCAATGGCTGCTTGGAAAGACATGTGATGACTTCAGTCCAATAGGACCTTACCTCGTTTCAGCTGATGAAATTGATGACCCGCAAAATCTACAATTAAAAACAATTGTTAATGGAGAGCTAAGGCAAAATTCAAATACATCAGATATGATTTTTACGGTAGCCGAAATTGTTAGTTATATTTCTCAGCATATGACCTTAGAACCTGGAGATCTAATATTAACAGGTACCCCTGAAGGAGTCGTTTTAGGATATCCTGAGGGAAATCAAATCTATTTGAAGCCTGGGGACATTGTCACCGTTGAAATTGAGAAGCTGGGTACACTTACAAATCGGTTTGTTGAAGAGGCTGATGCTGGACGGACAGCTTTTTAAATGTATAAAATAATTTAAAACCGTCAGGACAGAATTTTCACCTGCACCTCAATTGTTAGATTGTACTAATGGTTGGAGGTGCAGTTTTTTTACGGTGAAAGATTCTCGATAAGTAAAAGTACAATCAGTAAATGACTTTTTGGTAAATTGAAAACAAAATAAAAACCCCTGTCAAAGGATATAGATACTACTAGGACAGAGGTTAATTATGTAATTATTAGATTAACTACGAACAGGTGAGAGCTTTATTTTTCTACTTACATATAATCATAAACAGAATCTTCAAAATAGAGCCAGTGATAATATTCAATCTGTGAATCTGTCATAACGGCAATTTCTTTCTCATTGAATTTTTGTTTTTCTAATAGTTGCTTTACTTTGAAATTTCTTTCCATTTGGCTCATCTTAATTCCTCCTATATATGAGAAGTAGCCCATTGGCTATATTTAGAAAACGTTTTCTTTTTCTTGTCTTCATTATATATCTAAGAATTAGATTAAACCAATATGAATTTTAGATTGTTTTTTAGGGATTAATTCAGAAATGTTATTTTTACTTATAAAGTAAATAGAATAATAATTTTATAGTTTGAGTTAAAACATAATTGGGTACATTTATGTGTTTCATTCGTGCGGTTTTTTCTTTGTTTGAAATTTCTTTGGAACTATACATGGATATTTGTCAGGAAATTCGAATGTAAGGACATCTCTTTTAATAAAGTAAAAGTAAACGGCGAAAAATGGCTTCAGCTGAAAATAGGCCGGTAAGTTTCATATTACTGTAAGTAAAGGAACCATGTCTTTTAACATTAAAGGGGAGGGGTTAAATGCTGCATATTGTAGCCTGTATCAAGCAAGTACCTGATACTAAAATTATCAAGATGAATCCAAAGACAAACACGATGGACCGCAGGACGGCGCCTGCGATATTGAACCCGTATGATGCCCATGCTGTTGAGGAGGCCGTTCGTCTAAAGAATAAATATGGGGGAATGGTATCTGTTGTAACAATGGGGCCGCCTCCAGCAGTTTCCGCGATTAAAAAGTGTATTGAAATAGGCGCCGATGAGGGCTATTTAATCACCGACCGTCGGTTTGCAGGTGCAGATACTTTGGCAACGAGCTATGCCGTGTCAAAGGCAATCGAAAAAATTGCTAAACATGAGCCGATAGATTTGATCATTTGCGGAAAAATGTCCATTGATGGAGATACCGGTCAAGTCGGACCTGGAATTGCTCGAAGACTTGATATACCACCGCTGACTTCTGTGAACAAAGTAGTGGAAATCAATCAAGAAGAAGGATATACCATTGTCCATCGAAAGTTAGAAGATGGATATGAAGTCGTAAAGTCCACATTGCCGTGTTTGTTCTCTGTTGAAAAAACAATCAATGAAGTGCCTTATTCTCCGCTTCCCAACATGCTAAAAGCTGCTAGATATAAGCCCCATATCTGGTCAGTTGATGATCTGGAAGAGGTAGATGTAAAACAGCTCGGTTTGAAGGGATCTCCAACAATTGTTTCTAAAGTATGGGCTCCCCAAAAACCGGCAGGGGGAACGTTCCTTGAAGGCAGCCCAATGGCACAAGTAGAACAATTGCTCTCTGTCCTGCTTGAAAAGAAAGAACTGTTTGAAACAAAGGAGGAAATTTAATTGGATTTCCGAGATTACAAAGGTGTTTGGGTATTCATTGAACAAAAGGATGAAGTCGTTGCTTCCGTATCCCTTGAACTATTGGGTGCCGGTAGAAAGTTAGCAGACAAACGGGGAGTGGAATTAGCAGGTATTCTAATCGGGGAAAATGTTAAACATTTAACGAAGACCATTTTTGAATATGGAGCAGATACAGTGTATGTATATGATCAACCCATCTTTAAACATTACCGGACCGAGACCTACATGAAGGCGCTTCTGGAATGTACGGAAAAATATAAACCAGAAATTATTCTCTTCGGGGCAACCTCAACTGGAAAAGACCTTGCAAGTGCGGTTGCCACCGATATGCCGACAGGTTTAACGGCGGATACTACAGAGCTTGATGTTGAAGAGGAAACGGGGTTACTATTGGCGAGCAGGCCAGCATTTGGCGGTAATATTATGGCAACCATATTATGTAAAAAATACCGACCTCAAATGGCGACAGTACGCTCCAAAGTTATGAAGGCGCTTACCCCTCAAACAGGGAGAACAGGCAAGATTATTGAAGAAACCATATCGCTTAAGGAAGAAGATATTCGGACAAAAGTCTTGGAGATCGTAAAGGAAACTGTAAAGAAAGTAAGAATCGACGAGGCGGATATCATTGTTGCAGGCGGGAAAGGATTAGGGAGTTTCGAGGGATTTCAGTTAATTCACCAATTGGCGGAAACTCTTGGAGGAGCGGTTGGTGCGAGCAGGGATGTGGTGGAAGCAGGTTGGATTGAACACGCTCATCAAGTAGGGCAAACCGGTGTGACAGTTACGCCAAAAATATATTTTGCGATTGGAATTTCTGGTGCGATTCAACATATAGTGGGAATGAAAAATTCTGGATTAATAATTGCCATTAATAAGGACAAAGAAGCCCCCATTTTTCAGGCATGTCATTTTGGAATTGTTGGCGATGCCTTTGAGATTGTCCCTATTCTAATTGAACAGTTTCAAATGGCTTTATCCAGAGAGAAGGTAAGCAATAACAGTAAAGGTTGATGGCAAGGAGGTAGCGCCTGAAATTTACTTTTCTATGTCAAATTCAGCATATAAATTAAATCAAAAGAATCCCAGTTAAATATAATGGGATTCTTTTTTATTACAATGACATATACCGCTAGTGCTAAAGGTTTGAAGTGCTTAAAGGTAGTTTCAATAAATTCTAATACAGGTGGTTCGACTTCGGAACTCGTACCAATCAAAAGCTGTATCAAAAAGCCTTGAATCCGCCGTTTCAAACGTATCTGATACTTTTAGGACAGGACTAATCGTAAACATCTTTTTGGCAACAATACTGTAATCTTCAAACAGATTGTCTTTTGGAATATTCGATAAGCCAGTCAGGTATTGGGATTCGTTTTGTCTGGTTACTTTCGCGGTCAATTCTTTCACGTTCTATCTTCTTCCATTCCTGTAAGGTTGAGATAAAATCATTTTCTTCAAAAGGAAATACCGCAATGTCAGAAATTACCGGAGGAAAAGGACTTTTTCTAATGTGATTTTTCAGCTTCGTCATTACCTTTTCATAGTCCATTTCGGAACAATATTGGAACCATAGCAGAACGGTCTCGTCCTTGACTAGGAAGTTGGAATAAACTAATTCGATTAGTACTAATAGATTGATTACCTCTTCTTTGGTCATTGACATTCCTCCTGTACCACAATTTTACCTTCATGAATCATTCGTCCCACTCGTTTAGAAATGGTTTCATTCTTTGTCCTTTTGAAAAGTTTACCGTTTTTCTCCGTCTCTAGTAATGTCCTTATGGCCTTTTCGCAATACCATGCATTGCTAATTTTTTTATTCGGATTCTTCCGCCGGTACTGACTGAAAATCTTCTCTAACATAGATTCTATTTGCTCGGTTTCCAATGGAGGATATTAGGAGGGAAGAACTTTTTCAAAGAATATAGATTCCCGGTAGTATTTAAAGGATAATACTGTATATAATCCCAAAATTTTGTTATACTTTTAACCATATTTGTGAGGGAAGAGGTACATGTAGTGTCAAAATCAAAAATACAATTCTGGCTCATTCAAATTTTGCTTATTTTAACAATTATTTTCGTTTCCACAAAAATCTCGTTTATGTTTAAGCCTATAGGGGTGTTTTTCTCGACAGTTTTCTTTCCTATTCTGATCACAGGATTCCTCTATTTCCTATTAAATCCTCTGGTCAATTTTCTAGAACGGAAAAAGTTTCCTAGAATGGCGGCCATACTTGTCATTTATGTGGGATTTGCAGGTCTTTTAGTTTTGGTGATAGGGAGCTTGGTTCCAACTGTGTCAAAACAGGCCACCGATCTGGCTAACAATTTGCCAGTCTTTGCCCATAAGACTACTGACTTCTTTAATAATGTGATCCACTCTTCACAATTTAAAAATTTAATGGATCAGCAGAGTGAAATTATTGACTCAGTTCAAAAGCGGTTAATGGAATATGCCAACACATTGCCAAACACACTGACGAGCGGGATTAAAGGTTTCTTTGGTGTGGTCACCAATATAGCGATTATTCTTGTTACTGTGCCATTTTTATTATTTTACATGTTAAAAGATGGCCATAAATTTCCAAAAGCTGTTTCCAATTTTATTCCGAAGGATTATAGAGATGAAGGTCTAAAAATTTTGAAAGAAACAGGGGAGACACTCTCCGCTTACATCCAGGGGCAGGTGATGGTCGCTTTGGCGGTGGGAACCTTGGCCTTTATTGGATTTTTAATCATTGATATGCCTTATGCGTTAATCATGGCACTCATTATTGCTTTCACCAACATTATCCCTTATGTTGGTCCGATTATCGGCGGTGCGCCAGCAGTGCTGGTCGCTTTCTTTGATTCACCCACCAAAGCTTTATTGGTTATAGTCGTCATACTGGTTGCACAGCAAATAGAAGGAAACTTCCTGTCACCGTTAATCTTAGGTAAAACATTGGATACTCACCCGGCCACCATTATCATCATTTTATTAGCAGCAGGCAATCTAGCAGGCGTATTAGGAATGGTTTTGGCAGTTCCGACCTATGCTGTTTCAAAAGTTATTGTCTTAAACCTAGTCCGATTTTTAAAAGCGAGAAGAGCAGCGAGTACAATAGAAGGAGCTTGAGTCAAAGACTCAGGTTCCTTTTATATTTATCCCAAATTTAGGTGGCGATATTTTTCAGGTGGAATCCCGGTCATCTTCTTGAACGTAGCCACAAAGTGACTTGTAGAACGAAACCCCACTTGCAGGGCAATTTCCCCGATGGTGACTCTATTGTTTTCTAAAAGGAGCTTCTTAGATTGCTGGATTCGCAAATTAACAAAATAGGCATAAGGTGTAATGTTAAAGTTTTTTTGAAACAGTGAATTCAAATGGCGTTTGGATATATTGATAAAGAGAGCCATTTCATCCAGGCCGATATCTGGATTGGCAAGTTGGGATTTCATCCAATCTATTAGTGAATATAACGTTATTAAGTAACTGGTTTCTTTCCAATTACTCTTATTGGTCTTACCGTACTTCTTTAAAAGCAGTAAAAACTCATAGACATAGGAAGAGGCACTTATGCTTAAGCTGTCTGTTGTCTCGTTACTTTGTTTTAACACATTCGCAATGAATGTAGAAATCGGTGCTTCTTGTTCCCAATGAAAAAAAGCAGTTTGATAGAGTCCAAGAGTAATCAAAATCTCTTTTACCATAATTCCGTCAAATGTTACGTAGAGTGTTCTCCATGCAGTCGAATTAGATTGTTCATTTTTATACGAATGGGCAATATGAGGCAAGAGGAGGACGCCGTTATTAGGCGGCAGATTTAGTTCTTGATTTTGTATCTCAAGAGTTCCTTGTCCACTAACGGTTTGAATCCAGTGGTAAAAAGGATAACCGTTTGGACGTGTGATATTTTCTTGTGCAGGATTGTAACCAATCGTTTCAGCAAAAAGTGGCAGTTTACTCTCATTTAAAGGGATGAGGAAATGTTTTTTCATCATTACGCTCCTTTCCAGGAACCGTTCTCTAACATGTTCCTTTTTCTTATATCACTTTCCATTATATTATATTTAATGCCGTTTTGTAATCGTTTACAATGGAAATATAATGATACAAAGGGAAAGGTGATTAGATGATTAATGAGAAGCTTCCTAAAATTTGGTATGGGGGAGATTATAATCCAGAGCAGTGGGAAAAACAGGACTGGGATGAAGATGTCCGTATGTTTAAACTTGCTGGAATTGATGTGGCAACAGTAAATGTATTTTCCTGGGCGTTAAACCAGCCTGATGAAGAGACCTATAATTTCTCATGGCTGGATGAGCAAATTGACCGTTTATATCAAAATGGAATTTATACCTGTCTTGCAACTAGTACAGCCGCACACCCCGCTTGGATGGCAAAAAAATATCCAGACGTATTGAGGGTAGATTACCAAGGAAGAAAGCGGAGGTTTGGCGGCAGACACAATTCCTGTCCGAACAGCCCAACCTATCGGAAGTATGCAGAACGGATAGCAGACCGGTTAGGAGAAAGATATAAAGATCATCCCGGGGTACTGATTTGGCATGTGTCCAATGAATATGGCGGCTACTGTTATTGTGAGAACTGTGCTGAGAGTTTTAGAGAATGGCTTCAGAACAAATACGGAAACTTAGATACTCTAAATAAAGTGTGGAATACTCGATTTTGGGGCCATACGTTTTATGATTGGGATGAAATTGTCCCTCCTAATGCCTTAAGTGAAGAGTGGGACGGGAATTCAACAAATTTTCAAGGGATATCCTTAGATTATCGAATTTTTCAGTCTAATAGTCTGCTAGAATGTTTTAAACTTGAGAGGGATGTTTTAAAGAAGCATAATCCTAATATTCCTGTAACAACAAATTTAATGGGTACCTATAAGGAGCTCGATTATTTTAAATGGGGAAAGGAAATGGATGTTGTTTCTTGGGATAACTATCCTGCCTATAACACACCTGTGAGCTTCACCGCAATGAGACACGATCTTATGAGAGGCTTGAAAAGCGGTCAGCCTTTTATGTTAATGGAGCAAACGCCAAGCCAGCAAAATTGGCAGCCGTATAATTCGTTGAAACGGCCGGGTGTGATGCGCTTATGGAGCTATCAGGCAGTGGCCCGTGGTGCCGATACCGTCATGTTTTTCCAATTAAGGAGATCAGTTGGAGCTTGTGAAAAATATCATGGTGCGGTTATCGAACATGTTGGCCATGAAAACACAAGAGTATTCCGTGAAACATCAGCACTTGGCAGGGAGCTGGTGAATCTTTCTGACAACTTACTCGATGCGCGTGTACAAGCTAAAGTTGCGATCGTGTTTGACTGGGAAAACCGATGGGCAACGGAATTGTCCAGTGGTCCATCAAAGGCATTGGACTATGTAAATGAAGTTCATAAATATTACGATGCTTTATTTGGGGAAAATATTTTAGTCGATATGATTGGTGTGGAGGAAGATTTAAGTAAGTATGAAATCATCTTCGCACCAGTGTTATATATGGTGAAATCAGGTTATGAGAATAAAATAAAAGAGTTTGTTCAAAATGGTGGTACATTTATAACAACGTTCTTTAGCGGAGTCGTGAATGAAAATGATATTGTAACGCTTGGCGGTTATCCAGGTGAATTGCGGGATCTTTTAGGGATTTGGGTGGAGGAAATTGATGCCCTGCCGCCTGAAGTGAAAAATCAAATTGTCGTGAAAAAAGAGGCAGGCAGCCTCACTGGCAGCTATGATTGCAGTTTGTTGTTTGATATTATCCATTCCGAGGGTGCAGAAGTACTGGCAGAATACGGTTCTGATTTTTATGCTGGTACACCGGTGATTACGAGTAACTCATTTGGAAAAGGAAAAGCGTACTATGTAGGAACATGCCCAGACAAAGCGTTTTTAACTGATTTTGTGAAAACGGTATGTGAGGAAAAGGGGATAGAACCATTACTTCAGGTTCCAAAAGGGGTGGAAGTGACGGAGAGAAGAAAGCATGGCCACTCTTATTTCTTTGTCATGAACCACAATGCATCAACAGTCGAATTCGAGATAAGTGAAGGAACAGACTTGTTAACAGGTAAGAAACTAAACGGTAAAATTTCATTAGAAGAGTATGGAGTCATGATTATAAAGCAATAGCAAGGAAAGACTATAGACAATTCTAAACTTGTACTGGAGTGTAAAAATAAGAATAACCTAGAGGTGCTGACCTCTAGGTTTTTTCTGTTTCTAATTACTAATTAATCTGCCGAATAAAAATATTCATCCTATCTATTGAACAGATTTCAGATGTCTATATAATGTTATTATTAATTATTATCGAATTATGAATTTAAAAATGAGAAAACCCTGAAAGGATTAATAATATGAAACAGAAAATCTTACCTGCTTCCTCAACTATGAAAGAATTCGAATCTTTTTTGCGAAGTCCTTACGAAATTGGTGTGTTTTTAGATATGCATATCGCTCAGTTACAACATATTAATTTGATGGCAAAGGAAAAAGGCAAAAAAATGATCTACCATGTTGACTTAATCCACGGCATAAAAAATGATGAATATGCTACTGAATACATTTGCCAAGAGTTCAAGCCATACGGTTTGATTTCAACCAAATCTAGTGTTATACAGAAGGCAAAGCAAAAAGGTGTTATTGCTGTACAAAGAATTTTCCTAATCGATAGTCACGCACTTGAAAAAAGCTATAAATTAATTGAAAAAACCCAGCCTGATTACATTGAAGTTCTGCCTGGTGCCATGCCTAAGATCATTGCAGAAGTGAAAGAAAGAGTAAAAATCCCCATCTTGGCTGGAGGATTAATTCGAACTTCTGAAGAGGTAAATGCAGCACTGTTAGCAGGAGCTGCCGCTATTACTACCTCCAAACGAGAGTTATGGGACTCTTTTTAATGTAAAATTTACTCTATTAATAACTTAAAAAAGTTATTGACACCGTTTTCATGCGATTATATAATTCAATTAACAAGTTAACAAAATGTGACGGAGATAAGGAGATTCACGCAGAAACCCTTTATGAGGGTTATTTCTGACGTGAATCTCTTTTTTTTCGTTTCTAAATGGACTTGGAAGAAATATTTAAAACATAAGGGGAATGAAAAAATGACACCATTTGTTGGAGAAGTGATTGGAACGATGATTCTAATCGTATTTGGAGCAGGAATTGGAGCAGGTTCTTCTTTAAAGAAGTCCTACTCTAATAATGCTGGATGGATTGTAATCACGCTAGCTTGGGGACTAGCGGTTACAATGGCCGTTTTAGCAGTAGGTAGTATTAGCGGAGCCCATCTGAATCCTGCAGTAACCATTGCATTAGCGATAAACGGCAGTTTTCCTTGGTCAGAAGTACCGGGTTACATTGCCGCTCAAATGATAGGAGCCATTTTAGGTTCAATCATTATCTTTTTACACTATTTACCTCATTGGAAAGAAACAGAGGATCCGGCAACCAAACTTGGCGTGTTTGCGACAAGTCCGGCAATTCCACACACATTTTCAAATCTTATAAGTGAAATAATTGGTACTTTTGTTCTTGTTCTCGGTCTATTATTTATCGGTGCAAATAAATTCACTCAAGGATTAAACCCGCTTGTTGTAGGATTATTAATAGTAGTCATTGGTATGTCTTTAGGCGGAACAACAGGTTATGCTATCAATCCTGCTAGGGATTTAGGACCTCGAATTGCGCACTTCCTACTGCCAATACCGGGAAAAGGTAACTCCAATTGGGGATATTCATGGATTCCAGTTGTTGGTCCGATTTTGGGAGGAAGCCTTGGAGCCGTATTTTATAAAGCTATCTTTTTAGGAGAGGTTACAAGTGCTTTATGGATTGTTTTAGCAATAAATGTTGTTATATTATTTCTTGCACTTTATACTAGTAAAAATCAGTCAAACAATATAAGAAGAACGAATCAAGTAGCATAATATATTACTGGGAGGAGATTAGTAATGGAAAAATATATTTTATCTTTAGATCAAGGAACAACAAGTTCAAGAGCAATAATTTTTAATAAAAATGGGGAAATTGTTCACTCAGCACAAAAAGAATTTACACAATACTTTCCAAATCCGGGATGGGTGGAACATAATGCAAATGAAATCTGGGGATCTATTCTTTCAGTTATTGCAGAAGTACTATCAGAATCAGCCATTAAGCCTGAACAAATTGCTGGGATTGGGATAACAAATCAGCGTGAAACGGCGGTAGTTTGGGATAAAGAAACAGGTATGCCTGTATATAATGCCATTGTTTGGCAATCACGACAAACCAGTGAAATTTGTGAAGAGTTAAAAGGAAAAGGCTATAATGACCTATTTCGGGAAAGGACAGGACTATTAATTGATGCTTACTTTTCCGGAACAAAGGTAAAATGGATCCTTGATCATGTTGATGGCGCACGAGAAAAAGCGGAACAAGGGAAATTGTTATTTGGAACAATCGATTCTTGGTTAATTTGGAAGCTATCCGGAGGCCGAGCACATGTAACTGATTATTCAAATGCTTCAAGGACATTAATGTTCAATATCTACGATTTAAAGTGGGATGATGAATTATTAGACATATTAGGTGTACCAAAATCCATGCTCCCTGAAGTGAGACCATCATCTGAAATTTATGCACAGACCGTAGATTTTCATTTCTTTGGTAAACAAATACCAATTGCGGGGGTTGCCGGCGATCAACAGGCAGCGCTTTTTGGGCAAGCATGCTTTGAAGAGGGAATGGCTAAGAATACCTACGGTACAGGCTGCTTTATGTTAATGAACACCGGGGAGAAAGCGGTTCGCTCTGAGCATGGATTATTAACAACCCTAGCCTGGGGATTAAATGGAAAAGTAGAGTATGCATTGGAAGGAAGTATTTTTGTCGCTGGTTCTGCTATTCAGTGGCTTCGTGATGGGTTAAGGATGTTTAAAGATGCAAAGGACAGTGAAGTCTATGCGACTAAGGTGAATTCTACAGATGGAGTTTATGTTGTCCCAGCTTTTGTAGGTTTAGGTACGCCTTATTGGGATAGTGATGTTCGAGGGGCTGTGTTTGGATTAACACGCGGAACAACAAAGGAACATTTCGTACGCGCGACGTTAGAGTCACTTGCCTATCAAACAAAAGATGTATTGGCTGCGATGGAAGCAGACTCTGGAATCGAACTTAAAACTCTTCGTGTTGATGGTGGGGCTGTTAAAAATAATTTCCTAATGGAATTCCAAAGTGATATCTTGGATGTTCCAGTGGAAAGACCGGTTATAAATGAAACAACGGCATTAGGAGCAGCCTATCTGGCAGGACTAGCTGTCGGCTACTGGGAAAGCCAAGAGGAAATTGCCAAGCAATGGGCTGTTGACCGCCAATTTTCACCACAGATGAATGAAGACAATCGTACCCAATTATATAACGGGTGGAAAAAAGCAGTGAATGCAACCATGGCTTTTAAATAAAATAATTTTCTAATTACTTATTTTGTGTTATACTGAATACAAGTTAATAATTGGCAGGAGAAGTCGGAGAGACCACAAAAACATTATCATTTTGATAATGTCTTTTGTGGTCTCTTTTTATTTCCTCTGAAAAAATCCATCATACTATACAATCAGGAGGAGTAAATCATGCAATTTTCAAACCTAAATCGACAAGAGTTTGTTAACAAATTTAAATCGGAAGTTTTCGATGTTTTAGTCATTGGTGGAGGAATAACAGGAGCTGGGATTGCTCTGGATGCGCAAACGAGAGGAATGAAAACAGCTCTTGTGGAAATGCAGGACTTTGCAGCAGGAACCTCAAGCAGGTCCACTAAATTAGTTCATGGAGGCCTAAGATACCTAAAGCAATTTGAAGTCAAAATGGTTGCAGAAGTTGGAAAAGAAAGAGCGATTGTTTACGAAAATGGCCCACATGTAACGACGCCTGAATGGATGTTATTACCTATTCATAAAGGTGGAACATTTGGAAGGTTTAGCACTTCCATTGGTCTTCGTGTGTATGATTTCTTAGCAGGTGTTAAAAAATCAGAATGGCGAAAGATGCTATCATCACATTCCACATTAGCTAAAGAGCCTCTTATTAAACAGGCAGGATTAAAGGGTGGCGGTTATTATGTTGAATACCGTACAGATGATGCGAGATTAACAATTGAGGTTATGAAGGCGGCAGTTGAAAAAGGAGTCCTTGCTTGTAACTATACAAAGGTATCAAAGCTTCTTTATGAAAATGGTCAGGTTATCGGAGCGTTGATCCAAGATCAATTAACAGGAGAAATGTACCAAATACATGCCAAAAAGATTGTCAATGCTGCGGGCCCTTGGGTGGACCAGATTCGTGAAATGGATCAATCAAAAAAAGGCAAGGTCTTACAACTTTCTAAAGGAGTCCACTTGGTGATTGACCAATCACGCTTTCCATTAAAACAAGCCATCTATTTTGATACACCAGACAAACGTATGGTATTTGCGATCCCACGTGACGGTAAGACCTATGTTGGAACAACAGATACCTTCTATAATGAAGATGCAGTAAACCCTTCTATGACAGAAAGTGATCGCAGTTATATTTTAAATGCCATTAAATATATGTTCCCTGAAGTGAAAATAAGTGAAAAAGATGTGGAGTCAAGTTGGGCAGGAGTTCGTCCGCTTATTTACGAGGAAGGAAAGAATGCTTCAGAAATTTCTAGGAAAGATGAAATTTGGGAATCGAATTCAGGATTGATCACCATAGCTGGTGGTAAATTAACAGGTTATAGAAAAATGGCTGAAACAGTGGTTAATTTATTAGCTGAAAAATTTAAATCAGAAGCAGGTAGAAGTTTTAAAACGTGTCAGACAAAGTATCTTCCAATTTCAGGTGGTGATGTTGGAGGATCAAAACAATTTCCTTCATTTATTACTAAAACAGTGAATAAAGGTTTGGAAATTGGTCTTACCAAAGATGAAGGTGAGGCGTTAGTTAAAATATATGGATCAAATAGTAATATAGTATTTGAATTGTTGAATCATCATATGTCAGATGCTGAAAAATATCAACTGCCTAAAGTGTTATTTGCAAAGTTACTTTATGCCATTGAATATGAAATGGTTGCTACACCAATTGATTTCTTTAACCGACGTACGGGAGCGATTTTATTTGATATTCAAACCGTAAAAGAATGGAAGAAGCAAGTAATCGCATATTTAGCTGACCGGTTTCATTGGTCTGAACAAGAGAAATACAAATATTTAACCTCAGTAGATGAAGCATTAAAAGCGGTTGTTACTCCTGTAGATCAACCTGAACCATACCAAAAAGCGGGAAATGATAATTAATTGAAAAGCTACAGAATTAATTTATAATATAGAAATAATAAGCCTCCTTGCTGAGTTGGAAACTCCAAAAAGCAAGGAGGTTTTTGAACTTATTACAAAAAGGTAGCTATGCAAGCTACCTTTTTTTGTAATTATATCTGAATTAAGAAACCTTATTACTTTCTATATATGTTTCAAAAGCTGGATGAAATTCTTTTTGATAATGCTGTTCCGGACATGATTTAATGACAATCGATTTTAACGTATTGGAGTTCTTTGTTTCTAATACTTTATTACATTTTGGACAATGTTCCTTAAAAAGATTTTTAAATAAACGCATATCCAGCCTCCTATCCCATTAATTCCTATAATTATACTGTGAATTATACAGTATTATTGTTAATTTACAATAGATATAGATTATTTTTATTTTATGATGGGTAAAAAATAATGGTGAATATTGATATGCAACAATAACCACAAAAGGATGATAAAAATGATTGATTATACGATTTTTACGAAGAAAAACATGGAAGAGGCAATTCAGAGTCTAGAGGAAAGCTTAAAGGAAGAAAAATTCGGTGTTTTGTGGAAGTTTGACATTAAGGAAAAGCTTCAGGAAAAAGGTCTGGAATTTGAAAAAGAGTTTAAAGTTCTCGAAGTGTGTAATCCTCATGAAGCACAAAGAGTATTAAGTGAAAATGAAATGGCGGGATATTTTTTGCCATGTAAAATAGTTGTTTATGAGGATAATGGGCAAACGAAAATCGGGATGCCTAAACCTACTGCTCTCATAAACCTTCTAAATAATGAAACGCTGAAACAAATTGCTAAAGACATCGAAGAACGTTTAATGAGATGTATCGATAAAAGTATTTGATCAAGAAAATCATGATTAAAATCTTAAACCATATTCTAATGCCTAGACCGCTATAAAAAAGCGGTCTTTTTATAAGTGTGCCAGGCATGGCAACTATCTAGGTGGTGAAAGTCCACTGTGGGGGTACACATCGACCAACCGCTAAGGAAGCGCAAGATACTTACCGTGAGGTAAGGGC
>NZ_PGVE01000043.1 GCF_002860255.1 Neobacillus cucumis
GAGTAGGACGTTGCCAGGCACGGAAAAAGACAGCTCAAATAGCTGCCTTTTTTTGTTTTTTAAGAGGAAAATCGTTTTCAGCTCATTCCTTTTAGTAACCTAACAAGCGGATTGGAAGTCTCTTTCTCTATTTCCTTTACAAAAAGTTTAAATAAAGAATCATTCACTGATTGTAATTCCTTTCGCCATGTCTTATTCTTCCAAATGGACCTTGGATGGTGTATTAAATACGATTTTAACGAACTTCTAAAGAGTAAGTCCACCGCTGCAAGGTTCGCACTCTCTTTAATAAATGAACACATGGTCATCTCGTTATAATGGTTAATGATAAAATTCAATAACTTAGGAAAATCAACCTCATCATTACTAGTTTCAAAGGCGATAAAAAGTAATCGAAATGGTGCTGATATAGATTTTTCACTGAGTATTCTCTGCAGCATCCCATTGAGCTGATGCCGGCCATTACTAGTTAACAGCTTAAGATAACAAGAAGCTGATTCTCCTGAGGAATTTATTAGTTTCGAAAGAGCTTTAAGAACCAAAAAATAATCCCGTGCGGTTTCATTCTTTATTTTTAAAACAAGTTCATCGGAAATATTATCCCTAAAACACTTAAGATCTTCTAATTTCAGATTCTTCATACGAAGGTTAAGATCAACAGCCAATTGTCCATTCTCCAAAACCCTCAAAAACAATTCAACTAATGGTGACTTATCCTCCTCTCTATGTTTCAAAAATTTAATCAGTTTATCTAGGAATGCAACTTTATCCTTTAAGAAAAGGTCACGGTCATCATTGGCTAGTGTAAGAAATAAATCGGTTAACTGATTGTAACTTTCTAATGACAATTTTTCCTCTACTGGTAAACCGGCTAATGCCATTTCGGAAAATTTAAAGAAATCATCCATCCGGGTTAAATCCTCAAAGGCAAAATCAAAAAACTCCTTTTGTTCAAGGGGCAAAGATACGCTGGAAATAAATCCGCCAGCAAAATCGAAAATAAATTGCTTTTTAATCGAAGGATCACTGATATTAAGTGTTCCGGGTTCAAAAAAGGTAACATGAATATAATTTCTTGTTTCTGGTTCACTTGTAAAGGTAATGGCCCCTAGCATATTTCTAAAAGCATATGGCAGATAAAGAAAAAGTAATTCTAGCAGCATAAGTGCGTAACGGCTGTATTCCTGCAAAGGCACATTTAGAGTAATGAATACCTTCTTCTTACCGGAAATCGAAGTCATAACCGCATACAAGAGCTGCTGAAGGTCAGCATTTTTAATCCCCAGCCTATTTAGTACTATATCTTCTAAAATATCAGCTTTTTTATAGGAAACCAACTCTAGTTCTGGCAGAACAGGACCTTGGCTGATATCATAGCTTGTTTGAAAGGATTCCTTGAGTTGAAACAGCATTTCGGGCTGTTGAACCCAGTGATCTTTTTGATCAGAAGGAATAACAAAGCTATGCATAAAATAGGTGCTGCGGGCACCCGTAAAATCCGCAGGAACAAAAACAGCCTGACCAATTACAAGCTCACCGGTTTCAGGCTGAAAAATGGTCACCGCCGGGGGATAACAAGAAGAATCCCTGTTACCTTGTTCTCTGAGCTTTTTTGGACCATGATACAGACAAAAAGGATGCAAATATTTTTTTACAAAAAAAGGTTCAAGCCCTTCTGACATCGCAATGGTGTCATATCCGGCGGAGTCTTGAAATATTCCTTTCCGTTCCCGTGTATACATATGCTGGTGAATTTTTTCGGTCACTCCCTGTGTCTCCCCTCGATATATCCCAATTTATAAAGCAGCCAAATAAATGGTTCATCCACACGAACCGGACTAATTATCCCGCTTACTTGCTGATTAACGGGATTACTTCCTAATGAGGATACAGCAAAGTAAGAGATTTCCTTAAAATACACATCTAGCGCATTCACGAGCGGGATATCCACTTTTGTTAAAAATCTTTTCATTTCTCCATTGATATTCTCATACTCACCTAAATCGAGATATTCCCGGTGCGTAAAATGGCGAAACACATTACTGTTCGTCCCGATATAATCCCCAGCCCCATCTTTTAACGCATGTAGAAGATCACTTTTTGTTAATATCACTGCGGTAAGGATACTTGTTTTGCTGTCTTCTAAATGGGCGATAAAGTCGCTGAAAAGCGAGATCACCACTTCGCGGGGCTCCTCACCTTGGACCGAAATTTCTCCTGGGTGTTCTCCCATCTGATAAATTAACTTATCGCGAATGGTACGAATTTGGATGGGGTCGACCAAGAACATAATCCCGGCTGAATTTTTAATATGAGCGGCATGAAGCTTGAGATAGTCTTTGTCGGTCATTCCTTCTCCTGCAACATCAAAAAACACAAGAGTCAGCGGAGCATGGTCTTCATTTTTAAAAATAAATTGAAAAATAAACGGTTCTTGCCGGATGGTTTTTTCTGTTGATTGTAACAAGCTCCCATGTTCAAAGAGAGGAGCTTCATAGTTGATTCGAAAGCGTCTGCTAATTTCAGTGGTAAGTGGAATACAGGCTGCATTGAAATTATTGGCAGTCAAATGTTGGAGTGTGTGAATCAGCGTGGTCATGAAAACTGTTTTTCCAACTGAAGTGGCACCCACAATTGAGACGATATTGCTTGGATATTTTCCGGCGGTAATTGGCAGGTCGTTATGACATTCAGGGCAAAGCCGATTTCGTGTTACCATGGAGTATTTATCAGAAATCCCCATTAAGACGTGATTGGAATAGATTTTTTGTTCATCTGGAACCCTCAATGGTTCAATAATTGCTTCTAGTTCATCAATTGGCGCAAGTCCAAATTTAGCACGGTAACTGTTTAATTGTTCATCTTCCTGAAGGGCGAATTCCTCGTCGTCCTCCCGATAATGAGCGGCCCTGAAAACGACCTCCTCATGGTGGAATTTTGAAAAACAGTAAGGGCAGACAATATCGTAAAATGGTAATCTTTCCTTTAATGGCTGTTTATTCTCAAAGAGGCGTTTTAATAGTGAGAACATCAATGGACCCCCTATACAGGAATCAGCTCAAAATGTTGAGCCGCATCTTTTCCGTTTCTTAAGAAAATTTGAATGAACTCATGTTGATCAATTTCAATTTCCGACAGGACGGTTTTTCCGGGAACGAAGTCCCGAATAAAAGGATAGATGGTTCCATCCTCCACCGAGAGGGGAACTCCACCGCTTTTTTTTACGTAGACAAGTTCATCTTTTCTGAGTGGCAGTTCGGTAGTAATGGCCATTTTTACTCTTTTTTGGGTCTGAAAGAGTTTATGTTTATAAGTGATTGAAAAATAAACCTTTGCCGTGGACCCGCTGATATAGGCACAATTGTGTTCATTTTCTTGACGAAAGACAGTCAGTTGGCCACCTTCTTTTTTACCAGGGAAAATCCGAAGGGCCATTTGCCCTATTGTGTCTAGCTTGAGAAAGTACCCTTGGTTTGCTTTATACTCCTCACGAGTGTAGAGCTTTAAATCATGTGGATTGAATTCCTTATTGGACTTTATCTTGTCTGTAGAAGTTTTATGAATATAAACAAAATCAATTTTGCTTGGCCAAAACCAGCGAACATGTACATCGGTGTCCGTTCGTGTAATCTTGATATCTTTTATTTCATCAATAGGGGAAGAAATCGGTTCCCAGTTCACCACTGATCACCACCAAGGTTTATTTCTGTTTGAAGCTCACTAATCCAGTCCTGTGGTACGCTAAACGGTCGCTTCCGCTTTTGAAATTATAATAGTAAAGGACTTTAACTTTGATACCCGTCTAGCTCCAGCGTCCAGCGGCTAGTGGACTTCGCTCTTCTCCCTACGATAAGTCAACATCGGATCGCTGTCGCTCTCCGTGTTTCCTTTATCTCAGTCGAAGCGCTCCAGTCCATACGCCGCTAAACGGACGCTTCCGCTTTTGAGTGAAACTCATACCCATTTTCGGTATATTTCTTATAGTACTTTTCACCATTGCGATAGTACATAAGGTCTTTTAATGTGAATCCTCCCATAAGAGTTAGCTTTTCAATTCCGCTTGTTTTCTTTTCATGTGAACAGCCAACCTTCCATTGCCGTGTTTCATATTCTTTTTCTAAGGCATACTGCATGAACTGGCTGTAAAAGTCGCCGAAGAAATACTTTTCTTCATAACGGTTTACATGGGTATAGTGAAATACCTCAATATGGACAGACGACCCAACGTCCAAACGGAGATATAATTTCTTAAACAAATCCTCTTTCGTAAGAATTTCCCTGTTTTCATAGTTGGTCATGACATTGGACCGATCTAACAATTCATCTTCAAAGCTGCGGTGAAACTCCTTCTGAGTTAGTACCTCGCGTTCACAAACAAACAGCAATCGTTCAAGAAGGTCTTCAGGATTCTCCCTTTCAAGATAAGAAGGAAGATTCCCAAAAAAACGTTCATTTAAAAAGAAATAGGGTCCCTGTTTTTCCTTAAATCTTGCCGTAACCGACTTGAGCATCCCCCCATAATATTGGGCAATATTTTTTTCTAATTCATCGTCAGATTCTAACAAACTTTCCGATGCGGTCTTTTTCAGGATGGCTCCCACTGTGTTGATCAGTTTGATTTTTGGTTTTAGAGAGTGATGAAGTTCTCCGAGTACTGCTTGGTATTGTTTTAAGATGCTTTGTTTTACCTTTAGCTTAAGGATCTCATATTGGGTACCATATACTTCTGTGAAAAAGTAATCCAAAAAGCTGATTAGATTTTTCCTGTTCGAAAAGGGAAGAACGCTTTTTTTAAAATGACTGTGCTCCACTGCTTGCTGATAGATCCCGTCAAGCTGTTCCTCAAGCTTTAACAGCTCGTTCCTTGTTTCTTCCAACATTCGTTTCATTTCATTCAAAATATTCATTTCTGAATTAGGCTGATCAGCGGTCCACCGATAGGCACAAAATAGTCCGTATTGTTCATGATTCATTACATTTTCATAGAAACACCATTCAATTTGCTCTCTAAGGTCTAAATTCTGTAGAAACGCTCGGACAGGCTCTTCAAAGTTCTGAGAAAAGAAGGCTTGGGTACCCCCTTCATAAAGATACTCCTCCGCTTCAAACAGCGTCATTGCCTTCACGGTTTGATAGGAATTGGTCACCCTGATCAATCCGAGCATGTCATGAAGCTGATCAGCAGAAGGAAGGAAGTGCTCGTAATATTTTTGAAAGGAGGACTCAGTTAAATCAAAAAGACTAAGTATTTTCTCCCTGGGCTGGATGCTTTGCGATTTAAGAGTTTCTAACAGCTCATGAAAAAAGTGACTGGCCGCGTGAAGAATGATTGTCTGATTCGGGCGGGTCACTTTGGCAAAACCGGCCGAAGCATAGACGGGGTCTGGTAAATTTCCCTTGATTGCCCGTTTAAAGTTTTGATGCTGGTAACTGTCCATTTTTTCATGATAGTCCGTAATGATTTTTCGATTTTTCAACAGGTTTAAATTGCTTATAATTTCATAGTTTTGTTGAATGGCCTCTTCCGTAATTAGCCCATTTTCATTTTTATCGCTTAATAAATAGACCATATCAAAGAGCGGAGAAGAATGGTGGCTTACAGGCAGTCTTAAATGATCCTCTGTCAGCTGCAGATCTTTCTCAAAACAGAAATCATTTTGTTGATACCGATCTAGTTCTTTTAAAAAGCTAATGCCAAGCGAGGTAGAGTAGGCAAAGTTTTCACCGTCCTGTTTTTCCTTAAGCAGCCCGAATAAATCCACTTCCACCATTCGAAAGGATTCTTGCAGGATACTTTTTAAAAGCAAGGTGATTTCTGGTATAAGAATGTTTACAGGGTCATCAATCGCTGTCACGACACAGAGATTTACCTTTTGAAACGATGAATAGGCCTTTCCATATTCAGCAAGTTTGGAGGCAGCCTTGCGAAAACATTTATTCAGTTCGATGAGCATGGTTTCATTCTGATCAAAGGCCTCATACATGTCTTTTCGTTGTGATTTACGATGTATCCCTTTATCGTCCATCTGGACTGAAAACAAGTTATCCGCGATCATCGTTTCGGTTTGATAGGCATGTAAATAGATAACTCCGCTGCTATTGTGCCATTTTTCCTGATTCATCTTTTTGATGACTAATAGGGCCTCCTTCACAAGGTCACCTATAAATAAAAAAACAATCGGATAGTTGACACTGCGCTGTACATTTTCTGATTGACTCAATTTTTCGAGGTGGATGGAGAAGGAGTCGGCATACTTTTGTAAAAGATCTCGCACAGGTGTATCCCTCCAATAAAAACATGATTCCTTGAAGATTTGGAATTAGAGGCCACAGCGTAGATTCACCTGTGGCCATGAGTTTATCTTATGACTTCAATTGCCTTAGCATTTCCTGGACTTTCATCAGCATCTCTTTATAAAAATGGTACAATTCCTCGCCATTAACCAAATCCTTGTATTCATAATCAAGGGTTTCTTTTTCTTTTTTATAGGTATTTGCCATTTGCTCTAGAGCGAAAATTAGCTGTGCTGCACTTTCTTGTTGAATTAACTCACTTGAGCGCCGCTCTGATTTTTTTTCGAGCTGTGCTCTTTGTTTTGGGCTTAACGCTTTGAATGCTTGATAGATTTCGAAGTCTGCAAATTTCGTCTTCTTCATCAGGTTCACGAGCGGCTCCCAAGCATCTTCCTCTAAATCTTTATCGTATACGTATAACGCTCCTCGTTTTTTTATGGTATTTGTGTAAATGGCCTGGATAAACTGATTTATCAACATTTCTTGTTCTTTTTGCAGGGAAAGGTATTGCTCGATTTCAATCATTTTTTCTTGAATAAAACGATACTTTCGTACTTCTAATTTCACTTTTTCGATTAGCTTTGGGGAACGGATCAAGTTTTCTTTTGCCATTTCTACATTGGTGCTTCCAAAAATATCACAGCAGCCCGTAGATTCCATTCCCCCCGTAAACATTTCATTTAGATGATGCAGCACCAGGTTAAGATTTCTAATGCTTGCTTGATCAAGCTTCTTCGGGTCAAGTTCATATTTGGCAAATAACGCACCGCTGTTGAACTCTTTGGTAAAATGGCATTGGTATTTTGCACTTGTGTTGCGCTCGTCATCTTTCACGGTGATACAGCCAAATTTCATTGCTTCGTCAAACAGCGACCGGACGGACGTATTGTACTCTTGCACTCTCGGATTCTGGTACGTATCTCCCCATGACTTTTCTGGGATGGGTGAAGGGAGGTAGAGCCAGTTTTCTGTCTCTGTTTGAACTAGGTGCCGGCCCACACCTTCTTTTTCGAGAATGGTTTTTTCATAGGAAGCTTCATATATGGTCAATGGTGAATAAGCATAAAGAGGTATCCCATTTTTCGTATTTAACCAGAAAATCCTGTTTTTTAATTCACTTTCTTTAATGGTGAAGCGGGAATGGCTTAACGAGTGTTTTTCAAAATTTTTAATCCCGTTAAAAATGTTTGGTGCCTTCACAGGAACGGACACAAAGCCCCATTGCGGGAAGTGGAGCTGGCCGTTGCTGTTTGCCAGGTGGAACACCGGCAGGGCGTCACGGTCCAGGCGGGCGGCAATCTTTTCTTCAATGATCTTGTCGATGGGCTTATCATCGCCGTACTTCAGACGTAAAAAGTCTTCCATCGATCTTGTAATCAAATCACCGAACTGGTCGGTGAGAAACTCTGACACCGTACCAACCACATCTACTTCCGATTCCTTGACCCAATAGGCTGATTTTTCAAGGAGCATTTCCGACCATTGCTGGATCAGCATTTCACCATCCTTAGACTGAAATATCCGCTGAATCTCTGGGGAGGTATCCGGGACACTGACCAAATGCCAATAATAGGTGTAGGACTGATCCTGGTTTATTTCCTCACCCTCTATTAAAATATCGGCATTCTTTTCAAAAATCGTTTTTAAGGTTTCTAAGATTTCTTTATATACTTCATAGATTTTGTTGTTTTGGTTATTTAAGAGTTGGTAGAAATCTTCGTAAAACTCCAGCATTTCTTCCATTCTGGCTTTTTCCGCCCTGGCGTAATATTCGTTTAGTTTGGCCTCCATATAGGCATTCTTTTTGCGGTCTTTTGCGATAAAGGCACTTCGAGCTTCCTCTAATTTGTTATGTGCATATTCCTGCTCCGATTGAATCGCTTGCGGGATTCGTTCCAACCGATCACGGAGACCTGTCATATATACCTGTAAGGTTTTTAACAGACAGAAGCCGTCATTCGAGTAAATGAGCCGGGATGCATAGATAGGGCCCTTTTGCGGATGGAGGAATAAGCGCTCCATTTGCCGGCGGAATTCTTCCATGATTTCTCCAGGAAGCTGCTTTTTGCATTTCCGGTATTGCTCCCTCGCTTTTAGTAAGTATTCTCTTTCCAGTTCTTCATCGAGATGAATGACTCCCGATTTAATGACGTTTTGGTAAGAGAAGCGGTCGCTGTTTTCATATCCGGATAAGGGCTCCGGTACACGGTCATTGAAACGCTGATGGAGGGAGTCGGGGTCAATTCGCAGTTTTTCCGCAAACTGGTCGACATCTGTTTGGTCGTGTTCCACCTCAAACATCTTGCTCATTTTTTCAAATAGTTTATAGCCGAGATAGGTTGTCAGTTCTTCCAGCGGAATCTCGGCCATGGATGCTCCGATAATATTGTATTGGTAGTTGGCAGCATAAGGCTTTGGCATCTGGGCAATATTAGTTCGGATGTTGCTGATATAGTCGTGGATCGCAAACTCTTCACTGGATTTCTTATCTTCATTGGCCATGAAGTTCGTAATATTTTCAGCAGTGACATTCATGCAGTAATCATAAGCATTCTCGAGCCACTTTCCTTCGAGATTGGTCCCTGAGATTAAATGGCAAAGATTAAACGGCGGCATCGGAGAATTGACCTCTAATAGGCTGCCATACTTCATTTTAAAGCGTTCATTTCGTTCATCACAATTCATCCAGTAATCGAGTTCCTTTAACGCAGCAAAGCCATTTTTTTCAATATATTCGACCGTATGGGAGCTTAAGCCGCGTTTAGACAGGTTCACATCCGGAGTGAAAAGGTAACCAAGCATGCTGACTTTATCGACGCCGGTTGGTCCGAATTTTCGTTCCATGATTCCGCGGGTGATATAGGCAATATCAAGATAACAGCCGCTGCCTGTGCCTCCGGAGAGACCTGTTAGGATAAACACATATAGCCGTTTATTGGTCCCCTCAAGGACAGCTTCAATTTTTCGTTCGATCGTCTGGACGACTTGATTAATTTTAGTAAACAGCAGCAGTCTGCCCGCCTGGCGGACACCGGAAGCTCCGCTGATTCCGTCGGTAATTAATAATTCAGGTGACAGCCACTCCTTGATATAGGACTCGAGAGTACTGCGGTTTTGGAGCAGGCCGCCAATTTCCGGGTTGGAGAGCAGAACGAACTCCTTCGTTGGATCGAGGCCAATCCCTTTGTATTTTTTGTTGCGGTCATATTCATTGGTTTCAAAGGCAAGAAATTCAATGTTATTGGGTTTTTCCTTTTTCTTTTTTGATAAAGGATCCTGCGGCAGTTTAAATCGGCGGTTCACCTGATACTTAAGCCTGAGCAGGGCATCAATCCCCGTTCCCCCAAGACCAATCACAAGCATCGGATTCCCAATCGTATCCACACGGATCTTCTCCGAAATAATCCCCCCGCCCAACGACACATCCAACTGCTGTATATGCTCCCTAACACTAGCTTTCATAGAAAACTCCTCCCTTGATGTTAGAAACGGTGCCTGTCACCTTATGAAATATACTCAATGTAAATGGATTTATTAACTTGTTTTGGTATGATGCGCAGGCGGTCGTTTCGTTTGATGATGAGGCCTTTTTGGGCATTGATGGCCCGGCCGCTTTTTTCGATGGTACAGTTTGAGTGATTAAGGAGTAACAGTGAGTCTCCTCCCGCCGGTTTAAAGATGACTTTGTCGGTTTCCGCAAACTCCGGAGCTAGTGCTACCAGCTGATGGAGGCGGAATTTTCCCTTGAAGATTTTTAGTTTTTTATATTGCGGACTGGTTCGGTCGCCGGTTCCTTCATCCTTGATTTCAATCACGATTTGTCCGCTAAACTTGCGGTTACTTACTTTTATTTTGGACCACAGCAGGGAAGCCAGAGCCGCAAGGAAGATAATCGCCGCTATACCGCCAGCAAGATAGAGCCAGTTAAATGAATGACCGTCACTAACAGTACCGGATGTTTTTCTTGGTTTCACATGTACGGGAGCAGCAGCGTCGACTGTTTGCAAGGTAAGTTTCTGTGGAGTAGTTTCACGGAAAAAGCTATTATCTTCCGCTTTCACCACCACTTCATAAGCAGATGCACTGCCAAACTTAAACTTCCCGGTGAAACCTTGTTCACCGGACTTTAACGAAAACTCCTCTGTTTTTCCCTTATCGAGGTCTTTGACATACAGGGTTCCCTTTAGGGATTGATAAATGGATGGATCCTTTATGGCTGTGCCGCCATCCTCGAGGAATGCCCCAACTTGAACGGTTTCCCCCGCTTGATAGCCTTCCTTCGGCAGTGTATTCAGTTTCAATCGTAAATCATAGTTATAGATAAGGTTGATATCGATTTTATCCTGTGGAAGACCCTTCACTCTTAATGTCCAAGCACCTTGCACCGGCTTCAGCAATTTGACCATAGAATAGGTCCCTGATTGTGTCAGTAAGACCTGATCGGAAGGGATAGATACCGATTGACCAGAAGGATTGATCAGTTGTACCTCAACCGGATGTTTCGAAAGAAGAGAGATATTTGCTTCCAGAACATTTTCATTTGGAACATTAAATTTAATATTCTGATAGTCACCATTTCCAATCAGTTGTTTTAACGGAACAATTTTCAGCTGTAAATGTCGTGCGAAAATTTCACTTAGGATCTGTGGGAGCTGCTCCGCTGAAGTGGCCTCAAAGAATTTGCCGCTTGTGCTATTCGCCACATTCGTGAGCACGTTCTTATTCAGCTTTCCATCTACATTTAAGCCAATCGTATAAATAGGATATCCTTTAGCTTTTGCCTCTCTGACCGCTGATTGAAGGGCTTCATCCGCCTGAGCACTCGTTTTTGTCCCCCTTGGATTCAGTTCGTTATTTCCATCCGCAAGCAGAACGATCAGCGGGGTGTAGTTCTTTTCATGGCTTGATTCCAGTACCTTTACAGCCTCTGAAACCCCGGTGGACAGATCTGTATAGGCGTATTTCCCAAGTGAGTCAATGAACGACTTTAAGTCTTTTTTATCTAGTTGTGAACCGATTTTCACCATTGCCTTTTCTCGCATAACCGCGTCAGCATAAGCGATTATCCCGATTTTATCTCCTTCAAGCGAAGCCATATCTATAAACATCTTCATAGCTTCTTTGCTGATATTAACCGGATCACTGCTTTTCATCGAGTTACTGACGTCTACCACGAGCATTCCTTCCATTCGAGAGGTGGAATGTAACGGACTTGCTGCGCGTACATTAAGATAACTGATATTCCAGAAAATAATCACCAGCAGGATGAAACAACGCATTATTTTTCTTAACATGTAGGTACCACCTCCATTTGCTGTCTCTATTTCTAAGGGAAAATAACCTCCAAACAACCCAACCCGATTGTTGTCATTATATTCCCAAGCTGTCCTCCCTAGAATGATAAAGTTGGTCCTTTCAACAGGTATCTACTAGAGAAATGCCCAGGCTTTTTATTGAGATAAGAGGAGGAGAATCCATGTATGGGCTGATTTTTACCAGTATCCTAGGTTCCATTTTGATTGTTAGAATCTATAAATTACTTAAAAATAAACACAGCAATGGAAGTTTTAATGATATGGATGAGGAATTGGTCATCATGCTGTCAGAGGGTGATACCCTTGGCTAAAAAGAAACAGAACTATCAGTTTCAAAAACTTAAAATGTGTAAGAAGTGTCAACGTTATTCGATTTTAAAAGATGAGATCTGTCCGGTATGTGGAAAGCACTATAAAAAAGTCTGCACATTTGTGAAGAAGAGCTTTATAAAACGCTTAATGACCGAATTAATGTGGATTCTAACGATAACCGGCTTGGGGATTATTTTCGCACCAGCCAAGCAAACCATGTACTATTTATCTGGGGGGTGCGCCTTTGGGATTAGCTACATCGTCATCCTTTCTTTCTTTTTAAAAAGTGAATACTACTGCCAGTTGAAAAAACGCCTTCGGAAGGATCTACGTAACATCCAAGCTGGAATACGCTTTGACAGTGACCTGGCGGAAGCGGAGGTAAAAGAGGGAAAGGTCGAAGAGGCTTATGAAAAATGGCGAGAAATAGGAGAGTTCGTTTTCAGTGATGCCGTAAAAATAAGACAGGTGAGGGTATTAAACAAGCTTCCATTAAAGAATGGTTTGGAAAGGGAGCTTGAACGGCTGATTCCATCCTCCTATGATCGAGATTTTGTAAAGTATGCTCTTAGAATGTTAAATCTTAACCGAGCCCGGATATCTAAAAAGTGTATCGCTTATTTAATCTGCTATCGAGGGAACATCGAGATTGATTTTGGAAGGGACTCCTTAATCGCTATTGCCGATACGGCTTTACGAATGAAGCTGTATATCCTAGAATTCTCTTCATTTATAGAAGAATTTCTTGAAGACTTACCAAAAGAACGTCTTTTAAGGCTTTGCAGCATGATTCACACCTATCCCCATCATGAATGGGGAAGCCTAAAGATGAGCACGACACGGCTGGTGGAAAGGAACTATTCATACGATCCGAATTTTAAACGGTTTTTAGAGCAGAAAAAGCTCTCAAGCCATGCATAAAAAAGGCCGAGTGGATATTCTTCCATTCGGCGCATTCCTTTATTTCTCTTTTTCTAAGTTAGTCAATGGTATAAACTGATTAAAAATCCCAAGCGTCGTCATCTTCCCCATCCCCACATCCGTGAAATCCGTCTTGTAGATAGAAAAAACAACATAATCCTTTTTAGTTGTACCTGCATCGAAAATGGATTTTCCGGCAACTGAAAGAATTCCCCTTTTTAGCAGGTTGGACGACTGATCCATTGTTTTCTGGTTAACCCAATCCACGTATTCGGACCGTCCAGGATTTGTCGCTGACAACACAAAGATTATCACAACTGAAAGCAACAAAGAAACTAACCGTTTCATTTTCAAACTCCTTATCCTTAAAATTCATTCAGCTTGTACATTCATATGTATCGTTAGCCTAAAAAATCACCTGTCTCATAGAATAATGGAAGCAACATAGTAATGATATTTGTCTGCTGGTATGTTAAATTATTACTATTATTATCTATTAATAGTTTTGCTAAACATGGGGCAGAGGTATATTTAAATGGTCCCAACAATAATCTTAAAGGAGAAAAATAGTGAAGAGAACCTGGAAGTGGATTTTAGGCTGTTTTCTATTCCTGCTTTTATTAAATGGATTTGGATTATGGGCAGTAACACTATTAAAATAAGCATTAAGGCAGGGAATGATGCGGATGACAACAAACTTAACAAAACCGATTTCAATAAAATTACTCTTTGCTATGCTAGTAGTAACCATAGGTGCTGAAGTTCTCCTTTATTTATCCCGTTTCAGCTATTTAGCTAGTACCTTTTATGATGCGATGATGGTATCTTCCTTTTTTATTGGTATAAAGCTTCACCAGCGGATTCGCAGTTCGGAACCGCACCCGGTAACGAAACGGAAGCTTACGCTAAAGTTTACAGGGGCCTTCTTGGTCTTCTTCCTTGGAAGTACGATTATTAATATTTATTCATCCAATACCTTCAACGATTTTAACGTTGATTATGATCAATACGTTCAAGAATACACGGATATGCAGATGGACGTAGATCCACAGCATTCAGAAACTGTAGAATCCGGAACAAAAGCCGAACCTAATTCAACTTTTTTTGATCAAATAGATACCATTGGCGCTGATATATATACGGATGCCCTTGCCGGATTAGAAGAGGTTTGGCGGCTGGCTTATATTATTCTCCTGCTAGTCGTATGTAAAAAGGTATTCCCGAAAAAATGGGCAAGTGGGAAGAGAGACCTCTTTTTAATGCTTGCTTTATTTCTCACTTCTATCCTGTTTGGGATTGACCATACATTGGATTCAGTAGAGCCATGGGAAGTTCGGATTGGTGCTATTGTCACCTTTGCCAATATGGGCTTATTATTTGGATTGATTTTATTATGGACAAGAAACCTTTGGGTCACCGTCCTCGTGCACTCTCTTTACGATATCAGCGCCACGCTTTCCTGGTATTATCTCGATTCTGCGGTAGAATTCCTGGCACTGGCCGTTTTAATTGTTCATGTTCTTGTTCTCACATTAGAAAAATTTCATAATAAACGCTCGCAGCCCCCATTGGAAAACGTAGAAGGGATACAGGCAGCAGAATAACCAAAGAGGTTCCGCTTTTTTCGTGCGGAACCTCTTTGGGTCTATCGATAGGAATATACAATGAATTCTATGAAAATGATACATTTTCATTTGGGTTATTTTCATATATTACTGTGCTTTTTCCCTATTGTTCATCCTGGGCTCAAAGGTCCACTTTTTATTTAAAATGAAGTTGATGCCCATTCCTAAACCAGTAGCGATTAATTGTGAAAGATACTGATTCCAGCCTATTATTTTTACAAAAAAATAAAGAATGGATGTATTGATACTAAGAACTACTAAATTGACGATGATAAATTTTACAAAAACAGAAAGATGGCGCTCCGTATATTGAAACACCCATTTCTTATTCCAATAATAGCTGTTTAATAAACCAATTAAATAGGAAAGGATATTTGCTAGCAGGTAGTGCATGCCTAATTTCACGAACAAGATATAGCAACCGATCGATAGAAGGGTATTCCCAACCCCCACTAGGCCAAATTTCAATAACTTTTTCATAATCTACCTTCCACCCAAATAATATGATTAACTCTATACTAATGATTGGTGAAAAGAAATGCAAAAATGGAAAGAAGATTGTCTATGCAAAAGGTCTGTTGATTTGTGCTCCAGGCGCTTCGCTTTCCGCGGGCGTGCCGGGGAGCCTCCTCGGCGCAAAAGCGCCTGCGGGGTCTCCCCTGCCCCGTACTCCCGCAGGAGTCTTCGCGCCTTCCGCTCCAATCAACAGAGTGTATTCAATAAAGACCTTCGACTCACAATAAATAATAAAAACATGTGTCAATTCAATATTTAATTGGGTATCTTTTTGGTATTTGTTCTGAAGACCACTAGAATAAGAAATAAAAATAAACCTTGCCTAACGTAAGATTTTTTAGACTTAATGATTCATTTCCACATCATTCTACAAATAGTTTGAATCATTAAAACAGACTCTCTTTACTGAGACTGCCAAAATATAAAATAGATTACAACACATTTAGCAAGGTAATAGTGTGTACCATCTTAGATTGACTTGCCTCCCTGTTGATTGGAGTGGAGGGCACTCGACTCCTGCGGGATATAGAGGTCACTGGAGACCCCGCAGGCGCCCAAGCGCCGAGGAGGCTCCAGGACCTCCCCGCGGAAAGCGAGTGCCCGGAACGGAAATCAACAGGCCTGTTAGCAGAGACAATTAATTAATCAGTAATTTAGATCTAGACAAAATTAAAAATTGCCAAGAAAAATACCCTTTCTCGACAACCTGGTAATGTTATAACATTATTTCCTTTTTAGTTTATATTGTTATAATATAAAAAGGAATTTTAGTTCATGTAACTGACGTGATAAAAATACAATTGAGAACTGAGCGATCAAAAAGGAGTTTTCTATGGATAAAAGGGTGTTAATCGTAGGACCGAATTATTTTGGCTACAATGAGAGTGTGGAATATGCTTTCAAAGAATTAGGGTGGGCCACAGAAATTATTGATTACTACGATGCTTTTCCTAAAAATATTAAAAACTTTTTATATTACAGTTTATCTCCAAGGCTAAAAATCGATTATTTTTACCAAGCCTATAAGCGGCAAATCAACGAGTCCATCCTATCATTTGTCAAAACGAAAAAGCCAGATTTAGTTCTTTTTATTAAAGGAAGCTATCTGGAGGAAAATACGTTAAGAGAAATAAACAAAGAAACCAAAACCGTTTTGTGGATGATGGATTCCGTATTCCGCTTTCAAAATACATATAAACTAATCAGAAATTTCGATTACCGATTCATGTTTGAAGAAACAGATGTAGCAAAATTAGCAGAAGAAAATGTGGAATCTTACTTTTTGCCAATGGCTGCAGACAGTAATAATTACTATCCCATTCCTACCGATCAGAAGGACATTGATGTCTTGTTTGTAGGAAAATTATATCCAAATAGACTGGAGTTATTTGATAGGCTGGTTAAGAGGTTTCCAAAGCTCAATATCAAAATATATGGGAAATATACTTCACTTAAAAAACCAGACTCTTTCTTAAAATACCATTTTTCTGGAATAAATAAATATTATACCAATGAATTTGTCACTCCGAAGGAATTAAACACTCTTTACTCACAGTCTAAAATAGCCTTAAATATTCATCATTCCCAATCACAAGCAGGGTGCAATCCCAGGGTGTTTGAAATCCTTGCAGCCAAAACCTTTCAATTGGTTGATGAAATTCCTTATATTAAGGACCATTTTAAGGGAAAAGATATGCTGGAGACCTATGAGACAGAGCAAGAATTATTTGATAAGATTGAGTATTACTTAAACAATTCTGCTGAAAGAGAAAGAATTGCAGAAAAAGGGTATCACCACATCATTGAGAATCACACGTTTTTAAAACGAGTGGAATTCATTTTACATGTCATGGATTCTAACAAAAAATAATCTGAAATAGAGGTGTAGTTAGCTTGAAGGGAATTATTTTAGCCGGCGGCAGTGGAACAAGGCTTTATCCACTTACGAGGTCCATTTCAAAACAGTTATTGCCGATATATGACAAACCCATGATCTATTATCCTCTTTCTGTGTTAATGCTGGCAGGGATAAAAGAGATTCTCATCATATCCACCCCAGTAGATACGCCAAGATTTGAACAATTGTTAGGGAATGGAGCGGACTTAGGCATTAGCATTAGCTATGCGGTACAGCATTCACCTGATGGACTTGCGCAGGCATTTATCATTGGGGAAGACTTCATTGGGGATGATAATGTAGCTCTAGTTTTAGGAGATAATATATTTTATGGTCACGGATTTACCCAACTGCTCGAAAATGCGGCCTCCAGAGAAAAAGGAGCGACTGTTTTTGGGTATAATGTAAAGGACCCAGAACGATTTGGAGTAGTAGAATTTGATAAGCAGGGAAAGGCCATCTCTATTGAAGAGAAGCCGAAGGTTCCGAAATCTTCTTATGCGGTGACCGGTTTGTATTTTTATGATAATCGGGTGGTTGAAATTGCGAAAGGGATCAAACCTTCTGAACGAGGGGAGCTAGAAATTACCTCTGTCAATGAAGCGTATTTGAAGATGGGAGATCTCCATGTAGAGTTATTGGGCCGAGGGTTTGCCTGGCTGGATACAGGTACACACGAATCCCTTCTCGAGGCCTCTACGTTTATTGAAACGATTGAACGCCGGCAAAGTCTGAAGGTGGCTTGTTTGGAGGAGATTGCCTTCCGCAAGGGATATATTACACGTGAGCAGCTCATCTCTTTGGCAGAGCCGCTTAGTAAAAATGAATATGGTCAATATCTGCTACGATTAGCAGATCGAATCTAGAGAAAATAGAGTAAGCGGGTGACAGGAATGAAATTAATCAAGACAAAATTTGCAGATGCCTTTTTAATTGAACCGAACGTCTTTGGTGATCATCGTGGTTTTTTTATGGAGAGCTATAATGAAGAGATTTTTAGAAAAAACGATATAAATATTACTTTTATTCAAGATAACCATTCATTATCCCAACCAGCTGGTACGCTAAGAGGGCTGCATTATCAGTTGAACCCAAAAGCACAAACAAAGTTGGTTCGTGCGACAAGAGGAGCCATTTATGATGTCATTGTCGATATCAGAAAAAATTCTCCTACCTATGGAGTTTGGCAGGGATTTATTCTAACGGATGCCAATAAGCGACAGCTTCTCGTGCCTAAAGGATTTGCGCATGGCTTTTGCACACTGGTTGAAAATACAGAAGTTCAATATAAAGTGGACGAGTATTACTCTCCTGAAAACGATCGGGGAATTCTTTGGAATGACCCAAGCTTAGGAATCGATTGGCCGGTTTCGAATCCGGTATTATCTGAAAAGGATACCAAACATCCATTATTAAAGGATGCAGAAAACAACTTTTAGCTAGGAGTGAATGAAGTGAACCTTTTTGTAACAGGCGGGGCAGGATTTATTGGAAGTAATTTTGTTCGATACATGGTAAAACAATATCCGAATTATAAAATTGTCAATTATGATTTACTTACATATGCCGGTAATTTAGAAAACCTTCGCGATATAGAGAATTCACCCAATTACACCTTTGTAAAGGGCAATATTGGGAACCAAGAGCTTGTGGATTTCATCGTAAAAGAGCATAAAATTGATGTCATCGTCAATTTTGCTGCGGAGTCCCATGTGGACAGGAGTATTAGTGAACCAGATGTTTTTGTAAAAACCAACATGTTGGGAACACAAGTATTATTAGATGTAGCTAGAGAAAATAAGATTACAAAATATGTGCAAATATCAACTGATGAAGTGTATGGCTCCTTAGGGGAAACTGGCTACTTTACAGAAGAAACTCCGATCTCTCCGAATAGCCCCTATTCTGCCAGCAAAGCAGCAGGAGATTTAATGGTAAAAGCCTATCATGAGACATATGGCTTAAATGTTAATATTACTAGATGTTCGAATAATTATGGTCCATACCATTTTCCTGAAAAGCTGATTCCACTAATGGTGACAAACGCGATTGAGGGTAAAGAACTTCCTATTTACGGTGATGGAAAAAATATTCGTGATTGGCTTCATGTGGAGGACCATTGCTCAGCCATTGATTTAGTCGTTCATAAAGGTGAGCCTGGAGAAGTGTATAATATTGGCGGACACAATGAAAGAACCAATAATGAAATTGTTCATTTAATTGTCGAAAAACTAGGTGTATCCAAGGATTTAATCAAATATGTGGAAGACCGGCTTGGACATGACCGCCGTTATGCCATTGATCCTACTAAAATCATGACTCAACTAGGCTGGAAACCAAAGTATACCTTTGATACAGGAATTGTTGAAACCATTCAATGGTACTTGGATAACAAAACCTGGTGGAAAAATATCAAATCAGGTGATTATAAACATTATTATGAAGAGCAGTACGGTGTGAACAAATGAAAGTAATCGTTACAGGGGCCAAGGGTCAATTAGGAACGGATGTTGTTCATTTGTTTAAGGATTTACCGGATTTTGATGTTTATGGGTTTGGAAGAGAGGATCTGGATATTACAAATTTAGACCAAGTTCAAAGGGTATTTGCTGAAATTAATCCAGATATCGTCATTCATGCAGCGGCCTATACCAAAGTAGACTTGGCAGAGAGTGATACGGATGCAGCTTATAAAGTCAATGCCATTGGATCACGTAACATTGCCATGGCAGCGGAAAAAGCAGAAGCCAAATTGGTTTATGTGAGTACGGATTATGTATTTAATGGAGAAGCGACTTCACCGCTAAACGAATTTGAACCGACAAGTCCGGTCAGTGTGTATGGGAAATCTAAGTTAGCTGGCGAACAATTTGTTCGTGACTTTCATACAAGATACTTTATTGTTCGTACCTCTTGGGTATACGGGGTCCATGGACAAAATTTTGTGAAAACAATGCTCAAACTTGCCCAAGAAAAAGAGGAGCTTCAAGTCGTTCATGATCAAATTGGCAGCCCAACTTATTCCTGGGATTTAGCCAATCAAATTGCAGCGATTGTTTCTACAACAAACTATGGAACATACCATGTATCCAATTCCGGAGTTTGCTCCTGGTTTGAATTTGCCCAGGCCATTTTTGAAGAAGCTGGAATCAAGATGAATGTTCACCCATGTACAACGGAAGATTTCCCGAGACCTGCTCCTCGGCCAAAATATTCCGTGCTTGATCATATGGGGTTACGATTAAATGGATTTAAGGATATGAGACATTGGCGAGATGCCTTAAAGGATTTTCTAGCGGAATTAAAATAATAGACCAAGAAAACTGTCGAAATTTCATTCGACAGTTTTTTATTATTTTTGGAAATTCTCTAGTAATATATTATTATTTTTGAGACATCTTTGTAAAATTATAGTAAAAAATGCAATAAAACATGAGAATAGGGTTAAAATTGTCGAAAGTCTGTGTTAATATTAAACTCGAGAAAAATATTCTACTATTTTTATACAATTGTAGATTCATAGATATAAAGGGGTGAAAGTAAGTTTGCAGTTCAAAAACTTAATATTAGGAGTTGGAGCTGGACTTCTATCGACCATTATTTTAGCTAGCGAAACCCATGCAGCAGGACAAACCTCCCATTATACACAAAATGGAGGGGAAGTCCATTATAATTGGGGCTCAGGCGGACCCAATGGTTTAAAGGATAACTTCACTGCAACATTTAATCAAAGTAAATCCCTTACTGCAGGAGATTATTTTATCCAGACGCTGGCAGATGATGGAGTTCGGGTAGAAGCGGATGGCAATCGGTTAATCGATCGATATGGTTATGCGAATGGCCGAATGGATCAAGCCTTATGGCTCGGTGTTACAGGCGGCAATCATACAATCAAAGCCGATTATATCGAGTATTTAAATGGAGCGGCCGTATTTTCGGATGTGGCTAAGCTGGATTCTTGGGTAGCGTACTACTATCCTAACGATCAACTAAAAGGAATGCCAACTAAAGCCAAGGTCATAACTCCAATGGGAACTTTGAAAAAACTTTACGAAGACAGCGGCACAAGCAGTCCTGTAAGCGGGATCCCTATAGATCACTTCTCGGCTCGATACACATCAGCAAAGAGATTGCCTGCAGGAGATTATCTGCTAAGAATAAAAGCAGATGATGGGGTAAGAGTCTATATGGATGGTAAGCTCGTCCTAGATCGATGGAAAGAAGGAGCCTATCAGGAGCAGGCCATAAAAATTCCAATCACTGATCGAAATGTATCGAACCCAGCGGAAAAAAATATCCATTGGTTTGAAGTTCAATACAGGGATGATATCTGGTCGAGTTACGTGAACTTTTTCGTTGAACCCTTCAATACAGCCTTAGGGGATACTTGGTTAGCAGAATACTATCCTACTAGGAACTTGCAGGGGACACCTATTGTCGTGGGCGGAGTCAATTCTTCGAATAAAATCTCGCAGCTCAACTTCGATTGGCAAAAAGGGTCACCGAGTCCCTATATTCCGGCGGACAATTTTTCAGCTAGATATACGAAAAAGGCCAGCTTCAAGGAAGGTACTTACTCCTTTAACGTTAATTCTGATGATGGCGTAAGAGTAAAGGTTGATGGAAAAACCGTTCTGGATTCATGGAAAGACGGTATTTCAGCTAAAGAGGCAATGGTTTATTTAACCGCTGGAGTTCATACGGTCGTGGTTGAGTATTATGAATATGCTGGACCAGCCAAACTATCCTTTACTTATACTCCTTTTCGCCAACTATCCCTTCCTGGGACCACAGTCCATTATAATTGGGGGGAAAGCGGCCCGTCTGGATTAAAGGATCGCTTTACAGCTGCCTTTAACCAAACCCAAGTACTAAATAGTGGAAACTATTTTGTGCAGACATTGGCAGATGATGGGGTCAGGGTGGATGTAGATGGAAAGAGGCTTATTGATCGTTGGGGACAGGCGACTGGGAAATTTGACCAAGCCTTATGGATGAATGTTACCGCAGGACAACATATAATCAAAACCAATTATTTGGAATACGTCAAAGGTGCAGGCATCTTCTCTGACATCGTCCCATTTGATTCGTGGTTAGCTTATTATTATCCAAATACAAGCTTAAGTGGATTCCCGACTGCAGCAAAGGTCCTAAAACCGACGGACAGTCTGAAAAAGCTATCAGAAAATAGCGGGCAGGGGACGCCAGCAAATGGCATTCCTGTTGACCATTTTTCAGCTCGGTATACCACGGCTAAAAAAATAGCAGCCGGCGACTATGTTTTACGGACAAAGGCTGATGATGGAGTCAGGGTTTATATTGATGGTCAATTAGTGCTAGACCGTTGGGAAAAAGGCGCGTACAAGGGGGAAGCTGTTAAAGTCTCTATTTCTGACCGCCAAGTCTCTAACCCGATTGAGAAAAATGTCCATTGGATGGAAGTACAGTATCGGGAAGACACCTGGACAAGTTCTCTTGAGACCTACTTGGAACCATTTGAATCAGCTTTAGATGATGCCGGCTGGCTAGGTGAATATTATTCAAATGGCAAGTTCCAAGGAACTCCGATTGTGATTGGCGGGAAAAATGCGAGTGAAAAAATTCCTCAGCTAAATTTCAATTGGGGAACAGCTGCCCCTAATCCATCGATTCCTAAGGACTACTTTTCAGCCCGTTATACAAGAAAACTCAACACAACCGCTGGGACCTATGTGTTTCAAGCAAATGCTGATGATTATGTCAAAGTATGGGTAGATGGTCAAAAGATTATCGATGGTACAAGAGAACTTTTGAAAAATGGAATCTATCTGACTAGCGGCAGCCATAAGGTCGTAGTAGAATACCAGGAAGATACGGCAGGGGCCTTTCTTAACCTAAACTATGAAAAGATTAGCAGTGCTAATGTATTCTATCAATATAATGGAGATATTCATTATAATTGGGGATCAGGAAGTCCGCGTAATGGTATTCCTGCAGATAACTTCCAAGCGTTATTTGAACAAACAAACTATTATAATGCCGGAGATTATTTTGTTCAAAGCCATGCCGATGATGGGATTCGGGTACAAGCTGATGATAAATTACTAGTGGACCGCTGGACAGCGGCTAGTGGCAAACTCGATCGGGCCCTATGGCTGGGAGTAACTGCTGGTAAACATACGATTAAAACTTCCTATTATGATAGTCTTAATGATGCAGCGATTTTTTCAGATGTCGTTCCATTTGGAAGCTGGCTCGCTTATTACTATTCAAATAAGGATGTAACGGGTCTGCCAACGGCAGCTCAAGTAATAAATGCTGATACAAAAACAACTGTATTAAATGTAGATAATCAGATGGGAAATCCTGCACCAGGTATCTCTTCCGATAATTTTTCAGCTCGATATACGACGGCCAAACGAATCACTGCCGGTAAATATATTTTAAAGACAAAAGCAGATGATGGTCTTCGAGTCTATATTGATGGGAAGTTAGTTGTGGATCGCTGGACGACAGGCGCGTATGCTGATGATTCAATGACGATTTCGATCGCGGACCTTGACAATACGGCTCAAAAGGATATTCACTGGATTGAAATTCAATACAGAGAAGATACATCAACAAGTTCATTTCAATTTGATTTAAGTCCGATTCCAACAACTGCTCAATATGTAACAGCAGTGAAGTTACCTGTTTATCGAAGCTTTAGTGAACTTAGTGATTATACGAAGCATTTAACCTACTATAATCCGTCTTATACCCGTTACCTTGAGTTATCATATGGCGATATTGTGTTCCTACTTGATGAGACAGCCTATGCTGCTCAAATTAAAACGGTTGACGGTACCATTGGCTGGGTTCAAAAAGACTATCTGGATCAAGAGCCGCAAAAGGATCCATGGTACGTGAAGGATGCAAGAACCATAAGATCGGGCCCTGGAACAAATTACGGAAGTATGGGTTCAGTGGGAAGTGGATCAAAAGTGTTCCTCTTAGATTATCTTAAAACTTCTGGCACCTATGCTGAATGGTATAAAATCCAAACCTCTACAGGGATGACTGGATGGATATGGGGTGCTTTAAATCCTGGAGATAATCAGGGGTACGATCTCATAAGATATGAATTTGATAAGCTTGGGACAATAACCAATCAGTTAACAGTCTTTACTCCGCTTAATACAAAGGCGAATGTGACAGCTGATCAAATCAATCGATTTATTAACTATAAAACCAATGGAAAAACAACTATGATGACTAATATGGGTGCTGCCTATTTAGAGGCCCAAGCAAAAAGCGGGCTAAATGCGATCTATTTACTTGCTCATTCAGCCTTGGAAACAGGCTGGGGTAACTCTGGTATTTCGCAAACAAAATATAATTTTTATGGCATTGGCGCGATAGATAGTCAGCCCGCACAAGGTGCTTATACCTATGATACACCTCAAGGCGGAATCATAGCTGGGGCCATTTGGATTAGTAAAAACTATGTGTTTAGGGATCAGTATATGTCAAACTATGCTTATCCTCAGCCAACGGTTGATAACATGAGGAATGACAACAGCTGGCACCAATATTCTACAGATGAAGCGTGGGCTCCAAAGATCGGGTACACTGCGAACGAATTTTACAATTTTATTAATAACTAAACATAAGAAGACTGCCATGATGGCAGTCTTCTTTCAGATTGTGGAGAAAAGGGTATTTTTCTCACAATTTTTTATTTTGTCTAAATCTAAATTAACCATTTTTTATTAATATTTGTCTCTGCTAATGGGCCTGTTGATTTCCACTCCGGGCACTCGCTTTCCGCGGGGAGGCCGGGAGCCTCCTCGGCGTTTTGCGCCTGCGGGGTCTCCCGTGACCTCTCTATCCCGCAGGAGTCGAGTGCCCTCCGTTCCAATCAACAGGGAGGCAAGTTAACTTAAGTATTGCACACATCTTTACTAACCTTGCTAAGTGTGTTGCAATATTTTTTTAAATCAATGTTGACGGTTCCAAGTAATCGTAGAAGATGTGGAAATGGATCATGGAGTTTTAAGTCATTTTTGTTTCTCTTTCTAGTTGTCTTTTAGAACTAATTATCATAAAGATACTCTATAAACAACAGCTTAAAAAGATGAAAGGATCAGTTGGGTGGCTATTATCATCAAAGAAGAAACCAAAAATCAATATATTTGTCAATCTAGCATAGAAGGTGGTTTTTCCGAACTAATCTATCAATAGAAACAAATTCATATTGATTGGCTGGGTTTTTTAGCCTAAGCATGAAATTCACTACTTATTTTTATTATTTATTGTAAGTGTTTGTCTTTTATTGAATACACTTGTTGATTGGAGCGGAAGGCGCGAAGACTCCTGCGGGAGTACGGGGCAGGGGAGACCCCGCAGGAGCGAATGCGACGAGGAGGCTCACCGGCACGCCCGCGAACCGCTCGCGCCTGGAGCGCAAATCAACAAACTGTTGAACAGCCTTTTTATTAATAATATTATAACAAATTAATGCGGTGAATTATTAAAGAAAATAAGTCGAATAAAAGGCTATCAAAAGTTTTTCGACAGCCAAAGAAGACTGCCAACATGGCAGTCTTCTTTGTATTATTAACTTTACTCAACGAAATAATAAGGTAAGATATTTCACTTATTCCCATATGAATTGGGCGAAAATGGGAACTACTAAGAATATCTGAGGATTTATATTTAGATAACGTAAATATTATGGAGAAATTTATCAAAATTTGTTAAGCTTGATTTTGGGTATTTAAAAGGGAATCGAGCTCAAAAAGGAAAAAGACCATCTGATTCTTGGTTCTTTAGGGTATACATAAATCTTTGGAACCCCAATTTATTTTGTTTATATTTGAAGGGATAAAAGGAGTACGACAATGAAAAAAATGTTTTTTTTTCTCGGGTTAAGTGCAATCTTGATTTTGTCAGCATGCGGTAGAGAACCTTTAAAGTCTAGAAATTTAATTGAAGCTGACCAATACATACGAAATAACATAAATGATATGAGCTGGTCACAATTTCAACTTCTTTTAAATCCAACGAATCATGTTTCTGAAAAAGATTTTAAAGTCCTTAAAAAAATCATTTCCTCAAACAATCGAACGTCTTATGTTGAGGTGGATCATCTGTTATATCGTTTTAATGATAAGCAGAAATTAATGTATATGACGGAATGGGCCAAGAGGGGTTCTGTATTTTACTTAAAAGATATTAAGTATGTCAATCGATAATCCGAGTTATTTCAAAAAGGAGCTTTTTCATGGGAAACAACAGTATTTTTGATCGTCGCGAGACTTTCTTTCAGACAGGCATCATTTGGGTCTTTGGGATCTATTTATTTTTCATCCAACTCACAACATCCTATCCGTTTATTCATATGTTACCTATTCCAACTCCTGCCTTACTATCAATTGGAATAAGTTTCCTTATTCTTGTTTATTATTTTTATTTAGTGAAAGGGAAGGGACAAACATCAGAGTATTCTTATCGGTCTCTAAAGAAGTTTGTTTTTCTTTTCATTCTTGCGATTGTCTTATCTATTTTTTCAGCCATCTATACATTGAATGTCATCAAAAGTGTAGAATATGTTTCATATATAAAAGGATCCATGTTAACAAGAACCATTTATTACGCAACCTTTTTAATTATGCTTTATTACGGATATAAAATTTTCTCTCTTATGGAGGAAAGAAGGATCGTAAACTTAATCAAAGTTTATCCTTTGTCCATTTTCTTATTAGTTCTAGTGGGGATATGGCAGCTTTTATATTTCTCCCTTGATATTCCGTTTCTTGATATAACAACACGCTCTTATATCCATAGTGTAACGGGGACAAGCTTTTTCAATTTCCGTTTAACCTCTTTTGCGGATGAACCAAGCTATCTAGGACCTTTCCTAATCGATATGCTCATCCTGGGTTATTTAGCCTTTAAGAAAAAGTGGATATATGTCGTATTATTGGTTATTCCAACCATGGTAGTCTTGATTTTCTCTTTTTCCGTCAGCGGTTATTTTAATTTAATGTTATTGGCAGGCTTTCTATTTCTCTATCTGATCTTTCATCCGAAGGTTCCTAAAAAATATTTGTGGGCCGTCGTCATTCTTGCTGTCATCGTCCTTGTAGGAGCGATCCTGCTAAAACCTGGGCTTTTTGAGAAGTTTTTCAGTCCAATTCTAGGAAGAATGCAAAACCTGTTTAATCCGCAGTCATCAAGTAGAATTTATATGTATATCATGCCGTTTTATTGGTTATTCGATCATTCTTGGATTTCAGCTATATTTGGGTATGGTCCGGGCTCTTATGAATTTTTACATTTCACTAAGATTCTACCCAATAAGGTAAGCCTTGCAACATCATCAAATAATATGTATATTGATCTATTTTTTGAAAATGGAATTGCTGGTGTTTGTATTGTTATTTTTGCGCTATTAAGTATCTTGTTTGTCTTACTGAAAAATGGCAGAAAAAATCAATATTACTTTATCGCGCTTATTGAATTTGTACATTTGCTTGTGACATCCTCCTATCGTGCTGATTTTGTAACGCCAAGATATTGGGCTGTTATTTTAATTGTATTTTTACTTATGAGGCTTGGAGAAGGAAAAGAAAAAGAAAAACAGCAGTAATGGAGTGGAAAACTTGAAATTAAAAAGCATGTCATTAATCGTCATTTGTATGTCCATCTTTTTATCTGCATGCAGTATAAAATTGAAGACCAAAGAAGTGGAAAGTGCTAAGTACACTTCCATTGGAAATGAATTGTCCGTGTTCGGCTTTGGTATTGGTGAGAATATCCATAATATTGAAGATATCATTCAAACACCTGTAGAGAAAAAGGGAGCTCTCTATGCATTTCCGGACGAAAAGCTTACTGTCTATGTAGATCATCAAATATCTCAATATATCATAACAACGAATCCAAAGTTTCGATTATCAAAAAAAATCACCATTGGTACAACTAAGGAACGGGTTCTATCTAAGTTAAAAGACATTGGTGTATACGAATATAAACCAAAAGATCAACAGATGTCCTTTCTCTTTTTTCAAATGAACGATCAGAAAGTGGCTCTTGGCGTAACCAATGATAAAGTGGAAAAAATAATGATCGGAAATAAATTAGTTCCGTTTGAACAGATGGTAACCAATATTCCAGTGGAGGAAGACCAAGTTCAAGACGCAGATGATCAATTTATTGCCCAGTCCAATCTATTAACATTCTCAGTGAATTTTACGAAGAATAATCATAAAGTGCTTTCCACTAAATTTTTAGATTTTGCAAAAATGGGATTATTGGAGGGTGTGCCGGCTCCAATCGGTATGGATAAGAATGATTTACTATATAAGTATGGTCAACCTAACTTTGTATTTAAAGGAAAGGGAAAGGTTGATGTGTACTATTACTATAAACGTTTTAATTCATACATGGGCTTTACTAAAGAAAATAAGATCGTGGAATTACGATTGCCAGTGGATGTTTCTTATCAGGAGTTGAAAGAGAGAGGGATTCCTGTTGGAGAAAAAGTTACCTATGGGGACTATACTTTACAGGTAGCTGGCAGTAATAATCTGGCAGATGAAATATCAATAAGTAAAAAAGGGTTAGCCGACTAGGCCAACCCTTTTTTTATTTTGTCTAAATCTAAATTAAAATTACGGATTATTTATTAATTGATTGTCTCTGCAAAAAGGCCTGTTGATTGCAGCGAAGGAAGCTAGCTTTCCGCGGGGAGGTCCTGGAGCCTCCTCGGTGCTTCGCACCTGCGGGAGTACGGGGCTGGGGAGACCCCGCAGGCGCTAAAGCGCCGAGGAGGCTTCCTGGCACGCCCGCGAACCGCTCGCGCCTGGAGCGCAAATCAACAGACTTATTCAAAGCCCTAAATTTAAATATTTTAAAAAATTAAAGCGCTGATTAATAAAGAGAGATAGTAAAGTAAAAAGGCTATCGAAAGTTTCGACAGCCTTTTCTTTATTCCATAACTTCTTTTTGTTTTTTTGAACGAATTTTTGAAAGAATTCTTTTATCGATTTCGCTTCTAAGTTCTTTATCAATGAGCGGCATGAGAATCACAAAAATTAGGTCAAGTAAAATACTGGAAACGAGCGGATGGATGTGATTTCCTAATAGAAAGTAAATGCCAGCAATGATGGCAAAGGATAAGACGACCTTGCCGCTTCCTTGGGTCATTAATTTGATTCCATTGTGATGGAAAATCATAAATGCCACAAACATAATCACCTCACTGGTTAGCGCTGCAAGAGCCCCGCCAGTGCTTCCTAAATGAGAGCTAAATACGTAATAAAGAATCGCCCCAACGATTAAGGTAGAAGTTTGAATGATCATTCGGTATTTTTGCTTTCCTGTGGTAGTTAACGCATCTGCCATAGGATAATTAAAGGACTGTAAGATGATCTGTAAAGAAAGAATAGATAAAGGCAATGCCGCTCTTCCCCACTTTTCACCAAATAAAAAGTCGATCCACCATTCACTGTAAAATAAAAACGGGATGGCCATGGCCACACCAAGAAAGCTCATGACTTTCATTTCTTTTATATTTAAATTTAAATGGCTTTCAAATTCCTTATTGTTCCCCATCCTAAATAAAACGGGATAAAACGCAGCTGCTACCACACTTGGTATCTGGTAAGCTAATGAAGGAATTCGATAGGCTGCTGAAAAGAGCCCCGCTTCTTTTAACGTCGAAGACTTTTCTATGATAATTGGACCAATTTGCGGTAATAACAAGATGGTCAGCCCGGTTAAGGTAAAACTCCAAATATCTTCTAGGATTCCTTTGTCCCATCCCTTAAAAATATTCACGTGTTTAATGACAATTCCGAACGAGATTAATCCAGCGATGACACTTGCTAGACCATAGATTGGTGCTATAAAGGTTAATGGCCATCGAAATACCATTCCTAGGATTAGAGCAGCCGCTGTAGTCAAACTTGCGATCGTCCTAATTAATGCCGTAAAATGCATCTTCTCTATCAATTGATAATAGGCGGCACCCATTAATTGCAGAGCAGAACCGATAATGCTTGGAATTAATACAAGGTAATGGATGTAGACGATATATTGATCATCATAAAGTATATTGACAATCACTAGCGAGATGATAATAGTTAAGATAGAGAAAATAATCCTTACCTTAAAAAAACTGCTCATGAGAACTGGTATAGAAGCATTTTCCTTCGTTCCTTCGCGGATGAGTGTGTTGGTTAAACCCATATCTGTAAAATAACCAGCGACAGAAGCAAATGCCAATGAAATACTTAATATACCATAGTCTTCGGTTCCTAAATGCCGGGCAACCAAAATAGTCGAAGCAGCACTTAAAAACCTTACTAAGACATTTCCGAAAAATAAATAAACTGCATTACTAGCAATGCTGTTTTTTTTCAAGTTTTACACCTACTTTGTCTAATTGTAAGAGGACATATTAAAGAATACCTCAATTATGGTGAAAGGTAAACTCTGTAGAGCATTAGAAAATAGTACTGATTCTTAAATTCCATGTCCGTGTTACTAACAATTCTAGTTAGAAACTTTCCCTTCTTATTATTCTTTTCATTTCCATGACAAATTGATGATCGAAGTTTCAATTATTTATATGTTTTTGATATAATTCATCAATGGGATAGAAACAGAAGGTAATTTTCTGCACCCTAAAAGAAGGGGGAAATGAATTGAAATTCAGCATTGTCATACCAACACTTGGAACTAGAAGTCCTGAATTTGTCAGATTATTAAATAGCATTCATGAACAAACCTATACAAATTTAGAGGTTATCGTTTTATCACAGGATCATCATGACATCGTATCACAGGATATCGAGACATTTAATGAATCTTTGAACATACAGCATATTCAATTAAATAAAAAGGGACTATCCTATTCAAGAAACCAGGCCATCCCTTATATTACTGGTGATATTGTTACATTTTCGGATGATGATTGCTGGTATCCGCAAAATGCTTTTGAAACAGTAAAGGTTGCTGCTGAAAATCATCCGCAGACTGATGTCGTGTGTTTTCAAATATTCGATCCAGAGCAAAACGCCTATTATAAAAACTACCCAGGTCAGCCGATCGAGAAGTTAAATATGCGTCAAGTATTGCAGCGATCATCCATTGAAATCTTTATTAACTTAAATAAGATAAATAAAAATGAATTGTTGTTTAATGAATATTTTGGTTTAGGAGCTAAATATCCAAGCGGTGAAGAAAATATCATGCTGTCAAACCTATTTCAAAAAGGCTATCATTTAGGGTTTTTTAATCAAATTGTGGTCTATCATGCCAAGCCTTCACAGCAATCAAGACTAAATTTAAAGTCTTTCATGAGTAAGGGCCCCTTATTCAAACAAATTTTTGGGGCAGGGACAGGTTTGATCATGCTGACAGCCTTATTTTTAAAAAAGTTTTCCCATTTGGAAAGGCCATTTCCGTTTTATTTTGCAGCAATAAAGGAAATGTTTGCTTACCAAAAGCAGTAGGATACCGGAATTTTATTGAATCTAACACAAGAAAGGAGAGAGGCTATGATGGAAAATCAACCATTAGTTTCGATTATTACTCCAGTGTATAAAGCTGAAAAATTTATTGCTGAAACCATCAAGTCTGTTCAACAACAGACCTATGAAAATTGGGAAATGATTCTTGTCAATGATGTGTCACCCGATAACAGCGTAAAAATCATTAATACGTTTGCTGAAGCAGATAGCCGAATCCGTCTCGTTAATCTTGAAGAAAATAGTGGAGCTGCTGTAGCCAGAAATACAGCCATCAAGTTCTCCAAAGGGAAATATATTGCCTTTTTGGATAGTGATGACCTTTGGCATCCAGATAAATTAATGAAGCAAATCCGTTTTATGGAAAAAGGGAACTTGCCATTTTCTTTCACTGCATACGAAATAATGGAGGAAAATGGGACACGTACAGGTAAAATTGTTCATGTTCCTGACAATATCGATTATGATGGGTTATTAAAAAATACGATCATCGGCTGTTTAACAGTGGTTCTTAATAAGGAAACCATTGGGCACATAGAGATGGTGAATATCAGGACAAGGCAGGATTTTGTCCTTTGGCTGGATATTTTAAAGCGTGGCCACTTGGCCTATGGATTGGATGAAACATTAGCCTATTATCGAAAGGTAGAAGGTTCGATTTCAAATAATAAAATAAAAGCGGCAAAAAGAAATTGGTATGTATATAGGAAAATTGAAAAACTTTCCTTGCTTAAATCCATTACTTCTTTCACAGGCTATGCATACCATGCCATTAAGAAGCATAGATAAATGATATAAAATCCCCTTCTATAAGGGGATTTTTTTTGCGATAATGGATGCTGGTTACATGTTTTTCTATGAATGTCAACGACGGAAATATTTTTTTCTAGTCAGTCATTCAATTTAATGATACAATTAACGTGGATTTTGGTGAAAACATGCATAAAATCGGGAAAATTGTTTTTTTTTATTTATTGTATTAAAACAATTGTTTTGATAATGATATTAATAATCCTATTTAAAAAGGAGATCTTATTATGCTAAATCTACAAAACATCCTAGCTTTTGTAGCTTCGTTTATAACAGTATTAATCGCTACTCCGTTTGTGATAAAACTTGCGTTAAAAATTGGGGCCACTGATAAACCAAATAAAAGAAAAGTGCACCAATCGATTATGCCTCGTCTCGGAGGACTCGCAATTTTTATCGGTGTTTTTGTAGGTTTTTTCGTGTCTGGACTATACACTCAACGGATTGTTACCATTTCCGTGGGAGCCTGCTTAATTATCATCATCGGGATTCTTGATGATTTATATGAACTGTCTGCAAAGGTTAAATTTGCTGGTCAGCTGGTTGTCGCTTGTTTAATTGTAAGCTCTGGGTTGAAAATTGACTTCCTAACCATCCCTTTTGTTGTGGATCGGATGGACTTAGGTTTATTCTCTTACCCGCTAACCGTTTTTTGGATTGTCGGTATAACCAATGCCATTAATTTAATTGATGGTCTGGATGGACTTGCAGCTGGGGTATCATCCATAGGGATAGCCGCATTAGCGTTTCTTGCCGCACTATCTGGTAAAGGATTAATCTTTACTCTAGCTTTAATTGTACTGGGCAGTACACTTGCTTTTCTTTTTTACAACTTTCATCCGGCTAAGATATTTATGGGTGATACAGGTGCGTTATTCTTAGGTTACTGTATTTCCGTTCTTTCTCTACTGGGGCTATATAAGAGTGTAACCTTGTTTAGTATAATTATTCCAATCATTATCTTAGGTGTTCCAGTTTTCGATACGACCTTTGCCATCATTAGACGAATAATGAATAGACAGCCGATTGGCGCGCCAGATAAATCGCATCTTCATCATCGTATCATGGCACTTGGTTTATCCCATCGAAACACAGTATTAATTATCTACTGCTTTGGAATCCTATTTAGTATCGCAGCAATCTTACTAGAGTCTGCGACTCTCTGGGTTGCGTTAATTGTTTTAGTGGTATTGTTTATCATCGTTCACATCATCGCAGAATTAGTTGGAATTGTAAGTGAACGTAATAAAGCTTTCCTTAGAATGTACAGAAAACTATCGGGTAAATCTTAAAATTAGAAGAAAATGCATATTCATTTATGCATTTTCTTTTTTATTTTTTACAACTAAGGGAATAATATTCTTTGGAAATATGGACATTTGGTGAATAAAAAGCACCTCAACAATAAGTATTCATTACTCATTGTTGAGGTGCTTTTATTGACTGTCTTTTTCGTTATGGTATTCAAGATGGTTTTGAAGCTGCTGCTGAACTTCTGATAGGCTTTCTTCAGAGGGCTTAAAGTAATAAACATCATTAATATAAATATCATCACCCTTAATTTTAAGTGATTCTATTTTGTCCGAAGAGAAACCGTGATATTTTTTAAAAAAGTAAAGCGGTTCGCTCATAGTAATATTCGTGGTAACATTTTTCCCTACTTGATTAGCAATCTTATCAATCTTTAAAATATTACTAGGTGTGGATGCTTTATCGATCATCGATTTAATGATTTCTTTTTGTCTATCATTTCTGCCAAAATCACCAAGTGGATCCCGCTTTCGCATTCTTGCATAGGCTAAAGCTTCTTCCCCATTTAATGAGGCTGGCCCCTCTTTGAAATAGACTGTTTTTCGTGGATGGGTATCCGTATATTCATAGAAATCAAACGGTACATTAACATTTACCCCGCCAATTTCGTCAACAATATCTTTAAAACCATCAAAATTCACCTGTACATAATAATCAATAGGAATATTTAATAATGTTTCAACAGCTTTAATCGTTGCATCTCGTCCGCCCACACCATACGCGTGGGTGATTTTATCTTTCTTTCCTTTTTTGTCAATATATACATAGGTATCTCTAGGAATACTGACCAGCTTCATTGTTTTCAATTCAGGATTAAAAGTGGCTACTATCAATGAATCTGTTCGTCCGCCTTTATAGTTCGTACTATAATTCTCTAAACCTATTAATAAAATAGAAATAGGATCATTGCTAATGGTTACTTCTTTATCTCTTAAGTCGGAATGGCTTCCTCTTTCTAGCTGGGTGTAAGTTTTTGCAGTAGCTTTATATGTTTTATATGAAACTAGGCCAAAGTATCCAGCTGTTGGCAGAATGATAAATATTAAGACAAATAATAAAAATCTTTTTAAATTGAACCTTTTTCTTTTTCTCTTAATCGTTCTTGTTTGGATCATATAAGTCTCCTTAGTAGAAAATAGAAATGTCGAAATTTAGTTTATCGTATTTAATTTTACCATTCCCGATGGCTTAATCAATCATTAATTAAGTTAAAAACTTTCCCAATTGTACTTTAAATGGAAACGGAATATAATCGACATCAAGATACTACTTTTTACCTGATTAGATCTTCTTCCAGGTAAACCGTATTTCCTGAGTCGATTGTGCATTGGGCGTTGGTTAACTCCACCATCCAATCTTTGAAGGCTTGGATCAGACTTTTGTCCACATAGGTTTCAATATCAACAGTATCTAAGTAATGAATTTCTTTAATTTTATACTCAGAGGAGCGCAGTTCCTTTTCAATTTTCCCAAGCCAAGTATAGTCAATGTTCACATGTAAAATTTGTGTGAGCTTTCTTTCGACAACTCCAACTGCGTCTAAACCCTCTGATGTGGCTTTCCCATATGCACGGATCAGCCCGCCTGCACCCAATTTAATTCCGCCGAAGTACCGGGTAACTACAACAACCGTGTCTTTTAGCTTTCGTTTTTTTAAAACTTCGAGAATTGGCACGCCGGCTGTTCCGCTTGGTTCACCGTCATCATTGGCTTTTTGGATTTGGTCATGCTCACCAATGAGGTAGGCAGAGCAATTATGAGTTGCATTCCAATGTTGTTTTTTTATGGTTTGGATGAATTCCTGTGCTTCATGTTCGGTTTCAACTCTTGAAATATGGGCGATAAAACGGGATTTTTGAATGGTAATCTCGTGTTCGCCCGTCTGTTTTACTGTATGATAAAGTGGCAGCATGATAAGTTCCTTTCTTATTTAAAAAAATATTGTTGTAATATACCTTTAATACGGTAGTAACGTTCGAATGATATAATAGTAATGGTTCAAAAAGTATAAATATAAAGCAGCACTATCATTATATTACTTTCACCCTAGTGGAAGGTCAATAAGGTGTTACATTCGCCAATTGCTAAACTTCAAGGTAAAATGTTAAAGGCCTTAAGGGAAAACCCTGGAGGGAAAGAAATGAAATTAAAACAAGTGAATACGAAGTCAATTGATGAAATTCGTGAAGAAATGATTGAAAGAGTAACCTGCTCAAAGAGTGATATTTTTCGCATTGGCGAACAATGCCGTCAAGATTACGAGAGTATGACAACGGAACTCCGTAATATTAAAGAAATGATGGTTAAGCTTATTGAAGAGGGCAACCAGCTTGAAGAGCAAGTTCATCAAGCTCGTCTTATGCTGTCAGAGGTCAGTATGAATTTTAAGCATTATACTGAAGAGGAGGTTCGGGAGGCCTATGAAAAAGCCCACCAGCTGCAAATGGACCTCTCCATTAACTGGCAGTATAAAAAACAACTTTTAGAAAAAAGGGATGATTTGGAACGTCGCCTCATAGGGTTAAACGACACCATTGATCGCGCCGACCAGCTTATTTCCCAAATATCTGTTGTGATGAATTACTTGACAAGCGATCTAAAACAAGTTGGAGAAGTTATTGAAACGGCTAAAGCCAAACAAGACTTTGGCCTAAAAATTATTGAAGCCCAGGAAGAAGAACGGAAACGTTTATCCCGGGAGATTCACGATGGTCCGGCACAGATGCTGGCCAATGTGATTATGCGTTCTGATCTAATTGAACGTGTTTATAGGGAACAAGGACCTGATGAAGCATTTGCTGAAATGCATAGCTATAAAAAAATGGTGCGTTCCGCACTGTATGAGGTTCGGAGAATTATTTATGATCTCCGTCCAATGGCTCTTGACGATTTAGGGCTTGTACCTACCCTCAGAAAATATTTACAAACCATCGAAGAATATCATAACCACTCGAGGATTGAATTTACCAATACCGGTCTGGAGTGCCGCCTCCCAACTAAATATGAGGTTGCCCTGTTCCGAATGATCCAAGAGTCTGTTCAAAATGCACTCAAGCATGCCAACGCCTGTGAAATTAAAGTCAGATTGGAAATTACCCATTCGGCTGTCACAGTCCTTATTAAGGATAACGGTGTTGGGTTCGATACCTCCATCAAAAAGCCTGAATCGTTTGGGATGATTGGGATGAGAGAGCGTGTTGACCTGCTTGAAGGGGAAATTACTTATGATTCAAAAATTGGTAAAGGAACAAGCGTGTTGATCCGTGTTCCATTAATTAACTAAAGATTCTTTTACGAAAAATAATTATATTGAAACAAGGGGGAATACCAAATGACGACTAAAATTGCTATTATTGACGATCACCAACTATTCAGAGAAGGTGTTAAGAGAATACTAGAGTTCGAAAAGTCATTCCAAGTTGTAGCTGAAGGGGATGACGGCAGCGATGCATTAGGAATTGTTGAACAGCATCAGCCTGATGTTGTCATTATGGATATCAATATGCCGGGAAAAAATGGTGTCGAAGCAACAAAAGAGCTTGTTGAACAGTACCCTAATACGAAAGTTATTATTTTATCCATCCATGACGACGAGAATTATGTGACACATGCATTAAAAACTGGTGCTTGCGGCTATCTATTAAAAGAGATGGATGCTGATGCTCTTATTGAGGCGGTTCGCGTTGTAGCAGATGGCGGTTCTTATTTACATCCTAAAGTGACGCACAATCTTGTAAATGAATACCGCAAGTTAGCTACCACCACCGGCCGTTCCGGAGGGGGCTATGTGCAAACACTTGAAATCCGCCGTCCATTACATTTACTAACCCGCCGCGAATGTGAAGTATTACAAATGCTTGCGGATGGAAAAAGCAATAGAGGCATCGGTGAATCATTGTTTATCAGTGAAAAAACCGTTAAAAACCATGTAAGTAATATCCTGCAAAAAATGAACGTAAACGACCGTACCCAGGCTGTTGTTTCTGCAATTAAGAATGGCTGGGTAGAAGTGAGATAATTTTTTTAGAGCATGCCGTTACGGTGTGTTCTTTTTTTGTGGTTTCATATACAATAAAGTGTAGTTTAAAAGACAAGGATGGTACTTTTTTATGAAAACGGCAATTGTCACGGATAGCACCGCGTACATACCGAAAGAGTTACGAGAAAAATGGAAGATCCACATGATCCCGTTACATGTGATTTTCGGGACTGATGTTTATCAAGAAGAAGTTGATTTAACCGCAAATGCGTTTTATGAAGAGATAAAAACAAAAGAGCTGCCAACGACCTCGCAGCCTCCAATCGGTAAATTTGTGGAGCTGTATGAGCAGCTTGCGTCCGACTATGATGCAGTGATTAGTATTCATTTATCCAGCGGCATCAGCGGGACGTTTCAGGGAGCGGTCACTGCAAGCACGATGGTGGAGGGGATCAAGGTGTATTCCTTTGATTCTGAGATCAGCTGTATGGTTCAGGGGTTTTATGCACTTGAAGCGTCGGAGATGGCCGAGCGAGGGGAATCGGCTGAGATGATTATGAGCCGGTTGGAGGATCTGAAAACTACTGCTCGAGCTTATTTTATGGTGGATGATTTGTCGAATCTTCAACGGGGCGGCCGCTTGTCGAGTGCTCAAGCCTTTATAGGCAGTTTGCTTCAGGTGAAACCCCTATTGCATTTTGAAAACAAGGTGATTGTTCCGTTTGAAAAAATTCGCACACGGAAGAAGGCTTTGAAACGAATGGTTGATTTACTCGGTGAGGATGTTTCAGACGGCGGGAAATACCGGGCGGTCATTATTCATGCGAATCGTGAAGCGGAAGCAGAGGAGTGGCGACAGGAGTTAGCTGCTTTGTATCCGAATGTGGAATTTATGATTGGTTATTTCGGCGCTGTGATTGGTACTCATCTAGGTGAAGGTGCGATGGGGATGGGCTGGATGAAGAAATAGAATAGTAAGTTCGATGCCATTCCGGCCTATGGGCTGGGATGGCTTTTGTTTTGTGGTGTACGGGAAAATTGGGATTTTGCGCGGGAAAAAATGAAAAGTGCGCGAAATTAATAAGAAATTGCGCGGAAAAAATCCAAAAACACGCGGAATTCCAGGCCAAATCCACTGAATTGCATCCCATTCCTCTGCATAATCAAAAATAATTACCCAAATTTTTTCAAAACTATGTAGGAATCTATCAATATATGTAGAATTACTATGAAAAAAGGAGTGATCTATATTGATAATAAAAGAACTAACCCTTCCCATGAGACTTATCCTCACCGTGGTTCTAAAAAGATACCGAAACCGGAACCATCCAACCTATCCCGAGCTTGAAAAAGATCTAGCCAAAAGATGGGCAGGCTACTGGGGCGAATGGGCCTTAGCAAACTATATAAAAGAACTGCCACAAGAAAACTACCTCATCCTCCACGACCTTCAACTACAACTCCACAACATCTATTTTCAAATCGATACCCTTCTAATCTCCCAAACCCATATCCTAATCATCGAAGCCAAAAATATCAACGGATCCTTATATTTTGATCATGTTTTTAACCAGCACATCCGAAAAAACAAGGACGGCTCAGAAGAAGCCTTCGAAGACCCGCGGATTCAATGCCGTAGACTGCAATCCCTTCTAAGAAGATGGCTATTTCACCATAACCTTCAACTACTCCCCATCGATTACCTTATTTTTTTCAAAAGCACCAACAAGACCATATATGAACAACATCAAACTCAAAGTAGGTGACGACACATGCGATTTACATTAAAAGACAACCTATTAATCCCCACTAACACAAAAGAGGATTCCCTCCCCATCTCAAACATCACGCACATCCCGCAGCCGATGCTTCATCCAACCTTCCTCTGCAATCCTGACCTCCAGAAGCGCCTTACCGGTAAACAGCTCCTATTAGACGATCTCCCCTTCCCACTTTCTGAAATTCAAGAGCACTACCAGAATGGCTACCTTACCTATCGAAAGGGAATAGTAAAAAGCGGTAAACAGTTCGAATGTGTGCGATGCGGCAACAAGGATCCACAGTGGTTTGCCAATTACCCATGCGCAAGATGCGGGGAGAACTGTCTTTATTGCCGCCAATGTCTCATGATGGGGAGAATCAGTGAATGCTCGCCTCTCATCAGTTGGAATGGACCCGCACCCGAGACACAAAATCCTTCCCAAATCATGGCTTGGCAAGGTACATTATCTGAAGGGCAAAAAGTAGCCTCTGACCATGTGGTCGAAGCCATCCGGCAAAATGAAGAGCACCTCGTTTGGGCGGTTTGCGGGGCAGGGAAAACAGAGGTCTTGTTTGCTGGAATCGAGACCGCACTTGCCGCCCAAAAAAGAATCTGTATTGCCACTCCGAGAACAGATGTCGTATTAGAATTGACCCCGAGATTAAAGGCAGCATTTCCTGAAATCCCCATTGCCTCCCTTTATGGCGGGAGCGAGGACCGTCATCTGTATGCGCCATTAACCATCGCAACCACCCATCAGCTCCTCCGATTTTACCAGGCTTTTGATGCCATCATATTAGACGAAGTTGATGCCTTTCCATATACGGTGGAGGAGTCCCTCCAATATGCCGCCGCCCAGGCCCGTAAACCTCTTTCCGCCTTGATTTATCTAACCGCGACCCCCAATTCAAAATGGCAAAGGGAATGCCGTTCTGGTAAAAGGGCGTTTACCACGATCCCTGCCCGGTTCCACCGCAAACCGCTCCCAGTCCCAGAGTTCGTTTGGTGCGGGAACTGGTCAAAACAGCTTCAAAAAGGGAAGCTGCCTCCCAATGTGATTCGCTGGATAAAGACTCGAATCCAATCAAACAAACAGACATTAGTCTTTTTTCCACATATCCCGATGATGGAAAAAGCTCTTAAAATCCTAAGGGACATTCATCCCGCCATTGAAGCGGTCCATGCGGAAGATCCTGATAGAAAAGGCAAGGTACAAAAAATGCGGAACAAGGAAATACTCGTGCTTCTCACCACCACTATTCTTGAGCGAGGTGTGACCTTTCCCAATATCGACGTAGCGGTAGTCGGAGCGGAGGATTCTATTTTTACGGAAAGCGCCCTTGTTCAAATCACTGGCAGGGCAGGCAGAAGCAAGGATCATCCTTCAGGTGTGGTGAGCTTTTTCCATTATGGAAAAACGGAAGAAATGCTAAAAGCGAGGAAGCAGATTATGACTATGAATCGGGAAGGTGTGAAGAGAGGCTTACTTGATTCACGTGAGGGAGCAAAATGAGTGTATTTCAGCAGGAACGTTGTCTCTATTGCCATCGTGTCATTGCCCCGGCCGTTGGATGGGTAGCACTATTTTCAAAAGAAAAAGAACAGCCTCTTTGCCCAACTTGTGAAGAAAGGCTGGAAAAAGTAGAGGGGGAAACCTGCCGAATCTGCAGCCGACCTTTTCACCGCTTAGGAGAACAATACCGCAATGGTGATTTGTGCCATGATTGCACCCGCTGGGAGGCAGACCCCGAATGGCAGGGATTCCTTGAAAAAAATCATTCTCTTTATCTTTACAATGATTTCTTAAAAGAGCTGATTGCCACTTACAAATTTCGCGGCGACTATATATTAGCAAAGGTATTTATAGAACTTTTTAAAAAAGAAGTATCAGAAATGGCTCCCGATTTATTGGTTCCGATCCCTTTAAGCGAAGAGCGGCTGTACGAGCGGGGCTTTAACCAGTCAACGGCAGTACTAACCTATGCCGGCTTTCCTGCAGCAGAAATTCTTACCCGCGTCCATTCTGAAAAGCAATCGAAAAAATCAAGGGAAGAACGAATCCAGATCCCACAGGTTTTTAAAATGAAACACAATGGGTATATCAAAGATAAAAGGATTTTATTAGTTGATGATATTTACACTACAGGCTCAACACTAAGACATGCTGCCAAGCTTTTAAAAGAGGCGGGGGCAGAGAGCATTCAATCCCTAACCATCGCAAGGTAGACCGGCTCCATTCAAAGTTCACATATATGTAACGTATCACCTAAGCGTTTTAGTGGCAAATAGTCCTCCAAAATAATACAATAAATATATGAATAACCATTCATTTTAGACAAAATAATTCAGTAAAGTCAACGTTTGTATTCACCATTGTCACTATTTCCCTGTTGTTTTTGTCAATAATTCGACAAAATTTCTGTATTGTTTTAGCAGGAATCTCATAGGGTAAAATAGAATTGTATTTACATAGCCTTAACAAAAGGAGGAGTCCACATGAAGTATAACGTACGTGGCGAAAACATTGAGGTAACTCCAGCAATTAGAGAGTATGTAGAGAAGAAAATATCCAAATTAGAGCGTTATTTTACTGAGGCACCAGATGCGACAGTACACGTGAATCTTCGATTCAATCAAGATAAATCTTCAAAAGTGGAAGTAACTATTCCGCTGCCACAGTTAGTATTACGTGCTGAAGAAACAAACATTGATATGTATGCGGGAATTGACTTAATTACTGACAAGTTAGAGCGTCAAATTCGCAAACACAAAACCAAAGTGAACCGTAAATTCCGTGAAAAAGGGGAACCATCTTTCACTTTTGTTGCACCCGAAAGCCCTGAAGTTCACGATTATGATGATGAAGATCTTGAATTAGTACGTACAAAGCGTTTCGATTTGAAACCAATGGATAGTGAAGAGGCCATTCTTCAAATGAACATGCTTGGCCACAGCTTCTATGTATTTACAAATTCAGATACTAACCGTACAAATGTTGTATATAAGCGGAAAGATGGTCGCTATGGCTTAATTGAAGCACATTAATAGGAATAAAAACGTTGCTCCAAATTGGGAGCAGCGTTTTTTTGGATAGAATATACATTTTCGATATACTGTAATCTTATCTTTTATAAAATTAGCTTTAAACATAGTGGAGGTTACATAATGACATTTTCAATCATTGGCTATGATCCAAATGAAAAAGAGTGGGGAATTGCGGTACAATCGAAGTTTTTAGGAGTAGGAGCAGTAGTTCCATGGGCAAAAGCCGGGGTCGGTGCGGTTGCTACCCAGTCGTATGCGAATACTTCTTATGGTCCAAAGGGACTTGGGAGATTCTAGAATATATGAAAAGGAACTAATAAAAAGAGTTATCCCCATGTGGATAACTCTTTTTATGATGATTATTCACAAAAACAGATTCATTATATCCACAATATTCACAATTTAATGAACAACTTGTTCACTTATCAACAATTTGATTTTTTTCATATAAAAAGGATTGGCGGTTGACTCGCCAATCCTAAAAGTATTTATTTTCCTACTCCACAGCAGTTTTTATACTTCTTCCCGCTTCCGCAGATACATGGAGCATTACGGCCGACATCAAGCTGTTTCACTTTTGGCTTTTTCTTCACTGGTTCGCCGTCTTCCTTCGGATTCACAGCTTGACCTTTTGCAACCTCCTGGCGCTCAAGGTTATTACGAATTTCTGCCTTCATGATGTACATGGCCGTTTCATCTTCAATCGATTGAATCATCGCTTCAAACATCGCGAAACCTTCATGCTGGTATTCACGAAGTGGATCAATTTGTCCATAGGCACGTAAATGGATTCCTTGACGAAGCTGATCCATCGCATCAATATGATCTGTCCACTTAGAGTCAACGGCTCGTAGTGTGACAACCTTCTCAAATTCACGCATCTGTTCAGGGAACAGGATCTGTTCTTTCTCTTCGTAGCGTTCCCCGACTTTGGCAAAAATCGTTTCAACGATTTCTTCCGGCTCTTTGCCTTTTAGGTCATCTACCGTAATATCCCCTTCATGGAGAAGCGTGGCATGAACGTATTCCACAATCGCTTTAAGATCCCATTCTTCCTCATCCTCATGACGAGGGGCATGAACTTCTACATTCCGCTGAAGCGAGTTTAGAATCATCTTCTGAACGATGTCACGAAGGTTCTCAGATTCTAATACCTCATCACGCTGGGAGTAAATGATTTCACGCTGTTGACGAAGAACGTCGTCATATTGTAAGAGCTGTTTACGGGCATCAAAGTTGTTGCCCTCCACGCGTTTTTGTGCAGATTCAACCGCACGAGAGACCATTTTACTCTGAATTGGCTGGGAATCATCCATGCCAAGTCTTTGCATCATGGCTTTCATATTGTCAGAGCCGAACCGGCGCATCAATTCATCTTCCATAGATAAGTAGAACTGAGTCACACCAGGGTCCCCTTGACGTCCGGAACGTCCGCGAAGCTGGTTATCAATCCGCCGGCTCTCGTGGCGCTCGGTACCAATAACAGCGAGTCCGCCTAGTTCAAGAACACCTTCCCCAAGCTTAATATCCGTACCACGACCGGCCATGTTGGTCGCAATGGTTACTGAACCTTTATGTCCTGCTTCGGCAATGATTTCAGCCTCGCGTTCGTGATTTTTCGCATTCAAGACATTATGCTGAATCCGTTTTTTGGATAAATAGTTTGAAATTAATTCGGATGTTTCAATAGCGACTGTACCAACAAGAACAGGTTGTCCCTTTTGATGACGCTCAGCAATATCCTCAACAACCGCACGGAATTTACCATCCATGGTTGCGTAAATCAAATCCGGACGGTCATCACGGGCAATCGGTCTATTTGTTGGAATCACAATAACATTCATATTATAGATGTTACGGAACTCTTCTTCTTCCGTTTTCGCTGTACCAGTCATACCAGACAATTTTTCGTACATACGGAAGTAGTTTTGGAACGTAATGGTAGCCATTGTCATGCTTTCATTTTGAACTTCAAGGCCTTCTTTTGCTTCAATGGCCTGGTGCAATCCTTCGCTATAGCGGCGGCCTTTCATCAAACGGCCAGTAAATTGGTCCACAATGACAATTTCGCCATCCTGGACAACATAGTCCACATCAAGATGCATGCTGACATTTGCTTTTAAAGCCTGGTTAATATGATGGTTCAGGGTAACATGTGCCATATCAAAGAGGTTTTCGATTCCGAAAGCCTTCTCTGCTTTGCTAATCCCTTCTTCAGTCAGCATAACGCCTTTTGTTTTCTCATCATACGTGTAATCCACATCTTTTGTCAGCACTCTTACAAACGCATTCGCTTGTATATAAAGGGCGGTTGATTTTTGCGCGGAGCCTGAAATAATTAATGGTGTACGGGCTTCGTCGATTAAGATGGAGTCAACCTCGTCAATGACCGCATAAAAAAGTGGCCGTTGAACCTTTTGCTCTTTATAAAGGACCATATTATCACGTAGATAGTCGAAACCAAATTCGTTGTTTGTTCCGTAGGTAATATCTGCCGCATAGGCAGCCTGCTTTTCTTCGCTATCCATACTGTTGAGATTCAAACCGACAGTGAGTCCTAAAAATTCATATAACTGTCCCATCTCAGTGGCGTCGCGGCTTGCCAAGTATTCGTTGACTGTAACAACGTGAACCCCTTTACTAGATAGTGCATTTAAGTAAACCGGCATCGTTGCCGTTAACGTTTTACCTTCCCCGGTCTTCATTTCGGAAATGTTCCCTTCATGAAGAGAGATACCACCCATTAACTGGACGTGGTACGGATATAATCCAAGCACACGGCGGGCGCCTTCACGGACAACCGCGAATGCTTCAACAAGCAAATCATCAAGTGTTTCGCCTTTTTGATAGCGTGCTTTAAATTCTTCTGTTTTTTCACGAAGCTGATCATCCGTTAATCTTTCTGTTGCGGCTGCAAGCTCGTCTACTTTCGCAGCAAGCTTGTCTAAACGCTTCAACTCGCGTTTGTTCATATCAAATACTTTATTTAAAATCCCCATACCTGATGAACGCTCCTTTATCTGAGACTAATTCACAATAAAAAAATCCGTCAAAATGTTCGATATTTTCCCTTTTCATCTTACCATTTACTTTTTACAGTGACAACAATGTTAAAACAGAGGAAAAATTGTGATTCTACTATTATATATTATTTGTCCATTGAACTCCTAATAAAGCATGGTCAAAAATTCGATTTTCCGTCAATTTTGACAAACAGATGGCGGTTAAACAGGAAGGAACTTAGAATTGTATAATAATCGCATATAATGGGGTTATTTTCGTATAAAAATACAACTCACTTAATTTTACAACATAAGGACAGTGATAAATAACCCTTTATATAACAACATTTATATGTTGTTTTTAGGTGAAAATGAACTTGTCGAAAGTATGAAAAAATATTCACAAATTGTACATTGGAATATACTCTGGCAATATTAGATACTACCTTTAGAGAGGTTAATATGGAAAATAAATAGATAAAAAGTCCGATATGGGAAGGGTGAGTACAAGTGGCCTTTTGGGGGAGAAAAAATAAAGAGACAGAACCCGAATCGAGAGAAAATAGAAAAAAGACGGGCCCAATACGCAGACTCTGGCAAAAATTCAGAGCTATAGATTGGAAAAATCCAGTTAACAGGTGGAAATTACTATTTGTTTCATTAATAGGCTGTATTGTTTTATTTGGCGGGGGATATGGAGTCATCGCTTTTACAAACTCTCCGTCATTCTGTTCCAGCTGTCATGAAATGCAGCCAGAATATTCATCTTACACAGCCAGTGCACACAATCAGATCTCATGTGTCCAATGTCATATAAAACCTGGTGCTGTTAATATGATCACACACAAAATGAAATCAGTTAAGGAATTATACTATCACGCAACGGGTGTGCCAAAACAAATTGTTCAAACAGAAGAAGAAGCAGTTTCCAACCAAAACTGTTTACAGTGTCACTCGAAAAATCGTTTAGTGACAGCTTCAGGGGACTTAAAGGTTAACCACAAAGGACATATTGAACAAGGGATCCCTTGTATAACCTGTCACGCAGGTGTCGTCCATGCGAAAATGGCTTCTCGCGGAATCAATACGGAAGATGTGCGCGGCGAATGGACAAAGGAAAGCGCTGAAAAGTTAATGGAAGAAAAATACTTGAGACCTAACATGGGAACCTGTATTGACTGTCATGACAAAGTGAATAATGGCGAAAAACCTTGGAAGGACCCAGCCTATAGTGTTCCGCCGAATCCGGAAGAAGTAGAGAAAAAACTTGAAGAAACCAAAACGGCTGCAAACGGGGAAGAAAAGGCAGAAGCTAAGACTGAAGCAGCAAGTGAAGTGAATACTACTGAAACATTGGCATCAGCAAATGATGAAAAAACACAATCTATTATTTTGCAAGCAATTGGCAAGGAAAAGAAAGATGTGAAGCTTTCAATGGAATGTACAACCTGCCACAAACAGACAGAGGTTCCAAAATCCCACAAAAACCTAGATTGGAACAACAATCACGGAACGACAGCGATCAAAAAGCTAGATACGTGTATGGAATGTCACCAAGATTCTAAATGGGTTAGAGAAATTCCAAAAGAAGATATTATTTCTCTTCTTAAAATGGGAAATAAGAAAGTGAAATACACACCGAACGTAACGCTGGCTAAAGAACAAGCAAGAACTAATAAATTCTGCAGCGCATGTCACTCTGATCGTCCGACTAGTCACGGAAATAGTGATCAATGGTTAACAGCTCATGCTAATAAGGCAAAAACAGCTAATCAAAAAGCAGAGTGCTTTGTATGCCACGATTTCGAAAAACCAAAAGCTGACTCGACTGAAGCTAAAGCAGCAACAGATGTTTACTGCCAATACTGCCATAGAACTGGCTTTAAAGATGATGCGAAAAACTAGTTAAATCTCAATCTGGAGGGACGCTTTTATGGAAGAGGAAAAAGAAACGCGATCGGCCCCTCCGAGTTATCGCTATAAGGTAATAAAAATAATGACTCTAACCGTTTTGTTTCTAGCCCTATTTTTTGCTTTAGGCACATTTGGGCTAGAAGCAAGCTCAAGTTCATCTTTTTGTTCATCTTGTCATGAGATGAAGCCTGAATACTATACCTGGAAAGCTTCTTCACATAGTGAGGTTGATTGTGTTAGCTGTCATATACAGCCGGGGGCCAAAAATATAGCGAAAGATAAAGCTGAAGGCATAACTAAGATCTTTGAGAAGGAAACCAATTCCTATACAGCACCCATTCAAATGCCTAAAGAGATACCTAATTCCGCATGTGAACAATGTCATGATATGAGTAAACGACAAGTAACAACATCAGGAGATTTAATCATTCCACATAATAAGCACTTAGCTAAAGATATTAAATGTACGCAGTGTCACAGCGGGGTTGCACACGGGAAAATATCTGAAAGAAATGTAACATTTAAATCCGATTATGATAAATGGGACACTTCTCTAGGAAAATCCATGATGAGCGATGTAATTTTTACAAGACCAAAAATGGAAACGTGTATGGAATGCCATGAAGCAAGGGAAGTATCAACTGAATGTAAAACATGCCACTCTAATGGGATCCTGCCAAAATCCCATCAAAATTCTAATTTTAAGACTGAGAATCATGGAAAATTAGCTAAAAAAGACATAAAGACTTGTAATAAATGTCATTCATATATGTCAAAAACAGACATTGAAGGTATGGCAGATGTTCCAGCATCACAACAATTTTTAAGCAATGGTAATTTAAAAACAAAACAAATTTCCGCACAAGAATACGCTATGGAAAATACCTATTGTCAGGAATGTCATACAAAGAAACCAGCAAGCCACGTAAAAGGATATACGAATCTCCATGGTGCCATTGCTAAAGGTAACAAGGAAAAATGTCTTGCATGCCATGATTATCAAAATACCGGCTTTAACAAAACGAAGAATGTTACTTGTAACAGTTGTCATCCAGCTATGCATGATGGAAAAAACTTCAAGGAACGCCATCCAATCAACATTAGTGCAGTGACTTCACCAAATGAGTCATGTTATACCTGTCACAATAAACCAAAATGTACTTCATGCCATAGAGAATAATGGCAATTAACTAGATTAGGAGGGCTAATATGGAAAGTCTAGTTCAGCCTGATGCCCAGGAACAATCAAGAATACAAAATGCTCAAAAAGTAAAAAAAGACAAGTTTACATGGTGGCAATCCCTTATCATCCTTGTAGCAACCTTGGCCATTTGCCTAGCTGCCGGCTACTTTATAAGTGAAAAATACCTTTGGAATAAGAATGATGATCAAATTGTTGAACAAATAAAATATAACAAGGCACTTGTGGAAGAGAAACCAAATGATCCAAGTTTAAGAGTTCAACTGGGGTATAGTTATTTCTTAAAAGGTGACGATGACAATGCCATTAAAGAATATCAGACAGCTAAAAGCTTAGATAAAGATTATTATGCAGCTTATCTTAATTTAGCCATTGTTTATGATAAACAAAATAGAACTGATGATGCACTTCAAATGGCTACAAAGGCAGCAAAACTCTCTCCGCAGGATTATAAAAGTCTTTTATTAAAAGGAAGAAGCTACCGAAAATTAAAGATGTATGACAAAGCAACTGAAGCACTTCAACAAGCCTATCGATTTAAACCAGGAAATACAGATATTATCTATGAGACAGGCTTAATTGCAGAGAATCAAGGAAAGCTAAAGGACGCAGAAGATATCTATAAAGAATCTCTTTCCTTTGACCCAACATTTAAACCAGCATTAGAAGCATTAGAACGCTTAAAATCTAAAAAGAAATAAGGAAGGAGATGGGATTCATGAAAAAAAAGACAACGTATAAATGGATGGGTGCTATTGTCGTATTTAGTATTGCTCTGTTTGCGGTTATTTACTTCTTCCATCTTCAGGATGATGCAATAAAAGTAGCAAGTGATGTAAAACCAGGAGGGCCTCCGACATTAAGCTACTATATTCAAGGGGATTTAGATAACCCGCTTGAAAAGCCAATGGATGTTACTAAGGTAGGTCAATACGTTTATGTAACAGATACTAATCATAAACAAGTTCAAGCTTTTGATACTTCTGGAACACCTATTTTTAAATTTGGCAAAGAAGGTACAAATAAAGGTCAATTTCAATTCCCTTACGGTATTGCAGGAGATAAGGATGGAAACATTTATGTTGCTGACTTATACAACGCCAAAATCTCCATCTTTACATCAAAGGGACAATTCATTAAATACTTTGAAGTTGCAAACAAAGCTGATGTGTTAAAGGGCCCTGGCGGTCTACGAATTTACAATAATAAACTCTACGTAACTGATATTCCAAAAAATAAAGTATTAGTATTTGACTTAAAAGGAAAGAAATTGCTTGAAATCGCAACTGCGACTGGGAAAGACGATTTTCTTAACTCGCCTAATGCAGTCGCCATTGACAACGATAAAAACATCTATGTTTCCGATACTGGCAATCAACGTCTTGTCATGTATGATAAAAAAGGGAATTTCAAGCGGATTATTAACGGTTCAACAGATGGTAAAGGCAGCTCTAAGTTCGTGAACCCTAGAGGAATTGGGGTTGAAGAAAATGGAACCTTACTATTGGTTGATAACATGACTCATTACGTTTATGGTTTTGATAAAAACGGGAAACAAGTTTTCCAATATGGTGGAATCGGCAGCGATAAAGGACAATTTTATCTTCCAAACGGATTGTTCATTGATGACAAAGGGGAAGTGCTCATCACCGACACCGTGAATGCGAGAGTTGGCCTTTATTACTAACTAAACATTTAGATTGATAAAGGAGGTGATGCCTAAATAAGAGGAAGTATTGTTTTAATAGAGTGAAAAAGATAGAGAGAGAAAAGAGAGAAACAGGGAGGTTTTTTGGAATGAGTAAGATCAAAATTAGTTTCTCACTAATCCTAACATTCATTTTAGTGGGAATACTCAGCACCTCTGTTTTTGCAAGAGGTGCCTACTGGGGCAGTTTGACAGCAAACGGCCAAGGGTTTAGCTTTAAGTTTATTAACACTAGTGACGATCCTACCAAAGACTTTAGCGTAAAAGTTTATGAGAGACAAGATAGTGGGGAGTATACATTAAAATTTACATCAGCTGAGTTAAATGATGTACCGGCATACCCAGAACCAACTGGTGCTGCTGCTGAGTACAGAACAATCACTATCCCACAATCAACTGATCCTGCTACTGGTGTTAATTATCAGGCAAAGATTATTTATAAATTTGTCCTTATGGACGGCGCTACACCAACCGAGACTAAATTCGCTGTAAATTATTCTCATGAAAATCCAGCTTTGGCTTCCATAGCAAATGACCCTAATGGTCTTTTGGATGTGGATGGTTCAGGAATTACAAACGCCAACCATACTGGACAGCCTGGAACTGCTAAGAAAGGCGGAAATACTCACGGTTTCTATCAAAACAACACAAACTCTTGTGCAGGCTGTCACCAAACGCATACTGCTGCTAACGGTGAAGCTTTATTATTTAAAGACGGCGTATACAGCACATGTTCTGCTTGTCATGATGGTACAACTGGAGCATACAATGCATTTGCAACAGCTAATGAAGAAACTCCAAATGAGATTGCTGGTACTTTTAACATTAAAACAGATTCTACACACAACGGTTCCCTTCACCAATCAGACGGCTCCATTAAAGTAAGTGCAGCTCCTGGAGGAAACACAAAAAGCGTATCAGGTAATGTTATCTGGGGGAATGAATTTAACTGTGCAAGCTGTCACGCACCACACGGTTCCGGTTCTACTGCAGAAAACAACTTGAATATGGACCCACTAGGCTGGGGCGGAGTTGAATACAAAGCATTACCATCAGGAGTAACACTCGCTAATGCAACTGAATCTCAAAAGGATTCATTAAACGGTAAATTATTTAAAGATCTTTCTATTTACGATATTGATGCCAATGGTGGTAAGTTACCGGCTTCCATGACTACACCATATATTGTTGCCAAGAAAACTGTAGCAGCCAGTGACCTTTCCACTGATACAAAGGCAGAGGGTTACTTATATACCCGTGCAAATGTTACAGTAGGCAAAAAAGTGATCCAGACATACAGATGGACTGGCAAAGCTTATGCTAAAGACTATTCTTTATGGTTAAGAGGTTCTAGCCGCGAGCCAGCTAATACAATCTTAACTGGTGCGGGTACTGGCCTTACATTTGTTTGGAGAGATGGCTTTGCATTTGGTGATGCTGGAGCAGTTGATGCAGTTACTAAGGCACAAATATCCCTAGGTATTGATGTCGAAACTACTACTGATATTAGATCTCTATTTGATAATACCTTTGATAATTATATCTATGACAGTGGTACAGAAATGAGTAAATATTGCGCTTCTTGTCACACTGACTATCTATCTAACGTACGTACAAATGAAACTGGAGTGTACACACAAGCACACCGGCACACTACTGGAAATGACAAGCTTACTTGTGTGCGCTGCCACTTCGGTCACGGTACTGATGCAACAATCATGAAAGATGCTAACGATGAATCTCAATTCACATCAGCAAATCATAAAAATGATTTGAGTTACTTTGTGGATCCAAACCCATCTTCTGCATTAAAACGTTATACTGGTATGTCAGTATGTTACGCTTGTCATGGTTCAGGAGGACAATTTATTAATAACCCTAACAATAACCACATTGATCCAGTTGCAAACGATCCTGTTTATGGCAGCCACTCTGTAGGCCCTGTGGCTGGCGATGCATTAAAATCTGGTCAGCCAGGTACTCCAAGACAATAAAAAAGCCAACAAATAGCGCCACTACTTGTTAGCTTTAAAAAGTGAAATGTAGTTGTTTAAAGAGCAAGGTAGCAAATAATTGTTGCCTTGCTTTTATTTTATTATTTCATAAAGACACAATTTAGTCAAAATATAAGACACAATTTAGTCAAAATATAAGACACAATTCTGTCAATAAATTGCTTTATTTCTGCCCCAACTTTTTCTCAGCTTGATTGCTATAATAATCATATAATTCCTATATATAATTAAGTTACAATAGAAAATTATATAAAATTTACCAGAAAAAGAGTTGAAAAATATGAAACCATTCTACAAGATGAAGACAGAGTACTTTTGTAGTTTCTTAATTATATTATTAGTGCTAACCTCAATTTTTTCCTTTCAACCTACAGGTGTATACTCAGCGATTGAAAGTCAGCCTTCCATTACAATTGACTCCCCATCCCCAGATGCAGTCGTTAATAAAGGGGATGTTACAATCTCGGGAACCTATGCAGCTGATAATATTACAAAGACTGATCTCCTTTTTTCGGCTTCTGAAAATGGTAACGTTATATCAGATTCTTCTGCCAACCAATCAGATTGGACTATTGACGATACCAGTACACCTAAGACATGGTCATTTACTAATTCGTCCTTACAAGAGGGAAGTCATGTTATTTCTGTAGAAGTTAAAAATACAGCTACAAACGATGTATCAACGGCTACTCTTTCATTTACTATCACTAATTCGACAGTAATAACTGTACCTAGTATTTCAATTACAACTCCACAATCAGATGATATTCTAAATTCAAAACGAGTAGAGATTTCAGGCGAATATACTGCAGATAATGTTTCAAAGAGTGACTTGCAATTTATTGTTTTTGATGAAAATAGTAAAATCATTTCAGATTCCATTACGAATCAGTCGGATTGGGCTATTGATGAAAGTAGTTCGCCGAAGAAATGGACGTTCTCCACAATTTCCCTGGAAGAAGGGGAACATAATTTTACAGTACAGATTAAAAACTTATTAACTAATGAAACCGGCGTTTCAACTATCAAGTTCACCCTATTTTTAACAAGACCATACGTGAAGGAAACAGCAATTATTCTAGCTGATGGAGCTGGTCGAAAGGGCGAAGATTTAACCAATGTCCCTCTAGATGCTAAATTAAAGATTACCATAGTGGATGACCAGCAAATGAATCAACTAAAAAATAAGATAAAAAATAATAATTATGACCCTATTAAAATATTATTAGGTTCCAATACATTACAAGGCACAACAAAAATAAGTGAACCAGTTGTTAAAGATGGAAAATATTATTATGACATGATCTTTACCCCTAATAATAATGAATTAAAAATGAATAAAACCTATTTGGTTTATGTTGATCCACAACTTATGGATGATTTGGATAATCCCATTTTTACTAAGCTTTTTAAATTCACAACCATGACGAATGTCAAGTGGGATGATCCAGATGATCCGCAAAGTCACGCATCATCCAATCCACATGGACATTATAAATTAAATACCAATATGTGTGCGGCCTGCCATAGACCGCATGATTCCAAGAGCTCTTCTTTAACAGGAGGGTCATATCAAATTGAATTTACAGAGCAACTTTCAAAAAATCAGCCAGCTAATGATCCATCACAAAATTATTGTATGGCATGTCATGATGGGACATTAAATGCGCCATCTATCGAAAATAAGGATAGTCAGCACCTTCATGGTTATACTGCTGCTAATACAGTATTAAAACAGCAGGAATCTTGTGCTAGCTGCCATAATCCACATTTAGAATGGTCAGAAGAAAATCAAAACCTATTAAAAGATCATTATGTGTATACACACAACAAAGCAAATCCTGATCAAGGATTATCTAATCCAACAGTAGACAGCTTCGATACAACTTGTGAATCATGTCATGATTATATAGATTTTTCAACCATAAGTAGTGATAAGGGGAAATTAGAAACACTAGCATATAATAAATCTTTAACTGCTAAAGGAACGATTTCAGATAAACTAACTGATTCTACCCTTAAAACCCTATCTGATTATTCCTTGTGTTTAAGATGCCATAATGCTGAAAAAAGTGCGGTGGATTCTAATCCATCCGATATCGAAACACTATATCTTAAACAAAGTTCAGGTCACAATTTTACTCTGCCTGCTGATCAACAAACCCAACGTGATGGCAGTTTACTAAGCGGTCCAATTCCTTGTGCAGAGTGTCATGAAACACATGGTTCAAATAATTTAATGAATTTAAGAGAAATACTGGGGAATAATCCTGGTGTATCTGAAAATGATAAATTTAAAACCGTGGGAACCACATGGAACGCAGCAAATGAACGAAATTTCTGTTTAAATTGCCACAATAAAGGAAGAGAGATTTATGGTAAAAAGGCTGCCATTGATTCAACCATCTCTGGGCACCAAGCGGATGATGTGAGAGGCTGCTCGGAATGTCATAGTGATCAAACAAAGACTTATAAGGACTTTAGAGAACAATCAATGAATGCAGCCCATGCCCCGCTTGCAGGTGTGAAAACATCAAGTCCATAAACACGAAAACACGAGAGCAAAAAACTCTCGTGTTTCTTATTTTAAGAAGTGATGGAAAGTAATCTATTTCCCCTTCAACCATTCCACCAACCCATCCATCTTCTTCCACAAATGCAAATGCATATCTGCATAAACAATCGCTTCATTCTCATCCCCAACGCCGTAAAAATCCGGCGGATAGGCAGGAAGTCTTTTCTTTCCGGTTAAATAAGGAATGACATATTTGTTTTCCTTTTTTGCCCCCTTCAACAGCATGCCGGCTCTTGCTGTGTAGCCATTTTTAACTAACTCCAGCAATAGTTTGTTGTATAACTGTTGAGCACTCGTTTCTTCATATAAATCAAGGAGCATATGTGCCTTGTCAAAGTCCTCTAAATCCATATAAGCAACAAACAACGAGTACCGGACACCTTGGTTATCCATCGGGTTTAATTCCAGTAATTCTTCGTATTGCTTGGCAGCTTTGTCCACCTTTCCAAAAAGTGAAAGGGCCTCCGCATAATGAAGTTTTGCCCGCATAAATGGTCTTGTCTCAATTAACCCCCAAAAGTAACCCTTGTTTTCCATGAAAAATTCTTTGCCGAGTTCTCTTTCGCCGGCTTGGATTCCTTTTTCATAAAGCAAGATTGCTTCCTCTAAACTTTTGGTTTTTTCTGCAAGGATCACGTATGCATCGGCACAATTTGGATTTAGCTTTAGTGCTTCTTCTGCCAATTTATAACGCTGTTTACCGTCCGATTGCATAGCGTCATAGATTAAGTTGCGGGCCCGTTCCTCATCACGCCTAGAAACCTTTCGCCCATTGGTTTTCTTTACAGGTTTATCTGATACATTCTGAAGTGGCGTGACACTAGAAATTGTCTCCGCAGTCTTTGCAGATTGAGAATCTTCCTTTTTAGGAAACTCAATGACCTGGGGCGGAACCTGAACAGAAATCGGATCTTCCGTATAGATGATCCTAATTAACTCGCCAATTTCATCTTTTAATTCTTTTTCAAGCTCTGAGGTGATAGTCGAAATGCTCCTTGGAGACACGCCATATTGTTTCCCTAATTCCTTTTGAGTTACTTGTTCTATAGGAGCAAAAGTTGATAATAAATAATGAAGGGCAGCTACATAAATAGTTGGGTTTTGGATTCGTTTTTGTCTTTTTTGACAAAATTGATGCCAAAGAATCACTCCTGTATCTAAAATGGGAGGCGGTATTTGTTCTTCCAATTTTTCTTTAAAAAGGTTGGCTACTTCCTTGTATATAGGGGCAGGCCAATCCATCTCATCTACTTCGAGCAGTCCTCCCACCATCGGCAGCTCACTGACTACATCCATAAAGAAGTCTGTCAAATATTCTTGTGGAGAGTCATAATCTGCATCCATACTGCTATCTTCGATATAGGAAATAGCTAGATCCGGCTTAAGATCTGGCAATTCTAATGGTGAGGGAAAGAAAACATATTTTTGTTCAAAGGGCAGCAGGATACCAACAAAGAACGCTCCTTCCTTTACCTCATAGGTTTCATTTAAATTAATCGACTCAAGGCGCTCTGATGTAAAACCATCTTGAATGGTCAGGAGATTATCATCTACAGCAAGAACGATCCCGGCTACCGTTCTTGCATAGGTCCATGACTTTAAAATCTGCTTTAATTTAGGACGTTTTATTTTGCCAGCTTCAGCTGAAATAAATTTTGAAACGATGGTTTCGCCATCATCCAAACCTTCAAAAAGAGAAAACCAAATGGCGTGAATCAATTCATAGAATTCCCGCTCCTGGTCGTTTTCGATTTCCATACTTGCTTCTAGAATCTCAAAATCCTCTATAATATCATGACCATAATGATAGTAAGCAAAATGGAGGAACTGTTTTTGCAGTTCATCTATTTCATTTAATAGGACCCCAGTGATGGAAATGGCATCATGTACACCGCAGCACTTTTTATACTTTTTCCCACTTCCGCAAGGACAAGGTTCATTACGGTTTATTTTCTCCATTCTCCTGCTCCTTTACTTTGGTTTAGCTCCCAAACTAAATTTTCTATGTATAAGGGATGATCCAGTCTGTTCTAATTTAATAGTACCATCTTTGACACATTGAAATATATAAATACTAAGGATATTTAATGGAATTTTGCAGGTAATTTTCGCCTAGGGATAGGAGTGTTTTAAAAATATGATGGTCTAATTTTGAATTTATTTAGGTTATCACGCTATAATGGATAGGGACTGATTAATTTAATAAACACATAATGATTATTTTTTATAGAGGTGAAGAAAATGGAATTAGCAGAAATTCGGAATGAACTTGAGAAAACAGCTAAAACATTAGCGGACTTTAGGGGGTCTCTTTGACCTTGAAAATAAAGAAGCCAGAATTGCTGAGCTAGATGATGAGATGCTGCAGCCTGATTTCTGGAATGACCAAGAAAAGGCTCAAACGGTTATTAGCGAAGCCAATGCGTTAAAAGATCAGGTAAATGAGTTTTTGGGGTTAAATGAATCCTACGAAAATCTCGAAATCACCTATGAACTGGTTAAAGAAGAAGATGACCAAGAATTAAGGGCTGAGCTTGAAGAAGAGCTAGAACAATTATCAAGTCGTTTAGCTCAATTTGAGCTTCAGCTACTTTTAAGTGAAGAATATGATAAAAATAATGCAATATTAGAGCTGCACCCGGGTGCCGGTGGAACGGAATCCCAGGATTGGGGATCCATGCTCCTTCGCATGTATACTCGCTGGGCAGAAAAGAAGGGCTTTAAAGTGGAAACACTTGACTATCTTCCTGGGGATGAAGCGGGAATCAAGAGTGTGACATTGTCGATCAAAGGACATAATGCCTATGGCTATTTGAAAGCAGAAAAAGGGGTTCACCGGCTTGTCCGGATTTCGCCGTTTGATGCTTCAGGACGACGTCATACCTCGTTTGTTTCTTGCGAAGTTATGCCTGAATTTAATGAAGAAATTCAGGTGGAAGTCCGCACCGAGGATTTAAAAATTGATACGTATCGTGCAACAGGTGCTGGTGGACAGCATATTAATACAACCGACTCGGCTGTCCGGATTACCCATTTACCAACAGGAGTTGTTGTTACATGTCAATCGGAACGTTCACAAATTAAAAACCGTGAGTCAGCGATGAAAATGTTAAAAGCGAAGCTATATCAACGGGAAATTGAACGCCAGGAACAAGAACTTTTGGAAATCCGCGGAGAACAGAAAGAGATTGGCTGGGGAAGCCAAATCCGCTCCTATGTCTTTCACCCTTACTCCATGGTCAAAGACCACCGTACGAGTGCGGAAACGGGGAATGTTCAAGCGGTAATGGATGGAGATTTAGATCAGTTTATCAATGCCTATTTACGTTCACGAATTTCATAAGGAAGAAGCCTTTGCCGACATATTCGGTGAAGGCTTTTTTTCTAATGAATTAATGAATAAAGGCAAATGCTAACAATAACAAATCCAGCTATGAGGTTCACTCTATTACCACTTTAACACGTTAACATAATGCCATTTACACCCATATTTATGTAATGCTATACTCACTTTCGGTTTTATATTTATAGAAGAAAATAGAGGAGAATACGTTGTATGAATATACTTAGTAATCTGACACGAACCTATCCGAAATTGAGAGTGGCAGTTGATTATATTTTCGTGTTGATTGGAGCTGCAATCATCGGATTAACCTTTAATGTGTTTTTGCTTCCTAACCAAGTGGCATCGGGAGGAGTAAGCGGAATTAGTACGATTTTAAAGGGAGTATTAGGGTGGGAACCAGCCTATGTCCAATGGGCCTTCAATATTCCTTTATTTATTGCCGGTGTTATTTTTTTAGGAAAACAATTCGGAGTTAAAACCCTTGTTGGGACCATCTTTCTGCCATTTGTTGTTTTTCTCACGAAACATCTTGAACCATGGACTCATGATGCCTTGCTTGGGGCTTTATTTGGAGGGATCGGTGTTGGTCTTGGGCTTGGAATTGTGTTCCGGGGAAATGCTTCCACTGGAGGGACGGATTTAGCTGCTCAGATCATCAATAAATATACCGGTTTTACCCTTGGAAGATGCGTTGTGATGATTGACGGGCTAATTGTACTGACGGCAGCGGCAGTATTCGATATTGAAAAAGGGTTATATGCACTAATTGCCCTTTATGTGACAAGTAAAACCATCGACCTTGTCCAGGTTGGTTTTGGACGTTCGAAAATGGCAATGATCATAACGAATAATCAGGATGAAGTGCGAGAGGGAATACTGAATAAAATTGACCGTGGAGTGACAAAACTATCAGCATATGGTGGTTTTACAGACCATAAACGGCCAGTGCTGATGTGCGTGGTAGATCAAACAGAGTTCACAAAATTGAAACATTTGGTTAAAACCCTTGATCCATCTGCTTTTGTTATTGTTATGGATGCGGCTGAGGTGCTTGGTGAAGGTTTCAAACGCGCATAGGATTGGTATAATAGTACATTGATGGAAACATTTACTTGAAAAGGGGGTTGTTTTGATGAAGAAGAAGCTGTTAACCCTATTACTCGGAACCTCTCTTGTAATGGGACTTGCTGCATGTGGCGGCGGTGGTGACAAGGATACTACCAAAAAAGATACTGGCGGGGGAGGGACAGAGACCTCAAATGCTAGTGATGCCCAAAAGATTTTCGATCAAAAATGCTCTAGCTGTCATGGCGGTGATATGAAGGGCGGCATGGGACCAAACTTAACTAAAGTTGGTTCAAAGTATTCAAAAGATGAAATATTAGACATTCTTAAAAACGGTAAATCAGGCGGAATGCCTGCAGGTTTAGTTACTGGTGATGATGCCAATACGATTGCTACATGGCTGGCAGCCAAAAAATAATAATGAAACAAAAACGTTCTGTTTTTATTCAGAACGTTTTTTATTATATTAAAAAGTTGCGAATAATAGAAACTTGTCAGGTTTTGTAATTTTTTGAAAAGAAACTGTAATAATTTTACCGCTTTTTTTAGCAAATTATGATGTTATAATAAAAATATGCGAAATTGTGCACATCTTGTTTGTTATTGTGGTCCCGACTCTGTGAAAATAAGAAGATTATTGTCGAATAATATTCGAACTAACTTCAATTATAGGTGATAATAAATGATAGAACTACAAGAAGTATATAAGAAATATCCGAATGGTGTTACTGCCATTAGCGGTATAGATGTCCGAATAAATCAAGGTGAATTTGTTTATGTGGTTGGTCCGAGTGGTGCAGGTAAATCAACCTTCATTAAAATGATGTATCGTGAAGAAGTACCATCTACTGGAACGATTACGATAAATGGTGTGAACCTTGCAAAATTAAAAATGAAAAAGGTCCCTTTGTTTAGAAGAAACTTAGGGGTCGTTTTCCAAGACTTTAAGCTGCTACCTTCCTTAACCGTCTATGAAAATGTCGCCTTTGCCCTAGAGGTAATTGAGGCTCAGCCAAAGTTTATCAAAAAACGGGTAATGGAAGTTCTTGACCTTGTTGGTTTAAAGCATAAAATCAAAATGCTGCCTACTGAGCTTTCAGGCGGTGAGCAGCAGCGTGTCTCGATTGCCCGCTCCATCGTTAACTCTCCAAAGATAGTTATTGCGGACGAGCCAACGGGTAACCTTGACCCAGAAACGTCATGGGAGATCATGAGGATTTTTGAAGAAATCAATAATAGAGGAACAACGGTTGTGATGGCAACGCATAATAGAGAAATCGTTAATACAATAAGGCATCGCGTTATTGCCATTGAAGGCGGAAAGATTGTACGTGATGAGCAGAGAGGTGAATACGGTTATGAAAATTAGAACGATTGGCCGTCACGCCCGTGAAAGTGTTAAAAGTATTAAAAGAAACGGCTGGATGACCTTTGCATCCATTGGTGCCGTTACCGTTACATTAATCCTTGTGGGTGTATTTTTCGCGATTATGATGAACCTGAACAGAGTAGCCCAAACCATTGAACAGGACGTAGAAATCCGCGTTCACATTGATGTCGCTGCCAATAAGCAGGACCAGGAAACATTAAGAAAACAGATTGATAGTATACCAGAAGTAAAAAGCATCGAATTTTCACCGAAAACCCAAGAACTTAATAACTTAGTCAAGAGTCTTGGTGAGGATGGAAAAGCGTTTAAACTTTTCGAACAAGATAATCCTTTAAATGATGTATTTATCGTTAAAACGAAAAACCCGTCAGATACGATGAAAGTGGCGAAGCAAATTGAAAAAAACAACTTTGTCGCAAAGGTTAAGTACGGTCAGGGCAAGGTAGAAAAACTATTTAAGTTCATTAATGCAGCCCGAAATGTCGGGATTGTACTAATCATTGGCTTGTTCCTAACGGCTATTTTCTTAATCTCCAATACAATTAAGATTACGATTATTGCTAGACGCCGAGAAATTAAGATTATGAGATTAGTAGGGGCAACAAATAATTTTATCCGCTGGCCGTTCTTCTTAGAAGGTCTGTGGCTTGGAATAGTTGGTTCCATTGTACCGATTATCTTAATTTCGATTGCCTATTATCGTGCTTATGATTATATAGGCCCTAAGCTTCAAGGAACATTTATCAAGATCTTGCCGTTTGATCCATTTGTGTATCAAATGTCTGGCATTTTGATCTTAATGGGAGCCTTAATTGGCGTATGGGGAAGTGTCATGTCCGTACGAAAGTTCCTAAGGGTTTAAATTTTAGTCTGTGTTAAAAAATGTTGATTGAAGCGAAGTGCCTGGAGCGGAAATCAACATCCTAGTTTAACACAGCCAATTTTTAAGGAAGGACGAGGTGCTATGTCCTTCCTTCAGTCATGAATAAAGGCAGGCGGCAACGATTTACACGTGTAAAGAAAAATGGAGGGAAAGAATCGGATATGAGGAAATCAGTGATGGCCCTTGCTGTTACAGCAACGGTAGGGTTTGGAACCATTTTTGGAGGAACATCTGTTAGAACGGAAGCTGCATCTATTTCCAGCTTAAAGGGCGAACAAAACAAAATTCAGCAGCAACGCTCCGATATTAATTCGACTATTACTCAAAAAAACAATCAGATTACTGATCTGCAGAATCAGCAGACAGATGTAAAAGATGAAATTACTAGACTAGATAAGGCTATTACTGACTCAACCAATAAGATTAATGAAACAAATGCTAAATTAGAAAGTACCAAAGCTGAAATTCTTAAACTTCAAGGGGAAATGGAGGTCATTAAAGATCGGATAGAGAAACGTAATCTCCTCTTGAAGGACAGAGCACGCAGCTATCAAGAAACAGGCGGGATGGTTAACTATATCGATGTTCTAATGGGGGCAACCAGCTTTAGTGACTTTGTGGACCGTGCCAATGCCGTCGTAACCATTATGCAGGCTGACCAGGCAATCCTTAAAGAACACGAGGCAGATAAGCAGGAATTAGAAACTAAGCAAGAGCAAGTGAAAGCAAATCTTGCCAGCATTGAAAAAATGGCCGCTGACCTACAAAACTTAAAGCAACAATTAAATGTGCAAAAGGCTGAAAAAGATAAAGCATTAGCGAGCCTTAAGGACCAGGAAAATGAAGCCCATGAAGGCGTGATGGATTTACAAGAGCAAGATGAAATCCTAGCAGCGCAACAGGCAGCGATTCAAAAAGCGATCCAGTTGGAGCAGGAAGCGCAAGCTAGAGCGGCGGCAGAAGCGGCAGAAGCGGCTGCAGAGGCTGCGGCGGCTGCCAAGCGTAAAGCGGCTAGCAGCAGTAGCAGTAAAGGAACAGCTAGTTCTGGTGGAAGTTCTAGTGTTGTAAGTTCCGGATCAACTCCAGGTGTTTCCAGCGGTTTTTGGACACAGCCAGCTGTCGGTTATTTAAGCTCTGGTTTTGGTTCACGAGGCAGTGAAAGACACGTCGGAGTAGACATTGCCAATCGTGCATCTGTACCGATTCTTGCAGCAGCAGATGGTGTCGTCATTCGATCCTATGTATCTAGCACGTATGGAAACTGTATCTTTGTCTCTCACTCTATAAATGGACAAGTTTATACGACGGTCTATGCCCATATGTCATCCCGTATGGTTGGCAGTGGAGCCGTTGTGAAAAAAGGCCAGCAAATTGGTGTAATGGGTAATACTGGTGCATCACATGGCCAGCACTTACACTTTGAACTTCATAAAGGTCCGTGGACGCAGGATAAGCGTTTTGCCATTAATCCTGTCGGAATCGTGCCGCTGCCATAACGTGTATTACTAAAAAAGTACCCGTAAAATGAAAAAATAAGCGTAACATATGAATTTTTATACCTATGATATTTAAAACAGCCTAGTTAAGCAAACAGGCTGTTTTTTTTGGTGTATTGTACAAATTGGATATAGATGGTTATTAACTACATTGCTGAATGATTTTTTCGGATAACGGTCGACAATAAGGCGGATAGGCTACCCTGTTGAATCATTTTTTTCAGATAACGGTCGACAATAAGGCGGATAGGCTACCCTGTTGAATCATTTTTTCAGATAACAGTCGACAATAAGGCGGATAGGCTACCCTACTGAACCATTTTGTTCGGGTAACAGTCGACAATAAGTCTGAATGACTACTTACTGAATGATTTTTTCGGTACACAGTCGTCAATAATTTAACGTTCCTATTAATTTGCCAAATTACCTTTTTTACTTTCTTATAAAATCTAAAATCTTAGTCTTACCTTGGTTGAACATATGATAGGAGGATATCTTTTAAAACATTTTGTCAATGGAGGATATAAGGACTACTTTTTATCGTAAATTGCTTTACCGAACTTAGGAACTGCGAGGTTGTAAATATTATTTTAGTACTTTTAAATTTATTAGTATATCTTAATGCAGGAAAGAATCTCATGACAGGTTCTTTCTTTTTTATATCTTGTTTAATCCATCATCCTATTTTTAATCATAACTCGTCCTTCCTTTACATATAAGTTAATAATCGGGCAGGAGTTCGGTACGATTTTTAAGAAATAGATAGGACAGGCATTTTTTTTACTTGAGGAGGATTCAGGATGAATCGTAGATGGATTGCCCTGTTAATGACAGGTTCACTGCTGACAGGAGCAGGGGGAACATATGCTGGAATGACTTATTTTCATAAAACGGAAGCAGTATCAAAATTGGAGCAAGCCTCAAGCCCAGGTGGAAAGGCCGTTAATGCTGCCCCTAGTTCTGATAACCTCGTAAAGGTTGAACAGGCATACGACCTTATCTTAAACCGCTACGTGGAAAAAGTGGACCGGAACCAATTGGTAGAAGGTGCCATCCAAGGGATGCTATCCGTACTAAAGGACCCATACTCGGTTTATATGGACAAGGATACCGCTAAACAATTTACGCAAACATTGGAATCGTCTTTTGAAGGAATTGGTGCCGAGGTAGGTATGGTGGATGGAAAAATTGTCATCGTCTCGCCATTTAAAAATTCGCCTGCTGAAAAAGCAGGTATTAAGCCAAATGATCAGATTTTAAAGGTCAATGGAAAAAGTGTGGAAGGACTTGATTTAAATAAAGCCACCCTAAAAATCCGTGGAAAAAAAGGAACGACTGTTCAATTAGAGATAGCTAGAAAAGGGTTAAAAGAACCGCTGACCATCGGAGTCAAACGAGATGAAATCCCCCTTGAAACAGTACACTCTTCTATTAAGAAACAGGGTGGCAAAAAGATTGGCTATATTGAAATAACATCGTTCTCTGAGGATACAGCAGCTGACTTTAAGAAGGATTTAAAGGCACTCGAAAATGACAATATAAAAGGATTAATCTTAGATGTACGCGGAAATCCGGGAGGACTATTGGATAGTGTCGGTGAAATATTAAAAGAATTAGTACCGAAAGATAAACCATATGTGCAAATAGAACAGCGCAATGGTGAAAAACAACGCTTCTTCTCTACACTTTCTAAGAAAAAGGATTATCCAGTCCTTGTTCTTGTGAATAAGGGCAGTGCCTCTGCTTCTGAGATTTTAGCAGGCTCCTTACAGGAGGCGGACGGATATAAGCTCGTTGGAGAAACGACGTTTGGTAAAGGGACTGTCCAACAGGCGATTCCGATGGGTGATGGAAGCAACATAAAGCTGACATTAGCCAAATGGCTGACGCCGGATGGCCATTGGATTCATAAGAAAGGGATTAAACCAGACGTGGCGATTAAGCAGCCAGCGATTTTTCATACCCATCCGATTCAGGTAGATAAGCCGCTTACGGAAGATATGAATAATGAACAGGTCAAGAATGCCCAGGAGATCTTGGATGGATTGGGATTTGAGCCTGGAAGGAAAGATGGTTATTTTAGTGAGGAAACGAAAGTAGCCGTGAAGGGCTTCCAACAGGAGCATAACCTGCCGTCAACAGGAAAAATTGATGAAAAGACAGCTGCTAAATTGGAAGAGGCAGCAGTGAAGGACATGAAAAAAGAGAAAAATGATTTACAGCTGAAAATGGCATTGAAGTTAATCACAAATTAAACGCAGCAGAGGCTTTTAGCCTCTGTTTTTTATTGTAATATACGGTGGTTCATTTGTCGTTTTGGCGGAAAAAGTGTCAAGTTTGGCGGACTTATTGAGAATTTCCACGGAAATAGCAACAAATTCCGCGGAAATTCGCTAGAAATTCGCGGAATTCCTACAAAAGTTGGTGGAGTCGACTCCAAATGAGGACAAAACTAACATTTTTACTTTTTCTAAAAACTAGCAATTTTTTTTATGTTATTAATTTGGTAAAATAAAATTTAAGAGAATTTTATGCTTATAGAATTTTTAATAGAGGCAGGTGGTAGGAAATGGTAGAAACGTGGCTTGTGGAGTTTCTAAAAGGGACAGGCAAGTTCTTTCTTCATCCTGTTTTATACTATCTCGTTTTCCTGGCCGGAATATTAGGTGTCATGAGGGTGAAACGTGAACGGAAGAACTTCCATATTCGAGCAGAAGACGCCTATTTTGAACTTCGGCAGTTATTTCCGATGGGACTTGTCATTGGTCTTGTGCTATCCATTATCACTGTAGCAGTCGGGATTACCGTTCCATTTGCAGCCATTCTTCTTATTGCCGGATTCACTTTGATTTGGTCACTGACCACCAATATACGGCTGATGTCACCGGCATATACGCTAGGGGCCGCGTTTTTCGGGATTATTCTCATTGCACAGAATAACTGGTCAATTCCGTTCTTTTCTTCCATTGATGATAAAGTCTATCCATCCTTAATTGTGATTCAGGGATTGTTGTTAGTGGCGGAAGGGATATTGATCTTTAAAAACGGCAGTAAAGGTTCTTCACCTAAATTAGCAAAAAGTAAGCGCGGCCAGATTGTAGGTGTCCACGAAGTTAGACGTCTTTGGATGGTGCCGTTGTTCTTGCTGATTCCTGGAGATGCTCTCCACCTTCCATTTGATTGGTGGCCAGTTTTCCATTTGGGAGCGAAGGAGTTTTCCTTGTTTTTTGTTCCCTTTGCGATTGGGTTTCATCAGCAAATTAAAGGAATGCTTCCAAAAGAGTCGATCCATCTCCACGGCCGGCGGGTCATCATTCTTGGTGTTTTGATCACGCTTCTTTCGGCGGCTGGATATTGGTACCCGTTAATGTCAATCGGGGTGGCGGCCTTTGCTGTAGTCGGCAGGGAACTTTTAGCGCTGTTTGCTTATTTGAAAGATGATAGTATGACGGCTTACTTTTCTAAGAAGAATAACGGTTTAATGATTATCGGGATTATTCCTGGGTCACCTGCAGGTAAGATGGGGCTTCAGGTTGGGGAAATAATTTCAAAGGTCAATGGGGTATTGGTTCGAGATGAACAAACCTTCTATGAAGCATTGCAAAAAAACCGCGCTCATTGCAAGCTCGAAGTCTTTGATACAAATGGAGAAATCCGTTTTGTACAGCGTGCTCTTTATGAGGGAGATCACCACGAGCTTGGCGTCCTGTTTGTCCAGGATGACCGTAAGTTTGATGATCTTAAAAATGTGAATTAAAAAAAGCTGTCATTTTTGACAGCTTTTTTTTGTATGGATCGATGAATTGTTTACTTAAAGTTGGGTAATTTTTAAGTAAGTTTGAATATTTATATGTAAATTTATAAAAATTATAGTGAAGTAATGGTTAAATTTTGATAATATATTTGTTAAGAATCAAAAAATATAAAGGGGGTGAAATAATATGATAAAGGAAAAGCGCATCAAAAAAATTCATGACTATGTAATGGAGCAGCAATCGGCATCATTAGACGAATTGGTTTCGGTCTTTGATGTATCAAAAAACACTATTAGGCGTGATGTTCAAACCCTAGTCGAACGCGGGGACTTGAAAAAAGTTTATGGCGGTGTATCTGTCATTCATAAGAAACTCGAGTCATTTCAAGACCGAAAAACACGAAACCAAGAACAAAAGGCATCCATTGTAAAAAAAGCAGCCAGCTATGTGAACGATGGAGATATAATCTTCATAGATTCAGGCACGACTACCATTCAAATGATTGAATATCTAAAGGACAAGAACTTGACTATTTTTACAAATAGTATTGAATTTATTATTCGTGCTCTTCCATTTACTGATTTAAATGTTATTTCAATCGGCGGGTTACTTGATCGAAAGACCGATTCGTTTGGCAACCCGCTCAGTATGGATTTACTAAGTAACTATAATATTAAGAAAGCCTTTATGGCATCAACCGGCATCTCGCTCTCCAACGGGGTAACAAACGCATCTCCTCTGGAAAGTGAATTAAAAAAGGCTATTGTTAAGAGGAGTTCAGAGGTTTATTTATTAGTTGACCACGATAAATTTGATAAATATGGGTTAATGACCTATTGTAATTTAGATGAGATTGATTACCTTGTTACTGATCAAACCCCAAATACTACTTACAGAGAATATGCTGAAAAAAATTCAATCCGGCTTGTGATTTCTAATTGAATGAATGGTTCGTTTAAGAATTAATAAAAATATTTCATCCTTATAATAAAAATATAATGAAGTTTTGGTTATTTGTTGGTACTATGGAGATAGAATAGATAAAGTGTAAGCGATAACAAACAATAGGGTGAAATGAAATGATCAAAGAAAAACGAATAAAAAAAATACAGGATTATGTGAATGAACATCAATCTGCCTCATTGGATGAACTAGTAGAGGTTTTTGATGTATCGAAAAATACAATTAGACGCGATGTTCAGGAGTTAGTCGATCGGGGAGACTTAAAGAAAGTTTATGGCGGAGTATCAGTCATTCATAAAAAACTTGAATCTTTTCAAGATAGACAAATACGTAATCAAAAACAAAAAGTATTCATTTCAGAAAAGGCATCTAGCTTTGTGGAGGATGGAGATTTTATTTTCATCGATTCGGGTACCACTACAATTGAAATGTTTGATTTTCTAAAGGAAAAAAACCTGACCATTTTTACTAATAGTATCGACTTCATCGTTCGTGCCCTCCCATTTGAGAATCTCAATGTCATCTCTGTTGGAGGGATGCTTGACCGTAAAACCAATTCGTTTGTTAATCCGAGAAATATGGAGTTATTTAAAGATTACAATATAAAAAAGGCCTTTATGGCTTCTACGGGTATTTCGTTGGTTAACGGAGTAACAAACGCTTCTCCTTTGGAAAGTGAATTAAAGAAGACCATTGTTAATCGGAGCTCTGAAGTCTATTTATTGATAGACCACGATAAATTCGATAAGTATGGATTAATGACCTATTGTAGTCTAAATGAGATTGATTTTTTGATTACTGATCAACTTCCGGATGACACTTACCAAGAATATGTTAAGAATAACCAAATTCAGCTTGTTATTGCTGACTAGCGGATTCTTGCAAAACCCCTTCTTTTTGGCTAATCCCATTTAAGGAGGGTTTTTTTTTGAAAGAAAGAAATATAAAATTCCGACTTCGAGAGTTGTCCAGCTCCAGGCGCCATCGGCTCGAGGTCACAAGCTTATCCAGTTGCGGCTCCTTGGGACTCAAGTCATAAGCCACCCCCTGACGAAGGCAAAAAACGCCTTCTTACAGGGTGCGTCTTATGCCTTCATCCCAGAACAGTCGCCTCCACATTTAGATCAATCCGTCCAAAAGGTTAAAGAGCAACCTTTCGGCCGGCTCGTCTTGTGCTTGTCGCCGATATACGGGCACCTTGCGCTTTTCTTATAAAAATAATAAAAAAATATTGATTATTGGTACTGTTCGTATTAATATGTACTTATAGATAACCAAAAGTTAACCAACATATCATAAAAAGTTGGATTTCTGAAGTTGATTCAATTGAAAGCGCTTTGGCCTACAAAAGAAAGGGGAAGTTAAAATGCGTTTAGCATACGATCCGTCACATTATCGTGACAATACTAATTTAAAAGAAACGATCGATGCAGTTGCCAGATTAGGATATGAATGGGTAGAGTTGTCTCCACGAAAAGATTTTATTTGGTTTTATGAATATCCAAAGGTTGACAGACAGCTGATAAAAGATTTGAAAAGATATTGCTCAGATGCGGGTGTTCGAATTTCTTCCGTACTTCCAGTTCAACAATGGTCTTCACCAAATGAACAAGAACGCCAAGCTGCCGTAAGAAATTGGAAACGCTGTATTGAAATCACTTCTGATTTAGGAGTAGATTTAATGAACAGTGAATTCGCTGGTGACAAAAGTCGTCCAGTTGAAAGTGAAGCTGCCTTTGTAAAATCTATGGAAGAGCTAATGCCTATTTTTGAAAGAGAGGGTATTAAATTAAATCTACAATCCCATCCTAACGATTTTATTGAGTTGAACACTGAAGCTATCCGAATGATACGTGCATTCGATAAAGATTGGATTAAGTTAGTATATTCAGTAGCACATGCTTTCTTTTATGATGATGGGATCGGCGATGTAGCCCAACACTTAGATGAAGCTGGAGATTTACTGGCCCATGTTTTAATTGCTGACACACTTAATCATAAAGCGGCCTTCGGATTAAGATATATTATAAATCCTCCTAATGCAAACGTAACTATTCACCAGCATTTGAATCCTGGTGAAGGGGAAATAAACTTTGATGCCCTATATCGAAAATTAAGAGAAATGAAGTTTGATGGAATTGTAACGAATTCAGTATTTGCCTATCCTGATAAGCCAGAGTGGTCCAATGAAGTTACGTTAAAATCCATTAGAGAAGGTTTACATATTTAATAGTCTATTTATTTGAAAGTCTTTTCTCAAATATATGAGGAAAGACTTTTTTTCTTCAGGTGATGATAAAGTGTTGACTATAAAATAAAAGTTAATTATGATATAATCATAATATAACCAAAACTTAATCAATAACTGATATTAAGTTGGTAGGTAGAATCCAATCAATGGGGGGAGATTAGATGCCGTTAGTTAGATTTGATTTAATTGAGGGACGAGATACGGATGCTTTAAAACAATTATTAGATGCCGCGCATCGAGCGGTTGTACAGGCTTTTGGTGTACCTGAACGCGATCGTTACCAAATTGTCAATCAGCACCCAGCCCATGAATTAATCATTGAAGATACCGGTTTAGGATTTGAAAGAAGCCGGAATCTAGTTATTGTCAGTGTAACAAGTACCCAAAGAAGTGACAAACAAAAGTAAGAGTTTTATAAACTCTTAGTAAAAGAGTTAGAAGAATATTGTGATATGGATCCAAAAGATATTATGGTTTCAATCGTTACAAATGGCGCAGCTGACTGGAGCTTTGGTTTTGGAGAAGCACAGTTTTTAACTGGAAAGCTGTAATTTTTATACTCTGTTGATTGGAGCGGAAATCAACAACCGAATTTAACAAGCCTAAAAATAATAAAAAACAGTTGACTGAAAGCGTTTTTAGTATTAACATGTAATCAAAGATAACCAAAAGATAACCAACAAGTGATAAACAAATGAATAAAATTTATTAGTTTCCTATACTGATAGATGGTCTTTTTAACACTTGTACCAAAATACAATAAAGTGATTATTAAAGGAGGAAGAAAAAATGTCTAACGTAATCGTAAAAGTTGAAACTCTAAAAAATTACATAAATGGTGAATGGGTCGAAAGTAAAACGACACAGTTTGAAGATATCTACGATCCTGCCAAAAAAGAAGTGATTGCAAAGGTTCCTCTTTCAACAAAGGAAGAGCTTGATTATGCAGTAGAAGTGGCAGCAAAAGCTTTCGAAAGCTGGAAAAAGGTACCTGTGACAAAACGTACGAAAGTCCTATTTAATTTCCAACAATTATTAGAAAAGAATAAACAAGAATTGGCTCGTATTATCACGATCGAAAACGGTAAAAACCTTACTGAAGCATTAGGTGAGGTAGGACGCGGAATTGAAAATGTGGAATTTGCCTCAGGTGCTCCTACACTGATGATGGGAGATTCACTTTCAACGATTGCAACAGATGTTGAGGTCACAAATTATCGTTATCCAATCGGGGTTGTTGGCGGAATTACACCATTTAACTTTCCGATGATGGTACCATGCTGGATGTTCCCAACCGCCATTGCCGTTGGAAATACATTCGTTCTTAAACCATCTGAAAGAACACCATTATTAGCTAATAGATTAGCAGAACTATTAGAAGAAGCTGGTCTTCCTAAGGGCGTATTTAATGTGGTTCATGGTGCACATGATGTGGTAAATGGACTTCTTGACCATCCTGAAGTAAAAGCCATTTCATTCGTAGGTTCAAAACCAGTTGGAGAATATGTTTATAAGCGCGGAAGCCAAAACCTAAAACGTGTTCAAGCGTTAACAGGTGCGAAAAACCACTCCATCGTATTAAACGATGCAGATTTAGAACTTGCCACAACAAACGTCATTGCTTCAGCCTTTGGTTCTGCTGGTGAACGTTGCATGGCTTGCGCTGTTGTAACAGTAGAAGAAGGAATTGCGGATGAATTTCTTGAGAAATTAGTCGAGAAAGCAAAAGCAGTCAAAATCGGACATGGCCTTGACGAGGGTGTATTCTTAGGACCAGTTATTCGCGAACAAAATCAGCAGCGTACATTAGGATATATTCAAACAGGTATTGATGAAGGTGCTAAACTAGTATGTGATGGCCGTGAAAATGCCCCTGAAGAAGGATATTTTGTCGGACCAACGATTTTCGACGATGTGACAACTGATATGACGATCTGGAAAGATGAAATTTTTGCACCAGTCCTTTCAATCGTTCGTGTTAAAAATCTAAAAGAAGCGGTTGAAACTGCTAATAAATCAGAGTTTGCAAACGGTGCATGTATCTATACTTCAAACGCTTCGGCCATTCGTTACTTCCGTGAAAATATCGATGCAGGAATGTTAGGGATTAACTTAGGTGTTCCAGCACCAATCGCTTTCTTCCCATTCTCAGGATGGAAATCTTCCTTCTTCGGAACATTACCTGCGAACGGAAAAGACGGCGTAGAATTCTACACACATAAAAAAGTTGTTACGGCTAATTATAAAACACCATCATTCGAATAAGGATCAGCACCATAAAAGGCTATTATCCTGTCTTTTGCCAGTCAGGATAATAGCTATTACATAGATAGGAGAGGATTACACGTGAGTAAATTGCTCCGGAAACCTAATACAATTCAATCGGCACCAGGAGTTACCATCGTTCAGGAAGTAACTAGTGAAAACTCCCCATTAGAATATGTTGGTTTCAAAGTAGTAGATTTAACCCCGGGTGCTAAGTATACAGAAAACTTAAGCAAAGTGGAGTGCTGCATAGTTGCCTTAACTGGAAAAATAAATGTGTCGGCTGGCGAAGAAGTTTTTGATAATATTGGCACAAGGGAAAGCGTTTTTGAAAAGAAGCCAACTGACAGTGTTTATGTTTCAAATGACCGTTCTTTTGAGGTGGAGGGTGTTACACAAGCTCGTGTGGCTCTATGCTACTCTCCTTCAAACAATCAACTGCCTACGAAATTAATAAAGGCAGAAGAGAATGGAATTGAAAATAGAGGAAAATACAGCAATAAGCGTTTAGTCCATAATATCCTGCCCGATTCCAATCCATCTGCTAATAGTTTACTAGTTGTAGAGGTATTCACAGAGAGCGGAAACTGGTCAAGCTATCCGCCGCATAAACATGATCAGGACAACTTGCCGCATGAATCATTCTTAGAAGAGAGCTACTACCATGAAATGAACCCGCAACAAGGATTTGTATTCCAGCGTGTCTATACAGATGATCGTTCAATCGATGAAACCATGGCGGTTGAGCATGGTGATGTTGTATTAGTACCAGCCGGCTATCATCCAGTTGGGGTACCTGATGGCTATGAGTCCTATTATTTAAATGTAATGGCAGGCCCAACACGTATTTGGAAGTTCCACAACGAACCAGCCCATGAATGGATTCTAAACCGTAAATAAAAGGAGTGGCTTTTAAACATGAAAATTCAATTTAGTTCTGATAGAGAGTTTGATCTGATTGCAATTGGCCGTGCCTGCATGGACTTAAACGCAGTAGAATACAATCGTCCAATGGAAGAAACGATGACATTTAAAAAGTATGTAGGCGGATCGCCAGCCAATATCGCGATCGGTTCATCGAAGCTTGGGTTAAAAGCAGGCTTTATCGGAAAACTCGCCAATGATCAGCATGGCCGGTTTATTGAGCAATACATGAGCGGTGTGGGTGTTGATACATCCAACATGGTGGTGGATCAAGAAGGTCATAAGACAGGTTTAGCATTTACAGAGATTAAGAGTCCGGAAGAATGCAGCATTCTTATGTATCGTGATGAAGTAGCTGATCTCTATTTACAGCCATCAGAAGTAGATGAAAATTATATTAAAAAGGCGAAGGTTCTGCTTGTTTCAGGGACCGCTCTTGCCAAAAGCCCTTCCCGTGAAGCGGTGTTAAAAGCGATTCAACTGGCAAAGAAAAACGACGTAAAGGTAGTTTTTGAATTAGACTATCGCGGCTATACATGGACATCTCTTGAAGAAACATCTGTTTATTATACATTAGTGGCTCAGCAGGCAGATGTTGTCGTTGGAACACGTGATGAATTTGATGTCATGGAAAATGTGACTGAAGGAAGCAACGCAGAAACCATTGAACAGTTGTTTAAGCATTCTCCAGAATTAGTCGTGATTAAGCATGGGGTAGAAGGATCTTATGCGTATACAAAGTCAGGAGAAACGTTCAGAGGCCATGCATACTTAACAAAAGTACTAAAAACATTTGGTGCCGGGGACTCTTACGCTTCTGCTTTCTTATACGCTTTAATTACCGGCAAGGATATTGAAACCGCTCTAAAATTCGGCAGTGCTTCTGCTGCAATTGTTGTAAGTAAACATAGTTCTTCAGAAGCGATGCCAACAGTGGCTGAAATTGAACAATTGATTGAAGAAAGATCGGAAAAAGCAGAACAATTAAGTTAGAGGTGAAAATAGCCATGGGGAAAATTAAATTAACAACAGCACAAGCTTTAATCAAATTTTTAAATCAGCAATATATTCATGTGGATGGCCAGGAACTTCCTTTTGTTGAAGGAGTCTTCGCCGTATTTGGACATGGAAATGTACTTGGAATGGGCCAAGCGCTTGAACAAGATCCGGGACATTTGAAAGTCATCCAGGGAAAAAATGAACAAGGAATGGCTCTTGCCGCAATGGCTTACGGTAAACAAATGCTTCGTCAAAAAATTTATGCCGTGACTACCTCTGTTGGACCAGGTTCAGCAAACTTAGTAACCGCTGCAGCTACCGCTCTTGCCAACAATATTCCAATGCTGCTTATACCGGGAGATACGTTTGCTACCCGTCAGCCTGACCCAGTGCTGCAGCAAGTAGAACAGGAATATAGTGCGGCTGTTACAACCAATGATGCATTAAAGCCGGTTTCGAGATACTGGGATCGTGTGACCCGCCCAGAACAGCTAATGTCCAGTTTAATTCGTGCCTTTGAAGTGATGACTGATCCAGGAAAAGCTGGCCCTGCTACGATTTGTATTTCCCAGGATGTAGAAGGGGAAGCCTACGATTATGATGAGAAATTCTTTGAAAAGCGCGTCCATTATTTAGATCGAAAAGCACCGGTTGAACGTGAATTAAATGGAGCTGCCGAACTAATAAAATCTAGTAAAAAGCCAGTCATCTTAGTTGGCGGTGGAGCCAAATATTCACAAGCTCGTGACATCTTAATCGCTCTTTCAGAAAAACATAATATCCCATTAGTCGAGACACAAGCGGGTAAAGCCACAGTTGAGTCTGATTTCAAAAATAATTTAGGTGGAATGGGAATTACGGGTACATTGGCTGCCAATAAAGCGGCCCGCCAAGCCGACTTAATCATTGGTATCGGTACACGGTACACAGATTTCGCGACATCTTCGAAAACCGCTTTCAACTTTGAAACAACTAAGTTCTTAAACATCAATGTCAGCCGTCTGCAAGCCTATAAATTGGATGCCTTCCAAGTGGTAGCAGATGCAAAAACCACATTGGAGCAATTGGCACCATTGTTAGATGGGTATGAAAGTGAATTTGGCCCGATCATTGCTGAATTGAAGGAAGAATGGACTGCGGAGCGTAATCGCTTAAGCCAAGTAACTTTCAGCCGTGAAAATTTCCAGCCGGAAGTGAAAAATAATTTTACTCAAGAAGTACTGAATGAGTATGCTGATGCACTTAACACAGAGCTTGCACAGACAACGGCACTATTAGCTGTTAATGATACAGTGGCCCCTGATAGCATCATTATTACTTCAGCGGGATCATTGCCAGGAGATGTACAACGTATTTGGAATCCAACTGTAACAAATACGTATAATGTGGAGTACGGCTATTCCTGCATGGGCTATGAAGTATCAGGTGCATTAGGAGCCAAATTGGCTGCCCCTGAACAAGAAGTCTATTCACTAGTAGGTGATGGCAGCTTCTTGTTGATGCACTCTGAATTCATTACAGCTATCCAATACAATCAAAAGGTCAATATCGTCCTATTTGATAACTCAGGATGGGGCTGCATTAACAATTTACAAATGGAAAATGGAAGCGACAGCTTCTATACCGAATTTAGAACACACGACAATAAAATATTAAATATCGATTATGCAAAAGTGGCCGAAGGCTATGGTGCTAAGACTTACCGTGTTAATACAGTGGAACAGCTGAAAGAAGCTTTAGAAGACGCCAAACAACAAGAAGTATCTACACTTATCGATATTAAGGTCCTTCCAAAAACAATGACTGATGGATATGAAAGCTGGTGGAATGTCGGTGTAGCGGAAGTATCCCATAAAGAAAGCATTCAAAAGGCATATGAAGCAAGAAAACAAAAATTAGAAACAGCAAGACAATATTAAATAATGAGGGTTGGATCAAATTCTCTGGAATTTGATCCGTCTTAAAAAGTTTGAAAATTCCGACAAGAGAGGTGGGATGGAAATGATCGCAACATCAAGATTAGTTCCGATGAAAGAAATGCTTGAGAAAGCGAAAAAAGAAAAATATGCAGTAGGGCAATTTAATATCAACAGCTTTCAATGGGCAGAAGCGATGCTGGAAGCGGCTGAGGAGGAACGGTCTCCTATCATTGTGGCCTCATCCGATAGATTAGTAGATTATTTGGGTGGATTTAAGACGATTGCCACGATGGTAAATAGAATTGTAGAGGAAAAGAAGATTACGGTACCGGTTGCCCTGCATCTTGACCATGGAAAAAGTGTGGAAAGATGTAAGGAAGCCATCGATGCTGGATATACTTCCGTGATGATTGACGGTTCCCACTATTCCATTGAAGAAAACATTGCCATGACAAAAGAAGTGACGGATTATGCCCGACTTCACGGGGTTACAGTCGAAGCTGAGGTGGGAACCGTTGGCGGTAACGAGGATGGTCTGATCGGAGGCATAAATTACGCGGATCCACAGGAATGTTTACGGCTTGTCCAAGAAACAGAAATTGATGCACTCGCAGCGGCCCTAGGCTCTGTACATGGCCCATACCAAGGAGAACCTAAATTAGGGTTCGCTGAAATGAAAGAGATTTCAGAATTGACCAATGTGCCGCTTGTCTTACATGGCGGTTCAGGTATCCCTTTACACCAAATCCATCAAGCCATTGAATTCGGGCATGCCAAAATAAATGTGAATACAGAATGCTTGCAGGCATGGGCGAAAGCTGTCCGAAATGTGCTCGACAACGATAAAGAAGTGTATGATGCCCGGACCATTCTTACACCAGGTAAGGAAGCTGTGAAAGAAACAGTCAGAGAGAAGATTAGAGATTTTAAATCAAGCAATAAAGCATAAATTCAACCGGGTGATGCTTGTAACATGTTTCGTTAACTATCACAAACAATAAAAAATGACTATCAAAATGCATGCTAATTTGATAGTCATTTTTTATTGGGATATAGCATGGAAATTGGCTACCCAGAGGGGTCATTTTAATATCTTTCATTAGTTAATAAGGTCTATTGGCTACCCAGAGGGGACATTTTAATAGCTTTCGGTAGTTAATAGGGTCTATTGGCTACCCAAAGGGGTCATTTTAATAGCTTTCAGTCGTCAATAGGGTCTATTGGCTACCCAAAGGGGTCATTTTAATAGCTTTCAGTCGTCAATAGGGTTTATTGGCTACCCAGAGGGGTC
>NZ_PGVE01000044.1 GCF_002860255.1 Neobacillus cucumis
TTACTCGGTCGTCTATCGCCTCGATTGACTACCTTGGTTCCCTCATCCTGATGGTATCTAAATTTAACAAAAAATAAAGCTGTTTTCTTTAAGAAAACAGCTTGTTCGATGCGAGATCATGACTTTGCCTATAACCATTTACTGCTTAAAACTTCCCACTGACCGTGGACCAGATTTGATTTTTCACATCCAGAAGTTGGTTTGTTAAATCCATATCTAAACTAAATGGAAGACTAATAAAATTCAGGGCAAAAAAGTAGCCTGCTAGTACTGTCTGACCAAACAAGATCAGACCCAAAACAGCTGCTGGAATCAATTTTGTTTGAACCAGGGCCGCTTTCCTTTTCGGATTACTTCTCTTCATAAAAGATTGCCGGCACACCTGAATTGCTCCAATAATTGATTGCACAAATAGAACCGATGCTAGGAAAATACTAAAATGAATGAGAACCGTTTCAAAGTTAACATTCACTGGTGAAACGACATTGTTGTAGCGGAAATAAATAGGCGCGGACAATACTACTACCACCGAAATCCCCCAGATCACGCCAAACGAATTGCGGATCCACAACAATAAGGCAAGCACAGCAAGTCCTAAATAAAGATAAATAACGTATTCATAGTATCCTCTAGTCACTAAATAGAACAAACCCATTGTAGCCATCGAAGCAGCCGAATAGCCGGCATATGCAATCAGGGCTTTTTTAAATGGGGACGTTTGGCTCCCCGTTGTCTGGCCTGAGCCATCTCGATAAAGATGGATTTTACCGCCCTCCAAGCAAGCACTAACCATCAAATTTACCAGATTATGAAAATGGGCAAAAAACACACTCAAAAAAGGAAGAAAACTCCCTGCCAATGCCACACCCAAATAAATAAAAATCAACGTAGACGTACTCAAAATAAAAACCCTCCTCCCTATGCTTCTTATAAAAAGAATATTAATAGAGAAAAGTGAAATCTTGGTGAAAGGACAGTGGAATCATGGGGACGGTTCTTGTGATTCCAAATTAGAGCTATAAAGGAACAAATAGCAGAACCCCTTCACACAATAAGTGAAAGGGGTTCTGCATTAAGTATGATCGAAAAACATTTGAGGAAGCAAGAGAACCGTCCCCTTGCTTCCTACGAATTTATTTCCTCATATTCTTTTATTTTATTGATGCGGTTGGCGTGCCTGCCACCTTCAAAGGGGGTTGTTAACCATATTTTTGCAATATCGCGAGCTAAGCCTGGGCCGATGATACGCTCCCCCATCGCTAATATATTGGAATTATTATGTTCTCTTGTTGCCTTTGCACTAAACGTATCGTGCGCCAGTGCGCAGCGTATTCCCTTTACTTTGTTTGCCGAAATACTCATTCCAATCCCCGTGCCACAAATTAAGATACCCCGTTCGACTTCACCACTTGCTACCTTTTCTGCTACAGGAATAGCATAATCTGGATAATCAACAGAGGTGCTACAATCACACCCTAAATCTATGTACTCCATTTTCATCTCTTCTAGCAGTGAGATGATCTCATTACGAATATTTATACCACCATGATCAGATGCAATGGCTACCTTCATCTATTTTACCTCCCAATGACTCTTCTTTCTTCTCTTGGAAACAATCCTGACACATTCCATACCACGTTTTAACGCCTTCTGTACTATCAACAATATCAATTACTTTATCACACACCTGACAGATAATCGTACCTTGTTTTTCCTCTAGCTTCGCACCCATCATTCGCTACCCCCGTAACTTTTGTTAAATTAAAATCCTTTTTGATACACATAACAATAAAGGGATATCATTTTACTAGCATAAAAGCTTTTCTAGTAAACTATAGTTATCTTGCTTATCAGCTATCTCAGAATTTACTTTTCCAAGTTGTTTATAAATAATTTTATTGTCCTTAATTCCAACAGCTAGACCCGACTCTCCATTCATCAGCAGTTCGACTGCCTTAACGCCCATCTTACATGCTAATACCCGATCAAATGCTGATGCATTTCCCCCTCTTTGTATAAATCCTAATGAGGTGGTTCTTACATTAATGTTTAACTTCTTTTCAATGTACTGCTGCAAGTCCTGTAAATCATACATTCTTTCTGTAACAATGACGAGGTTATCATTTTTTCCACTATTTATTCTTTGACTCAATTTTGAACAGATAGAATATAAATCTAATGGTTTTTCTGGAGTAGATACGATTTCTCCTCCACCTGCTAAAACAGAATATAAAGCTAAATCGCCGCAATATCTTCCCATTACTTCGACAATCGTTGTTTTATCATGAGAATAATCAGTATCTTTAATTTTACCAATACACTCCAATACCGTATTTAAAGTGGTATCAAATCCAATGGAATAATCTGTATAAGCTAAATCATTATCAATGGTTCCAGGTATTCCGACCACTTTCATCCCTAATTCATGTAATTTTTCGGCTCCTTTTAAAGATCCTTCCCCACCGATGACAATCAAGCAATCTATCTCCAAATTTTTTAATACATTTAAAGCCTTCTCTCGTCCTATTTCCTCCATGAATTCTAAGGATCTTGACGTTTTTAATATCGTCCCGCCTCTATCCGCAATATCTTCTACCTCTTGGGAAGTTAGTTTATGAATCTTTCCATCAATTAAACCCTGGAATCCATATTGTATCCCCATGATTTCCACTTGGTAGTGATTTGCTGCTTTTACTACTGCTCTTATAGCAGCATTCATTCCTGGGGCATCTCCACCACTAGTTAGGACTCCTAGTTTTTTCATGACCAATACACCTCATATGAATTCGGATTATTTAATGTTTAAACTCTGTAGTGATAGATTTTCTTAACTAGTTTTTTTCAATATATTTTCGTCACTCTTGCTTTGAACCTTTCCTGACTGTTTTACCAAGGAAACAACGATACAAGAACTTATGATCATGCTGACACCTAAGAAAATCATACTAGTATGAAAGGATCCTGTTGTATCCTTAATATAGCCCACAATGTAAGGGCCAAAGAATCCACCAAGATTTCCTATACTGTTGATGAGAGCTATAGCTCCTGCTGCTGCTGCTCCAGTTAAGAAGGAAGGCGGGATCGCCCAAAATGGAGCATAAGCCCCGAATGCTCCACATAGAGCAATGGTTAGAAATACAAATGATAAGATCACACTTGAATTAGATATATAGCTGCTAATAATCATGGCAGCAGCACTTACTGTTAAACATACCGCAACATGCCAACGTCTTTCATTTTTCTTGTCGGAAGAATTCCCAACTAGAATCATCGTGACCATGGCACAAACATACATAAGGCCTAAAATCCAGCCGATACTTTGATTGCTTAGTGCTGTTGCCTCAGACAAGCCTTTTGAGATGGATGGTAAAAACATGTTAATTCCGTAATAGCCAACCATCCAGCAAAAATATCCTGCAGATAAGATTAGAACATCACGGTCTTTTAAAGCCTGTAAGAACGTATAGTGTTTGATCTGCTGTTTTTCAAGTCTCTCTTTTGTTGTCACGTCAATTAACCATTTCTTCTCATCTTTGTTCAACCATTTTATATCTTCAATTCGATCATCAAGATAGAAAAAACATATAATCCCTAAGATAAGTGCCGGAATCGCTTCCAAAATAAACAGCCATTGCCAGCCAGCCAAACTTAACCAGTTAATACTCAACAAATAAGTAGAAAGTGGTGAACCTAATGCATTCGCACCGGGAATCGCCACCATGAATCCTGCAATCGCTTTTGCATGATGTTTCGTTTGATAAAAACTACTTAAATAAGCAACCATACATGGATAAAAACTAGCTTCAGCAACTCCCAAGAGAAAGCGTGCCATATAAAACTCCATCGGTGTTTTGACGAAAGCTACTAATATAGCAAGGATGGCCCATGTAACCATGATTCTACTAATCCATTTTCTTGCGCCTACCTTTGCCATCATTGCACTAGCTGGTACTTCTAAAAGGAAATAACCAAGGAAAAAGATCCCTGCTCCAAATCCAAATATAGCATTTGAAAAACCTAAATCTTTGTTCATTTGCAAAGCAGCAAATCCAATATTCACCCTATCAAGTATGGATATGGTAAAACAAAGAAACAGAAATGGAATTAATCTTAACGTAACTTTTTTAGTCGTTGAACTCTCAAGTGCAAACTGATCCAAAATAATTCCCCCTCATGTTGTTATCCCTTCCTTATTCCAAGCTTTATCTCAATTAAGGTTACAGGGAATTAAATTATCCTTGAAAAGTAGTTTCTCTAAGATGATAGAAGATTACTAAATTGAATTCATCGTAAACCTATACATCAAACGCTTTCAATAAAACTTTAAATATCCTTCGTTAACACCAATAGATAGGATGTTCATTTTGTCTACTTGTATACTAAGTTACCTTTTTGCATTAAGTATATCTTTGCATGTAAGGGTTGTCAATACGATTTGGAGTGAAACTTAATAAGGTTTAATCTTTCCAATAGCGATCATACAAGTTTTTCATATGTTTCTTCATAACTTCCACTGCCTCTTTTTCGTTGTGCTCCTCAATCGCTTTAATAAGTAATTGATGTTCCTTAAAATTAATGTCCCGATAATCCGGTCGAGTGACCGTTCGATCTCGAATGAATTTCCACATTTCTTGTTGTTTCATGGCATTACTGATAGCCGCCATAATGTTAATAAATAAGTCATTATGAGAGGCCTTTGCAATACTAAAATGTAATTTGTGGTCTGTTTCTGGTACATAAACTCCAGCCATTGTTTCTTTCTCCATCTCTTTGAGAGTCAAACGAAGTTCCTCTATGTCTTCATCCGTTGCTCTTTGGGCTGCAAATTTTATAATAAGAGGCTCAATAGTCATCCTTACTTCAACAATATCCTCTGGGGATATTGATTTAAAGAAAATGGCCGATTCAGAATGATCAAGTGTAATCTGATTACTTCTCACATAAACACCTTCACCTTGACGGGAATAGACGAACCCATTTAATTCCAATGCACTTAAGGCCTGTCGAATAGGAACACGGCTTACACCGAACAGTTCGCACAACTCTCTTTCGGCAGGCAGTTTATCGCCTTTTTTAAAGGAACCCAATTCGATTTCAGAAAGGATTTGATGATAAATTTGCATATATAATTTCTTACTGGCCACTGGATTAAAATTAATCACAACCACCCCTCTCCGTAAAGTGTTCATTGAAATTACACAGGCATTCCTGACTGGAATGCCTGTGCAGTAAGGATAAAATTAATCCATATGTGAACCACCATTAATATCAATTTCTTCCCCTGTAATGTAGGATGCTTCTTCTGAAACTAAGAAAGCAATCGTTGCCGCAATCTCTTCCGTCTCACCTGGTCTTCCCATTGGAATTCCATCGATCACTTTCTTTGCCTCATCTTCAGGAAGGGACTTCCAAATGTCTGTATTAACAAGACCTGGTGCCACACAGTTCACTGTGATTCCATTAAGGGCAACTTCACGAGCAAGATTCTTAGAGAATCCTAATACGGCAGCCTTTGATGCGGAATAGTGCGGCCCGCCAAATACCCCGCCGCCTCGTTTAGCGGAAACAGAGGAAAGACTAACGATTCGGCCATACTTTTGCTCTTTCATCGTTTTTAGTACGGCTTGGGTGCATAGGAACAGGCCAAACATGTTTACATTAAATACTCGGTTGATGTCCTCATAGGTCATATCTTCAACGGTTACCTTTTGTGAAATTCCAGCATTATTCACAAGGATATCAATTCTGCCAAAGGTTTCGAGAACCTTTTCTACCATGGCCTCATTCGATTCTTTACTGGTGACATTTAGTTCTACTCCTAAAGCCTTTCCGCCGGCTTCCTCAATCGCATGGACGGTATCCTGAATTCCTTCCATATTAAGGTCAGCGACAACCACTGCTGCTCCTTGTTTTGCAAGGGTTAATGCAATTGTGCGTCCAATCCCCTTTTTTGACCCACTGCCTGTAACGATTGCTACTCTATTCTTTAATTCAAACATGTTTCTTCTCTCCTCGATGATTTATTAGTTTTGGACTAAATTTTTTGCTGTAGTGACAATATTTTCAATCGTAATTCCATTAAGCTCTAACAATTTTTCATATGGGGCCGACTGTCCGAATTGATCTTGAACCCCAATTCTTCTCACAATCCCCTTGCCTTCCTCGGCCACTACTTCACATACGGCACTTCCGAGACCATTTAAAATATTATGGTCCTCAACAGTAATGATTTTGCCAATATTTAGGCAGTCAACGACAGCTTCCCGATCTAGCGGCTTTATTGTATGCATGTCTAACAGTTTTACAGATATTCCTTCTTCTTCTAATCGCTTTGCAGCTTCTAAGGCGAGATAGACGGTGTCACCATTTGCAATAATCGCGATATCTTTGCCGTCCTTGATCTGCTTCGCTTTCCCAATCGTAAATTCTTCATTTTCATCATATAACATCGGTACTGTATCTCTCGTAAAACGAAGGTAAACCGGTCCATACATTTCAGCCGCTTGTTCTACTAATTTTCTAGTAGAATAATAGTCAGCACCCATAATAACTGTCATATTAGGAATCGTTCTTAGTACGCCCATATCTTCAATACTTTGATGACTTGCCCCATCATTTGCTGGAGTAAGTCCGCCATGAGAACAAGCAATTTTTACATTTAGGTTCGGATAACAAATTTCTTGTCTGATCTGCTCCGCCATTCTTAATGAACCAAATACGGCGTAAGTGCTTACAAAAGGGATCTTACCAGTTGTCGCAAGTCCTGCCGCTAATCCTGCCCCATTTTGTTCAGCGATACCAACATTCACATGCTGATTTGGAAATTGTTTTGCAAATTCGGTGGTCTTACATGATTTACCGATATCAATATCCACCACATAAATATTTTTATTTTTTTCCCCTAAACGGACAATTTCATCACCGAATGCTTCTCTAGTAGCTTTTTTAAGTAAAATATCTTTTTCCATTAAGCTCATTATTTTAACCCTCCTACTACTTCTTCAATTGCATTCAGAAACTCGACATCATTTGGAGCGACCCCATGCCAGCCAACGGAATATTCCATAAAAGATACTCCCTTACCCTTTACCGTGTTCAGTACGATACATTTTGGCTTTCCATTTTTAGCTTCGCGAATCTCATCTAGTGTTTCAACAATCTCTTCCATCGAATGGCCATTGATTCTTTTCGTTTCGAAACCAAACGCCTCAAATTTCTTTTCTAAATCTTGGTTTGGCATAATCTCTTCGGTTGTACCATCAATTTGCAATCCATTATCATCAACGAATACAACTAAATTATCTAACTGATATTTAACAGCACTTTGTGCCGCTTCCCAAATCTGGCCTTCTTGACACTCGCCGTCTCCTAACATAGCGAAAACGCGGTATTTCTTTGAATCCCTTTTGCCTCCAAGTGCCATACCTACTGCACAAGAAAGTCCCTGTCCTAACGAGCCTGTAGAAATATCAATACCTGGGCACTTTTTCATATCTGGATGCCCTTGGAATGGAGAACCATACTTTCTTAAGGTGTAAATGGTGTCATATGGTACATATCCTCGTAAAGCTAATGCAGAATATTGGATCGGACAAACATGTCCTTTTGATAAAACGAACCGGTCACGATCTTCCCATTGGGGATTATTCGGATCAATGTTCATTTCTCTAAAATAAAGGGCCGTTACCACATCAGCTGCAGATAAGGAGCCTCCTGGATGCCCAGATTGCGCTTCGTGTATCATCGTGAGAGCTGTTTTCCTCATCTCAATCGCTTTTTGCTTTAATTCTTCAATACCAACAACTTTCATAGCAGTCACCTCATTTAATTTTGATAACCTTTTATATGGCTTGGTTGTGTTCTTGTCTACTTGTCTACTAAGTTAACTTATGAACTCAGTATAGCACCGTTTTCATATTTGTCAATAAAGTTTTTATATAAAATGGACCAATTGAAAAATGGATAAAACTCACCTGTCCTGATCTGGAAAGACAAAAAAACCCTCGGTCAACAAAGATTGTTATCCGAAGGTTGGAGACGGCTAAAGATATAGATTAATAAACTTTTTAACTAGTCTTTTCCAATTTTTTTTCGACATTCGACTTTAAAATCTTGCCTGACTGTTTTACTAAGAAAACAACAATACAAGAGCCCAGTATCAAACTTGCACCTAAGAAAACCATACTAGCATTAAATGATCCTGTTACATCTTTAATATAGCCAACAATGTAAGGTCCAAAGAAACCACCAAGATTCCCTATACTGTTAATAAGTGCAATGGCCCCTGCAGCTGCTGCTTCAGTTAAGAAGGATGGAGGAATGGACCAGAATGGAGAGTATGCACCAAATGCTCCACAAAGGGCGATGGTTAAAAAGACAAATGATAAAACAATACTGGTATTGGCCACCAAGCTGCTAATGATCATCGCAACCGCACTGGTTGTTAAACATGCCGCAACATGCCAGCGCCGCTCGTTCTTTTTGTCGGAATGGTTACCAACTAGATACATCGTAACCATGGCACAAACATACATGAATCCTAACACCCACCCCATTGATTGGGTACTAATGGAAGTTGCTTCTGTTAAACCTTTTGAAATGGTTGGTAAAAACATGACAATTCCGTAGTAGCCGATCATCCAGCAAAAATATCCAACCGATAAGATTAAAACATCACGATCCTTTAAAGCCTGCAAGAATGTATAGTGCTTTACTTCCTGTTTTTGAAGCTTCTCTTTTGTTGTGATGTCAATGAGCCATTTTTTTTCGTCTTTATTTAACCATTTTACATCTTCAATTTTATCATCAAGATAGAAATAGCAAATGATACCTAAAATCACGGCCGGAATCGCTTCCATAATAAACAACCATTGCCATCCCTCCAGTCCAAACCAGTTAACTCCCAGTAAGTAAGTGGAAAGTGGTGAACCTAATGCATTCGCACCTGGAATAGCAATCATAAATCCAGCAATCGCCTTTGCATGATGCTTCGTCTGATAAAAACCGCTTAAATAAAAGACCATACATGGATAAAAACTAGCTTCAGCAACACCTAAAAGAAATCGCGCTGTATAAAATTGCATCGGAGTTTTTACAAAAGCCATTAAAATAGCAATGATGGCCCATGTAACCATGATTCTACTAATCCATTTTCTTGGTCCAATTTTCGTCATGATGGCACTGCCCGGTACCTCTAAAAGGAAATAACCCAAGAAAAAGATCCCTGCTCCAAATCCAAAAACGGCATTAGAAAAACCTAAATCTTGGTTCATTTGTAGTGCGGCGAATCCAATATTCACCCGATCTAGTATCGATATGGTAAAACATAAAAATAAAAACGGAATTAATCTTAACGTCACCTTTTTAGTAGTTGTACGTTCCAATTGAAGTAGATCCAAAATAATTCCTCCTTTAATTCTCCCTTAGAATACTTGCAAACCCTTACATTATTCTCTATAAAAGATGGATGCACATAGCTTTAAAGCTGCAAAGATATGGAACATTTAATATTTCAATAAAACCTTTATAACATTCTCTAATTTTTGATCAACTATATTCATAGCATCCTTGATAGCTTCAATTGGTATCACCTTTGATATAAGCAAAGAGGTATCAAAAAAGTTTGCTGCGATTGCCTCTGCTGCAATCTCAAAATCCTCTCTCACATACATGTTAGACCCCATTAATTCGATCTCTTTATTTTGAAGGTACGAAATGTCGATTTCTGGTTTCTTGCCAAAAAGAGCTACTTCAGATACTTTTCCGCCTCTTTTGACGATCCTGAAGGAATCATTCAGTACGGATGGAATACCCACAGCAATAAATACGGTGTCTACCCCTTCACCATCTGTCTCTTCCAATATTCGTCCAACTGCATCCTCATCATTCGTATTAATTGGGGAAGTGGCACCCAGTCTTTTGGCAATCTCTAGATTATAATCTAATGCATCTGTTATGAAAATCTCGGTTGCGCCTGCGTTTTTTGCAGCTATCATTAAACCCAAACCTATAGGGCCTGCTCCGAGAATAGCTACTTTATCCTTCTGCCCTACACCAGCCTTTCTCACAGCATGAACGCCCACTGCAAGGGGTTCGATTAGGGCACCCTGTTCATACGATACATGATCTGGTAACTTTACAATGGTGTTTTCCGGAACAACAATATATTCACCAAAAGAACCGATCCATTCTTGTGTACCTAGCACCCTTTTTTCTATACAAATATGATAATTGCCAGCTTTACACGTTTTACATTCACCACATCCATAATGAGGCTCCACAGTAACTCGATCCCCCACTGAGGTACCCAAGACGTCTGAACCTGTTTCTACAACCACCCCTGCAAGCTCATGTCCAGATATAACGGGTGGGATTCGAAAAGGATGTGTTCCATGATAAGCATGAATTTCGGATCCGCATATTCCAGTTACGACCACTTGAATTTTAACCTCGTTCGCATGCTTTATGACCGGTGAACCAACCTCATGTAAAACAATCGAAAATGGTTTATCAATGACTGCTGCTCTCATATTCTCCCCCTTTGTTTTAAATACTTTCTCCCTTTTCCAATTTGTCTTCTTGTTCACTTGTCTACTAAGATGTTATGTAATTAATATACTTTTCTTGATTTTGTTTGTCAATAAGTCTTAAAAAAAATAAAAAAATTCCCCATCACTATTTTGGATGGGGAATTTAGCGTATTCGTACGATACTGTTTTGAAAGGTTGAGTCAACTAATCCTTCCAATACCGATCATATAAATTTTGCATATGATTGGTCATAATTTTCACTGCTTCTTTTTCGTTACGATCCTCGATTGCCTTAATAAGTAATTGGTGTTCTCTGAAATTAACGTCCCGGTAGTCTGGTCGTGTTACCGTCCGATCCCGAATAAATTTCCACATTTCCTGCTGTTTCATCGCATTGATAATATCAGCCATGATGTTGATAAATAAATCATTATGAGAGGCCTTGGCAATCCCACAATGTAATTTCTCGTCTGTTTCTGGTACATATACTCTAGACCTAGTTTCCTCTTCCATCTGGTTTATGGTTGAGCGAAGCTCCTTTATGTCTTCATCAGTTGCTCTTTGGACGGCAAATTTAACAATTAGCGGCTCGATGTTCATTCTTGCCTCAACAATATCTTCAGGTGATATGGATTTAAAAAAGGATTGGTCAGTTGCAAGCTGAGTGCTTTTCACATAAACACCTTCACCTTGACGGGAATATATTATGCCATTTAATTCTAAAGCGCTCAGGGCCTGCCGAATTGGAGCACGACTTACACCAAACATTTCGCATAGTTCCCTTTCAGCTGGCAGTTTATCACCTATTTTAAATGTACCTGCTTGGATTTCTGAAAGAATTTGATTATAAATTTGCATATATAATTTTTTGCTGGATACTGGATTAAAATTCATAATAATCACCTCTTTTTACATTATGTCTGTTGTATCCTAAGTAAGTAATTAGACATGTATAATTATAATGATATTTATTCAAAAGAGCAATGAACTAAATAGTTAACCAAACCATAATGTACCAATTTCTAATTAATGTTAACAAAGTATTCAAACATTTAAAGGAAATTATAGGGGTTATGAATGGTGTGGGGTGATTGGCTACCCTCGGGGCTTTTTTTCCTCTTGGTCGGTCGTCTATAATGGTCATTGGCTACCTTTGGCTCTCCTTTTGCTCTCCTTTGGCTCCTGTTCGGTCGTATATGGCGGTCATTGGCTACCTTCATCGCTCCTTTGGCTCCTGCTCGGTCGTCTATGGCGGTCATTGGCTACCTTCATCGCTCCTTTGGCTCCTGCTCGGTCGTCTATGGCGTCCATTGACTACCTTGGGCTCTCCTTTTGCTCCTGTTCAGTCGTCTATGGCGTCCATTGACTACCCTGAGGGTCCTTTTTGCTTCTGCTCGGTCGTCTATAATGGTCATTGGCTACCTTTGGCTCTCCTTTTGCTCCTGCTCGATCGTCTATAGCGGTCATCGGCTACTCTACCAAGCGTAAAAAATCAGCCTGTCTTCATTGCTAAAACAGCCCGACCAATACGAGATAATTGCCAAATTATCTTGATTACCCCTTACTGCTTAAAACCACCACTAACTGCCAGATAGAAAGAGAAGCACCACCCTAGACGGTGGTGCTTCTCTCCCTTGAATTATAAAACGGCTACTTTTTCGTTCTTTAACTTTTCAATTTCCTTGTTTAACTCTTCATCACTCATAAACGAATCGTATGCCGCATCAAACTTTGCTAATGGAGCCGCAAACTGGTTACCTGCTTGAGCTTCTGCTTCCATCATTAAAATCTTCTCTTCCGCTCGGGCTACCCCTCTAGCAATATCATCCGTATGGAAAGAAACTGTTACTTTTTGAATTTGTTTCATGGACTGAGCTACATTCGCACGTGACGCTAACAAGATTTTCTTTTGCTGCATTTGGTTATACGTATCTTTCAATTGGTCCAATTTTCCAACAAGGATTTGAGTTTGTCCCTTAATCGACTCTAATTGATCCACATAAAGTTGTAACTGGTTTTCTTTGCTTAGCTTTTCTTGTACAGCCAGTTTTGCCATGGCCTCGTCGCCTTGCTCAAGTGCTAGTTTCGCCTGACGCATACGCTTGTCCACCAATGCTTTGGTTTCTTTAATCAGTGCCTCTTGTTTTTTCTCTACAAAAATTTGTCGAGCTAAGGCTTGCTGCCCTTTTGTAATTTCCTGTTCCATTTCTCGAGAATACTCATTTAGCATGGCAATCGGATCTTCCATTCCGTCTAATAATCCGTTAATTTCCGCCATTGTAATGGTCTTTAATCGTTTAAAAATACCCATGTTATTCATTCTCCTTTTTAGTTAAAATATTTTTTTCCCATTGATCCAAAATGCTAGCATTTTGGTTGGTTACTGGTATATGCGAACCTACAAGAGAGGTGTCAATAAACTGTTGCATAGAAGAAGCTTTTGACTTCTTTTTAAGCCATCTTACTAGAAGCACTAGAACAGCTAGTCCAATAATAAGGAAAGCCCATGGGAATCCTCCTCCGTGGGGAGCGCCATTCATCATCTGCTGGTGGCCAAACCCGCCTTGCATCCCCATTCCACCAGGACCATGTCCGCCATGTGGACCTCTCGCAAAAGCGCTGCTTCCTCCTAGTAAAAAGTGGAGTACGTTAATCACCAAAACGGTAGAAGCGATGAGCACACCCCAGAAAATACCCTTTCTGACCTTTGTATTCATCTCTTTGTTTCCTCCTTTCGTTATCTGATGTAATGAATAGTAAAGGGGAATGGTGAAAAGTTGGTGAAAACAGACCGTTATTTTTTAAAAAAAGGAGGGATTTACAAAATTAAATTTGAATTCTATTGAAATTAACTTCGAAAATAAAAAAAGCCAGCATAAAATATGCTGACTTTCTCTTGATTATATTAACTTGATTCCACTCACAAAAATTAAGACAGCCACAACAGCCCTAAGTGGTCTTGTCGGAACCTTCGCAGAAATCGTACTTCCGATCAATACTCCTGGAATGGAGCCCATTAGTAGATTCCCTACAAGCGTATAGTTCACATTGCCAAAACCAACATGAAGTAATCCTGCTACCGTAACAAGTAGAAACGCATGCGTAATATCCGTACCAACCATCTCGGATGTCTTCATTTTATAAAGATAGATCATCGCGACAGCGAATAATGAACCGGAACCTAATGAAGTGAGTCCGACAATAAATCCAAAGAAGACACCAATTAAAACCGTTAAAAGCTTCTTCTCGCTCAGAGGCTTGGTCTGCCAGCGATTAGGGCGAAGCTTTTTTTCCATAAAGGTTTTGAAGATAATAGCAACGGAAACAAAGATGAGCACATAACCAAGGGCGTGTCTGATAATTTGTTCTTGATTATGGTAGGATGCTTCAAAGTAATGAAGACCTCCGATAGCAATGGCCGCACTTGGGATACTCCCCATCGCTAAATACTTAACCATCTGGAGATTCACTGTTTTTTGTTTCCAGTGTCCAAACACACCGAACAATTTGGTAATCGAGTTATAGACAAGGTCTGTACCCACGGCTATCGAAGGATTCACCCCTATTAAAATTAATACAGGTGTCAGAAGCGCAGCTCCGCCCACTCCAGTCAACCCTACCAAAAAACCGACCAATAAGCCCATCAATGCAATTCCTATACTCATCTTTGCACACGCCCTATCCTAATTCCAAGTATTTATATAGGATTATAAATAATTATATGCAACTTGTAAATAACAAAGTTTTTAATAGATTCAGAGAATTCCTGCCAAAAGGAAAATCCGGCCCCATTTAGAGCCGGATTACTAAAGTTATTTATTAGGTTCGGATGGAACCGAGATTTCCTTAAGTGCTTCTCCAGCCTCATCACTCGACTGATTATTAACAGCTAAATCACCCAGAGAGACCATTCCAACCAATTTTTCATTTTCCACGATCGGAAGGCGGCGAATTTGTTCATGGGACATGATTTTTGCAGCTTCCTCAATGGACATGTCCTTAGTCCCTTTCACTACCATATTTGTGGCTAATTCAGAAACAGTAGAATCATCCGAAAGACCATTGGCTAATCCCTTTATGACCAGATCGCGGTCAGTAATAATTCCCACTAATTTTTCATTTTCACAAATCGGAATCGCACCTACATCCAGTTCTTTCATTTTCATGGCTGCTTCCTTACAAGTACTTTCAGGAGTACAGCAATCCACATCCGTTGTCATTACATCAGCAACATTCATTTTTATGCCTCCTTTATGACTTCTTATTCGTTTCATACCCGCCCTATTTTATTGTTAAACATGGCTATTCTTTTTTACGGTTTATTTCTTTGGCTTATATTTTCGTTGCTCTTTCATTCATTCAGTCCGAATTCCACAAAAATCCTGATCTATTCTACAAAATAAAAAACCCCCCAGCTGTGGGAGGTTTCTAGATTAGGCTATATGCTTGCTGCTATTTGCGTTTTCATTCTTATCCTTCATCCGGCTGAATAGATTCGCGAGAACCGAGCCAGATAAGTTATGCCACACACTGAAAATGGCGCTTGGTACCGCCGCTAATGGCGAGAAATGAGCGGTAGCAATTGCCACTCCCAAACCAGAGTTTTGCATACCCACTTCCATTGCTACTGCCTTTTGTTTCGCAAGGTCCATTCCGCATAAACGGGCAAAGAAGAATCCAATCAAGAATCCTAACAGATTGTGAAGGATGACCACTCCAAAAATAAGTAGACCCGTTTCGGCAATCTTTGCTGCACTGCCTGCAACGACAGCAGATACAATTAATACAATCGCAATAACGGAAACAAGCGGCAAGGCCTTGGCACCAGCTTGGGCCTGTTTTCCAAAGAATTTTTTAATAATAAAACCTAACGCTAACGGAACAATAACCACTTGTACTATCGATAAGAATAACGATGCCACACTCACATCCACCCATTTACTAGCAAATAGAAGAATCAGTAATGGCGTTACAACTGGTGCTAGAATCGTAGAAACAGAGGCAATCGCTACAGCCAGTGCCACATTTCCTCTTGCTAGAAACACCATCACGTTAGAAGCGGTTCCGCTTGGGCAGCAGCCTACTAAAATAACCCCAACAGCGACTTCCTTCGGTAAATCTAATCCAACGGCCAATAAAAAGGCTAACAGCGGCATGATGACAAAGTGCCCAATGACTCCAAGCGCTACTTCTTTCGGCCTTCTAAGTACCTCTTTAAAATCCGATAATTCTAGTGTCAGGCCCATACCAAACATAACTATGCCTAATAGAGGAACAATATAGCCTCCTAACCACACAAAGTGACTTGGAAATTGGAACGCAATAACCGCAAAAACTAGTACCCATAATGTAAATGTCTTCCCGGCAAAGCTGCTGATTTTCTCGATGACCTGCATAACAGGACCCCCCCCCTGTAATTTTTTCGCTTTTCTAAATAATTAGTCTTTCACTATATTAGAATAAATTTTCAAAAAAATCAATATTTTCTTTAGGATAATATTTTCCACAAAAAAAGCCCTGAACAGGATCCATCCTGCCAAAGGCTTCACTAAACTACTCCTTTGCTACCCAAACCTGCATTTCTCCAGAAGCTCGGTTTGCCCAGCAATAATAAGGTATGAAAGTCACTTTCTTTTCTTCATATTCTTCGTCTAGATCTGTTGCATATAACTGATTTTCCCATTCCTCTTGGACCACCCTCTTTTTGGCCGTTACTTCAATCACACCCACTCCGCCAAAAAGGTTCTCCTCAAACCGATAGCTAAATGGCTCAGTTTTAGGAATCCGAATAAGATGCAGGTTATCTCCATTATCGACCTCTTCTAAACAATAAATTAATGGGCCGCGCTGGATCGCAATTTTATTTACATTTGCTTTTACATAGGGGTTCGCTGACCACACCTGAATATTCATATCAAGGGATACGAGCAATTCCTCATTGCCTTGCCATTCTCGGTCAATTATGACATAACCATTGTGCGGCTGTTCCTTTATTTCTTCTCCATTTAGATAGAGCTTATAGGTTTTGGACCAACTTGGGATTCGAACCGCCAATCCAAAGGCAGCAGGCGCATCTGGTTGGATAAGAAACTTGATATCTCCGTCCCATGGATAATTTGTTTCTTGCTGCAATTCAATTTTTGTACCATTGACCACCACGCTAGATTGATTAGTTAAATACAGGTTCGTATAAATCACGTCATCCTTAATGGAATAGATATATTTATTGAGCGAAGTCAACATACGCGCTAGGTTTGGCGGGCAGCAGGCACACCCAAACCATTCTGGGCGTGTTACCTTCACATGACTCTTTCCAGGGTCGTTGACACTATTTTTCGGATTCACCTCTAATGGATTCACATAGAAAAAATGCTTACCATCTAAGGCCATCCCGCTTATTACAGTATTATAGAGCGCCCTTTCTAATGTATCGGCATAAGTACCATCGGCTTCATTTTTCAGCATATTATAAGCAAAGAAGATCAAGCCAATCGATGCACAGGTTTCACAGTACATCGTATCATTGGGTAAATCGTAATCAGAGGTAAAGGCTTCCCCATCAACCGTTGAGCCAATCCCGCCCGTAATATACATTCTTTTTTGAACAATGCTCTTCCAAAGTTTGCGGCAGGCGTCTAACATTTCCTGATCATGACTTAAATACGCTACATCTGCCATTGCAGCACAAAGATAGACGAGTCGTACGGCATGTCCCTCTGCACTCTCCTGTTCCAAGATCGGCTTATGTGCCTGGTAATAGCTTAGCGGCCGATGGGTCATTCCCTCAATCACGTGTCTTTTACCGGTATCTTCTTTTCTTTGCCGCTCAAAAAAGGTCGTGTCTGTTCCGCGTTCATACAAGAAAAATCTACTTAACTCTAGGTATCTGCTTTCACCTGTAAGCTGATAAAGCTTGGCTAACGCTAGTTCAATTTCTTCGTGACCATCATAGCCTTTGATTTTTCCTGGCTCATCTCCAAAGCTCGCTTCAATACAATCCGCTAATTTACAGGCAATCTTTAAAGCCTTTTCATTTTTAGTTGTTTCATAGTAAGCCACTGCTGCTTCAATATAATGGCCGGCGCAGTATAATTCATGACTTTCCGCTAGCTTTTTGAATCTTCGCTCCGGCTCTTCAATTGAAAAATAGGTATTTAAATAGCCGTCTTTTTCTTGGGCAAGTTCCAATAAGTCGATCACTTCGTCTGCGAGATACTTTAGGGACTCATCATAAGTATGATGCAAGGAATACGCTACTGCTTCTAACCATTTATACACATCACTATCCTGAAAGACCCATCCATAGTGATTACCTTCTTTTAAACCGGCAGCAATTTTAAAATTTTCAATAGCATGGCTTTTTTCAGATGGAATCGTTTCGTCATTTCGCTCTTTCTCAATTGTGATATTAGCCCGATCATTTAGGACATCCCATTGATAGGGAATCATTTCCTTTCTAACAATCTCTAAATAACGAGACCAAAATGGATCATTAATTTTCACCTCATGCAGATGAAGAGGTGCACTATTTTTTACAGTCATCACAAACATCCTTTCAATCTATTTAACTAGCCTTTTTAGCTGTTAAGTCGTTGCGGATTTGAAGTTCATTTTTTTCATATTTTCGATAGAAAAGCATTGGGATAATCCCAAGCGCAAAAATAATGGTTGGCAGCCAGATAAACGAAAACTGAATTCCAAAAAGGGAAGCATGTGTTTGCGCGGCGTTCGGAACATAGCCAAAGGCAGCCATCACTTGAGTTGGAATAAAACCGCCAATCCCTGCTCCTGCTTTAATACAAAAGGCACTGCCGATGGCCGTTAAAAATCCGCTGGCGCGAATTCCCGTCTTCCATTCCCCATAATCCACCGTATCTGACAGCATCGCAAATGGCATCGAGCAAGCAATTCCAGAGCCAATGCAGCCAATTATCCAGCCAATGATAATAACGCTGAGTGCTGTTCCTGCAAAGGACATGATGACCTGCCCTATCGCTGCGAGGACAAAACCAATAATCATCGTCGAACGCTTCGAGGAAAACTTCACAATAAACGGAATCGCCGCCATCCCGATGACTTGGATAATCGAAATCCCATTAATCAGCGGAACTAAATTCTTGTTACCGATATTATATTGAAAATAATAAACAAGGGTAGAAGTTCGAACAGTTAGCGCAATCCAGAATAATAAATTGGCAGATACGATAATAAACCAAGGCCAGTTCCCTTTAATCGCTTTAACACTCGTTTTCACTGGAATTGCTTTAATTTTTTCGGTATTGATTTCTTTTAAGTCGACAAAGGCAATAAGAAACATAATGACCGCAATGATGGCAAATAAACCGACAGTCAGTGTGAATCCCTTTTGATCGTTACCGCCTCCAAAAAAAGCAACTAACGGAAGCGTAAATGTAACAGCAGCAAAGTTACCAACGTTTCCGCCAACCATTCGGAAGGAATTCAAAATGACGCGTTCGTTCGGATCCCTTGTTAAGTTTGGCAAGATTGAGGTAATCGGTATCGCAATCCCCGTATAGCAAATCCCCGCTAAAATATAAGTGGCCGTCGCATAAACTACTTTCCAAGTTCCATCAAGATGTGGCGTGGTGAAGGTTAATACTGTGAATAATGCAAACGGAATACACATCCAAAGGAAATAAGGGCGGCTTTGACCGTGTTTAGATTTGGTCCGGTCAATAATAAATCCCCAAATCGGTGCATCGACTGCATCTATTAATCTTGTTAGAAGTAATAAGGTCCCCGCTACCCCTACTGATAGACCGAAAACATCTGTATAAAAGTACAATAAATACCCGCCGATAATGCAGTATAAAAGGTTACCGCCGGTATCGGTTAATGCATAGCTGATCCGTCTATGAAACGGAACTTTGTCTGATAATAGATTAGTGTTAGCCATGTCTGTAGCCTCCAAAGTATTAATGTTTTTTTATAATGGCCATTATTTTAAAAAAGTAAGGTACCTTTATCTTTTCTCTATTGTAAGCGCTTAGTCACCGTGGAGAGAACTGATAAAAATACACTTTTGGTGTTCTTTTCCGACATATTAAAAGAATAAATAAACCGTTTTATTTACATTTTATATGTTATAATGACAGCTGATAACGTTTTCCTCTCTATTTTAGTGGCTAAAACCGATTTTTGGTATATGAAAATAATTCCTGCTTGGATAGGTGATAAATGATGGATTTAATATGGAAAATAAATATTGAAAGGCCGCTAGCCTATTTTAAATCCGGCCAATTTGTAAGTGCCGAGGATTGGAAGCATAAGGAAATGCTGTTGAGTAAAGATTTTGAGTTAATCATTGGATTACAACAATCAATTTATATACAAGTGGGAAACTTGCAATACGAAATACAGCCTGGTGATGTATTACTCATCCCTCCTGGTGTACGTTATTTTGGTTATTATCCATCTCAAAAGGGAGCAAGTTTCTTCTGGCTTCATTTTTTCCCAAGGGTAGAAGCGGTGACCTACTCAAAAGAAAAATTAATCAACCATTTAATGGCCTCTGAAATTAACACTCATAAGGCAGCAATTAATAATTCCATATTTCTGCCTGATTTCTTTCGTGTCACGTTTACAGATAAACCTTTTATATTGATGAAGCAAATTTTAGACATCGCGAATGCCTCCTACTACAGTACTTTTGCCGTGGATTATTTAGTGACGGAACTATTAATAGAATTGACGGAACAGTACCAAAAACAACTGCTGCAAAGCACTACCAACCCTTCGGAGAATTCGCAGAAGTTTGCCCAGATTGTCGAATGGATTCGTGTCAATATTTACGAGGACTTATGTGTTAAGGAGGTAGCCGATACCTTCTCATTTAATCCTGATCATTTAACCCGTCTTTTCAAAAAAAATATCGGGATGAGTACCATTAAATACATCAATACATTAAAGCTAAAGAAAGCAAAAGAGCTATTATGTACTACGAATAAATCGATTAAAGAAATTTCCTATGAGTTAAATTTTAAAGATGAAAAATATTTTATGAAGCTATTTAAAAACTATGAAGGGATTACGCCAAGTCAATTCCGTGATGCCTATACCCATACCTACATTAATACGATTTCGGTCGACCCAGATATCCCGATTCCATCACATTTATCTCATTCTTCCTAAATTGGAAAGATTAGTAGATATTTCATCTATGCATTTTTCGAAAATTTTATATATAATTAAAATTATATTTTTTAAAGGAGCAAACAAAATGACAAAAACACTTACAAAAGCACCTTTTAAAGCCGATCATGTCGGAAGCTTCCTTCGTCCGGAGCGATTGAAACAAGCACGTCTTCAAAAAGAAAACGGAGAAATTACAGCGGAACAGCTTCGTGCGATTGAAGACGAAGAAATCATTAGATTAGTAGAAAAACAAAAAGAGGTCGGCCTTTCCGCTGTAACGGATGGAGAATTGCGCCGTGCCTGGTGGCATTTTGACTTCCTAGCAGGACTTGAGGGCGTTGAGCTTTTCGAAGCAGAATCAGGGATTCAATTTAACGGTGTTCAAACGAGAGCTCACGGTATTAAGGTAACAGGAAAAGTAGACTTCGGTCAGCACCCATTCATTGAAGACTATAAATTCTTGGACAGCATCAAAGGGGATCACGTAGCAAAATTCACGATTCCTAGTCCAAATATGCTCTTTTTTAGAGGAGTAATCGAAGAATCTGTTTATCCAGATAAAGAGGTATTCTTTGATGATTTAATTAAAGCCTACCAAAAAGCGATTCAGGCATTTTACGATGCAGGCTGCCGCTATTTGCAATTAGATGATACGTCTTGGGCAGTCTTCTTCTCGGAGAAAGGCCACCAGCAAATTGCCGATAAAGGGTATACGCCAGAAGAGTTAATTAAAATCTTCACTCGTGCCATCAATGAATCGATTGCTAACAAACCAGAAGATATGGTCATCACGATGCACATCTGCCGTGGAAACTTCAAATCTACTTATACAGCAAGCGGCGGTTATGATAATGCATCACAATATATCTTTGGAGAGTTAAAGCTAGATGGCTTATTCTTAGAATTTGATGATGAGCGCTCTGGCGGCTTTGCACCGCTTCAACACGTCAATCGCAAGGATTTACAAATTGTCCTTGGACTCATCACTTCTAAATTCGGTGATTTAGAAGATCCAGAACAAATCAAAGCACGCATCGCAGAAGCAGCGAAATATGTGGACTTAGACCAGCTCTGCCTAAGCCCGCAGTGCGGATTCTCCTCTACCGAAGAAGGAAACCTGCTAACAGAAGAACAACAATGGGATAAAGTTAAACACGTCATCTCCATTGCGAATGAAGTTTGGAAATAAAAACGTAAACGTGGGGACGGTTCTTGTGCTTCCGGATGGATTCCGAAGCATGAGAACCGTCCCCTTGCTTCTATAATAATTGCTCTAAATAAAGATGACTATGATACATTTCGGCCGCATCCGTAATATCTTGAAGAGCTATTTCATAGATATAAGGCCTGCTCATTAAAAATGGCAGAAGGGGTTTCCAATGAATCCTGCCCGCTCCAAGTTGTAATCCATCATGTTTTTGACCTTCGCTATCCACCACGTGGAAATATTGAATATATGGATCTAATTTTTCTAATTGATCTAACAACAATTTGTTATTACCTTTGAAAGAGATAAAAGCGTGGCTCAAATCATATGCCAATAGCAAATTTAATGGCTTAACGATTTCCTCGAGCCAATTCGGATTTTCAGCAGTAAAAAGGCCATGAATCGAATTTTCCCATAGAAAAACGTCTTTACCATAAGACAAAATTTGATTTATCTCTTTCACCATTTTGTCCTTATTTTCTTTATTGATTGTAGAGGTGGGGGTCAGCAAATAGTGGGGGTGAATCACACATCTTATAGAGTGTGATAAACAAATGTCTGCAAGAATCCTTGTAGATAAATGATAGAAAAGATAATCCTCTTTCTGTTCGTGGATAATATCTAAATATCTTCCCTTGTATTTAGAAGGGTGATGTAAAAATACTTCACACCCATAGCTTGAAAGCAATGAGATCGTATTTTCTAATTGTTTTCTTTTGTCTCCAAACAGATCATCTTCATTTAAATGAAGTTCAATAATTTCAGGTTTATATCTTAATCGGTCATACAATTGTTCCGGATCGTACGAACATTTTAAACCTAACTTCAACAAATCCAATCACCACTTTCAAATAACTATAATAATAAGAGATGAATAGTTACTTCCATTATAACAAAATTGCAAATTTGATTATCTTAACTTATTGTAAATTCGCTAAAACAGATTTGTTTCGTTTTTGTAAAATTTGGGTGAAGTTTATTAGATTTCGTTGAAAGTCTATATCCCGACTATAGGATATTGGTATCTAAGTGAAATGAAAAAGAAACTATCATTATGTAAGAACTTAGGTTAAAGACCTAGGATAGTGTGAGGTCAGCATGGTTCGAGACAACTCGGTGAAACGTGGGGACGGTTCTTGTGCTTCCGGATGGATTCCGAAGCATGAGAACCGTCCCCTTGCTTCTTAGATTACTAACTGCACTATTTCCGCCTCTTTATCTAAATGGAAGCTTATTTTTTTATCTCCACAAACAAGTTCATAGTCACCGAGGAATCCTTCAAAGGAGATCTTTCCGTTGTCATCTGTCTTGCCTGTCACATTTGTATACCAGTCACCTTTGATTAGTTTCTTTAATACTTCATAAGATGGTTTGGGGCTATTATCCTTTCTAATAAATCCAGCAGGAGCACCGAGCCATGCCCCATCATCACTGAAGGACCAAGTTGTTATTGCTTCTACCTGAGGATGTTTAAACAGAATAGAATACATTTCTTCTACTTCTTTGGCCTGACGTTCTTCGAATTCTGGTGTAGATGGCCATTCCGGTATTTGATAATCATTCAGGTCTTCAATTTCAACTGGCATAAGGTGTCCAGATGTCAATGTGTTTTCTGTAAAGTGAATAGGAAGGCCATAGTGCGAGAAACGGTCTAATACTTCTTCTAATTTCTCACGCCCCCAATATCCCTGATGCTGATGTGACTGAATACCAATCGCATCAATTGGAATACCCGCATTTAAACACCCATCAATTAAGATTTCATAGTTAATAGATGTATTAAAGTCATTTAATAATAGGGTCGCACCAGGATTGAATTCTCGTGTTTTAGCAAACATTTCTTTAATAATTCCAACGCGGCCAAGGTCTTTAGAAATTCTGGTAATCCCATTGTCATACTTGTCAAAGATAGGCATGATCACAACTTCATTGATGACATCCCACGTATCGATTAGACCTTTAAAATCTGTTACGTCACGTTCAATTCTAGCAAACTGGGCTCTCAGGATTTCTTCATTGCTCATATCAAGAAGCCATGGAGCAGTTATGGTATGCCAGCAAAGAGGATGTCCTTTCACGGCTACGTTTCTTTCTTTTAGCCACTGGGCAGCCGCCTTTAATTCCTTTGTCCGTGGTTTCCCTTTTTCAGGCTCGAACATTCCCCAATAGAAAGGCAGTGTGGCAGCGTTAAATACCTCTAGGAACTTATCCAGTTTTTCTTCCTGAAAAGCAAGTCTTTCAGCTGGTACATTTTTGTTTGCTACGTCAATTACATCAAAAATGCCGCAGCCAAATAAGAACTTATGGTTTGTCTGTTTAATTGCTATTTCCTTACCTGTAACAGGATCTCCTAATGCATCTACCAGTTTGATTGTCTTGCCCGCCATACGGTGTGCCAATTCATTTTTCTGTCCCATGATATTCCCCCCATTTTCAAGATCATTTCACATATAGAAAACGCTTTCCTAATTTATATTTTATCAAACTTACTTTATCCGAACAACAAACTATGTATATTTTTTCAACTATTTAATTTCCTATCAAGTGGAGAGTAAAGAGAGAAGCCAGGCATAATATTCCCCTGTCTGGCTGTTAGCAAATCTCGTTTTCTATTTATTCAGTTCGTTTCATGTATAGGAAGGCTAGTTAATGTGGTAAATGCGGCTGCCACTCTTCTTGCAAAGGTTAGTGGTGGTTCAATCGATTGAATATGGATATACATTAGATTGGGCTGTGTAAAAATCCAGTGATTATGCAAGGCGCTTACAATAAGTCCTTGTTCCACAACTGATCTCATGAAATGGGGAATTTCCTGTTCAAGTAAGGTGATCTCTCCAAGATTTAATGCATTACCGTTCACATCCAACGACTCAAAAGAAATTCCTACTGGTAAAACCGAATCGCTGGGACGCCCTTGAATAAGTACATTAAAACTGCGCTTTAAGCTAACAGAGCAGCCATTTTGCTTTATCTCAGCTTTTCCATTTAAAATTCGGGCAAATTGTTCTCCCAGTTGCTTTATGTTATTCATGCATGACCCTCCATTTCACATTCTTAAATAACATCAACCATTTAAATTATTTTCATTACTGTACAAGCATACAAAAGAAGATTAGGGAATATCCTAATCTTCTTTTATATGTTTAGTCGTTAGTAAAAATGAGTCACCACACAATAAAAATACCCTCCTATTCTTCTTAACAGGAGGGTAAATTACTCTTATTGAACTTTTTTCACAGAATCTCCTTCAATCAGTGACACATAGATTCTTTCATTTTCAACAGATTCATCGGCCAGTAATTTTAGCAGATGTTCAGCTGCCACGGCTCCCCATTTCTGTTCAGAGTAATCGATACTTGCCAGCCTAGGCCGTATATATTGAGACACCTCAATATTATCAAACCCGAAAATATGAATATGTTCACCCACACGAAGATTTGTTTTGTCCAAATAGTTATACATGCCAATCGCCATTTCATCATTTAGGCAAAAGACAGCAGCAGGTTCGGTATATTCGTTCACTATTTGTTCAGCGGCATGTTCACCTGCCGGTTTATTAAAATTGCCGCCAATTTCGGTATATTGAATATGTCCATATCGTTTAACAGCCTGTCTTGCAGCGTGAAGGCGTTGATTCGCGTCATAAGAGCAATCGGGTCCTGTCACAACATAAAGCTTTTGATGCCCCTTTTCTACTAGGTAATCAATGGCTAACGTAGCTCCCGCTTTATTATCGAGGAGTACTTGATTAATATTAGGATGATCCAATTCCCGGTCCATCACCACTAATTTATGTCCCCGATTGGCATAGTTAATCAATTCCTCACTAGAAAAAGTGACATCTAAAATAATAGCCCCGTCAATCATACGTTCCGGAAGAAACCGATGGGATTCTCTGCCACTGCAAACGATAAGTTCATAACCTTTCATGCTTAAAGCTTCCTGCATCCCTTGTAACAGTTGTCCGTAAAAAGCTCCTCCATAATTGGTCAAAAAAACACCAATGATTTTGGTTTCCTGCTTCTTTAATGAACGAGCCGCTGCATTGGGAATATAATTTAATTCATTGGCAATAGCTAATATTTTGGATGCTGTTTCTTCCGTCACCTTCGGGTTGCCATTTAAGGCATAGGAAACAGTGGAAATCGAAACGCCAGCCTTTTTAGCAATATCTTTTATACTAACCACAACGTTCTCTCCCATCAAACCTTCATACAATCATTATACATCGTCCAGTTCTATAATAAAAAGGCCGCGGTCAACTTCTGACCGCTGGCCGTCTTCATTACATATAAATTTCAATGGTATTTTCAGTTTCTGCTAACAGATTTTCAAGCTCTTCACCCGTAATTCTTACTCCCGTCTGACGGTATCGGTTAGCAACTGTTTCAACTGAAGCCTCCTGACCATTTACAACCACACGTTTCACAGCCATACCTTCTACATGATACACAAATTTCACCGGCTGATTTTTTACATTGAATCGGAATTCAAGCCCATTAAGGTCTGGCGGGAGGACTGGGTCAATAATTAAATCGTTTCCTTCCGAACGGATACCAAGACCGTTTGAAATCAACTGGTTCATGTAAATTCCAGGACCACTTGAGTAAATGCGCCAGCCTCCTTTTACCTGTACAGCGCCTTGACGAAGCTGTTCAAACTGCTCCTGGGCATCATAGCGGGTATTGAACTTCCCATCAGAGCTGCTGAAGTAGGCGTTGCTTTGTCTGCGCTCTGCATTCGGCACGACTTCCTGAATACCGATTGGATTAATAACCTCTAATCCCTTCCAGACTTCCTCTATCTTACCCAGCTTAGCCATCGCTTCAACAAAACGGATATGTGCATGAACATATTGAAGTCCGACTTCCCGGCCGAAATTCGATGCCTGTTCAGCCCGTTTAAAGTGGGTGCTGACCCCGCCCGCATAGTTGGCAGGACGGTCCATTAAGCGGACACCATCTGGATGATAGAGCTTTTCTTTAATAATTTGATAATGTGATTCCGCACTCTCCGGTGTTAAAAGTTCAGAGATAATCCCGCGATTCATTGGAAGAAGACGATAATGAACACCTGTCTTCTCATCAGACGGGTGAAGCATCAATTCGGCTTCACCTGGCTTTTCCATATAAACAAAGCCAGGAAGGACGTCCGTTTGCAGCATATATTTATTAAAATCGGCTTCAATTCCTTTTGCTAAACCTTGAAGCGCCTCTGCTTCCGTTTTATCCACTTCCGCCAATTGATGAGAAAGCTGGTTCAAAACCTGATAGGTCAAGGCAACGGTCCAGCCGCTCACCATATATTTCTTTAAATTCGCATTGGCCGGCTGCAGGGTATCGTCCCAATCGCCATCCCCATATGAGGATAAATAGGTATCATGAATGAAATGACTAGTAATATAAGAAATTTCCTTTTTAGCATGTTCATAAATGGTGAATGGTTCTTCGGTAAACTCAAAGCTTCCCTTTTGCGTATAAGGGACCTTTTCATTTAAAATCGCAAAATCCTTTGTAATTGCCAGATAATCACTTAATACTTTTAATGGCCAGACAATGATGTCGCCATGGCTGTCCTCTTGCTGGATCCGGTAATATTGATCGAACATAAACCATTGAGGCCAGTTTCCGTCATCTTCATATTGATGGGAATATACGGTCTTAATGATTTCACGAACAGATTCATATTTTTGTGTGGCAAAGAAATATTCAGTCGGCCCCTGGCAGACATCACGCGTACCCCAGGCTGCGCCGCCGTATTGCTCCAGTCCATGAGGAACAGAGTAATGCACGAGCATATTATGGGTATACCACCAGGCTAAGTCATTGAATTTCTCCATTTTTTCATTCAGACTTAATTTGAACCCATTCATTACGGAACGGAAAAATTCACGGTACTTCTCAATTTCTTCTTCCATTACAATCGTGGGAAATGGCAGTTTTTCACCGTGGAGAAGACCCTGAATGGTCATCGTCCATTCGGAAGTTTTGCCTAGTTCAACAACAAGCAAAGAAGCTTCTGCGAAACGTTGTTCGTCTTTAATGGCCGCCTCTGCACCCGTCACTTGCATGCGATACTGAAGATGAGGGTAAACTTTAGCACTATCAGAATGATCTTCGGCAAAAACAGAAATAACCGGGCCTGCTGCTTCAAATTTGAATCCTGTCACATATTCGTTATTATTCATCGAAACCTGATTCGTTATCAGGTAACGATAACACTGGCCGCTTGTTGAACGCACCGTTAATTGCAATTCAGGTGTATCTACTGTCGTCAAGTTGGTAATGACGAACATTTCATCAGCCGTTTTATAATACCAGCGGGCATAGTTAAAGCCAAGCTCAAACAACGACGGCATAGTCAAAAGGTGAAAAACACCGTCGATTTCTACATAAATCCGCTGACCGGATGTTTTCATTACGTTCAAGGCGTTTCTTGCATTGGTCAACATTTTATTATTAGAAGTATTTCCGACAACGACCTGGGAGTTAAAAATCCCGTACATATAAGAGGTAGTAGTTAACACATCTTCCCGCATTTGTGCATTTTGTCCGGTCATGAGAATGTGACCATGCGGACGCTCTACCACCAGTTCTTTTTCTTTTAAAACTACATGTTCATGGGTATCAGTGAAGAATGATAACAATGTTTCACCTTCCCGTTCCTCCTGGTGGCGATTCGGGAATAAACCATCGATTTCTTCTGCCTTCATCGAAATCGTTTGTAACGGGCTGCCGAAAGATAACGCCATCTCAACCGGTTCAACACTCACAGCAGTCAGTTGATCCTGTGATTCCACCTGCTCCCATGCATCCATTACCTCTGTTTGAAACTCTAAATCGGTAATCGCTTCAGTATGATTTTCTTTAAAAAGGCTATAGAAAACAAACCGGGCTTCTCCTGCTAATTGGATCCTCTCTGACTGAAGGGCAGTATAAGCAAATTCGTATTGATACACTTCATTCGCAAGCTGCTCCTTTGATAAAATCTCAGGCTCATTGGTTTCTTTATAGGAAAGACCGAAAAATTGAAAGCCGTCCGTAGAATAACCGGCTGCTTTTGTTAAAACACCCTGCTGCATATACGGGAACATTCCGCCCTGCGGCTGGTTTTGCCTTGAGCAGACGACGTAGCCTTTTTGAGCATCATCAAAAACCTTATGGTCGATATACTGAGATAAAAAGGCTTCATTGGTACGAACGGCCCCTTTTTCGGCGATTCCTAAATCTTGTCCGTAAATAACATCCACTTCAACGTCCTGGCCTTTTACCGTCACATCCCAGAACCAGATTCCTTGTTCCGTTAAGCAAAAGACAACCTTATACTCGATCCCTTGTACATTCCCCTCTGAAATGACACTTGTTCCGTTATAGCTGACCTTGCTGTTTGAACGGACCCCTAGCATTGGGAAAGCTTTAATCTTTCCTCCTTCATGGATGCGCAAATAAAGATTATTTAATGAACCATCAATCGGATTGGCCATCCATTGATTAAGCATGATATTTTTATGTGTCGCATCAAAAAGATCCCCGGTATTTAAAAAGGTAAATTGATATTCCCCTGATTTAATTTGAAATTTCGAATCTGTCATAGTTGTCATTATTTTCTCCTCACTTACTATTTCAATAATTTGAAAGAAAAAGTGGTTACATTTTGACTGTCAGGACCAATATAAGCTTCAAAGCTTCCCTGGTCACTTGTGAATTGTAGATCTGAATGATAGTACCTTAATTGTTCTTCCCTGATCGTAAAGGTGATTTCCTTTGATTCCCCTGGCTGCAAGGTAATTTTTTCATAATCCTTTAACTCTTTAACAGGGCGGACCACTTCTCCGGAAAGGTCCCGGATGTATAGTTGAACAACCTCTTCCCCGGCAACTTCTCCGGTATTCGTAACAACTCCTGTTAAGGTTAAAGAATGGTCAGAGGTTAATGTATCTGATGATAATTTAAAATCTGTACAGGTAAAGGTTGTGTAGCTTAGGCCAAAACCAAATGGAAGCAACGGTTCATTTGGAATATCCAAATACTGAGATAAATAGCGCTCCTTCACATCCGGATTCAATTTTGGCCGTCCAGTGTTATAGCCATTATAATAAACAGGTACCTGCCCAACCGAATAAGGGAAAGACATCGTCAATTTTCCTGAAGGATTGGCGTCACCAAACAGAATATCGGCAACAGCCGCACCGCCTTCCGTACCCGGATACCAGGCTTCCAGCACCGCATCGGTCTGGTCGATGACTCCGTGTAAATCTAATGGGCGTCCGTTAAACAAGACGGCTACCATTGGTTTGCCCAGCTGTTTCAGTCTGGATACGAGAACAAGCTGACTTTCCGGTAAGCGGATATCGGCACGGCATCCTGCCTCCCCGCTCATTTCTGAATCTTCCCCTAATGCTAAAACAATCACATCTGCATCCAGGGCTGATTTCACAGCTGCCTCCAGCTGTTCCTCTGTCACCGTTTCGATATCACAGCCCTTTGCAATCGTGAGAGCTCTTGTTTTTGGTAAAAGCCCCTCGGCAAGTTGGATGGCCTCTTCCTTAGAACCCCTCCATGACCATGGGCCTAAAATATCCCCGCTTTCTCCAAACGGACCAATCAAAGCAATTTTCTGCTCCCTTTTTAACGGAAGGACATTTTCATTTTTTAATAGTACAACTGACTTCGTTGCCAGCTCTCTTGAAATCTGGCGATGTTCCTTACTCATAATTACTTCTTGTTCAAGGTTTACGTCTGCTCCGCGATAAGGATTTTCAAAAAGCCCTAATTTTTGTTTAAGCTGTAAGATACGGAGGACCGCTTCATCAATCACCGCTTCGTCCACTTCATTCGTTTCGACGAGCTGCTTTAAATTCTTCACATAGCAGGCAGTCATCATTTCAATATCAACACCGGCATGGATCGCTTTGACAGCCGCCTCTTTTTCATCCTCCGCCACACCGTGCGGGATCAACTCTTTTACAGCGCCCCAGTCAGAAATCACGACGCCGTCGAAGTTCCATTCCCCTCTTAGTAAATCGCGCATTAACCATTTATTCCCACTTGGCGGTATGCCGTCAACGGTATTAAACGACGTCATAACCATTTCACAGCCTTCATCTAATGCCGCTTTATAGGCCGGTAAATAAGATTCGCGTAATTGCCGCTCTGACATATTAACAGTATTATAATCTCGTCCGCCTTCCGGTGCGCCATATGCCGCAAAGTGTTTGACACAAGCTGCCACCCGGCTGGCGTCTTCTTCTAAATTATCACCCTGAAAACCTCTTACAAACGCCCGAGCAAATTCACTATTTAAATATGGATCTTCACCGGTAGACTCCATGACCCTGCCCCAGCGCGGGTCGCGAACTAAATCTACCATTGGTGCAAAGGTTACATGTACACCGGACACGGCTGCTTCCTTCGCCGCAATTTCAGCGCTTTTCTCAGCCAGCTCTAAATCCCATGAGCAGCCAATCGCCAACGGCACTGGAAAAATCGTTTTATACCCATGGACAACATCCGCCATAAATAATAGTGGAATACCGAGGCGATTCGTTTTCAAATACTCCTCTTGAATCCGGATCACATCCTCCGCTCCGGAAACCCCGAGTACGGATCCGCTGTTTTCAATGTCTGCAGGCGTAATCCCCATCTCAGCCATTGGCCCGGTAATTTCGCCATTATCTTTTGATCCTTTATAAAAAGGACCGGCCAACTGAAGAAGCTGAGCAATTTTTTCATCTAATGTCATCTGTTCTAGAAGAGACGTTAATTGTGGTTCAACCATTATGAATCCTCCATTTATATCATTCTATTATATAGAAACGTTTCGATTGCTGATACATTGGATTATAAGCGCTTCCTTAAATATAGTCAATGTAATTTCGAAACGTTTCTATAAATAAATCTTTTTTCCAAATCTATATAATGAAGATTTATAAAACTAGTAAAAAAAATTAAAAAAGTAGTTGAAACCGATTACACCATCCCTTATAATTGCCTTATCGAAACGTTTCACAATCAAAATTCTTAAAATCCTTAAGTTTTTATCGAAACGTTTCTCTATTAGAAGTTTCATTATTTTTTTAAGTAAAATCGAAACGTTTCTCTAAAAGGAGGTATCCTACTAAACCAGGATCATATCAATATATTTATATACCAATAGTAAGTTTTTGCTGGCAGTCCTTGTTCTATTAATAATTTATTAATACAATAAGCAAGTACTGTTATTTACAAAAAATATCCAAACTATTACAAAAGCCAATAAATTATTGGAGGATACTAAAATGAAATTTTTAAGTAAAAAAGTTGCAACTGTAGCTTTATTAGGATCACTAGTGGTTTCTGGTGCTCTGGCAGGATGTTCATCATCAAGCTCTTCATCTTCAAGTAAAGATGGCCAAACAACCATCACTGTTTGGGGTATGGGGGAAGAAGCAAAATCATTACCAAAAATCGCAAAAGAATTTGAAAAAGAAAATCCAAAGATTCATGTCCAAGTTCAAGCACTTCCATGGGATAAAGCTCATGACAAGCTTTTAACCGCAGTAGCTTCTAAACAAGGCCCGGATGTTGTGCAGATGGGTACTACATGGATTCCGGAGTTTGCTTCAGCAGGCTCATTAATGGACTTATCATCCGCGGCAGATAAATATCCTGAACTTGCTGCTGATAACTTCTTTGACGGTTCCGTTCAAACAACAAAAGTTGATAATAAAGTAGTCGGGGTGCCTTGGTATATCGATACTCGCGTTCTTTATTACCGTACTGACTTATTGAAAAAAGTCGGTTATGACCAGGCACCAAAAACGTGGGAAGAGTTAAGTGATGCGGCTAAAAAACTTAAGGCACGCGGAGGTAATAACTACGGAATCAGCATTGATGCGAATGAGCAAAGCTTGTCCTTCATGCTTGCCCGTCAAAATGGTTCACAATTACTTGATGGAAACAAACCTCTATTTAATCAGAAAGAATTTGTTGATGCAGTTAAATACATGGATAGTTTCTTCAAAAACGGTTCGGCTCCTAAAAATGATATCGGTTTAGATGCGGTCGCAGCATTTAAAGGGGATGGGATTGTTCCAATGTTCATCAGCGGACCATGGATGGTTAAAATCATTAATGATCAAGCCCCTGAATTAAAAGGGAAATGGGCAACAGCCGTTCTTCCTGCCAAAGAAAATAACATTTCAGCACTTGGCGGATCTGACCTGTCTGTTTTCCAATATACAAAGCATAAAGATGCAGCACTTAAATTTGTCGCTTATATGAGTAAACCAGAAACCCAACTTGAATGGTTAAAATTAGTAAACGCAATGCCTGCAAATAAGAAGGCATGGGAAGATCCAGCATTACAAAATGATCCAAACCTAAAAGTGTTCGGTGAACAAATGAAAAATTCCCAGCCTGTACCAGTAATTCAACAATGGGAACAAATTGCTCAAGCATTCTTAAAGAGCAATGAACAAATTTTCCGCGGCGGTGCAGATGTTCAAAAAACAATGGATGACTTTAACCAAAAGGCTGAGGAAATTTTAAGTAAGAAATAAGAAACCTGCAGAAAAACGTTAGCATTCACCTATTAAAATAGGTGAATGCTAAGTTTTATCAGGAGTTGTCCTATATTGGGGTTTGTGAAGGAAGGGACTGTTATGAAGAAAAGTAAAACACCATATTTTTTTATTGCTCCAACCCTTATTTTATTAACGTTGTTTTCCATTTTGCCTATTTTTATTGCACTTATCATCAGTTTCACAGATATCAATATCGTCGGACTAGCCGATTATTCGAAGATTAACTTTATTGGTTTTGACAATTATAAAGAGGTTGTAAAAGATCCGATTTTTTTAAAGTCCATATTTAATACGTTGTTTTATGTAGTATTCGGAGTTCCATTGGTTATCATCCTGTCATTGGGAGTGGCCCTTCTGATCAACTTTGGAAAGGCACGAATCTTTAAGGCATTCCGCGTTATTTTTTATATGCCTTCCATTACTAACGTGGTAGCGGTTGCGGTAGTCTGGAGCTATCTTTATAATCCTCAATTAGGTCTGTTCAACTATTTATTAAAACTCGTTCACTTGCCGCCTGTTCCTTGGCTGCAGGACCCTATTATGGCGAAAATATCACTAATTGCTTTAGCATTGTGGAGAGCAATCGGTGTGAATATGATTATCTTTTTAGCTGCAATCCAAGGTATACCAAAAACGTACTATGAAGCGGCACAGCTTGATGGTGCAAATTCATGGAAACAACTGACAAAAATCACTGTCCCATTATTGCGGCATGCCATTTTCTTCGTATCGATCACAACCATGATTGGCTGGCTGCAATTTTTCGAAGAACCATTTGTCATGACAAACGGCGGGCCGCTTGATAGTACGACGTCAGTAGCACTCTTTATTTATCATAACGGTTTCCAACTTAGTAATTTTGGCTACGCTGCAGCTGGTTCGTTCATTTTGTTTATTACCATTATCATTATTACATTGGTTCAATTTAAATTTCAAAATAAGAATGTAGATTATTGAGGTGAAGCCAATGAAAACTTCAACAGAACGGTCTCAACAATGGATTTCAGCGATTATTTTAACCATTGCCGGCATCCTAGTCGTACTCCCTTTTATTTGGATGGTTCTTTCGTCTTTTAAAACAGAGGGGGAAGTAAGTTCTTTAATACCGACACTGTTTCCCAAAAAATTCACATTAGAGAATTTCCAAAACCTATTTGAAAATATGAGTTTCGGACTTTATTTAAAAAATACGATTGTCATTGTACTTTGTTCCTTTGTCGGATTATTTTTAAACGCAATGGCCGGCTATGCATTTGCAAAATATCAATTTAAAGGGAGAGACAAACTCTTTTACCTGGTACTTGCCACGATGATGATTCCTGGACAAGTAACCATGATCCCGGTGTATCTCATCCTAAATAAGATGCACCTTACCAATACGATGGCTGGTATTGTGCTGCCAGGACTTGTCGGTGCATTCAGTATCTTCTTATTCAGACAGTTCATGTCCACCATTCCAGATGAATTACTAGAGGCGGCACGTCTGGATGGCGCAAGCGAATTAAGAGTATTTATGCAGGTGGTACTGCCGATCTCAAGGTCAATCTTGGCAGTACAAGGAATCTTAACCTTTATCGCCGGCTGGAACAGCTTCCTATGGCCATTGATTATCGCAAATGATGAGAATTTATATACGCTATCCGTTGGATTGTCCTTATTAAAGGGCCAATACGGCGGCAATTATGCTTTACAAATGGCCGGTTCAACATTTATGGTTGTACCAATTGTTGTGATTTTCATTATATTCCAGAAGCATATCATTGATGGATATACTATTTCGGGAATGAAATAGTAATAAGAAAAGCGCAGGCGCCTTGGTCAGCCCCGATAGCCCGTTTCAATTACATGTTGAAACGGGCTTTGTTTGTTGAAAGTCTGGTACATGAGAACCATCCCCGTGTTTGGAAGCAGAAGAACCGTCCCCGTGTTTACGAATTTGTTATGTCCGCTTCGATCCTGCTCATGAATTCTTCTGCGGCGCTGTAGCCTTGCTGTTTTAGGTACCAGTTATTGGCTGCTGCTTCGATTAATCCCGCGACATCACGGCCGGGCTGGAGCTGGATTTCAAGGGAAGGGATTTTAACTCCCATATAGTCGGTATAGTGGAATTCCTGTTCTAATTCATTATACAAGGCGTCCTTTTCCCATTTCGTCAAATGAATATCAAGGGTAATGCGTGTTTCATCTTGAAAAGCCTTGCGCCCGTATAGACGTACCACATTCAACAAACCGATACTGCGTAGAGCCAAAAATTCCTTACTTTTGCCATCATGTGTCCCTAAAATCGTTTGCGGACTTAGCTTCTTTAGGACCACAATATCATCCGACACAAGCCGGTGTCCTCGACGTATTAGGGTGTGCGCCGTCTCGCTCTTCCCTACCCCCGAGCCTCCACGAAGTAAGATTCCAATCCCGGACACATTCATACATACTCCATGCACCGCCATTTCTGGTGCCAGTTCCTTTACCAAATAAGCATCCAATTTGGGGATAAACTCTGAAGTGGTTTCAGGCTTATTCGTAATTAACAAAGGGATCCCCTGCTCGGTACAATGGTGTATTAAATAGGTAAGTCCCTCCTCACCCGCTGTTACAATAAAACAAGGCGGATGATAGTGGACAATATTTCCGATGCGAATTTTGCGTTCCTCTTTACTTAATTTATGTAAATAGGTAATTTCCTTTTTTCCTAAAATTTGAACTCGCTCTGTGGGAAAAAAGTCAAAATGACCAACAAACTCCAAGCCGGGACGATGCACCCGTGATTGTGTGATCGTTTTCTGCAGCTGGTTTTCACCTGCCAGCACTTTCAATGAAAACCTTTGAGCCAAGTTTTCAACGGTAATTTTTTTCACCTTATACTCACGTCCTATTAGCCTTTTACAATAAATTATACTGAAGATTATTGGAATCGTCATCCAATTACGAATAGTACCAGGCAAGGATATAACGACTGCGTTCACCTCAAACACATTTTCATATTAGTGTCCTAAAAGGAATATATATGTAAAATGTTGTAAGTCTTTTGATCTACCAAGGGATAGTAAGAGGGGGAAAGGGATGTTATATACAGACGAGTTTTTGGAGAAGTTACGGATGGAAGGCGATCCCATTCCTGATCGAATCATTGAAGAATTGTTCGAGAACAGCCAGGTTGGCGCCGTAAATGATTTGTTGAAAAAATTAATGCACAATAACCAGAAGTACCCAGAAGAGCTGCCTGATCATATTGAATGTTGGCTTGAGGATACCGCTAATTGCCCAGAAGGCGTAGATTGGGAACGAATAAGAAAGGCAACTGATTTATTTAAAGAACATGGTATTGCTATCACCTTCTTATTATCCACCTGCTCACTTGTGTATTGCTACGCGGCACGTAAAGGTGTGAAGGTCCTTACATTCAGCTATCGCTTAGGCCAAAACGCATACCGCCGGATAGCAGAAACGGGTCAATTTGTCCTCCATGTCATGGCACCAGGCGGATTGGAATCCGGAGGACAAGGAATCAAAGCCATCCAAAAAGTCCGTTTAATGCATTCAGCCATTCGACATATGGTTCGAATGACCGGTCGATGGGACGAAAAAGAAAATGGCCTCCCCATTTGTCAGGAAGATTTGCTCGGAACTCTATTAACCTTTTCCGGCGTGATTATTAAGGGGCTTCGCCATTTAGGTATGAAGGTAACCGAAAAGCAGGCGGAGGATTATCTGTACTTTTGGAAAATCGTCGGAATCATGCTGGGAGTTCGAGAGGATATTATCCCTAAAACCATGAAAGAGTCCAACCAATTGGAGGAAATGATTAAAAAAAGGCATCATGGGCCGTCTCCGGAAGGAATCCAGATGACCCGAGCTCTGCTTGAATTTCATGCCGGCCTGATTCCCGGTCAAATGTTTGACAACATGATCCCTGCTCTGATTCGAGAAACTGTAGGGGATCAAATAGCAGACTGGATGGAGGTTCCGCACTCCAATTGGCAAAAGCTGATGAAATATAAAGAGCTAACGGGCTTTTTGCTAGACTCAGATTATACTGGCTTGTTTGGAAGTATGGTCAATCGGCTTGGGCTTGCCTTAATCAAGCGCCAGTCACTTGCCATGACCGATTATGAATATACCCCGTTTCTTATACCAACTGAATTGCGAAAGGTTTGGGGGATTGAGGTAAAGGGGAGGTAAAACAAGCAGGACCCTTATTGTCCTGCTTGTTTTTTCTAATCCTACACGATTGGTTTTTCAAAAATAAATACGGATACAGCCATATCCTCTTCAATCTTTGCATCCGAAAATAAATGAAGCAGCTTCGAACCGACGAGTTCCTCCATTCCTTCAGGCACTTCCTGCTTATATACATCCCGAATCATATCGGTGCGGGCACTATGAATGACTTTTTTGCCTTCTTGGGATTGTGCGATAAATTTTTCCGTGGGCGTCAGAATACCATACATGGTCGTGACAGCCATATTCTCCACGAAATGAGTAAAAATTCGCTCTGGTCCCTTTCCAAAAATATCTTTTCGCATTTTCCGTACAAAATCATTAAATGCTGTTTCCTTTTTCCCCATGGTCTTTCCTCCTAACCATTCGCTACTATACAGCAAAATCCTTGAAAAATTCAACCAGTATAATTTTGGCTTGTTTTTTTTGATGAGAGGAGTATAATCATGTCTGTGCTAGACATAATTCAGACACATTTTCTTGATGGAATTCTAATAAAACTTTTTGTTAGAACTCTATTTATTATACCCATGGAATGATTCGTTAGTAGGAATTGCTAATTGATTACTCCACGATAAGAAACATCTCATGAGATGTTACCTTGTCGTGGAGTTTTTTTGTGTGAAAATTATTCCACGGTCGCATTTTTCACTTAAATATTGTCTTATTATATCAGGGGGTTTTGGAGGAATGTCTTGGGTCGTCTTACATTTTATCGGAATTATTTCTTATGCAGCAAGCGGAGCATTTGTTGCACTTGAAGCAGAATATTCCTTTATTGGGGTGTATGCATTAGGATTAACCACTGCCTTTGGGGGCGCGTTGGTTCGAAATTTGATTATCGGTGTCCCTGTCTCTGAACTGTGGGACCATACCATTATTTTAACGGTTTTAGTAACGCTGACATTCATTGTCTTATTACCGCTAAAGTGGATTAATCATTGGAAACGGTGGAGTTTATTTTTTGATTCGATTGGACTTGCCTCCTTCGCTCTTCAAGGAGCCATGTCGGCAAAAGAGGTTTTTTCCGATGATTTGGGGGTAATGATATTGGCCTCGATGTTTACCGGCGTGGGCGGAGGAATGATTCGTGACATCATAGCTGCCCGAAAACCGCTTGCTTTAAAAGAAGAAATTCATGCCATTTTAACGATTCTATGTGCTTTTTGTATATGGCTGGGTTGGAGCACCCCGATTCAGTTGACTCTTATAATCCTTGTTGTGATAGCTTTACGCATGTCTGCTATTCGCTATCAGTGGCGGCTGCACCTGCCCTGCCATCTTAAGAAGGGGGATCAGTAATAAAAACGTGGGGACGGTTCTTTTGCTTCCGGATGGATTCTCCGGAGCAGAAGAAATGTTTAATTAGAATAGAATACATTTCTTCTACTTCTTTGGCCTGACGTTCTTCGAATTCCGGTGTAGATGGCCACTCTGGGATTTGATAATCAATAAGATCTTCAATTTCGTATGGCATAAGGTGTCCAGATATCAATGTGTTTTCTGTAAAGTGAATTAATGTAATAATTTTTTCAAAAAACTATATGTTATAGTTTTATCTTATCCTATGATTCAGACCAAGTAATTGAGTAAAGTACACTATAAAATATTTGTTTATACTATAGTATGTTTATCCTTCCCTATGGTTCTTTTCTACATAGACTATATAGAATACATAGTGAAAGGAGTGAGACTATGTTTTTTAAGAATGATTGTTTAATAGAGCTTCTATCACCTTATTTAAGAAGCCTAAAGGCTTTTAAGATTCGTAAGCTCGCAGCATTATTTTATAAAAAACTGCCATTATTACATCATCCCTGTAATAAAGATGAAGAACGTTATTTAAATAAAGTCGCTAGTTATTCAAAAGCGCTGCCACACAATAACCTTGGCGAAGTAAATCTGGATGCTTATAACAAATATTTAAAGGCATTAAAGACAGGTATACCCCATGATTTTGAAAAAATTCCGCTTAGTGGTCTTAGAAAGCTCGTTAATCCCCAAGCCGCTTATGCTTTTGAATTAGTCGGACCTGATAGTCACCAATTGATCATCCCGCCGCCTCCGTCCTTTGACAGTGCTGAAATGGCAAGTGAAATGGTGGAGCTATTCTGGCAGGCACTTACACGTGATGTTCCTTTCAATGAATATGATACCAACGATCTTACAATAACTGCAGCAAAGGAACTTTCTGCCTTAATTGATTTCCGAGGGCCAAAAATTGGCGGAAAAGTTACCCCCGAGACACTTTTCCGAGAAAATCTCCCTGGAGCCTTGGCAGGGCCCTATATTTCACAATTCCTTTGGAAGGACATCCCTTATGTAGGGACAAAGATTACCCAACGCTATCAGACAACCTTACCCAAAGATGACCATTTAACCTCTTACGAAGCTTGGCTGGCTGTTCAGAATGGCTTAATGCCAACCACACCTTGCCCCAATAAATTAGATCCAATACCTCGATATATTCGAAATGGTCGAGACCTATGCCGGTATGTTTACAATGATTGGTCTGTTGAAGATGGGTTAACCCCTTGTTTAATTCTGCTAAGTTTTGGCAGTGAAGCATGGGATTCGAATAATCCTTATCTCCGCTCTAATACACAGGTTGGCTTTAGCACCTTTGGAGCACCTCATGTTTTGGATTTCGTCACAAGAGCAGCACGTTCAGCATTAGAAGCAGCCTGGTTTCAAAAGTGGCTTGTCCACCGGCGTATTCGTCCGGAAGAGTTTGGCGGGCAAATTGAGAATGTATTGGCTAATAACGCTAATTATCCCATTCATCCACAAGTTTTAAAATCAGATGCACTTGCTTTAACTTACGATATATACAAATCCTACCTCTTGCCACAGGCCTATGCAGAAGGCTGTCCCGCACATCCTTCCTATCCAGCCGGCCATGCGGCTTTTATCGGGGCAATAGTGACAATACTGAAGGCATTCTTTAACGAATCCTTTAAAATTCCAAATCCTGTTGTAGCAAGCAGCGATGGGTTGTCCTTGGAATGTTATACGGGGCCTGATCTAACTGTTGGCGGGGAATTGAATAAACTTGCTTATAATATTGCCCTAGGACGGGACGCTGCTGGTGTTCACTTCCGAAGTGACGGTATTACTGGTTTACACCTCGGAGAAGCTGTGGCTATTGGTATCTTGCGAGATTACAACGCCACTTATAATGAGCAATTCAAGGGTTTCTGCTTTACAAAATTTGATGGTACACCGATAACAATCTGATGTTTAATATATAAAAAGCCGATATTTTTTCTGTAAAATATCGGCTTTTGTATTTAAATCCCACTTACCTTTATATTTCTTTTATTCAGATTTTCGTCCACCACTTAAGGTAGTCAATTATAACTCTTCGCCATTCGTTTGAATGACGTTTTGATACCAATAGAAGGAATCTTTCTTGTATCGCTTCATGGATCCGTTTCCTTCATTATCACGATCCACATAAATCATGCCGTAGCGTTTTTTCATTTCACCTGTAGTGAATGAAACGATATCGATGATTCCCCAAGGCGTATAGCCAATTAAATCCACACCATCGTAATTCACTGCTTTTTCTAGTGCTTCAATATGAGATTTTAAATAGTTGATTCTTTGCGGATCATGGATGGAGCCATCCTCTTCCACCGTATCGATCGCACCAAATCCATTTTCGACGATAAATAATGGGATTTGATATCGGTCATAAAAGCGATTTAAGGTATATCTCAATCCTGTTGGATCGATCGCCCATCCCCAATCACTTGCTTTAATGTACGGATTTTCTACACCATTAGGTAAGCCGCCATTGACGATATCCCCAAGATTATCCTTCACTACATCACTTTTCACCGTTGTGGACATATAATAGCTGAAGCCTAGATAATCAACTGTACCATTTCTTAAGACTTCTTCGTCGCCATCTTCAAACTTCAGATGATATCCTTCTCGTTCAAATTCTTTCAATGCGTAGCTTGGGTAAAACCCTCTAACTTGTACATCAGGGAAGAAGTAGCGCTGTCTCATTTCTTCTTCCGCTAGCATGACATCTTCTGGATTACATGAATAAGGATAAATCGGTACATGGGAAACCATTGCCCCAATTTGGAACTCTGGGTTTATTTCTTTTCCTTTTGCTACCGCTAATGCGCTTGCCACGAGTTCATTATGCGCCGTTTGATACAAGACTTCCTTAGGGTTTTCGTTTTCTCCCAACGTTACACCCGAGTTTGTCCACAAGAATAACGGATTGTTTGTATCCATTTGGTTATTGATTTCGTTAAATGTCATCCAGTATTTCACTTTATTTTTATATCGATTGAAGCACGCTTCGGCGAATTTTACAAAATAGTCTACTACTTTTCTATTTCTAAATCCGCCATATTCTCTTGCTAGATAGAGCGGCATTTCAAAGTGTGATAAGGTAATCACCGGTTCAATCCCGTATTTCAGTAATTCATCAAATACATCATCATAGAATTGTAAGCCTGCTTCGTTTGGTTCAGCTTCATCCCCTTTTGGAAAAATTCTGCTCCAACCGATCGATGTCCTTAAGCATTTTAATCCCATTTCAGCAAATAGAGCGATATCTTCTTTATATTGATGATAAAAATCAATCGCCTCATGGTTTGGGTAGAATTCATTCTCTTCGATGGTTTCAGTAATTTTTCTTGGTACGCCATGGGCACCTGCTGTCATGACATCTACGACACTTGGTCCCTTGCCGCCTTGATTCCATCCACCTTCGAATTGATGAGCAGCTAAAGCTCCTCCCCATAGGAAATCTTTTGGAAGTTTTTTCATGTTTATTTCCTCCTTAGTTGTTATACGCTACTCAATGTTTATGTGTACATTATAATTGTACCGGTATAATTTATCAAGAACCTAATAAAACAACTTTGAGTAGATAATATTTTTAGTAGGTTTATGCTATAATGCTACTATTGAATAAAGTAAATAAACTAATGAGGAATGACTATGCTAAAGTACCAGCAAATCGCCCTAGAAATAGAAAAACACATTGAGGAGAATGAGCTTCAACAAGGAGATAAACTGCCTGTATTGGAAACATTAATGGCTCAATTTAATGTGAGTAAAAGTACAATTACGAAATCTTTAGATCTGTTAGAGAAAAAAGGAGTAGTGTTTCAAGTCAGAGGCAGTGGAATTTTTGTTAGAAGGCATAAAAGAAGAGGATATGTCAGCCTGCTTTCTAATCAAGGATTTAAAAAGGATCTTAAGGATTTTCATGTAACTTCAAAAGTAATTGAAATGGACGTAAGAAAGCCGACACAAGAAGCGGCGGATAATTTAAACATTGGACTTCATGACGATGTTTATTTTATAAAAAGAGTTCGGTATGTTAACGGACAAACTTTATGCTTAGAAGAATCCTTTTATAATAAATCGATCATTACCTATTTAAATAACGAAATTGTGTCTGAATCCATATTTCATTACATTAAGGAAGCCCTTGGCTTAAAGGTCGGTTTTTCCGATATGTACCTTCATGTAGATAAGTTAAATCAGGAAGAAGCGGCGTATTTAGGATTAAAAGAAGGGGCACCTAAGCTCACGGTCGAAACCATTTTCCATTTAACCAATGGACAACCCTTTGACTTTTCAAAAGTCACCTATAATTATGAACAATCGCAATTCTTCATACAGGCGAATAATGAGTTATTATAAGCTTTAACATAGCCATTTTTGTTGTCAGTTCCTGCCGTAAACGTTAGTATTTAACATCCATTGTCTCCTATGTGGCTCTGCCGGAACAACTAAAAGGACAGAGAAGGAACATATTATTTTCTTCTCTCCAATCCGGCGGGCTTCCTGCATTAATATTGGGAGCACTTCCCCTGTTCCTTATGTTGCAAGGTTCTCCTCGATTTATTTTAGAATTACTTTCTTCAGATAAAGATCATCCTATTATTTATCATCCTCTATCCTCCATACACGAAACATAGCTTTAATTCAAACTTCATGTTTTTCTAGAAAAAAGGCATCCTAAAGAAGAAAGCGATGCATCCAAATCCCAGTTGTTATGAATTTGACTCCATCTATGATTGAAGGGAGATTTAGTTGTGAAACTGTATCAAGTAAGAAAAGGACAGTTGGTTTACTATAACAATGAGTTACACAAGATATATGGAGTAAAACCAATGTATAAGCTATCCGTTCATCTTATAAGGCTGAGGGATTTAACACAGCATATAACAAATGCAGCGAGTGTGGAAAAATACATACCAAGGGAAAATGACAGCTTTATTTATAATCATAAGGTTTATACGCTTAGGAATAATCAAAAACCTGTAGCGGGAGATTTGATTTTCATTAACAATCCGGCCCCCGATACCCTGGACCACTATTCCTTAAATGAAATTGAAGTGGTTGAAAAGGTTGATAACAAAGGGGTCATTACAAGCGATTTGGATGGGATCAAACATTCCGAATATTTACTGATGGTACCTGGCCGTGCTCCTGACAGTCATCCTATCGATTATAAAGACATGGTAAATATGGAAGAAAACTTTGATGACGCTGGCTCGCAAATTATTCATCCATACGGCGAGATATCCACGCAGTTGGGGGACATTTATAAAAAGAAGGATAATGATGTGTTAATCGAAGCTATGGTGGTTGCGATCAAGGGGCAAACTATTTATCTTGGAGGCGGTATAGAGGTGCCGCATGAAGAGTTGATGGATACGGATAAATGGGAATTTCAATACAATCCCTTTAATAACTGACAGCGCTAAATCTATATTGTTATGTACTCTTCAAGTGCCAGGAGGTTTCCATGGATAAGTTTAAAGAAAATAGTGTTTTTATTATCTCTCTATTGCTGACCCTTATTTTTATTATCTGGGGAGTTTTTTTTACAAGTAATCTTACCAAAGTCACCAACGCCGTTTATAATGGCTCCATTGATTACCTTGGTTGGGTTTATCTTGGTACGACTCTATTCTTCGTCATCTTTTCTGTCTACTTGTTGTTCTCAAAGTACGGAAATATCCGACTCGGCAGAAGTACGGACAGGCCAGATTTCTCTACCGCGTCCTGGCTGGCAATGCTGTTTGGTGCTGGTATGGGTGTCGGGATTGTGTACTGGAGTGTCGCCGAACCAGTAACCCATTATACAGCCCCTCCGTACGGAAAAGCTTATACCATTGATGCAGCCAACACCGCAATGAAATATACATTTTTCCATTGGGGCCTGCACCCATGGGCAATCTACACTGTCATAGGGTTAGCCCTTGCTTTTTTTCAATATAATAAACGGCTTCCTGCAGCGATCAGTTCAGCGTTCCATCCCATTTTGGGCGACAGGATTTACGGACCGATTGGCAAAACGATCGATATCCTGTCCATCTTTGCAACAGTCTTTGGTATTGCAACCTCTTTGGGGCTTGGGGCCATGCAGGTTACTGCAGGTATGCATGATATATTCGGCATCCCAAATACGTTATTTATCCAGCTAATTGTTATTTTAGTTGCAACAGTCCTTTTTATTATTTCCCTTAATACGGGCTTAGAAAGAGGAATAAAGTACTTATCCAACGCTGCAATCATCTTTTCGGTGGCACTCATCGTACTGATTCTGATTGTCGGTCCAGCGTTAACAGTTATTAAAGTGTTTTTCAATACAACGGGACTTTATCTAAGTGACTTTTTACAAATGAGTTTACGGTTAAGCCCTTTTGGAAAGGGTGAGAAATGGATTGCTTCCTGGACCTTGTTTTACTGGGCTTGGTGGATTGCCTGGGCGCCATTCGTCGGCATGTTCATTGCCCGGGTTTCAAGAGGGAGGACCATAAAGGAGTTTGTGGTTGGTGTATTGATTGTTCCCACACTTGGAACCTGTCTTTGGATGTCCGTGTTTGGCGGTTCAGCACTTGACCTTGTTCAAAATCCTGGAAACCGTGATTTGGCAAAACATATCGCCGAAAATATAAACTTGTCTATATTTATATTCTTCGATCACCTTCCATTTAGCACCTTGTTAAGCATTTTAGGTTTTGCCGTGGTAGCTATTTATTATATAACTGTTGCCGATACTGCGACCTTTGTATTAGGAATGCTAAGTGAAGGCGGAACGTTTAATCCCTCTAACAAAATAAAAATGACATGGGGAATCATCCAATCTGCTTTATCTGCGGTTTTGTTGATAGCCGGCGGTTTGGACGTATTGCAGACTGCTTCCATCGCAGCCGCACTTCCATTTGCCATAATCATGCTAGCCATGTGCTACTCATTATTAACAGGTTTAAAAAAGGAAGCTGTAATACAAAGAGGCAATAAAAGAAGCACTCAACATTATTAGAGTTTATTAAAAAACCTTCCTGATAGGGTCATTGATCTGGAAGGTTTTTGTGTAACAATTTTAGCCTGAAGAACAAAAATTCATGTCTAGCATTTTAACTAAACTTACCCATTCCAAATATATGATAAGTATTCATACCCAAGCGAATTGAAGCATGAGAACCGTCCCCATGATTCCAACATTCCATTGCCTGGCCAGATATCGGAAGGTATAATTGATATTTAGTGAGAATTAAGGAGTATTGCGGATGATGTTTTCGAATCAAAAGTTTTTACAGCAGCAGAATGAAATTTTTCATACGGATTATGTTGCAACGATTGCGTTCGACCTGGATGATGTTTGCAATCAATTTAATCAGCGCTATGCGGAAGTTTTGAATGATACCTTTGGATTATCATTGACCATAGAAGATATTACCGAGTGGGATTTAACAAAAGTCGTTCCGCCTTATATTGGGCCAAAGGTCTATGACTTATTTAAAAAACCGGGTCTATTTCGATACATAGAACCCGCCCCATATGTAGTGGAAGTAATGCAAAGACTAACCGATCGAGGCTTTGATATTATTATCATCAGTGACCCGCCATCGGGGCATGCCTACAGCGATGTAATATTTGGGGATGAGCCTTATTTTGTTCCGGATGATAATAACCACTCTAATCCCTGTGATGACAAAAGGGCTTGGGTGGCAGAACACCTCCCCATGATTCCCAAAAGCAACCTCTTCTTTGGACAACAAAAGTACCGCGTTCGTTTTGATCTACTGATCGATGACAAACCCGACACCTTTGAGTTATTCCAAAAATTCGGTCTCCCGATCCTATTGATGGACAAACCCTATAACCGTCATATCCAAACAGACAACCGCATTACAAACCTACTAGAAGCAGAAGAAAAAATCTATGAGCTTTTACTTTATGCACCCGTCTGAAGCAAGGGGACGGTTCTCTTGCTTCCATTCATGGGCGCGTAAGCACGAGAACCGTCCCCATGCTTCACTATCTAAATGTTGTAACCGGAATGTGAAAATATAGTATTAAAAAAGCAGTACAAACAAAGCAGAGTACCCATGCCCAAAGGGGTCTCGTTTGATGGAGACGTAAACCAATAAACAGAAAGATCCATACGATACAGGACCATCCAAAACCCCACCCGTGATGATAGGATATAAGTTTTGCAAACATGAAAAGAGATTCCAGCATCACCTCAATAATCACCCAGACAGCTATATAAACGAACTGCTTAAACCAATGCAATTTGTATGGAAACATTGATAGGTAAAGTAAGGTTAGATTAGGGAAGGTTATAAATGCAATTATAAAATCAGCGATCGTATGGTTGGGTACCATCAATGATCCTCGAAAAGTCCATAATGGGTATTCGTACATAAGCACAGAAATGAAAAAGTCCACACTTACGATGAAGAGAATGCTTGGATAATATTTCTTCCAATTTCTCCAATCAGCGAACTTCCATGTGGCAGTAATGTAGATCAAGGGAAGCGCCATCCTAAAGTAGGAAATAACTGTGTGTAGCATATGTCTCCCCCCCTTTCAAACTTGTTTTCTCCAATTATTAGTATTTATTATTATGAAGGGTTTAAACAAATTGTTTGGTGCCACCATCAAAAAAGGCATAAAAAAATGGCTTGGAGAAAACTCCAAACCATTTTTAAACTGCAGCATTTCCTTCTCTAAGTTTCTTCTTATCAGAAGGCCACATTCCAAACATAAGAATAACTGGTACGACATTAACAACAGCCAAAATGGTCCCTTGGAAATCCGTACCGCTCATCAACCCGTGTACAGTCACTAAGATATACAAAATAGGGTTTAGAGCATGCAATTTCCGCCATCTTTGGTAACCAATTTTTTTCCGGAATTTTGATGTGACAATTGTTAAAATTAAGAAATAAGTAGCAATCGATCCTAATCCCATCGAAATCGTCTCATAGCTGCCGCTAAATGGGATGACTATATCAGACCAACTAAATTTCATATAGACATCAATTAATAAAATTCCTAAGTGACCGGCAGTCATAATTAATGACCAGTCTGATAATACTTCATGAAAATGAAGGAGATGATTAACTTTCTTTTTCCTTTTCTTCTGTACTGCAGAGTACAGTCCAGTTAGAACTGCCATATATAATAAAAGATATGCGACCACCCCGGTTGCCCGGATGGCGTACCATTCAAGAGATTCCATACTATTCACCGCCTCTCCAAATTTCTTTTGTCTTGTTAATGATAACTGCTTTATTGTCCTTACTTAATATCAAGGATTTTCCAGCCTCTTCTCCCAATAAAAGAGTGACCTTTGCTAATACATCCGCTTCTAACGCAGTGGGTGCCGTAACCGTTGCAGATACAATCGTGCTCGCAGATGGTTCACCAGATCTGGCATCAATCAGGTGATGCTTATTTTTTCCTTCCACTGTCCACCTTCTCTTCATCGAAGTGGAAGTGGCTACTGCTCCATCAGAAACCTGGATGGAAGAAAGCATATTGGTCGGCTCGAATGGATCTTCAATGCCAATATTTAAAGGCCTCGGCAATTTCCCCAAAACTCGAATATCTCCACCGACGTTGATAAAACCAAATCCATAGGATGATAATAGCTCAGCTGTACGGTCAATCACCCAGCCCTTAGCGACCCCGCCTAAATCAATACGAGTGTGTAAGATAACCGTCTGTTTCTCCTCATTTAATTGATAAGGCAGAATCGTTGTAACCTCTGGGGCTAAAAGGGAAGTGGCTGCCACTTCCCGCCCTTTTATAAACTCAATAGATCTGGTATAGCCGCTGTTTTCAATCGCAGATAAAATCCCAGGATTAAAAACTCCATTGGTTTCTTCATAAAATCTCAGTGCGTCCTTTAGAATACTAAACAGTTGGTCGGAAACTTCAACTTCTTTTCCAACTTGTTGATTTAATCGAGATAACTCACTGTCATCTTTAAACCGGCTGCAGGTGTCTTCTACTGATGCAAATAATTTATATACTGGCATAAGATCATTTGCAAACAGTTCTTTATTTATTGATAGTTGCACGATTGTGCTCATTGAATTGAAATTATACTTATACATGAACCGATTCCTCCTGTAGTGATTTAAGTTTCCATGTTAGCTGATTCACAGAACGAATCAGGTTCCCCCAGTAGTTGTGTCAAAACCTCCATGTTGACTCGGAAACGAACTGTCTTCTGAAACAGATTGATCACTAGATTGTTGAGATTGGTTAGTGTCAGTAGATTGGCTCGGAACCTCATAGGTTACGGATGAATCCTGGTTACTATTGCTCTCTGATTGCTGTGTTGAACTCTGAGGTGTAACCTGTGATTGAGCAACGGTCGTTGTATTGCTTGTTGGATCTTTTTTTGTAAATCCCATGTATGACATCATTCCTGCAAAAAGAGCAAGACTGGCAAAGCTAACTCCCCAAGAGGTAAATTTCTTCTTTTCCATCGGAAGGACTCCTTTCAAATTTTAAATATGTTCTTCAAGTCCATGTCTGCATTATGCACCCCCAACCTTAATTAAAACTTAAGAAGCATGGGGACGGTTCTCGTGCTTCTATCATGGGCATGAGAACCGTCCCCATGCTTCCCCATGCTTCAATTTTTGTTCATTAACTTCATATTTAGGAATATAGTTCTAAGGAATACTCAAATGATGGGGGGTTATTATGGGATACTATGTTCAAGTGGATGCAGGCGTGTCCATTTATGTAGAAGACGTGAATCCAGGAAGCGACAAGACCATCTTGTTTCTTCATGGGTGGCCCGCCAACCATCAGATGTTTGAATACCAGTTCAATCATCTTCCGCAGATGGGGTATCGTTGTATTGGATGGGATCAGAGAGGATTTGGGAAATCGGATAAACCTTGGGGTGGATATGACTATGACCGGTTGGCAGATGATCTTCGGGCTGTCATCGAGGCACTGCACTTACAAAATATCACTTTGGCAGGTCACTCAACCGGAGGAGCCATTGCCATCAGATATATGGCCCGCCACGGGGGCTATGGTGTTTCCAAGCTTGCTCTGATTGCCGCTGCCGCTCCAAGTTTAATCGAGCGTTCCTATTTCCCTTACGGTCTTAAAAAGGAAGAAGTACTAACCATTATTAAAGGAACCTACAATGACCGGCCAAACATGCTGCGTGGATTTGGAGACATGTTTCTCTTCCAACATGTCACGCAAGCCTTCTCCGATTGGTTTTTCCAACTGGGACTACAGGCAGCAAGCTGGTCAACCGCAGCTATTGCAAACACCTGGTTGAACGAGGAAAAACTTTTTTATGATTTAGGAAAAATTAACGTCCCAACACTCATTCTTCATGGTGTTCATGATCAAGTTTGCCGGTTTCCTTTAGCCGAAGCACAAAGACAAGGAATCAAAAACTCGAAGCTTGTACCATTTCAAAACAGCGGTCACGGACTCTTCTGGGAAGAACGCTATAAAGTAAATACAGAATTAGCCCATTTTATTGGATAAAATGAGCTAATGAAATGACCGATTTCAGAAACAAAGGGACGGTTCTCATGCTTCCGAAGCATGAGAACCGTCCCTGTGCTTTTGCAATTGTATTTTCGGCAGTCTTCCCACCCTATCAAAGGCGATCATCGAAAACCGGAACGTTACCATCGAAACAGGAACCACAACGACGAAAATCGTTAACGGGGCATAAAAGAGAATCATCCCCGCTCCAATCCACATCAGGATAATCGCCAAGGCATTCTTCCCATCAATAACAGCGAACGTAAACGCCTGTTTAATCAATTTCAGCCCCTTTGTTTGATCATGCACCATAATGGGAAACAACAAAGCACTAATCAGCAGATACACAATAAGAGCGACCCCAGTGACACCTATGAGCACCACTTTCACGATACTTGGAACTTGCAAGAAAAAGTAAACATCCAACAAAAGCAGCAGCCCAAAGAAAATCCATAAAGTTCCCACCATAAACCCTTGTTTAAAAAATAACCGATATTCATGGATAAAACTCCGAATGACGCTTTCATCCTTATACACATGCCACTTTCTAATGACGCCATACATTGCGGCAGTTGAAGGCCCAATCGTCAATACAGGCATCGAACAGATCACCCATAAGAAATTGAGAATGACGATGTTCGTCACAGTTTTCAAGAATACAGAGGTCTTTCCTTCCCAAGGATTCATGGTAAACACCCTTTCTTATTTCCAAGTAGATTCAAGATGACGTAACTCGACATTTTCTAAAACCAATTCCCCATCCAAAGCTCTGAACTCTAAAGTGAATTCGGACGCCAGTGGAAAGAATAACTCTGTCATTACATTACTGCCCTGATTGACAAACAGCTCAATGGAGGTTTTATCGAGAATCAATGTAAAATCACTGAACTCTGCCAACGGCATCCGGTCCATGCTAGCAAAATGCTCAGAAAATGATACCTGACCACTCTCCTTGCGGTCAATCCGAACTTCTTTTCTCTTTCGATCAAAAACAATCTCCAGCCGTTCCTGCTCTCCTCTAAAACTAATCAAAAACTCGGAAGCCGTACTATCCATGACATTTGCTTGGGCAAATAATTGGCGGTGATCCAATTTCACTCGATAAGTTTCACTAGACTTTAGAGCGATCGTTTCATTAGATACAACCACTTCCTTATATAACGAAGAAAGATCAATAGGAGTCTGTAACAAGGTAAACTCCCCATTAATCCTGCTCAGCCCTAACTTCCTCGGTATCGACATCGCACTTCTAAATGGCTCGGAAGGAACCTGATTGGCATATTGCCAATTACTCATCCACCCAATCCAGGTAGGTTCAGGAAGATTACTCCAAGTAACAGCTGCATAAAAATCACGGCCAAAATCTGCCCACTTCACGACATCCGCTGAATCATCACAAACAAACTCCAAACCATCGAATTCTCCAACAAAATATTGGACGACAGAACCACCATTCGGCCCGCCTGGATTAATACTGACAATCAGAACCCATTTCTTTTGGTCCTCCCCTTCAACCGACAACTGAATCAAGTCCGGGCACTCCCATACTCCCCCATGGGCACCGTATTCACTTCCAAATGCCGATAGAAGCTCCCAATCAATCAGATTGGGTGACCCATAAAATCGAATGCAATCACCGCTAGCAAGCGACATCACCCATTTTCCTGACTCCTCATGCCAGAAGACCTTCGGATCGCGGAAATCCTTTTGCCCCGGGTTTGGAATAACCGGATTCCCTTCATATTTAACCCATGTTCTGCCGCAATCATTGGAATAGGCAATACTTTGCTTTTCATTGTCCTCCCCGTGGTGCGTAAAAATGGCCACCATCACATCTTCATCCGACGTCTTTAAGCCGCTTGTGTTCTGCGCGTCAACGACAGCACTTCCTGAAAAAATCTGCCCTAACTCATCTGGATAGAGGGCAATCGGCAGTTCCTCCCAATGCAATAGATCTTTACTTACGGCATGGCCCCAATGCATGGGCCCCCATACCATACTGTAAGGATGATATTGATAAAAGAGATGGTACTCACCCTTGTAATACACCAAGCCATTCGGGTCATTCATCCAGTTTTCTTTTGGACTAAAGTGAAGCTGAGGACGATATTGCTCATTATACATGTTGAACACCTCTAATTATTTTATCTAATTCATCCAAAGTAGGTACGACACTAAAACCGCCCTTTATGGTTGTAGAATGGGAAGCTACTCGGTTGGCAAACTGCAAGGTATCCCTTAAGTCCTGTTTCGTTAATTCACGGATGGGCTTATTCTTAACTAAAAACTGATGCAGCACCGAGGCCATAAAACAATCCCCAGCCCCTGTCGTATCCACAGGCTTTATTGTAAGTCCCTCTTCTTCAAGGACGTGTCCATTACAAACAGCCAACGCTCCTTCTTTTCCCTTTGTCATGAATAACAAAGGAATATGGTGGGTTTCGGCAAGCACTTGAGAAGCCATCAAGGTATCTTCTTCATTGGTAATGAATTGTACTTCTTCATCCGAAATCTTGACGATATCTGCCCACTTTAACCCTTCCACCATCCACCTTTTTGCCTCAGCTTGGTTTTCCCATAATAATGGACGATAATTCGGATCATAGCTGATGATTTTTTGGTTTTCTTTTGCTACTCTCAGCGCTTCTAAGGTAGCTTCTCTCGACGGATTATGAGTCAATGAAAGCGAACCGAAGTGAAACACCTTAGCCTCACGAATCAAGCTCCCATTCACTTCATCCTTGGTTAACAGCTGGTCTGCTCCTGGATTTCGAATAAAATCGAAGGTTCGGTTCTTATTTTCATCCAAAGATACAATCGCAACGGTGGTAGGGGCCACAGCTTCAGTCAACACAGAATCGATATGGATATTTGCACCTTTGACTTGTTTCTTCAGATAAGCTCCAAAAGCATCGTTTCCTACCTTTGAGATATACGCTGTACTGTGGCCCCACTTAGCTAAGCCGGACAATACATTCACCGGGGCTCCCCCTACCTTCGCTTCATAGGAAGGGGCTTCGGATGTATAGTCGTTATGGGGGATCAAATCAATTAATAATTCTCCTAAAGATACAATTTCGCACATTCCGTTTTCCACCGTCATCATCCTTTCACCCCACTAGAAGTGATTCCCTGAACATAATAACGTTGGAAAAATAAGAAAATCAAAATGACAGGAATGGTTGTTAATGTAAGGGCAGCCATGATTTGTCCATATTGGATGTTATTATCCGTAAACAGATACTGAATTCCAATTTGGACCGTTTGAATCGATTGGTCAGTTGCCACAATAAGCGGCCACATGAAGTCACTCCAATGGGTTACAAAGGTTAAAATAGCGGCTGTGGCAAACACAGGTTTCGAATTCGGAACAACAATTTTGATAAAGGTTTGCCAAGGTGTCGCCCCATCGATTTGGGCCGCTTCCTCCAATTCCTTAGGAAAGCCCATGAAAAACTGTCTAAATAGGAAGATATTAAAGGCGCTCGCGATAAACGGAACAATCAGTGCCGGATATTGATTAATCCACCCTAATTTATTGACAACAATATAAAGAGGAATCAATACACTCTCAAATGGCACCACATATAAAGCAATGATAATAAGTAAAACATAATCACTGCCTGGGAACTTTAATTTTACAAGTGCATAAGCGCAGATGGAGTTAACAATGGTACCAAATAGGACAATCATGCCAACCGTAAATAAACTATTTCCCATATAGTGAAAGAAATTAATATTGTCCGAGAATAAGATTTTTGAATAGTTATCAAAAGTCGTTTGTTTAGGGAGAAATGCTTCAAATCCCATATCTTTAAAAATTAATGTTTCAGGCTTAATCGATGCAATAATCATCCAAAGGAGCGGGGAGATAAACAACAACCCAAGCACGATAATACTGATCGTAATCCCCATTTTTCCCAATCGTTTTTTTGTACGGTTTGTCATCACATATCCACCCCTTTATTGTTTTAGTATTTTTTTTAGAATCATAGATGCAACAAGCACCACTAGGAAAAACACGACCGCAATCGCAGACGAATATCCAACATCGCGGAACTGAAAGCCATTTTCATAAAGCATGAAAACTAACGTTTTAGTCGAATCACTAGGACCACCGTTGGTCATCACATACGGCTGGATGAATAAACGAAACGCTTGGATGGTGGTAATAATCAGCACGAATCCAGTCACATGCTGAATCGATGGCAAGGTGACATTTCTAAATTTCTGCCATACATTGGCCCCATCGATTTCTGCCGCTTCGTATAATTCCTCTGGCACATCTTTTAATCCCGCAAGGAAAATCATCATTTGGAATCCGGCAGCCTGCCAGATCGACATAAAGATAATGGAGTTCATTGCTTGGTTCGGGCTTAACAAAAACGGCTGGTTTTTGATCCCGAAAAAATTCAAGGTATGATTGATGAGTCCGTTATCCACGTTGTATAAGAAGGTCCATAAAATCGCAACAACCACCATGGAAGTGACGACTGGGCTAAAGAAAAATACCCGTCCGAGAGAAGCCACCTTCACCTTCTTATTAACCAGAATGGCTAAGAAAAGAGCAACCCCACATTGCAGTGGAACAACAAGAACCGTAAAGTATAACGTATTTTTTAATGCGGTGAAAAAGATTTTATCTTGAAAAAGTCTTATATAATTGTCTAAGCCCGTAAACACTTTTTCATCGGGATTTAACATATTGTAGTTCATAAAGCTATACACAAATGCCAAGATTACTGGCAAGATCAAAAATGTAAACAATAAGGCTAAGGCTGGAAGAGAAAACAACACCCCCAGCACTTTTTGCTGGCGCTTGTAAGTCATATGGCTTTCACGTTTGTACTTGACCGGATTTTCCCCTTTTCTAACGATTGTTTCCATTTTTCACACCACCTTGTATTAGGAAAAAAGGCAATCAAGTGATTGCCTTTTATCTAGTTTTTATTTTTTTCGTGCAATTTCCTTGTCCACTTCTGTCGCTACCTTATCTAGCTCATCCTTTACATTTCCGCCCAAGAAGATGTTTTGGACAGCCTGACCGTATTTAGTTGATAATACAGGGTAGGCAGTCGTTACAGGTCTTGGATGAGCTGTATTTAAGACTTGATCTTTTAAGATGTTAAGCGGCGCTTCGTTCCATTCTGTCATTTCTTCAAAGGAAGACATACGTGCCGCAGGCTTATTATCTGCCTTAGCCAATTTTATCACATTGTCCTTATTCAACATGAAGTTTAGAAGAGTGGCAGCTTCTTTCTTATGCTTGGTATCCTTTGAAATACCCCAGTTCCAGTCACCGGATGGTGATACTTGTTCGCCATTATTGCTCTTTGGATAATAAGTGATGCCCCATTCGGTTTTCGGATAATCTTGTAGCTTTCTCCATTCCCAAGAGCCCATTAACATCATTGCCGCCTTGCCTTCTTCAAATTCAGTTGGTTTAGGCTGTAAGTTGACTAGACCTTCTTTCGTAAACTTTTGGAGATATTTCAATGCTTCCACTGTTTTTGGTCCATTCACATAACCTTCCGCTTTTGAACCGTCTTTTGCGATAAAGCTTCCGCCATTACTCCAAACCGCTGGGCCTGAGAAGTAGATGATCCATTCACCATAATCAAGTGTCCAGTTTACACCATAAATACCCTTCTTTTTATCTGTTAACTTTTTAGCAGCATCATAGAATTGATCCCATGTCCATGCATCTTCCAGCTTGGCAGGAGGCTGGATGCCCGCATCCGCTAACATTTTTTTGTTATAAAATAAGGCAACAGTTGACTCGGTTGCACCAACCGTATATAGCTTTCCATTATAAGTACCTTGAGTAATAATCGACTTGACGAAATCATCTTGATTTTCAACTAAACCGTCAATTGGCTGAATAATGCCAGAGTCTGCATAGTTGGCAACATTCGGGCCATCCATCGCCACTAAATCTGGAAGTGTGTTACTTGTTGCGGCAGCCGAAACCTTATCTTCGTAGGCGTATTTATTACCCCTTGGGATAAAAGTAATGTCCGCTTGGATTTTCCCTTTATACTTCTGATTGAATTCTTTAATAATTTCTTTATAGGCGTCGGATGTGTCTCCCTTTGGATGCCATAGGGTTAATTTGACCACCCCACCGTCACCGCTTGAAGAACTTTCCTTACTGCCGCAAGCGCTTAGAATTCCTAGTAATAAAACAACAGCCATACTAAGTGCTAAAAACTTTTTCACCTAATTTTCCCCCTCTGTCTTGTTTTCACTATAAAGCGTTTCCATGTATTTAGATTAAATCAAATGAACCGCTTTCAAAATGCGGTAATCATCTTATGAATGTTTAAATTTTTACTATTCCAACAAAAAAAGGCCTCTCAAACGTTTGAGAGGTTATTTGAACATTTTTCGATATTCACTTGGTGTTTGATTCATTTTCTTTTTAAAAACCTGACTGAAATACCGTTGATCGGTATAGCCCACCTTCTCCGCGATCTCATACGTCTTTAATTCCAGGTTCTCCAATAACAGGCATGCATAATCCACCCGTACATTGGTCAGATACTCAAGAAAAGTCACTCCTGTTCTTTGCTTAAAAAGGTTGCTAAAATAACTGACACTTAAGCCCACTCGTTCGGCGACTTGCTCAATCCCTAAATCCTGTTCAAAATGACTTTTAATATAGGCGATCGCATCATCCATTAAGTCTGCGGCCGTTTGCTTCGGTTTATACTCCTGTTTAATCAGTTCGTCAGTAATAATCGCATGTTTGGTAAAAGCATCAAACTTAAGCAGCTCCCTCGCATGGTTAACAGACTTTTTAACGTCCAATAGACAATTGACTGGTTCTCCAATAGAAACAATACATTTTTGGGACATCTTGTGGAGGATTTGCTGAGCTAAGTCAACAGCATATTCTTTTAACGAAACATCAGGCCGTGTGACCACAATAATGACCTCTTCCTCTGACATCCTATACACATAGGGCTTCTTCTGTATTTGTTGAACGATCGTCTCCAGGTTTTTTTCAAAGGATTTCAAAGCGATTGCGATATAGGACTGCTCTTTTTCGGGCACTTCAGGGTCTGTTTTTTCCGTTGTTATCAATTCATAGATTAGGAACTTTTCATATTCATATTCATTTTGTTTTTGCTGATTCAGTTTGGCGATGGCACGTTCGATGCATTCTTGTAATTCATCATAATCGATTGGTTTCAGAATATAATCGAGGGCATTATTTTTTATCCCTTCCCTCGCATATTCGAAATCATCATAGCCACTGATTAACAGGGTAATAGGCTTATACGGGATCTGCTGAATCTGTTTTAATAAATCAATACCCGTCATCCCAGGCATGGAGATGTCCGTCAAGACAAGGTCGATCCGTTCCTTTTTTAAAACCTCTAATGCTTCATGCCCATTTTGTGCGGTACCGGCAACCATACAATTCAGTGCTGACCAATCAATGATTTGGGTAAGATTCTTTAAAATCAGTGGCTCATCATCAGCTATTAGTACTTTATACACCATGTTTATCACCTTGAATTGGAAATGATATTCTAATCGTCGTACCGTTGTTTTCACTTGCACAAATCATTAATCCATAGTTTTTGCCGTAATAGAGTTCCAGCCGTTCCTGAACGTTACGGATGCCATGTCCGCCACGTTCCGGTTTTTCGGTATGATTTAAATTCATCAATACTTGTTGATCCATCCCCTTGCCGTTATCCTCAATCCAAAATTGGCCACGACCGTTGGTAACCCTCCCGCTAATTTTGATACGCCCTGTGTGGGTTGGATCAAAGGCATGGATTAAAATATTCTCAACTAAGGGTTGAAGGATCAGTTTTAAAACAGGCTGGTATTCCAATGCCTTTTCAACCTCTACTTCATAAGAAAAACGATTATCATAACGGATTTTTTGTATCTCTAAATAACTCATCACATGGCGTATCTCATCTTTGACCATCACTTCATAACCACCATTGATACTGATACGCAATAATTTGCCTAGATTAATCGTCATTTTACTAATATCCTTTTGACCATTTAAGGAAGCAAGCGCATTGATCGATTCAAGGGTATTATATAAAAAGTGAGGATTGATTTGCTGTTGCAGCACCTTGAATTGTGCTTCCCGCTTCCGTTCCTGTTCCGTTTCCACTTCCCTTAACAACTGTTGGATACGGGTAATCATGTTATTGAACCCCATGGCTATTTTCTCTAATTCTTTGATTTTATAGCGTCTGATCCGGATGCTCAACGTCCCTTTTTCTGCAAGTTTCATATATTTTAATAGCTCCTGAATGAAAAGGGAGATTCGTTTCAAATAGAACATATTAAAAAGACCTGCGATGATCAACGCTACACCAACAATTAATAGAGTCATATTTCGAATATGAGTAATGTCGTTAGAAATATCCTTCCATGGTTTAATCGAAATCATCATAAGAGAAGAGGAACCCGTTCCCGTGTGGAAACTGGAAGGCATATACGTAATTAAGCTTTTCTTCCCTTTCCACTTATCAATCAGATAGCCGCTTTTATTGGATTGAATATCTGAAAAGTGATCAATGGCAAATGGCTTACCCATCAAATTTCGATTCAATGAATAGACGATGGTGCCATTTTGATTGACTAACATCCCAGAGGCGGAACCTTCTTGAACATCTTTAAAAATGGAATCAAACAGGTTCATGTTGACATCTAGAATGACATAACCTAAGTTATTTAGCGTATTAATATCCTTTACCACCCTGCCTAATGTAAAGGAAAACCTGTTATCCTGAGTAAACGGCTGATGTTCAGAAGGCGTCAGCCACACAGCTCCCCCCTTTTCCTTAAGGATTTGCCGGTAAAAAGAGCTTGATCTAAATTCCTGATAGGTTGGGATCTGAGTATCCCGTAAATGGGTCGCGCCCCCGCTTTCCCTATATAAAATAAAATCGGCTATTTGTGAGTTCCCCAACATCATTCCGGCAACGGCCTGCTGCTTGGTATAAAAATCAATCATAGAAGTCTGATCGTTGGTACTTAAATACGATTGAATCTCTCCCGATGAAATGACATAATCCGAGAATGCATCTACCTCGGATACAGAAGCCATAACATTGCGGTCAACAGCCTTTAATGTTTGAACTGTTTGACTGCTGATTTTTTCCTGCAATGCAGCCGATGATATTTTATAAGATACAAATCCTAATATGATGATAGGCAGTAAAATAAATAGTAAAAAGGCGATAATCATTTTTTGTTGAAATCCTAGCATGCAGACACCTATTTTCTATTTTAAATCCTTATATTGATTAAACATGTTTTCGAGGTTGATAAGAAAGGAATCGATATTCTTATCATAATAAAATTGTGCCGAGTACTTCCGGAAGTCAGATTCTGCTGCGGTGCCTCCTGACCAATAATGGTTCGGCCAATTCACTGTCTTACCCTCTAGAATTTTTTGATTCAGCATTCGCAATTGTTCTTTATTCACCGTGACGCCCTTAACTGTGCTAATGGAGCCCTCATAATCTGATAGCCTTTGGGCCACCTCTTTTTTTGTCAAAAAAGCTAAAAACTCCTTTGCTTCCTTTGGATGTTTGGTATCCGAAGAGATCGCAAGTCCTATGTCGACCCCGCCCAAAACTTTGTTTTTTTCAGGTTGATTGGTCGCTGGAAACGGAAAAATCCCATACTGAAAGGAAGGATTATATTTTTCTATTTCTGATAATGCCCATGTGCCCATCACATACATCGTACCTTCTCCATTTGCAAATTTTCGGTTTACAGTAAAATAATCCTCTTGAAAGGAATTGGGCTGTACATATGAAAGGGCTTTGAGAGTCTTATCTGATATTTCCCTCCATACTTGATCTTTCGATAAAGAAAACGAATGTTGTTCCCAATAGGTATTGTTTATTTCATTAGCGACTAGGTTTAAATTAAAAATACTAGTTTTGTTAGCATCTTTATTGGGCATGATCAAAGGTATTTTTCCAGCAGCCTTCAATTTTTCCATCACCGCAATAAACTCATCCCATGTTTTAGGAATCGACAGATGATATTCCCGAAATTGATCTTTATTATAGAGTACACCTACTGCATTCTGCGTTAACGCCACCCCATACATTTTTCCGTTTACTAGATAACGATTTTGAATGGTTGGATTAATATTCTGAATGAAGTCTTCATGGGTCAAATCTAATAAATACCCTTTTTCCGCTCTAATCAGATAATCTTGTTCAATGGGATAGGTAATAAAAATATCCGGGATATCCCCTCTCGCAATTCTTGTTTTTAATACCGTCATTCCTTCAGGTACGACTTCTTGTTTGATGTCAATCGAGGGGTGTTGTTTTTCAAATTCATGAATGAGTTCGTTAAAAACTCTCTCTGTTTCAAATTTTGGTGACAAAAACTCCAGTTGTACCTTCTGTTTCTTGGCTGTTACGGATTTTAACTGGTGACCATCACACGCGGTCAGTATGATAACTAGAATTAAACAGATAAGACGAAAAAGAGACTTCATAGAACCACCTAATTTTTCCCATATGGAATTAGTTTGCAGTAAGTTGGAATCGATTACACAAACCTGATTCTATCATACTATAAAAACTTACCTGAAAAATCTATATTGATCATAAGTTATCATTTACCAATGCCTGAAAAAAACAATAGACAAAAACCCACAAATATGTGGGTTTAACCGGTATCTGTCTATAATTAAAAAGAAGCCATTCCCACCACAGGTGGAAATGGCTCTAAAAGAAGTTGACTATATTTTTATGCCTTTTATCAAAAGTCCATGATAAGTGTCCATCGTGATATTTTAATCCCGGCTAAACAAATCTCTGGTATACACTTTATCCTTAACATCCTTCAATTCATCGGATAAACGATTGGCCACAATGACATCTGAAATCTTTTTAAATTCTTCAAAATCATTAATGACTCTAGAATTAAAGAATTTCTCTTCATGAAGGGCTGGCTCGTACACGACGACTTCAATTCCCTTCGCTTTTATACGCTTCATCACACCTTGGATCGCAGACTGTCTAAAGTTATCTGAATCCATTTTCATGGTAAGTCGATAAATACCGACCACCTTAGGATTCCGTTTAATAATCATATCTGCAATGTGGTCTTTTCTTGTTCTATTCGCATCCACAATGGCAGTCATAATATTATTAGGAACGTCTGAGTAGTTGGCCAGCAACTGCTTGGTATCTTTCGGCAGGCAGTATCCTCCATATCCAAAGGATGGATTATTATAATGAGTACCGATACGTGGATCCAGTCCGACTCCATCGATAATTTGTTTCGAATCTAGTCCTCTTACCTCCGCATAGGAATCGAGCTCATTGAAGAATGCAACCCTCATCGCAAGGTAGGTGTTAGCAAAAAGCTTAATCGCTTCTGCTTCCGTTGAATTCGTAAACAATACATCAATACTTTCTTTCAAAGCACCTTCTACTAATAAATCAGCAAACATCTTCGCTCTTTCGGATTGTTCCCCAACAATAATTCTTGAAGGATACAGGTTATCGTAAAGGGCTTTTCCTTCTCTTAAAAACTCAGGTGAGAAGATAATATTATTCGTTTCAAACTTCTCTCTTACCTTCTCTGTATAACCTACAGGTACGGTGGACTTAATCACCATGACAGCGTCTGGATTAATGGATAAGACATTGGCAATGACAGCTTCAACTGATCTTGTATTAAAATAGTTCAATTCCGGATCATAGTTTGTCGGCGTTGAGATAATGACATACTCCGCGTCTTTGAACGCTACATAATTATCCGTGGTAGCCGTTAAATTAAGCTCCTTTGTTGCTAAATATTCCTCAATCTCTTTATCTAAAATAGGCGACCTTTTATTATTAATCATATCCACTTTTTCTTGGATAATATCAAGAGCAATCACTTCATTATGCTGGGCCAGTAAAATGGCATTAGATAATCCCACATAGCCCGTTCCTGCAATCGTAATTTTCATTTCAATACATCTCCACTAGTAATATTTGTTGTTGGAAGCATGGGGACGGTTCTCATGCTTCCGATGCATGAACACATTAGTTATAAGTAATAACGTTAGTATAAAAAATATATAGGTAAATTATGTCTATTGTATCATACCTATTTTAGAGACTTCATGTAAATATAGACAGACCCTATTTTCCTAAAGACACATTGGCCGTTTGAATCATCAAGGTGTCAAAACAAAACACCAGATAATATGGCAAACAAAATAAATTGTACCATTATATTATTTAAAATGCTAAAAATCCCATTAAATTTCTATTTTTGTCAATAAGGGTCTTCCCCCTTCGAACGGGGAAAATGATTTTTTTTATGGATTCTGCTTTAATAGGATTACTCTACACTTGCACCAGTTCTCCTCCTTTTATTTATCCTTACGATAAAATAAGTCAACAGCAGAACCAGAAAGGCACCGACACCATCAAATAAAAAGACGTCTTTTATGGAAGCCGTCCTGCCTGGCATAAAGGATTGATGATATTCATCAGTCATAGCATAAACAACCGTTAGAATCCATGAAAAAATATAAGCGAAACGGTAGGCTTCAAGAGACTTAAACAATAAGAATGCGAGGAAGCCGAAAACCGTAATATGAGTGAGTTTCCTCACGAGAAAGTTTAGCTGATCTACTGCAGCATGGTCCAATCCGTTTATATGTAAAAACACCAATAGTTTTTGAATTCCATCAGAAGTATTTTCTCCAGTAGAATAGGGAACTTGCGTAAACGTAAATATAACTGCCATCCACAGAATCGCCGCAACAACCCACCATTTTCTTCTTTTCATTCGCGCTACCTTCTTCCTATTTATCTCAATAACTACTATAGTATAACCTCTCTACTAATGGAAGCATGGGGACGGTTCTCTTACTTCCAAAACGGAATCATAAGAACCGTCCCCATGCTTCCTTCACATCTGATATAATTAGGATTGGAGAAGTGTTAAGCCATCATTTAAAATCTTTAAAGGATGTTGCCTATCCGCATTCTCCTTTGGTGGAAACTGGTGTCCTCTGGGAGCCAGTTCATTTCGGGTTCAATTCCCACTTATGAATCCACTCACAGTATATAAATGTTATGGCCAATTTTGCAGGTAAGACCTCCATTGTCCATTCAATACTCTGGGTGGATTCAAAAAATATATCTTAAGGGAAGGTGATGGAATGTTAGATATTATTATGACTGTAAGTTTAATTATCTTAATTTTCTCATTAATATTATTTATAGTTAAAAAGCTTATTAGATCGATCACTATTTATCAATTTGAACGTGGAGTGAAATATCACCATGGAAAGTTTAAAGAAATACTAGGCCCAGGAAAGTATACCTACTTCACTTCATCTACCCGTTTAGAAATATTTGATATGAGACCTGCCATTCTCCAATTGAACGGACAAGAATTATTAACCTCAGACAATATTAGCGTCAAAATTAGTTTAGCAGTAAAATATCAGATTCTAGATCCCCAAGCACTTATTTCACACTATCAAGATTACCAAGAACATCTATATATGAACATTCAATTTAAACTGCGAGAAGTCATATCCTCGATAGAAATGGATGAGCTATTGGCAAATCGCAAAAAAATAAACGAGACAGTTAGAAATTTACTAGTAGAAGACAACTCTTTAATCGGCTTCTCTATCCAATCAGTGGATGTAAAGGACATTATGTTGTCAGCTGAATTAAAGAAAGTTTATTCAGAAGTCATTAAGGCAAAAAAAGAGGCCCTATCCTTATTAGAGAAAGCACGCGGGGAAACGGCAACCTTAAGAAGCTTAGCAAATACCGCTAAAATGCTAGAAAATAATCCTGAATTAGCGAAACTAAGATTAATCCAAACCATCGAAGCCTCACAGGGAAATACCTTCATTATTGATCTCAAATAGGAAACATGGGGGACGGTTCTCTTGCTTCCAAAACGGAAGCATAAGAACCGTCCCCATGCTTCCCCATGCTTCCAAAAAAGAAAAAAACACGCCGGTGTATCAGCGTGTGTATGTATGTTTTTTTATTTAATTAAAGATATATTGTTCTTCTAGCGGGTGCGGATAACGGAGCTGTACTTTCCCCTCAGGAATTTCTGGTTTTACCACTACCGTATGGCCCTTTGTTTCATTTTCCCGAATTCTTGCTGCTAATTGGTCTACATTTCTGCCATCATAATAGGAAGGCTGGTTGTTTCGGTCTAAATTCATCATTATCTTCTCCCCTTAATAGAAATACAATCGTCACTTTTTGTATGTTTTATTTAATCATTGGATTGAATTGAGCAAACATACCAGTAGGGTTTGCTTCCCATAACCAAACATGCTTGTCAAAGTGTCTTGGTTCGCCAGGTCCATGACCATCCATTGGTCCCTCAAATTCTTGACCAAATACTGTTGGGTTATCAGTGCCATCACCTGCATGTCCGGCAGCTACCCATTCATCAACACTAATGATATACTCAACCCCGACAAGTCTCACGCCGCCTCCATCCTTAGTAGGAACATAGAGCAAGCATTCAGGTTTGTCTGCTTCGACTTTCCCATCACCCATTCGAGAATAGTTAATATAATGGATCCCCATAGTACCTAACCCAGGAACTGACACACTTTCACCTTCAGGTTCAAATCCGTCCTTTAGTGCTTCGTTTACATCATGGTACTTAGTTGTGGCGTTTCTCACTTCAGCCAATTGCTTATTAATAGTACTATCTGTAGAAGGATTCGCTGGAGCAGCAAATGCAGAACCTACTAAACTAAAACTTAAAGCTAGTCCACCTAAACCAACTAGTATTTTTTTCCTAACCACCAAAATTCCCCCTGCTAAAGTAATAATTAGAATTTATCATCTAATTAATAATATAGTCATAGGTATAAAGTTGTAAATGAATTATTTTCGACATATTTTTTAGGTCTTAATACCTTATTTTCTGCATTTAATTTCCTCCCTCACCAGGGTTTTTACAATTTGTTTCCATCCATATGGGGGCAGATAAATAAATATCGACTTATTTCACTTTATCATTCAGAAGTACCGGAATTATTTTATAATGATTTAACTATATATTTCTTTATAAGCAAACATATCACCAAGATCAACGGAATGATAAATTGTAATGGAATATGCAGATATAATGGAACAATATCCAAACCGATGAACAAGTGTTGGATAATGTTTTTAGATAATACAAATGTAAAGATAAAGGTAAGAATCGCTGAAATAAAAATTCGTCCATTTGGTTTTGTCTTTGGAAACAAATGGGCAAGAATCATTAGCCCGCCATACAAAAAAATGGTGATTTTTACAAATCCGCCTATAAGGTTGAGAATAACTGCAAAAGTTTCTATATGGGGCAGAAATTCTAATAAGCTGGTCAGTTCCAAAGCCTTCACAAACGGAAAAACATACATATTGACTGTTTCAGAATTTAACAACCCCAGGATCATTTCTCCAGCTAGAAGCAGGAGCACTCCTGTGATACATACAGAAAAAAAGGCGTATTTTCGCAGGGCTTTTTTATCGTTTGCATATGGAAATAACATCGTAAATACAATAAGCTCTCCATAGGGCACAGTGAATCCGGTTGGGAAAACGGACGAGAGTACATCCTTCAAGCTCGTCCGAAATACAGGGGTTAATTGACTGAACTCAAAATAAGGAGATAGGTACCCAAAAACCATCAGAATTAGAATAATCACACACGTAAAAACACATAAAATTACAGAACTTCTTGCAGTAGCTTCTATCCCTAGATAACAACTATACGAAACCACCAGAAGAAGCGTGAAAGAAATAACCCCAAAAGGGATGTTATGAAAAAGCACTTGACCGATAAAAAAAGAGAAATCCTTTAACACTCTTCCTGCAATATATATAAAATATAAACAATAAATGAGTCCAAGGAGCTTGGAGATCCATCTCCCAAATCCAAGCTCTAATATTTGGATTAAATTCCCCCACTTTCCTATCGAGTGAAGGAAAAGATAAAAATAAAAAATCCCTACTCCAAAGCCTAATGACAACAAGATCGTTATCCAAACATCTTGTTTGGTTTCAAAGTTCCATCCTACAACAATAGCACTTCCAAGCAAAAAGTTAATCATTAAGGAAAGTAATTCAATCGGCGCTAATCTGACAATCATTCTGTCCAGTCCTTTCCGTGCCCTTCGTTCAGGTTATTGCGATGAGCTGTCTCCTGTATCTAATAGATCAACCCTCACTTTTGTCCGGATTGGGATGGTCGAATAGAGAGAATCCCAATTATTTTTTATCCGTCTCCAACGTTCAGGTTGTTTTCGATATAAAGTTTCTGCAAATCCAGCGATATCCGTCCTTTTATTTTGCGTTTTTCCGATCAACTGGTTAATCTGGTTTTGCAGTTGATGTTCTGTATCGTGTTCCAATCGGGCAATAGCTTGGACAGTAGACGTGTCCTTCTGGCAAGACACATCTGCCAATTTACCTTTTAATTTAACCAAAAGGAGAAAGGAAGGAACTCCTTTACGATCTTGTAAATGAATATCAGGTTTGCTTCGAACGTCTTTCCATGTCACATAGCCAGGCTGTTTCCCACACTTCGTTACCAATGTGGTATCTTGTACCTTTACTCTGGTTAATGCATATAGGGTACTTTCCGCCGAGGTAAGCCAGTAGGCTAGTCGTTGATGTTGGAAAACGGCTAAACCACCCATCTCTAATATCACATCTGGCGTGGCTTTTTCGATATTTCCTTTTAAAAGTCCCTTTGAGAGTTTCCCCTTCATGGTGACATAAGGGATGGTTAGTTCCGTCCTATTCTGCTTTAGCATTCCCATTATTTTGTCTGCTGTCATGTTTGAAAGTTCCCCCAAGGACTCCCGTTTTCGATTCAGCATCTCTTCAAATCTACTTCCAGAAATCTTTTGAACTGGCGTAAAGATTCGAAGCATTTCATCTGGTTTTACTCCCTTTGATAGGACAAATCTTATATTGGAAGGAAAACTTGATTCGCGCATAAAGTATTGGACAACAGGAGAAATCCCCTCTGATTTTGCTAATGATTCTCCGATAACTGCCACTTCTGTTTCATCCAAGAAAATGGCCCGTGGCAGCCGATTATGAATAAGGTTGATGGCTTCAGGGATGGTTCGGCTCTGCACACTGTACGTATATTGACCTTGTTCTGAGGAACCTTCTTTGGTGTTGGAGGCGGGATTATAGATTTGTAAGGTTGTGACGTATCCTTTTTTACTTTTATCAATCCCGATCGCGGAAATAATGTAAATCTTATTCAACATGCTGTCCTGAACAAATTTGCCGACGATATTGGCAATAACCAATCCTATAATCAGATAGAGAGTAATTTTTGATTTCGAAAATTTACGCTTCATCCGTCTCTTCCACCGTTTCTTCCTTCATATAATGAGACTCATCATTTGTCATTTCTATCTGTGATAATTGAATCGCGCTGTCTTTTAAATCATGAGCTACCACTGGAGCGAAAGGAGATAAATAGGGGACGCCAAAACTTCTCAATGAACTTAGATGAAGCAGTAATATTAGTGACATTAATGCGATTCCGTAAAAACCGAGTGCCGCCCCCCCACTAATCAAAACTAGGATAATGGTTGCTGCAGTTGTTCTCATCGAGTAAATGGGGACAACACTGACTAAAATATACGTAATACAAACGACAACTAAGCTCGCTGGTTCAACTAATTGTGATTCAATAACAGACTGACCCAATACGATTCCCGCAAAGATGGAAACCGTAATAGAAACATTTTGCTGTAAGCGATTGGAACTTTCGTTTATGGCTATAACCACAATCATCAAAATAGTTACTTGTAACGAGGTTGGAAATGGTACCAACTCCCGTTGGGAAACAAATCCCAATAGCAGTTTGACTGGCAATAAATTTGCATGGTAAGTCAAAAAAGCTACATACATTCCCGGAATATACAAAGCTATAAAATATAGAAAACAACGAAGAAGGCGCTGATTTATTAGACCTGTTTTCCCGATATAATAATCTTCAGGTGTTTGGAAAAATTGAATGAGAACCGCAGGAGCGATTAGCACATAAGGTGAACCGTCAATAAATATGGCAATTTTTCCTTCCAGCAATTCACCTGCGACAACATCAGGTCTATCTGTGTTAAGCATAAGCGGAAAAAAAGACTTAGATTCCTTCGTTAGAACCATCTCAATGTAATTTGCCTCTAGTACTGCATCCAACTGTAACTTTTCAAGGCGTGCAAAGATGGTTTCTAATATTTGCTTATCCACGATGTTATCGATATACATAACTGATACGTCGGTATGGGTATTTGTTCCATACTGTTTCGTATGAATTCTGACCTTGGGGTTCTTAAGGATTTTTCTTACAAGAGAAAGGTTCGTGCCTAGATCTTCCGAGAAACCGACATCCGGACCTTTTGCCACCCGTTGTCCTTTTGGGCTTTCTACGCTCCGAGTAATCCATTTTGTTGTATCACTTGAGAGAATCGTATTTATTCCATCCACAATCAAAAGGGTTTTCCCGGCCACCAAATCATTGGAAGCAACGGTTACATCTTCCACACGTGTAATTTTTTTCGACTGAATCACAGTGGATTCGATTAGAATAAGCAATTCCTCATCCGTTTTAAAATGTGGCAGGTTGTATGTTAACAAAGGTTCTATTACGTATCGCTGAATAGCATTCGAGTCCACGATTCCATCAATGAATAGAACGGCCGCTTTTTTATCTATACTGGTTAAGGTAATTTCTCTTACTTGAAAATCAGAGCTTTTCCCCAAAATTGAGGTTAATATTTGTACGTTGTGATGTAGAGAATCTGATATCCCATTTTTCATCTGCACTCTTACCACCAAATTCTAGTTAAATACGTACCTTATTTTTCCTCTAAAGAGAAAAAAGTATGCTTAGATATAAAATAAAATGGGAAATAGAATTAGATTTTTGATCTATCCAAATGACATCCCGGCGGCTTTTTTCTGCGGACTAAAAAAGCAAGTTAGGAGAACAAGGCATTGAGCAAGTGACGAAATATTAATACAATAGTAGTAAAATAGTAAGAAAAGCTAATTAACAATATATAAAACCAAAACGGTGCTAATATGAGATAAAAGCTTAAATTAGGAGAGAAACTCAAGTGGATAACAAATGGATAGAAACACCCCTTCCAGAACTATATTCAAGACTTGCAGCAGCCCCTTTTTATATTATTCAACTGATCTTATGTATCGGCTACTTAATTTTTACACGAAAAGAAAAAGGGTGTTTGATAGTAATCGGAAAAATTTATTGCTTCTTTATTGTCATTAATTATATGGTTGCACTATATTTTCGCTTTTTTTAGCCGGTGTTCAAAATTGAACATCGGCTCTTTTTCATTTTTATAAGTAAAATCTCCTCTGTTCAAGGAAATTCGGCTCACCCATTATAGATCCTGTTTAGGTTAAAAGAACTCTTTCTATGTAAAAGGAACAAACAACCGACAAAAATTGAAAAACCATGTCGAATGCTGTCCATGGATGTTAGAATACTCTCTTTTGAAAGGAGGTGAAAGAATGCATATCCGGCATGCTATTCTAATGGGTGTATTTTTAGGGGCAGCCGCTTTCTGGCCAAATAATGCATGGGCAGAAAAACCAGGAGCCGTCGGTCAATCAGAATCTCAAAACCCTGCAGTACCTACTACAGTTTTAGAGAAAGCCGAAAATCCAAGTGCATCAAAAAGGGCAGTTCCCGTTACACCTGAAAAAGTAAATAATAGTCAAAGTCGAGTGGTTCAAAAACCAGTCACGACTTCTAATACCAAGCAAACCCTGCCAAAAAAACCTGCTCCAAAGTCACCAAATACGACCAATAGGAGTATGAAAAGGGTTGTGCCCACTGTAGAAAAGAACATCCAGGCTGTTAAATCTACCGAACCAGCCGCAAGGGTGAAAGATACCGGACAAACAAGTCAAACAGTACAAGCAAAGCCAAAGGCGGTTGCGAACAAGCTGCCCGAGGCTCCTAAGTCCGTCTCTTCAAACCAATCTAATTCTAAGGCGAAAACAAATAGTCAGCCGCCAAGTTTACATACTCGGTCAGAAACTATTCAAAAAGTTACTGAACCCTCACTTTCAAAAAAGACGAGTAGTTCTTTGAACTTGATACACAAGCCATTAATTGCTGAAGAGAAAAAAACTCCAACTAAGAATAGAAGGAATTCTGGGCCTGCGGACATTGAGATCCTAAATCCCCCTTCACAACGAACGCAATCTTCTGGAGGGCCATCAAACGAGCAGCTCAGCTCAGGAACAGGCACAATAAGCTTTACTGCAAATTTGTTTGACAGGGATGAATATTTTGGTTTGAACCTTAGTCAAATCTATACTTCCCGCCAGGCTAAGTACTGTCATCAATGGAGCAATGCTCCACCTTCACCACCGCCAAAGGGAGCTCCTTTTTTCTTAACGTTTACTGCTTATTTAGCTACATGTAACGATAATTAAAAGGAGCAAATTGGAATGAAAAATTACCTTAATTCAAAGAAACTTGTAAAATCCTTCATAGTAACGACAGTATTGTCTTTTGGTCTTTTTTCAGGAGGCCATTTTACTGCAGCTGCTGGACTTGATAAAGCAAAAGCGGAACCTGTTAAAGCTATTCAAGTAAACAGTTCTCAAAATATACATACCAGCAAAAAAGCAACTCCTGCAGAACCTGTAAATCCAGTGGTTCCTGCTAAAACGGCGGCTCCTGTAAAGCCGGAGGTCCCAGTAAATTCGGTGGTTCCTGCAAAGTCGGAGATTCCTGTAAAATCAGTGATTCCAGCTAAGACGATAATTTCTGCTAACCCTAAAGCCGAAGGAAAAGCTGAGAATTCACAAAAGAGTGAAAGCAAAATGGTCAAATCACAGGCAAGTGTACATGCTAGCGAAACAGCAAGAGAGCATGCTAATCAAAATTCAGCCATCTTTTCCAATGAGCCATTGGCAGAATTAAATCAAACGGATGCTATAACGGAATATGCATTTGGATCAGATTCCGCTTCTTCATTACCAAATACTCAAGGGGAAGATTTTTATCTAGGAAAGTTAGGTTATGGCGACACCGTACAATTTGATCCAAGCACAGGCAGTGGAATTTATTTTAGTAGTGCAAGAGCACAGAATGCCAGCTATGTTTACGGTTATTGGTTTTTATCCGGTATGCAGACCGCGCCATTAGGGACTTCTCCTAGTGAATGGGGCGTGCAGCAGGCAAAATTAGCATTAGCAACCTACGAAACTATGAAAAGGGTTTATGGTTCGAAAGTGAGACCTGTGATCTTTATTGATGTAGAATCGGCTTTAACTGGTATGAACGACTATGATTATGCAAATAACCAAACCATTTACACCGCATTTGTTAATTATTTAAATCAATATGGACAAGGTGTAAAACCTGGTACCTATTCGTCTCCTTGGAACTGGGAACTCACAATGGGGACCTTCTCGCCAAACACTCCCGGGGCTTATTGGGTTGCTTGTTACCCTGGTGACATCCCTTCGGATTTGACAACGAGCAATCCAGATTGGCTCAATTTCCCTGGGACGAACGAAAAGGCAGAAATTTGGCAGTACTATGGCGGAAGCAATGACTATGATGTCGCTTGGAAACTTCCGTAAGGAATTAAAAGGTGAGGTAAAAAATTAGTAGTTTCATAGAATTTGTTTTACTCACGAATAAAAATGAAGATCGCTGCGGCGGTCTTTTTTGTTATTCGACTACCTTCGTTTAGGAAGGAATCTATTGAATAAATATAGAATTAGTTTTACTTACGGTGCAGTAAGTTAAATAATGTACTCCTTATAACTTTCGTAAAATCCTTCACCTGGAGAGTGTATCAAAGTGGAAAAATCTGAACATATATATGTACAGTCAAATCGCCTGGTTTTGAGACAGTTCTCACAACAAGATATTGATCCCTTTTATTTATACCGCTCGAGTCCTGAAGTGGCTAGATTTCAATCTTGGGAGAACTATCACTATCACGATGCGGAAGTATTTGTTGAAAAACAATCAAAGTGTGTGCCAAATCAGCCTGGCACTTGGTTTCAGTTTGCGATTGCTTTAACTGAGACGAATCAATTAATAGGAGATTGTGCTCTTCACACACTGTTAGATGAGCCTCGAATCGTCGAAATTGGCTTCACTCTTGCCGAAGAGCATCAGGGAAATGGCTACGCCACTGAAGCGGTGACAGCGTTATTGAGTTATGTATTTCACGATCTTCAAAAACACAAGGTGATTGCTTTTACGGATGTGAGAAACGAAAAGTCCATCCGTCTACTTGAACGTCTTGGCATGCGGAGAGAAGGACATTTGTTGGAAAACTACATGTCAAAAGGACAGTGGGTAGACGAGTACCAATATTCCATGTTGCAGTCGGAATGGAGAAAGACCTGATTAGGAAACGATTACTCGATCATCAGCCGCATTTATTTTATTCCTATTAGCAATAATTGTAAAACAATGTATAATATAATAGTATAAATAGTTTAGTATGGAGGTGTTTTCATGATGTGGTTATATATACTTACACCTGTTGTAATACTTAGTGGAATAGCTATTTATTTTGAAAAAAGATCTGGAGCGGTTCCTGCAGATGAAAGACAACTTACCGAGAAGTTAGAAGAATATCCACCAGAACGTGGAATGAATTCTTTTAGTCCATTCTGACAGGATTTAAAGGTGTGTGCAATGAACAATTAATATCTTAAGAGCGATGCTTTATTTACTACTTAGTTTTGGTGTCCTGCTGGTTATGCTAGTAAAGGTGCTTAGAAAATAAAGTTAGAGGGCTGTTCAAAAAGAACAGTCCCTTTTTGTGCAACCGCCTCCCCTTCCTTATCCTCATGTATTTTCGAACGCTTTATGTTGTCTTTTATCTTAATAAGATATATTATCAAACATTATTTTGGATTAAAATAATGAAGTAAACACCAACAGGAGGAATGGAACATGAAAATCACTAACGAAGCTCGTGATGAATTTAAGAAAATGTTCAAAGAAGAGAATGCTAAGAACATTCGTATCTTTTTTGATGGCTTTGGCTGAGGGCAGCCAAGAATTGGACTGGCTCTGGATGAGCCGGAAGCAGACGATATCATCGTCACAATAAATGAAATAAAAGTAGCGATCGATCCTATTATTGAACCGAACATCGAAGACCTTATTCTTGACCGCAGTGGAAATGGCCAAGGGATTTCCATGTTCGGTAATACAGGAAGATGCTGTTAGAAAAGGGTCTAATACAGGAACGGGTTCCGTTCACTGTGAAAAAAATAAGCGGTAAAATTCCGGCTAAATTGGGAAATACCCATATTTCCTTAAAAATAAGAGGAGTTTTTCCGTTAATATGATCCAAATCTTTGGATTTTGTCTTATTTAGAGCAGTTAACCGGAATATCTCCGTTTATCTCCGCTTCTTAAGCTTCCCCAATATACATTAGCAGGAAATTCTCCGCCTATGAATTCTCCTACCTACACGAAATCGATACGGAGAAGGCGGAAATGGTTTGCAAACTTTGTCATTCGCAATCCGAAGAATTTGCAATTAAATGCAAACATAGCAAGGGTATAAACCCTTGCTATTTCTATCGGTACGGTGTTGTATTTATGATATTTTGTTCTTTTCCTGTAACGATAACATTTGCATGATTGTTTTCATAACCGCATCTTCTTCATTAGAACGGGTAATAAAATTCGCAGCATCTTTTAGAAATTAATAGTCACTTAAGATAGATTTAATCGATCCTTAATAAAAACTTAAAATCATTATATTATAGTTGATTTTGGTGATGAAAATATAGCTTAAAAATATTGGTTAACCAAAAAGGAGATGAATTTTTGTCAATAAAATTATCAGCTAATGAAAATACGGTACTGCAGGAACCAGTCGTAAAACAATTGATTAGCAAGGTACCAGAAGTAACTATCTTCTTCTGGATCATTAAAATTTTATGTACAACTGTAGGTGAAACGTTTGCCGATTTCCTTAACTTCAACCTTGGGTTTGGATTAACTAACACTACAATCATTATGGCCATAGCGTTTTTCATTGTGTTGTTTCTTCAATTTAGAGCAAAGAAATACGTTCCAGGCATTTATTGGACAACTGTTGTGATAATAAGCGTATTTGGAACGTTGGTAACAGATAATTTGACAGACGGTATAGGGGTACCTCTTGAGATAAGCACAGCAGTTTTTTCCATACTTCTAGGATTAACTTTTCTATTTTGGTATCTAAGTGAAAAAACTCTCTCTATACACACGATCTTTACAACAAAAAGGGAAGTACTCTATTGGCTTACCATTCTTTTCACATTTGCACTCGGAACTGCAGTCGGAGACTTATATTCCGAACAACTAGGACTTGGCTATCTTAATACAGGAATAACTGTCATTATTATTATATCTTGTATATTCTTAGCATGGAAAATGAAACTTGATGGTGTACTAGCATTTTGGATTGCCTATATTTTGACACGTCCTCTAGGAGCGTCATTAGGAGATTTCCTTTCTCAACCAAAAGTTAATGGCGGGTTAGGGTTGGGGACAACTGTGACTAGTGTCATTTTTCTTGTAGCTATCTTAGCGATTATAGTTTTTCTAGCTGTTACAAAAATGGATATCAATGCAAAAAGCGGAACACCAAAAACAGAACAAACTAATGATAGCAAGAAAAATGTTATGGCCCAAACCATTGCGGCACTGTGTATTTTCTTAATTGTTGGTATTGGAGGGTATGTGTGGAGAAGTAATACTATAGCATCGCAAACTATTTCTTCACAAGCTTCATTAGGTGGACAATTAACCGGATTTATTAAAATTGAAAATGACATGCTAACGAATGTAAACTCAAAGAACTTTAGATCAGTTAAAACAAGTGCGGATGATTTGGAACATCAATGGGACACATCGGAAGCTAAGCTTAGAAAGATCGACGGCACTACATGGACTAAAATTGATGGTTCGATTGACATTGTATTAGCAGCTGCTCGTTCGGCTAATCCAGATGCCAGCAAGTGTAAAGTTGCACTAAATAATTCACTTAGTGTCCTGAACGGAGCAAATAAATAAAAATCTTAGGAATCGCACATAGCGGTTCCTTTAAAATTTACATGCAAACCATTTAATTTTATTTGGAAAGACATGTGCTAATCAAAAGGATAAAGCTATTAAAAAAATGGCTCAGTTGTCATTATAGATTATTGGAAGAAGGTCTTAATATGAACAAATCTTTATCGGACACCATGAATCAGGCAAAAGGAATGCTTGCTAAAGTTCCGGAAATTACACTCTACTTTTGGATTACTAAGCTGCTGACTACTGGAATGGGTGAGGTGGCATCCGATTATTTATTCGAGAATCTAAATCCACTTATTTCAGCACCCCTAAGTGTTCTCATTTTTGTAACCGCAATGATTTTACAGTTCAAAGTACGCCGATATATACCACATGTCTACTGGTTAGTTGTCATCATGGTGAGTATATTTGGCACAATGGCTGCAGATGTGGTTCGTGTCGGACTAGGCATTCCCTACATTGCTTCAACCATCTTCTTTATGGCGGCACTCGCTGTCGTTCTCATAACTTGGTATTCCAAAGAAAAAACTCTGTCCGTACACAGCATCTTCACCCGTCGCCGCGAGATCTTTTACTGGCTCACCGTACTGGTAACATTCGCACTCGGTACCGCTGCAGGGGATATGACCGCATCAAGCATGCACTTAGGCTACCTATCTTCAGGTTTATTATTTACTGTCTTGCTTGTTATTCCAGCTTTGGGTTACCGATTATTTGGTCTTAATGAAATTTTTGCTTTCTGGTTCGCCTATATCATGACGCGTCCAGTAGGGGCCTCGTTCTCGGATTGGTTAGCAGCGTCTCATAGCCACGGTGGTCTGGGAATAGACAAAGGTATGGTTAGCCTTATTTTACTGATCTTTATTATTCTCCTCGTCGCCTTTAGAGGAGGCACACCAGCAAAAAGCGTGGAATTTAAGGACGAAGAGGAAAGAGCATCTTAGTAAATTGATCCCGTACGATACGAATCCAGCCAATTTGCAAAAGGTAATGAAAAAAATCCTTAAACTGTAATTTTTCTTAAATTGAGGAAGATATGGATGAGGGAATAATAGTATTTCTGTATATAAATTTAGCGGATGCCTTCTGCCATACGTCCACCCATATTCAAGTGTCCGCCTGCGCCGGGCCATCCGCCTCCCCTATTTATTAACGACTTTTTTCAATATAGTTTACAACATCACCGACTGTTTGAAGCGTTGCGGCAACTTTGTCACTAATTTCGATGGCAAATTCATCTTCGATTTCCATCGTCAGGTCCACCATATCAAGCGAATCAGCTTCTAAGTCATCTTTGAACGATGCTTCTGGTTTGATCAAATCCATGTCGACACCGAGCTGGTCGGCAATAATAGGTTTTAATTTTTCAAATGTGGTCATTATCCTATCCTCCTATGTAGTTCATAACCACCATTATAACAACTCCATTCGGAACGTAAAACATGCAACTATTGCCAATACACGGAGATCACTTGACAAAATCTTTGTACAAATGAAAATTAACCTTTGTTTAGTTCGCCAATCCCAAATGCGTTATGTTCCCATAAAATGTCGTTGATTCTCTCTACTTGCTCTTCTTTACAGTTAATCATTAAGACCACTTCTGTTTGGTCCTTCTTTTTAGAGGCTGGTGCATGTGCTTGCCGAGTTCGATTGAACAGTTTAATAAAAAGCCCAATCAATATCCCGGTGATTAAGCCAATTATTCCCCATAGGATCGGACCCCATGCTAATTGGAATCCATAAATAACACCTAGCAGCATAAAAATGGTTGCACATACAGCTGGGACATCTAGAATACTAACTCCATCAGAGCGATGAATGGAATCAAACATTCTCGCTTTTTCCACTCTTTTATCTAGTGGTACAGCTAAAATTTTATACTTAGGAACTCCCATCCGTTCAATATCAGATAACGCTAATTCCAAGTGATTGGAATATTGAAAGGTAGCAACGATATACATACAAGAACTCCTTATATTGGCTTTTTAAAAAAGCGATCTTGATAATTGTTTTTTATATACCTAGCTTGTTCCCGTTCGTACAATTTGTTGTATTCGACTGCATTCATATAGGCATCATAAGCAAAAAAAACGTAAATCGAGGGAATATATAAAAGCCATTGTGGATCCAATACTGCTTTAGCCGCAGCAAAATGGCCATAAAAAGTATAATGAATGGCCGGCAGAATATGTCCAAATTGAATAATAACCACAAACCAAATGGTACAAAAAATAACCGATGGTAGCCGGTTTAAATACAAATGCCCCAACCCTGGAAAAAGCAAGGACCAAACTAAGGCTATGTAAGGCTTCCTTTTATCTAAAACATTTAATTCCCAGGTGGAAATGTTAACAGAAATCATGGATTGTTCCTCGTTCTCCCGAAAACCCAATAAATATTCTTGATTGTACTGCACCGTTCTCCTATAACAATCCCAGATACAAAATAGGTATACGGGCACATATAGCAGGATCCATTCCTTATTGAGTTCTTTCATAGCTTTTGGAAACTGGCCATTCATGGAATAAAAAATCGCCGTATTTAGTCTGGATTTTGTATTAATAAAGATCTCCCAAGCAATTAAGATATAAGCTGTAACATATTTGCATAGCATCAAATGTCCATAACCAGGAAAGGCAGCCGACCACCAAGCAGGAATCCATGGCTTCCGAAGATGTAAATAATTGATCGAAATCGGACTTATATGAGTAACCACTCTTCTAGGCTGATTTTGAGTTGGAATCACAATCACCTTCTTTAATCACGTAATCACGTAATCATGGGGACGGTTCTCATGATTCGGAAGCATGAGAACCGTCCCCATGATTTATTTCGTTAAATGAGTTCGATCCTCTACCTGCGGTGGTTCTTCCATCCAGCCATTTTTGATCAGGATCTTTCCTCCGTCTTTAGCAAAGGCAAAAATATCCTTTGAAAGAAGGGTCATCTTTGCTGGCAAGTCCATTCGCAGGCTAAATGCTCCACCTAAGGCGTTACTTCCCAGTCCGAAGGAAGTTAACAGACTAGTGTTGTACATCATTATCTTATCCGAAAATGGGGCGACAGTGGACGCGGTTGCTTTACCAGCATGAGTCGCTGGGGGTTCAATAAAACTTTCGCGTAAAAATTCACCTAATTCGATTTCTATTTTTTTGGATAATTTCATACCCTTAGCGAGATAGTCTTTTACCTCTTGATCGTTGGCAACCTGAGCAAAACCAATCATTAATTGCATTCCTACAAGGTTTGTTTCAATGGCGTGATGGATTAATGAAACTTCAATTGTATTCAGGGAGCGTTTTTCATTAAATAAATTGAATCCACCCATATACTTTTTATCTTCGACAAAATGTACTTCTTTGGGCATTGATACATAAGCAGGGCGCACTAGAACTCCCTTTTCTAAAAGGTGTTGAGTGCACCTGCTGTTCATTGCTTGAGATTCTGCCGTTAAACCAATAAAAAAATCCTCAATATCTTTACGATAAGTCATGCCAGTAAAAAGTGCATACAGGCTCATTTCCACCTTTGTCATCATATGCAGGTACATGATATCAAACAAGAAATCATACAGCTTTGGCGCCCCTTTATTTACATCGTTTTCCGTAAATCCAAGGGGAAGGACAGCTCCTTCTTTTTGAAGGATATCTTTCATCTGTTCAATGGCTTTTGCCGAATCATGATAATGTGCCTGTAATAAAGGCTTTTCTGTATCACCTGCATGTTCTATAAAATGCTCCAGTATTCTAATAATCATAGTTTTTTCTTGATAAGCCAGCCATAAATTGGCTAATTCTGCAGACGTAATTGGAACGCTACTCGAAGTCATGAATGATAACTCCTTCTAATTTTTTATTAATAATTTGTCCATAAGAAAAAATTTTAATAAAAAAAACCTGTTCACAAATGAACAGGCTATACATGGGGACGGTTCTCTTGCTTCCGAAGCACGAGAACCGTCCCCATGCTTCCATGCTTTTTATAGGATAACGAATATGGTGAATAGGACTGCCAACACGATTCGGTAGTAGGCAAAAATGGATAAGCCGATTTTTTGGATTAATTTAAGGAATATGACGGCTACGACCATTGCTACGACAAAGGCTGTGATAAAACCGATAGCGAACATGGGAATGTCGCTTGCATGTAAGAAATCCATACTTTTAATGAAGTCTAATCCTGTGGCACCCACCATGATCGGAAGGGCGACCAAAAAAGAAAATTCAGCAGCTGTCTTATGATTGGCACCAGCTAACAGTCCGCCTGATATAGTGGATCCAGCACGTGAAAAGCCAGGGATGACGGCTAAACATTGAAAGATTCCAATGGTTAACGCTTGTTTATAACTCAATTCATCCACTGTGTTCGAAATGAATTTTCCATGCTTTTTTTCTGCAAATATCATTAAGATTGCTCCAGCGATCAGACTGACAACAACTACCTTAGGTGAAAAAAGGACATTTTTAATAAAGTCGTGAAGGAGTAATCCTGCTATTGCAGCTGGTATGACCCCTAATATAATATGGATCGCATCTAATTTTTTTTCTGGTTTTCCAATCGTACTGAAATTAAGAAGTGATAGATATCTTTTCCAGTATAATACTAAGATAGCAAGCATCGAACCAAGCTGGATAATGACTTCAAAGGTGTTCGCCTTTTGGCCTGTAAACCCTAATAAGCTGCCAACTAATATTAAATGCCCTGTAGAAGATACAGGCAAATATTCAGTTAATCCTTCTACAATTCCCAAAATAAAAGCGATAATATTTTCGTGCATTCTTTTCCTTCTTCCCTTCATGGATACCTATTTATTTTGCCCCAATAATATACTCTAAATCTCTATGTCTCTAGGAAGTATATCGATAGTAACTAATTTTTTCAAGTTCTAGCCCTATGTTTACAGAAGCTTAATATCAAAAAATATCGGCTCTATTCAAAATCACCACGAAAAGCCCTGAAATGAAACAAGGCACCTTTTTATAGATGCCTTGTTTTTTAGGTCTAACATCAGCTAATCTTGCTTTGATTAGCCATATTCATGTGTTTCGTTTCAGCCTTTTTATGCAGCCACTCATAAATAATCGGGATGATAATAAAGCTGTTAATGGTGGATGTAACCATGCCGCCAATGACAACAATACCAAGCGTTTGAGAAATGACCGTATCGGCATTGTGTGAAAAAGCGAGTGGCAGCAACGTAAGGACAGTTGCAGCTGCTGTCATTAAAATTGGTCGAATCCTTGACAGACTGCCGCTTAATACGGCCTCTTTCACAGGCATTCCTTCTCTTCGATTTCTTTCAATCTTATCAATTAAGACGATCCCGTTTGTTACGACAATCCCGGTAAGCATTAAAATACCGATTAATGCAGCCAAATTCCATTCTCCATGGAATAAAATTAACGCAATCACCACACCGCTTAATGCTAGCGGTATGCTTAAAAGAACAGACAATGGTGCTCTCCACCCTTTGAAAATGGAAGAAGTAATAACCAATACTAAGAGGATAGAAAACGCTACGGCAACAGACATATCGAAAATCATATCTTTTACTTGTTGAGTAATACCACCCAATGAATACGTTACATCTTTAGGAAGTTTCATCCCGCTGAGTGCTGACTCCGCTTGACTTGATACTTTACTAATATCATTGGATGTAATCTGTGCTGTCACCAAGGAGAATGGCTGTCCATCTCGTTCGCTAATCGTTGAAGACGTATTGTCCTTCGAAATTTTAGCGATTTGATCAAATCGAACCATTTCACCCTTACTTCCAGGTAATGTTTCAGCAGCCAGGGAGGCTAACACATCATCAGCTGTTGCATTTAACGTAATGCTTGAGTTGGCTCCTGTTGCGATTTGATCTAAATATTGGTCCACAGGCAGTGCTTTATGATCCACTGTTATGGTTGCATCTTTAGAGGCAGACATATAACGATTAATAACCGCTAGAATATCAGATACCTTTATACCTTTATCCTGGATCGCCTTTTGGTCAAAGGTCACTTTGTACTTCGGCGAGCCGTTGGTTAAGTCCACTTTTCCATCGACACTTAGATTAGCAATTTTTGATAAGCTGGTTCTGGCTTCTTGCGCAACTTGATCGAGTGTTGCTTGGTCTGACCCTGTAAACAGGATACGCATTTGTGAATCATCACCAGAAATGTTCTGACTAGTTACCGTGTAAGTCACATCTTTAGATAAAGCAGGAAGCTGCTGCTGTAACTGCTTAATAACTGAATCAGCGTCTTTATCATTTTTCAACACCACAGATAGGTTGGCGACGTTTGGATACGTGATATAGCCGCCGCCTTGGTCAAACACATCATCACTTTGAGGGGTCATGGTTGACCCGAAATTGGATGAATACGCAGTAACCTTTGGATTTTCTTTCAGTGTTTTTTCAATTTTTTGAACTTCAGCATCTACTTGAATCAATGTGCTTCCTTTTGGCAATTCTGCTTTAATGGCAATTTGTCCAATTTTTCCACTAGGTAATAAACTTACTGGAAGAAAAGCGGAATAAATACCAGCCGCTAAGAAGACTAAGATCGATCCAATAATCATCGCTTTCTTATGTTTAAAAGCAGATTGCAGGATTGGTTTCATTTTTGTATCGAGTTTGACCGTTTGTTTTTCCCCGGTTCCACCCTTCCATCCCATAAAAGCCAGCGCAGGGATGACGAGCATGGCTACAAAGAAGGAAATGATCAGCGCAATAACAACCGACCACGCAAACCCGCTATAGGAGGCACTAATGACTCCCCCAACAAACGCAATCGGAATATAAACAGCAATCGTTGTTAAGGTAGAACCTAAAATGGCTGGAATCATTTCAACAACAGAACTTGCGAGAATAGAAAGCAGCGGTTTCTCCTTCTGTTCCTCCCGCTTTCGATACATATTGTCCAAGATAACAATGGAGTCATCGACAATCCGGCCCATCGCAACAATCAAACCTGAAACGGTTAAAATGTTTAATGTGATACCCATTGATTTTAAGAAAGCCGTTGTTGCTAGCAATGAAATAGGAAGCGAAATGGCAATCAATAAGGTAGAACGTACATTTCGGAAAAAGAAGAACACACAAATCATCGAGAATAAACAACCAAGCAAACCTTCTCGAACTAATCCGAAAAGTGAGCTGTTTAGTTCTTTTTCACGGTCAAGTAACACTTGGAATGAAACATCTTTCGGGTTTACAGTATCCAAGTGCAGATGTGCCACACGGTCCTTTACTTGGTTCGCCACATCTGTAATATTGGCTGAAGGTGTCTTAATTACATTCAATGTTACACTTGGTGCTCCGTTGGTTCTAGAGACGGTTTTAAAGTCATTTAAAGAGTGTGTAATCGTACCGAACGCTGAAACAGGAATGGCTTTTCCTTCCTTATTCTTTATTGTTGCGTTTTCCATTTGCTGCTCTGTTAATGGTAAACCTTCAAATGATACAGGTATAGATAATTGATTGTTGACAATATTCCCTTGTGGCATGGAAGGAACGGCCAAAGCAAAGGATTTATTCACATCGTCTAACGACAATCCGTTTTTCACAAGATCTTTCATGCGTACCGTTAATACATAACCATCTTTTGCTCCACCAAATACAGACACATCCGCTACACCAGGAACAGAATTTAATTGTTTCACGATTTCCTGAGTGGCAGTGGACCTTAATGTTTGTTCATCCAATTTGGAGCTTGTCACGCTATAAGTCAAAATTGGGAATGAACTAGTGGTTAAACGTGTGACGAAAGGCGTGCTTGTAATCGTTGACGGAAGGTCGGCATTGGCCAAGGCTTTGTTAACCTGATCCTCTGCTTGTTTCATATCTGTATTCATAGGAAAATACAAACTCATAAACAATCCGCCGTCATAAGAAGTGCTTTCCACATTGGATAGTCCATCGACTACTTTGACCGCACTTGCCAGATTATCGGTTACTTGCTGTTTTACTTGTGCTGCCTGATAACCTGGAACCCTCATACTAACAGTAAGGGTTGTATTGTTGATACCAGGCAAATAATCTCTTTGCATCTGGTAGGCAGAAATACCTCCCCAAGCCAAAATGATGACAACACATACAATCATCAGAATGGCTCTTTGCATGGTTGCCTCTACTAACCTTTTCATTGTTTTTCCTCCCCTGGAATTCTTTATATAAATTCAAAAATGGTACATCAATCAAACTTGGCTATTTGATTGTAATGAATAAACCTGTATATTCACCTAAAAAATCATTAATATTTGATTAAATTGGAAATTGGGTATACAAAAATGGGTATCCATAGCATAACGGAAGAAAAATTAGAAAATGCTAAACGAAGGATTCACTTGTGTCAGGGGGGATGAACTTGTTTAATCGAGTGGTAAAAGCAATACCTAACTTATTCACGATTGGGAATTTATTATGCGGTCTTCTTTCGATTACTTTTAATATGAGCGGCTTTATAGAAATTGCCTCTGTTTTAATATTCCTTTCAGCTGTTTTTGATCTTCTCGACGGAAGGATTGCGAGATCACTAAAAGTAAACAGTGCATTGGGCGTCCAATTAGATTCCCTGGCGGATATTGTTAGTTTTGGGGTGGCCCCTGCCCTTTTATTTCATTCAATCGCAGCCCCCTCCATTTTAACTTCATTGGCCTTTATCCTTTTTCCAATCATGGGAGCACTAAGATTAGCCAGGTTCAATGTGAAACCCACTATTGGATATTTTAAAGGATTACCGATTCCGGCTGCCGGACTCCCTTTGGCGGGCATGGGATTCTTCTTCTATAGCAATGCATGGGTTACCTTACTCCTTGCGATATTAATGGTTAGTCCCATAAGGGTAAAAAAACTATGAACCACCTGAAAAAAGCTACTAACCTTTTCGGTAAAGGGAAGGAAGAATAGCTTTTTTATTTTTTCACTTAACACTTGATTAAGAATTCATGAATCTGAAAAATCGACTTCATAATCGTGCTACATTATAGATAGAAGATCCTAAATTTTTGTTTTCCTATGAATGTTGGAGGCATGTATATGTCACATTTAATTACTTTATTTGAACAGCACAGTTATCTAATCCTTTTTATAGGAATCTTTTTAGAACTTATGGCTCTGCCTATTTCAGGTGAATTTTTAATGAGCTATGCCGGTTACTTTGTATATGAGGGAAAAATGAATTACATTTTAGCCCTTTTAACCGTCTTTCTTTCAGGTGGTGCGGGCATTACCATAACTTATTGGATTGGGAAAGCAGGAGGCTATAAGCTAATCGAAAAATACGGAAAATATATTCACATGGGGCCGGAAAGATATAAAAAAACAGCCGCTTGGTTTGATCGTTCCGGCAGTAAATTACTTGTGTTTGCTTATTTCATACCAGGAGTCAGGCATTTTACCGGTTATATATCTGGCATTTCAAGAATGCCTTTTCGAAAATTTTTCATTCCTGCTTATACAGGGGCGTTTTTATGGGGCGTTTGTTTTATTACGCTGGGGAAAGTATTGGGGCCAAAATGGGAGAGCTTCCATCAGGCTGCTAGTAAATATTTAATTGTATTTATTATTATTTTAGCCGTATTGTTAATAGGTTTTTTTGCCTTTCGGTATTATAAAGCCCAAATCAAAGAATATAGTATTCAATTGTTACAACGATTGATCCAACGCTTAAAGACCATTAGAGCCGCGGAAATTTTTCTAATTATCCTTACTTTCGTTTTCATAGGTTTGGTCTCCTTGATGCTGGGAATGGCACAAGACTATCTATATGATGAGTTTACGAAGTTTAATGAAATTGCTGTCTATCTGGTTCAATCTATCGTTTATTTGAACTGGATGAAAGGGTTGTTTATCGTAGTACAATCCCCGATAGCACTAGGGTCGATTATTGCTGTAACGATGATCCGGATTTGGTGTAAGGGACGAAATAGAGGGCTTGAATACCTTTTACTGGGAGTTTCTATCTTAGGAGCCACGCCTTTTCATGATTCGGTCATCCAAGCATTCGCTTATTTTCAATCCTTGGGGTTTGTAGGGAAATTTCATTCCGCCAATTTCCCAGATATCCATTCAACTATTTTCATCATTATCTATGGAACCTGTTTATTTTTACTTGCCCGTCATTCGAAAAACAATTATTGGTCCATCGTTGGCGTTTTATTCCTATTACTATTATTAACGGGTCTAGCCATTGTAAATATTGCTTCGAACGTTGCACTTCCTAGTGATGTGGTTGGTGGATATGTATATGGCGGGGTTTGGATATTTTTTAACTTCTGGTTGTTTGAAATGTTCCGGCTTATATTGGCTAAAAATAAAAATTAGATTAAAAATGGGCTGGGCAGGGCTAATTGAAACGTAAAAAAACATATCTTATTAATTAAAGATGAAACTCGAATAGAGGTGAACTATGGAACCTGAGAGACACTCAAAAAGGAAATTTTTCGGATTAAATTCAGTGATTTTTGTTCTTGGAATGGTCAGTCTGATGACCGACCTTTCCAGCCAGATGATCGTTCCGATCCTGCCACTATATTTAACTTCTGTTTTACATGTACAAGTAGGGACGGTTGGGATGATCGAGGGAATGGCAGAAAGCACGGCGAGCCTTTTAAAGTTTTTCTCTGGGTGGATGTCTGACAGGTTTGGCAAAAGAAAATGGTTGATGGTTGGAGGTTATGGATTATCCAATCTGATTAAACCTTTTTTCGCCTTATCATCGACTTGGGGTCAAGTTCTCTTCATTCGGTTTGCAGACCGTTTTGGTAAAGGAATTCGTACTTCTCCAAGAGATGCGATTCTTGCCGATACGACGACAAAAGAAGAACGTGGAAAAGCCTTCGGATTTAGAAGGTCCATGGATACACTCGGTGCGGCACTTGGACCACTTGTTACCTACTTCATCCTTTTATCGCATGGGAGTTATCAGTCTGTCTTTTGGTTATCGGCCATCCCTGGATTAATCGCAACGCTGCTTCTGATCTTCTTTTTAAAAGATAAAAGGAATCCAGTAAAAACAGAAGGCAAAAGGCTGCCAAAGATCAGCTTTAAGGGACTTAGTTCCCGCTTTGTCCTATTCACACTGATTACAATGCTCTTTACCATAGGAAACTTCTCTGATGCCTTCCTGATCTTGCGGGCAAAAGATGTCGGTATGGCTCCAGCGTATATCCCGCTGACTTATTTTGCTTATAACATCATAACAAGTATTTTTTCTACTCCATTTGGCATGATTTCTGACCGTGTTGGCCGCCGGCCTGTTTTAATGACAGGCTACGTTATGTTTGCCCTCATTTATCTGGGCTTTGGTCTGGTACATACGGTCACGGGGATGTGGATCTTATTCTTTATTTATGGATTGTACTACGCTACGACGGAAGGAATTCAAAAGGCTTATGTAGCAGATTTAGTGCCCGAAGAACAGCGAGGTTTGGCCATGGGTACGTTTAATGCATTAACAGGCATCGCTGTTTTGCCGGCAAGTGTGATGGCAGGATTTTTGTGGCAATCCTTTGGTGCTTTTACCGCTTTTGGAGTGAGCAGTGTCCTCGCGATGATTTCTGCCTTGCTCATGTTCATCCTTCGTATTTAACGGTAAAAGAGTTTTCAAAGGATCCTATCAATTTATTCATTAAGAATAATCCATGAAAAAGAGGGAAAGTTTATTTTAACTATCTCGGTTTAGGAGTGGACACAATTGAAATATCCAACATTTGAGGAAGTTAAAAAAGCCAGAGAAGCTCTGAGGGATATCTCAATTCAGCACTGGCTCCACGACGACCTTTTCACCTGGAGATGGTGGTTATTGCTTATAGCGGCAACCATTCCGTGGCTAATTTGGTTGAAGTTGCGTGATAAAAAAAGATCGTTTGAACTCTTAAGCTATGGCTTAATATGGGCGGTCCTAGCTTCGATAGCGGATGTCATCGGGGCAGACTTGATGTTATGGGGGTATCCGGACAAATTACTACCAATGGTCCCCCCTTTACTTCCTGCTGATATTACGGTGATTCCTGTTTCTTTTATGTTTATTTACCAATACTCAAAAGATTTTAAAACTTATTTGATATATTCCCTGTTACTTTCAGCATTTTTTGGTTATATATTAGAACATCTATTTGAAAAATGGGAGATGTTTACCCTGGATAAATGGACACATACGTATTCATTTATTGGTTTTTTTGTATTTGCACTAATTGATTATTTTATGATCAAAAAACTAAAATAGGTAGGAATAGCCTTAATAGAACAGCTATTCCTTTTACTGATTCATAACTTGTTTCCTTTTATACTGACGTTCCATATATCTTTGATAAAACCCAATAGCAAAAGTAAGCCAGAAGGCGCTAATAAAATAACCAGCGAGGATGTCACTCGGATAATGAACTCCCAGATAAATCCGGCTAATCCCAATCATAAGAATCATAAAAACACTTAAGAGGATTAAAATAGTCCTCCCGATTCGGGTGGACACATGCCGCCAAAGTAAGAAGGTTAGAACACCATATAAAGCAAACGCCATGGTCGCGTGCCCACTAGGGAAGCTATAATTGCTCGCCTGGGCTAATCGATGTAAGTCTGGCCGCGCTCGATGAAACAATTGCTTTAATGTGACAAAAAGAACATTGGCACCTATCATAACAGCAATAAATAAGATAAGTTCTGTACGATGTTTCAATACCACATACAAGAAAATGATAGACAAGAGAAAGAGCACGCTAACTGGCAAGGTGCCGCCAATGAACGTAAAAATCTTCATGATTTCTGTTAACCTTGGTGCTTCCAATCCCTGCACATAAGCTATGATCGTTCTATCGAAAGTAAAAATGGTATGTTTACTAACAAGAATCGCCATTACCGTAAATCCCAACAGAGAAACCAGACTTATGATAAAAGCGATGAATAGATGCTTTTTTAAATTCATCATATACCCTCAATTCATTTTTTACTTCATGTGTAAGCCTCTGATAGCTTCATTTTAACAATACCCCAATTGGGTAATATTTAACACACTAGCATGAATAACGTCATCTTTCCACTTATTTTCCAGTAAGTAAGTATAGTAAGATTGGCAGGAATAATTCAAAAGGTTTTGGAAAAATTAATAAGTATAATTTTATAAAGGAAATAAGATATGAAAACCTTGCAAGATCCCCAGAAGATCAAACAAATTGGTGATTTTTACATAGAATTAAAAAAAATACATCATAAGTATTTCGATTTTTGGCTTCATGATACATTTTTACACTGGGACTTTTTATTATCTTTATCACTTGCTGTCATCCCCTGGCTATTATGGTTTAAATTCAGGAAAAGGGAAAGCACCTTTCGTTTGTTATTAGCAGGCTTTTTTGTCTTAATCATTTCCTCATGGCTGGATTTTTGGGGAACGATGTATGGATTATGGTATTACACAGGTAAAGTACTTCCCTCAATGCCTTCTTTTATCCCGTGGGATTTTTGTTTACTTCCTGTGACCATCATGTTCATGGTGCAATATAAACCGAAGACCTCCCCTATTCTAAAAGGATTAATTTTTTCCTGTTTAACCTCTTTCATAGGGGAACCGCTTTTCAAATGGATAGGGATATATGTTCAGGTGAATTGGAGTATCTTTTACTCTTTTCCTATCTATTTTCTTATTTATCTTGTTGCCCATAGGCTAAGTCGGGTAAAAGCGTTTGACGAATTGTAGTAATCTTTTACTGACAGAGGCGATTCTTCGATTAGAAGGATCGCTTTTTTAATTGCTCTAACGGCGATAAATAGTAAATTCCCTTTTTTGTGAATATTTTCCTATATTTTCTCCTGCATATCTCTTAATATTAAAATAGGAAGAAAACGATCTGTTAAGAGAGGGTTGGGCTGAAAATCATTTCAATGAAAGTGTAGGGGTTCAATGAGAAAATTTATTATGATCACCGGTCTTTTTTTTATTTTATTTATACTCGCAGGTTTTCTAGCAGATTATTTCTACTACGGACCGGTAAAGCAGCAAGAAGTGAAGAAAGGTATGTTAAAACAATTATCGTCTAAGTACGGAAAAGATTTCATAGTCAATCATATCATCTATGAAAAAGCATTAGGTGATGATGAAGGCATGTATTCAGCTGAAGTTTATCCAAAAGGAAACAAAGATTTAGAGTTCCAGGTTTTCGTTTCAGAGAATGGAAAACTAGTGGATGAATCTTTTAAGGAAACCAAATGGAGAAGTGAAGCAATTAAATCTTGGGAGCCTTTTATGAGTAAATTCGGGAACATCACCTACGCGGTAAACATTCACATCCCTGAAGAAATAGCAGAGCAATATAGCGTGGAAGATACATATGAAGAAATCTATCAAAAACACAAACACCTGATGAGCGAGTATGTGTTTATCGGGCAGATCGAGAAATCCTTTGATAAAAAAAAGGAAACAGCTAGGGTCATAGAGATGGCAAACCATGCTTTGCAGCGCGAGCTGAAAGATTTCTCCGTCGAGTGGACTTACTATGAGAAAGGAAAGAAAAACGCGGATGTATTTGAATTGAGAGATACCGTTCCTTCATATAGTTGGCGTTTCTCACGAAAAGGTGTATCAAACGGAGTGACGGCCGAGAGCTTAGAGCCATTCTTTACACAACACTAGTACTATACGGAATTCAATTAAAAAAGATGATATACGGGAGCAGCGTATATCATCTTTTTTTACCACAATTGATCCATTACAGTAGACTGAATGAGGTTCGTGTCTATATTACAAGCTTTGCCATCAATTCCATATTGCCAAATCGAGATATTGATATTCTTTGGAGCTCCAGGGTTGAAGGCAGGGGCCTTGTTCTTCGCTGAGACTCCAGGATCTGGGTTACTGCTCCAGAGGATGGTTTGATCTTTCACATTTTTATTTTTTGAAGCAGCGGCTTGATAAGCAGCGGACAGCTTACTATCTGGTGTGAAAACACCATAGATTCCTGGCTTATATGGCGAATGGGCTAACGTGTCCACCCATCCCTGAATAAATGCCGCATCGACTGGATAAGTGGGTTCGATATCAGCAAAGATGGCAACGCCCTTAGGTATTCCTAGTTTTTGGGCATAGGAAATGGCTTCTTTAGCTTCAGCTGCCCCCTTGTCATAGCCAACAGCTTCTGTAAAATGATTAAAAATCGGTAAGATCTTAATGCCTTGCTTATGGAGTAAATCAGCTTCTCCCTTTGTCAAACCAATGGATACATCACCCTTTGTCTCCAAATATCTTCCGAATACACTTGGAGCTCCATAATTCTTTTTCACACACTGCAGAAATGCTTGGTCAACACCAGAAGCAGTGTCAACTCCCCAGACGATGGCTGGCTTGTTTTGTGCTGGTTTTTCTTCTTTTAGGGGCTTTTCTTGGGCTTGATTACCTTTAGTAGTGGAATGATTAGCAGGTTTTTCGCTTTGCGGTGTGGCTGCAGCATCTTGGACTGCTTTCGGTGACTGGAGCTTCACTTGAGGAGTATTATGGTTGAAGAATACGAGAAGTATAGGAATAACCAAGATCGCAATTAAAACAACGCTCCAAATCCATTGGCGTTTCTTCATATCATCCATTCCCTCCATACGACAATCTCAAGAGTCATTGTATTCAGAGAGTCGAATGGACGTGTGGGCAAAAGCAAGAAGCAAGAAGCAAGGGGACGGTTCTCATGCTTCCGAAGCATGAGAACCGTCCCCTTGCACACTCTTGCACAATTATAAATTTACTCCATTGGACGCGATGACGTCTTTATACCAATGGAACGATTTTTTAGGTGTCCGTTTTAAGGTGCCATGACCATAATCATCTTGGTCAACATAAATGAAACCATAACGCTTAGACATTTCAGAGGTACCCGCACTGATTAGATCAATACAACCCCAAGTGGTGTATCCGATTAAATCAACTCCATCCTGAATGGCGTCTCCCATTGCTTTGATATGCTCACGCAGATAATCAATTCGATAATCATCTTGAATCGAACCATCTTCTTCAACCTTGTCATATGCACCTAAGCCATTTTCTACAATAAATAAAGGCACTTCATAGCGGTCATACAATTTTTTTAAGGTGATTCTTAAGCCTGTAGGGTCAATTTGCCAGCCCCAATCCGATGTTTCAAGATATGGGTTCAGAATTCCGCTGGAGAAGTTCCCTTTTTGTTTCAATTTAGCAGGATCACCGCTCGCCACCATCGTCATGTAGTAACTAAATGAAAGGAAATCCACAGGGTGCTGCAGCAAGATCTCTTCATCGCCAGGGAACATCTTGATTTGGATATTATTTTTTTCAAAATAGCTTAACATATGGCTTGGATAATAGCCGCGCACCTGAACATCTGTAAAGAAGAGATTCTTTTGATCTTCTTCCAATGCGGTTAGTACATCTCGAGGATTGCAGGTTTCTGGATATACCTCCATACGAGCTAACATACAGCCGATTTGCGAACCAGGAATGATTTCATGGCAAGCCTTAACCGCTCTTGCACTAGCCACAAACTGATGGTGAAGCGCTTGATAAACGGCTTGTTCCTTATGCTCCACGCGGTCAATAAGAATACCAGAACCGATATAAGGTGAGAATTGAGAAATATTGATTTCATTAAAAGTTAACCAATACTTCACTTTATCTTTGTAACGGTTAAAAACGGTTTCTGCATAATGGACAAAGAACTCAATAACGCGGCGGTCCGCCCAGCCGTTGTATTTTTGAACCAGGTTAAGAGGAATTTCATAGTGTGATAGAGTAACCAAAGGTTCGATCCCATATTTTTGTAATTCATCAAACACTTTGTCATAAAAAGCAAGACCTTCTTCATTAGGAGTTAGCTCATCTCCATTTGGAAAAATACGCGGCCAAGAAATAGACATACGGAAGACTTTAAAACCCATTTCCGCAAACAAGGCGATATCTTCCTGATAACGGTGGTAAAAATCAATTCCGCGTCGTTTTGGAAAGTTTTCCCCATCCCCTAAGGATAATAACTCTTCTAATTCCTTTTCGCTTCGAACATCCATCTCAGGATCATTTCCGCGTTCCTCTTTCGGTACAAATTTAACCATATCGAAAATGGATAATCCTTTGCCGCCTTCATTATAAGCACCTTCTAATTGGTTAGCTGCGGTGGCACCGCCCCATAAAAAGTTTTTAGGAAATTTAAAATTTGCCATGATTTATACCTCCGAGTAAATGATTGGTTGAATATGGTTCCGGCATCAAGACCGAAACCATATTCGTTATAGATTGAACCTGGAATTACACAAGCGCTAATAGCTTTTCATTTTTATCCACTTGTCCTGCTTGTAATACTTTAATTTCCTGATAATCTGGAGTGTTTGTAACAACAATCGGTGTGATGACTTGATAGCCAGCTGCTTTAATCGCTTCTACATCAAATTCAACTAATAAATCCCCGGCTTTTACAACATCCCCTTGATTCACATGGGCAGTAAAATGTTTTCCATCTAATTCAACCGTATCCATCCCAACATGAATGAGGATTTGAGCACCATCTTCAGATGTAAGACCAATCGCATGCTTTGTTTTAAACAAAAGAGTTACTTCTCCATTGACAGGAGAAAAGACTTTTCCTTCAGATGGGTTAATCGCTACACCTTTACCCATTGCTTCAGTTGAAAATACTTGGTCTTTGACTTCAGATAAAGGAACGATTTCACCTTTAATTGGACTAACTACTGCTACTGGTCCAACTGCTTTTTTCACTGCTACTTTTGTTTCTTCTTTGCTTGCTGGGTCTTTGAATCCAAACAGATACGTGAAGACAAATCCTAGTACGAAAGATACGACAATCGCAATCATAGCTCCCCAGAAAGCCATATCAAGTCCTGAACCTGGTTTGATAAAGCTTGGGATAGCGAAAATTCCCATTCCGCCAAACATCCATAATTTGCTTCCAAAAGCACCGATCAGACCGCCGCCAATTCCACCAGCGATACAGCTCATAATGAAAGGCTTTTTAAGCGGTAAGGTAATCCCGTAAATTGCTGGTTCTGTTACACCGAAAATACCTGAAATGAACGCTGGGATACTTAGAGATTTCAACTTCTTGTTTTTGGTTTTTAACATAACACCTAAAACTGCACCCGTTTGTGCAAAAGATACAAAAGTGACTGTCGCTAAAACTGGGTCGTAATGTAAAGATGTAATGTTGTTCATTGCAATTGGAACAAGTCCCCAGTGAAGACCAAACATAACGAATACTTGCCAGAAACCGCCAAGGATTAAACCAGCCACAATTGGGCTTAATTGATAAATCCAAATCGTTGCTGCACCTAGTAAACTGCCAGCCCATGTTGCGACTGGTCCGATGGCTAGGAAGGTTAATGGAACCATCACCATAATCGTTAAGAATGGAACTAGGAATGCTTTAACAACATCAGGGACCACTTTCTTAAATCCTTTTTCTACCTTTACCGCAAAAAATGCTGCTAAAACAATTGGAATAACGCTTGATGCATAACTCATTAAGACTACTGGAATTCCTAAAAATGTTATATGAATATCAGATTGGAATAAGCTTCCTTTAAATAAAGTGTAAAGCGGCTTTCCTGCTGACAATGCTGCTAGACCTGGATGAACAAGCGCTGCAGCAATGGCCATACCGATGAATGGCGTTCCGCCAAATTTTTTCATGGCTGTGTAACCTAAGAAGATTGGTAAGAAGGTAAATAATCCATCTCCTGCGATATTTAATAAGTTATACGTTCCAGATGTTGCTTCAACCCAATGCAATGCTAAGATTAAGGCTGCGAAACCTTTAAGCATACCTGTTGCAGCTAATACACCTAAGATTGGAGTAAACACTCCTGAGATCATGTCGATGAATTTGGCACCTAGGCCGACTTTTTTACCATCATCATTTGAAGCGCTTTCACTCACTCCGCTAAGACCGCCAACTTCTAATACTGCGGCATACACATCTGGCACGTGATTTCCGATAACAACCTGATATTGTCCGCCGCTTTTCATGACCGTAACAACACCGTCTAAGTTTTTAATTTCCTCTGTTTTCGCGATATTCTCGTCTTTCAATTTGAAACGGAGTCTTGTTACACAGTGGAAAACACTATTAATATTTTCTTTTCCACCAACTAATTCAAGTATGTCTTTAGCTAACTTCTCATACTTCATGTTCATGCCCTCCATTAATTTAAAATAGATAGAATAATAGAATTCGCGCGCGGAACAATAACAAAAAACAAAAAGACAGGCAAAACCAAAATCACGGATAGCTCGAGCAACATGCTCAAAACGTTCATGTGATTTAGGTTTTGCCTGCCTGACCAGTAACAATCCTAAGTTTTTTGTTATCGATTTCTTGTTTATACAATACTACGATAACGAAAAACTGTCAACGCTTTCACAAAACTTTTTTTTATGAGCAAGGGGACGGTTCTCATGCTTCGGAAGCATGAGAACCGTCCCCTTGCTCCCCCTCGCTCACCCCAGTTTTATTCCTATAAACGCTAGGACGATCCCCAATGTATAGCTAAGTCCTAAATATAAAATACTTACTTTCCAGTTTCTGTTCGCTTGTAACTGGATGTTCTCTAGCTTAAAGGTTGAAAATGTTGTAAATGCTCCCATGAAACCTGTGCCCAGGAGTAATCTCCAGGTATTCTCTAAATTTGCACCAAAGATTAAACCCAATAAAAACGAACCCAGCAAATTTATGATGAAAGTAGCAATTGGAAAAGTAGAGGGATACCTTCTTTTTATCAATTTACTTAAACCAAATCGGGACAGGGCTCCAAAAAATCCTCCGGCCGCAACCAAAGCTATATTCGTGATCATTATTTTTCACCTCTAACGATTTCTGCTGCTTTATCTGCTGTTAATCCTAACCGATAGCCCATCCAAGAAAATAAGAGACCACCCCACAGACTGAGAAGTACGTAAAGAAGGGCTGTTCCCCACTTAGCCGCACTAATTAAATGAACCGTTTCTACACTAAAAGTTGAAAACGTCGTAAAAGAGCCAATAAGTCCAGTACCCAATGCCGTTATGACATGAGGATGTAAAGATTTAAATCTCGGCAAGAAGTTTGTAAACCATCCTAATATAAAACTCCCGGCCATGTTTGTAACAAATGTAGCTAATGGGAAATCATGAAACCACCACTGCCCAAAGTAAACGCCTAAAAAATAACGTAATAAAGCCCCAATAATGCCAGCAATCCCAACTAATAAAAAGTTCAATTTTCTCACCTCAAATATAAAGTGTCCAATAAGAAAAGCGCAAGTGCCTTGATCAGGGAAAAAAGTAGTTCATTTTTTCCTAGCCCCGACAAGCATAAGACGAGCCGGCCGAGATCGGAAGAGCACACG
>NZ_PGVE01000045.1 GCF_002860255.1 Neobacillus cucumis
ATTCAAGAAGCAGTTAAAGCGAAAAAATCGTATGATATGTATGCGGAAGCAATTGATACGGCGAAAAAATCAGGTTATGGCGTAGCGTTGCCATCGATTGAAGATTTTCAGCCAACTGCTCCTGAATTAATTAAACAAGACACGTTTTATGGGGTGAAAATGAAAGCGAAAGCACCTTCACTTCACATTATTCGAATCGATATGGAAGCGGAATTCGCTCCATTAATCGGCTCTGAATTCCATAGTCATCACTTGTTGAAAGAATTGAAAAATGCGTATTTACATGATCGTGAAGCATTATGGGAAACACAATTATTTGGCACACCACTACATGAAGTCATGAAAGAAAGTATCCGATATAAGACCGCAGCAGTTCCAGATCGAGCAAGAAAACGCTTGCGTGAAACGATTGAACAGATGGTGAATGATGGAAATAAAGGTATGATTACCTTTATTGTGTAAGCTAAAATAGCTGAAAGAAAAGCATAAATAGTATAGTGTGAAGTGAAGAAAGATCCGTCAAAAACGGGTCTTTTTTCTATGCTTTTCCATGAAAATCGCTTGAAATGCCGAGAATAAAGGAAAAGCACGATAATATTGTTGCACCGCAGTTTTTCTTATGTTACTCTTTTTACAGTGTTAACAGCAATAGCATCCCCTTTGAGAGGAGGTGAACGGTGTGAATAAAACAGAATTAATTAACTCTGTGGCAGAAGCGGCAGGTCTAACAAAAAAAGACGCAACTAAAGCTGTTGAAGCTGTATTCGATACAATTCAATCGACTCTTGCTAACGGTGATAAAGTTCAATTGATTGGTTTCGGAAACTTCGAAGTACGCGAACGTGCTGCACGTAAAGGACGTAACCCACAATCAGGCGAAGAAATCGAAATCGCTGCAAGTAAAGTTCCAGCTTTCAAAGCAGGTAAAGCACTTAAAGACGCAGTAAAATAATTTGAGATTTTACATAGGAGTCCGTCCAGCAAATCTGTTCATCAGATGGCCATGGATGGACTCCTTTCCGTTTTTTTAATGGTATACATAAGGAAGTACAAGTAACTATACGGAATGAATGGAATGTGCTAATATTTTGGGGAAATAGGTTTAGTTCCTACAAGGAGGACATGCTGTTATGAAAGAGCAAGATATAAATAAATTAGAACAGGCAGTTACGATGATCCTAGAAGCAATCGGTGAAGATCCGACTCGTGAAGGATTACTTGAGACGCCAAAACGTGTTGCTAAAATGTATCAAGAGGTATTTGAAGGTTTAAATAAAGATCCAAGAGAGTATTTCGATACGGTATTCCATGAGAATCATGATGAAGTCGTATTGGTGAAAGATATTCCATTTTATTCCATGTGCGAGCATCACTTAGTTCCGTTTTTCGGTGTAGCACACGTAGCATATATTCCGCGTAATGGAGTAGTTGCAGGTTTGAGCAAGTTGGCAAGAGCTGTTGAAACAGCAGCACGTCGTCCACAATTGCAAGAACGCATTACATCCAGTGTGGCAGATGCCATGATGGAAAAGTTGAATCCCCATGGTGTTTATATCATTATCGAAGCGGAACACATGTGTATGACGATGAGAGGAATTAAGAAGCCAGGGGCTAAAACCATCACGACTGTCGCTAGAGGAATCTATGAACATGATGACGTGAAGCGTGCGGAAATTTTATCTCTTATTCGAACGAACTAAGGTCTTTGCCGAGCGCTTGCTGTATATGCTATCATTAGGATTATATATAGACTGGAGATGCGAAAATGACACAACCCGATTATCTAATTATCAAAGCGAAAAAAGATGGAGTGAATGTTATTGGGCTCACGAGAGGCAATGACACCAAGTTTCACCATACCGAAAAGCTGGATAG
>NZ_PGVE01000046.1 GCF_002860255.1 Neobacillus cucumis
TTTTTGGTCCTTCGGCTTCTTGACTTTAATTTTATCATGTGTTTTGAAATTCAAGTTTCGATGGAATCCTTATATAGTAGACCCGTCCTCTAGTAAAAATTCTATTTAATCTAGTTCTTTTCACCCAACAAGATTTGTAGAGATGTAAGAGCGTGTATAACTTTCTGAAAATTCTTATCTTTCATCAGTAAAATAAAAGACTTGCAAGCTCCATTTCGAGCTGGCAAGTCTTTTTAGAAATTATTTAATTTGAAGCCAATGTTGGCGAATTATTTTTCTTATTACCCATCCACTGAGACACCAGCAAGATGATGAATAATACTAAACCGATAATATCTGTAATAGTTTCTGGGTAGATCAACAACATACCTGTACATATCGTGATAATTCGTAGAAGCCAGTTCAGTTTACTATACCAGAAGCCAATTATGCCCGCCCCGATTGCGACCATACCAATAATGGCGGTCAAAGTCACCCAAACAATCTCTAGTATACTCGAGTCGAGCATCAGCATCGCCGGATTAAAGACGAACATGTACGGGATGATGAATGCAGCAATTGCTAGTTTTGCGGAAGTGACACCAGTCTTGATCGGATCTCCACCAGAAATACCAGAAGCTGCAAAGGCAGCCAATGCAACAGGCGGTGTGATATCCGCAATGATACCAAAGTAAAATACGAATAAGTGTGCAGATACCGCCACTACAATCGGCACAGCTGCACCTGTAGGCTCATCTAGCATCAATAATGTAATGATAGCAGGGGCCGCGATTGTAGATGTAATAACATAGTTTGCCGTCGTTGGAGAGCCCATCCCCAAAATGATCGCTGCGAACATCGTGAAAATTAATGTGAGCAAGATGTTACCGCCAGCTGCCGAGATCAAGCCCGTTGCCAAGCTAAGCCCAAGACCCGTCTTGACGACAACACCGACAATAATACCAGCACAAGCAGTCGCAGCTGCTACAGCCAATGCTGTACGAGCACCATCTACTAACGCATCAATCATATCTTTAAATCCAATTCTTGTTTCTTTGCTAATTGCACTCACAGCAATAGTAAGAACGATACCGAGTAATGCTGCTTTCATCGTTGGAATACCCACCAACAAGAAGACAATAATACCTAAAATCGGTAGTAATAAATAAATCTTTTTCAGCGTTTCTTTTCGATTAGGAATTTGCGACGCATCCATCCCTTGCAAACCAACACGCTTTGCTTCGAAATGAGTCATGATCCAAATTCCAGTGAAGTACAGCAACGCAGGGATAGCTGCTGCTTTGGCAATTTCCCAATACGTAACGCCGCCGATAAATTCAACCATCAGGAATGCAGCGGCCCCCATAATCGGTGGCATAATCTGCCCACCTGTAGACGCAGCTGCCTCTACTCCGCCTGCGAATTCTTTTCGATAACCTAGCTTCTTCATCATCGGAATCGTGTATGAACCAGATCCAACAACATTTGCTACGGAACTACCTGAAATTGTACCTTGCAAAGCACTTGAGAAAATAGCGACTTTTGCCGGTCCGCCAGTCAAACGTCCTGCCAATACTACCGCCAAGTCATTAAAGTAGTTACCAACACCAGTCTTCACTAAGAACGCTCCAAATAACAGGAAGACGAATATGAAGGTGGCAGATACACTAATCGGTGTACCGAGGATCCCGTCCGTTGTAAAGAACATTAATTGAACAAGATTGTCCACGCTTTGTCCTCTATGCGCAAGGAACCCTGGGAAATAAGGCCCAAAGAATGCATAAGCCAGAAACACAACTGAGATGATGGTAATCGGCAATCCTAC
>NZ_PGVE01000047.1 GCF_002860255.1 Neobacillus cucumis
CCCAGAGGGGTCATTTTAATATCTTTCGGTAATTAATAAGGTCTATTGGCTACCCAGTTGAATCATTTTCATAGTCTTCAGTCTTTTTTTCTTAAACTTTATTACCTTGGAGGTGGTATGCCTGAGTACATTACGATCGAATAGAAACAAATATCTTTTTATTGTCGTTTCCTTTCTATTGTGGTTTCCGCAATTTCTCTATGTTCCTATCTTTTCTCCTTATATGGAATCATTGGGTGGAAAGTATACATTTATTGGGATTGTATTGAGCAGCTACGGGATTATGCAGCTTTTATGCAGACTTCCGATTGGAATCTTTTCTGATGTAAAGAAAGTTAGGAAACCATTTATCATTTTTGGCATGTTGGTCAGCATGGTAAGTTGCGGAATCTTTTTATTTACAGATAGTTTAGGCTGGATTCTCGCAGCCCGCGCGCTTGCAGGAATTTCAGCAGCAACGTGGGTCGCCTTTACCGTCTTATATCCAAGTTATTTTGCTGATCATGAAGTCCACCGGGCAATGGGGAGTATTTCATTTATTGTCGTTCTTGCCCAGTTTTTAGGGATGAGTTTCAGTGGTTCAATCGTAAGTGAATGGGGTTGGAAAGCTCCATTTTGGTTGGCTGTATCTTTCAGCATTCTCGGTGTAATCCTGTCCCTGTTTATTTTTGAATCAAAAGAAGGAATAGAGAGGGAACCGCTTAAGGTGAAGGAATTAGCGACTGTTATAAAAGAACCATCATTGTTGAAGGTGGCTCTCTTATCGATTTTGGCACACAGTATTATTTTTTCAACGATGTTTGGATTTACATCCAACTATGCCCTCCAGATTGGCTTTACGAAAAGTGAGCTAACATGGATCGTGTTTGCGTTTATGATCCCTCACGCCATTGCCACTCTTTTTATGGGTAGAGTATTGGTTCCACTTTTGGGTGAATGGAATGCCCTAAAAACAGCCTTTTTCCTTGCCTCTGTTTTTACGTTACTGATCCCATTCGTTCAGAGTAAAGGATTATTATTGACCGTACAGATTTTTAGCGGATTTTCACTGGGCTTAATTTTCCCGTTGTTGTTGGGATTGGCCATTGAAAAAATTGCACCCGAAAAAAGAGCGACCGCCATGGGTGCCTACCAGGCGATTTATGCTGTTGGTATCTTTGCAGGGCCATTTTTTACAGGGATATTTAATTCACTTATTGGAATTTCAGCCGGATTTTGTTTTGTTGGGGTACTGGGATTATTGGCTACGCTTCTCATCATCATTTGGGGGAAAGATCATGCTGAATTGGCGGAAAAATCTGTCAAAACGAGCAAGGCTGGTGCCTAGTCAATGTTATTAAAGAAATCTATTAAAAATTAGGATGGAGAGTTTATGAAATATATGGATGTCATTTATAGAGGAAAAGAATATTTATTGTTATTCGAGTATGCTTCCGGTTTTTGTGAAATACGAGAAAAAACAATCAATATAATATTAAATTAGTACATTTTTCCGAATTAGAACAACAGTCCGGCTAGATTGTAGATTAAAAAGTTCCATTGTAGACTCCCTAATTTAAAAAACCTACTATGGCAGTAATGGAGCTATAAATAACCCAAAAAAGCATCTGGTAATTTTCAGATGCTTTTTTATACTTCGAATTTATTATTTGTGTACCATGTATAGGAATATTAGGCCGAGGATTAGCTGTCAATGAGATGTAAACAAAAATCTAAATCAGCTTGTAAGTGACTATTCATTAGTAATTCTGCCTTTTGACCATCTCTTTCTTGAATAGCCTTATAAATTTCTTCGTGTTCGTCTATTAAATGAGGGCGGTTATAAAAAATAACTGTTTTTCGGAAAAGATAAATCATAGATTGCATCTGATCTATAATATCAATCATAACGGGGTTATTACTGGCATTGACAATAATTTCATGAAAACGCTCATTAGCGCTCATCATTTCTTCAAAGTTCCCTTTCTTTCCGATCTCAACACATTCATATAAAGAATTAATTTCATTTTCGGTTAAATAGGATGCAGCACATTGGGCGGAATAGCCTTCTAATAAAATGCGGACTTGAAACCTATTTCGCAAGTCTTTTTCAGTAGGCTTGACCACCCTTTTATTCACAATCAGTCCTTCATGCTCCAATTTTCGAATGGATTCCCTAATAGGTGTTCTGCTGACACCCAATTCTCCCGCAATTTTTTCTTCAACAATCTTTGTACCCCCAGGAAGTTCTCCATTTAAAATCTTGTCACGAATTATTTCGTAGGATTGATGGAATGCAGGACGAGAACGATCACTTCCTAACACAATTTTCACCTCAATATTTTCACTTACTAAGTATATGATATCAAATTTCTTGATAAAAAAATACGAGGGTAAGAGAGGATTAAGGCTTATTTACTCCAAAACATTTTAAAGAAGAAGACATGCCTGGTTTTGGTATCAGTATGTTTACCGCTCTTATTCCAGTTATTTTTATCGCATTCCAGGCTATAGTTGAAATTGTCGCAACAAAATCAAGTCTTTTGCCAACAGCGCAGTTTTTAGGTAATCCAGGTGTTGCACTTTTAGTTTTTATCGGTAAAACGGCTAAAACTTGGTCGGTTATGGTTACGATTGCGTCTCTTGTTGGCCTAGTCGGTGTATTAACCCCTTTTTAATTAAAAAGGGGAATTTTTTACTTTTTAAGTGGATCTCTCTTTCAAAATACTTCGAAGTTTTGAACACTTCTACAAAGAGCAAGATGTTTAAGTAAATGAGCAATATTACTTAATGTAATTGCGTGTTTATTGTAATAAAATCAAAGGTGTAGAAAGCAATAAATAATAGTGATTTGAGAAGGAGAGATACATATGAAGGAGATCAGAATAGGACTTGTCGGTGCAGGATGGATGGGGAAGGCTCATACTAATTCATTTTTAAATGCTTTAATGTTGTTTGGACCGGACTCCGGAAAACCCGTTTTTGAAGTGGTGGCAGATGTAAGTATTGAGGCAGCTAAGGTTGCGTGCGAGAAACTTGGATTTTCAAGATGGGTTAATCATTGGCAAGATGTTGTTACGGATCAAAATGTGGATGTCGTGGATATCGCTACGCCAAATGCCTTCCACTATGAGGTAGCAAAAGCAGCTTTAGAAAATGGGAAACACGTTTACTGTGAAAAACCACTAACCCTTACGGCAGAGCAATCGAAAGAATTAGCTGAACTTGCTAAGCAACAGGGAGTCGTAAATTATGTTGGTTACAACAATGTGATGAATCCTGCAAACGCTTATATTAAAGAACTTGTTTCTTCTGGTAAACTAGGTAAAATCATGAGGTTCTCCGGAACTTACGACCAGGATGGACTATTGGATCCAACATTGCCAATTACATGGCGTCACATCAACAAACATTCTGGCAGCGGTGCACTTGGTGATCTTGGTTCACACCTACTTAGTGTTTCTCAGTTTATCCTTGGAGATATCAAAAGTGTAAATGCTTTATCGAAGATCATTATTCCAAAAAGACCTAAACAAGCGGGTTCATCGGAACTTGCAGATGTAGAAAATGATGACTTGATTAATATTCTTGCAGAATATGAGAACGGAGCAATTGGCACAATTGGGGCAAGTCGTGTGGCAACAGGGCACAAAAACTATCTTTCATTTGAAATTCAAGGAACCGAGGGGTCTGTCTACTATTCGCTAGAAAGAATGAACGAAGTGAATGTCTACTTCACGTCCGACAATAGTGCAGATCGAGGCTTCAGAAATGTATTTCTTGGTCCTGATCATGCAGGATACAATGCCTTCTATCCTGCATCCGGGATTGCGATTGGATACAATGATATGAAAGTTTTAGAGGCACATGAACTGCTTTCTGCCATTACGGAGGGCAAGCCATACGCGTGTGATTTTGAGTTTGGTTATAAAATTGACAGAACTGTAAGCGCTATTCTGGAATCTGCCGCAGAAAGAAAATGGGTAGAAGTAGAAAAGCAAGTAGCAGCAGTCATTTAAAGGAGGAAAGAGAACATGAACGTCAAAATTGGAACAGCACCAGATTCATGGGGAGTATGGTTCCCAGAAAATGAAAAACAGACACCATGGGAAAGATGTATGAATGAAATGGCTGAAGCCGGATATGCTGGAATTGAACTGGGTCCCTGGGGATACCTTCCGAATGAATACGATCGCTTAAAAGAAGAACTTGAGAAAAGAAATCTTGAATTGACCGCAACAACCTTAGTGGGAGATCTTACATCCGATCGCAAAACGGAGGAACTGATTGCTTTGCTGGATGAGATGGCCAAGCTTCAACTGAAATTTGAAAGTGCACAATATGTTGTCTTGATTGATGATTGTTATACCGATCTTTTTACCGGTGAATTGGTAAGACCGCGAGTTTTAGACGGTGCAGACTGGGACAAGTTTATTGCCAACATCATAAAAATCCGGAATCATGCGAAATTAAATTACGGTTTGGAAGTGGTTTTTCACCCTCATGCCCAAAGCCATGTTGAAACGGAAGAGCAAATTGAAAGACTCTTGAATGACACGGATATTAATCTCTGTTTGGATACAGGTCATCATGCGTACGCGGATGGAGATCCGGTTGCCTTTATGCGAAAACATTACAATCGAATTCCTTATCTTCACTTGAAAAGCTGTGATCTAAAGGTAAGAGAAAAAATGCAAGTACAGAAATGGTCCTTCGCAAAAGCGGTGAGTGAGGATATCATGTGTGAGCCAGAACTTGGCGTTGTCGATATGAAAGCCTTCGTGCAAGTCCTAGAGGATATTGACTTTACAGGTTGGGCAATCGTTGAACAGGATATGTACCCTGCTCCTTTTGAGAAACCATTTCCAATAGCAAAAAGAACCAGAAAATACTTAACAACAATTGGTATGGGCTAAGCTTTGAGAGCCTGGTTGACAGGCTCTCGTGCTTTTAATATGATATGGTAATACCATTTTCAGAACATGACAACACTACTAAAATACTCTAAGAATGGTTTATTTTTTAATACGAATAGAAAGCGATTACAATGTTGGTTTTAGGTGATTGGAGAATCGGATAGACTTCTATATTGCTAAATACATAAAGTAACTGGACTAACATGTAAACTAATGCAAAGGGGAAATTTAACATGGAAAGTATCAGAGTGACTGAAAAGTCAGTTCAGCTGGAACATGCAAAGAAAAAGGACCCAGAAAAGTTTTTGAAGTTAGTTACCATTGTATCAACCTTTGGGGGACTATTATTTGGTTATGATACAGGCGTTATAAATGGTGCACTTCCATTTATGGCTAAACCTGATCAATTAAACTTAACACCTTTCACGGAGGGTTTAGTCGCAAGTTCTTTAGTATTAGGCGCTGCTTTTGGTTCCTTATTTGGGGGACGTTTATCGGATCACAAGGGGCGCCGTAAGGCTATCATGTATCTTGCCATTTTATTTTTGTTTTCTGCATTAGGCTGCGTCATCGCCCCCAATACAACTGTAATGGTTATTTTCCGTTTTCTATTAGGACTTGCTGTCGGGGGTGCTTCTGTAGTCGTTCCATCATATCTCGCCGAAATGTCACCTTCAGCACGCCGTGGCAGGTTAGTGACTCAAAATGAATTAATGATTGTGACTGGACAGTTTCTTGCCTACGTATTTAATGCCGCCCTTGGAAATGTTTTTGGAGATACAGGGCATGTATGGCGTTACATGTTAGTGGTTGCTACATTACCAGCTGTGGCGCTTTGGATTGGAGTCATTATTTTACCTGAAAGTCCTCGTTGGTTAGCTTCAAAGGGAAGAGTTGGGGACGCACTACGAATACTTAAACAGATTCGTCAAGAGAATGTCGCTGAGCGAGAATTAGATGAAATTAAAGCCCATCTCTTAGAACAGAAAAAAGCAAAGAGAGTGACATTCAAAGATTTGGGGATACCTTGGGTTCGACGGATTATCATTCTTGGTATGGGGATTGGAGCTATATCGCAATTAGTAGGAATCAACTCGATCATGTACTACGGAACCCAAATTCTTCAAAATTCTGGTTTTGGAACAAAAACCGCATTGATCGGAAACGTAGCAAATGGCTTAATTTCTGTCATTGCCGTTATTGTTGGAATGTCCATCATGCACAAAGTGAATAGACGGACCATGTTTCTTACCGGTTTAATCGGTGCAACCATTGCGCTTATTTCGATTGGGATAGCAACTTTAACCCTTGCTGGTTCGCCAATGCTGCCATATGTAGTATTATCAATGACCGTCCTATATTTAGCTTTCTTTCAAGGAGCTATTGGTCCGATGACATGGCTGACATTATCAGAAATTTTCCCTGCCCGTTTACGTGGTATGGGAATGGGGATAGCTGTTTTGTTTTTATGGATTTGCAATTTTCTAGTAGGTATGTTTTTTCCTGTTCTTTTAAATGGAATTGGACTTTCAGGAACATTTTTCATATTCGCTGTATTTGGTATTTTGGGTGTCATTTTTATAGCAAAATACTTACCTGAAACAAGAGGGCTGTCATTAGAACAAATAGAAGATAATTTTAAGGCTTTATAGGAAAGCTCTGTTAAATTTGGCTGTTGATTTCCGCTCCAGGCGCTCGCTTTCCGCGGGCGTGCCGGGGAGCCTCCTCGGCGCTTATGCGCCTGCGGGGTCTCCCCTGCCCCGTACTCCCGCAGGAGTCGAGCGCCTTCCGCTCCAATCAACAGGGTAAAAAAACAACAATATCCTTTAACAGAGCCTATAGGAAAGTAATATCAGCTCACGATAAAAATCACTTCCAAATTTGAAGTGATTTTTTATTGGGCGTCTATGCTCGTTAGGTTCCTAGAATTGTATTTCCCTAAACTGCTTTGGTGTTAGGTTTGTATGCTTTTTAAAGGTTGTTATAAAGTGGGTATCACTATTGAATCCTGATGTAATAGCAATCTTCTTGATTGAAAGATTCGTGTTCTGAAGCAATTGTTTCGCATGGTTTATGCGAAAGTTAAGGACGTATTCATACGGCGAGTATCCAGTATATTTTTTAAATACACGTGAAAAATGAAAGGGAGTTAAATTGACGTATTGAGCTAGCTCCTTAAGATTGATCTCGGTATCAAAGTGGTTCTCAATATAGGCAATCGCTTGGAGGATAATTTTTTCTTGAATATCGGTTGATTCATTTGAAATCTCATTCAACTCATACATAATTTTATGAATGTTCATAGAAACAAAATGCTCATTGATATTACCCTTTTCGGCCATTTGGAGAATTTGATCCATGCATTCTGGAATGACAAAATTATTCTCGATGGAAAAAATGCATCCACTTTTCTCAAAAAGAAAATCAAAATAATGTTGACTGGCAATGCCTGAAAAATGAAACCATTCAAAGAAGACATTTTCATTTGCCAGGTATGTATGCGGTTCATGGCAATTGAGAAATACAAGAGTGTTTTTTCTAGCTTGATATTCCTGTTCTCTATATCGAATAGTCATGGATCCTTTCCTAATCAACATGATAAGAAAGTTGTTGTAATTTTTTCTTTCCACGATATATTTATCATCACAGTGGAAAAGGCCAGAATCATGCAAACAGTAAAGCGCCTCTTTAGCAAAATCACTAGGAATATGAAAAAAGATCTCAGATTTTTGCAATACGCCTTTTTCAATGATCTTCATAGTGCTCTCCTTAAATTGATAAAAGCAATATATTTAAGTAATTAGTAATATCGCCTAATGTATTTGTATTTTTATTATAATAAATTGAAAAAGTATAAAGCAATAAATAAAAGTAATGTGAGTGGGCGTGTTTTCTCGGAAATCTTGTAAATCTTGTTATTGCAACCGTTTTCTCTTATAATGACAGAAATAAATTATTTAATATCTTGCTAGAATGAAAGATTAATAAGGCAGTTGTTTGGAAAAGGAGTGCTTGAATTGGATTTAAATAAATACCTGTCCGGAAAAACTTCCTTGAATGATTATGTCCATCGTTTAAACCAAAATGGTGCCTCTTTTCAAGTCCATTATTGGGGAGTCATGCCGAAACATTATGACAATCAATTACATAAACACTCTTTTTTCGAGGTGTGTTATGTAGTTGAGGGGGAAGGAACTTACATAGACGATCAAAATACCTTTACTCTTGAAGAGAATACACTTTTTTTATCGAGACCTGAAATTTTGCACCAAATAAAAAGTGAAAAGGGATTGTCTTTATTATATGTTGCCTTTGAACTAATTGAAGCAGAGTCGAGTGAAAGCTGGAACAGAATTATGGAGACCGCCAAACAATGCACCGAAGTTATTTTACATAATAAAGATGAAATGGAAACAGCTTTATTATGGAAATCATTGCTTATCCAGGCAACAAAACGGCAAAATGAGTTTTTTGAAGAGATGCTTTCTAATATTGCTTATTCTCTTATTCTCTCCATCTTGCAGGATTTTGTTCCCGCTTTAAATAAGAGTAATCATAAACATGATCCTGAGCAGCATTCAGTTCTCCTTATTCAGGCGCAGTTATATATTCATGACAATCTATCAAATTCCTTGAAACTTACTGAAGTAGCCAAACATTTACACATATCCGGAAGACATTTGTCGCGAGTTTTTGTAACTGAATTAGGGGTAAGTTTTTCAAAGTACGTTCAAGACGAACGAATAAAAAATGCTATGATTTTACTCAAAAAATCGAATTTATCGTTAAAAGAAATTGCTGAGGAAACGGGTTTTATGAATGTTCAATATTTTACCCGTGTTTTTACTTCCATGATGCAAATATCACCAGGAAAGTTTCGCTCTCTGTTTGTAGACCAAAATACAACTACATATTCGCATAACTGACACCTCCACTATTTATATCAGGGGTGTTTTTTTACGATTTAAATTTAATCATTTAAAAAAGATGTCCTTAAAGTATAAAAACATGTCTCTATAATTTAATTACTATTCTGAATTCTTTTTATATAATTACCTATGTAAACAAGGTCATTACAATATCATATAAGGTGATTCATTGGAAAATACAGACATAGAGAAATGAAAGCGAATTCCCTAGAAACAAGTTGATTTGTAAGATGTCCTTAAATTTAAAAACCAAATACTCTCATGCAATAAATTCACATTGAGCAAACAAGGAGGAAAGATTTCTATGAAATTATCTTATGTAACAGATAGCTTAGGCCACTTGCCGTTTGAAAAAATGTTGGATACCGTGGCTGAAATGGGGATTGATACCATTGAAATGACAACAGGAGGATGGTCACCGGCTCCACATTTGCGTCTTAATGAATTGCTGGAAAGTGAAGCAAAAAGAAGTGAATTTCTAGGTGAATTAGAAAAGCGGAATATTAAGCTTTGTGCTTTGAATTGTTCTGGAAATCCTTTAGATCCAGGTGAACTTGGCAAAGAGCACAGAGAAGTAACAGAAAAAACAATGGAATTAGCCGGATTACTTGGTGTGAAGAAGGTCATTATGATGAGTGGTCTGCCGGCAGGAAGCCCGGAAGATAAAATTCCTAACTGGATTACCTATACAGTCAGCTGGCCTCCAGTATTAAAAGATATTTTGGATTATCAATGGAATGAAGTAGCCATCCCGTATTGGAAAGAGTTGGTAAAAAAGGCTGAATTATGCGGTGTCGAAAAAATTGCCCTTGAAAATTTCAGTTCGATGTTGGTTTATAATCCGGAAACATTATTTAGATTACGAAATGCTGTTGGACCTATGGTTGGTTTGAATTTAGACCCAAGCCATTTAATCTGGATGGGGGCTGATCCAATTTTGTCAGCCAGGGAACTGGGAGCAGCGATTCACCATGTTCATGGTAAAGACGTAAGAATTGAAAGACATTTATCAGCTGTTAATGGTGTATTGGAAACAAAAGAGGTTACGGATACAGCAAATAGAGCTTGGAACTATGTAGCTGTCGGCTGCGGCCAGGATTTGCAATGGTGGAAAGAATTCTTCTCTGTTGTACGCATGATGGGATATAACGCTGAAGTGTCACTGGAAATGGAAGATCTGACCATGTCCGTTGAGGCAGGAATAAGAACATCGATAGATGCTTTAAAGCAAACACTTAGCTTTTAATTTTATAGAAAATTCTGTAAAAACAACTAAAAATTATTCAATTGGGAGGAGTTTTTACCATGTTAAATGGAGAGAAAAAAATTGCAAGACCGCTACGATGGGCTATGATCGGGGGCGGGCGAACTGGCCAGGTTGGTTATAAACACCGCATTGGTGCACTAAGAGATAATACAGCTTATCAATTGGTAGCGGGTGCATTCGATATCGATGCAGAAAGAGGAAAAGACTTTGGTGTTAATCTTGGTGTCGATGAGAATCGCTGCTATCCTGATTATAAAAAAATGTTTGCAGAAGAAGCGAAACGGGAAGATGGTATTGAGGTTGTATCCATTGCCACTCCTAATGGTACCCATTATGAAATTACGAAAGCAGCATTGGAAGCCGGGTTACATGTTATTTGTGAAAAGCCTTTGTTCTTTACCATGGCAGAGGGTGAGGAAATTAAAGCACTGGCAGAAAGACAAGGAAAAATTGTCGGAGTAACTTATGGTTTTTCTGGAAATCAATTGTTACTTCAAATGCGGGCAATGATTGAACAAGGCAAAATCGGTGAAATACGTGTCGTTGATTTGCAGTACACACATGGTTTTAGTGCAACCGAACAAGGGGATAAGTCAAATGCTGCCCAAAAATGGCGTGTGGATCCTAAGGTTGCTGGTCCAAGCTTTGTTTTGGGAGATCTTTCAACCCATACTTACTATATGTCCGAGCTGATTATGCCAAATATGAAAATTAAAAAATTATTATGTGACCGACAAAGTTTTATTGGATCCCGTGCTCCTTTAGAGGATAATGCTTTTGTTCTGATGCAATATGAAAACGGAGCAGTAGGCAGACTATGGACATCTTCAATCAATGCAGGATGTATGGACGGCCACAGAATTCGTATTGTCGGATCGAAAGCAAGCCTGGAATGGTGGGATAGCAAACCAAATGAACTAAGATACGAAGTTCAGGGAGAACCTATTCAAACTTTAATTCGTGCCATGCCGTACTTGGATGAAACATGTAATGCGGATGAGCGTTTGGGAGCATTACATCAAGAAGGGTTATCCGAATCTTGGGCAAATATTTATCTGAAATTTGCCATTGCCATTGATGCCAAAAATCGCGGCGATGAGGAAACATTGAAAAATCTGGTATACCCTGATATTAACGCTGGAATTGAAGGGATTCGCTGGATTGAAAACTGTGTTCGTTCTGCAGACAACGGCTCCGTTTGGGTAGATTATGAGAGCAAAAAACCACAGCTAGTGTAAATTAACAGCATCCTTATAAAAGAATACGCCGGGGAGCAATGACCATAGATTGTTCCTCGGTTAGATAAAATATTTTTTTTAACTAGAATGAAAGCGTTTTAAATTAATCGAATTAGCAAGGATCTATATGGGAGTTTATTATTTTAATCTTAAGGAATCTGGCAGAAGAAATGGTACTAAAATAATTAGACAAAGGGGAAATTGAACATGCAAAACCTCAACGTTTCGGAGAATCCAGTTCAACTGGAACATGTCCAGGAAAAGAACCCAAAAAAGTTCTTGAAATTAATTACAACTGTATCAACATTTGGGGGGCTATTATTTGGATATGATACAGGGGTAATTAATGGAGCACTTCCATTTATGGCTAAACCAGACCAATTAAATCTAAATGCCCTTACAGAAGGGGCAGTAGCGAGTTCATTAATCTTAGGTGCTGCTTTTGGTTCCATAACGGGAGGCCGGTTATCTGATAAAAAAGGACGCAGAAGCCTAATCATGTATCTAGCCATTTTATTCTTATTTTCAACAATAGGCTGCGTTCTTGCACCAAATGCCTCCATCATGATTGTTTTCCGCTTTTTGCTCGGTCTTGCTGTCGGTGGCTCTTCTGTGATCATACCATCGTATCTTGCAGAAATGTCTCCATCGGACCGGCGGGGCATGATGGTCACTCGAAATGAATTGATGATCGTAACTGGGCAGTTTCTAGCTTATATATTTAATGCAGTCATCGGAAATGCCTTTGGTGATACAGGACATGTTTGGCGTTACATGTTAGTCATTGCTACATTACCAGCTGTGGCTTTATGGATAGGCGTGGTTATTTTACCAGAAAGTCCGCGCTGGTTAGCATCAAAAGGAAGAATGGCTGATGCACTAAAAGTGCTTCGAATGATACGTAATGAGGGGATAGCCCAACAAGAATTAAATGAAATAAAAGCACATATCCAAGCAGAGCAAAAAATGGAAAAGGCAACACTTAAAGATTTAAGAATACCTTGGATTCAAAAGATGGTATTAATAGGGGTTGTAATTGGATCAATATCGCAGTTAGTCGGTATAAACTCTATTATGTATTATGGAACACAAATTCTTGAAAATTCCGGCTTTGGAACAAAAACAGCTTTGATTGCAAACGTGGCAAATGGATTAATCGCCGTTATTGCTGTTATCGTAGGTATGTCCCTCACGAACAAAATTAACAGACGGACCATGCTGCTTACAGGTTTAACTGGTGTAACCGTTGTTCTAATAACGATTGGAATTTCTACTTTCGTACTTGCTGGTTCACCTGTCTTGCCATTTGTAGTATTATCACTGACAGTCCTATATTTAGCCTTCTTCCAAGGGGCAATTGGTCCTTTAGGATGGCTGATTATTGCTGAAACTTCTCCTGCTCGCATACGTGGTGTTGGTATGGGAATTGCTACACTATTTTTATGGCTTTGTAATTTTATAGTAGGACTATTGTTCCCTACTCTTTTAAGCACACTCGGACTTTCAGGAACATTTTTCTTATTTGCTGTGTTTGGATTCAGTGGGATCGTGTTTGTAGCGAAAAATCTGCCAGAGACAAGAGGGTTATCATTAGAACAAATAGAGGATAACTTTAAAATGAGAGTATAGATAAAAATAAATGAATAACTGAAACGCGGAGATGGTCTAGAGGGCCGCTCCGCGTTTTTTTGTATAGGCTTTGTTAAATGAGATTATTTTTTGTTCGCTTAAAGCAGACATACTTTCATAAAAAACAATTCGTGCTTCTCCATATTGGTCCATTGAATGGTTAAAAGATTGCATTGTATGTTGAATGAATCCCATTATTCTTTTCATCATAATTCCCCCCTAGGAATAATTTGGTTAATTTAATTTTGTACCTTGAGAGTCTCTTTAGCAATCATGATGAAAACGAAAACATGTATGAAAAAAACGCTGACATTCATAATGAAAGCGTGTAAATATAAGTTATTCTCAATATTTCTCTTTTTTTTCCATGTCCAATAAATAATATATGTTAAGTCCGGATGTGTTTCAAATGAGTATTAAGATATCAGGAGCTCCATGTTGCTTGGGCGTGAAGAGTAGAATGAAAAAATAAGTTGTCATTTGAGATATTCATCGTTTAAAGTCTATTTAGAAGGTAATTAAAACACTGGGTTAACAGTCTCATTTATAAAGAAAGCTAAAGCAACGTTTTAGGAGGAATAATCATGACTCAGTATTTTGTAAAAAAAGACTTTAATCCAATATTCGAAAATGGTTCAATCCCCAAATTGCTCTATATTTGTAATGTTGATCCAACCCACACAAGCTTACCTAGAACGATGCATATGCACAATGATCTATTGGAAATCATTTTTATCAAAGAAGGAAATGGCAGTCATTTAATTGGTGAACGACAATATAAAACGCTTAAAGGTGATATTTTAATATATAACGAAGGTGTTCTTCACGATGAATATGGAAATCCGGATACAAATATGAGCGTTTTTTGTTTAGGTATTACAAATGTGAAGCTGCCTTGGTTACCAAAAAATCATTTGGTTTCAAAGGAATCTTCATACGTTTTACGCAGTGGAAAGGATGCTTCGAAGATTGAATCATTGTTAGAAATGATGTATTCACAAGTTTCTGAGGAAAAAGCTGGGGCAGAGGAAATGTGCAGTTATCTGCTGCGTGCACTGCTTACGCATATCTTACAAATACCACAGGAAAACCACGTCTTATCTAAATCAGAGGAATCAGTATTATCAAACAACATCAAAGCTTACATTGATGAACATTATCTGGAGGAAATTTCATTGAATTCTCTTTCGGAAACACTTCACATAAGTCCCTATTATTTAGCACATGTTTTCAAGGAATCGACTGGCTTTTCACCCATTCAATATATTATTCGACGTCGAATCGGCGAAGCACAGTCATTACTTATTAATACAAACGAAAGTGTTACAAATATTGCTGGTATTGTTGGCTACGATAATACCAGCTACTTTACGACCCTCTTTTCTAAAACAGTCGGTATGTCTCCCAAAAAATATCGACAGCTATGGATAAAAAGTAAAAAGTAGAAACTCAGTCTATTCAAATATATGAAAGCTAAAAGCAATAGTCACTATTGCTTTTTATTTTTCCTCTTATTTCTCCCCTAATAGGTATAGCAGCCTTCGAATTTTAAAACGACCAATTATCAATAAATAACAGGATTCTACATTTCTCGGGAAATTTGAAGAATCTCACGTTAAAAAATAATCAAAATCTCTCAAAAACTACAAAAAACAAGATAGTGAAACTTTTTATTATTTATGTAGAATAAACCGCTTAAATTAAACAAGATAGTGAAAGCGGTTAATTTAGACTGAATTTATAATTAATTTATAAGTTTTGGAGGTGTTTCAAATGAGTATTAAAATTTCAGGTGCGCCTTGCTGCTGGGGTGTGGATGATCCAAAAAATCCTTATCTGCCGCCATGGGAGAGAGTTTTAAATGAGGCATCACAAGCTGGTTATAAAGGAATTGAGTTAGGTCCATATGGCTATATACCTATGGACATTGATAGAGTACAATCCGAGCTCGCCAAAAATGACCTGACGATTATAGCTGGGACCATTTTTGATGATTTGGTTTCAGAAAGTAATTTGGAAAATTTGTTACAGCAGGTCGACGATATTTGTTCTTTGATAACGAAACTGCCTCCTTCACCAAAAGAAGAAGGACAAAAATTTCCAACCCCTTATTTGGTTATCATTGACTGGGGGCATGATGAAAGGGACTACAATGCCGGTCATCCAGATCGAGCACCAAGGTTATCTGCCCAGGATTGGAACAGGATGATGAGCCATATTCAAGCTCTTTCAGAACAGGCCAGCAAGTTTGGTGTGCGGACAGTGATCCATCCGCATGCAGGTGGCTATATAGAATTTGAAGACGAAATTAAGCAGCTTTTAGAAGATATTCCTTATGAAATAGCAGGACTTTGCTTGGATACAGGGCACCTTTACTATTCTAAAATGGATCCGGTTCAATGGCTTAAAGACAACAAGGACCGTCTGGACTATATCCACTTTAAGGATATTGATCTGGATGTTTACGATCAAGTTATGGGAGAACCTATTCGATTTTTTGAGGCATGCGCTAAAGGCGTTATGTGCCCAATTGGACAGGGAATCATCGATTACAATTCCATTTATTCATTATTAAAAGAGATCAATTACCATGGTTATATTACGATTGAACAGGAACGGGACCCAAGGAACGCTGATACCAGTTTACGTGATGTAAAACAAAGTGTGGATTATTTAATGAGTGTTGGATATTAATAGATTTTGAAAAAGGAGAATGAAAACATGATTAATGGTGAAAAAAACGTTGAGCAGCCAATCCGCTGGGCAATGGTAGGTGGTGGACGTGGAAGCCAAATTGGCTATATACACCGTTCAGCTGCGCTACGTGATCATAACTTTGAATTGGTTGCGGGTGCCTTTGATATTAATCCCGAACGAGGGAAAGATTTTGGGGTTAATTTACATGTTGATCCAGAACGTTGTTATCCTGACTACAAAACAATGTTTAAAGAAGAAGCAAAGCGTGAAGATGGGATTCAAGCGGTTTCTGTTGCTACTCCAAACGGAACACATTATGAAATCACAAAAGCAGCTCTAAATGCTGGACTTCACGTTGTGTGTGAGAAACCTCTATGTTTTACCACTGAAGAAGCACTTGAATTACAAGTACTTGCAAAAGCAAAAAATCTTGTTGTTGGCGTTACATATGGTTATGCTGGACACCAGATGATTGATCAGGCACGAAGAATGATTGAAAATGGAGATTTGGGAGAAATCAGGATCGTAAAAATGCAGTTTGCACATGGTTTCCATTCTGCTGCTGTAGAAGAAAATAGTGAAAGCACCAAATGGCGCGTTGATCCAAAAGTCGCAGGTCCAAGTTATGTTTTGGGTGATGTAGGAACACATCCATTGTATATATCCGAGGTTATGTTGCCAAACTTAAAAATTAAAAAATTAATGTGTTCCCGCCAGAGTTTTGTGAAGAGCCGTGCGCCACTTGAGGACAATGCATTTACCATTATGGAATATGATAATGGTGCTGTTGGGTATGTTTGGTCTTCCTGTGTTAATGCTGGCTCCATGCATGGGCAAACGATTCGTGTAATAGGTTCCAAAGCTAGCATTGAATGGTGGGATGAACATCCTAATCAATTAAGATATGAAGTTCAAGGTCAACCGGCACAGATTTTAGATCGTGGTATGGATTACCTCTATCCACAAGCACTTACAGATGACCGTATCGGTGGAGGCCATCCAGAAGGACTATTTGAAGCATGGTCAAACCTATATACTCGTTTTGCAAAGGCGATGGTTGCAGCCGATCGCGGAGAAATGTTAGATGCATCTTGGTATCCAGGAATCGAGGCAGGAGTAGAAGGTGTTCGCTGGGTTGAGAATTGTGTACGCTCTGCAGATAATGGTGCTGTATGGGTTGAATACCAATAAACATAAAGTTTCATTCCAATAAAGGCCTTTGATGATCTAAAAGGCCTTATTGTATAAAATTTATTGGAAACGCTTTAATGAGATTGTGAGAATGAGAGGCTTAAGGGGAAAGATAAGTAAAAAAACGTGGGAGGAAAATACATGGGTAATCAAGTAGGAAATTTTAAACGTAATTTACGAACGATTATGATTTCTGCAACATTTGGGGGACTTCTTTTTGGATATGACACGGGAGTTGTTAATGGCGCTTTACCTTTTATGGCAAAACGTGACCAGCTTAATCTTACGCCAACTACAGAAGGGCTTGTGACTAGTTCGCTTCTTGCAGGTGCAGCAATTGGTGCTTTACCAGGAGGGAAGCTGCAAGATCGCTATGGCCGACGTAAAATGATCCTTAATCTTTCATTATTATTTTTGATTGCAACACTTGGAACTACATTTGCTCCCAATGTTTCAGTAATGGTTACCTTTAGATTCTTGCTTGGACTTGCTGTTGGAGGAGCATCTTCAATGGTACCGTCCTTTCTGGCAGAGATGGCACCTGCCGAGAATAGAGGACGAATGGTGGCTCAGAATGAAATTATGATAACCGGCGGACAATTATTAGCTTATGTTTTTAACGCTATTCTTGGTGTAACAATGGGCGATACTGGACATGTTTGGCGTTACATGCTCTTTATTTGTGCAATTCCGGCCTTTATGTTATTTATTGGGATGCTCAAGGTTCCTGAAAGCCCAAGATGGCTGGCATCAAAAGGGAAAAAGGAGGAGGCGCTAAGCGTCCTAAAACAAATCCGTGACGAGAAACGTGCTATTGCAGAATTTAAGGAAATTGAAGAATCCGTAAAAAGAGACGCAGATCTTGAAAAAGCAACCATTAAAGACTTTTCTACACCATGGTTACGCCGTATTTTGTTAATAAGTATTGGAATTTCCGTCGTGAATCAAATAACTGGGGTTAATTCCATTATGTATTATGGTACGCAAATTCTAGAGCAGGCTGGTTTTGGTACGAAGACTGCATTAATTGCAAACATTGCAAATGGACTTATTTCCGTTCTTGCTGTCATATTCGGTATTTGGATGATTGGCAAGGTGAACCGACGTCCAATGTTGATTATTGGTTTGTCTGGCACAACCACTTCACTTTTATTGATTGCAATATTTTCAATGGTACTGAAAGGTTCTCCTGCACTGCCGTATCTTGTACTTTCTTTGACCGTTTTATTCCTGGCTTTTATGCAAGGGTGTATTGGACCGGTAACGTGGTTAGTTGCTGCGGAAATATTCCCACAAAGATTAAGAGGCCTTGGTAATGGTATTAGTGTATTTTTCTTATGGGCTGTCAACTTTGTTATTGGTTTTTCATTCCCTATTCTTTTAAGCACGATAGGTTTATCAGCTACATTCTTTGCTTTTGTTGTCATTGGCTTATTGGGAATTGCTTTTGTCTACAAATTTATGCCAGAAACAAATGGCTTTACACTTGAAGAACTGGAGGAGCAATTCCGTTCAAAGTATGATAAAGGGAATATGAAAAAATCTTTTAGTAAGGCCCAGTAAGAAAAACTTTAAAACTAAAAATGTATTAACTAATAAGGCTGTGTTAAAGGTTATTGTTGATTTTGGAACGATGTTGATTGGAGCGGAAGGCGCTCGACTCCTGCGGGAGTACGGGGCTGGGGAGACCCCACAGGCGCTTTAGCGCCGAGGAGGCTCCCCGGCACGCCCGCGGAAAGCGAGCGCCTGGAGCGGAAATCAACATCCATGTTTAACACAGCCAATAATAAAAAAGGCATAAAGGACTTTTTCTGCAAAAGATCCTTTATGCCATTCGATCAATTATGAACAGCGTGTTTAATATAGTACTTTTCCAATACTTCCAAGGTCGTTTCTTTTGCTTTTTTTATGACTTCTTCAGGGTTCATTTGATAATATTCTGGTCTGAATAACTCTACGGATGCGACAAAATCATAATTCAATTCTTTTAATCTTTTCAAATGCGCTTCTAAATCAATCACACCGTGCCCAGGCCAAACTCTGTCACTATCACGCATTTGCCCAATCGGATAACCCTCAACATCATTGATATGGAAGATAAACAATTTATCTGCTGTCTCATCTGTTACATCTTCTAATCTTGATCCCATTCCAGTGAATTGGAAAGTATCATACACGAGACCCACATTATCTCGATCAACTGCTTTTACAATACTGTATGCTTGTGCGAATGTATTAACGGTATTTTCCTGAATGCCGATAAACTCAATCGCAATCTTTACTCCGTATGGTTCGGCTAAATCAGATAGATGGGTTAACACTCGAATACAACTTGCATTTACTTCTTCCGTTAATGTTTTTCCTTTTTCCGTCACATCAATATTAGAAGGTACCGCGCAAATATATGGACAATCTATTTTTTTGCAAATCTCCAAGTATTCTTTAAATTCCTCAATAATCTTTTCTTCGTCTTCTTTTGTACGGTTATTAAAAAAACATAATGCGTTCAAAGAAAGTGGTTTAATATGATGGGTATCAAAATAGGCTTTTAAATCATCTAATGTATACTCTTTAAGATAATCTTTTAACTGATCAATTGAGCGAATTTCAATAAAATCATAACCGTGTTTTTCACAATACTCTAAATTCTGTTGAAGAGAAGCACTTTCAAATGTTGTTCCTTCATTAAATGATAATTTCATTGGTAAGCCTCCATTTCATAACTTATGTATGCGATTTCAGTTTAATAGAAATTTTCCTTTTTTACTCTATATAATCTTGCTTTAAAATTGTATTTTGGTGCTATTTTATAATTTATTTGATCACTTTTGGTAAGGAATTAGGTCGTTTATATGATGTTCAGAGAATTTCCACCGTGCTATTCTATACGAATAGTTCCAAAAAATAGACCATTACCTTTTGAGTCAGTATAAAATATACTATATATAGAGTGCTTACAATTAGTGAGAGGTGAGAAAAATGAATTTCTATATTCCAAAAGTAGAACCAGGCATCAAGTCAAAAAAGGGATTATATTTTTATGAACCTTCCGCATTAACGAAAGAATTATATCATTATGTCCTATGGGGCGGTGAATATATAGTAGATGTTCCCTACAGCATTAAGCGGGATTACATGAATTCCTTTATCCTTTTTTATATAAAAAAGGGATCGATGCATTTCCACTATCTTGACCAATCATTTGTAGCCTCGAAAGATGACATTGTTCTGTTAGATTGTAAAGAAAAAAATAACTACTCTGCAATGGAAGAAACAACCTTCCAATTTTTTCACTTTACAGGTAGTCACACGCAAGCTATGTATAACGAGTTATACAAAAGAAAGGGCTGCACGTTTAGACTGCCGAGTGAACAAAATAATATTCCCAATATCTTATCCCTGATCGCATCGAATCAGGAAATAGACTTTACGATATCCCTAGAAATTTATAAACTGCTTGGTAATTTAGTAGAGAGTACCCGGAATACGTTTGAAAATAGAGATGCAAATGTAGCAAAAGCAGTACCAAAAGAAATTCAAGCCGTACTATCCTTTATTAGTGAGAATTACGCATCTAAAATTTCCGTCGACCAGCTGAGTGAAATATCCAATTTAAGTACATATCATTTTTGTCGGACGTTTAAAAAGTATATAGGAACCAGCCCTCACCAATATGTACTAAATTACAGATTGATCCAGGCTAAGAATCAATTGGTGGAAACCAATCTTTCAATCGAGCAAATAAGCATGGAGTGCGGATTTAATAGTATTGGCCATTTTATTCGAGTGTTCTCCCAATCTACTGGGGGCATCACTCCTGGGAAGTTTAGAAAACTTTGTTTTTAATTATCTATTTTTAAAAAGATATCCATTTCTGTGGATATCTTTTTGTTAATTTTTGATAAACTTATAAAAGTTTAGCAAGAAATGATAATTTGATAGCAATTTTTTATAATACATCGATTCGCCATAATTTATAAAATAAGGTCAACCGGTTAAACAGTCCTACTTTTTATAAGGAAGAAGGTTATACGATGGAAAATAAAAAAATCTCATGGGGGATTGCTCCAATTGGATGGCGCAATGATGACATCCCGGAAATTGGGGCAGAGAATACCTTGTCCCACTTACTAAGTGATATTGTAGTAGCAGGCTTTGAAGGAACAGAAGTTGGCGGCTTTTTTCCAGAACCGAAAGTATTGAACAAAGAGCTTCAACTCCGCAAATTAAAAATTGCCGGACAATGGTTTAGCAGTTTTATTATTCGAGATGGTGTGGAAGAAGCCTCTAAAGCGTTCCATAAACATTGCGAGTATTTGAAAGCGGTTAACGCAGCTGTTGCTGTCGTATCAGAGCAAACTTATAGTATTCAGGGTACAGAAAAAAATGTGTTCAAAGAAAAACCGTCCTTCACAGATAAAGAATGGGATCAGTTATGCCAGGGACTAAATGAATTAGGGAAAATTGCTGAAGAATATGATTTGAAGCTAGTTTTTCACCATCATATGGGGACGGGTGTCCAAACATTAGCCGAGATTGATCGTCTAATGGAAAACACGGATCCTACTCACGTTCATTTACTGTATGATACCGGCCATATCTATGTATCCGATGCTGATTATATGACTCTATTAAATAAACATATCAATCGTATCCATCACGTTCATTTTAAAGATGTGCGTCCAGCGGTAAAAGAACAATGTGAAAAAGATGGAAAGTCCTTCTTACAATCATTTTTAGCAGGAATGTTTACCGTTCCTGGTGACGGCTGCATTGATTTTACAGAAGTATATAACAAGCTTCTCGAAGTGAATTATTCAGGCTGGATTGTCATTGAAGCAGAACAAGACCCCTCAGTTGCACATCCGTTGGAGTATGCCTTGAAAGCCCGTAATTATATTAATGAAGAATTAATTCCGTTAGAAAATGGCTCATTGATTAAAGCTTAATAAAAAAAACGAACCCTGGGGAGGGAGACTATGAGTAATCAGGCGATTGAAAAACCACGTGATTACCAAAAAGCTTTAAAAAAGATTACGGTTATATCTACATTTGGGGGCCTTCTATTTGGATATGACACCGGTGTGATTAACGGTGCCTTACCTTTTATGGCAAAACCTGACCAGCTCAACCTGACACCGGCGACGGAAGGTCTTGTGACAAGCTCATTACTGTTTGGAGCTGCCCTTGGATCCGTATTTGGCGGGCGTTTATCCGACCGTTTTGGCCGCCGCAAAATGATTTTAAATCTCGCTTTACTATTCTTTATTGCCGCACTTGGATGTACGCTTTCACCGTCTGCTGGTGTTATGATCGTCTTCCGATTCTTGCTAGGGTTAGCCGTTGGGGCTGCATCCGTCATGGTGCCATCCTTTTTAGCAGAGATGTCTCCGGTCGAGAAGCGGGGAAGGATGGTTACGCAGAACGAATTAATGATTGTTTCCGGCCAACTGTTAGCGTTTGTATTTAATGCCATCCTTGGAAATGCGTTTGGTGACGGAGTATCACATGTTTGGCGCTATATGTTAGTGATTGCGTCACTTCCGGCTGTGGTCTTATGGTTTGGAATGTTAACGGTTCCAGAGAGCCCGCGTTGGCTTGCATCAAAAGGAAAACTGGGGGATGCACTAAGAGTCCTTAAAGAAATACGGGAAGCAAACGCTGCAGATTCTGAACTGAAAGAGATTAAAGAAAATATTGCCCTGGAGTCAGGCATTCACCATGCGACATTTAAGGATTTAAACGTACCATGGGTTCGCCGGATTGTTGGAATTGGAATCGGGATTGCCATTGTACAGCAAATTACAGGGGTTAACTCTATTATGTATTATGGTACTCAAATTCTTCAGCAATCAGGTTTTTCAACCAATGCGGCATTAATCGGTAATATTGCAAATGGAGCAATATCAGTCATAGCAACTTTTGTAGGTATTTGGTTACTTGGAAAAATCGGCCGCCGTCCTATGCTCATCGCTGGATTGGCAGGAACAACAGCAGCTCTTGCCCTCATTGGGGTATTCTCGATCGTACTTAAAGGATCTCCGGCACTTCCGTTTGTCGTTCTTGGCTTGACTGTTACCTTTCTTGCTTTTCAACAGGGTGCGATTTCGCCTGTAACCTGGTTAATGTTATCAGAGATCTTCCCGTTAAAATTACGTGGTATTGGAATGGGGGTAACTGTATTCTGCTTATGGATCACAAACTTCCTTGTTGGCCTGTTTTTCCCAATATTATTAAGTGCAGTAGGCTTGTCGATCACCTTCTTCATTTTCGCAGTGTGTGGAATTGCTGCCATTGCTTTTGTGCATAAAATCTTGCCAGAGACGAGAGGAAAGTCACTTGAACAGTTAGAAGATTATTTCCGAAACTATGGACAAGAAAGTCAAAAACAAGCTTCTAATCAATAATCGGATCAACCAGTGATGGAATGATGAATTAAGTGAAAAATGAAAGCGTTATCTGGATGGATCAATTTAAATACGTAAACAAAAAGGAGAGTATCAACATGACTTTAAAATTTGGTGTAGTAGGAACTGGGGCAATTGGCAGAGAGCATATTGATCGAATTACCAATAAATTATCTGGGGGAAAAATTGTCGCTGTTACGGACGTTAATCAGGAATCAGCTAAACAAACGGTTGAAATGTATCAATTAGATGCTGTCGTTTATCCAGACGATCAAGCACTAATTGCCGATGAGAATGTGGATGTTGTTGTTGTGACAAGCTGGGGACCTGCTCATGAAGCAACGGTTGTCGCAGCAGTCGAGGCTGGTAAATATGTTTTCTGTGAAAAACCGTTAGCGACGACTGCGGAAGGCTGTATGCGAATTGTGGAAGCAGAAATGAAACAAGGTAAAAAATTAGTTCAAGTAGGCTTCATGCGCCGATACGATAATGGATATGTTCAATTAAAACAAGCCATTGATAATCATGAAATTGGTGAGCCATTAATGATTCGTGCGGCACACCGTAATCCAACTGTAGGTGAAAATTATGTGACGGAAATGGCTGTTGTAGATACATTAATCCACGAAATTGATGTGCTTCACTGGCTTGTCAATGATGACTATAAATCTGTTCAAGTTGTTTTTCCAAGGAAAACAAAATACTCACATGAAAAGCTGCAAGACCCACAATTATTTACCATCGAAACAGTTGGCGGGATTGTGATGAGTGTGGAAGTGTTTGTCAATTGTAAATATGGCTATGATATTCAATGTGAAGTCATCGGTGAAGATGGAGTGGCAAAATTACCTGAATACTCAAGTATCGTGATGCGCAAAGATGAAAAACTTAGCACAAGCATCTTAAATGATTGGAAATATCGTTTTATGGATGCATATAATGTTGAAATCCAAGATTTTATTGATTCCGTTACTAAAAAGGGCGAGCCACAAGGACCAACCTCATGGGATGGCTATATTGCAGCCGTAACAGCGGATGCATGTGTGAAAGCCCAGCAAACAGGTCAAAAAGAAGCGATTGTTCTTAACGAAAAACCGGCATTTTATAGTGAGAAGAAGCTTCAAAAGGCTTAAATCTTTTATAGAAATTGATAGATAACTTAAAAGAACCTAAGAGGAACCAATATTGGTTCCTCTTAGGTTCTTTCAACTTCCTATCTCTATGGAAACAAATTACTGATTTTGATTTTTAAGTATTTCTTTAAGCTCACGTTGTTCTTCTTTTAACGATCGTATTTCTTCTTCTAATTTTTCTATCTTCTCAAATAATGGTGACAATGCTTCTTGAAGCATGACACGTAAACGGTCACTTTTTTCCATATCCATCATCTTTTCCTCCTTATTTTCACTATCCATAGTTTAAATGAAAATAATTATCATTGTAGTGAGCTGTATCACATCAATATCAGTTATTCTTTTATAAAAAACTATTGACATACAATTAACTATATAATATGATTATCTCGAATTAAAAATAAATGTTTTTGAGATACTCGCATCAAAGATAAATACATCAGTAAGGCGGTGCAAGCAATGGGTTTTTTCAATCGATTATTTGGTCAAACACCAGAGGAGGAAAATAAAGTGACAAAATTAAACATCGGTATTATCTTAGGAAGCACACGTCAAGGACGCGTTAGTCCACAAGTAGGCGAATGGGTAAAAGGAATTGCTGACAAACGCGGCGATGCTAATTACGAAATCGTTGATATCGCAGACTTCAACTTACCATTCTTAGGTACTACAGATGGTTCAGAACCAGGAATTGCTGCATGGAACCAAAAACTAGCAAGCTTAGATGGATTCGTATTCATTGTTCAAGAATACAATCACAGCATTACAGGCGCTTTGAAAAATGCCCTTGATTTTGCACGTGAAGCTTGGAACGACAAGGCTGCAGGAATCGTAAGCTATGGTTCAACAGGCGGTGCCCGTGCTGCTGAACACTTACGCGGTATTCTAGGAGAATTAAAAGTAGCAGACGTTCGTACACATCCAACATTGTCATTATTCACTGACTTCGAAAATGGCAGTGTCTTCAAACCAGCTGAACTACACTTAACAAATGTAAATGCCATGCTTGACGAAGTAGTTAAGTGGAGCGGTGCTCTAAAAACAATTAGACAATAAATAAGTTTAATACCCTTAAAAAGGTGTCTGACACTCTAATGGTGACAGGCACCTTTTACACTATACGGCTATAAAAAATGAGGAATTTTTTAGTATATTTACCACCTCCACGGTTAATCCTAAATTGGGAAATTCTTATCCGTGAAAGGTGGTTTAGACATGACACATAATTGGTTAAAAGGCTTGGAACTTCAACTTGTAGAAGTACTTACGATCGAAGGGGCCGCTGCCATCCTTTTTTATTTCATGATCTATTCATTCCTTGGCTGGCTGCTAGAAAATAGTTATAACTACTTCACTAAACGAGAATTCTTTAAGGAGAATTTCTTATTTGGTCCCTTTAAGCCGATGTATGGTATTGCTCCGGTTCTATTGGTTTATCTAACTCCAGCCCATTCCCATTGGCTATATGTTCTGTTCTTATGTTTTACCCTTCCTACCCTTGTAGAATATGCAAGTGGGGCATTGCTTCAGAAGCTTTTCCAAAGGCAATGGTGGGATTATTCTGAAACACCGTTCCAGCTCCACGGTCATATTTGTTTGCCTTTTTCTATCTGCTGGGGCTTTTCATCCCTAGCCTGTTTAAAATGGATTCATCCAGCAATTGCTTTACTGTATGGAAGCGTTGAACCATTTTGGGCATGGATCTGGTCAGTTGTAGGGCTTTACTTTCTTGCTGACCTCGTTCTCGCCACCCGCAAACATTCCCTCCAGGAAGTTGCTGGTGCCTGACACCATTTCCAATATAAACACTCCTTTTAGGTGTAATCCAGGGAGTGTTTTTTCGTCTGCAAGTATTTAGGTTTAGGGGAATATTTCGATACGACCTTCCATATAATTTAAGGTTTATAATTATAAGCAAAATTAGATAACTTACTTTCTCCAAGTGTTCACATCAGGATGTATTCAGAAGGAGGAAGCGATCGATGTTAGAAGTATTTTTTCTTGAAGATCAATGGGTATGGAACCTTCCAATCCTGTCAGGCCTTATTGGTGTCGGTGTTTTATACATCTTACTTTTACGCTCCTTTACAAAATTAAAAGTCCATCATAAGCAGCCATTCCTTTTCTTCCTCGCACTCACCTTACTTTATCTCGCAATCGGCAGCCCTTTATCCACGCTCAATCATTTATCCATCAGTTTGCACATGATCCAGTTAAGTTTATTGTTTTTTGTCCTTCCGCCTCTATTTTTACTAGGTATTCCTGAAAGTTTTCCTCCCATTTTATACAGACTAAATATTCCTCCTTTAGCAGCTTTATTTACCTTTGCCATCCTGTTTTCCTGCTATCATCTTCCGGCCGTTTTAACCTATCTTTCATTACATTCGTTGATTCATACTAGCTATCTGCTCCTGTTAATGTTGTTATCATTCATTAGCTGGCGGCCCATTGTCAAAGAGGAGAATAAAACCTTTGCCTTCTTGAGTGGAATGGTCCTGCTTCCAGCATGTAGTTTGCTCCTTTTAGGCGGTATCTTCGGCAATGCGGCGAATCCGTTCCTTAGCGGAATGCTGGAACATTTTTGCATCACACCATCTGCCATGAGTTCAATCAGTGTGCTTCCGGCTCCTTTTAACACCAGGGCTGACCTCATCATGGCAGGAGTACTGATGATGGGTATTCATAAATTCTCCTTACTTCTAACCGTCCGTATGAGAAAAATCTTACTGGAACGGGATTTGACTGGAAATAGCTGAGCTGCTGTTTCTTTTTTTTATCCCTTAAACGGCAGAAACACTCGGATGAAAAATAGATTAAAATTTAATTAAATCAAGTAAAATAAAGAAAAATAGTGCTAAATTGTAGAGGATATAGTAGATAAAGTTTCTCTACCTTTAACAGAAAGGGGGGCTTATAATGCAACAGCGAATTTTGGTTGTTGAGGATGAAAAGCAAATCGCCAAAATCTTAAAAATTGAACTTGAATATGAAGGATACGAGGTTTCTGTTGCGTATGACGGGAAGTCAGGCCTGCAGACGGCACTCTCTGAAGAACTGGATTTGATTCTATTGGATGTTATGCTGCCTGAAATGAACGGGATAGAGGTATTACGAAGAATCCGAAAAGAAAACAACTTTATTCCTATAATTTTATTAACTGCCCGCAACCTGACAATGGACAAGGTTACAGGACTCGATCAGGGAGCAAATGATTATATAACCAAGCCATTTGAGATGGAGGAATTGCTGGCAAGAGTGCGTTCTTGTCTGCGCCAGAATGCCATTGCGGTCAAAGCCTTACAGCCGGAGGAATCGATCTTAGCGTTTAAGGACTTAACGGTTGACCCTGAAACACGCGAGGTGACAAGAGCGGATACCTCCATTACCCTGACGCCGAAGGAATTTGATTTGCTCGTGTATTTGTTAGTCAATAAAAATAAAATTGTGACGAGGGAAAATATCCTCTTTCATGTTTGGGGATACGAATATGAAGGAGAAACAAACGTCATCGATGTGTTTATCAGACATTTAAGGAAGAAAATCGAAGAAGGATTCGCAGGCCCAACGATTATTCAAACTGTGAGGGGAATTGGCTATACCATAAAGGAGAATTAAGCAAATGAAGATTACCACGAAAATAAACATCATGACAACTGCTTGGATTCTCTGTGTTTTAGTGGCTGTGAATGCGGTTGTCTTTTTTTCATTTATGAGGATCACCGTAAACATGGAAGATCAGGAGCTTTATCAGCGAGCAAATACCCTGATAAAAGAAATGAAATTGGATGAATCTTCTATCTTAAAAAAAGATCAATTAACGCCCTATTTAACAGGTCATTCTTTTATTCGAATTGTAAAACCGGGCTCTAAAATGAATAATGAAGTAACCAATGATAAACATTTGGCCGCAAAGATCAAACCGAAATTTGTTCAAAAGAAGGAAGCCGAAAGGAAAATTATTAGTCAAAACAACGACGAAGTGCAAACCTTAGTTGTGAGGGTTCCCATCCATAAGAGCGGTCAAGTTACAGCCGCACTCGAGATGGGTGAAAAATTATCAGGATTTGAAATGGCGAAGGATGTCTTACTATCCATTCTCGCCTCCAGTACAATATTAGGAGCTTTATTAGCCCTTCTTGGGGGCCGGTGGTTATCGAATTTGATTATGAGGCCCATATCCAACATGATTAACACCATGGAGGATATTGAGCAAAGCGGGATTCCGAAAAAAATTGTCATCCAGCATGAAACAAAGGATGAACTTCAAAAAATGGCGGTCACCTTCAACAGGATGATTGAAAGATTAGAAGATAATCTTGAAAAACAAAAACAATTTATTTCGGACGCTTCCCATGAATTAAAGACACCGCTGACGGTCATTAAAAGTTTTGCGGATCACTTATTAAGACGGGGAATTCGTAATGAGGCAGATGCCTTAGATGCGATTGAAACCATCCATTCAGAAGCCACAAGAATTCAGAAGATGACGGAAAGATTTTTAGATTTAGCGGATACGGAATCTGGAAACCATTTAGAAAAAAAATCACTTGATTTAGTCGCTTTATGCCAGAGTATTATCAAACAGCTTAAAAGTGCTTATAAACGGGAAATCGATCTTCACTTTGCTGCACCATCCATTAAGGTCATAGCGGATGAGTTGAAGCTTAAACAAGCCATTATTATTTTAATTGATAATGCCATTAAATATAGTACGGATAAGATTGATGTGTATTTAAATGTGAACGAGCTAAACACCGTTATAAAGGTGAAAGATTCCGGAATTGGCATACCGGACTATGAAATAAAGAATATCTTTGAACGATTTTACCGTGTCGACAAGGCCAGGAGCCGGGAAACGGGAGGAACAGGATTGGGACTTGCGATTGCCAAAAACATTATGAAACAGCATCATGGTGAAATTAAAATAAGCAGTACGGAAGGTGTTGGAACCGAGGCAGAATTATTTTTGCCGAAAAGCTGAGAAAGGAAAGAGGATGAAACTATTATTGGTGATCATAGGGATACTCAGTATATTCTTACTAGTATATGCCATACTGCCAACCATACTGATTCGCATAAATGGCTGGGGTATCAAGAAAAGGATCCAATCGGACGCCATTGCGATCACCTTTGATGATGGCCCCAATCCTATTTATACCCCGCTGCTGTTAGATCTTTTAAAAAAGTATGGTGTCAAAGCGACATTTTTTGTGGTGGGCAGTAAAGTGAAACGCTATCCGGAAATCATTAAACGAATGAGTGAGGAAGGGCATACGATCGGAATTCATCATTTTCAGCATGTCTCGAGCTGGATCTGCTCACCGTTTCGATTAAAAAAACAGCTCACCTTAACCGAACAAGCCATTTCGGATTGTACAAATGAAAGGGTGACTTTTTATCGGCCGCCATGGGGGCATTTCAACCTTTTTTCTTTGTTTGTAAGTAAACCTTATAAAAAGATCATGTGGTCGCATATTTTTGGAGATTGGAAAACAGAGAAGGGCAAAAATGGTCTGCGGGAGGAATTGCTTGCAGCTACAGAACCCGGTTCGATCCTTTTGCTGCATGACTGCGGGGAAACGCTTGGAGCGGATCAAGAGGCACCAGGCTTGATGATTAAAAATCTAGAAATCTATTTAAAGGAAGCTATTGATCAAGGGACGAAATTTATGACATTAAAGGAAATATAATATGACTATCGAATCCATCCTAAATTATATCAATGTATATGGTTACGTCGTGATCTTTATCTGTCTATTTTTCGGCATCGTCGGAATTCCTGCTCCAGAAGAATCACTGCTTTTTTTAATTGGAGTACTGTGTGGAAAGCATAAACTCTCGTTGGATTTATGCATGATTGCCTCCATGCTGGGGGTGTTTACCGGGATGTTGTCTGCCTATGCTTGTGGAAAATATATGGGCTATCCATTTATTAAAAGGTTTGGCAAGTATGTAGGAATTACCGAAGAACGCTGGGAAAAAGCCGTTGCCTTTTACTCAAAGAATGTCATGAAGACCATTATGTTTGGGTTTTACTTGCCAGGCTTAAGGCAAATCAGCCCGTATTTCGCTGGAATCACCAAAATACCTTTTCGGAAATTTGGACTGCTCTCCTTATTTGGCGCGATTCTTTGGACGATACCGGTTATGTCGGCTGGATTTTTTGCAGGGAAAATCTTCTATATTAATCCGGCTTACATTCCTTTTGCAGGAATCGTTTCATTCCTATTATTCTTGACCTATGTTTGGTTCCGTAAAAGAAAGCGTACCCGATTAACATCATAAAAAACTCGAATTCTCGAGTTTTTTTATTATGTTAAATAACCCTGAATGGTTAATTAAAAATAGATTAAAAACCCGGTTTTAAAAGAATTGAGTGGTAAAGTAAGTTGAAGTTACTTACAAAAACAGGAGCTGGATATAATGAAAAAAATCTTGTTTTTACCACTCTTACAAATGCAATCAGGACATCATCAAGTAGCTGAGGCATTAATGGACCTTTTAAAAGAACAGTCAGATCATCTAATCCTTAAGAAAATGGACTTATTAAGCTACACAAATAAATCTTTAGAAAAAATGATTTCTCGTGGCTATTTAAATTGGATTCGCTATGCACCTGAAACCTACAATATAGCCTACAAAAATTTCTTTTATATGCCGGACACGGAACGACAGTCCTTGAAGTGGTATGAGCCGTTGTTTTTAAAAAAGATGGAGCAATTACTGCGGGAAGAAAACCCTGATTTACTTGTTTGTACGCATGGGTTCCCTTCCCACCTTCTCAGTATTTTAAAGCAGAGAGGAAAATGCAACATTCCGGTTATAAATGTATATACGGACTTCTTTGTTAATAGTGTGTGGGGCAAAGAAGGGATTGAGGCCCATCTTGTTCCGAGCCAACGTGTAAAAGAAACGCTGTTTAAGAAATTCCGGATTCCTAAGCACAAGATGATGGTTACGGGTATTCCTGTTCATGAGGAGATTACCAGGAATGCTGAGGTCCTTAAAACAAAGCATGAGCGTCCTAAAATATTAATTGCCGGTGGAAACAGCGGCTTAGGCGGGATGAAAAAGCTTTTAGAGGAGTTAAAACCTTCGAGTTCTTTGGATTACCTTGTGTTATGCGGCAAGAATAAAAAGTTGTATGATGAGATCTTTTCTTGGAATCTTGACCATATTACGCCACTGCCCTACCTTTCCTCAAGGTCAGCGATGAATGAGCTTTACGAAGAGGTAGATGCCATCATGACAAAGCCCGGCGGCGTAACAGTTAGTGAAGCATTGCACAAAAGACTGCCTATCTTTGTTCATTCGATGCTGCCTGGCCAAGAAAAAATTAACCTTCGTATCTTAAAAGAACAGAAGCTTGTATTCGTCCTTGACCAGGAAAGTTCCATGGAGCAGCAATTATTAAGTGTCATGAACGACCGACAGCGGATGAAAGTTTGGGGACAAGCCATTGATTCCTATCAAAAAGAATTAGAAAGCAGAGAGACCATCGTTGAAACGATTCTTGATGTATTAAACCGGCAGCCGCAAAGTGTAACGCAGGGAGTCGTTCTCCAGTCTGCGATTTTGCATCGTGCCGGTGCCCAATAATGAAGCAAGGAGGATCATGAAGATGCTTAATTTAGATTATGGAGTTTTTCAAATCATCAATCATCTTGCGGTAAGTGAACAATTTTTAAACCCATTGATGATTTTTTTAGCAGAAAAAGCACAATATTTATTCTTTGCAGCAATTATTTTTTATTGGTTTTATCCAAAAGCGGGTAATCGAAAAATGATCGTTGAAGCCATTTTGGCTGCCTGTATTGCCCTTAGTATCAACGGGGAGATTGGCCACTTATTTTACCGTTCTCGTCCTTTTGTCACGCATCATGTGAACTGGTTAATTCCTCATGACAAAAACGCTTCGTTTCCTAGTGACCATGCAACTGCAGCCTTTGTGATTGCGACTGCCATTTGGATTTGGATCAAACGGGATGGCTGGATTTGGCTGATTTTAGCGGCAGGAATTGCTTTATCCCGGGTGTGGACAGGCGTTCATTATCCTTTGGATGTAACGGCGGGAATGATCGTCGGGGTTAGCATAGCTTTTGCCATTCATTATCTATTTATTCGATTTGAAAAAATGACAAAGTTCAGGGACTACATCATTGGGGTGTATGAGAGTGTTGAAGGGAATATTTTGAAAAAAACCAATATGCTTAAAAAGAGATAGCATTAGGAGGTAAATGTTCTCTTAGCCATGAAAAAGCTTAGTAGAAAAATAATAGAATTTTTGGATTCAGAAAAGAAGTATGTCATGCTTGCAGTTGGTCTCATCCTTTTATATGTGTCTCCCTTGTTTATCTTAGGGGAAAATGCGCACATCCGGGTCCATGACAACTTGGACTCCAATATTGCCTGGTACAAAGTATTAAAGGACAGCGGCCAATTATTTGGCGGAATCAATTCAGTAATCCCGCAAGTGATCAATGGACTTCCGCGAAATGCCTTTGGCACAGAGTTTAGCGGGATTGAGTGGCTCCATCATCTCCTGCCCTCCATGCTTGCCTATGCTATTAGTCAAACCATTACAAGACTGGTTGCCTTTTTCGGTATGAATCTATTGCTGAAGGAGCACTTTGTGAAAGCGGACCAGGCCTATCCGATTCGAGTGTTGGTTTCCCTTGCTTTTGCCTTAACTCCCTTCTGGCCGTCAGGTATGCTAAGTACCCTTGGAATGCCGCTTGCCTTGTGGGCGTTTATGAATATAAGAGAAGGACGTTATTCATGGAAAGAGTGGATGACACTTGTTTTGCTTCCGCTCTATTCTAGCTTCGTGCTGGGATTTTTCTTCTTTTTATTTTTCATGGGACTTCTATGGATGAGGGACTTGATCGTAAAGAGGAAACCAAATGGGATGTTCTTCGGCAGTATCGTTTTAATGACGGCTATATACTTATTAATCGAATATCGGCTGGTCTACTCCTTAGTTTTTCCTGAAGCACCTACCAGCAGAAATGAGTTTGTTAGTTCGACGCTGGGATTTTGGCACACAATTCGACTTGTAGGCAAGAACTATTTCCTTGGCCATACCCATGTGCTAACCTTGCATACGTTGGTGATTGTACCATTATCCTTTATTGTCGCTGGCTTCCTTTGGAAAAAGAAGGAGCGAAATGAGACAGAGAAAAGATTTGTCTACTTATTTATATTTAATTTTCTCCTCTCTGTCTGGTATGCCTTTTGGTTTTATAAAGGGTGGCAGCCCCTCAAAGAGAGGATTTCTTTATTAAACACGTTTAACTTTGCGCGATTCCATTTCCTAAGGCCATTAGTAATCTATGTGATGTTTGCTGTGGGAGCCTTTATTCTTAGGCAAAAGGGCAAGGGATGGAAGTCATTCGTAAAAGTATGTCTGATTGTTCAGTTGTTTGTTTTATTCTGTGCCAACGATGAAATCGTCTATCGGGTCGCCGGAAAACCAACGGTCAAGCAGTTTTATGCTACACAGGAGTTTAAAGAAATTGCCGATTATATTGGCAAGCCTAAGAGCAGCTACCGGGTGGCGAGTATCGGAATCCATCCGGCCATTGCCCAATACAATGGCTTTTACACGTTGGATACGTACAACAACTTTTACCCGTTAACCTACAAGCATGAATTTAGGAAAATCATTGCAAAAGAGCTGGAAAAGAGCCCGACATTAAAGAAATACTTTGATACATGGGGCGGCAGGTGTTATCTTTTTGTCGCAGAACTAGGGAAAAACTATGAATTTAAAAAGGATTCGAAAGTGAAAATCCACCATTTGCAATTGAATACGAAAGTATTTAAACAAATGGGAGGAGAGTATATCTTTTCGGCCATACCTATTTTGAATGCAAAAGAAAATAACCTTGAGCTAAAAAGGACGTTTAGCCAAAAAGATTCAGCCTGGAAAATTTACCTTTACCGAGTGAAATAAGGAGGGGAATTTCAGATGAATAAGCCCATCTTAACCATCGTAGTTCCATGCTATAACGAAGAAGCGGTTTTAAAAGAAACCATTTCGCAATTGATCATGGTAGTCAATGATTTAATAGAGGAAGCTCTTGTTTCAAAAAATAGTAAACTATTATTTGTCGATGATGGCAGCAAGGATCAAACGTGGAATCTGATTGAGGCGGAGTGCGATAAAAATAGGATGGTAACCGGGCTCAAGTTAGCAGGCAATGTTGGACACCAAAACGCACTCATTGCTGGTCTCGAAACAGCCAATAATTATTCTGACTGCGTGATTTCTATAGATGCTGACCTTCAGGATGACATTCATGTGATTAAAACATTTTTAGAGAAATATTGGGAAGGTTCCGATATTGTCTATGGTGTAAGAGAAAGCCGGGAGACGGATACCTTTTTTAAACGGAATACAGCTTTGTTTTTCTATCGTTTTATGGAGCGGATCGGAATGAAACTGATCCCAAACCATGCCGATTTTCGGTTGATGAGTAAGCGGGCATTAGAGGAATTATTGAAATATAAGGAGACCAATTTGTTTTTACGTGGTCTGGTTCCCCTTGTGGGATTTTCCTCCACTAAGGTTTATTACGATAGAAAAGAAAGGCTGGCTGGGGAATCCAAATACCCTTTGAAAAAGATGCTCGCTTTTGCCTTTGATGGAATGACCTCCTTCAGTGTGGCACCCATTCGCTTTGTCACCTTTTTAGGCTTTCTTTCGGTTGTAATAAGTGCTTTAGTTGGCGGTTACGCCATTGTTCAGGAACTTTTGGGACATACCGAGTCAGGCTGGACTTCGCTCGTGATCTCCATCTGGTTTGTTGGCGGACTCCAATTAATGGGAATAGGGATAATCGGTGAATATATCGGTAAGATCTATCGGGAAGTGAAGCAGCGTCCAAGATATGCAATTGAAGTGGATCGTTTCTCAACACTGGTTAAGGAGAAACAGGAAGAACTTGTATTTAAATAGAAATGAAGGGGGACCCAGTTGTGTAACGGGTCCCATTTCTATCGCCAATTTTTTAATCACTTTTAGAAATGTAATATTAATTGCATCGCATTCGCGGTGCTTTTTTTTATGTGAAAAAAGTAGGTGGCTTTTGAAAGAAACGTTGAGATATTAAAAAACCTTCTTGACGACTGTACACC
>NZ_PGVE01000048.1 GCF_002860255.1 Neobacillus cucumis
CGTCAAATGAGACTTTGTATCACACTTAAACCGAATCAAATACTGCTTTTCCTCGATATTCTTCGTTGACATTATTTCACCGCCTTCCAGGCACGAAGGGGAAAATAACGTTGATATCCCTATTCATCGAAGTTTAATTCAAGAATGGTCACAAAATCGGTCACATATTTTTTAAATTATCACCATTTCATCAAGCTTGTCTGCTACATGTTGTTGCATACTTGGTAATACGTGAGAGTAAATGTCTAAGGTTACACCAATTCGTGAATGCCCTAAACGTTCTTGAATAATCTTTGGGTTAATGTCCTGTTCTATTAGCATGGTTGCATGGGTGTGCCTTAAATCATGGAATCTTAATAATGGTAATCCGATTTTTTCTGTATCTTTCTTAAAAGTCTTCAATAAGTTAGAAGGTTGTATTACTGATCCTTTTTTTGTACATACAACTAGATCATTATCTATATACTTGTGACCAAGCAACTGTTTATCGTTTTCAACTTTTTCTTTTGCTTTTAAAAGTTGAACACAAACATTTTCTGAAATACTAATTGTTCTGGTTCCAGCTACTGTTTTAGTACCACTTTTCAATTCTTTTCCATCATGGGTTAATATTTGTTTAACAAATATCAACTTTTTATCAAAATCAATATCCTTCCATCTTAGTCCTAATATTTCCCCTTGTCTCATCCCTGTGGTAATTGCCAATAAATACGCAGTAAAAAACTGATCAGAATTTCTAATGATTTTGACCTCACTTAGAAATTTATTAACCTGTTGTAGATTCCAAACTTGCATTTCTTTTCTTCGTATCTTGGGCAACTCAACATGCATGCATGGATTTTCGTTTATTATCTTTAATTTTACTGCTTTCCTTAGTGAAACTTTTAGAACGTCAAATATTTTATGAATCGTTCCTGCTGCTAAATTTTTTGATTTGAATAAATCATTTGCAAAGTTCTGGAGGATAATAGGTGACAACTCACCCAATTTCTTACTTCCTAAGAAGGATGCTATATAACACTTATAAAAAGCAACTTGGTTATTTAGAGTAGTTCTTTCGATTAGATTTCTCCTTTCGATAAACCAACCTTCCATATACTCGCCAAAGCTTATATCTGGATCTATTTTTGAAATATTTCCTTCCTTATTAAACTCTGAAAGAAATTTTGCTAAACCAAGTTCAGCATCTTGTTTTGATTCAAATCCCCTTCTTTTCTTTTGTATCCTTTTACCAGTAGTATCTTTGCCTACGTCCACTACAAAATAATATTTCCCTGTCTTGTTATCCTTCTTGATACTACCTTTCACCGTTGGAGCCTCCTGTGACTCCTAACTGTCTGTATGAATCTATTTTACCACAATTTAAAATACTGCTAGAAGTATTCCAATTAACGCTATTCCAAACAACGTAGTTTTAACTTCATCCGGAATTAGCTTTTCTTTAACTACAAACGTTCCATATGATCCCTTAACTTTTACTAATTTAATTGACCTTGGCTTTTCCTCAGTATATGAAACGAACCTCCCTTTCTTATCACGTGGTAAATGAACTTTTTCAACCTCTCCCATTAACTTTGTTTGATTTAATTTTTCTTTTTTAATTTTAGGCATAAAAGGCACCTCCACAGTGGATTTTTATATAAGCTTGTCTATTGATGCTAATATCCCTTATCCCCTTTGATTGTAAATTTTATACCATTAAACTATAAAAATATTTTTAATAAGAATTAAGTTGATAATAGATTCATATTTAATATGAAATAAGTTGATAATGATCGTTCTTTTTAATACATTAACGCTTTAAAAAGTTGAAACAATTTTCAGACAATGATAATATTTACTTATGTTTAAATTCTTCGGAGTTTAGACCTCCTAATTAATTTGCTTAGCCTATACCACTAAGCACCTTTTACCTTTGATCATTTTGGTCAAGGGTCTTTTTTGCATAAAAAAATGAGCGACCTAAAATTGGTCACTCATAAAACACTTATTTTCTTTCAATTAATTTTCTTCATGTCCAACATCCTTACTGATTAAGATATCTCCCAGCCCTTATTAATGTATTTTTCCTTTAACTTATATAAATCGTTGTTAGTTGAATCCAGGAGGCTTAGAAAAACATCTACAATTTCTGGATCAAATTGAGTCCCTTTATTTTTTCTAATCTCATTAAGTGTATAATCTAAATCCAGTTCATTTCTATAAACACGTTTGGAAGTCAAGGCATCAAAGGTATCAGCTAAAGCAATAATCCGAGCAGCAAGAGGTATTTGATTTCCCTTCAGTCCTGATGGATACCCTTTCCCATCATATCTTTCATGATGATATAAAATAATATCCAAAATCCCATTATCTTTAAAGCTGGATACATGTTTAAGCATTTTAAAACCCATTGTTGTGTGAGACTTTATATATTCATACTCCTTATTGGTTAATCTTTCAGGTTTTTTTAATATTTGTTCCGGGATACCAATTTTTCCAATGTCGTGTAAAAGTCCACCTACATGAATACTATTACATTCGGATTGAGATAAATTCATCTCTTTAGCAATTGCAACTGCATATCTTGCTACATTTTCGGAATGGTGATTTGTATAGGGATCTCTAGAATCTAGAGCATTGGAAAGGGAATTAACTAATTCTAAATTATCTTTTTTAACCTTTTGAAGATTCTTCATTAATCCAACTGAGATATAGGTTATTAAATAGTAAGTGAATAAATATATTAGAAACGTTCCTATATTAGCAGATGCATCTGGAATAAGATAAAACCTACACAATACGATTATTGTGGTAAAAGTAATTAAAAAATAATTCGATTTGTTAAAGAAGCCAATACCTAAAAATATTGTTGAAAAAATATATAATATATAAAAATTACTATCATGAATAATATATCTGTTAAGTATAATACTGGATATCAATAGGATGAAAAAAGCGTAGCGAAAATAATAAGGATTCATTAACAATTTAGAAATAATACTGACCATAATTCCTCCAATTGTAATTGATTTTAAATAATTAGCTTATGCGTATATGTTTGGGAATCGACTTAAAAAATATAAAGGAATTTTTCTATACCTAAAATAACTACAATATCTGTTCGTTTATTTTAAGGAATGAAGTATCAGCTTTATCAATGGTAGAATATTCTATGGAAGTATAAGGGGATTCTCTTTTTGTATTATAAGTTTAGTTAATAATTATTAAGGTTTTCACTATACCGATGTTATAAATAGTAAAATAACATAAAATTTGTAAATAAAGAATATTTCTATAAAAAGTAAAACATTTAAAATTATTGAGAAATATCTCATTTGATTAATTTTTATAAATAATCTGTTTTTAAACTTTTTCCTCATATAAAAAAGAGTGAACTAAATAGCCCCTCCCAATAATATATGTTAATAATGTGAAGTTATTTACTAACAATTAAGCTTAAAATTGCTACAAGTAAAGCTATTAACGATATTAAGTTAGAATACTTTGATAACCGAACACTCGGATCATCTTTTTGTAAACGGTTCTTTATTTTTACATCATCTATTTTATTTTTATATTTTGAACAGAACTATCAAATTTAAACTGTTCTGTAATATTTAGATTTGTATCACCAAATAAATCTTTAGAGTGATTAACATAAGTATTTTCAGCTTTATTTTTTAAGAAAGGAACATAATATGTAACAAATATCCCCTCGATTTCATCCAATTGCTTCTCTGGAATATTAAACTTCAAATAATCTTGAAATTCATCAATTAAGCTTAGTTTATCTTTACACGAATTTATTGTGTTATCTATAATGGTATTGGCAATGCCGTTTAATGTCATACCTGATCTCAGGATGCCCTTACTACTAGCTTCCTCCATTACCCTTCTAATCTCTTGAAAAATAGATACATCTAGTACATTTAATTCGTTATCCAATTTTTTCATAAAGTATTCCTTAATATCTTTTTTAGTTTGTTCTTGCATAATTTACCTTCTTTTTACTTTTTTTAATTATTTTACCATAAATAAAAATCTAAAAAGAAAAAAGAGTGCTGAATAGCCACTCTTAACTAACAGTTACCCTTGTTGATTGATTAATATACTTTCGATATTTCCAAATTAGATTAGTTATTTCACCTTCACTTATAGGTATCTCATATATATCACACAATAACTCACTGATTCTATGAATGGTAAAATACCCTTCAGTATATTGCATTAAAGTAATAGTTACTTCAGGAAGATTAATTACAAAGTAAAATTTTTTACCATCCCATTTAGCATGTAAGCAAAAACCATAGATAAATTCTTTGACATCGGCTTTGCGTTTAATCATACTGCATTACCTACTTGTTTTAGAATGTCTAAGATAAGTGGAGATACCTGAATAAGAACATAACCTAATCCAGCTTTCATTATTGTATCAAAGCCCTTTTCTGCCCTGTCAAACATAAAGAAGAAACAAGAGCCTACAATAATTACAGATGCTACAGGAAAGGCTAGAGCAACCATAATATCAACTAATGGATCAAGTACATGTGTCAATAAATCTAGACTCTGTTGACTCATCCACTCTTTTGCTCCTACTTCAACTGCAATTGGTGCACTTGCAACAACTGCATTTGTTCCTGTTGTAGCCGCAAAAGCCTTCATTGCAAATCCAAGCGTTCCTACTGCTCCACAAGTTGCGAGGGGAAGGATAGCTGCACTTGCTAATTTAGTTGTATTTTTTATGACATTTTGTCTTCTTTGTTTTTCTTTCACTTTATAATTACCAGACATAAATTCATTGAAACTGATTCTCTTTGAAGTTCTCATTAGAATCACTCCTTATTTGATGTCGTTAATTGTGTACACTCCATAAAGTAATCCTTTACATAACTCAGCAAGTTTCTTTTTCCTTAATTCTGTTGTTGTAACCCATATTAATGGTGGAACATGACCTAATTTATTTTCCATTGATTTATTTTTGTATAAGCCCTTATATTTTTCGATTTTATTTCTGTTTTCCTTCATGGTTTGCTGATAATCAACTTCAAGAATGTGATATTTCCCCTTTGCTTTAAACCAAGCATCACAAATCACTTTATATTCACCATCACTCAATTCCATTTCATTTTTCCATTCAGAAGGAAAACCTGCATAAATGTAGAATTGATTTCTCATAATTACATGTTGAACAAAGTTAGTTTTCTTTCTTATTTTTTCAGAAGCAACATACTCTCTGCCTTCTTTGTTAAGATAAAATATTGTGGAATAATCTTCACGGTATTTTTCTAAATAGGAGGACAATTGTTGAAGGATACGGTTAGTATTGCGGATTGTGCCTAATCGATGAATTTTATTTAGTTGGTCACGATCAAGATAATCTAGTCGTTTTAATGACAAAAGTATCTGCTCCTGCCTTTTGTTTAGAGGTTTCAATGTTTACCCCCTCCTTTTTTTCTATGATGAAAGGTTTAATCCATTCGTCAATGTCTTTATTTTCAATTAGTGGAGTTTGAACAATAACATTCCTGTCAGTTTGATAGATTGCTCTCCCTAAAATTAAGGGTAAGTTCTCTGCTCCACTATCATCTAAAACTGCTCTGCTTGCTGTGTTTGTCTGCAACATGAAACATACTCTCGAATCACAGTTTTGACGAACTTGTGAAGGTAAGGTTTCATTAGTTGGATATTGGGTTGCATAGATCAAACGAAACCCTGCTCCCCTTCCACGTCTAGCAATGTCTTTTACAATTTCTAAGGCTTCTGATTCAAAAGATAAATCTGCTGCTTCATCAATAATACAGAAAAATCTTTCCTTGATACCTGCTTCCTTTACGTCCTCATAGCCATTTTCTAAGAGATAGTCAATCATCTTAACCAATTTATCTCTTACACTTTTCAATGCGGTCAGTGCTTCGCTAGGAGTCTTTGCAACAGTATCCACCTGATCTAAATTTTTAAAACGATTAAATGCAAGACCACCTTTTAAATCAATTAAAGTTAGTTTTACATCCTTTTGTTTACGAATAACTAGACTAGTTATTATATTTTTTAATAAAACCGATTTACCATATCCCGGACTTCCTGCAATAATCATGTTGTACACTTTATCAAAGTCATGTTTAATTAATTCTGTCCTTGTGATGCCAATAGGAACTTCCCAACCGTTACATTTTTCAAGTAAGTCTATCGTGTACTTAAAATCATTAGTCATTGCTGTATTGTAAACCTTGATTTTTAACACTCCGTCATATTCCATTTCAATTTCTTTGTTACCTGTAAGTTTTTTTGTCTGTATATCTTTAATATTAGAAATTAACTCCTTATCAAACTTTAAATCTTTAAAATATTTTCTTATATCTTTAAACTGAATCTTAATTGACCGGACGTTAACTGCTGCTTGAATTTCTTCTTTCTTATTTAAATAATTATGAAAGCTTCTACCTAAAGGGATACGATAACGATACTCAATCCCCCAATCATGGTTCTTTTTCCTTATTAACTGTGTTGTTAAAGTTTGGTTACCATCTTTTACATTTAGACCACTAAGAGCGAATACCTTATTAATCTTTTTTGAATCGTTCCCTACCCCAAGTTTCGCTTGATAAGCTTTTAATGAAATTGCTCCAAAAATTGTTGTTGTCACCACTTCAAAAATCATAGTTGAAACCTCCTTCGTATTAACGCCACCTCTGGATACTTACAAGGTAAGTAGTTACACCAATATAGAAGAGTAAGAAGACTGTCAAAAGTATTGAAAATTCTACTTTTGGAATATTCCTTGGAAGTATGTTGGGGTGGAAATTCATTTGGTATATTAAAAGGTATGGGGCATGGATTGTCCATTATTCCACTTTGTTGCCTTAAGTAAAAATATTTTCTCTAAGTTTAAAAACGGGATTTTTAGACAAGACTTATAACAAAACTTGTCTAGGAGTGGAATATCATGTTTAGTTTTTTTGGTCTAGGTAAAACAAGGAGCAAATTCGGAAAATGGGTAGATAGAGAAGGATTAACTCAAAGTGAAATAGCTGAGAATTCAAAAGTGGGAAGGACAACAATTTCAAATATTTGCAGTGATCCTGATTATAGCCCTAGAATAGAAACATGGACTAAAATCCAACGTGCATTAAAGAATATGGGATATAATGTAAATAGGGATGATTTCTTTAATTCTTAATAAATATTATTGTCACTAAAAAGAAGGATTCAATTATGGGGGAATATTAATGATAAATAGATTTAGTAACCAGCAATTTCTTGAAATAGTTAATGATGAAAATAAATTAGATATAGGATCTTTTAAGATATTGCTTGAGCAATTTTATGGAGAGAGAAATGAACTTGATTTCAAGGAAAGTATGATTGAAGTTCACAAATTGGCAAAATTGATATTAGCAATGGCAAATTCCGGTGGGGGTACAATAGTTTTTGGAATAACAGATGATACTAATGAAGCTGTCGGACTTAACGAAACAGACGTTGAAGATCCAACTGATTTAGAAAGGAAATTAAGAAATATTATTCCTGATCAGTTACAATTTGATTCTCAAATTATTAGATACCCACAACATGAAGTATATTTAAATTTAAGCGGTAAATTATTTTTTATCATTTATGTTCTAAATGAAGAAAGATATATTCCATTTCTCTCTAAAAGACCAACAACTGGTATTGAAACAAATCGAATTTATATTCGAAGAAACGCTTCGATTGAGGAAGCAAATAATTATGAAATCGAACAAATGATCATCAAAAGAGTACATAGTGTATACTCAGACCTTTCATCACTAGATCTTCAAGAACACCTGCAACAATTAAAAATACTATATACGAATATTAGTGAATATGAAATGAAGTCACCATTTGAAAATATAAATAAACTTGGAATTTATAACAAAGTAATAAATAGATCATACCCTACAGAATCCTTTAATTTGTATATTTCAAGATGTATAGAAAAGAAGAAAAGAAAAATCGAAGAGATCTTAGAAATATTAGAATAATAACAAATGTACTATGGTTATCAAAATATAAATCAATTGGTTAAGAATTGTAGAAACAAGAAAAATTAATTATACTTAATAATAATTTACCTTTTAAAATGTTCATAAATTTGTCACAATTCAAATAAACTTCATTTGGTAAAATAGTACCATCGTTGTAAAAAAAAGGGGTACTAGAATTGAGCAGTGAAGAGTTATGTAAAACAATTGAAGTAATCAGAATGAAATTGATCGAAGTTGGTATGTCACAGGGTTTAACTGCTTCTGATACTATAAAACTAAGTGAAATATTAGATAAGTTGATAAACATTAAAATGGGTGTATAAAAATAAGTTCCTCTCTATTAAGAAAGGGCTTTTTTTATTTCACAAATATGACACAAGGTATTTGTCATTTTCTGTCTAAATAACAAAGTATCCAATAATTAGGAAGTGATTAGATGAAAGTAGGAGAAAAGCAAACATTTGTGTATTTACCTTGGTTAGACAAATTCATTGAAGCTGCTGATACAATCGAGGAAACTGTCAGAAGGATAAATGAAGAGGAAGTAAAAAGAGAACTGGAAGATAAAAAGATGTTAAGAAGACTTAAAAGAGAAAATCCCGGTAAACACATTATGAAAGCTGGAGATGGATATAAAAAATGTTGCGAGTAAAATAAGAAGTAATTGTCCAGAGCGTTTGTTGATTGAACCACATTTTAAAAGGCAAAGGGACTTTCAAAATAATCAAAATGTCGATAATATAAGTTCAACTCATTTAGCAACCATGCTTAACATATTAGGAGGTAACCAGCTATCCAATCGGACTTTTGAAGAGGCATTAGAATCATTAAAACAAAATATAGGACTACATTATAATAAATAACATGGCAGGAAAAAGAAAAAAAATTAGAACCCCTCTCAACTGAGAAGGGCTTTTGTTGTGAAGGGAAAACGGTAACTCATGGTAAATATATCTTTTCTTATAGAACAGAAATTATTCATATTAATTGTTTAATTATCAATTCAGAAAAATGAACAAGTTTTATTTCTTTATAAGATGCTCCTTCTTCAGTTATTTCACAATATCCTGATGAATATTGATGAAGCATAATATAATCTTTACCCTCAAATATTACAGGGATTTTAGTCATAGTTATCACATCCAATAGTTTTATATTATCATAATGTAACCGTATGCATTTGTCTGTGTCTAGCTGATGACATATTTTTTGAAACTTTGCCATACTTTTCTCGTATTAATAATAAAATTCAAATGGACTAGATAAAAAGAAAAATAGGGGGAAATTACAATGAGTGAAATTACAGTAAATGTAAATCAAAATTATGTAGCACAAACAGAAAGTAAGTCTTATTTTGATGGTGGATTATTACAGTATATCGGTTGGTCTATTTTAGGTTTTTTAGTTACGGTCTGTACCTTTGGAATTTGTTATCCTTGGTCAATCACAATGATTTTAGGATGGAAAACTAGACATACTGTGATTAATGGAAGAAGATTACAGTTCACAGGTTCAGCAATCGGATTATTTGGGAATTGGATTAAATGGTGGTTATTAACGATTATTACTTTAGGAATCTATAGTTTTTGGTTATTTATTGCTATGGAGAAATGGAAAACTAAACATACTGTGTTTGCAGATTAATGGGGAATTTAAAATGACCATAAATAAAATTAGAAAGATTTTATATCAACTGCTAAAATTTTTAGGAATATTAACGCAGTAAAGAAAGGAAAAGTAGGTCAGAGATTAGAAAGAAGAATAGTCGGTAAGACTACAGGAAAATTTATAGGAAAACTGTTTAAATAAAGCCCTCCATTTGGAAGGCTTTTTTACATTTTAACGCCCATAATATTGACTCCTCTTTCAATAGAGCCGAATATATAATCTGAAACTCTTTCCATTTCCCTTTTATCTAACTTATTTGGAACATTAAAAGTAATGTTGTTATGTAATGTTAATTGTTGATTAGATGTATTATTTGATACAGAATCAGAGCCAAATCTTGATATTATCCTGTCAAATACTGCATCTGCGAATGGAGCCATATAAGCAGGATTATCTAGAGGAATAATCGCTTCCTTACCAGCCTCACCAACCCCGTAGAGCATTGTTCTATCCGCAATACCACCAGTTGCCCACCATGAAACATCAAAATCAGGATAGGGAATACCCAATGAAGTTTTCTTCATTGAAACTGATACATGAGGAAGTTTTAAATCAGGTAAAGACCAATCAAAATCAAAAGCATTCTTGATTTTTTCAACTATCCCTAAAACTGTTTCTTTTGCTGTTTGGACTGGGTTTGTAATAGCATCTTTAACTTTTCCAAAAATAGTTGAAGCCTTATTCCAAATGCTGTCAAAAATATCAGATACAGTTGAAACCATAGAATCAAATTTACCCTTAACTGAATCATAAATAGAACCAACTGTATTACTGAAAAATGTTTTAATTCCATTCCAAATGGTTGAAATCGTATTACTTATTACAGTGGATACTGAATTAATAACCCCCTTAATAGCATTTATACCAGTATTAACAATCCCTTGGATAGCATCCCAAACACCTCCAAATATTTGCTTAATACCACTCCATGCTCTCTCCCAATCACCTGTAACAATTCCTAATACGGTATTAATAACACCGCGAATAACCTCTAAAACACCTGAAATAGTCTGTGAGATACCTTCCCAAGCAGTTTTAGCAAAATTCATAATATCATCACCGTATTTCTGCCAAATTACTTGGATAGCTCCCATGATATCAGTAATAATACCTTTAATAGTTCCTAGAATAGTTGAAATAGTATCCCTTATTTTTCCAAACGATGAGCCAGAAGAAGTTTCAGTTTCTTGGAAAGCTGCAACAATTGATTTTACTACACTAACAAAACCAGTAATAAAACCACCAATTGCACTAAATACAGTGGACATAGTGTCTTGTATCTGTGGTAAATGAGCAGTAAACCAATTTGCAAATTCAGAAAGTAATGGAAGTACATTCTTTTGCATAGGTTCAAGCAAACCAGTCAATAGGTTTCTTTTTATCCCCTGAAAAGCTTCTCCAAGGGAATTATATTTTACTTCATTAATTTTACCTAGAGCATCTTTAGCTAATGAAGCATTATCGCCAATTTGAGAAAAGGCTCTAATACCTTCAATTCCTAAGTCCTCAAACTGAGTACCGAATAGAGCAACTCCTGCTGCGTTCTGTGCTACAGGGTCTTTCATATTCAATAATGAAGATACAACCTTATTAAAAGCTGATTGTGCTGTATCACCACCAGCCGCAAATTGTTTCGTCATTTGCTCTGCATTAAGTCCTAATGCTTGAAATCCTTGTGCAGATGTTTTTGATCCATCTTTTGCAAGAATGTTAAATTCCTTCATTGCATCCCCGACTTTATCAACAGAAAACGCTCCACTTTTTGCCCCATCTATAAGCGCATTAGTGAACTGCTCGGCATCGAAACCTAGTTGTTGAAACTGCACCCCGTACTCATTTAGACTATCTAAGAAGTCTCCATTCTTATCTGCACCATTTTGAATACCTTGTGCCATAAGATTAAAAGCTTCTTCAGAAGTTAACCCAAATTGATTCATTAAACCGTTAGCAGTTCTAGTTGTCTCTTCAATGTCTTTTCCAAATGTATCACGAAGCATTATAGCATTTTGTGTAGTTTTTTCTAAGACTTCACCTGTTAAACCAGTGTTCTGTTTAACCAATGCCATAGATTCAGCGATATCAGAAAAACTCTCACCAAAATTATTATTGTATATATTTTTAAGGCTCTCTTCCATCCCTGACATCTCTTCGTCAGTTGCACCTGTTGAAGCTTGCAAACCGTTTAAAGCTTTGTTTAAATCGTCTGCCATCTTTACACCTGCAACCGCTGCTCCTGCTAATGCAAGTCCTAAACCAGCTACCGCACCAGTTGCAATTGTTCCGATATTTCCAGCCCACCCTTTTGTTTTATTCTCGTTATTAGTCATTTGTTGCTCTGCATTTTGCATACTTGTTTCAAATTGTGAAGTATTCAAAACGATTTCTGCACCATATGATCCTAAATCAAAAGCACCTTCACTCATTATTTTTCACCTGCCTTTTTAAAACCACTTAAATTACTCAACTTACCAAAATCAGGAGTAGTTACTTTTAATCGTTCTACTTTGGCTAAATAATCTCGCCCTTCTTCCGTTTGTTTCAAATCCATAATTTGATTTTCTCTTAAAAGAGATAAATAAACAGTATAAGGGAGTCCCATTATCTCTTTGAAACTCATTTTAGTTTTTCTTTGTAAATAAGCTATATTGGGCATTATTCTACTTTCTTCAATAGCCTGATTTCCCTTCTCATTACCTACTATGGGGAGAGAAGGGAAAGTTAGTTTGGGTTTGAACTGATTTTGTTCATTCTTTCCCTATAATGCTTCATAATTGCAATCTTTTGGGTATGATGTAATTTTCTAACCCACTGTTCATCAATATCATTTAACTGAGAGAAAAGAATAAAAATAATTTTGTCGTGTAATTTTAGTTGCTCTTCCTCTTTTTTTGTTTTCTTCATTTGTTGCTCTAAGTGATAAATGTTAAGGATATCTTCAGTTGAATAAGAAGTTGACATTTTATAAATTTCTCCACCAATTTTAAATTCAATTGGTTCATTAACTAATAAATCTAAATCAATAATTTCTGACATTCTTTTTCACTCCTTTTAATTTTGGACAATCAAAAAAGGAAGGTTTTACCCTTCCCTAAATCATTAGATTTCTTCAACGATTTCAACTAAGTTCCCATCGTTTTTACCTACTACAGCAAGGGCTTTGAATTCTGCATCAATTACAGTTTCCTTTTCTTTATCAAAAGTTAATTCGAAACCTGATTGAGCCTGTGCTTTAAAAACATTCACTGTTAATGTCTTACCATCAGGCTTTGTATGTACAAATCGAAGGTAGTTAATAGGAATGTTCTTCATTCCACCTACACCTACTCGTCTTGTTCCATTTGTTGTATCTTCTGAATAATAAGCCGCACTTAACTTCTCAATATTTTGCAAATCCCAAGTTAAAATACCTGATTTAAAAGTAACTTCTTCATCAGTTTTAAAACTTGCAATAGTCCCACGATTACCTGATTTAACCTCATAAAATGAAGGCTTAAATGTTAGTGCTGCACCTCCACTAATTGCCCCTACATTTGATAAAGCTACACTAATTTCTGTTTCCGTTGCAGTTGGGGAAACGACACCAATAAATAAATCTCCACTACCTAAAAGGTAAGTATCTTCTGCTACCGCCATTTATAAACACCCTCTCTAATTAGCTTTAATATTAAAAGTTAACGTTTGTTCGAAAACTTCGTAATCAGGATAAAAAACAATTCCACTACCACCTGCATGCTTTGAAGAATAAATGATTGTTTCATTGATTTTTACACCTGTTTTTTTCTTATGAAATAAAAAAAGAAGCCTATTTGAAATAGACTCCAACAATAAAACATCTTTAGTTGTTACACGGATATCACAACGATATTGAGTAGTTCCCTCACTTGCAAGAAATGGAGAAACCTCATATACAATGTTAGGATGATCTTCATTATTGAAAGCTTCATAGGAGTTAATACGCTTGTTTTTATCGGTGTATCCAACTAAACTTAATAATTTTTGGTCGGACAATATATACTTAAGAACTGTTTTAATCATTTACACCCATGCCCCCTTTGATTCTGTCTTGAATTTCTCCTACATTCTCTTCAATTGCTGGACGTATAAACGGTTGTTTAGGTGTTCCTGGGTGGTTAACCTCATCCACCGTAACCCATTTTCCATCAATCCTTATTTTCAAAGGTTTTCCATCCTTACGTTTAATTGAGTGAGGATTACTCCCTTCCTCAACTGAAGGGGCATACTCTAAATTAGTTCCTACTTTCGCACGATTAATATTATCATCATGTTGTGTAACATGTGTAATCCTTCTTCTAAGATCGCCAGTTTTTACTGGAGCACGTTGCTTTGCTTCTGCTTCTACAAAAATAGCAATATCCTCTAATGTTTGCTGTCTTTTTCGTTTCATATCTTCAATGGCATCCTGAAAACGACTCATTATTTCACCTTCTTAATGAGGACTTCTTAATGATTGTCATATGCAGTAAACTCAGTTACTTCAAAATCTAGTCCATTGTATTCAATGATTGATTTGATCCTAATTTTGTCATTAGGAAGACAGAAAACACGATTAGAAACTTCTACCATTACACCATATCTTTGTTCAGCCATCTTTGAAGAATACGGTTCAACTTCAGCAAGAAAAGGTGTTTTTGTTGGAATATCTTCATAAATAGGACGGTCAAATTCGTCCATACCTGAAGGAGTATCACTTTGTACAGTTTCAATGATATAAATAGTTTTACTTAATCTCATAGAAATTTCACCTTTGCATGTCGGTTTAATCGATTCATGATATTAGGTGGATATTCCGTTAAAAAAGACTGACTTAAACTTCCTTTACCTTCAGATTGAACATTTTCAATACCCCTTTGTCTATATTGAAAAGCAACCATTTGACTAACGACTGTATATAAAGTTGTAGGAACTTCTGAAACATTGCAATAATCATATATAAAATCAATAGCATTCTGAAAATAATATTCAAAAAGAGTATCATTATTTGAATCTAATTGCATATCTAAAATTAATTTTGCTTTTTCAATAATATCCCACTGTTCTAAGTCTTCCAACATTATTCACCCACTTTTTCAGGTGACTGCTTATCCTTTTTAGACCTTTTAGTTTCATTTGGCTTTACTTCTTCATAATTATTATGATTCTTTAACCGTTTAATATGGTCAGGATCAACTACTTCCCACACTAAACCGGAATCTAAATTCTTAAAAAACATTAATGTCACCTCACTATAAAAAACGAGTAGAGAAATTCCCTACTCGTCTATTAAATTATTAGATTAAGCAATAGTAGCTGTTAATACTGCTAATGCTTCAGGACGAAGAACTTCAGCACCATAAACCATAAGTCCACGAACACCATCTGCAAAGTCACCTTCAAGGCGCATTGCTTCAGTTTCGTCAATTTGTTTTCCGTAACCGACTGCACTCTTATGCAAAGCAAGTACTTTATATTTTCCAGATACATTTGCAACTTCTTCAGATACAACTACTTGCATACCATTAATTACTTGACCTTCTACAACACCATTTTCAAGAACTACCGGTTGGTTAGTGAAACGAGCGTCTTTAGAAAGTAATCCCAAAAATGCTGCATTAATAATTACATAACGTCCAGCTTTTGGAACTTTCTTTTGAGATAATTTAGTACCTAAGTCAACAACATAGTCATAAGCATTTGTCTTATCAATTGCTTTAGGAGCTGCATCTGTACCAATAACGTTTTCAACATGAGCACCAGCATATAAACCAAATACAAAACGGTCAACAGTCTCTTGTAATGTAGCTGCTGCTTCAGCAGTATGTGAATCAACTAATTCGCCTGCCGCCTGAGCCTTATCTACGTCCTTCACTTTGAACGCAAAGTATTTCTTTTGATCCATATCTAGTTCAGTGGAAGCAGTTGTTAAGTCATCAAAAGATACTGAACCTGCATAATCTTTAACTGCTACTGCACCGACACGATTGAAAATAATCTTGTTACCTTTAATTTCTGTTGGAGGAGTTGTAATTACATCTGCGATAGATGCCTTATGAAAATTTGTTAATAGTTTAGCTTCCCATACTTGAGGAATGAATGTTGTTACTGCCATTATTTATCACCTTTACCTTTTCTAATTTTAGTTTTTTTAGTTTTTCAATGCTTCATTTACTATTTTTGGATCTAACTTTTGAATTTCTTCAGCAGTCATCCCCTTTAATTGTTCTCTTGTAATTGTTGGTGGTGTAGTACCTTGAGCAGGATTAATCCCACCGCTTTTTAATTGTTCTTGTACTCTCTCATTGATGTGAGTATCAAACACTTCTTGCAATGTTTTTAAGTTTGCAATTGTGCTTTCTTCATCATTACCAACAAAATAATCAACAATTTTCAAAGGCAATTTATTTTCAGAAGCAACATCCTTCGCCTTTGCCTTTAAATCTTTTAGAAGTAATTCTCTTTTAAGGTCTTCAAGTTGTTTTTCCAAAGGATTAGTTGGAGGATTCTGTTTTTTAACTTCCTCATCCACTAACTTTTTAAGGTTATTACTCTTCCAAGTTTCCAGCCCTTTTGTAAAATACGAGTCTAGCCTAGGTTGAAGTAATTTCTTCCCATCTTCGGAATCGAGAAATGTTTGAACCCCATCAGGTGTTACTTGTGATAATCCCTGTAAGTAGCTTTTTACATCCTCATTATCTTTCTGTTCCTCAAAAAACTTTTTAATTTCTTCTAAATTCATGTTCTATACCTCCGTAACCCTCTATGTGCGAGCCATAAAGTGTTGTATTTTTGTTCCAGTTGTTCTTTATTCCGTCTTCAACAAGAAAAAAGACAATATAAAAAGCCACTTATAAAGTGACTTAATTATTTAATACCTTTAGATTTTGACCAGTCTTTATAATTCTTGTACTTAATGATTTTCTTAGTTTCATTGTCTTTTCTTACCTTAGGTTGATAATTCTTAACTGCCGGAATCCAACATGAACGACAATTTGGATGAGCTGGAATCTTCGGCCGAGTATCATCATCTATTTTCCATCGTTTACCGTCATGACTACGACAGATTTCAGAAGTTTTATTATCAAGTGTCGCAGTGTAGATTAATTCTTGTACTACTCCACTTTCTTGATATATCTTTTCTTGTGCAGAAGAGATAACCCTTGCACTTTCTGTCCTCATTAGTCTTTGCGAATTGTAAACAGATGTATTAAATTGTTTCCTGATCCTTCGAGCCATCTTATCTACACTATCACCTTGAATAATGCCTTGAGTTAACTCGGTTCTAAGAGCCTTAACTAAAGCATCATTTTTGCCCCATATTCTTTCAGAAAATGGAACTCCTGACCAGTTGAAAGCAACTACTTCTTTTACGAATTCAGGCTTTAATAAGGCGAAATCAATAACTGCTTGAGTGATTGTATCCAATGTGAAAGCTGTTTGATAATACGTTTGTTTATAGACTTCTGTAAGAATAGTATTAAAATGTTTAGTTTCAATACCACCAAGATTTTTAATTTCCTCTTTTATCTGCTGTTCAATTGATACAAGTCGATTGTACTTATTCAAATCGGCCAATGTTAACTTTCCATCAACTGCATATTGCATAAATATTTTAGCGATAAGTATTTGAATGTTATCCAATGAACCTTTATAAGCTTGTATGATTTCTTTGTGCTGCTCATCAGTTAAATTAAACATGCTATCAACTAAATTTAGAAAATCATCTTCAAACTTAGCCATTTAAACCACTCATTAAATCAGTATTTATGCCTGTACTATCCTGTTCTTCTTTTAATTTCTTAATGGAAACTGCTGGATTTGAAATTCTAGGCAACCAAGATAATAATTCCTCTTGAGGAACAATGCCTTGTAGCTCACGAACCATTGTAACAATCGAAGCTTCATCAACAGGTACATTTCGAGTAAAGGCAATATTAATATCTTTAAAGTCATACTCTTTATTCTCGGCAATCTTCAAAAACTCACAGAAGAAACTTAAACGATCCTTTAAAACTCGTTCAAAAATAGATTCTGCAATTGCTGATTGGTTTTCTAATTCCTGTAATTTCAAACGGATAGCAACTCCTGAAGTATTACTTTGGAATGACTCGTTTAGATTTACTTGATTTGATTGGATATAAATTTCATCCTTAAGATTGTCTAATAAATCTTTGAAGAACTGACTGTTTGGATTTTTAGTTAACCATTCCGCTTTTGCCTTTTCATTTGGAAGAATTATAATTCCATTTTCTTTCATTTTCTGAGCCGTTTCTTGATCTAATTCACAATTACTTAATACTAAATAAGCATTTCTAAAGTCCATCATTTCCTGCACAGAAACCGAATGGAGTGCATTATACATATCAATAATCTTGATAATATCCGCATATGTACTTTTCTCATTATCATTATTCTTTAATTTACGAACTGGACAACGTGAAAAACGATGTGGTTTTCGTTCAAGTAATGCTAATTGACCTGAATTAGAATATCTTGTGTAGTTGATATTATCCCAAACCTCGACATATTCAGTGTCATCAAATTGTAGTTTATATTTTCTTACTGCTAAACTTACTTTTGAATCCACAGAACTATCATGTAGAACTGCCATTTCTAAAGGACTAAAATGTGTACACTGGAAATCCCCATTTGTATTAATAAAAGAAACTTCATAAGCAAATCCATGAATAGCACTCTTTAATTTAAGATTTATATTATGTTCCTTTTCCCAAGGACTAAAATAATAATCAATTAAATTAAGAAACTCTTTATTATCACCTTTTGAAGTGTAATTCACTGGTTTACCTAATATGTATCCTACTTGGTTTTGTACCATCTTATGTGCATAGTTAAAATACGCTCTCATATCTGATTTAGTTGGATCAGATTTTCCCTTTTCAAAAAGAATGTCATGTTTACCATCGTAATAGTGCTTTAATTTGGTATGATGTGGTTTATGTAAGTCAATATTTTCGATTAGCTTTAATATGATTTCATCTTGATTCACTTTTTCACCTTCCTAACTAAAAAAGCCATTCTTTAGGAATGGATTTAATGTCTCTTGGTATATTTAATTCATCAATTAAACGGTCAAATTCTGCTGTAATATCGGGAGCGTCATCATGAAGAGTAAACTTTTCACCCTCATAAGCAAGAATCTGGTCTATAAAATCTTTATCCTCTTCAGCAAATATAATAAAGCCGGAATCAATCTTTCCTGAAATTGCTCTAATCTTTGCTTCTTTATTCTTGGTTTGTCTTTCATTGACGATAGATATTCTACGACTCTTTAAATTAATATCTTTTTGAATACTTTTTTCAATCTCACGTTTATCTGCTCCATTGAAAGTATTTTTTTCAATCCAAATCGTATTAATATCTTCATATTCCTCAAGTAATTCAATTACTTTGTCTATATAATCGTCAAAGGCTAACCGCTTAATTAAACCTTTACGAACCCATCTAAAATTATTAGTACTTTTAGAGCCGACTAATAAGGCTGTATAGTCATTATTAGCTTTTGTTTCTACAGCTGGATCACAACAAAGGATTGTATTTGTGAATGTTTCCTTTTCAATCTCTTCTCTAGGCATAGAAGTAATTTGATGAAAGGCTTTTTCACCAATCTTTGAAGCGTCATTCTGCATTTCCTGTTTGAACGCTTGAGGATTAGAATAATAATCTAATGCCAAGTCCAAACAATCATACTTGTCTTCCCACAAAACAGGATATTTCATTTCTTCCTCATGGTTACAGTAAAATTCTCTTCCATGTTCCTGGGCTAACTCAACTTTAGGATTGAAATAGATTTTTTTAAACTCTTCCCAAAATCCAGTATTAAATAATTGGTCTACATCATCCACTAAGATAGCTTTCTCCAATATATGTATATACGAATGATCCTTTAATAATCGAGAAATAAAACAATCCCTATGCAATATTGTACCGAGCACTATAAACTTTGTAGCCATTTTTACTTTTTTACCATTACGGATTACCGCTTTATCACCAGCATAAACAGAGTCTTGTTGCCATGTATCATACTTCTTATCCCTTGCTTCTTGTGTGATTACATCACTCTTTGATTGATAGTCATCTGCAATGATTAAGGATGGTCTATTTCCATTAAATTTTTTACCACGCATTGAGGATGTGGAAGAAATAGCTTGAATTTTAGATATATTGGATAATTCCAATTCCAACTTATTGACCGTATATTTCCGAGTATCTATCAATTCCCCAAAGGTATGTTTAATGTATGGATTTTCTTCAAATGCTCTCCTAGTTTCCCGAATAAATTCAATGGAATCTTGCTCTGTTTTACCTGCAACAAGAGTGTAAATGGATAATTTATAACAGTGTGCCCATACGGATAAAGCAAAATCACATACTGTTGTCTTTGCTGCTCCCCTTGGCATGACTAACTCTAACTTATCAAATGAATCTGAAATAAACATTTTCTCTAGGTTATTCCATATCTCATAATGGATAGGAGCCAGTTTCCTTGCCTGATTATCCGGTTTAGGTGTAAAGGTATCCTGAAGGAAATAGACACAAAAAAACTCAATGGAGCGTTTGCCGAGTGAATAAGCAAGACCATTGAATTCGAATAGATTATCTTTATGTTTTAACATTAATTCCTTTGCCTTATTTGATCCGTAAAACTTAGACAAGTATTTAAAGAGAAGCTGACGATTCTCTTTTGTATTAATTACGTCAATTTGTTTCGTTGCTATTCTGTTCACCTCCGTGAAGAAAATTTATTAATGAATAATGGACAAAATAAAAAGTCCAAATATGGAATTAAATTTAAATGATTTTTTCTACATATTCTTTTAGTGCTTTTATAACAAGTTCTTCATCATCTTGACCTGTTTGTTCAATTAGTTTCTTTAATTTTCCGTATAAATCATCATCGATATTTAATTCTAAATACCATTTTTTCATTAGATACCTCCAAAGTCCTAAGAGGAATAATCAAAATTAAAAATCAATTATTTCTTGAATAGACATCAACTTTTCTGATCTATTTTGAATTTCAAGATTACTGCTTACATCATTTATCCATCTTTCTATGGCATCACATATATCTAAACAAAAGATATCAACTTGTAATTGCAGTAAATTATTTAATTGATTACAGTGTATAAGAAAACCGTTTTTAGGTGGAACGACAAATGTGAATTCAGAAAGAACTTTCCGTATCCATTGATCTTCAATATTTACTTCTCTTGATGAAGGTATGCGCACCTTAGAGCATAAGCATCTTCACCATTTAAAAATATATGTGTTCCCCATTTGTTAATTCGAGTATATTTATCAAGAAGATAATCATTAAACCAATGGATAAATCTTTTTGAAGAGCTTTTGTCGGGAAACTCCAGCCTACCACATATATCTGGTAAGGTTAAAGATAATGTTAAAGCTGCATACCAATTTTCATCATTCAAAGATTGCTTAACTGAAAGTATAAATCTAGATATTTTTTCTTCGAGTATATTTTCACGTATTTATAATCCCTCCTGACTATAATTTTGCCAAAAGGAGTTAAAATACCTGTTTTAAGGGAGTTTACATGAATTTTACGTTTTATTAATACCTAGTACAAACTTAAAGTGTAAAGTATTCGTTGAAGGTTAAATTACTACGAAAGACCTCTTAATCCAGCTATCTGCTGGATCTTTTTTTGTCCTCTTTTCCAAACTTAATAAAATCATGATGGATAAAAGTTTTACTTAATATTTACTTTTACTTAATATTCATTAAATAAATCTTGTTTAAAATAAGAATTGTTACCCAATGTATGGTGCATCCCTTATTTTATCCAGCTATTCGCTGGATTTTTTTTGATTCCGAACTTGTAGAAATATTTTAAAAAATATTTTTCTTTAAAAAATGGGTAAAAATTTTGTTGAATTTCTCTTCAATTTTTGCTAAATTATTTTAGTAATCTTTGTGTGAGGAGAAAGAAAAATAATGGAAAACGCTCCAAATGAATTCTTAATTGACTCTTATTTACAAGCTTGCAAACTCAACTTAGATCATTCATTTCAAAAGTTATTGCTGGATGAAATAATAAAAAGAGACATATATGAACTTTTATTAGAGACTAGTTTTTAAAACTTAGTCTTTTTATTTGATCACTCAATGTCCAAACTCTTATTTTTTATTTAAATAATTTTCTATGTTACCCCTACCCTTTAATATATTTTTAAAAACAGAAGGTGGGGGTATGAAGTTTTTATTGAATAAAAATAAAATCGTTTGTATTAATATTTATTTATAATAATTGTAAATATATTTAATTAAAATTTCGATTTTAATGTGTAAAAAGGTACTTTATTACGTAAAATAATATTTTTATGAACCAATAATTAATTACAAACATTGTCATACCAACGTTATCAATTAGACCATTGCTTTATCCATCGTTTCGCAATTCATTTTCAATATTCCCCACAATCTAATTGATAATAGATTGATAATAAATGTTGTGATCAATTATAAAATATACAATACTTTATTCACCGTCATTGTCCTGTTCGAACTCTACAAACTCAGCTTCCAGTACATCCTCACTCACTGTCTTAGTATTGTCTATTTCAGTTGTAAGCTTGATATTATTGGATGGCTTACCAAGTATTCTATTGATAAACTCAAGGTTTGCATTAAGCTTTACCATCTCATTATTAGCGTTATCGCCTAATTGCTGCACATTATTAACAGCTTTGATCAGGTTATTATAATAAAGTCTCATGGCAAAATTTTCAGTATCCTGTTTAATCCTGTCCACTTCTGCCTTAAACTCAGGATTCTTTTCCCATGTCCATAGAGTAGTCCTACTTATACCCACATTGGATGCTATCTCTTGTTTATCAAGGTTTCCAATAGCTAACAATAACTGAGCATCCTTTTGTTTAATACTCCATTCTTTATCCTCCATATTAGTTTTCACCCCTAACTTCTGAACATTAATTCATTCTAAAATCGAACATAAAAGAGGGGTAACACCCCAACATTGTATTTTTGTTGTCTTATAAACAGTTCTAATTAAACAATATAAAAAACACCTAGGACTTTTAACTAGGTGTTCTGAGAATTACTATTTTGTTTTTTCATTTTCATTCACCATAGTGTCATATGCTTCACTTAATAAATCTAATCTCTTATCAGCCATTTTTAATTCCTCCTTTAATAAATAAACAAATTAAAAAGCACTCATTAACGAGTGCTCAAAGCTATCTTTTTGTATTTAATAAAAAACCATCTATAAAATGAATACGTAATAATCAATGACACTAACATACTGCTCCAACTTAAAAACCAATTCCAATGGAGGTATTCTATATTATCGGTAAATTTTTCAACGATTACTTCACCAATAATTAAAACTGTTGGATAAAAAATTATGTAGAATATCTTCTTAATTAATGTTCCATTCCTTGGAAAGTAAAGGTTAAATACCACACTGATAATAGGAAAAATAATATATTCAAATGTGAAACATGTACGAAAAGCATAACTAAAAAAGCGAACTGGATAAGAAATTAATTTTAATTCCACTGTGATTCCACTAAGAAGCCAATTTAATGATTGCATGAATAATAAACTTATAGCTGCTTCCCTAATTTTACTTTTTGGAACACTGAATAAAAGAAGTCCTAACGCAATAATACTTGAAGATAATTCAATTATTTGTTCTTTTGGCAATTACTTAACACCCCCTATTTGTCTAGTTACTTATTTCGACAAATAGTTGAATATTCCTTCAAATTGGAATAAATTACTTATTGACATTTATTTACTTTTATGAACAAATAAGTTCTAACTTCTTCATTCACTTTTTCCAATTCATCCTTAGCAATCTTATATTCATCGGATAATTTCTTATATTTTTCTTCATCCTTACGATTAAGCAGTAATGAAAATTCCATACTGATAACCTTATCAAAATATGTATTAACAAACTCGTTATAATTTCTTACTGTATGTACATGATTACAAACAGGACAAACATAATTCCAATGGAACACTGGTTTGTCCTTATACATTCCGATAAATTGCTTATTGAATTCCTTAACTCTGAATTGTGCGGGGCAGTTATCACACTGAGTAAGACGAATAGGCATGATACTAACCTAAATAAAGAATGTAATTGTCATTGCAATAATTGAAGCTAATACAATGGACAAATATCTATTTTTATCATCATTCGTCACTAATATTTCATTAGATAACAAAGCCATCCCATATAGCACCATCATTAATACTAAAATAATTTGGAAGGTAATAAGCATTATTTACCCTCCGTTAATTTATCTAGCTTTTCATTAATACTTTTCAATACAGATAAAATTTCCTCTTTCCACTGTTTATCCTCATGCTGCTTTTGTTGAATTGCGGAAATACTATCATGTAAACTCTGATTAAACATTTTAACCTCTCCTATCCATTAATTAATGATTTTTGAGCAGGATTTATTTAAATTCACAAACAAAAAAACACTCTAAAACGAGTGCCTTAATCTTGCATTAATTTTCTAAACAATAATTTATTAACATTCTCCTGTTGGGTAAAAACATCTTCAATAAGTTCATTCAATTCTTCCGCATCATATTCAAAATTCGAATATTGATTATCAAAATTTTGAATTACTTTTCGTACAGCTATTTCATATCTTGCCATAGCCGCTTCAACATCTTTTATATCATCACGGACTAATGGAGAGATTTTTTTATAATACTCTAAAGTATTTACCAAATAGTTACGATGCTGCACTACATCAATGTTCGAAGTGACCTTACCGAAGACACTATTATCATTAGAATAATGTCTATCCGAATATTTTCTAAGTTTTTTATCAAATTGATATTTTGTTCTTAAATCTTGCAATGTTAATTTATTGTCAGACATAATCTTCACTCCATATCAAATATTAGTCGCTTTACCAATATTCGACAGATGGAGTAAATTTCCCTATCATAAAAATTAATTTCTCTGAAAATAGACCAAATCTTCATCTTTTATTTCAATTAATTTCGAAAGAGTCTTAAACAATATAGATGTGTAACCTTTTGCACCCAATCCAGCAAAAGTTAATACATCTACAAAACATCCTGTCCTACTTAATCTGATAAGAAATAATTTTAATTCTTCTTCTGAAATTCTTAAGTCATTAGTAATTTGGGATGAAAACTCTTGCCAATGAATTAATTCTTTCAAATCTGAATCGTTGGTTCTATCTTCCATTACTTTTAAAGTATTCAGTAAATAAATTTCTCTGTAAGTTAACTCATCCAGTATTTTTAAGTAATCATCATATTCTTCGACATTATTAATAAAGTCAGAAAGTATCCCGTTATTAAGTAACCTTGCAAAAAATCTTATTTTTTCCCTTTGCTTTGTGTAAAGAGCTGCTTTATAAGTAGCAAAGTATGAATGTAAAAAGTCTTCATTTTTTATTACTTCCGGTGTAATTTCAATATTACCTAATCCTAATTCATCATAAAAAGTCTTTGCACGATCAACTAATATATTATTATAGGAGGTTGTTAAAATACTATCAACTAAACCACCATAAGGTACAATTTGAATTAGTCCTCTAATCAACGTATTTCTTTCATATTTTTCTAGCAGGTTCTCCTTAATCGTATTCTTAATAATACTATCCGGTAAAGATAAGTCATTCCCCAAGCTTATCACTCCATTTTTTGGAATATAAGTGAATTATAACATAATTATCTGAAGGAGCTGAGCAGGATTCGAACCTGTAAACTATTCGGGATAAAAGGAGAGTTAAAAACCGAATATGCTCTAACCAATTGAGCTACAGCCCCAAAATAAAAAAAGCCACTTATTTAAGTCGCTTGTGTCAATCATAAATTTCAATTTTCCAATTATACAAAGCATGGTACAACTTCTCTGGTATTACATTTTTATACTCATTTGCAATATGTTTAATTACATTTTCTTTAAAATTTTTATATACCTCAAATGCTTCTTCAGGTGAACTATAATGACCTAAAGGAACCACTTTCCCTTTTCCATCGGCTGATTGTGTCTGGTAGCTCCGAGTCACCTTATTAAATGTCACCCCAATAGGCAATGATCCTCTTGCACTATTGCAAGTAACAATCAATGTATTTAGTTTATCGGGAACAAAACAACATTTATCTGGACTGTATACCTTATTCCCTTTGAACAATATATCCTTGTCTAAGTTCATTTTCTCCCCATCAACTTCATAGTAATTCTCATCAAAACATTCACCAAAGTTTTGAAAACTATGCCAATCCTGACAAACTGTTACATCCTTGTATGAGGGATTTCTTTTGTGATATTTCGCATTGTATGCACGATTTAGCATACTACTCCATACTTTATAAACCTTTGTAACCTCTCCATTCTCAGTAACATTATATTTACCCTGTCCAATATAACCTACTTCACAAATGGTTTTATCGTAAAAGTCTCTAACACTGCCAATTTTAAAATTGCCATATGTACACTTTACTAAACTATTAGTATCAATAAACCTAACAACAATATCAGATGCGTTATTGTACTTTACTATTTCCATTATTGATAAAAAATATTCTCATTCATCTCACCAACTCTATTTGTCTTCATTTTGCTTAATAACAAACCCTTCTTCTTCATGGATTAACTCTAAAATCCCATCAAGTTCATATAATGAAAAAGCCAACATTTCCAATTCTTGTGTATGATCGAGTATCACAAACAATTTTTCTTCATCTTCAATTTTCTTAAACCTACTTAAAGCCCAACTCAAAGCATCACTCTTAAAGTAAAAGCTTGCTAAAACTGGTGTCCAATCATCATCAGTACCATCAAAATCCCCAAAACTCACTTCGAACAAATCGTTATCGCTATTTAATTCTACAAGTACATCCTTTTCCAAATCATCACTCCCTCTCTTAATATCTAATTACTTTATATTCCACTCCATATTTCTTAGCTGCTCCCACAGTGTAACCAGTATCCTTGCTAACACCGTCCCATAAAATTAAACAAGCATCAGCGAACTTATACATTAAGTCATTCCTAATTAATGCTGCCTTCTTTCCATACTTAGCCCAATGAATAGGGAAACAGCAAATATCATAGAAACGTTCAACTGCGTATTTTTCAGCCAATGTCTCTACACCTTCAGCTTCACTGGAAACAATAACAACATCAGATTCCTTATCTTTAAGATAATTATCTAATTTTTGTTTTAATAAAGTATAGTCATCGAAATTTTTGGAACCAGTAACAATTACCCTGCACAATTTATCACTCTACTCTCTAATTGTTTGTTTATCTGTATTGATTAAAATCGGCTTTATATCCTTTGAACCACATTCGCATTTGTAAACTTGTTTTCTATAAATCCTCAAACATTCATAACAATAATACTGTTTCATACTATTCCTCTTGTTTTCTTAATTTCAAATAATCAATTTCTTTGACAATCGTTTCTAGATCATCATTCATTTTGTTAAAGAAAGGTACAATCCCATGAAAATGGTTATTTAAAGCCCTTCTCATTGCTCTATAAGTTGTATGGTAAATTAAATCATCTAATTCTTTAACACTTAGAGTAACCATCATTTTTTCATTTTCCATCGTTTCTCACCCTTTCTATGCCCCACGATAAAAAGGCTAGTTCCTGCTAAAACTAGCCCCTCATGGAACTGGCACTTGATACAAATCAAGATTATTTAGAGGCATACCTTTTATTAGTCACGGAGGTATGTAAGGGCGCACAGCATAACGCTGCCGATACCGTCAATTTCTTTTCACTGCACGATCAAATGCTAACTCTCCTTGGAGTAATGCTTTGTTAGCACCTCATGCACCTACCGAGGATAATATAAATAATGAACAAGTCGTTTGTATTCTTATATATTTATAGCGTCCGTAAGAATACAGTCAGCATTAGCTAAACTGACACGGACAATATATTAATCAATAAACTTAATTGAATAACCGAACACTTCTTCAATTTTCTTATTTAATTCTGGTGTGATATCCCTTTTCTCACGCTCCAAAAGGGACAAATACGATTGACTTATCTGAAGTAAAACTGATAGTTGATGTTGACTCATATTTGAAAGCAATCTTAGCTTTTTCAATTTTGACATTCCCAATTAACTCACTCCCTCATTCACCGCCTAACTTGGATTTGTAAAAATTTATGACAAAAAAATATATATATAGACTTCCAAAATCTAATTTTATATGTTAATGTAAGATTAGATATTTATAACCATTTTTAACAATAAAAAAAGGATGAGACAGTTTGTTGGGCAACTGCCTCATGGAAACACCTAATCGTTGGGCAGGGAAGAAAGTACTAACCCTTGTCAGCTTCAATAGTTTTACTTCCTTCCCCTAAGAGGATTTTTGAACATCCATTAAATAAGAAAAAACCCTTATAAATCAAGGGTTTTTCAAGTATGTATTATTAAACTATTAAACTCAAGCGGAAATTTTCTTATTTTTTTGTTTTCTGATTTTATCTTTTTCTTTTTTATATAAATCCTGACACTTGTCACAACGAATTTGGCGTTGTCTTGGTTTTTCAATGAGATCTTTACATTCAATACATTCTACAATCCCTTTAATATTATATAGTAGGTTTCTTGCAATATCTTCACCGAACATAAACCATAGACTTTGTTTATTTTTAGTTTGTTTATCATCATAGAGATATCTAATTAACATATCTACTACATCTTGTCTTTTACCAAGTGCAAGTAATTCCTTTCTAAATTTCTTGTAGATTACAAGTTCTCCCTTTTTCCTCGAATCACCAGATTCTTTTATTTCGTTTTTAATGTCCCAGTACTTTGATTTGTTTATTTTCTCAAACACATCAATAACTCTTTGATCAATTTCAATGTTGGTGTTTTTCATCAACTTTTTGTAATCAATATCTTCAGCAAGCTCTGTAAAAATAATATTAGATTTAGGGATAATTTTTTCTTTTACCAACATATCAACTACTCCGTTACCAATTTTTTGAACCTGACTTTTCTCCTTATCTTTGGCAAATCGGAAAAAGTGAGCTAATTTAGCCTTGGTATACTTCTTAATTTGTTCATTTATTTCTTTTGGACGTTCAGGGAACCATAAAGTTTTGGCGTAGTCTATACAACTGTTGTTTTCAAACACCAATCTGCGTATAGAGTCCTCATCTGGATTAGCACTTGCCCATAGCTTACTAATATCATTTGAAATTTCACCAATCAGACTATTCTTTGAGTAAGCACTCTTTAGTCCTTTAAATATATTAGCATTTGTTATTTGTTCTTGTGTAGCAACTCCAAGTTCGTATTGTAGAGGTCTAACATTTAGCATATGTCTTTCAGCGATGGATACAAACAACGATTCGGAAACGATCAAGGAATCGTCACCATCTACATCGAACATTAATACCTTGCTAATGGCATCATGTATTGATGTAAATATATTTTTTGAAATAAACCACTCTTTAGTATCCTTATTCACTTTATTAGTGCGGACACAATGCTCTTTATACAAATGCGGGCTGCGGAGTGCGTCTAACTTTTGACCATCATCATATAGCGAACAACTAACCTCTCCATTTTGTAATAGTCCTTTAGGGTTCTCCATTCCAAGAAACAACCACTCACAAAAAGCATATAAATCTGGTGCAATATATGTACGTTTTGATCCTGGGATCATTAATTTTCCTGCCTTGGCACTCTTAATTAATGAACGTCTCTTTTCCATAATCACTTCTTTGCTATAATCGTCATTTAACAAATTAGGATAAATCTCAAGAGCCTTTTCAAACCCCCGTTTATTTTCATTGGATTTACCAGCACCAAGCAATTCAAGAGTTGCCTCTTTGTCATTTCCAATTTTATTAATTGTATCAACTGTATATTTGCTTATTTCTTTTAGTTCCTCTGGAGTCATTTTGTTGAGTGTCTGTAAGACTTGATAAGAAATCGGCTTATCATCAAATGTATTAGTATCTTCTTTACACTTTGCTGCCTCACACTTATATTTCTTGAATGCTCTTTGATACCTTCTCCATGCGTTTTTATCCTTATCGTCTTTCATGAACATTTTCCACATTTTAAATTGTGAAGCTGTGAAGATATATTTGATTCCTTCTTTAAGCACATCATGGTCTTTTCCATACACATCTTTTACAATCGGACTTCCACCTTTCTGTTTACCTAAGAATTTATCAAACGGAAAAGCGATGAGAAGACCTTTAAAAAATGGAGCACGAAATTGGAAACTTTTATTATCACCATCAGGAGAAGGCTGGTACATTCCAGCACCGTCTAAATGATTAATCTCAACTGGATAATTATCTTTAGGAATGATTTCGTATGTATCACCTTTTATGTAATCAACATCAACATTAATGATTGTCTTAAAATCTGGTACGACTATTGCTTTTGATATATCAAAGTTATCCCAAGGAGTAGAACTTGTATTGCACAATGCAGTATATGCGTTGTACTTATTTAAATTCATACCTCCCTTTTTGTTAATATCATCTCTAGTAAGTCCACACATTAACTTATTTTCTATTTGATCATATACAGATTTCTTAATCCAAATCGATTTTTTATTTCTAATATTTCCGGCACTAGATGTCATATATTGATATATTTCATTTTGATATTTGAAACCTCTATTCATCAATTGCTCAAAAATTATGTATCGGTAAGCACGGACAATACAAATATCAGTTGTTAAGTCGTCTACTTTCGCCCCAATAGAACGAGTCAATGTTGATTCAAATTGAGTAATTTTGTTGGAATCATTTAAAGCGTCTTCCCTTAACACTCGAACTTCATCTTTATGTTTAATCGCCTCAACAATCAATTCCTGTTTTAATTGTTTAGTTATTTCATTTAAGAATTTAATATTTTTATATAATACTGAATCTACATTCACCTCAACTAATGAAACGGACTTTTCATCTATTTTAAAATAATCATCTAATTGGAAATTCAAGTAATCTTGAAAAAATAATTGATCTTCATTTAATTCTTCTGAATCCTCACATTCCAAAAGTTTATTAATTTTTTTATCTAATTTTTCATAACAAGCATTCCATCTCTTAATTAACTTTGCTGTATCGTTTAGATAAAACATCAAATTGTATCCAATTAATAAATTGTTGAATCCTGAACCAATCTCTTTCAAAGATGAAATTAATTTATTTAAATCTGACTTGGATTGCTTATGTTTAATTAATTCCTTATTTAAATTCATTTCATCATCACTGTAAAAAGCTGTAGTATCTAATGAATATAAAATAATTTGATTTTGTAATTTCGCTGACATTTATTATACCCCCATTTTTTGATTAGTTGATTAATTTGACTTTGATTAACTTTGACCAATATGTTATGAATAAATAAACTAAACATTAGATTATGTAAAAGGTAAACTTGAAAACAAAACAAGAAAATTTAACCGAATGAGTAAACTTGTTTTACGAATTCTAAATACTGTATTTAAATGTATCTTATGTATATTTATATTAAATTAACTTCTATATACAGTACCCCTAGTGCATCATTTGGAGTACTTATGCTCTGAATTTTAAATAGCTTACTTCTGCATTTATTTTTCTAGTTCTGCATTCTGAGTACTTAGGTAAAATAGCCATTAAAATAGTGAATTTGCTACTGTGTAATGATTATTAAATTTTTCATAATCAAGCTCGTTTGCATCGGTATATCCACCATTCCATTCCAACTTATGAGTTGTTATTTTGACTAAGTTCGCCTTCTTAAGTTGCTCATTTGCTTCCTTAATTTTAGTCCTTGATACTTTTAGACGCTCAACTAATGTTTCATAACCAACATAACAATATTCTAAATTTCTTTTATCTTTCTTATTGATATGGCTCTTATAATAAAAGACTTGCCTAAAGGCATATTCATTAATTTGACCGTTTGCTAAGTATGTAAAAATACTCGTAGACATCATGGTAAAATGGTCAGAAATAAGTTTTTCAGGATTAAAGATAACCTTCAAATTTCCCTTAGTGGGTAACTTATCTATTTGATTTTTAATTAAATCTAATTTATATAGCCTCTTGAGACGCAGCTTGAATGTTCTAGTGTCCGAAATTTGAGATAAAAACATTAATTGCTTGTGGTCAATATTTAATTCAGTCTTATTTTCTTTAGCATTTCTAAAAAAAAGAAAGCAAAGGCGAGTATAGATCAAAAATTCACTGTTTGTTAGATAAATCCCATCATTCCTGACTATGTAGGTTGGTACTTGAACATGTAATTTTTTACTGGTTTCAGTTGTCATTAACATTTCTCCTTTGACTAATTGTTAAATTAATTGTTATTAACCTACCTGTTTAACATGTCATTCAATAAGCAACACCCCTTTCATTAAGTTTTTTAATTCCTTGTAAAGAGATTTACCATAGTATTCTATACTTACCTGTTGATGAATAACCTGAACTATAAATAACTCTTAGGAGGTATAAATCCTATGGCAAATCTAAAGGATAAATTTACTGTTCAGGACACGAAAGAATTGAACAAGAGGCTTAATCGTATTTTCTATGATGTTACACATGCTAATACCAGAAAAACTGTGGGTGTTACTGAACTACAATTACTTGGTGTTATTGACCACTTATGCAGAGTGTCAGGTATGCTTTGTGACATGGTTGAACAACAGTTAGAAGGACATATCGAAACCTTTGATCCTCATAGTTATATAGAAAAAAAATTAAGGACAGCTGAGAACGGAATATCCAATTTCTTAAAGGTTAAAAAAATCAATTTAGATTAGTCTACCTAAGAGGCTCAATTGAGCTTCTTTTTTCCTGGTCTTCCAAAGACGTTTATCCTTGATCTGAGCCGTTTTTAATCATTGGAATATAAATACATTTCATAATGAACAACGCTATCCAGATTTATGAATAGGATTGTCAGTGAATGTGTTAGGATGTTTAGATATCATTTAATCCTCCTCCCCTTCTCTACCTTAAAACTCTAGTTTTATTAGATAATTAATATCAAACATTCCAATTTTTCATTTTAAAAAAATTGGAACGAAAATAGCTTTACATTGGCTATGTGTGTATGTATAATATGCTTATAAGTGATAGATATTTATTTTTCAAGGAACGAGTAAAACTGAAAAAGATGCCATTAAACTAGCGAAACTTCATAAGAAGACACGCTTATTTCTGTTTATAGATATTTTTATTGTAACATGAATTTATCTTCTGTAACTAAATATGCTTATTTCTCTGTAATTTTTTAGATAATTTATACTAGCAAACTTTGGTTCAATTTCCTCTTTATGGTAATATAAACAGTTAATATAATTATTATTAGATGACCCCCTTTTAATATATCAATTTACTGCAGAGTCCTTTTTGGGGCTCCCTTTTTTGTTTGAACCACAGATTTTAATCCTCCTGTCTTTCAACAAGTTCCTTGAATATGTCTAAAATAACCCCTCTTGTTTCGTAAAAAGTTTCACTTAGCCAAAATAACTTCTTAGCTTCTATATCTGTTAAACTCCTGCCCAATCCTTTTACAAGAACCTTAACCATTTCTTCTCTTGTTACTTTTGGATCAACGAATTTGTTTTGCTTCAAGGTGTTCAACTCCTTTAAGGTGTAATTTCATCGTAAGACGGCTTAAATCATTTATGAAAATGCATAACTAAACACCAAAAGGTAAAAATACCCATATCGAGGTGATTTATGATGACATACTTAATTAGAATTGGGTCTTTACTGTCTTGGTTGACTGTATTCCTAATACCTAAAAAGTCGATTAAAAGATTTATTCCGGTAACTATTTTAAGTGCTCTTATTACCGTAACAGTAACATTCATCGGTAGTAACTACGCATTTTGGGATGTAAAAAGTGGAGGTACCAAAAGAAAAATGTGGAACCTGCTATCCCTGGTCTTAGGTTATTTCCCATTAGGTTGTCTTTGGATTTTTCACTTGACGTTCGGTAAATTTCCTTTATTTTTATTGGTCGTTTTTTTTAAAAATCTCTTTTTTGGTTTTGGTGTAATACCTGTGCTTGAAAAGCTAAATTTTATACAATATGTTAAATTTACACGCATACACCATGTAGTTGTAACAATTATTTATTCCTTAATACTGTATAAATATCAGTTGTTTTTTGATAAACCTACAAAAAGATAAGGGATTTTTTATTTAACAAGCGCTCAATTAACGAGTGCTTCTTTTTATTTACTACTTCATATATTCCTCCCATTGTGCCGCTCTTTAATAATATTTTACCTCTTGTGTGAGAGAAGACTTACTAACATGATAATCTCCCTTAGTTCCCCATAAGGGGAGAAATAACTCCCCTTTAGTCCTTTTCAATTACTTCAAATTTATTAGTATTCCAGTCGTGAATAGTAGGAATAACTACTTTTCCATTATGATTGATTAAAGTCATCATAACCTGAAGATTAGCATGTGCATGTAATTGTTGACTAGCTAAAACTTCAGCCTCTTCATAACTTTCTGCTTCAACGCTGACTGATGTTGCGACCCGCATAATAGTGAAAACCTCGAATTGTTGTTTCTTTTGAACAGTTTTTAAATTTGACATTATGTAACCTCTCCCTTTTATTTAGCTCTCCAATGCGGAGAGCCCTATTTTTTATAATAAGTTAAAGTCGTAATCCAAAGACAAGTCATGATATAAGGTAAAATATTCAAACAATGTAATTGATTTCAATTTGGTTAGTAATTCCTTATAATTCTCTTCAAGGTTACTATTCTTTACTTTGCATAACATAACTTCCCCTTTGTTCATAATGTAGTGTTCTCCATCATTAATTACATATGGGGCAAACCAGATAATGTTCTCGAAGGAATACAAAACATGCTTTCCGTCAACTAAGATTCCATCTACAATAAATTGTTCCTCTACAAGATCAACTAGAAATTTTATCTTTTCCAATTAAGGTTAAACTCCCTTCCTTGACAACGTAACGTTGTTGATAATCCGATTATAAAACGACTACTTTTTGTTGTCAACACCATTTCGTAGTTAATTTGTTTATTTACTACTTTCTGTAGTCATTATGATATAATTTATTTTAAAAATGAAAGGGGAAATCTTTGTGGTATTACGTGCGAAATCAGAATTAAAGAAGATATTAGATGAACGTGGTTTATCGATTAGAAAGTTAGCCGAAATGACTAAATATGAGAATGGTGAGGGAATAAAGTTTGAAACTTTAAGAAGACTTTATAATGATGATACTAAGCAGTACCAAAGGGACACTATAGGAAGAGTGTGTGAAGTATTAAAAATTGAAATTAAGGATTTACTTGTTTTGATAGATGAAGAAGACAAACAAAAAGGCGATACTGAATAAACCAGTACCGTCTTTTTTATTTCTTTATACAGAGCAGTTAAGAGTATTATTTTTGCTTGTGACCGTGGTCACATTTAAATTAAACCTGCACTTCGTTATTTTTATGCTAGCCGG
>NZ_PGVE01000049.1 GCF_002860255.1 Neobacillus cucumis
CTTGTCGGGGCTGATCAAGGCACTTTCGCTTTTCCTACTTGATTTCAAACTTCACTTCTTAGACAATTAATACATCCATTCAAAAACATGTTGAGGAGTTCTATGAAATGAAATCTAAACTTTATTATCAAGATCCATACATACAAACTTTTTCTGCACGTGTTTTAAAGCAGGGACAGGATGAATCAGGAAATACTTTTGTTGTTCTTGATCAAACGGCTTTTTATCCAACTGGCGGCGGCCAGCCGTATGATACAGGCCTGATTGCAGATCGCCAAGTTATTGATGTAGAAGAAGTGGACGGGGAGATTCGTCATTATTTAACTGAGACTATTCCCCAAACGGATGCTAATATAAACTGCATGATTGATTGGGAAAGACGGTTCGATCATATGCAGCAGCATGCCGGACAGCATATTTTATCGGCTGCTTTTGACCATTTATTTGGGTATAAAACGGTCGGATTCCATATGGGGAGCGAAAACCTAACCATTGATTTAGAAACCGAAGAATTAACAAACGAGGAAGCCAGTAAAGCCGAAGAGTTAGCCAATCAAATCATTCTCGAAAATAGGCGTATTGAAACAAAATGGGTAACAGAAGAAGAATTGTCCCAATATAACCTAAGAAAAGAAACAAAGGTAAAAGAAGATATCCGATTGGTTATTATCCCTGACTTTGATTATAACGGCTGTGGCGGCACACACCCTAAAGCGACTGGCGAGGTAAGTGCCATTAAAATTTTAGATTGGGAAAAACAGCGTAAAAATATTCGAATTCAGTTTGCATGCGGCTTGCGTGTAATCAAAAAGCTAGGGGAGAAACAACATGTGTTACATCAATTAACCAAGCTTTTAAATGCACCTGAAAAGGATATGCAGAAGGCTGTTATTCGATTATTAGAAAACGAAAAACAATTGAGTAAAGCACTAGAACAGTCAAGGGAAACTCTGTTTGAATATGAAGCAAAGGAATTGGCCGGGAACAGTCAGTCTGTCGTTGCTAAAGTTTTCGAAAACAGAACCATACAAGAATTGCAAAAGCTGGCACGAATGATCGTTTCAGAGAATGAAAACAGCCTTGTATTTTTTGTTTCATCAGATGGAATTCGATTACAATTGGTAGGTGCAAGAGGGAAAGCACGAAATGAAAATATGAAAAAACTAATAAGTGAGATTTTACCATTGATTAATGGTAAGGGCGGTGGAAATGAATCCTTTGCTCAAGGTGGTGGAGAGGCCTGCCTGACAGCAGAGCAACTTCTTGATAAAATAGTAAGCTTGAGAAATTAGCCGCCCAATAAAAATGACAAAAAAGATAGGAGAATATTATGCGGAAAGAAGTACAAACCAACTTAGAGTTTGTGGATCTGTTAAATCAATGGGATCCTTTTCACTTAGAGAATGGAGATTATGACACAGAAATTGCCGATACGGTTCAAGCTGTTTATGAACTGAATGACCCTTTAAGGCTTGCTGAACGTATTCAAGCTATTTATGAATTTTCATTTGAAAAGGTGATCCCGATGGAGGATTGCCTAAATATTGCGAAGGATTTACTAGTCATAAAAGCCAATCAATCCTGCTCATTATAAGAAACACAAAAAAAAAGGACAATCTGACGGATTGTCCTCTCAAAAAGGGGGGAATACTAGAAAGCTTATACTTTAAGTGTTCCCCGTTTTTCCATTTTTAAACAGTAAAAAATGGTTGAAATAAAAAAACGGTAAATTTCACCGTGAAAGAGTGCGATTTTATCTATTTAGGATTTCATAGAAGATGAGTTTTGTGAACATTATTTATTTGACTGAAATAATTCCTGCGCTGGTATATCAAGAACAGTAGACAATTTTAAGATTGTTTGATTACTTGGAATTTGTTCCCCAGATTCATATTTAGCTATTGTTTGGGCCCCAACTCTAACCTTCTGAGCCAGTTCCTCTTGGGTCATATTCAGCATTTCCCTGTACATTTTGATGGTTTGCCCCATTGAGTTCATACCATTCACCCCATCTTTGGTAAATAACTTCTCACTATTAATATATCATGGAGAATTGCCCCTCTATTTATTCCTTTTTGAAATTTATGTGGAGATTTCTATAAAAGCAAGTACAATTTGGTAAGCTTTTTGATAAAAGACTTTTTTTATGATATAATTTTTTAATGCGTATATATGGGAAAAAATAAATATTTATTTAGGAGTGTTTACATGACAGAAAAAATTGAAACTGGCAGTATTTTAACAGGAAAAGTTACAGGAATCCAACCGTACGGGGCGTTTGTTGCGTTAGACGAAAATACACAAGGTCTTGTTCATATATCTGAAATCACGCACGGCTATGTTAAGGATATTAATGAGCATCTTAAAGTTGGCGATGAAATTAAGGTTAAGGTCTTGTCGGTGGATGAAGAAGCTGGAAAAATTGGTCTTTCCATTCGAGCTACGGAAGAAGCACCAGCTCAAACGGCTCCAAGACCAAAGAAGCCCCGTAAGCGCCAAGCTGCTGCCATTATCCCTGAAACTGAGGGACAACAAGGGTTTAATACTTTAAAAGATAAGCTGCAAGAGTGGATTGAACAATCCTCACGCTAAGATTTACTTAAAAAGTAGGTTGAAAATAAGCCTGACCCAAACTATTCCTATAGTTTGGATCAGGCTTATTTTTTTTGAACAGTTTAATAAAATACCAAGAAAAAATATTCATTCTTTTTTCATGCTCGGCTACAATAGAAGTAACTATACATAAAATATAAAAAAATGAAACGGGGGAAATAACTTGGAAGAAAAACATACTTCAAGTGAATTAATCAATCAGACAGAAAAGTATGGTGCCCATAATTATCATCCACTGCCAATTGTTATTTCAAACGCAGAAGGCGTTTGGGTAGAAGACCCCGAAGGCAATAAGTACATGGATATGCTAAGTGCTTATTCAGCCCTTAATCAAGGTCACCGTCATCCCAAAATAGTTCAAGCGTTAAAAGACCAAGCAGACAAGGTTACATTAACCTCACGTGCCTTTCATAACGATCAGCTCGGCCCTTGGTATGAAAAGGTTTGCCAGCTAACCAATAAAGACATGGTTTTGCCGATGAATACTGGTGCAGAGGCAGTGGAGACGGCTGTTAAGGCGGCAAGACGCTGGGGTTATGATGTGAAAGGACTAGCGGAGGATCAAGCTGAAATCATCGCGTGTGTTGGAAACTTTCATGGAAGAACGATGACAGCTGTTTCATTGTCATCTGATGCAGAATATAAGCGCGGTTTTGGTCCAATGCTTTCAGGAATCAAATTAATTCCCTATGGTGATTTAGAGGCCCTTAAAGCCGCCATTACGCCAAATACAGCCGCTTTTTTAATGGAACCGATCCAAGGAGAAGCAGGGATTATCATCCCGCCTGAGGGCTTTATGAAGGCTGCGTTTGAGGTTTGTAAGGAAAATAACGTCCTCTTTATTGCCGATGAAATTCAAGCAGGATTGGCACGTACGGGTAAAATGTTTGCCTGTGAATGGGAAGGAATAGAACCGGATATGTATATCCTTGGAAAAGCCCTTGGCGGAGGTGTCTTTCCCATTTCATGTGTGGTAGCTGACAAAGAGATATTAGGGGTATTCAATCCTGGTTCACACGGTTCCACTTTTGGAGGAAATCCCATGGCATGTGCGGTGTCGATTGCAGCACTTGATGTACTTGTAGACGAAAAGCTTGCTGAAAAATCTCTTGCGCTTGGAGAATATTTTATCAACAAATTAAAAGAAATTAAGAATCCAAAAATAAAAGAAGTCCGCGGCAGAGGGTTGTTTATTGGTGTAGAATTAACAGAATCAGCAAGAAAGTTTTGTGAACAACTCAAAGAATATGGCCTGCTTTGTAAAGAAACACATGAGACTGTCATTCGTTTTGCACCACCGCTTGTTATAACGAAAGAGGAATTAGACTGGGCTCTTGAGCGGATTAACAAAGTATTAGGGTAAGCATGAAAAAAACTTAGGGGTGCCAAAATGGTGACGATTGATGAGGACATAGAGGTTAAAGAAGATTTAAACCTGCTTACATCAACAAAAATTGTAATACATGATGCCTTAACAAAACTCGGATATCAGCAAGATATGTTTCATCTTTTAGAGGAGCCGTTAAAAACACTCATTGTTCGGATCCCTGTGCGGATGGATGATGGATCAACCAAGCTCTTTAAAGGGTTTCGTGCTCAGCATAGTGATGCTGTCGGACCTACGATGGGCGGAATCCGATTTCATCCAAAAGTAACGGAGGATGAAGTAAAGGCATTATCGATGTGGATGAGTATCAAATGTGGAATTTGTGATTTGCCATTTGGCGGAGGCAAGGGCGGCATTATTTGTAACCCTCGGACGATGTCCTTTGGAGAGTTGGAGCGATTAAGCAGGGGATATGTCCGCGCTGTCAGCCAAATAGTCGGACCAACGAAAGATATTCCTTCTCCTGAGCTGTATACAAACTCGCAAATTATGGGCTGGATGCTTGATGAATACAGCCGTCTGCGGCAAAACGATTCTCCCGGATTTATTACAGGAAAACCCTTGGCACTAGGAGGGTCCGAGGGCTGGGAAACGGCTGGCGCAAAAGGGATGACGATTTGTATTGAAGAAGCTGCCAAGAAGCGCGGAATATCGCTAAAAGGCGCCAGGGTTATTGTCCAGGGGTTTGGTAATGCAGGAGGATTTGTGGCGAAGTTTTTACATGAATCAGGTGCAATCATTATTGGTATATCTGATGTATATGGTGCACTTTATGAACCTGATGGGTTACCTATTAATTATCTGTTAGATCGAAGAGATAGTTTTGGAACAATTACCACTCTTTTTGATGGTGTGATGCCAAACGAAGAGCTGCTGACAAAGGAATGCGATATTTTGGTGCCGGCAGCCATTGCTAATCAAATAACGGCAGAGAATGCATATAACATTAAGGCGAAAATTGTGGTGGAAGCGGCGAGCGGTCCAACGACACTTGAGGCGACCAATATTTTGACAGAGCGGGATATTTTGCTTGTCCCGGATGTATTGGCAGGAGCCGGAAGTGTGACTGTATCCTATTTAGAATGGGTTCAAAACAACCAGGGACTTTACTGGGATGAAGAGGAAATAGAAGAGAAATTAAGAGAAAAGATGATCCAATCCTTCAACCGGATTTACGAGCTTGCACAAAGCCGCAACATTAATATGCGTTTAGCAGCATACATGGTGGGTGTAAAAAAGCTAGCAGAGGCATGCCTTTATCGAGGCTGGGTTTAAAAAAATCCTTGTGTCATGAAAATGATACAGGGAATTTTTTTTGTAAGTAAGTAGAGAATATAACTTTGAGAATTGTGTTTTTTTGAAGAATCGGGAACTAGGAAAGTTAAGGAGCGTCCTAAACCCCTGAAGCCGAAAGGAATCGGAAGCTACGACAGATAAGAAGGACTCTCAACCCCTGAAGCTGAAAGGAATCGGAAGCTACGACAGATAAGAAGCGCTCTAACCCCCTGAAGCCAGAAGGAATCCGGTGCTGCAGCAGATAAGAAATATTCTCAACCCCCGAATGCCTCAAAGCACCTATTTTGCAAAATGAAACATATTCAATAATAATAGTAAATGAAAAGGAAGGTGTTATCTTTGGAGAATTTTACATTTTTAAATCCAACAAAATTAATATTTGGTAAAGGCCAGCTTGATCAATTAAAAACAGAAATCCCGCAATATGGGAAAAAGGTGTTACTTGTCTATGGCGGGGGCAGTATTAAGAAAAGCGGCCTCTATGATAAAGTGACAGCCATCCTTGATGAAATTGGTGCCCAGGTATTTGAACTTTCTGGTGTAGAACCAAATCCACGTATCTCAACAGCCAGAAAAGGCGTTGAAATCTGTAAACAAGAAGGAATTGATTTCCTTTTAGCTGTAGGTGGAGGAAGTGTCATTGACTGCACCAAGCTGATTGCAGCAGGTGCTAAATATGATGGAGATCCATGGGACATTGTTATAAAGAAAACTTTTGCACGTGAAGCTTTGCCGTTTGGTACGGTTTTAACGCTGGCAGCAACAGGCTCTGAGATGAATTCCGGCTCTGTCATTACCAATTGGGAAACGAACGAGAAATACGGATGGGGCAGTGCTGTGACATTCCCTAAATTTTCAATTCTAGATCCGGTCAATACCTTTACCGTTCCTAGAAACCAAACGATTTATGGCATGGTAGATATGATGTCACATGTATTTGAACATTATTTCCATCTTGAAGAAAATACAGACTTTCAAGACCGCATGTGCGAATCATTGTTGATTACTGTAATGGAGACCGCCCCTAAGTTACTGGCAGATCTTGAAAACTACGAACACCGGGCAACGATTCTTTATGCTGGTACCATGGCGTTAAATGGTATGGTAAACATGGGTTATCGCGGGGATTGGGCAACGCACAACCTAGAACACGCTGTATCTGCGGTCTATGATATTCCACATGGCGGCGGATTAGCGATTCTATTCCCACACTGGATGGAACATAACTTAAGTGTAAAACCAGAGCGCTTTAAGCAGATGGCTGTCAGAGTGTTCGGAGTAGATCCAGAAGGAAAGACCGCGGAGGAAACAGGTTTAGAAGGAATTCGTAAGCTGCGTGAATTTTGGAACAGTATTGAGGCTCCTGCGCGTTTGGCAGATTATGATATTGATGACAGTAAGATCGAGCTTATGGCAGACCGTGCGATGGTCAATGGGGAATTTGGTAACTTTAAAAAGCTAAACCGTGACGACGTACTAGCCATTTACCGGGCTTCATTATAAAAGTAGGAAATTGTCGAAATTGCTTACGCTTTCATAGGGGGGAGTTGTCTTGATAAATTCCTCAACCTTAGGTAAAGTGATAACTGAAAAATAAAATATTGGAGGATCACAACATGACACACGTTCGTTTTGATTACTCGAAAGCCCTCTCCTTTTTTGGAGAACATGAACTTACATATTTACGCGATGCCGTAAAAGTTGCTCATCATTCTCTTCACGAGGGAACTGGTGCTGGAAATGACTTTTTAGGCTGGATTGAACTGCCAACCAACTATGACAAGGAAGAATTTTCACGCATCCAGAAATCAGCTGAGAAAATTAAATCAGATTCTGATGTTCTCCTTGTTATCGGGATTGGCGGATCTTATCTTGGGGCAAGAGCAGCGATTGACATGCTTTCTCACAGCTTTTACAATGCTCTTCCAAAAGAGAAACGCAGCAATCCACAAATTATTTTTGTTGGAAACAGCATTAGTTCCACTTATATGAGAGATGTAATGGACCTGCTTGAAGGTAAGGATTTCTCTATTAACGTCATCTCTAAATCTGGGACAACTACTGAGCCAGCCATTGCTTTCCGTATTTTCCGCAAGCTTCTTGAAGAAAAATACGGCGTAGAGGAAGCTCGTAAACGCATTTACGCAACTACAGACAAAGCAAGAGGCGCTCTTAAAACATTAGCGACAGAAGAAGGCTATGAATCCTTTGTCATTCCGGATGATGTCGGCGGACGTTATTCTGTTTTAACAGCTGTAGGTCTCCTGCCAATCGCTGTATCGGGTGCAGATATTGATAAGATGATGGCAGGTGCTCGTCAAGCACAAAATGATTTCAGCCACTCTGAAATCGAAGAAAATGCTGCCTACCAATATGCGGCAGTAAGAAATGTCCTTTACAATAAAGGAAAAACCATTGAAATGCTGATTAACTATGAGCCAGGCTTACAGTACTTTAATGAATGGTGGAAGCAATTGTTTGGTGAAAGTGAAGGGAAAGACCAAAAAGGGATTTACCCATCTTCCGCTAACTACTCAACAGACCTTCACTCATTAGGACAATATGTTCAAGAAGGCCGTCGTGATATATTCGAAACCATTGTTAAAGTGGACAAGCCTCGCCATGAGCTAACCATTGAAGCCTTTGAAAATGACTTAGATGGTCTTAACTATCTAGAAGGTAAAACCATTGACTTTGTTAATAACAAAGCTTTTGAAGGTACTATGCTTGCTCATACAGACGGTGGCGTTCCAAACCTAATTGTTACGATTCCAGAAATGGATGAATATTCATTTGGCTACCTTGTTTATTTCTTTGAAAAAGCATGTGCCATGAGCGGATACCTTCTTGGTGTGAATCCATTTGACCAGCCGGGTGTTGAAGCTTATAAAGTGAATATGTTTGCTTTATTAGGTAAACCAGGCTTTGAAGAAAAGAAAGCTGAACTTGAAAAACGTTTATAATAATTTTTATAGAGAGTGCTGATGCTTTAATTGCATCAGCACTCTTTTATTTGGGAAAACTAACGCTATAAAAAAGGGGGAATTTATACATGCATGAGATTCCATCTAAGGTAGAAGGCAAACAGTTTGATTTATATAAGCTAGAACAAAAATTAAAACCAATCGGTTATACGATTGGCGGTAATTGGGATTATGATCATGGTGCATTTGATTATAAACTCAATGATGAAGAAAGCTACCAATTTTTAAGGGTGCCATTCACCGCCATTGATGGTGAGTTAGATACAAGAGGATGTATGGTGGAAATCGGCAGACCGTTCCTATTGTCACATCAATATGAATACGGCATTGATGAACACGGTGATACCGGCAATTTTTCGGCTACCTTAAACCAATTTCAAGCTCCTATCGATAAGGATGCAGATATCCCAACTCAGTTTGTTGATAAAGGTAAGAAATTAGTAGCTGAATTAGAGAGCGTCATCTTAGACTAATTATTTAAAAGTTAATAATTGATCATTTTCCTCCATTTCAAAAGAGTGAGGGGGGTTAAGAATCGTTTCATCCCCTCTTCTCAATCCTATTAATAGTAACCCCTCATTCATAAGGTCAAGGCCAACCTCCCTGAAATTCCTTCCGACATTAGCCTGATGAATTGGATAAGAGGAGAATCTGTTTTCCTGAAGTTGGTGGATGACATTTAATAATAATCCGTCCCCTTTTGAGTGAAGGCTATTAATCATAAAAACACTCGTTAATTTATTGGATTGGATGACTTCATCGGCTCCTGCTCTTCTTGCATTTACTACTTGCTCCGCGGTTAAAATTTCAACAATACATTTTACCTGAGCACAAAGTCCTTTAATCGTGAGTAGGGTTAAGATGCTGTTCATGTCTGCTTGGAGTTCATCGTTACCTCGGTCAGCCGTAATTAACACCTTTTCCGCATTTTCAATATCACTTTTCATAATGGTATTATCGACATGGCCTTTTCCTTGAATAAAATGGACAAATCTTGATTTTACGGGATTTGCCTCAAGTGATTCATCAATAAGGACAATCATTTGCTGATTATTTATATTGGTTAGATGATGGATCAGTTCTTTGGATCTCTCATTCCAGCCGATAATAATGATATGACCAGAACCTTTAAAGGGAATTTTCCCTTCATGAAGAGCATCTTGTTTGGTCACAGCTGCAGCAGCTAATGTTCCAAAATAAGAGGATACAAAAGCAACGCCAAATAATATTAAAATCAATGCTGTTAATCTGCCCAAAAAGGAATGGGGGACATAATCTCCATAACCAACAGTCGATGCTGTAATAATAGCCCACCAAATCCCATCAAAGATGGTTGGGAAGGTATCTGGCTCTAAAAAGTGTATGGAAATCCCAAATGATAGAAAAACCAATAAAGCGATCATTAGGATGCGGACTAGAAGCGGCAAGCGTAAAAAGCTGATATAAACTCTGTTTGGCATGGCCGACACCTCGTTTCTATAATTAGTATTATTGTCAAAATTAGTAAGTCCCATAATCATTCTCCTATTATTTCAGAAATAGCCTTGATAGAGTACCCCTAGGTTGAATAATAATCCAATGCTGGTCGTCAATAGCCTGAATAGCCGACCTAAGATGGAATAAAAATCCAATAACGGT
>NZ_PGVE01000050.1 GCF_002860255.1 Neobacillus cucumis
TTATAGATGAAGGGTCGACAAAAAGGGCTCTAGCCGACCGAGAGTCTTCAAATTTATAGATGAAGGGTCGACAATGAGGGCTCTAGCCGACCGGGAGTCTTCAAATTTATAAATGAAGGGTCGACAATAAGGGCTTTAGCCGACCGGGAGTCTTCAATTTATAGATGAAGAGTCGTCAGTAAGCACTCTTCGGGTCAGACAGTTTTTATTTTATTAGGAGAAGGGTTACACCTTGGATTAAATAGGGATGAAAGACGGAGAATGCGTTGGGTATTCTCTTTTTTTTGATTAGTTAATGACAGATGTCAAGACAACTGATAAAATACCTTATGAATAATAGTATTATCCCTTCAGACCTAAAAAAAGGTTTTTAGGGAATAATGTAAATACATGTTGTACATAGGGGGATCATCATGAAAAATAAGAAGGAAATATCCACCCGAAGATTGCTTGGAATAGCTGGCATGGGCTGGATGTTCGATGCTATGGACGTGGGGATGCTCAGCTTTATTATTGCTGCCCTGAAGGTGGAATGGAATTTAACACCAGGTGAGATGGGCTGGATTGGCAGTATCAATTCCATTGGGATGGCTGTAGGGGCACTTATTTTTGGATTAATGGCAGACCGGGTTGGCAGGAAAAATGTTTTTATCATCACATTACTCCTGTTCTCAGTGGGGAGTGGTCTCTCAGCCCTTACTACATCACTTGCAGCCTTTTTGGTCCTAAGGTTCTTTATCGGTGCTGGCTTGGGCGGTGAGCTGCCGGTGGCCTCTACTCTTGTTTCGGAAAGTGTTTCTGCCGAAAGGCGCGGCCGGATCGTTGTTTTGCTCGAAAGTTTTTGGGCAGGCGGCTGGTTAGTAGCGGCCGTCATATCATACTTTATCATCCCGAAATTTGGCTGGCAGATTGCCCTAGTCATTAGTGCGATTCCTGCGCTATACGCCCTATATTTGCGAATGGGGCTTCCCGATTCGCCTCGTTTTACAGCAGTAAAAGAAAAGCATAAGACATCGATGCGTGAAAGTCTGCAGAAATTATTTTCTAAGGAATACGGACGTCAAACAGCCATGCTTTGGATTGTATGGTTCTGTGTTGTCTTTTCCTATTACGGAATGTTTTTATGGCTTCCTAGTGTGATGGTCATGAAAGGCTTCAGCCTAATCAAGAGCTTCCAATATGTACTGATTATGACAATCGCCCAGCTGCCTGGATACTTTACAGCAGCATGGTTTATTGAAAAATTTGGCCGGAAATTTGTCTTAGTTGTTTACTTAATTGGAACAGCGATAAGTGCTTATTTCTTTGGTACAGCGGACACTACGGCCATGCTGATGACCTCTGGTATTCTGTTATCCTTCTTTAACCTTGGTGCCTGGGGAGGATTATATGCTTATTCACCGGAACAGTATCCAACCATAATCCGCGGGACAGGTACTGGCTTTGCGGCCGCAGTAGGGCGTATTGGCGGCGTACTTGGGCCATTATTAGTTGGGAACCTAGTGGCCAAGCAGGTATCGATTTCATCTATCTTTATAATCTTCTGTATTTCGATTTTAATTGGAGCGTTTGCTGTCTTTATTTTAGGAAAAGAAACGAAAAATAAAGAATTAGTATAACAATTACTTGTAAGGGATTCCAAAAAAAGGAATCCTTTTTTCGTTTAAACGAACAGGAGAATATATTTAGACAAAATAATAAAAATAGATTGCTTTTGAGATTAAAAAGTATTTCGTCATCACTTTATTGTAATAAAGCGTTTATACTGGAAAAACTTTTTAATTTTCTTATTCTTTTAATTATTTTAAAATAACTGTATAATAAGACTAGACGAACCCCTAAATATTATGTACAATGTTTTCAGAATATTATAAAAAGGTTATACAAAGGTCTTGGGTCATTTTCTTAAAAAATAGGGGGTAGTTGGATGAGGAAGAGGAAATTAGCAGGAATCTTTATGTCTTTTATGGTGGCAGCCGGTGTGATGGCAGGATGTAATTCAAGTACAAGCGGAAGTGAAGAAAAAGGCGGCACGATTAAAATTGGTGCGAACCTGGAGCTATCCGGCGGTGTTGCATCATATGGCCAATCAGCAAAAGAAGGTATTGAATTGGCAATTGCGGAAATTAACAAAAAAGGCATTGACGGCAAAAAACTAGAACTAGTAACGGTCGACAATAAATCCGATGCAGCAGAAGCTACAAGCGGTGCACTAAAACTGGCTACGCAAGATAAAGTGGCAGCAATGATTGGTGCAGCAACAAGTACAAACACCCTTGCCCAAGTACAGATTGCCCAAGATAATAAAATTCCACTAATTACACCAACTGCAACCAACGCAACGATTACGTTTAAAGATGGAAAATTGAACGACTTTGTTTTCCGTACATGTTTCATTGACCCATTCCAAGGCACAGTTGCAGCAAACTTTGCAACCAATGATTTAAAAGCTAAAAGCGCTGCTGTTTTAATTGACAGCTCAAGTGATTACTCAAAAGGACTTGCAGCTTCTTTTAAAAAGGCATTTAAAGCAAATGGCGGCAAGATTGTAGCCGAGGAAGCATATGTGGCGAAGGATACAGATTTCCATGCTACCCTAACAAGGATCAAAGCTGCAAATCCAGATTACGTCTTCCTGCCTGGTTTCTATGAAGAAGTGGGTCTCATTGTCAAACAAGCTCGCGAGCTTGGTCTAAATGTACCATTTATGGGCGGAGATGGCTGGGATTCTCCTAAACTAGTAGATATAGCAGGTGCAGCTTCATTACAGAACACATACATTACCAACCACTATTCTTCAGGTGATAGTGACAAAAAGGTTCAAGACTTTGTTTCAGCATTTAAAGCAAAGTATGATGGTAAATCACCGGATGCCTTTGCTGCATTAGGTTATGATACGGTGTATTTCGTTGCCGATGCCATCAAGCGTGCAGGAAGCAGCGATCCTAAGAAAATCCAAAAGGCACTTGCGGAAACAGATGGTCTAGAACTTGTATCAGGTAAAGTAAAGCTAGATAAGAACCATGATCCAATTAAGGCCGCTGTTATTCTGGAATACGTAAACGGCCAGCAACAATATAAAACGAAGGTAAATCCATAATTAGAAAAGCTGCATTGCTAGATTGGACAAATTTATAGTTTGCCAAAGGAATAGGGAGCGATGATGTCTCCCTATTCCCAATTTATAAGAGAAAAATAAGTTTTCTAACTTAATAAACATGTAAACCTCAAATAGAAAAAGAAAACAGGAGTTCATCAGAAGGAGTGTAAACATATGGAGTTAATACAGCAGCTCGTAAATGGAATATCCTTAGGCAGTATCTATGCTTTGATTGCCCTAGGATATACAATGGTCTACGGAATTGTAAAATTAATTAATTTTGCCCATGGAGATGTCTTCATGGTAGGTGCATTTATTGGTTTTTATTCTATTACTGTTCTTCATGTAGGATTTTTCCCGGCATTACTTATATCAATGGCGGTTTGTGCCATCTTTGGTGTATTAATTGAGCGGATTGCCTACAAACCACTACGAAATGCAACAAGAATTGCTGCCCTTATTACGGCAATTGGTGTATCACTGTTCATCGAATATGGAACCATTTATGTTCGCGGCGCTCAGCCAGAAGCCTACCCAAGCGGATTAGTACCTTTAAAAAGTATCGAGATCTTAGGTGTTAAAATTAGCGGCCAGTCGATCCTTATTTTAGGGACATCAATTGTTTTGATGATCCTTCTGCAATTCATTGTTCATAAAACCAAGATTGGTAAAGCCATGCGGGCCGTATCACACGATATGGATGCTGCTAAGTTGATGGGGATTAATGTAAATAATACCATTTCAGCTACCTTTGCGATTGGATCAGCCCTTGCTGGTGCCGCAGGCGTTATTTTCGGAATGTATTATACAAAAATTGAGCCATTGATGGGAATTATCCCAGGTCTTAAAGCCTTCGTTGCTGCCGTCTTAGGCGGAATCGGAATTATTCCGGGTGCCATGACAGGAGGCCTGGTTTTAGGTGTTATTGAGGCACTTGTTAGTGCTGCAGGTTATTCATTATGGCGTGATGGCGTGGCGTTTATTGTGTTAATTTTAATCTTAATTTTCCGCCCGGCAGGTTTATTTGGTAAAAATGTCAGGGAAAAGGTTTAGGGGGTGGCTTAAGCGATGAATATTTTAAGACAAGCAAAGTTTTTCTGGACATCAATCGTTTTAGCCGTAGTATTTGCAGTTGTCATGCAGTTTTTAATTGCCGGTGGTTCGATCAACCAGTTTTATGTGAATACATTATTTTTCATTGGAATTAATATTATTCTAGCGGTTAGTCTTCATTTAATTATCGGGATAACAGGACAGTTTTCAATTGGACATGCTGGCTTCCTGGCCGTCGGTGCCTATGCATCAGCCATCATGACAATGAAATTAAGTATGCCCTTCCCGGTAGCATTAGTAACAGGCGGAGTAGTGGCAGCCATTGCCGGTCTGATTATTGGAATTCCAAGTTTAAGATTACGAGGCGATTATCTTGCGATTGCCACACTTGGTTTCGGAGAGATTGTTAGAATTGTATTTTTAAATTTAGATTATGTTGGCGGAGCAAGCGGGATGACCGTTTCTCATTTAACCACTTGGCCATGGCTGATTGGCTGTGTCATTGTAACCATCTTGGTGATTGTCAACTTTACTAACTCCACGCATGGACGAGCATGTATTTCCATCAGAGAAAATGAAATTGCCGCTGATGCGATGGGAATTAATACAACTTATTATAAAGTAACAGCCTTTGCACTTGGCGCCTTCTTTGCTGGTATTGCCGGTGCACTATACGCACACAACTTTTATATTATCCAGCCGACCAACTTCGGGTTTTTGAAATCATTTGATATTTTAATCTTTGTTGTTCTCGGCGGTTTAGGAAGTATGTCAGGCGCAATTATTGCTGCCATCTTGTTAACCATTATTTCAACGTATCTGCAAAGCTATCCGGAAATCAGGATGGTTATCTATAGTTTAGTACTGATTGTCATGATGCTTTACCGTCCACAAGGACTAATGGGTACAAAAGAAATCACCTCATTCTTTAAGGTTGGTAAATCGGCTAAAGGAGGAATACAGCATGACAGCAAGAACACAGTTGCTTAAAGTAGAAAATGCCGGTATCCGATTTGGCGGCTTAAAGGCTGTTTCTGATGTAAATTTGGAATTAAAAAAGGGTGAACTTGTCGGTTTAATCGGGCCAAACGGCGCAGGTAAAACCACATTTTTCAACCTATTAACAGGTGTTTATGTTCCAACGGAGGGAAGTATTTCTCTCGATGGCGAAAGATTAAACGGATTAGCACCTTATAGAATAACGAAAAAAGGGATCAGCCGGACATTCCAGAATATCCGCTTGTTCAATGAGTTATCCGTTCTGGATAATGTGAAGGTCGCCTATCACTCACTCGCCAAGCATTCTATTTTCAGCTCTATCCTTCGCCTTCCATCCCACTTTTCCGGTGAAAAGGAAATGGAACAAAAGGCGATTGAGTTTTTAAAGATTTTTAAACTTGAACATGTTTTACATGAAAAGGCAAAAAATTTACCGTATGGCCAGCAGCGCCGTTTAGAAATTGCCCGGGCTTTGGCAGCCAATCCTAAGCTGTTGCTTCTTGATGAACCGGCAGCCGGGATGAACCCGCAGGAAACGGAAGAATTAATGAATTTAATCGCGTTAATCCGTGAAAAATTCGACCTAACGATTCTATTAATCGAACACGACATGCTCCTTGTTATGGGCGTATGTGAACGAATCTATGTCCTTGACCATGGCCAGTTGATTGCCGAAGGTACACCAGAACAAATCAGAAGTAATCCAAAAGTCATCGAAGCGTATCTAGGCGAGGAGGTCTCTTAAAATGCTTAAAATCAATGATATAAATGTTTATTACGGGAATATTCACGCCTTAAAAGGAGTTTCTCTAGAAATTAATCAAGGGGAAATCGTTACCTTGATTGGTGCCAATGGTGCAGGGAAAAGTACACTTCTCCAATCCATTTCTGGATTATTAAAACCAAAATCAGGCGAGATCATTTTTGAAAATGAACATGTCGCTGGAAAAGTGGCTCAATCGATCGTAAAACGAGGAATCTCACATGTTCCGGAAGGACGCCGTGTATTTGCGAACATGTCAGTAGAGGAAAATCTTGATTTAGGTGCGTACCTCCGTAAGGATAAAAAAGGAATCAAGGAAGACTTAGAAAATGTTTATCAATTATTCCCGCGTCTTGAAGAGCGCCGTAAGCAGCTATCAGGAACTTTATCAGGCGGGGAGCAGCAAATGCTTGCCATGGGACGTGCTTTAATGGCAAGACCGCGTCTATTGCTGTTAGATGAGCCTTCAATGGGTCTTGCACCATTGTTAGTAAAAACGATCTTCCGGATTATTGAGGAAATCAACCAAACAGGGACAACCATCCTTCTCGTAGAACAAAACGCCAATATGGCCTTGTCCATTGCAGACCGTGCATATGTTATTGAAACGGGGAAAATTGTTGCCTCAGGTTCAGCGGAAGAACTCAGCCAAAGCGATCAAATTAGAGCAGCTTACTTAGGCGGTCATTAATTTTAAGGCTCTGTTAAACGATATTGTTGTTTTTTATACTCTGTTGATTGGAGCGGAAATCAACAGCCCAATTTAAAAAAGGTATCGGAAATGTCCGATACCTTTTTTGTCTAACCTTTTACTTTTTGATAGTCTGTATCCAGTTTAAATTGCTGGCGGCGTTTGGGACTTAAAAAATGTCTAAACTTGTTGACATAATCCTCATATAACTGTTCCATTCCGACTAAGGCAAGAGAAAAGAAGTTTGCATAATTCTTTTGTACTTCCCATTTCAATTCGTTTTTACCGCAGATACTATACTTATTTAATTCCTCTACTTCTTCTTGAATTTTAGCTAATTCAATCGCTTGTTCTTCGGACGGAAGAGAAAGTACATGATCAATTTTCTTAATATATTCCCTTGATTTTTCAATTTTCTCTTTGATATCAAAGTAGTCCCCTTTAGAAATTAAATCATACTCTAATTTGAAGTCATTAAGACGTTCTGCCGCTTCATAGGTAGAATTGACAATATCATTACGTGTCATATCCTTTGTTTCATAGCTGAGCATGTGTTTCCAGGATGGCTGGGTAATGGCCTTCCGATGGTCCTCAAGGGTATGGCAGAACTTTTTATAGCCGTGAACCTCTGGATGCTCAAACGCAGGGCTTGCTGGATCAAGAAACGGTGCTAGTGGAGCCACGAAGTAAAAGACTCTAGGATTCTTATGACAAGCTAAATGAATGGATTCACAGAAATCAATATTTTCAACCGCGCTTGTGTAGGTCTGTCCCGGGATTCCGACCATAAAGAACAGGTCTATCTTTTTACAGCCATTTTTTAAAGCAAAATTAAGAGTATCGATTACTTTTTGGTTGGTACAGCTAAATTTACCATTATAGCGCCTAATTTTTTCATCATGGGTTTCAAGCGTTATTTCAATACTATATTTCGGTACACTTTCGTTTATCATTTGAAAAAATTCCTCATCAGCATATTGGAATAATTCAAACACGATTTCATTTTTTAAATTCAGTTCTTTTAATCGGCTGAAAAACTCTTGAACATATTCCCGCCCGCCTTGCCGCAGATCATGAAGGATAAAAATAGGTGCCCGGCTAAACCGGGAGATGAATTGAATGTCCTCCACAAGCTTTTTCGGCGAGCGTAATGCCAAAGAATTGCGATGACAGTTCTGATCGTAGGCCTCTCTGGAGCCGCCGCAGATTAAACAGTTTTGTGTACACCCTCTTGCGGTTAGCAAGGCAGTGTTTGGATATTGAAGCCAGCCGTTGTAGGGAAGCGGATCCAGAAAGTTCCGATACTTAAACACAGAACGAACCGTATACCGATAGCCGGGAACATCAATATCATCTAGATCCTTTGGTACATATGTAATAGGATTGTAGCCACAGGTAGTTCCCTTTTTCCAAGTCAGGTTCGGTATATCTGCATAATGAGTATTACCTGCCTCAATCTTATTCATGAGTAAAAGCATGAGCTTTTCAGTTGAATCCCCACGCATAACGAAATCAATAAACGGATACTCAATCAATTCTTTATGATAATAAGTAGCTGATAATCCACCAAAGATCACGGGTGTCTCAGGATGGAGGTTTTTAACTACTTTTGCAAGTTCGATACTGCCGTGTGCGTGCGGCAGCCAATGAAGGTCTATGCCGAATGCTTTTGTTTTAATTTTGCGCAGCTTTGCTTCCACATCAAATTTCTCGCTCAGCAGCATCCGGTTGGCTATATTGATAATTTTTACCCTAAGTCCGTACCTCTCTAAATAATCGGCAATACTTGTCAGTCCAATCGGGTACATTTCAAACACGGGTGAGGATGGGACCACATCACTGATGGGACCGGATAGTAAAGGGTTCTTTCTAAAGTCATATACACTCGGTGCATGTAGTAATACTAAATCGTATCTCATTCAAGCTCACCTCAGGTCAATTTAGGGAATTTCTTTTTTTATATAGGCTCTTTTCGTAAACTTTGTTGCTTTTGGACCTAGTTAAGGGCTATTTACTAAGTTACAGGGCAATTTTCGCAATTGTTCTTACGAAAAGATGCCACGATGTATATAGTTATACGGGTCGATAAACTTTTACGAGGAACAACAATTTATGCGAAAATAGCCTTTATATAAGAAGTTTGTGCAATTTCAAACTGAAATGTGAGGATTTTCACAAGGGTTTATGCCAAGCTGGCTGGGCATCTGACCTTTCTCAGTGTTGTTATGGTATGTTCTTAAATTTAGTTTACTATAATAATGGTTTAATAGAGTGACAATCGGGTGACAGATTTTGGGTAATTATGTGTATAATATAGGACTTTTATCCTTAATGTAGAGGGACCAGATGACTGCTGATTTTCTCTTTATGTTGTTCGGAAATCTTAGATGATATAATGGCGATAACGATAAGAAATAGGTTTAAAGGATGATGGCGATGGCACAGATAAAAACAAATGCAATGCGGATACTTGATGCAAAAAAAGTAGACTATGAAATGCTTACATATGATAATAAAGACGGAAAAATTGACGGTATATCGGTTGCTGAAAAGATCGGGAAAAATCCTAAGGAAGTATATAAAACTCTCGTGGTACAAGGGGCCAGGAAAAATATAGTTGTATTTGTTATTCCGGTTGCTGAGGAGCTAGATTTAAAAAAAGCAGCCAAAGCAGCTGGAGAAAAATCTGTCGAAATGCTGCCAATGAAGGACATTCAAAAATGGACTGGGTATATCCGGGGAGGCTGCTCTCCGATTGGAATGAAAAAAGAGTATAGGACCTTCCTCGATGAAAGCAGCAGAAGTCTTGAGACAATAGTTGTCAGTGCCGGGAAAATTGGCGTTCAAATGGTCCTCACACCTGCTAACTTACTGGAAGTGACAAAGGCTGAATTCTACTCAGTGACAAAATAACAGAAGGACTAACAATGAACCCGGGTAAATCATGTAAGATAAATTTTGCATAGGCACTCACCTAATAAACAAGAGAGCATAAGATAAGGTGAAAAGTGAAAGCAGCTGTCAAACGCGATAGTTCAACACTGTTTTTTTGATATCGCTTTCTAATGTGATACCTCTTATGACGGGACGCAAGTTGATTGTTAAAGGGAGTGTTAATAAGTGGCAGGAAAGATTAGAAATTATTTTGCCGGCGGTAATACTGCAAGAGGCTTTTATAGTCTTTACGATTCCAATTTACAAGGATTAGACAGATTGTTTATTTTAAAAGGCGGTCCGGGGACAGGGAAATCCTCGCTGATGAAGAAAATTGGGCAAGAGTGGGTTGAAAAGGGATATGACATCGAACTCTTACATTGTTCATCTGATAACAGCTCGGTCGATGGGGTGATCATTCCTGCATTAAAGGTTGGTCTTGTCGATGGTACGGCTCCGCATGTCATTGAGCCGAAGGCACCGGGCGCAGTCGAGGAATATATTAACCTTGGTGAAGCGTGGAATTCCCGCGCCCTTCATGTCCAGAAAAATAAGATTCAGAAGCTGACAAACCAAATCAGTCATTCGTTTCAACATGCTTATGCAACATTTAAGGAAGCATTGGAAATTCATGATGATTGGGAAAAAATTTATATCAACAGTATGAATTTTAAAAAGGCTGACCAATTAACGAATAAATTAATTGATTCTTTTTTTGGTAAAATGAAGTTAAATAAAACCCCGGATGTCCGTCATCGTTTCTTAGGAGCAGCCACGCCGCAAGGAGCTGTTGATTTTGTTCCGAATTTAACGGAAGAAATTCCGAAACGTTACTTTATCAAAGGGCGTCCAGGGTCCGGAAAATCAACTATGTTGAAAAAGCTGGCCGCTGCAGGGGAAGAGCGCGGCATGGATGTTGAAATTTATCATTGCGGTTTTGATCCGCACAGCTTGGATATGGTTATTTTCAGGGAACTGGGTGTCGCTATTTTTGATAGTACGGCGCCGCATGAATATTTTCCAAGCAGAGATGGCGATGAGATTATTGATATGTATGAGATTTTGATTGAGCCTGGTACAGATGAGCTGTTTGCTGAATTTATCAGTAATATTGCTGAGAAATACAAAAACAAAATGAATGAAGCCACAAGTTACTTGGCTAAGGCCAAGTCCCTGCATGATGAGCTGGAAAAGATTTATGTAGCTGCAATGGATTTTTCCGTTGTGGAAAAAATTCAAGCACGTATTGCTGAGGAAATAAATGTTTTAGCGGGGAGTAAGGTTCAATTGTAAAATGTCGGGGGAATTCCCCCGGCATTTTTACTTATGTGGATTTGTTTTACTTTGCTGCCCTTTGTTCCGTTTATTACCTTTGCTGTTATCACCGCTGACAAACTCAGCTGCAAATTCAGCCTCTGCATGACCTGCTTGAGGTGAGTTTTGGTTTCGGCTGCCTTTATTAAATTTCTTTGTCATCTATGTATCCCCCCTTTTGATAGGATTAGTGTGTGTGATTGGATCATGGGTTTATCCAAATAAAATAAAGGAGAAATTGGGAAATAGTAGAACTATAAGTGGATATGGAGGAGAGGATGATACGGGTGTGGACAAGGATTGCCTTATTATCAAGGATGTTTGAGGATCACCGCAATACCGCTAATGCTGAACCAATGCAGAATTATATGAAAGGCCATTTTCTTTTCCTAGGAATAAAATCTCCTTTGCGCAAAGAAATAGAAAAACAATTTTTTAAGGAAACCGGAATTTTAAATGAGCCTTTTGACAAAGAATTTATAGAGGGACTTTGGAATTTGGAAGAAAGAGAATATCAGTATACAGCCTTAACCTATATGGAAAAGTCGCTGAAGAAGCTGCATAAAAGTGATCTGCCTTTTATGGAATGGCTGATTACAACGAAATCGTGGTGGGACACGGTTGATGCCATTGCTCCTAAACCAGTAGGGAAAATTGCCGTAAGATTCCCAGAGGTCATCGAGGAAACGATTGATGGCTGGTCAGTTCATGAGAATATGTGGCTGCGGAGGGCGGCCATTCTTTTTCAACTAAAATATAAAGAAAAAACAATGGAAGAACGGCTTTATCGGTACATAATGGAAAATGCGTTAAGTAAGGAATTTTTTATTCAAAAAGCTATTGGGTGGGCGTTAAGGGAATATTCTAAAACGAATCCTGCTTCTGTAAAACAATTCATTGACGGCCAAAGATTAGCTCCCTTAAGTGTTCGAGAGGGCAGCAAGTATTTGTATTGAGCAAACCGCGTTATTGTTTAGGCCAATCATGTTAGAATGGCACTAACGCAAAAAAAGTGTTGGTGCCTGTTGGGTGCTAAACCACAGTAAAAACGGAAAAGGTGAACAGCATGATTAAATGTATTGCATCAGACATGGATGGAACATTATTAAATTCAATGCAGCAGATTAGCGAAGAAAATAAACGGGCTATTTTAAAAGCACAGGCAGAAGGCATTGAGTTTGTGGTAGCTACCGGAAGATCCTATCAGGAGGCTACCTATGTGTTATCAGAGGCCGGCTTAACATGTCCTGTCATTTGTGTGAATGGAGCAGAGGTCCGCTCGAAGGAGGGCGAAGTACTCTCTTCTACTCCAATCAGTAAATCCCTTGCAAGAGAGGTTGCGGCTAAATTAAGTGAACATGATGTCTATTACGAGATCTATACAGATAAGGGTGCATACACGATCGATCCGGATAAAGCGGTTTCTATTTTAGTTGACATTGTTGTCAGCGCCAATCCTGAGGTGGATCCTGAGGAGATTAGATCCGCTGCAGGTGCAAGAATCCGTGATGGCTTGATTCATCAAATTGAGGATTACGAGCTTCTTTTCTCCGATGAAAATTTTCTGATTTATAAAGTCTTAGCCTTTTGTTTTGATCGGAATAAACTTCAGGCGGCTGGGGAAGATCTTAAAGATTTCACGGAATTGGATATTACCTCATCGGGTCATGAAAATCTTGAAATAACCAATAAACATGCGCAAAAGGGTCTGGCTCTAGAGGCGTTCGTGAAGGAGAAAGGAATTGACTTGGCTGAGACCATGGCTATCGGCGATAATTTGAATGATGTTTCCATGTTCGAGAGAGCCGGCAGGTCCGTGGCAATGGGAAATGCCAGCTATGAAATTAAGGCGCTGTGTGATGTAATGACGGCAGCCAATGATGAACATGGAGTGGCTCAGGCAATTCTTGAGGTTTTATAGAAAAGATCAACCGATTAAAGAAGCAGCGTGAGCCGGAGAAGGATGACCCCTCACGCCGGCTCACTTGTGCAACTCGCCTAAAGAATCTCTATCTCCAATGTGCTGACTTGTGAGACGAGTAATTCTTCATACTCCGTTTGGGCTTGGTAGTAGAGTTCCTGCTGGCCGGCATGAGGGTTTTCTTTTTTGACCTTTTCTAAAAGATCCTTTTGTACCTTCTGGGTGAGGACAATCAGCTTGGACTGCTTTTTTTGGGCATCCCAAAACCTATCTTCACCAAACCCGCTGATTAACTCTTTTACTCCGTTATACCCGTCATATTGCTCGCGCACCTTATTAACGGCTGTATCAATCTCTGCATCTGTGGCCTTATGACCTTTTTCATTGGCGAGCATGGCCATGGAACGAAGACGGATGATTTGCGTTAATAATTGATTTTTATCATCACTGACCTTTTCCTGTGATTCCAAGTAGGCCAGCTCTTCTTCTAATTGCTTGCCGCTGTACTTGGCTTTAGCCGCCTCACGGTTCATCGCCAGCTGCAGCTGATTCATCAGTTTATAAAAGGTAATATCCTCCTCTGTAATCCATTCTCCATTCATTTTTGCAATACCTTTAGGTTTTGACACATTTAGATTAATGACTTTCTCGGTCTTTTTTCCATCCTGTTCGATAGTAAACGCTGCTTCATATTTACCTGCCATAGGGAGGGCCACTTTCCCGGAGTAGGTGCCCTCCTGGCCTTCAGCTAATTCCACATCATATGTTCCATGGTCCATATTGGACATCATGAATTCAACGGAAACCTTTAGATTCTTAATCGCTTTTTTATTTTCCATTACCTTTACTTCAAAGGGCAGCTTAGAATCTTTTTGAGAATAAAGCTCTTTTGTTAATTTCACCGTATAATCAGGAGAAGTAATGCAGCCCGCAAGCGTCGCAATCAATAGGAACGTAAAGAATAATAATCCTCGCTTTCTCATGACTCCATTCCCCCTAAATGATGTGTGACTAAAAACTCATCAACTGTAAATTTTTCCATTTTCCCATCCTGTAAATAAACGACATGCGAACAAACGTGTTTAATTTCATCCATGTGGTGGGAGGAAAGCAGGATGGTTTTATCCTGAAGTGATTTCAGTATTTCTAAAATTTCCTTTCTTCCCATCGGGTCAATTCCGCTTGTTGGTTCATCTAAAATTAGAATGGAAGAGTCCTGATATAGCGTAATCGCAAGTCCAAGACGCTGCAGCATACCCTTTGAATACTTCTTTACTTGTATAGCTCGGTCATTCCACAGACGCACGGATTTCAATACTTGCTCCATCCGTTCCATGTCAGCTTCCTTCGACACTGCCTCAGCAAAGAAGGCCATATTTTCAAGGCCTGTCAGCATCGGATAAAGCATGAATTTTTCCGGCAGATACGCAATTGTACGCTTCCACTCATCATTTTTTCTTTTGACTTCAATCCCATTTATGGAAATAGCTCCTTGTTTGACAGGCAGTAAGCCTAAAAGACTATGAAGGAACGTGGATTTCCCGGCCCCATTTCGTCCGACAAGTGCACAAATTTCATTTTTATGAATGGTTATTGTGACAGAGTCTAACACCGTTTTCTTTCCAAAGGATTGATTTAAATTTGTTACCTTAATCATTCGTAGCCCTCCTTGCGGTTGAATAATATCGCTGTGCCAAATGAAAAAGTCAGCCAGAATAGCAAATTCCCAAGTAAAAAGACCACCGGCTGCGTCCACATAAAGGCTTGCAAGAGCCTTGACATATGACCAAAAGAGTACACGCCTATCCCCGTTTCAAGGTACATTCTTACCGCTTGGAGCGGGTTTAAAAAGTAAGCCGAAGAAAATAGTTTCACATTTTCATAGGTAACATCCGGCAAAAATGACAACAGGATAAAATCATGTAAGAAAAAAAAGTAAAACCAGACAAAAATCGTATAGCCGAGAATCTGCATCCGTGACCTGCTAAAGCTTCCAATGGCTGCACCCATTTGCAGGAATACTAGCACCATGACAACGATCGTAATCACAAAGATCAGATAGCTTTTCAAATCGAGTTGGAAATTAAATTTTAATAGTAATAGATAGAGAAATAACCATAGACCAAGCGGGATCAACAAGACGGTATAGAGACCAAGGCTTTTTTTGAACAAAAAGCCAGCATAATGATCCTTCTTCGTTAACAGCATAATTAACGTTTTTTGTTCCTTTTCTTGAAAAATCGAAAAGGCGCCAATGAACAGGCAAAGAATCGGGATAAAATAGATAATACTATCAAATAAATTGAGTAAGAGAACATAAAACCCTTTATCAAATGAAAGGACCGAGGAACGGAACAAAATACTGATTGAAATGAGAACGATGATACTTAAAGAGAACCAAAGCCCTTTCCCTCTTATGTTTTCCTTCCATTCCTTCCAAATGTAATGCATAGTAGATGTCTCCCTTTTAATAAAATCAATAGGACAAACAGGCCTAAACTAATAAACAAAGTAACAGGATGGCTGCCTTTTTTTGCTGCTAACGGATAGGAATCTTTGAACATGATTTCATCATTTTTCAGTGAACTATTAATCTTTTCATAGATTTTTATGGCCGGACTTTTTAAGAACAAGCTGGTTAATTCTTGGCCCTCAATCAATTGATGGAGGGAAGAATGATAGGTAATGGCGAAATCGCCAATCCCGTTTTGATTTAAGTCGGTAAGCGGAAAAGCGGAGCCCCAGTCATTTCCTTTGCCATCCCTGCTCCAGGCATTGTTTTCGCCGGTACCGCCTAAGGTAACAGCAGGAATCCTGTTTTCAGAAATGTGGTTAAGTGTAAAGGTTTGGTCACTCGAACTAGCCCACAGTTCCACTCCAATTTGATTTTGCATAATGCGGTTGCCCTTGATGGTGTTACGAGTAGACTGATCGATGTACAATCCCCGCTGGTTCATGTAAAACGTATTATTGGCTATATAATTATCGTTAGCTTGTAAAAGTAACAGGCCAAACGATTGGTTTCCGTAGTTAACAATAAACTGATTACCAACAAGCTTCAGGTGATTCGAGTTCATGATGGCTGCGCCGCCGGTGTTCATAGTAAAAACATTTTTCATAAAAAGATTTCCATCAGAATACATGTAATGCAGTCCATATCGAGTGTTACTAATCTTATTCCGGTAGCTGTGGTTGTTGTTTGCATAGTCAAAGAACATCCCGTCGCGGGTGCCTTCAATAGTGTTATTTTCTAGCAGGTTATTATTGGCGTAATACACATGGATGCCATTTCCCTGAGAAGCAATTTCACCTTTCCCCAGGCCTGTAATATGGTTAAATCGAATGATATTATGGTGCGCCTGGCTTAAATAAATGCCGTGAAAAGAATGGCGGATGGTGACATGTTCAACCAAGTTATCGTTTGTATAAATCTTTATTGCCGCAAATTCTTCGGAAGAGTTCCGGTTCATGCTGCTATGGGTAACCGTAAGTCCACTGATCTTCACATCAGGTGCTTTAATTGAGATCACGTTACCTGTTCCGTCGCCTTTAATCACGGTTTTTTTGGACCCTATAATGGTCATGCTTTTATTAATGATGATGTTGCCTGCATAGGTTTTATTTTCAAGCTTCAATACCGCCCCCTCTTTCAAGCTGTCAATGATCGCCTGCAGGTTTTCGGCTGCCATATATTTTTCTGGTTTTAACAGGATAAAAAGAGAAAAAACAAGAAGAAAGAGCGTGAACTTTTTCATTATTTTCGATCCTTCCACAACGGAATGAGCAACAGTAGAAACGCGGCAATCAGAAGATAGGCTCCGGTGCCAAGAACACTGTTGGTTACAAAGTTTGCGACGGTATTATGGCCAATAATCGGAGGTACAAAGGGGTCAATCTTGATTGGTGCCGTTGGACTTAAATTGGTCCCGAAATCATGAAGGGCTTTTCTCAAATCAAGAACACCGAGGATACCGCCGATTGTCATGAGGCCGATTAGTCCATACAGTACTGATTTTTTTCTAAGGACTGCTGTTAATAGAGTGAGCGCTGCTAATCCACCCACGAGATAGGTCAAATAGGTTAATTCTGGAAAGGTCTCTTCGCTGAAATTATCCATCCCGATGTAATGATTTAGACCATTGACGATGTCAATTTGTCCATCAAGCTTGTTTGGATAAACAATAATATTGAGACCTTCTGGATATTGTGGTGCAAAGAAAATCATTTTCCACCAAGGAAAAAATAGAGACATAACAATGAAAGCAGCTGATAGTACGATAAGTAATGAGCTAAAAATGGATAACTTTTTCCCTCTAACATTCAAGTTAATCACGACCTTATCGAATGGTTATGGCGGCGGGGATCATTGAAAGAGGAGTCCCCGCCAATTCTTATGAACATAATATCGATTAATTCTTTGGTTTTACTAGGAAGTATCCGTTCATTTCCTGGTGTAAGGCAGAGCAGAAATTCGTGCAGTACAGCGGGAAGGTACCGGCTTTATTGGCGATAAATTCCATGGTATTAGTCTGGCCAGGCTGAACCTCCATGTTCAGATCATAGCTGTTGATCGCAAATCCATGGGTAATGTCTTCATCGAAATCAATATTGGTCAGGTGGATGAAGACATGATCCCCCTCATTGACTTCAATCACATCCGGACGTTTGGCTTTAGCGTCAAAGATGAATTTTGAACGCATCGCAATTCCGTACACGTGAACTTCATTACCTTTACGGACAATTTTCGTATCATCCTTCTTATAAACAGCATCCTTATTGTTTTTATCCTTAGGATAAACATTAATGGTCTTGATTTTATCTGCTTTAATCATCTGTGCATAATGTGGTTCTGGGTCTACTGGTGCGGATTGAATCACCTGCATCTTGCCGCTGATATCAATTAATTGCATCGATTCTGGATGTGAAGGCCCCACAGAAAGGTAAGTGTCCTTCGCAATCTTGTTCAAAGCAATAAGCCATTTACCATCAGGAGCCACTGTATCGCCTTCGGCAGACACAGAATGTCCTGGGGAATATTGGACCGGAACACGGTCTAGTGTTTCACCGGTTTTTGGATTCCATTTAACAATTTCAGAAGAGATGAACATCGTTGTGTAGGCCATGCCTTTATCATCAAATTGGGTGTGAAGAGGTCCAAGGGCATTTTCAGGGTTAACTTCTCTTTCCATTACAGATTTATAGTTAAGGATAGGGAGGCCATTACGTTCACCGGCAAAGTCTTTGTTCGCTACTGCTTTAAAAGCCTTTTCAAAAGAGAAAACTGTCATCGATGGTGCCAGCTTACCTGAAGCAATGAAGTATTTACCGTCTGGAGTTACGTCAACACCGTGCGGCGACTTCGCAACCGGTACTAAATAAATGCCGCCTTTTTGTTTTTCAGGAAAAATCATTTTTTGACCGCCAACATCTTCGTACTTGCCTTCCTTCTCCATTTTCTCAAGCTCTTTCCAGTTAAAAAGAACAATATAGTCCCGGTCAGCCTGAGATGCGTTAATCTCTTGGTTGGTTGTCGCTTCTTCTGTATTATAAGTCGTCATCACGGCCCAATCGGCTGAGCCTTTTTTCCCTGCATCAGAAAGGTCATAGGACCATGGCGGCAGGGCCACCTGATAGGCGATGCCAAGCTTTTCACTTTTTTCATTAAATGTTACGGCAGACATGACACCTCGGAAGGATTGGCTATAGTTATCCAATGATTCATATTTTTGCCCCAGCGGTACTGCAAAGCGGGTTGGCAAAAACATGTACTCAGTGTTTTCTGTCACAAATGCTGCGCAGTGCGGCCCTGCGGTGTTTGGTACTTTAAGAATGTCTTTGGTTGTAAAGGTCTTTAAATCGACAACGGCTGCACGGCTGTTAGCTACGTCTGTAGCAAACATATATTTTCCGTCATAGTCACCGTTTGTTTCGGAGAAGGCCGGATGGTGAAGGTCTCCCCATGTATATCCTCCCATCATTTTCTTGGAATGCTCATCAAAGCCGTACCCTGTTGCGGAGTCCTGAGAAAATACCGGAATGGTTCTAATTTTGCGCATCGAAGGTACACCGTAAATAAACATTTGACCTGAATGGCCGCCGGATGCAAATAGGTAATAATCATCTTTTTCACCAAATGGGACGTAAACCTTTTCCGCATTGCTCTTGGTACTTGCAGTCGTATCCGTTTTTGCCTTTGGTGAAAAATCAGCAAAAGAAATCGTTGCAGCAACAAAGCCGGCAAGTAATCCGGATGCGATTGGAATCCATTTTTTCATTACATTACACCACCTTATTCATTATTTTTTTCAGACGCCTGTTTAAGAAGCTCTAATACTTGTTTCCGCTCTTCATCTGTTAATGGGTTTTTACCAATAACACCTGACATAACTGCTGATGTTGGCGCTTTCAAGAACTCCTCAATCGGTTTGCCATGCTTTCCCTCAACGTTAACAAACGCTTGTGAAAGATCCGGTCCTACTGCCCCGCCCTTTAAATGAAGCGATTCAACACTGTGGCAGTTAAGGCACCCTTTTTTGTTTAAAATAGTGTCTTCGCTCACAGCGGAAGTCGTGTTGGCAGCTTCTTTTGTGTCCTTCGTTTCTGTTGTGGCTGAGTTTGTAGCTGTTGACTCTGATTGTGCAACTTGCGGCTGTTTTTCGGAGTCCCCCATTATGACACCAAAAACCAGGTAGCCAAGGCTAAAACCAAGTAGTGCACAAATAACAAAGCTAATGACTGCTTTTTGCAATTTAACCGCCTCCTATGGTTCGGAATGAACATCTTCATCCTAAATGGAAAGTAGAGGGGAAATTGTGATGTTGGGCACAGTTTTGATTTGATTTTTGAACGTTTTGTGAAAGGAGAGGGAAAGGCCGGAAAATAGTGGGCATTGAAAAAATGAACATTTTGTGAATCTCGTCATTTCTTCTTGGGAAGAGGTAGTCTTCAATGGATAGTAACTCAGAAAAACGAAAAAAAGAGAATGTTCCCAAACAGTGTGACCTCATCCGAAAACACTCTATATAGCCTTCAGTTGGCTATATAGGAGGTCGTGAGGTCAGACTCTTTGTTCTTGAACATCCTCTTTTTAATTGACTCTATTTAACGATATTGTTGTTTTTTATACTCTGTTGATTGGAGTGGAAGGCGCTCGACTCCTGCGGGAGTACGGGGCAGGGGAGACCCCGCAGGCGCAAAAGCGCCGAGGAGGCTCACCGGCACGCCCGCGGAAAGCGAGCGCCTGGAGCGGAAATCAACAACCAATTTAACAGAGCTTTTTAATTAAATTTATAGGTCCAAAACCGTTCGTTGTTAATCCAAGCCATCATTTGCGGCTCTTGACTTTTTAGCTTTTCTACAGTGCCTTTAAATGAATGCTCTGTCTGCGACCGGTGTGCCTGAATGGCAGCCAGTTTCTTATGAACAACAGGTGAAACATCATGGATAATATCAGGTTCACCAAGCTCCTCAATGCAATTTTTGGAGAAGGCAACACAATGTAAGGTTGGCCGTGCGGCAGCAGGCATTCTTTCGACTGCTCTAATGACGGCTGCACCGGTGGCATCATGGTCAGGGTGAACCGAGTAACCAGGATAAAAAGTGATAATTAAGGACGGGTTCACTTCCTCAATGATAGCTGAAAGAGTATCTGATAATTTTTCATCATCCTCAAATTCAATGGTTTTATCACGGAAACCTAGCATACGTAGGTCTTGGATCCCTATAGCAGCTGCCGCGGCCTTTAATTCTTCTTTTCTAATTTTAGGTAAATTTTCCCGATCGGTAAACGGGGGATTCCCCATATTGCGCCCCATCTCCCCTAAGGTTAAACAAGCATATGTAACAGGAGTTCCGTTCTCGACATGTGTCGCAATTGTCCCGGATACACCAAATGCCTCGTCATCTGGATGAGGGAAAACAACCAATAAATGGCGTTCTTTTTCCATAAAACATTCTCCTTTCGGATCTATTAGGACATCTTTATTCAAATGGCTTTAGACTAATTTCTAAAGCAACGGCAAGCTTCCCGTCATGATCGTGTCCCGCCAATAATAGATGATTTTCTTCGTCGATTTCGAAGTGTGTAATCCCCTCAGCATAAATCCAGCCAAGATTGATCTTTAAACCCACACGATACGGACCGTCTCCTTTAATTTTCCCTATTTCATAGCGGACAAGGGCGTTGCGGATATACGCTCCGGCAGAGAAGAAGGATTGGTCATTATGTGTTGCGTAGGCACCGTTGGTGGTTTCAAGGTGAATATAAACATCCTTATTAGCAAAACGGTTGATAGCGTCCTGAACTTTTTTAACATCTATGAGTTCCAAAGTGCAGCCTCCTTCCAAATTGATGGATTCTAACTAATGTGTAGTGTTTTTCATAATGTAATTATCATACTAAAATCAAATAGAAAATGCGAAATCTGTGCTTTGTAAGAAAATGAAAAAGAACCGAGGAGCTCGGTTCTTCAATTAAAAGATATGAAAGTATATATTTCGACTTCGAGAATTGTCCAGCTTCAGGCGCCATCGGCTCGAGGTCACAAGCCAATCCGTCCAAAAGGTTAAAGAACAACCTTTCGGCCGGCTCGTCTTGTGCTTGTCGCCGATAGACGGGCGCCTTGCGCTTTTCTTATATATTATTCACAGTCCTCGCAATACTCAGTTACCGCTTTTCCACTTCGGTAGGCTCCATGCCAAGTTGGTCCTACATATTGGTTTAAAGGGAAACCTTGCTTGATGCCAGCAGAGACAAATCTCTTGGCCACATCGACTGCATCATAGACTGAATTTCCTTTAGAGATTTCTGCAGCGACTGCCGCAGAGTTTGTGCAGCCTGCCCCATGAGTAAAGTTCGTTTCAATTTTCTCTGATTCGTAGATCTGGAATTCCTTCCCATCAAACAGAAGATCGATAGACTTTTCTTCTGTTTGAAGCTTGCTGCCGCCTTTAATTAACACGAACTTAGCCCCTTGATCATGAATTTTTACAGCGGCTTCTTGCATTTCTTCAATGGTCTTTGGTGTCTTCATGCCCGCTAGCTGGCCAGCCTCAAAAAGGTTTGGTGTCACAACATAGGCACGTGGCAGAAGAAGTTCCCTCATGGCCTCTGTGGTTTCAGGATTTAAGACCTCATCTTCCCCCTTACAAACCATAACAGGGTCAATAACCACATTTTTTAACTGATTTTCATCAATCTTGCGTGCTACCAGCTCGATGATTTCAACAGTGCCAAGCATTCCTGTTTTCATCCCGTCAATCCCAACAGAAAGAATGGTATCTAGCTGCTTTTCAAGAATATTGACGTCAATCGGAAACACGTTATGATGCCAGCCTTTTGGGTCCATGGTAACGATACAAGTAATCCCTGTCATCCCATAAACGCCAAGCTCCTGGAATGTTTTTAAATCGGCTTGAAGACCTGCTCCGCCGCTGGAATCCGAACCAGCAATTGTAAGTACTTTTTTAATTGCCATTATGTAAGCCTCCTTTAGAAAAATAACTCCTTCCTTATTATAAATCAAAATTAAAATTATAACAGAAATCGACATTGGACCATTCCAAATAGTCAATCGTTACAAAAAAATGACAAATAGACCATTAGTACTATTTGCAAGCATCCACAGTGATAAATATTACTTTCAAAAAATTAGCGTGGAAGTACGATGAATTCAAAAGCAATTCATTATTTGTATGAAACCGTTTTCTAACGAAGGAGGGAATGGTATGAGCCGCAAAGGATGTCCCGATGAATATCCTATTACCTTAATTATTAACGGCTATGAGATAGCTGTTTTTCAATTGACAAAATACGACCTGATTGACTGGGCCTATGGATATTTGTTTTCTGAAGGATTTATTCAGGATGCAAGCGACATTGAAGCCATCCACATCGATGAAGAGATGGGAGCGATCCACGTCTCCCTTCACTCTCATTTTGATGAAGAACAGGTTTTCTCGAAAAAGAAACATTATACAGCTGGCTGTGGAAGAGGTGTCACCTTCTTCTCAATGACAGATGTAAAAAACTTTGCCAAGGTTTCCTCAAACAAAAAGTATGAATTAAGTTATCTATTAAAAAAGAGAAGTGAATTTGCTCAAAATTCCTCCCTATATTTGGAAACAGGCGGAATGCATGGGGCATGTATGGTAGAAGAGGATGGCATGATGACCATCCGGGAGGACATAGGCCGCCACAACGCGGTGGATAAAATTATTGGCTGTGCACTAAGAAAGGGTTTATCCCCTGAACGGTTGATTTTACTTACAACCGGACGGGTTTCATATGAAATGCTCTCAAAAGCAGCGAAATTCGGCTTTCCTGTGATCGGCTCTCGTACTGCAGCCACCAAGCAGGCGGTTCAGCTGGCAAAATTCTTGAATTTGGAGGTCATCGGCTATTTAAGAGGGAAAATGGCAACGATCTATACTTCAGCAGGAAGGGTCAACAATGATCTGACACAAGAAATAGACTTTGAGAGAAGCATTGAAGGGGGGAATTAAAACAAGAGAAAATAAAGGTCATAAATAGAGAGAAAAGGGCATTCAGCGTTCTGGCCCCATGGGTCAGGCGCTAAAGGCTTTTCATGGGATGTTCTAATCATTTTTGGGAAGGAGAATAGTGATGGTTGAAATGAACTTAAACCGCCGGCAATTCTTGAAGCTATCAGGTGCAACGGCTGCTACTCTAGCAGTTGTGGAACTAGGCTTCAATGATAAAAAGGCCTATGCGAAAACAAAAGATTTCAAGATTGCCAAAGCTGCTGTAACACCAACCATTTGCTGCTTTTGTGGTGTAGGATGTGGTATTCTTGTCCACACCAAAAATAATACCGTGGTTTATACGGAAGGGGATCCGGATAATCCAATTAATGAAGGTAAGCTATGTAGTAAGGGAACGACATTAAGACAAATTTACACATCAGAAAAGCGTCTAACAAAACCGCTGTACCGTGCTCCTGGAAGTAATAAGTGGGAGGAAAAGGATTGGGAATGGATGCTCGACACCATTGCCAAACGGACAAAGGAAACACGTGATCACTCATTTGTGGAAGTGGAAAATGGGATCTCTGTCAATAAAACCGAAAAGATTGCCAGCCTGGGCGGCGCGGCACTTGATAATGAGGAAACCTATTTAGTATCAAAACTAATGAGAGGGCTTGGTGTTACTTACTTAGAGCACCAGGCACGAATATGACATAGTTCTACGGTTGCCGGTCTGGCACCTACATTTGGTCGTGGAGCAATGACAAACCATTGGAATGATCTTCAGTGGACCGATTGTGCTCTAATTATGGGAGCAAACCCTGCTGAAAATCATCCAATCAGCTTTAGATGGCTGACAAAGGCAAAGGAAAAAGGCGGTAAAATCATCTCGGTTGACCCGCGTTATACACGCACGTCAGCGGTATCTGATATGTATGCCCCGCTGCGTTCCGGTACGGATATTCCGTTTGTCGGCGGTATGATTAAATATGCGATTGAAAATAATCTCATTCATAAAGAGTATGTTGTGAAATATACCAATGCTTCCTTTATTGTGAAAGAAGGCTACGACTTTAATGATGGTCTTTTCTCCGGTTATGATGAAGCAAAACGAGTTTACGATAAAACAAAATGGGCGATTGAAACAACACCAGATGGAAAACCCGTGAAGGATGAAACATTGCAGCATCCTCGTTCCGTGTTCCAGTTGATGAAAAAACATTATTCCCGTTATGATGTCGATACCGTAACAGCTGTAACAGGTACACCAAAAGAAGATTACCTTAGTGTTTGTAAAACCTTCTGTGAAACTGGAAAAGTAGGTAAATCAGGAACGATTCTATATGCTATGGGTACCACTCAGCATACGGTCGGTTCACAAAACGTCCGGATCTTTGCCATCTTGCAGCTGCTCTTAGGTAATATTGGTCTTCCGGGCGGAGGAATCAATGCGATGCGCGGGGAATCCAACGTGCAAGGATCTACAGACTTTGGGTTATTATGGGATAACTTAACGGGTTACCTGGCTGCACCAAAAGCTACGGTACCAGAGCATGCCACACTTGATGGTTATTTGAAAAAAGAAACCCCGCCTTCCGGCTATTGGAGCAATAAGCCTAAATTTGTTGTCAGCTTATTGAAATCCTGGTATGGGACAAGTGCAACGAAAGATAATGAGTTTGGATACCAATTTTTACCGAAGGGCAATAAAAACTATTCACATATAAACCTATTTAAAGCCATGTTCAACAACGAACTTGAGGGGGCCTTCCTTTGGGGAACCAACCCGGTAGTCGGAGGACCTAATGCCGGTAAGGAAAAAGAAGCCCTTGGCAACTTAAAATGGCTGGTTGCCGTTGACCTCTGGGAAACCGAAACGTCCGCCTTCTGGCAAAAAGAAGCCGGCAATGATCCATCACGCATTAATACGGAAGTATTCCTGCTTCCGGCATGTTCTTCTTTTGAGAAAGAAGGAAGTATCTCAAATAGTTCACGCTGGATGCAGTACCGTTGGAAAGCCATTGAGCCAAAAGGTGAGTCTCGTCCGGATCTTGATATTGTTCACGAACTTGCTGTGAAGCTGAAAAAGCTTTATGCCAATAGTCCCGAATCAGCTGATAAGCCATTCTTAGCACTGGATTGGAATTATGGAACCGGTGAAGCACCGGATCTTGACCAAATCGCCAAGGAAATTAACGGCTACGATTTGAAAACCGGTAAATTACTCAAGACCTTTGGTGATTTAAAAGAGGATGGTACAACCTCAAGTGGTAACTGGATTTATTCCGGTTTTTATCCTGAAGAGGGCAAAAACCTATCGCAGCGCCGAGATAATAAAGACACAGGCGGAGGAAACTTCTTAAACTGGTCCTTTGCCTGGCCGGCAAACCGCCGAATTCTATACAACCGTGCATCGGCTGATCCTAGTGGAAAGCCATGGAGCCAAGACAAAGCAGTGATTTGGTGGGATGATGCCCAAAAGAAATGGGTCGGAAACGATGTCCCTGACTTTAAAGCTGTAACAGCACCAACAGAACCAGGTGGAACTGGAGCCTTTATGATGAACAAAGACGGAGTCGCTTTATTGTTTGCTCCAACCATGAATGATGGCCCATTTCCAGAACACTATGAACCATTTGAGAGCCCTGTGCCTAATGCCTTTTCTTCTGTAGAGTATAACCCTGCCATTGTCATTAATGATGGAGAGTTTAACAAACGAGGTTTCAAGGTCGATTACCCGATTGTTGCCACAACCTATAGGGTAGAAGCCCATTGGCAGTCAGGTTCCATGACTCGAAACCAGGAGTGGCTGTCCGAGATTGCTAGATATATGTATGTGGAAATAAGTGAAGAATTGGCAAAAGAAAAGGGAATCAACAATAAAGACAAAGTGATTGTTACTTCTGCACGCGGCAAAATTGAAGCCTATGCATTGGTAACAAAACGCTACAAACCGTTTACTTTGAAGGGCAAAAAAGTGCACCAAATTGGAATGCCTTGGAATTTTGGATACAAAGGGTATGCAACAGGAGCAACAGCCAACCGCCTGACTCCACATATTGGGGATGCCAACACGATGATTCCGGAATATAAAGCATTCCTATGTGACATAAGGAGGGCTTAAGGATGGCTGAATACGTTAAATATGTTGACGTTACCAGATGCGATGGCTGTAAAGCTTGTATGGTAGCCTGTAAAAACTGGAATGATCTTCCGGCGGAAGTAACCGCATTCCAAGGGAGTGCTCAATCACATCCAAAAACAAGTGCTGACACATGGAATGTCCTTCAATATGTAGAGCACGAAAATGGAAAGGGCGATTTAGAATACCTATTCCGTCATTCCTCCTGCTTCCATTGTGATACAGCTGCCTGTGAAAAGGTATGTCCTGAAAGTGCTATCAGCTATTCAAAATTTGGGTCTGTAGTGATTGACCATGATAAGTGCGTTGGCTGCGGCTATTGCGTACAAAACTGTCCGTTTGAAGTGATTTCATTAAAGACTTACAAAGATAAGAATGGAAAAGAATACAAAAAATCTCAAAAGTGTACGATGTGTACCGACCGTCTTGAAGAAGGTTTGCAGCCAGCCTGCGTGACGACTTGCCATACGGATGCGATGCAGTTTGGCAAAAAAGATGAAATGCTTGCTAGAGCGGAGAAACGCTTAAGGGAAGTGAAGGACCGTTTCCCTAATGCTAATATCTATAATCCCGAGGGTGTTGGCGGCACACATACGATTTATTTATTAGCTGAAAAGCCAAGCGTATACGGTCTTCCTGAAAATCCTAAGATTCCAACATCCGCAGTGGTTTGGAAAGATTACGCTCAGCCAATCGGCAAAATGATGCTTGGTGCCACAACGATGGCGCTTGTCGGAGCCTTTATTACGAATAACATGATCAGTAAAAGAACACAAGGACATGAAGATGGAGGTGACAGCCATGAGTAATCATCAAAAGCATCCAAAGGCAAATGTACAAATTCGCCGCTTTCCTAAGGCTTTTGTTTGGGCGCATGCGATCAATGGAATTGCCTTCTTTGCCCTATATATCACGGCCCTGCCAATGTATACCGAATTCTTTGACTGGCTGTATCCAGTTTTTGGCGGCCCAGCTGCGGCTAGGCTGTTACACAGAATTTTTGCCGTCGTGTTCATTACACCTACTTTCATTTTATTAATCTTTAGTCCAAAGTTCTTTTTTCTATGGATGAAAGAATTAATCACATGGAAAAAGCGGGACCTTCAGTTTTTTGGTCATTTCGTTAAAGAATTGTTTGGCTTTAAGTTTGGTCATGTAAGACAGACATTCTTTAACGCGGGTGAAAAAATCAACTCCATTCTTCAGATTTTTTGTGCAATCTTGGTCATTGCTTCTGGATTTACGATGTGGTTCCCTGAATATTTCCCAAGGGCACTGGTTCAGTGGGGTTACGTCCTTCATAACGTTGGTTTTGGCTTAGGTATTGCTGTTATTGTCGGACACATCTACCTTTCCGTTGTGCACAAACACTCTAGACCAGGTTATTCCGGTGTACTAACAGGTAAGGTTCCTGCATGGTGGGCAAAAGGCCACTATGAAGATTGGTATGATGAAGAAGTGAAAAAGGGCAACTTCCCTAATTTGGATGATCCTAAGCGCAAAAAAGGTGCTTAATTCGAAAAGCGGAAGCGCCTTGAACAGAGGAGCTGCAGCTAGACAGTTAACAAAGTACAAAAGTTAAAAAGGAATGGCTGTCGAAGAAAAGACAGCCATTTCTTATAAAAAACTGCGAGGTGTGCCAAGATGATTAAATCCGTTGTTTCAAATGAATATCAGGAACTGCAAAAGAAAATTGCCGAGCTTCAGGAACAGTGGAAGCTTAAGCTTGATCCAGAAATCATTAGACAGAATCTTGATAAGGCAGCGGTGGAAGCAGGCGTTCCTGCAGCGGCATTAACGGCTATTGATTTTGAAATTTCACTATTCTTACAGTGGATAGATGAACTAGTTGCTCTTCTAGTAAAAAACAATCCTGAGTTAGAGTCAAAACTTTCAGGCATCAGCACCTTATTAAATGAGGAAACGGCAATCCTCTGGATTGAAGAGGCTTTCGCCTTCAATCAGATTTACTTTGCCGCTTATGCGGCGGAACACGGAATGGAAGAATGGATTCCGCAATTTCTTGCTGAAACGGCCCTTCGTCCATACCTGCGGCTAATAGCAGAAAAGGTCCAGCATGAAATAAACCATGCCGTACACGGGGCGGGCTGTCCAGTTTGTGGTGAACCGGTAAGATTAGCTGCCATTGTAGAGGATGGGAAAAAGGTAATCCATTGTCCGCGCTGCTTTGCCAATTGGCCAGCACGACGATTAGAGTGCGCGCACTGCGGTAATGAAAATCACGAAACCATTTATTTTTTAGAAATTGAAGGCGATGTAACCTCCAAAATTCAAGTTTGCGAGGAATGTAACGGCTATATTAAAATAATTGATAGCAGACAATATATTACAAAACCACCGGTCGCATTCCTGGACCTTAACTCCATTCATCTCGATATTGTCGCCCAGGAAAACGGATATAGTTCCATCGGGAAGAAAAAGACCAATTAAGAAGGGGCTTTTTTATGAAAGCTGCAGCCATCATTCTAGCAGGCGGAAAATCCAGCCGAATGGGTACCAATAAAGCCCTGCTGAGAATCAATGAAAAAACAAATATTGAAAGAATAGCAGAAAAGCTAAAACTTCTTTTTGATGATATAATTCTTGTAACAAATGATTCTGAACAATATGAATTTTTAGGCGTACGGATGGTTCCTGACCAATATCCTGGCATGGGACCGCTTGCTGGAGTGCATGCAGGCCTTATGGCATCAGAATACGATGCTAATTTCATTGTTGCCTGTGATATGCCATTCGTGTCTGGAAAACTGGCTGAGGCCATGGTTTCCAATGCCTTGCACTACGATGCAGTGATCCCCGTCATAAATGGGAAAATGCATCCGTTATTTGCTGTGTTTAAAAAGCAAGCAGCATCCCCTGTGGAACAGTCTATTCAAGGTGGACAGCTGCGGATGAAGGATGTGCTTGACCATTTAAACGTACTGTACCTAACAGAAAAAGAGCTAGCAACCTATAGTAAAATGGATTTGGAAAAAGTCTTTTTTAATATGAATCATCCAGAGGAATATGCGGAGGCCAAAAAATGGGCTGAGTCTGATTTTCAAAACTTGTAGGACTATTCAAGGGGGAGTAAGGGGACCATGCAATTTTTCAAAGTGAAAACAGTTGAAGAAACATTTGCCTTAATAGATGAAAAGATACCGGCAATCAAGCAAACCGAGGTTAGGGAGCTGAGTGAAGCACTTCATTACATTTTAGCAAGCCCGGTGGCAGCCAAGGAAAATGTACCGAGTTTCGACCGCTCAACTGTAGATGGATACGCCGTCCGTGCGAAAGATACGTATGGTTCCTCTGAATCCATGCCAGGCTTTTTAACCATTGCGGGTGAAGTAAAAATGGGCGAGGTCCCAACCGCAGAAGTAACCCAAGGAAAAGTGGTTTACGTACCGACAGGCGGCATGCTTCCTAAGGGCAGTGACAGCGTTATTATGATTGAACATTGCGAGGATGTAGATACTCTCCTCAATACTTATAAGCAAATCGCACCGGGTGAGAATGTCATTCGTGCAGGAGAAGACATTACCGAAGGTGAAATTCTGCTGGAAAGCGGCACGAAGCTTAGGCCCCAGGAATTAGGCGCTCTAGCCTCTTTAGGAGTCACACATGTGACAGTCTTTAAAAAATTGACGGTCGGCTACCTGTCATCAGGCGATGAAATTGTCCCCTATCAAACGGAAACACTAAGAGAAGGGCATATCCGGGATATTAATTATCTAACCATTGCCGGGCTGGCAAACGAGTGGAATGTTGATGTCCTATACGGCGGGATTGTCCGCGATGATTTTATGGAGTTTCAAAGCAGGGCAAAGGCCCTTTATGATCAAGTGGATTGTTTAATTCTTTCGGGCGGAAGTTCAGTTGGGGCAAAGGACTATACAACCGATGTCATTCAATCGTTAGGAGAACCAGGGGTATTCGTCCATGGAATTAGCATCAAGCCGGGGAAACCTACGATACTAGCATTAGCAGACGGAAAACCAGTCATTGGTCTCCCGGGACACCCTGCAAGTGCAATGATTATTTTTAAACTATTTGGTGAACGGATCCTCCGCCATCTAAAAGGAGAAAAGTGCGAGCGTAAACCAGAGCGGATTTTTGCAAAAATAACGAAGAATATTCCATCCTCCATGGGCCGGGCGGATTTTATCCGCGTCCGATTGTTTGAAAAGGAAGGCGAATGGTGGGCTGAGCCGATTATTGGAAAATCCGGTTTGATTACCACATTGGTAAAAAGCGATGGGATCGTCGAGATTCATTCAGAAAAAGAAGGCGTTTCACAGGGGGAATCGGTCCCTGTCATTCCATCAAGGTAGGGGGTCTAAAGTCAATGGAACAGAAGCAATATAAACGAAAAATATATTTAGAAGATAAACCCCGGGCAGAAGCAAGAGATGAAATTCTTGCCGCCTTTTTGCAGACCGCTGAAATTGAAACGATTCCAGTGGTGGATGCTTTAGGCCGTGTGACTGCAGAGCCAATCTTTGCGCATGTATCTATGCCGCACTACCACGCCTCCGCAATGGACGGGATTGCCGTTGTCGCGGAAAGTACCTACCAGGCGCACGAGCAAAATCCGCTCTATCTTAAGATAGGTGAACAATGTTGCTTTGTCGATACAGGGAACGCAATTCCTTCCCCCTTCAATGCGGTAATTATGATTGAGTATGTCCATATCGTTGATGATGAAACGATTGAAATTATTGAACCGGCAACACCATGGCAGCATATTCGTCCGATTGGCGAGGATATTGTCCAGGAAGAGATGCTTTTTTCGCAAGGCCATACCTTAAGACCTGCAGATTTAGGTGTGCTGTTGGCCGCACAGGAGCTAATGGTACCGGTTGTAAAGAAACCGGTCGTAGCCATTATCCCAACAGGAAACGAGTTAGTCGAAGCGCACGCTGATTTATCACCAGGTAAAATTATTGAATTCAATGGTACAGTGTTTTCCGGATTTGTTAGGGATTGGGGCGGCGAACCGCGCCTTCACAGCATCGTTAAGGACGAGCCGGAGAAAATAAAGGAAGTACTCCTTAAGGCAGCGGAAACCTCTGATATTATTGTGATTAATGCCGGATCTTCAGCGGGACGAAAGGATTTTACCGTCCATATTATTGATGAAATCGGGGAAGTGTTTACCCATGGGGTCGCCGCACGGCCGGGCAAACCCGTTATTTTAGGAAAAATAAACGACAAAATCGTCGTTGGTGTTCCAGGTTATCCCGTATCTGCCTATTTGGCGCTCGAATGGTTTGTGCAGCCATTAATCTGCAAGTATTTGGGGATTCCTGTTCCAAAGAGGCAAACGGTACCCGTCAAGCTTGGCCGTCGGATTGTCTCAGCAATGGGAGCGGAGGATTTTATCCGAATGAACATCGGCTTTGTGAATGGACAATTTGTGGCCAACCCGCTTACCCGCGCCGCAGGTGTGACCATGTCCTATGTCAGGGCTGACGGCCTGCTGATCGTCCCGCCAAACATCAGCGGCTATGAGCAGGGCGATACAGCTGAAGTCGAACTATTTAAGCCGCTTGAGGAAATCAAAAATGCCATCGTGTTTAGCGGAAGCCATGATCTAACCATCGATCTGTTATCATCCCACCTGAAGCGGGCTCGGACCGAGAGGAAAATCGTCTCCTCCCATGTCGGCAGCATGGCCGGCATCATGGCCATACGAAAAGGCGAGGCCCATGTAGCGGGCATTCATTTGCTAGACCCAAGTACAAAACAGTACAATAGATCTTACGTTAACAAACTATTAGCAGGTCAAGATGTGGTTCTTTATCCCTTTTTAAAAAGGAAGCAGGGTTGGATCCTGCCACAAGGCAATCCCCTGGGAATAGAAAACGTAACAGATTTAGTCCGCACCGACGCAAACTTTGTTAACCGCCAAAAAGGAGCCGGCACCCGCATATTGTTTGATTTGCTTCTGGATGAGGCGGGCCTTACAGCGGATGAAATTAACGGATATGACCGTGAAATGTTCTCCCATTTAGCGGTGGCGGCAGAGGTGAAAAGTGATGAACACGGTGCCGGGCTGGGAATCTATCCAGCTGCAAAGGCAATGGGGTTAGATTTTATTCCGGTTGCCGATGAAGAATACGATTTAGTCATGAAACGCGAGTTTTACGAAAGTGACAGCGGCCGGCAGGTAATCGAAATTATCCAGTCTCCTGCTTTCAAAGAAGAGGTGGAGAAAATCGGCGGTTACCAAGTTGTGGAACATGCCGTGCCAAAGCGTGTGACAGAAGAGGTGGAAAATGAAGATGTATGAAATATCCAAGGATCCGATTGATATTCAAGCGGTGATTGATAAAGTGGTTCAGCGAGACGCCGGTGCGATTACTACCTTTATTGGGACGGTCCGGGAATTAACCAAGGGCAAGAAAACCCTATTTTTAATTTATGAAGCCTATGAAGCCATGGCGGTTAAAAAGCTTGAACAGATTGGCCGTGAAATCGAAGAACGCTGGGAGGGTTCTAAGGCGGCCATCACCCATCGTGTCGGCCGGTTGGATATTACCGATGTAGCCGTTGTGATTGCGGTATCAACGCCGCACCGCGCGGATGCTTATGAAGCCAACCGTTATGCGATTGAACGGATTAAAGAAATCGTCCCAATCTGGAAGAAAGAGCATTGGGAAGATGGCGAAGAATGGATGGGAAATCAGCTTGAGACAGTCGCTTATCCGACTGGTAAACCTGAGGCAGGTGATTTAGATGAATAAGGTCTTGTTTTTTGCCCATTTGCGAGATGTGGTTGGTGCAGAGTTTTTATCTTTAGATGCAGCAGGTAAAACAGTTGCTCAATTGAAATCAGAGCTCTGCGAGAAATATGATCTGCCGCGCATGGAAACCGTGATGACCGCCATCAATGAAGAGTTTTCCTCTAATGATGAAGTTATTCATGAGGGCGATGAGGTAGCGTTCATTCCACCAGTAAGTGGAGGGTGAATAGATGAATGAACGTTACTCAAGGCAAGTTCTTTTTCCCGGAATTGGCAAGGAAGGACAAGAAAAAATAAGGGGAAAGCATGTCCTAATCATTGGGGCAGGGGCATTAGGCTCTGGAAGTGCGGAGGTGCTGACTCGTGCCGGGGTTGGCAGAATCACGATTGTCGATAGGGACTACGTGGAGGAGAGCAACTTGCAGCGCCAGCAGCTGTATACGGAAGAGGATGTCTTAGGTAAGCTTCCCAAAGCGGCAGCAGCAGAAAAACGATTGCGTGCAATTAATTCAGATGTAGAGATACGAGCAATCATCGGTGACGCTACCCCAGAACTGCTGGAAGAATTAGCCGCTGGTATCGATTTGATGATGGATGCGACCGACAACTTTGAAACCCGAATGGTTATGAATGATGTCTCGCAAAAGTACAAGATTCCCTGGATTTATGGTGCCTGTGTCGGCAGCTATGGCATGAGTTTTTCGATTATTCCCGGTAAAACACCTTGTTTGAATTGTTTGCTTAGGACCATCCCGCTGCAGGGAATGACCTGTGATACGGGCGGAATTATCTCACCAGCCGTTCAAATGGTAATCGCCCACCAGACGGCTGAGGCATTAAAAATGCTGGTTGAGGATTGGGAGTCAGTCCGGACCACCTTTGTCAGCTTTGATCTTTGGCGGAATCAATACACGAGCTTAAAAATGTCGAAAGCAAAATTTGCTGGCTGTTTGTCCTGCGGTGAAGAGCGGACCTATCCTTATTTAGATCATGAAAATAGGACGAAGACGACCGTTCTTTGCGGCCGGGATACTGTTCAAATTCGCCCTTCTAATCAAGGGGAGGTTTCACTTGAAAAGTTAGCAGGCCAGCTTGGTTCGTTAGGGTACCAAGTGAAGGGAAACCCTTATTTGCTATCGGTTGAAATGGGTCCCGAACGGATGGTTATTTTTCAAGATGGACGTGCGTTAATCCACGGAACAAAGGATTTAACGCATGCAAAGTCAATTTATCAGCGGATACTAGGTTAACAGAGAACCCGTACCAGGAATGGTGCGGGCTTTGTTTTTGTTGTTTGACTTTGAGAATTGTCCAGCTCCAGCGCCTTGCGCTTTTCTTCCGACATGTTTCACGTGAAACATGTCGAATAAGTGGATATGGTCTATTTTTTCGTAAATTTGTCGATAATCAGGTAGAATATAAACAAGATTAAATTTTGAGGTGTAATCAGTGAATATTTCTGTTGATAAGTTACTTGCGAAAATAGAAAATGAATTGAAATTAGCAAAAACTAGTACGAGAGAAGAAAACTTGCGGGAAAAGGTTTACTCTATTAAAATATTATGCGAACTCATCTTGGACGAAAAACAGGTGAGTGCGAAGCCTGCCGCACCGACACAACCAGCAGTCTCACCGCAGGTTTATCAACAGCCTTTAATAAATCAACAAGTATTTCAGCAGGGATCTTCCTTACAACAGCCTAAAAAGCTTGAAATGGACGATGAAGCAAATGGAGATTCACTATTTGATTTTTAAGATGGGGGAATTTTTACGATGAAAGCATTTATTATTGTGGGTGCAATCAATGCCTTTTTGGCAGTGGCGCTCGGAGCGTTTGGGGCTCATGGTTTAAAGGATAGACTGGATGCCCATTATCTGGACATTTGGAAAACGGGTGTTACCTATCAAATGTTTCATGCCACTGGAATTCTTATTGTCGCATTGCTTCTCGGCAAAGTACCAATGAGCTCTCTTTTTACATGGTCCGGATGGCTAATGCTCGTGGGAATTATTTTCTTTAGCGGCAGCTTGTATCTTCTCAGCTTAACGAAGGTTGGAGTTTTAGGAGCAATTACACCGATTGGCGGAGTTTGCTTTTTAGCTGCTTGGGTGTTAATGATTGTTGGAGCGGTTAAGAACTTATAATAGGAAAAACAGGCATTGGGGAAATTCCCAATGCCTGTTTTATTTATCTCGGAGGGTAACTTCCTAAAGTAGGACCGGCCCCGTATGGATATTCATATTCAATTTCTTCAGAGAATGTAATATAGTCAACAGCGACCATTGGAATGAGATATCGTGTGCCGACCTGCGGATCACTTAAAATCACGTGGTCACGACCGGCAGCTTCGATGATTCCTTTAAATTCTTTGGCATTCCATTGGTTATTTCCTTCAAAGGTAGCAAATACAGTAACCAATTTTCCTTTGTTTAAGCGAAGAATATTTTCGATGTATGACTGCTCAATCGGCAGCATGCCAGGAGCTCCAGCAGCGCCCTGAGGCGGCGGTGTGGCTGGCATACCCCCTCCAGCCGGCGGAAATTGCGGAAAGCCCTGAGTTGGCATAAAGCCTTGCCCGCCAGCCATTGGCTGTGCTCCTTGCTGGCGCGATGCATCCGTATAAGGCTGAAATCCTTGAGGATTGTAATATTGACTCATCTTTTTCCCTCCCATAAAAACTCATTCATAAGTAAAGTAATAGACGAATGACTTAACGATTCTATTCATACTCCATTGAACCAAAAATGGTGACAGTTTTTACGGCTCTTTTCTCACCTCTTTTTGATGAGACTTTCGGAGCTTAATCTTTAGACTCGCTGTTTAATTAGTATGAGGAAAAAGTATGAAATATGACTGAAAGAAAAGTGCTCTAAAACAGAAAAAAGTTCTCAAGGAACAAGTCCCGAGAACTTTTTAAAAAAGAATTATACATGGAGGAATTGAGGAACGCGTTCTTCTTCAAGCAAATTGCCGACGAAGAAGGCACCGAACTCGCCGTAGCGTGCGCTGACCTCATCAAAACGCATTTCATAAATGAGTTTTTTAAACTGAAGGACCTCATCAGCGAAAAGTGTAACACCCCATTCGTAGTCGTCGAAGCCAACGGAACCGGTGATGATTTGTTTAACTTTCCCAGCATATGTACGGCCGATCATGCCATGGCTGCGCATAAGGCCGCGGCGCTCATCCATCGGCAGCATGTACCAGTTATCATTGCCTTGACGGCGCTTGTCCATTGGATAGAAGCAGACATGCTTGGCTTTTGGCAATGTTGGGTAAAGTCGTGCAAGGATTTGTGGATTCTGATAGGGATCTTCACCAGCTGGCAGGTAGTTGCTGAGTTCAACTACGGAAACATAGGAATGAGCAGGAATGGTGAATTCCGCTAATTTAGTTTTATTGAATTGGGTTTCGATTTCGTTTAGTTCCTCCATGGTTGGACGAAGGATCATCATCATAAAATCGGCTTTTTGACCAACAATTGTATATAAAGCATGGCTGCCTTCTTTGCGTGCCTGTGTCGCGTTCCATTTTTCAACAAGACTTAAAAACTCGTGAATCGCGGCCTCGCGCTCATCACTTGAAAGCATTTTCCAAGTTGTCCAATCAACGGTACGGAAATCATGAAGGCAATACCAGCCATCAAGCGTTTGTGCTGCTTCACTCATTATAATCACTCCTAAATAATCATTCTTCTTATTACCAATGTTAACTATATCATAGTTTGACCAAGCAGCGCCTTTATAAAACTCTATATTGGTGACTAGTGGATATTTTTATGAAAAGGGTAAATAGTAAAAGAGGAGTGGAATTTTTAGAAAACTAAAACATTTTGGTGTAATCGCTGCCAGTGACTTACATTGCTTGAAATTTTACTTTGGTAAAGTATCCTAGAAGAAGAAGCTTTTTTAAGGGAGGATAAATGTAGTGAGTGATTTATTTGAAGGGTTAAAACAAAAAATTTCTGGACGCAATTTACGAATTGTTTTTCCAGAGGGATTAGATGAACGCATTATTCGCGCAACCAGCCGTTTAGCTGAGGAAAATTTAATGACACCTATCTTGGTAGGAAATATTGAACAGGTTCAGGCAAAAGCACAGGAACTTGGCGTTTCTGTTGAAAATGCAGAAATTTATGATCCAACAAGCTATGCAGGGATGGAAGAATTGGTTGCAGCATTTGTTGACCGCCGTAAAGGGAAAGTAACCGAAGAGGATGCCCGCAAAATCTTATTGGATGAAAACTATTTCGGTACGATGCTTGTGTATTTAAATAAAGCGCACGGTCTTGTCAGCGGAGCAGCACATTCAACGGCTGATACGGTTCGCCCGGCATTGCAAATTATTAAAACAAAAGCAGGCGTGAAGAAAACTTCTGGTGTGTTCATCATGGTACGTGAAGATGAAAAATATGTATTTGCTGATTGTGCGATCAATATTGCACCGGATAGCAATGATTTAGCAGAAATCGCGATTGAGAGTGCGAAAACAGCAGAAATGTTTGATATCGAGCCTCGGATTGCGATGTTAAGCTTTTCTACAAAGGGTTCAGCGAAATCACCTGAAACGGAGCGCGTGGCAGAGGCTGTAGCTGAAGCTAAACGCCGCGATGCATCACTTGTTTTAGATGGAGAATTCCAATTTGATGCAGCGTTTGTTCCTTCTGTTGCAAAAAGTAAGGCACCTGGCTCTGTCCTTCAAGGGGATGCAAATGTGTTTATTTTCCCTAGCCTTGAAGCTGGAAATATCGGCTATAAGATTGCTCAGCGTTTAGGCGGTTTTGAAGCTGTAGGGCCGATTTTACAAGGCTTAAATGCTCCTGTTAACGACTTGTCCCGCGGCTGTAATGAGGAAGATGTATACAAGCTTGCTCTTATCACGGCAGCACAAGGGTTAAAATAATGAACGAATGAGCTGGTCTTAGCTAAGGCTGGCTCTTTTTTCTGGGTGTGAAAAGGAGTGAACCCTGCCGGGCTGTTTAATTTCGCTTCTTTTTGATAAAATTAATCCTATTAAACCATTAAGGAGTTACAAAAATGGAAGGTTTATTACGGCAGCACGAGTGGCGGATCATTGACCAGTCGGCGGTTGGAGTTCATTTTCAAGCATTACAATCTTTTGGTACGGATGATACCTTATGTGCCTCTGTTGGTGCAGGCAAGGCGCCGGCGACTGCAAGGACCTGGGTTCATCATAATACGATTGTGTTAGGGATACAGGATACAAGATTGCCATTTTTACAGGAGGGCATTCAATTTTTGACTTCAGAGGGCTATCAGCCGATTGTCCGGAATTCCGGCGGATTAGCGGTTGTGCTGGATGAGGGTGTTCTTAATATCTCGTTAATTTTCCCAGAAGTCGAAAAAGGGATTGATATCAATCGCGGTTATGATGCTATGTGGCAGCTGGTTCAGCAGATGTTTGCTGATTTTCCTCAGCCAATTGAAGCGCGGGAAATTGTCGGCTCTTATTGCCCGGGAAGTTATGATTTGAGTATCGACGGGAAAAAGTTTGCCGGGATTTCGCAGCGTCGTTTGAAACGAGGGGTGGCCGTGCAGATTTATCTGTGTGTAAATGGCAGCGGCCAAAGGCGGGCTGAGGTAGTACGGGAATTTTATCAGCTGGCTAAAAAAGAGGAACAAACGAAATTTGTCTATCCGGAGGTGGTTCCTGAGGTTATGGCCTCGCTGTCGGAATTACTCGGTGTTGAATTGACGATTGCTGATGTGATGCTGCGTCTCTTAAAACAGTTAAAAGCAAATAGTGAATACTTATATGCTGGACAGTTGAATGAGTTCGAGCATGACTTGTTTCCTGGGTACTATCAGCGGGTGATGGAACGGAATGAGAAAATTGCTGAGATGGCGGATCAGATAAGTTAATCTGAGCTGTGGATTTATCTCCCTGTTGATTGGAGCCTCCTCGGCGCTCCCCGCGGAAAGCGAGTGCCAGGAGCGGAAATCAACACCCGATTTTATACTCCCAAATAAAAAAGCCGTAGATCTATTCAATAGATTTACGGCTTCCTATATTAAGTTGCTGCAACGCTTTGACTCTTCTCCCTTTAGTTCCCCAAAGAAAAATATTTATTCTGCTACTTTTTCAAGGTTTCCGTTACGATCCATTTTGAATTTTGTAGCGGGTCTTTCCTCTTCTTCAAATAATACAAGTTTTCTGGCACGGTTCATGATTTTCATCAAGGTCTCGTAGTCTTCTTGAATGGTCTCGGTATTTTGCTCCAGCCCTTCGATTTTTGCAGTCATTTCCTCATTTTGCTTTCTTAACTCGGTAATTTCTCTTTTCAATCTTTCATTCTCACTTTTTAGTGCTTCATTTTGCAGATTGGCATGATGAAAGTTTTGTAAATAAGAGATAACCGCATCAAGTGACATTGCACCACCCGCAGGTACTGCTTGACGGTAGGTTTGTGTTTGTGTTGTTTGTGAGACTGCTGGCTTAACAAAGGTTTCTTCGGCCATTTCTATCTGCATTTCTGGCATCTCAACAGCGGTTTCCATAGGCATTTCCACATGAATTGGGGCTAATATTTCTAATTCATCTGTAGCCGGGACTGGAGGATTGTAAAGCAGCTTTTTCTTGCCGCCTTGGTCTTTTCCTAATACTCGCTGTCTTTGTTTTCGCTGCTTTTTGGCTAGTTGGAGTGCTTTTTCATAGGTGTGGCGGACGACGGCATTCCATCTGAAGCCACAAGCTGCTGAAGTACGGTTAAGCTTGTCTCCTACTTCCTCGAAAGCATTTAGCTGAGTACTGCCTTCTCTTACATGACGAAGAACGGTTTCAGCTAATAGTAAGTCATTTTCATCTGTCCATGCATCTTGACGAACTTTCATATTTTTCAACTCCCTGGATAGTTTTACCAATTTGTCAGTTCCATTGACTGACGTTTTTTTAAAGTTCTAGTCTTAGGATTGACAACTTTTTCAAGGTTTATACCAAAATGATTGCAAGGATAGTAGAGTTTTTAACTAAAAGATTAAGTAGGATTGACAAGAGTTGCTAATGACCTGAGGCTTGCATTGGAAAAAAAGAACCTGTAAAATACCTATGGTGTAAAACTGTTTAAAAGATAATTGTGTTTTCAAATTACTAATTGTGTTTATTGGATAAAATAGTGATACAGATAATAGATTGACGATAGAAAGGGGTGGATGGAATGTCGAATGAATTTCGTGTTTGTGATGATTGTCAGGCCGTGAATTTAAAGACATTGATCCCTCGTTTGAAAGAAGTGGATCCGGATGCCGAAATCAAAATTGGATGCCAATCTTATTGCGGTCCCGGCCGAAAAAAAACCTTTGCCTTTGTTAACAACCGCCCCGTAGCTGCATTAACGGAAGAGGAATTAATGGAGAAGGTAAATAAAAAGATTAAGTAAATCCCTGTGTGGAAATAGATAGTAATTCATAGAAGATCACCTGCGTCCAATTAGACCAAAGGTGGTTTTTCTTTTTGTTTGGTACGTTTGGTTCCATTGGGTGCCTGTCACCAATAATCATATGCTAATAGTAGAATTGGTGCCTGTCACTATTAGTAATGCGTAGATGTTGTAAATGGTGGATGACGTCTGTTGATGTCGAAAAATCGTGCGGAATTTTGCTGTTTTTTGGTATATAATAGGAGTAATGATTAGATTGGCCAAAATTTGGCAATAGGAAAGTAGCATTTGTTTTAGGAAGAGGGTATTCCATGCAATATTCGGCTGAAAAGTTAACGGAAGAAAAAGTGTTTAAAGATCCCGTACATCGTTATGTTCATGTCCAGGACAGGGTAATTTGGGATCTCATTGGAACAAAAGAATTTCAGCGTCTGCGCCGGATTAAGCAGCTCGGAACCACTTTTTTAACCTTTCATGGTGCAGAACACAGCAGATTTAACCATTCGCTCGGAGTATATGAAATTGTCCGCCGCATTATCGATGATGTTTTTAGAGGGAGACCGGAATGGAACGATGATGAACGCCTTCTAACTCTATGTGCGGCACTTCTCCACGACCTTGGGCACGGCCCGTTTTCCCACTCGTTTGAAAAAGTATTTGATTTTGACCACGAAGACCTAACCCGTGCGATTATTTTAGGGAACACTGAAGTCAACAAGGTTCTCCTGAAAGTAAGCCCTGATTTTCCCACGCAAGTTGCTGAGGTCATAGCCAAAACATCAGCGAAAAAGCTTGTTGTCAGCATGATTTCTAGTCAGATAGATGCAGACCGGATGGATTATTTGCAGCGGGATGCCTATTTTACGGGGGTCAGCTACGGCCAATTTGATATGGAACGAATTTTAAGGGTCATGCGGCCTAAGGAAGAGCAGGTCGTGATCAAAAAGAGCGGCATGCATGCGGTCGAGGACTATATTATGAGCCGTTATCAGATGTATTGGCAGGTATACTTTCATCCTGTCTCCCGCAGTGCCGAAGTGGTTTTAAGGAAAATCCTCCACCGCGCCAAGTATTTGTATGAGAATAACTACTCTTTTAAACTTGAGCCTATCCACTTCATGTCTCTTTTCCAGGAGAAGGTAACATTAGAAGACTATTTAAAATTGGATGAGTCTGTTTGTTTTTATTATTTTCAGATTTGGCAAGAAGAAAAGGATGCGATATTAAGCGACCTTTGCAGGCGCTTCGTCAATCGCAACTTATTTAAATATGCTGAGTTTGACCCTGCGAAAGAATACAAGAAGCTTGCTGAATTAACGGTTCTATTTGAAAAAGCAGGAATCGACCCTGAATATTATTTGATTGTTGATTCCTCTTCGGATTTACCTTATGATTTCTACCGCCCAGGTGAGGAAGAAGAACGGCTGCCGATTCATTTATTGATGAAAAACGGAGAATTACGAGAGTTATCCCGGGAATCAGAAATCGTCGATGCGATTTCAGGAAAGAGGAGAACGGACCACAAACTCTATTACCCGGCTGACTTCATCGAAGACAACTCCAGCCAAAGCGAACTAAAAAAGCAAATTCGTGCCCTTTTAGAATAGTAACATGCTGAAAACATTAGAAATGGTGCCTGTCACCATTATAGATCTTAACATAGTGAACATATGAGAAATGGTGTATGACACCAATAGAGATCTGTTTAGATGGAGTAGGAGATGACGAATGTTGTTAAAAGATCATGCTAAGCTGATGCAGGCGATTATGGTTTCTGGTCAGATTACCGGAAGGAAAAAGCTGCAGAAGATGATATATATTGCGAAGAAGGTAGATTTCCCTTTTCAAGAGCGGTTTCAGTTTCATTTTTACGGCCCTTATTCTGAGGAATTAACAACAAGGGTAGAAGAACTTTGTAATATGGGGTTCTTAAATGAAGTAAAAGAAAAGAAGGGCGGATATTACCAATATCGCTATACACTGACAGAGTCGGGGAAGGAATTTCTAAGCTTAAATAAAGTAGAGATGCCAAGTTTAGAGGATTGTTTTATGGATATGAACGAACAAAATGCTAGATTCCTCGAGCTAGTTTCAACGGTTTTGTATTTTGATAATCTCTCAAAAGAAGAAGTTACCGACAAGGTATTCACCTTAAAAAGCAGCCAGCGTTATACCCATGCTGAAATCGAGGAAGCCTATCAATACATTGAAACCCTCAAAACCAAAATTCAATAATATAGATCAAAAAACCGCCGGGCAGATGAAAACCAACTCGGGCGGTTTTTTCTTTAGTGACAGGCACCCTTTCTACTATTTATGAGTGATAAACGGTGCCTGTCACCATTAATGTCACCGTTTATTTTATTTATCGCTTGCGCGGACGCCGGCTACTGCGTAGTTGTTTTTGCTCATTTCTTCAATGAAGACGGTGATTTTCTCTTTTGGGGCACCGGTGGTTTCGCTGACAGCATCAGTTACTTTTTCAACTAATGCACGCTTTTGGTCATCGCTGCGTCCTTCTAGCATCTTGACTGTTACATATGGCATAATTTTTCTCCTCCTTTTAAGCGAACTACTTGTAGTGTTCCACAAACCCAAGAAAAGTGCAATATTGTGTGCACTTTTGATTTTCTTTTTACAAGCAGTATCAGTTATACTAAAACTAATACAGAACGAAAGAACCATATATAAACATGGTTTAGCTCATTTTCCCATCGGTCTCTAATAAGGAAGGAGAAATCAAATGGAAGGATTCCATCTGGCCTACCCACTGCGGTTAATTCCCTATGTGGCGATTACCCTTATCTTTGCCTTTACATTTCATGAATTTGCCCATGCCTATGTTGCTCATAAATTTGGCGACAATACTGCCAAAAAACAAGGACGTCTGACTCTCAACCCGTTGCAGCATCTAGACCCAATCGGAACCATCCTTATTTTTCTTGCGGGATTTGGCTGGGCTCGTCCTGTACCGGTTAATCGTTTTTACTTTAAAAAACCGCGTCTAGCCGGCATCCTTGTTTCCGTAGCCGGCCCGCTGTCTAATTTGATTTTGGCCTCGCTTGGTTTTATTGTCGGTTATGGTCTCATGCGTTTCGGCGTAGAATCTTCTGTCCATTTTGATGAATTCCTAATGATTTTTATTAATTTAAATATTGTTTTATTCATCTTCAATCTGATCCCGCTGCCGCCGCTTGATGGCTACAGAATTATTGAGGATCTCGCTCCTCATCATGTTCGCGCAAAAATGACACAATATGAACAATACGGAATGCTGATCTTTTTAATTCTCGTGATCACCCCGCTTGACCGTTTTACGATCCAGCCTATTTTTAGCATTGTCGTCCCGGGGGTAAGGGAAGGATTAAGCAATTTCTTTTACACACTGTTTTTCTAGGAGGTTATTGTTTTAATGGAAGAAAATAAGAATAAAATGGGCTTTAATATTATAAAAAAAACCGACCCTATGGCGGGACATAAAGGATTTGGAAAAGGGGCATTGAGCCTTGATAATGTGTCACCTGTTTTTATTGATATTGAAGCAGGCGAGGCGCAGATTGATATCGGTGCGATGCATGCCCGAAGTGCCGTGGAAAAAGGGATTAAATTTTTGCCCAAACAAGAAGAAGTGCCAAACGGCAAGCCTTATTGGCTGATTTGGGTGACTATTGACCGAAATGAAGAAGGTCCTTATTATGCCGGTGTGACTGCTTGTTATATGACAGTGGACCGTGAAATCCGCCGCGGCTATAAATCCTTGCCTGAGCATGTGAACCGTATGGATAAATCACTCAAACGCCATATTATAGTGGATGTAATGGATGATCCTTCGAAAAAGGTATTAGCCAATTTCTTACGTGCCCACAATGAGGTATTATGGGAGAACTCTTCAGAGGAACTGAAAAAAGGACTCCTGGCCGAATAATTTTTTTAGAAAAATTTGCAAGTTATTTAGTTGTAGTTTTTTCTAAAAATAAGGTAATATATAGTCAGTGTGAAAAACACTGGTAAAACTAGGACAAGAAAAGCTCCGGAGCAATCCGGAGCTTTTCTATTCCCATGGCATGATTTTCTTATACCAAGGTACCTTTTTCTCTTCTGCTTTCTTTTTATCTTTATGGTGGATATTCTTTAAGTGGTCGGTGCAATATTCAGTCGGCTCGGTGCCTTTAACATAGTACGTAAAACGGCGGACAGGGCAATCCCTAGTAGCCAGTTTTCCATTTTGCGGATTCACATATAATCCGATGACACCATCTTTTGGAGGCTTAAACGCCCTAACCGGTTTCCCCTTCAAGGCTTCCTCCATAAAGTTGGCCCAAACTTTCTTCGCGTACGTTTTTTCAGCAGTCATTTCAATTGGCTTCCCGACATCATAGCCTGCCCAGACGGCTGTAACCAGCTGCGGAGAGTAACCGATCATCCAGCTGTCCGTTTCCGTTGATCCGGATTTCCCAGCGTATGGTCTGGTAATGTCCTTAAGGACGGTACTTCCTGTTACCTTGGCATAGCCGTTTAACTTCGAATCAAATATTCCCGTTAACATTTGCGTCATCACGTAGGCTCTTGCTGCATTTAAAACTCGTTCATGATGGTCTTCTTTTTCATAAATGACATTTCCATTATAGTCTTCCACTCTTGTAATTAACTCCGGATGCACCTGCTTTCCGCCATTAGCAAACATGCTGTAGGCATTGGCCATATCAATTACACGAACACCAGAGGTTCCTAAAGCAAGTGAAGGTACTTCTGACATTTTAGTGGACAATCCGAATTTCTTAGCCGATTCAATTAAAGTATCTTCCCCTAAAAATAAATGGGTTTTGACTGCAAAAATATTGTCAGACACAGCAAGTGCCTGGGCGAGTGTGATTTCCCCATTTGCATATTTATTATTGAAGTTATGCGGTGTGTAATCTGCCTGTCCGTCATCAAAATGGAAGGTCGTATATTCGCTTCGCATCGTCGAAGACGGGGTAAAGCCATGTTCTAAGGCCGCATAATACAACAGGGGCTTGATGGTTGAGCCAGGTTGCCGGATGGCTTGGACGGCACGGTTAAATGGACTTTTCTCATAATCTCTGCCGCCAACCATTGCTTTCACATCGCCCGTTTTTGGGTCCATGGCCACAAGTCCGATTTGAATCTCGGAAGAGCTGGCTACATATTTATTAATTTGCTTTTCGGCCGCTTGTTGTTGTTTTATATTAAGGGTTGTATAGACCTTTAATCCGCCTAAAGCGATGGTTCGATCATCTAAATGAAGCTGGTTCTTAAGTGCATTTCGGACCGCATCCTGAAAATAAGGAGCTACTTTTGCTTTTTTTGCAGTGTGAATCCCTGCTAATTTAAGTGGCGCAATCGCGGCGGCCTGTGCTTCCTTCTTCGTAATATAGCCGTTTTCCACCATGGTTTGTAAAATAATTGCCTGACGGGTTTTAGCCTTTTCCATATTTGCGAACGGTGAATAGATTCCCGGTCCCTTTGGTATTCCTGCAAGCATACTTGCTTCGGCAAGGGTTAAGTGGGAGGCTTTTTTTCCAAAATAATATTTGCTGGCAGCTTCCACACCGTAGGCACCGTTGCCATAATAAATGGTATTTAAATAGCCTTCAAGAATTTGCTTTTTTGAATAATTCATCTCTAGGCGAATGGTATAGAAGGCCTCATTCAGTTTACGCTTCCATGTTTTATCGTGTTCAAGAAATAGATTCCGTGCATATTGCTGAGTGATGGTGCTCGCACCCTGTACTTTCGCAAAAGCCTGAATATCTGCAACAACGGCTCCGGCAATCCGCTTAAAGTCAAAGCCATGGTGATGGTAAAAGTTCTTATCTTCGACCGAAATGGTGGCGTTGACCAAATCCGGTGAAATCTCCTCCATTCTGACCCAGTAGCGTTTTTGACCGCTGTTGCTTTCACCGATTAAGGTTCCATTATCGGCAAAAAATAAGGTTGATTGCGGGACAGCCAGCGGCGGTGCTCCTAATATTTTTGCATAGCCAAGGATACCGGCAAAAAGGATGAGCAAACAAATCATGCCTATCAAACTGAGGATAATAAACGCCCTTAGGTATTTAATTGTCTTTCGAAACCCTTGATCAGTCATGATTTCCATCATATTCACCCCACATTAAAAGCGGAAGCGCTTTGGTCAGCCCCGACAAGCGCTGGAGGTCCTGGCGATGAAGTCGTTCTTTGACTTCATTGACAGGACCGAAGCGACCTCGAGGGGCTAAGCGCTGCAGCTAGATATCGAAAAAATCGAGTTTTTTTAAAATTAGATAGTAATAGTATTGAAAAAATAGAGTCATTTTAAACATTCATGAAAAAATTCTTTAAATTTTACTAGACTTTTTCTTATGTTTGTAATTCAATAGTTTGGGTAGCATATTAGAAAAGCGGAAGCGGCCGCTGGATTTTATGCATATGGAAGGAAGTTGGTTATGTCAATTTGGTTTACAGAAAAGCAAACTGAAAACTTTGGGATTACCATGAAAGTCAACAAAACCTTACATACAGAGCAAACCGAATTTCAGAAGCTTGATATGATTGAAACCGAAGAGTGGGGCAACATGCTGCTGCTAGATGACATGGTCATGACATCAGTTCGTGATGAATTTGTTTATCATGAAATGGTGGCACATGTGCCATTATTCACCCACCCAAACCCTGAGAACGTTTTAGTTGTCGGCGGCGGGGACGGCGGTGTGATCCGTGAGGTGTTGAAGCACCCAAGCGTGAAGAAAGCTACCTTAGTTGATATTGATGGAAAAGTAATCGAGTACTCAAAAAAATTTCTTCCTGAGATTGCTGGTAAGCTCGATGATCCAAGGGTGGATGTCCGTGTGGATGACGGCTTTATGCATATTGCCAAAAGTGACAATGAGTATGACGTCATTATGGTGGATTCTACGGAACCGGTAGGTCCAGCGGTGAATTTGTTTACAAAAGGCTTTTACGCTGGAATCTCTAAAGCGTTAAAGGAAGACGGAATTTTTGTGGCACAATCGGATAATCCGTGGTTTAAAGCAGACCTAATCCGAAATGTCCAACGTGATGTCAGAGAGATTTTTCCGATTACTCGTTTGTATGTAGCCAATATTCCAACATACCCAAGCGGTTTATGGGCATTTACGATTGGTTCAAAGAAATATGATCCATTAGAAGTAGGCGAAGACCGATTCCATGAGATTGAAACAAAATATTATACAAAAGAACTGCATAAGGCAGCATTTGTTTTGCCTAAGTTTGTAGGGGATTTATTGAAGTAAATAAACCAAATAAACGGTCACAAAAAGTTCTTGTGACCGGGAATACATAAAAGAGAGGGATTTGAAATGCGTTTTGATGAGGCTTATTCGGGCAATGTGTTTATTAAGAGCCACCCGAATTTTGAAGATAGTCAGGTTGTATTATATGGAATGCCAATGGATTGGACGGTGAGCTATCGACCAGGTTCACGTTTTGGCCCAGCCCGTATTCGTGAGGTATCCATTGGTCTTGAGGAGTATAGTTTTTACCTTGACCGCGAGCTTGAAGAGGTAAAATACTATGATGCCGGTGACATTCCCCTTCCATTTGGAAATGCCCAGCGCAGCCTTGATATGATCGAAGAGTTTGTAGACCAAATCCTTGCAGCAGGCAAGTTCCCGCTTGGTATGGGTGGCGAACATTTAGTTTCGTGGCCGGTCATGAAGGCTATGTATAAAAAGTATCCAGATTTAGCTATTATCCATTTTGATGCGCACACAGACCTGCGTGAGGAATATGAGGGCGAGCCGTTATCACACTCAACGCCTATCCGTAAGATTGCTGAACATATTGGTCCAAAGAACGTGTATTCCTTTGGAATTCGCTCTGGTATGAAGGAAGAGTTACAATGGGCAAAGGAAAATGGCATGCATATTTCTAAATTTGAAGTACTTGAGCCATTAAAGGAAATTCTGCCAACACTGGCTGGCCGTCCGGTTTATGTAACCATCGATATTGATGTTTTAGATCCAGCACATGCGCCAGGAACAGGAACAGTGGATTGCGGCGGAATCACTTCAAAAGAATTACTTGCCTCCATCCATGCGATTGCACGCTCTGAAGTCAACGTAGTGGGCGGAGACCTAGTGGAAGTTGCACCAATCTATGACCCATCAGAACAAACAGCCAACACAGCCAGCAAATTACTCCGCGAAATGATCCTAGGCTGGGTAAAATAATGGCGCCGTCACCATTTGTTGTATAATCACAATGATTTAATCGTTTAAGGTGCCTGTCACCATTTACTATTTAATCACGATGTTTTGATAGTTAATGGTGCCTGACACCAAATTTGGTGCCTGTCCCGATGTGGGGCGGGCATCTTTTGATTTGTTGGTTGTCTAAGTTTATAATAGATAAAGTATGTGTTAATGGACTTAGGTCTATGATGATAATAAGAGGAACTTAAAGGGAATGATATATTCCTTTTAATAAGGAAGTGTGATTTGAGTTTGTCTACTACTGAAATTTCAATGAAGATAAATGTAAAAACAACCATCCATCAGCAAGAGGGTTCAGAGACAATTGAGCTGAAGGTGTGTGGCCGTTATTTTGAAAAGGACGGGGCAGCCTTTCTTAAATATGAGGAAGTGCTGGAGGAAGGCACTGTTCGCACGATTGTAAAGGTCGCGTCAGATGAGGCACTGATTTTAAGAGGCGGAGCAGTAAAAATGCGCCTGCCGTTCAAGTTACATAAGAAATTAAGAGGCAGCTATGAGATGCCGTTTGGGGTATTTGAAACAATGACGATGACAAGAAGACTGGAACATACTGACGGTCTGATTGATATTCTATATGACTTTACGATGCAGGGTTCCCCTGCAGGAACCTACCATTTGGAGATAACCTTTCAGGAGGATGAAAAATGAACATAGTAGAACAGGTACAAACAAAACTAAAGGAAGAGATCCGTGCGGCGGTACTCAAGGCCGGTCTGGCAGCGGAAGAACAGATTCCTGATGTAATCCTTGAAATCCCGAAGGAAAAGGCCCATGGTGATTATTCCACTAACATGGCGATGCAGCTTGCAAGGGTGGCAAAAAAGGCGCCTAGAATGATTGCGGAGGCATTAGTGGCTAATTTTGATCACTCAAAGGCTTCCATTGAAAAGATTGAACTAGCAGGACCAGGATTTATTAATTTTTATATGAATAATGCTTATCTAACAGACTTAATTCCAACCGTTCTACAAGCTGGAGATAAATACGGTGAAACCACTGTCGGCAACCGAGAAAAAGTCCAAGTAGAGTTTGTTTCGGCAAATCCAACCGGGGACCTTCACCTTGGACATGCCCGCGGTGCGGCCGTAGGGGACTCACTCTCCAATATTCTTGCAAAAGCTGGCTACGATGTTTCACGTGAGTACTATATTAACGATGCCGGAAACCAGATTAATAATTTAGCATTGTCGGTAGAGGCTCGTTATTTCCAAGCATTAGGCATGGATAAGGAAATGCCGGAAGATGGTTATCATGGAGCAGACATCATCGGCATCGGTAAGGCTTTAGCAGAAGAGTTTGGCGATAAGTACGTAAATGTCGCGGATGAGGAACGTTTCGAATTTTTCCGTGAATACGGTTTGAAATATGAGATGGCCAAGCTGAAGCAGGACCTTGAAGATTTCCGCGTTGGCTTTGATGTATGGTACTCAGAAACCTCCCTTTATAAAAATGGAAAAATCGATGAGGCGCTCGCGGCGCTTCGTAAAACAGGCTATATCTACGAGCAGGACGGCGCAACATGGCTGCGTTCAACTGATTTCGGTGATGATAAGGACCGCGTGCTCATCAAACAAGATGGCTCTTATACCTATCTAACGCCTGATATTGCTTACCATAAGGACAAGCTTGAGCGCGGTTTTGAAAAATTAATCAATATTTGGGGTGCGGACCACCACGGATATATTCCACGGATGAAGGCGGCTATCCAAGCTTTAGGTTACGACCGTGAGGCCCTCGAGGTGGAAATTATTCAGTTAGTTCACCTTTATAAAAACGGTGAAAAAATGAAGATGAGTAAGCGGACCGGAAAGGCTGTAACCATGCGTGACTTGGTCGATGAGGTTGGCCTCGATGCGACGCGTTATTTCTTTGCAATGCGCAGCTCGGATACTCATATGGATTTTGACTTGGATTTGGCTGTATCAGAATCAAATGAAAATCCAGTCTATTATGCTCAATATGCCCATGCCCGGATTTCAAGTATCCTCCGTACCGGCGGGGAGCAGGGAATTAATGTAGATACAGATGCTGATTTTTCACTGATCGGTTCTGAAAAGGAAATTGACTTATTGAAGAAAATTGGTGAATTTCCATCTGCTGTCGGTGAGGCCGCAATAAAGCGTGTACCACACCGTATTACGAACTATATCTTAGAATTGGCATCAGCGTTCCACAGCTTTTATAATGCGGACAAGGTGCTTGACAGCGAAAATCCTGAACGCACAAAGGCACGCCTTGCCTTAGTAAAATCAGTGCAAATTACCCTAAAAAATGCACTTGCCCTAATCGGAGTTTCCGCTCCTGAAAAAATGTAAACCAAAGCCTCTCGTATTGGAAACGAGAGGCTTTTTTATTTTGGTTATGTGCGAAATCAACATACAAGTAAAATTTCCAAAACATGAATATCTTCCAAAAAAATGCAGATATTAATGATAGATAATATAAGTAGGAGTGAAACTAGCAAATGAATGTAGGAAGAGCAAAAGAAATACTAGAATCAGCAGATATGATTAATGTCACCTATGACGGAAACCCTGTGATTATTCAACATGTAGACGAAGCCACCAAAATGGCCAGGATTTATTCCCGCCAAGAGCCTGACAACGAAAGAGATGTGCCGGTTTTAAACCTAATTGAGGAATAGAAAAGAGTCTCCATCATATTCGGAGACTCTTTTACTTTACTTCAATACTGGCCCCGCTGACCCGCTTAAATCCACGCAGTTTGCTTAAATCCTCTACTAATTTTAAGGCAGCCTGATCTTTTGCCTTGGCCTCAATCATAAAATCAACATCCTGCCCGCTTTCGCGCAATAAATGGACAAACGGCATAATAAATTCACTATCAACAAAATCAGCATGCGAGCGGAATTCTTTCTCATTTTTTGGAGAAGAAATATGGACTTTAGGAATCACTGCAACATTTGACCATGTCGCGAAAATCCGCGGCAAAAGCACCTCCAGTGGAGCCTCACTTAGGTTGGCCATATGGTGATGATAATCAAACACGAGAGGAATTCCCTCCTTTTCACACACCGTCAGGGTTTCCTCCGCTGTGTAGGTTTTATCATCATTTTCTAACGTCATTACCTTTTTAATGTCTGCAGGCAAAGTGGTCAGGTTCTCATAAAACCTTGTCAATGCAGCTGTTTTATCGCCATAAGCCCCGCCAACATGGATATTAATCAGGCCCCTATCAGTGATGCCCATCGCTTCAAACATCTGATAATGGTAGGTCATATCAATCACGGCATTTTCAGTTATAGTCATTTTCGGTGAAGTAAACAGGGTAAACTGATTCGGATGAAAGCTGACCCGCAGCTGATTCCGTTTGACTAGCTCCCCAATTTCACGCCATTCCTTCAAAAAAGGAGTGGTAAAATCCCAGCGGACCTCCGGATGAGTGGCCAGCGGAACAATGGAGCTTGAGAACCGGTACAATTCGATTTCGTGCGCAAGATTGTAGTAAAGCATCCGTAATGTATGGTTGAGATTTAATCTTGTCACCTCAAGCAGCTTTTCTTTGCGCTCACTCGCACTGAGCTGCTTATATCGGGTAAAGGTAAGTGCCTTAGCAGGGGAGGCATCCCATAAGCTAATCGCATGTGAAACATACCCGAACCTTATCTTTATCATCCAACGCTCCCCCTTATAAAAAATGGCAGACAGCTCCTGCGACCGTTTCCTTCACAGACCGCCAAAGGTTTGGTTTAGTTAAATCCTCTAAGGACATTGGCTTTGAATCAAGGATGTCCTTTTTGATTACCCGTCTTACGCGTTCAATAAAGGCAGGATCATAAATATAGCAATTAATTTCTTTATTTAAAAATAAACTGCGCCGATCGAAATTAGCCGAACCGATATCACAAATTCTATCATCAATCAGGATTGTTTTTGCATGATAAAACCCATTTTTATATTGATAAACCTGTGCGCCTTCTTTAAGAAGCTTTCGTAAATAACGATATGAGGCTTCTTGGACAAGGATATGATCAGCGGTGTAGGGGACAATGAGCGTAATGGTGACGCCGCGCCGCCGTGCTTCAAGTAATTCATTAAAAATGGGTATGCTTGGAATAAAATAGGGGGTTCCAATGATAATGGATTGTTCAGCTTTTTTAATTAATTGAATAAAAAATATCTCCAGCATCCCTGCCTCTGTTGGATTAAATTGATGCCGAATCTTGCCTTTCATCAGTTTAGGAAAAAACTCGGGCTGGTTAAAAACCTTTTCGTCTGCATATTCGTTCCAATCAATTAAAAACTCACTCTGCAAAAAATTGATACTTTCACCCGTGATTTTTAACTGGTAATCCCGCCACGGGCTAAGCTTCGGGTCCTCATCTATGTACTCCTTGCCAATATTAAATCCCCCCATAAAGCCGACCTTCCCATCAATGATGGATATTTTCCGATGATTGCGGACTTGGGCTGAATAAAAAAGGAAAGGGAGCTTCACCCGATTACTAAAGGCAATATGAATACCAGCGTTCCTTAAATCCTTAACCTCTTTTTTCTTGATCTCTAAGCTGCCGAGGCGGTCAATGAGTAATCGGACCTCGACACCCTCACGTGCCTTTTCTTTTAAAATGGTGAAAAATTCCTGTCCAAGGCTGTCATTCTTCACGATGTAGTACAGGACATGAATATGTTTTTGGGCCTTCTGTATCTCAGTAAAATAACTGCGGAAAAATTCCTTTCCCTGCGTAAACAGCTCAAACTCTCCATGGAGGATGCCGGTCTCTACCTTGTTTGCTGCTAAAAGATGCTTCCTTCGACCTAATCTAAAATCTAAGACAAGCCATATAATGATAAGAACAATGAATCCGCTCAAAAAGAGTACAAATTTCATTAACAATCTTTCCCCCAATCGGTTTCATTAGTGTCTCCCAGAGCGGTTATTTCTATTAGTTGGGCAAATTTTAAAAAAAGATTTGACTGAATGCTCATTCATTTTTATAATAAAGGTAGGTACAATTCAGAAAATTCAACAAACGACAGGGGAGAATTCAAGGAAAGGGGCGTTTTGCTTGACGGGTCTTTTATGGGTGAATCTGATTGCGTTTTTGGTTGTAACCGCTTACGCTATCAGTCTGTTTGTTTATGTGATCAAAACAAGGATTGAATTTATTAAGCTGGGCAAGAAAGTCGAGTTTGACAACAATGTGAAAGAACGTTTGAGGAAAATTTGGATCAATGTGTTTGGCCAGAAAAAGCTGCTTAAAGATAAAAAAAGCGGTGCCATACATGTCATGTTCTTTTATGGCTTTATTTTAGTCCAATTTGGGGCCATTGATTTTATTTGGAAGGGGCTTGTTCCAGGCACACATCTGCCGCTTGGGCCATTGTATCCCGGGTTTACATTTTTTCAAGAAATTGTCACCCTAATGATTCTCGTCGCGGTAGTTTGGGCATTTCACCGCCGTTATGTTGAAAAATTAGTTCGTTTAAAAAGGAATTTTAAATCGGGGCTTGTTTTGTTGTTTATTGGGGGATTAATGGTGTCTGTTCTCCTGGGAAATGGAATGGGTCTTATCTGGCATGGTGAGGACCCTTCGTGGACAGAACCTGTTGCTTCACTTATTTCGCTTATTTTTTCAGGAATAAATGAAACCGCCTCCGTTGTTATCTTCTACATAGCATGGTGGGCGCATCTATTGTTCTTGTTAACCTTCTTGGTTTACGTGCCGCAGTCGAAGCATGCACACTTAATTGCCGGCCCGGCAAACGTCTATTTTAATCGTCTGGATAAACCGGGTAAGTTGAAAAAAGTAGATTTCGAGGATGAATCACAGGAATCGTTTGGGGTTGGAAAAATTGAAGACTTTACCCAGCACCAAATGATCGATTTTTACGCCTGTGTGGAATGCGGGCGCTGTACGAATATGTGCCCGGCCACTGGTACAGGGAAGATGCTGTCGCCAATGGATTTAATCGTGAAAATGCGTGACCATCTCACTTTTTATGGGGCATCTGTCACTTCTAAGCAGCCATGGGTGCCGACATTTGCGTTTGCAAATTCAAAAGGAAATCAGATTGCACTTGCAGCACAGGGACAGGGTGCACAGGAATCTGCGGCTGCCGTGGCCTACAACCCTAGTTTGATCGGGGATGTGATTACCGAGGAGGAAATTTGGGCGTGTACAACCTGCCGCAACTGTGAAGATCAATGTCCGGTCATGAACGAACATGTTGACAAAATTATCGATCTTCGCCGCTTCTTAGTTTTAACAGAAGGAAAAATGAACCCAGATGCCCAGCGTGCCATGACTAATATCGAGCGCCAAGGAAATCCGTGGGGCTTGAACCGTAAAGAGCGCGAAAGCTGGCGCGAGGTACGGGGGGATGTTCATATTCCAACCGTGAAGGAAATGAACAAGGCTGGCGAGGAATTTGAATACCTATTTTGGGTTGGTTCAATGGGATCTTACGATAACCGCAGTCAAAAGATTGCTTTATCCTTCGCAAGGCTCTTGAACGAAGCAGGGGTGAAATTTGCCGTACTTGGCAACAAGGAAAAGAACTCAGGTGATACACCGCGCCGATTAGGGAATGAATTCCTATTCCAAGAGCTTGCCACGAAGAATATCGAAGAATTTGAAAAGGCCGGTGTGAAGAAAATCGTTACGATTGACCCGCATGCCTATAATATCTTTAAAAATGAATATCCTGATTTTGGATTAGAGGCAGAAGTATTCCATCATACTGAAGTTCTTTACAGGTTAGTCCGTGATGGAAGACTTGTTCCAAAACATGACGTGAATGAAACCATTACGTTCCATGATTCCTGCTATCTCGGACGATACAATGAAGTATACGATCCGCCGCGGGAGATTCTAAAATCCATTCCAGGTGTGAAGCTTGTGGAAATGGAACGTAACCGGGAAAAGGGAATGTGCTGCGGCGCGGGCGGCGGTTTGATGTGGATGGAGGAGGAGACGGGTCACCGCATTAACGTCAGCCGGACAGAACAGGCCCTTGCTGTTAACCCATCAGTGATCAGTTCTGGCTGTCCATACTGCTTAACCATGCTGTCAGATGGAACGAAGGCAAAAGAAGTAGAAGAAAAGGTAGCTACTTATGATGTGGCTGAACTGCTTGAAAAGGCGGTATGCGGCGAAGTAAAAGCAGAGGCTTCTTAATTTTTGACAGGAGTTGGATTGTTTTACAAATCAAAATTTTAAAAATTTTGTGTAAAATAATTCAACTCTTGCTCTTTTTTATGTAAAATAGACTTATAGATTAAAACGCTTTCATTGATTTATTAGACGTAGGCATAGGTGTGTGGGGCCTAGCTTGCGTTATATTTTTCGCTCCATTTCGAGCGAGCGTTCAGTCGCAGCTAGTAGAGGGGAACTGGCTAAAGTGTGATGAAAATGAATGAGGGAGAGATCTGATATGGGAAGAACGGTCATTTTAAGCGGTGTTCGAACACCTTTTGGAAAACTAGGGGGACATTTAAGCAGCTTTAGTGCCTCACAGCTTGGCGGTATGGCTGTAAAGGAAGCACTTATTCGTGCTGGCGTGAAACCAGAAGAGGTAGAGGAGGTTATTCTAGGGTCCGTTTTACAAGGAGGACAGGGGCAAATTCCATCCCGCCAGGCGGCACGTCATGCCGGCCTTCCTTGGGAAGTGAAGACTGAAACCATTAACAAGGTTTGCGCTTCTGGCATGCGCAGTGTTACTCTGGCGGATCAAATGATCCGTGCGGGTGATGAAGAGGTAATTGTGGCAGGCGGAATGGAATCGATGAGCAATGCTCCGTATATTCTGCCAAAGGCACGCTGGGGATTTAGAATGGGTGACTCCTCTGTAAAGGACTTAATGATTCATGACGGCTTGACCTGCACGTTTACTGGGGTGCACATGGGCACGTACGGGAATCAGACGGCAGCAGAGCTGGAGATTTCACGTGAGGCCCAGGATGAATGGGCACTTCGAAGCCATACTCGTGCGATTGCTGCTATTGAAAGCGGAAAGTTAGCGGAGGAGATCGTGTCGGTTGAGGTGCCTCAGCGTAAAGGCGACCCGGTATTGGTTTCTGCTGATGAGGGGCCGCGGAAGGATACCTCTATCGAACGTCTGTCAAAATTAGCGCCTGTCTTTAATTCAACAGGCACGATTACGGCGGGGAATGCTCCAGGCGTGAATGACGGTGCGGCTGCCCTTGTGTTAATGAGTGAGGAGCGTGCTGAGCGGGAAGGACGAGAGGCGGGGGCTGTAATCCTTGGCCATGCCGCTATTGCGGTCGAAGCAAAGGATTTCCCGCAGACACCTGGATTGGTGATTAATGAGCTGTTAAGAAAAACGGGTCGAAGCTTAGAGGAGATTGACTTATTTGAAATCAATGAAGCCTTCTCAGCTGTCGCTTTAGCCAGCGGAAAAATTGCCGGACTTGACCCAGAAAAGGTAAATGTTAATGGCGGTGCGGTAGCCTTAGGGCATCCGATAGGCGCAAGCGGAGCGAGGATTATTATTACGTTGATGCACGAATTGAAGCGCCGCGGCGGCGGAGTAGGGATTGCTGCCATTTGCTCAGGCGGCGGCCAGGGCGATGCGGTGATGATTGAGGTGCCGAAAGCGTAAGTTACACAGATTAATTGGGGACATGAGGCCAATATTTGCGAATAAGTGGAATTCATTTGCGGATATTGGCTTTTAACTTGCAGTTAACGACATGTAACCCACGGGTTTGCTGAGCGCCTAGAGAGGAAATCAACAGCTAAATTTAACAGAACCATTTAAAAAAAAAGAGATTCGGAGGGGAAAACATGAATGTTTCAAAGGTTATGATCATTGGGGCAGGACAAATGGGCTCGGGAATCGCCCAGGTTTGCGCTCAAGCCGGATACAAAGTGATTCTGAATGACTTAAAACCAGAATTCGTTGAACGGGGATTAGGAGTCATCCAGAAAAATCTCACCCGCAGCGTTGACAAGGGCCGAATGACCGAAGAACAAAAGCAAGAAGTATTAGCAAGACTCACTGCCTCAACTAACATAAATGATGCCAGCGGCGTCGATCTCGTCATTGAAGCCGCGATTGAAAACATGGAAATTAAGACAAAAATCTTTGCACAACTAGATCAAATTACCCCAGAACACACCATCTTAGCAAGCAACACCTCATCACTGCCTATCACAGAAATTGCCGCCAGCACCAAGCGTCCGGAAAAGGTGATCGGCATGCACTTCATGAATCCGGTTCCTGTTATGAAACTCGTTGAGATCATTCGCGGTCTCGCAACAGCTGATGAAGTTTATCAAGTAATTGAGGATATGACCAAAACATTAGGCAAGGTGCCGGTTGAGGTCAATGACTTTCCAGGCTTTGTCTCCAACCGCATCCTGATGCCGATGATTAACGAAGCCATTTACACGCTTTACGAGGGCGTTGCCACAAAAGAAGCCATTGATGAGGTAATGAAACTCGGAATGAATCATCCGATGGGACCGTTAACCCTAGCCGATTTTATCGGCTTAGATACATGCCTATACATTATGGAAACTCTTCATGAAGGGTTTGGTGATGATAAATACCGCCCATGTCCGCTTTTACGCAAATATGTAAAAGCCGGCTGGCTCGGAAAGAAAACAGGGCGCGGCTTCTATAGCTACGAATAGAATAATAAACCAGGTGGATGACGCCAACCTTACATACTCTAAGATTCCCCTGGCAAAAGCATCGAAATATTCATCCTCAGGAAGGGGAGATAGATGGTGAATCTTACATTTACAGAAGAGCAAGAGATGATGCGGAAAATGGTTCGTGATTTTGCCGAAAAAGAAATCACACCCTTTATAAAAAATATGGAAAAAGGGGAATTTCCCCGGGGAATTCTTCGCAAAATGGGCGAGCTTGGTTTAATGGGGATACCCGTACCTGAAGAGTACGGCGGTGCGGCGATGGATTTTACCTCATATATTATCGCGATCCATGAGCTCTCAAAAGTAAGCGCTGCAGTCGGTGTCATCCTATCTGTCCATACGTCCGTTTGTACCAATCCGATTTTGTATTTTGGGACAGAAGAACAAAAGCAAAAGTATGTACCAAAGCTGGCCTCAGGCGTGTATTTGGGGGCCTTTTGCTTAACCGAGCCAAGCTCAGGGTCCGATGCAGCCAGTTTAAAAACACGGGCAGTAAAAAAAGGTGACCATTACGTGTTAAATGGCTCAAAGGTGTTTATCACGAACGGCGGCGAGGCCGATGTATATATTGTCTTTGCTACAACTGATCCGTCCCTTGGAACAAAAGGGATTGCCGCCTTTATTGTGGAAAAAGGCACCCCTGGATTTATCGTAGGCAAGGATGAAAAGAAAATGGGCTTACATGGCTCGCGAACGGTGCAGCTAACCTTTGAGGATATGCACGTTCCTGCAGAAAACATGCTTGGAAAAGAAGGCGAGGGCTTTCGAATTGCGATGGCTAATCTCGATGTTGGCCGGATTGGGATTGCCACCCAGGCTCTTGGGATAGCGGAAGCCTCCTTAGAAGCGGCAACCGCCTACGCCAAGGAACGTCATCAATTTGGCAAACCGATTGCCGCTCAGCAAGGGATTGCCTTTAAGCTGGCGGATATGGCGACAAGCGTGGAGGCAGCAAAATTATTAGTCTATCGTGCAGCAGATTTGCGGAGTAAGGGCTTAAAATGCACGCAAGAGGCATCGATGGCGAAGCTGTTTACAACACGGACAGCGGTAGAAGCTGCAACGGAAGCCATACAAGTATTTGGCGGTTATGGTTATACAGAACACTATCCGGTCGAGCGCTATTTCCGCGATGCTAAGGTAACGGAAATTTATGAGGGGACGAGCGAGATACAGCGGATTGTGATTAGTAAGCATCTGTAAAGAGGTTAATAAAACTAAAAATTTGTTCATATCATCCGTTTTTTTGTTAATAAAATCAAAATTTTGTTAATATGTCCGCACTTTTTGTTAATATATCAAAACTTTTGTGAATAAAGCCCCCAATTGGGGGGAGGAGGCATGAAAATGCAATTTAAATTGTCCGAAGAGCATGAAATGATTCGAAAAATGGTTCGGGATTTCGCGCGGAACGAGGTGGCGCCGACCGCGGCAGAGCGCGATGAGGAGGAACGCTTCGACCGGGAGATTTTTGATAAGATGGCGGAGCTCGGTTTAACCGGGATTCCGTGGCCAGAAGAGTACGGCGGCATTGGCAGCGACTTTCTTGCTTACTGTATCGCTGTTGAAGAGCTATCCCGCGTGGACGCTTCAACAGGCGTGCTTTTATCCGCCCACACCTCGCTCGCAGGCTGGCCGATTTACAAATTTGGCAGCGAAGAGCAAAAACAAACCTTTTTGCGTCCCATGGCAGAAGGGACAAAAATCGGTGCGTATGGCTTAACAGAGCCCGGCAGCGGTTCGGACGCCGGCGGTATGAGAACGACTGCCCGTTTAGAAGGCGATCATTACGTGTTAAACGGTTCAAAAATCTTTATTACAAACGGCGGTGTCGCCGATATTTATGTGGTTTTTGCCTTAACGGATCCATCGAGCAAGCAGAAAGGAACGACCGCCTTTATTGTGGAAAGCGACTTCCCAGGTTTCTCTGTTGGGAAAAAAGAAAAGAAACTAGGGATTCGTTCCTCGCCAACAACGGAAATTATTTTTGAAGATTGCAAGGTTCCTATAAAAAACCGGTTAGGCGCCGAAGGGGAAGGTTTTAAAATTGCGATGATGACACTCGATGGCGGCCGTAACGGCATTGCCGCTCAAGCCGTCGGGATTGCTCAGGGCGCCCTTGATGCGGCGGTTGATTATGCGCGCGAACGGCAGCAATTTGGGAAACCGATTGTTGCTAACCAAGGCATTTCTTTTAAGCTGGCCGATATGGCGACCAATATAGAAGCGTCAAGACTACTAACCTATCAAGCTGCCTGGCTCGAGTCCAATGGCCTGCCATATGGTAAAGAGTCAGCGATGTCGAAACTATTTGCGGGCGATACGGCTATGAAGGTGACAACGGAAGCAGTGCAAGTCTTCGGCGGTTATGGCTATACAAAGGATTATCCAGTTGAACGCTTCATGCGTGATGCAAAAATCACGCAGATTTATGAGGGAACACAGGAAATTCAACGGCTTGTAATCTCGAGAATGATAACAAAATAAAGGCGGTAGCAGGGAATGGAAAAAAGAGAGGTTCAAGCCTCTGTCAAGGATGAGCGTCTGGTGCAAAAAAGACGTGATCAAATGATTAAAGGGGCTGTAGCGCTTTTTAAACAAAAGGGGTTTCACCGGACAACGACGAGGGAGATCGCCAAAGCTGCTGGATTTAGCATTGGCACCCTCTATGAATATATTCGCACAAAGGAAGACGTCCTTTATCTTGTCTGCGACAGCATTTATGACCATGTAAGTGAACGGCTTCAGGAGGACCTCGCGGTAGAAAAAGGGACACTCGACAGCTTAAAGCATGGGATTGCCGACTTTTTTCAGGTGATGGATGAGATGCAGGCAGAAGTATTGGTCATGTATCAGGAAGTGAAGTCACTGTCCAAGGACGCTCTGCCGTATGTACTCAAAAAAGAAATGGAAATGGTCGCGATGTTTGAGGAACTGTTGACCCGATGTGTCGAGAACGGGGAGCTGACACTATCGGAAAAACAGATTGAATTGATCGCCCATAACATTTTTGTCCAGGGGCAGATGTGGGGATTCCGCCGCTGGGCACTTAGAAGGCTGTTTACGCTCGAGGAGTATATTGAAATGCAGACAGAGATTTTATTATCGGGGGTCCAGGGCCGGGTCTCGGGCGCAGTAGCTGTTCCGGAAAAAGGGTAAAGACGCGCGTACAAGATTAGGTTCATTTTTCCAAAGGCTCTTTTCGTAAACTTTGTTGCTTTAGGACCTTGTAAAGGAACATGTACTAAGTTCCCGGGCAATTTTCGCAAATGTTCTTACGAAAAGATGCCACGATGGATGCATATAGTTATTCGGGTCGGAGAACTTACGAAAAACAACAATTTATGCGGAAATAGCCTTTCCAAAAGGGGGAGTACGATGGGGAAATATCAGCCGCGGCATCATATCCGGTTTGTGACGGCTTCGAGCCTGTTTGACGGTCATGATGCTTCGATTAATATTATGAGACGGATTCTTCAGGCGAGCGGGGCGGAGGTCATTCACCTTGGCCATAACCGTTCGGTTGAAGAGGTGGTGAATGCAGCAATTCAGGAGGATGTTCAGGGGATTGCGATTTCTTCGTATCAAGGCGGGCACGTGGAGTACTTTAAGTATATGTATGATTTATTAAAGGAAAAGGGTGCGCCGCATATTCGAATTTACGGCGGCGGCGGCGGGGTGATTATCCCGCGGGAAATTGATGAGCTGCACGCCTACGGGATTGCCCGTCTGTTTTCACCGGAGGATGGTCGGACGCTTGGACTTCAGGGCATGATCGATTGGATGATCCAGGAATGTGATTTTTCAACGGTGACGGACGATATAAGCGAGCAGATTGTTAAACTGCCGACGGGTGATGTGAATGCCATTGCTAAGCTGATTACGTTGGCAGAGCTTCATGTGGATAAAGGGAACGAGGCTGCGGCTGCAGCTGAACAGGTGCTCGAACAAGTAAAGTCACTTGAGAAGGGGATTCCTGTTGTCGGGATTACGGGAACGGGTGGTGCCGGAAAAAGTTCGTTAACCGATGAGCTCATTCGCCGTTATATTAATGAGTTTCCTGGGAAGAAGGTGGCGATTCTTTCTGTAGATCCGACCAAACAAAAAACGGGCGGTGCTCTGCTGGGTGACCGGATTCGTATGAATGCGATCTTCTCGCCTAATGTTTACATGCGCAGTCTCGCGACACGGTCTTCGAAAAATGAATTATCGCTGGCGATTAAGGATGCGGTCGCGGTCACAAAGGCGGCCGGTTTTGACCTTGTGCTTGTAGAGACGAGCGGGATCGGCCAGGGAGATGCTGAAATCACCGAGATCTGCGATGTGTCTATGTATGTGATGACGAGTGAGTTCGGGGCCCCGTCCCAGTTAGAAAAAATAGATATGCTCGATTTTGCGGACTTAATTGTGATCAATAAGTTTGAGCGCAAGGGCTCCGAGGATGCGAAGCGCCAGGTACAAAAGCAGTACCAGCGCAACCATATGCTGTTTGAAAAAGACCTGGACGAGATGCCGGTGTACGGCACGATTGCCAGCCAGTTTAATGACCCGGGGACAAATGCCTTGTTTGCGGCATTAGTGGAAGTGATTAATGAAAAAGCGGATACCGAGTGGGTGACGTCATTTAGCAAGAAGGCGGTGGTTGAGAAGCAAAATGTCATCATTCCGGCGGACCGGCGTTATTATTTACGGGAAATAACAGAGACGGTGCGCGGGTACCACCGCAAGGCAGAAGAGCAGGCTAAATTTGCCCGGAAATTATTCCAGCTCGAGGGGGCGATCGATGCCGTTCGCGATCAGCCGGAGGTAGTGGCTGCTTTAGAGGTTGTGAAGCAGGAGACAGAAGCGTTATTGACGGTGGAATCACGGAAAATTCTCGCGGCGTGGGAACAGACAAAGTCTACTTATGCTGGTGAAAAATTTGTAACGCGTATTCGGGATAAAGAGATTATCACGGTGTTAAAGACGAAAAGTTTATCTGGGCTCGATATTCCGAAAGTGGTGCTGCCTAAATATAAAGATTATGGTGAGATTTTGCGATGGGTGTATCGGGAGAATGTGCCGGGTTCGTTCCCGTATACGGCAGGAGTGTTTCCGTTCAAGCGGGAGGGTGAGGATCCAAAACGTCAGTTTGCCGGTGAGGGAACACCAGAACGAACGAATCGCCGCTTCCACTATCTATCGAAGGATGATGCCGCGAAGCGTTTAAGTACAGCCTTTGATTCGGTGACTTTGTATGGGGAGGATCCGGATTACCGCCCAGATATTTTTGGGAAGGTGGGCGAGAGCGGGGTCAGTGTTTGTACGCTGGATGATATGAAAAAGCTGTATGCCGGTTTTGATTTGTGCCACCCATCAACGTCTGTCTCGATGACAATAAATGGGCCGGCACCGATTATTTTGGCGATGTTCATGAATACGGCCATTGATCAGCAGGTGCAGAAGAAGGAATCAGAGCTTGGCCGTACGCTTACGGTGGAGGAGTTCGCTGAGGTTCGCGCCTATACGTTACGGACGGTGCGCGGTACAGTCCAGGCCGATATTTTAAAAGAAGATCAGGGACAAAATACGTGTATTTTTTCAACGGAATTTGCACTAAGGATGATGGGGGATATTCAGCAATATTTCATCGATCACCAAGTTCGTAATTATTATTCGGTGTCGATTAGCGGGTATCATATTGCCGAAGCTGGTGCGAATCCGATTTCGCAGCTGGCATTTACACTTTCCAATGGCTTTACGTATGTGGAGTACTATTTGAGCCGCGGCATGAAGATTGATGATTTTGCGCCGAACTTATCGTTCTTTTTCTCAAATGGCCTGGATCCAGAGTATACGGTGATTGGCCGAGTGGCGCGAAGGATTTGGGCAACGGTGATGCGGGATAAGTATGGGGCGAATGAGCGCAGCCAAAAGCTGAAGTATCATGTTCAGACCTCAGGGCGGTCACTGCATGCCCAGGAAATTGATTTTAATGATATCCGGACGACACTGCAGGCACTGATGGCCCTGCATGATAACTGTAATTCCCTTCATACGAATGCCTATGATGAGGCGATTACAACACCGACGGAGGAATCGGTTCGCAGGGCGATGGCCATTCAGATGATTATTACGAAGGAGCACGGGTTAACGAAGAATGAGAATCCATTACAGGGTTCGTTTATGGTGGAAGAGTTGACGGATTTGGTGGAGGAAGCGGTGCTTCAGGAATTTGACCGATTGAATGACCGCGGCGGGGTGCTGGGGTCGATGGAGACGCAGTATCAGCGCGGGAAGATTCAGGATGAGTCGATGTATTATGAAATGAAGAAGCATACGGGTGAACTGCCAATTATTGGGGTGAATACGTATTTGAACCCAAATCCGCCGTCCTTAGAAGAAGTGAATAATATGGAGCTGGCGCGGGCAACGAAAGAGGAGAAGGAATTGCAGATTCATAATTTGCGGGCCTTCCAGGAAAAGCATGCGGTGAACACTGCGGCGGCCTTACACCGCTTAAAAGCTGCCGCCGTGAACAACGGCAACATTTTCGCCGAACTAATGGAAACCGTCCAAGTCGCCAGCCTCGGGCAAATAACAAGGGCACTATATGAGGTTGGAGGACAGTATCGTCGCAATATGTAAATCGAAAGGCGGAAGCGCCTGAATAAACGGTGACAGGCACCATGTGAAGTTTTCACATGGTGCCTTGCCTTTTAGGTTGTGTCTATTTTTGTGGTAAAATATTATTTTGTTATTGATATCAAATTTTTCTCGTATCTTATATAATCAAACTAGCATTCCAACTTAGATGTTTTTACAGGCAGGTGTGTCCAATGAAGGTTAGTTACATTGTAATTATATTAATTATTTTCTCCTGGCCCTTGTACTATCTTTATGAGCTCCAGTTGGGCGCTGTCTCTTTTCTGCTCTTGGCAATCTTCTTTTTGTATATCTCCATTAAGGAGATGAAAAAGCTTAAGAGAGACAAATCTAAAGAGCGGTGATTATTCGCTCTGCAAAAAATCAAGTGAAACTATCTTCTTGCACTAGCATAAACACCAAGAATTTGTTTATAATGAAGAATATGCAAAAATTTAGAAGTGCAGATACTATAACGTCCGCAGTAGACAGTTAACAAATTATTTTTTCATACATAGAATCCTAACTGTCCTGAATGACTCGAATGTTAAGAGTTTGAAATAGAGAAAGGAAGTGCCAATAGTGAGTTTAGCACAATACTCAAAAGAGGAATTGCAGGAATTATCCCTCATGGAAATGGCTTATGAATATTTAAAAAATAGCAAGCAGCCAATCTCCTTTCATGATTTGGTGAACGAGATTAAAGCGGCGGCTGGAATATCTGACGAAGAAATTCGTTCTCGCCTGGCACAATTTTATACAGATATCAACATTGACGGGCGCTTTCTCTCATTAGGAGAAAACCGCTGGGGCCTTCGCTTCTGGTATCCAGTGGATACGGCTGAAGAAGAGGTTATCACAGCTATTAAACCGAAGAAGAAAAAGGCGAAGAAGGTTGTTGACGAAGACGAACTTGAAGATTTCGATGACATTGAAGATGAAGATTATGATGATCTGGATGACTTCGATGATGAAGATGATCTTCTGGATGATGAAGATGAAGATCTGGACGACCTTGATGATGTCGATGAATTTGACGACGACGATGATGTCCTTGACGAAGAGGACGAGGATGAATTCGAACTTGATGAAGATGAAGTTCTGGATGAAGATCTGGACGATGAAGACGAAGATGAAGAGGAAGACGAAGAATTCGACGATTTGGAAGAAGACGAAGACTTGTAAGCCTAATTTAAATCAAGCCGTTTACCACTTTTTTTGAGTTTGGTAAACGGCTTGACTTTTTATCCGAGCACCTGTATTATCTTTTTTGGGCTCCTTTTAAAAGGACGATTCAATATAACTAATATGCGCTCCCCTCGCAAGCCGCGAGAAGGAGCGCTTTTTATTTTATTTTTAAAAAAACTCCCAAACTATACTAGGAGTTTTTTCGTTTTTGGAGCAATAGGGAAATAATTTTTTAAAAAAATATCCTTAAACAACCTGAATAATGCACAAACTGTAATCGAGGAGGACTACTTTATGACAAAGTATATTTTTGTAACTGGTGGTGTGGTCTCATCACTTGGAAAAGGGATTACCGCTGCTTCCTTAGGGCGTTTATTGAAAAATCGAGGTTTAAATGTAACGATTCAAAAATTTGACCCGTACATTAACGTGGACCCAGGAACCATGAGCCCTTATCAGCATGGTGAAGTATTCGTTACCGATGATGGCGCCGAAACGGATTTGGACCTTGGTCACTATGAGCGCTTCATTGATATTAATCTAAACAAGTACTCTAACGTAACAACAGGTAAAATCTATTCCACAGTGTTACGCAAAGAGCGCCGTGGTGATTATTTAGGTGCGACTGTACAGGTTATTCCACACATTACGAATGAAATTAAAGATCGCTGCTTCCGTGCAGCAAAAGAGACCAACGCGGATGTCGTTATTACTGAAATCGGCGGTACCGTTGGAGATATCGAATCATTGCCGTTCTTAGAAGCGATTCGTCAAATTAAAAGCGACCTTGGCAGCAAAAACGTCATGTACATTCACTGTACACTGATTCCTTACATTAAAGCAGCAGGTGAAATGAAGACGAAGCCAACCCAGCATAGTGTGAAAGAGCTTCGCAGCCTTGGTATTCAGCCAAATATTATTGTTGTACGTACCGAAATGCCAGTTTCACAAGATATGAAGGATAAACTTGCGTTATTCTGTGATATTGATGCGAAAGCGGTAATCGAATGCCGTGATGCGGATACCCTTTATTCCATTCCACTTGCCCTTCAAGAGCAAAACATGGACCAGATTGTTTGCGATCACTTGGAATTAGATACGAAGGAAGCGGAAATGACGGAATGGAAGGAACTTGTTGAGCGCGTTCTAAACCTTTCTGGTAAAGTGAAAATCGGTCTTGTTGGTAAATACGTAGAACTTCAGGATGCTTATATTTCTGTTGTTGAAGCAATGAAGCATGCTGGTTATGCGTTTGATACAGATGTTGAGATCAAATGGATTAACTCTGAACATGTGACACGTGAAAATGTGGCCGAGCTTCTTGATGATGTGGATGGTGTGTTAGTCCCAGGCGGCTTCGGAGACCGCGGTGTGGAAGGGAAGATTGAAGCAACCCGCTACGCTCGTGAGAACAAGAAGCCATTCCTTGGCATTTGTTTAGGTATGCAGCTGGCCACGATTGAATTTGCCCGTAACGTATTAGGCTATGCTGATGCGCATTCGGCAGAATTTGTACCTGAAACGAAACATCCAATCATCGACCTTCTTCCAGAGCAGAAGGATGTGGAGGATATTGGCGGTACGTTACGTCTTGGCCTATACCCTTGCCGTCTTGCGGAAGGAACAAAGGCGTTTGAAGCGTATGATGATGAAGTCGTATACGAGCGCCACCGTCACCGTTATGAGTTTAACAATTTCTATCGCCAAGAAATGGAAGCAAAAGGATTTGTTTTCTCAGGAACAAGCCCTAATGGCCGTTTAGTAGAAATCATTGAATTGAAAGATCACCCATGGTTTGTGGCGTCACAATTCCACCCTGAATTTGTGTCAAGACCAACACGGCCTCAAGCCTTGTTCCATGATTTTATTAAAGCTTCTATTCAAAAATATTAATTTTTTTAAACCAGTCCCCGTTGGAGGGGACTGGTTTTTTGTGGTGCCTGTCACCATTTCCACTATTTACATGATTGTTCGGTTATTAAAGGTGACAGGCACCATATAAAGGAGGCACCATTAAAAAGAGCTGCCATTAAAAAAACCACCATTAAAAAACAGGGCCCAGCAAGGCCCTGTCCTATTCTTCATATTCCGCTAAAATCTCATCGATTGTAAATTTTAAGCCATGAAACACAAACAATGCGGCGATCGCAGAAGGATAGCCATAGCGATTTCCGATATCATCTGGAAGCAATCCTTTTTTTAACCGTAAATCGAAATGTACATCCGCTAATTGGGATAAATCTCCCTCACTCGGCTCTGCCACCGTAGAAACAGCTACAAAGGAAATCATTTTTTCACGCAGCCGTTGTGCCAGTTCAAGTGCAGGGGCATCATTCGCAAACCTGGTAAACAGGAGCACACGGTCGGCATCAGTGAGCGCTTCGATATGGCCATCGGTTAACACCTTAGCTCCACGCAGCGGCTCTGCACCGTCTACAGCTTCAAATTCTACCGCCTTCATTTCCTGTGAGCCGTAGATATAGATCGTACCATCACCAACAGGGCCTTGAGCAAGCAGGCGGGCGCCATCCTCAAAAGAGAACTCTTCTTTTTCCTCTATTCTTTTTAAAACACCCGTTAATTGGGTGGTAAACATTTTTAACATAGTAAACCTCCTTATTTCCCATCTATTATAAGCTTTTTCTAAACTTAACCCAAAACAATTGCAAAATAACAAAACTTTAAGAAGGATATTTATTTCCCTAAGTCGAACTATAACAAGTAAAAGAAAACTACAACATAAAAAGCCAAGGAAGAGGTGGAGTTTATGAAAGAGAAAATTTTAATTGTCGACGATCAGTTTGGCATTCGCATCTTGCTGAATGAAGTGTTCCAAAAAGAAGGGTATCAAACCTTTCAAGCGGCAAATGGAGTTCAAGCACTTGAGATTGTGACAAAGCATCATCCGGATCTTGTCCTTTTGGATATGAAAATTCCGGGTATGGACGGTATCGAAATTTTAAAACGAATGAAAGTTATCGATCCAGAGATTCGCGTCATCATCATGACCGCCTATGGTGAATTGGATATGATTCAAGAAGCCAAAGACCTTGGTGCCCTTACTCATTTTGCCAAGCCATTCGATATTGACGATATCCGTGCGGCTGTTCGCAAACATATACCGCAAAAAACGAACTAAAATGTTGAATTTTTCCCGAAAGTAAAGTCAGGAAACCTAGAATTACCAATGGGTGCGCTTTCATTGTGACAGTTTGAAAAAACATGCTCGAATTATGGCATTTCCTCTTTTCTTTTGTTATGATACATATGAACTTTTAACAGGCTGTATATCATTTTCGATTTATACATAATCACCAAATCAAAGGGAAAACCTGTTAGGGAAGACCCTGGTTAAAATGATATCAACCTAACTTAAGGAGGAAGAGAAATGCCTTTAGTATCAATGACAGACATGCTTAACAAGGCGAAAGCGGAAGGCTACGCTGTAGGTCAATTCAACTTAAATAACTTAGAATTTACACAAGCAATCCTTCAAGCTGCACAAGAAGAGAACTCACCAGTTATCCTTGGTGTATCTGAAGGTGCTGCACGCTATATGTCAGGCTTCAAAACTGTTGTAAAAATGGTTGAAGGCTTAATGGAAGACTTAAAAGTAACTGTTCCTGTAGCTATTCACCTTGACCACGGTTCAAGCTTTGAAAAATGTAAAGAAGCAATCGATGCTGGTTTCACATCAGTAATGATTGACGCTTCTCACCACCCATTTGAAGAAAACGTAGAAACTACTAAAAAAGTAGTAGATTACGCTCATTCAAAAGGTGTTTCAGTTGAAGCTGAACTAGGAACTGTTGGCGGACAAGAAGATGACGTTTCTGGAAGCATTATCTATGCTGACCCTAACGAGTGTGTTGAGTTGGTAAAACGTACAGGTATCGACTGCTTAGCTCCTGCATTAGGTTCTGTACACGGTCCTTATAAAGGTGAACCAAATCTTGGTTTCAAAGAAATGGAAGAAATTGGAAACCTTACTGGCATGCCGTTAGTACTACACGGTGGTACTGGTATCCCAACAAAAGATATCCAGCGTTCTGTTTCTCTTGGAACTGCAAAAATCAACGTAAACACTGAAAACCAAATCGCTTCTGCCAAAACAGTTCGTGAAGTATTAGCGGCAAAACCAGAAGAGTACGATCCACGTAAATACCTTGGTCCAGCTCGCGATGCGATCAAAACAACTGTTATCGGCAAAATGCGTGAATTCGGTTCTTCAGGCAGAGCATAATTTAAGTGAATTCATTATAAAACTGAAAACCGTCCTTCTTTAAGGGCGGTTTATGTTTGGGAATAGTAGTCTGAAAATTTAGTCGAATAAGCGAACAACCGCACAAACACTTAATATTTCCATTGGGGACACTCTCTTTTTTCTCATAACAAAAACATTGCACTTACGGCCGCTGGACAAAGCACTATAAATTTTTTTATTATGAATACATGAAATTGGAATTTTCGTGTAAACTAATGATAGACAAGCTGTCGGAATTTGACTTTTTGTGTTGGAAAAATATACCTATAGCCTCGCTGGGTACTCGTGGTCTTTTTTAAATAAAGTTTAAGCGCGTTTGATTTAGTTTCTAGAGCTTAAGATGTGCTTACACTCAAATAAAAGTCCAGTGCTGACAACCATTCACGACCTTTCGTGGGCTTAGAAGGGAGTCAATTAATGGAAAAACTTAAAATTGCGGGCGGTTATCCGTTAAAAGGAACAGTTCGCATCAGTGGAGCAAAAAATAGTGCCGTTGCCTTAATTCCGGCTACGATTTTAGCAGAATCACCCGTAACAATAGAAGGATTGCCGCATATTTCTGATGTGGAAATACTAAAGGATTTGCTCGAGGAAATTGGCGGAAATGTTGTAATAACTGACGAGGAGATGACGGTTGACCCTTCAACCATGATTTCCATGCCGCTGCCAAACGGAAAGGTAAAGAAACTGCGTGCTTCCTATTATTTAATGGGGGCGATGCTAGGGCGGTTTAAGAAGGCGGTTATTGGCCTGCCAGGAGGCTGCCATCTCGGCCCAAGACCGATTGACCAGCATATTAAAGGCTTTGAAGCACTGGGCGCTCAGATTACGAACGAACAAGGTGCGATTTATTTGCGTGCAGACGAACTTCGGGGCGCGCGGATTTATCTCGATGTGGTCAGTGTAGGGGCAACCATTAATATTATGCTGGCAGCAGTACGCGCTAAAGGACGGACAATCATCGAAAATGCTGCAAAAGAGCCGGAAATTATTGATGTGGCTACCTTGTTAACTAACATGGGGGCAAAAATCAAAGGAGCCGGCACGGACGTCATTCGGATTGATGGGGTTGAAACATTGCATGGCTGCAGGCATACCATTATTCCCGATCGGATTGAAGCTGGGACCTATATGATTTTAGGGGCCGCTGTCGGCGAAGGAATTTTGGTGGACAACGTGATCCCGCAGCATCTAGAATCCTTGATTGCCAAACTCCGAGAAATGGGCGTGCGTGTGGAGACTGGTGATGACCAAGTGTTTGTGGATGGCTCGGTGAATTTGAAAGCGGTTGATATCAAAACGCTTGTATATCCGGGTTTCCCAACCGATCTTCAGCAGCCATTTACGACTCTTTTAACAAAATCCTCGGGTTCAAGCGTGGTCACCGATACGATTTATGGTGCCCGTTTTAAACATATCGATGAACTAAGAAGAATGAACGCAAATATTAAGGTGGAAGGTCGTTCTGCGATTATCAATGGTCCTGTGCAGCTGCAGGGGGCAAAAGTGAAGGCGAGCGACCTGCGTGCCGGAGCAGCCCTTGTGATTGCGGGTCTCCTAGCCGAAGGGATTACCGAAGTAACGGGTCTTGAGCATATTGACCGTGGTTACAGTAATTTAGTTGAAAAACTAAACGGTCTCGGAGCCACAGTTTGGCGGGAAGCACTGACAAAAGAAGAGCTCGAACACCTTAAAAACACATAAACATCAGTAATATGCAATAAATGGTGTCAGGCACCAATAATAATGTGCAGATAGTATTAATAGTGACAGCACCAATGGAGAGGCTAGATTTTTGCATCTAGTCTCTTCATTTAATTAATTGACTTTAGAAATATTTCCCTTTAATGGGATAAATAAATTTTAGTTGATTAATTTTTTGTACAGAGGGTAAAATAGTAATTGTTTTTATTATGCATATTTTCTGCAAACCTATTCATTTCTTTTTCTACTTCTATTTCAATTCCTCTAATTTCTAATATTATCTAACTGGACAATCTCCCGCTGCATTCGAGGCGGATTTGCTGGAAAAATTTTAAAGAGTGGTGTACAAATGGAATTAACAATTTCAAGTTTAGAGAATATGAAGCTGAAGGAGCTTTATGAGCTTGCTCGCGAATATAAAGTAACCTATTACAGCAAATTAACGAAAAAAGAACTAATTTTTGCAATTTTAAAATCTCGTGCCGAACAGCAGGGCTTTTTCTTCATGGAAGGTGTACTCGAGATTATTCAATCAGAGGGCTTCGGATTTTTACGTCCAATCAATTATTCGCCAAGCTCAGAGGATATTTATATTTCCGCATCGCAAATCCGCCGTTTTGATCTTCGTAATGGGGACAAGGTGTCCGGTAAGGTTCGGCCTCCAAAAGAAAACGAACGCTATTATGGGCTGCTTCATGTAGAAGCGGTCAATGGGGAAGACCCGGAATCAGCAAAAGAACGTGTCTACTTCCCAGCGCTAACCCCGCTTTATCCTAACCGCCAAATGAAGCTGGAAACGACACCGAAGCATTTGTCTACGAGGATTATGGATGTTGTGGCACCTGTCGGTTTTGGACAGCGCGGTCTCATCGTGGCGCCTCCAAAGGCTGGTAAAACGATGCTGTTAAAGGAAATTGCCAACAGCATTACAACCAATCATCCAGACGTGGAATTAATCGTGCTGCTAATTGATGAGCGTCCGGAAGAGGTAACTGATATTGAACGCTCTGTGGCGGGGGATGTCGTTAGCTCCACATTTGATGAGGTGCCTGAGAATCATATTAAAGTGGCTGAGCTTGTACTTGACCGTGCTATGCGTTTGGTGGAGCATAAGCGCGATGTTGTTATTTTGATGGATAGTATTACTCGTTTGGCTCGTGCATACAACCTGGTCATTCCGCCAAGCGGCCGTACACTTTCTGGTGGTATTGACCCGGCGGCGTTCCATCGTCCGAAGCGTTTCTTCGGGGCTGCCCGTAATATCGAAGAGGGCGGAAGCTTAACAATTCTTGCTACGGCACTTGTTGATACGGGTTCACGTATGGATGATGTCATTTATGAGGAATTCAAAGGAACAGGTAATATGGAATTGCACCTGGACCGTCAGCTGGCCGAGCGCCGTATTTTCCCTGCGCTTGATATCCGCCGTTCTGGTACCCGTAAGGAAGAACTTCTTATTCCGAAGGATCATTTGGATAAGTTATGGGCGATTCGTAAATCCATGTCAGATTCACCTGATTTTGCGGAACGCTTCTTGAAAAAATTACGTCAGACAAAGTCGAACGAAGAGTTTTTCGCTCAGTTAGGCGAAGAGTTGAAATCACGCCGATCGTAGGCGAATGTTGATGTGCGCAGGCCAAATAGAGGGCGGAAGTTAGGTTTCTTTTTAAGAAAAGGATCTGTTGATTGGGGCGGAAGGCGCTCGACTCCTGCGGGAGTACGGGGCTGGGGAGACCCCACAGGCGCAAAGCGCCGAGGAGGCTCCCCGGCACGCCCGCGGGTTTGCTGAGCGCCTGGAGCGGAAATCAATAACCAAATTTAATAGTGTATAAGAAAAGTCCAAGAAATCCCAGCTTGCAAAAATGAGTTTCCCTTGTTATAATGGGTGCAGTGTGTTTTTAGTATTTCATGCTTGTCTTAAAAAGGCAGGCATTCATATAACTCTGTTTCGAATGATTCAGGGCGGAAGGAGATGAAAAGAATGAAAGCAGGAATTCATCCAAATTATAAAATGGTAACGGTGACTTGTGCATGCGGTAATACGTTTGAAACTGGTTCCGTTAAGAACGAAATTCGTGTTGAAACTTGTTCAGAATGTCATCCATTCTATACTGGTCGTCAAAAATTCGCTGAAGCTGGCGGACGTGTTGACCGTTTCAACAAAAAATACGGCCTTAAGCAAAAATAATGTTGCTCAAGAACAGGCAAGAGAAATTCTGACTTGCCTGTTTTTTATTGAAAAAAATTAGAGTATTGACATAGATTCGCAGGCAAAATACTTAAATATAGTTGAAAATTCAACTTACAATATACCATATAGATCGTTACAGGGTTCGTTATAGGAAGGAGACGCCGTTTATGTATTTAATGAAGCAAAGCGGATGGGTTGAGGTTATCTGTGGCAGTATGTTTTCTGGAAAATCAGAGGAATTGATTCGTCGGGTTAGGCGGGCTCAGTTTGCAAAACAAAATATAGTTGTTTTTAAGCCGAAAATTGATAATCGCTACAGTGAGCAATCTGTTGTTTCCCATAATGGCACTTCTTTTCATGCGAAGCCAATTTCCCATTCTATCGAGATTTTGCATCATGTCGAGTCGGATATCGATATTATTGCGATAGATGAAGTTCAGTTTTTTGATGAAGGAATTGTCCGGGTGGTTCAGCAGTTAGCTGACAGTGGTCACCGCGTTATATGTGCTGGCTTAGATATGGATTTCCGTGGCGAGCCATTTGGTCAGATGCCAGCTTTGATGGCCGTGGCTGAATCAGTTACGAAGCTGCAAGCGGTTTGTACCGTGTGCGGATCTCCATCGAGCAGAACGCAGCGGTTAATTGACGGCCGTCCGGCATCTTACCATGATCCAGTTATCTTGGTAGGAGCAGCAGAGGCCTACGAGCCACGCTGCCGCCATCATCACGAAGTCCCAAAAACATCACCAGTGACAACACGCTAAATAGAAGTGATGCTGGTGAGGGGTACCGATGAAGTGGAAAGAGCCCGCGGTGCCATACTTAGAAAACGTAGTAATCAACGTTCAAATATTATAATTGGTGCCTGTCACCGTTAACACTGTCTGGGAGTTGTTTCTCAGGCAGTTTTTTGGGTTTCCTGGAGTGGGAGGTCTTGGTTGGTTTCAGCGGAATGCTTGTCTTACCGAGTCAAAATGAAAAATGGCTTAGAGTGATTTCTTTCGCTTAAAACATCTTAGAGCCGGGCATGATAGTAGTGGGAGGTGTAATAATGCGGAAAAAGTGGATGTCTCTCGCGAGTATCATGTTTTTGCTGCTTGTAGGCGGCTGTCAGGGTCAAAACGATCGTGGGGCGAATAACCTCCGTAACGATACTTCAAACCAAAACCAAATGTCCATACGTGGTAACGATGGGGATGGCGTTAATAGTATGAGTGATCGGGGCAAGAACAAACAGCATAAGGTTGAAGATGATATCACTAATCAAAACCCGAATTTCCTTGATTTAAAGCATACGGGCAGCGGCGGTGAAGCAGGTGCGAATAATCATGGCAATGATATAAACAAGGCGAAACAGGTAATTGCCGGCACAAAGGGATTTAACACGGATTCTATTTGGATTAACGGTGACCGAATGAGGGTGACTGTTTATAAACAAGGGACGCTTACTGATCAAGAGAGAAACGATGCAGAGGCCCGTCTCCATCGTGACCTTGTTCGTGCACTCCCGCGTTATAATATAGACGTAAAGGTCAAGGAAGACCGCAGATAACATGCTCTGATTTTTAGGGCATGTTTTTTATTTTAAGATAAGAAAGTATAAAAATTTTCGACTTTGAGAATTGTCTAGCTCCAGTGCCTAGCCCCTCGATGGTCTACAGCCAATCCGTCCAAAAGGTTAAAATGCAACCTTTCGGCCGGCTCGTCTTATGCTTGTCGGGGTTGATCAAGGCGCTTGCGCTTTTCTTATTAAAAATATTCTCCCTCAATTTGGTTTTGACGGGGGTTTTCACCTATACTATAATTAGAATGTTATGGACTAAAACTCGAGGTGAATGAACTGTGTTTG
>NZ_PGVE01000051.1 GCF_002860255.1 Neobacillus cucumis
TAACAATCCTGTGAAGAAGGAAAGAAAGAAAGAAAGAGTGGCTCCTTTCCTTCTATTGGGATTCAGCATATATTATTTTACATAACTTATCAGATAGCCATAGCCTTTAGCTTCCATTTCTTTTAGCGGTACGAATTCAATCGATGCACTGTTAATACAGTAACGTAATCCTCCGCGATCTTTTGGTCCATCTTCGAATATATGTCCCAAATGCCTATCACCTGCAAAACTTCTCACTTCAGTTCGGATCCTATTGAAACTTTTTTCTATATGTTCCGTCATTACTTCCGGAACGATTGGCTGCATGATACTTGGCCAACCGCACTGAGGGCCATACTGATCAGAACGTGAAAATAACAATACGATATAGCCTACAGATTGTGATTCATTCAAACTTTACTTAAATCAGCGGCAGACGTTTTTCGACAAAAAAAGATCCTTGCTTATAACCGTTGACAATTTGCCAACAAACATTTAGTATTTTGAGAGAAGTACATATTTTTACCGGTGTAGTAGAAATGGAGGGGTAGTGTCATGTCAGAAGGTAGTCTTGGTCTGTCTGTCGGGCAGTTATTGCGTGATGTTTTAGAAGAACGTTCATTGTCCATGCGCAAACTAAGCGAACTTACAGATATTGACACTTCAACCATCTCTAGAATCATCAATGAAAAACGCAAAGCAACACTAGATCATCTAGAGAAATTCGCAATAATTTTAGAAATTCCATTAGCCAAGTTACTTCAGGCGGCAGGCTATCCGGTTGATCATAAACATGTGATCCATTCTACATACGATGAAACAATTCAACAATTGGTCGAAACATCAGAACTTCTATCTGCGGATATCTCTATTGAAAAAGTCAAACTTCAACTTGCAAGTTATGAAGCATATGTTCAAACCACTGAAGGAAGAGAAAGAATTCTTCATGACTTTGATAACAAGTTAAAACTGGCTGGCGGAGTAGGTCCATTCGTCGATCAAATGAAAGAATTATTTACACGGTTTAAAATGCAAGATGTTGCAAAACGTGATCTAGCCATTATCGGCAGCGCATTATTATACTTTATCATTCCTGTAGATGTCATCCCGGACTACATTTTTGCGGTCGGGTATCTAGACGATGCGATCGCGGTCCAAATTGCTTCAAGCGTACTAACAAAGAATTCATAATCAAATGAGTAGGTGTGACATTAATGGAAAACAGAGAGACTGGAAAGCGTCGTAAGAAAAAACTTAAAAGAAAATATAAACGGTTAATATTCATGGTATTCACTTTGCTACTGTTAGCGGGTGGCGGATACGTCGCTGCACAATATTCAAACGGCTTATCGTTTGCGAGCGGCGGCAAAACAAATGAAATACATACAGAACTCAGCGACAGCAGTAATACTTTTTCTACTAGCGATTCTGCTTTTGACGACTTTGAAGGTGGCGAATCACAATTTGGAGAAATTAACGTATTGTTGATCGGTGATGATGCAAGAGGCGACGAAGATGACACTCGTTCAGACGCTTTGATGATCGGTCACTACGATCAAACAACAAACAAAGTGAAATTAATCTCGTTGATGCGTGATATATACGTCGATATTCCGGGTCACGGTATGGAAAAGATCAATGCCGCTTATGCACTTGGAGGACCTGAAT
>NZ_PGVE01000052.1 GCF_002860255.1 Neobacillus cucumis
TGCGGGTGTAGTTTACTGGTAAAACCTCAGCCTTCCAAGCTGATGTAGTGGGTTCGATTCCCATCACCCGCTCCAATTGGGGCCTATAGCTCAGCTGGTTAGAGCGCACGCCTGATAAGCGTGAGGTCGATGGTTCGAGTCCATTTAGGCCCACTCAAGAAAGCTTGATTTCCATAGGGGAATCAGGTTTTTTTACGTAAAGCTGTAAAACTAATAAATATCAAAAGCGAACAGCCTCTCTCAACTGTTCGCACCACCTCACTAGATTAAACGGCCATACCTTTCTCTAAAAGCCCGACCTGGATAAGACCATTAAGAATTCCATTTTGAGAAGAGGAAGTCGTAATGAGATCTGCTGCTGTTTTTGCTTCTGGAACCGCATTCCCCATAGCAACTCCTGTACCAACCGTTGTGAGCATTTCAATATCATTTAAACCATCCCCAAAAGCGAAAGCATCTTCTTTTTTTAAATTCAATGCATCTAGGAGCTTTAGAATTCCAACTGCTTTTGAAGCACCACTTGGAAGAATGTCATAGGCAACATCGTGCCATTTTACAAAACTAAATTCAGGAAAGCTGGTCATATATTGTTTGAGATCCTTTGGGTCACAGTATAAATGACCTTGAAAAATCGCTAATTGTTTGAAATACTCTTTATCTACCTCTGGATAGGGCATCATTAATGAATCAAAGCTAGCTTCAATAAACGGATGATTACTCTCAGTTACTTTATAATTATCATGACTACAGTAAGCTAAAGCGTGACCGTTTTGGGCCGTCATATCGGACATTGATTGCAGTACATCTGATCCAATGGGATTAGAGTAAACCTCTTTCCCTTCAAATACTACGTATTGTCCATTCATGGCTACATAGGAATGAATATTTAGTTCCTTTTGAATCCAGTAGAACATTTTGGGGACACGACCTGTCGCAATGACAGTTTGAATCCCTTTTTCCTGAAGACGGCGAATGGCCTTCTTCGTGGATTCAGGAATGACTTTTCTTTCATCTAATAACGTTCCATCAATATCAAAAAATACAATTGGTTTTTTCATATATATATTTTACACCTCCGATAAGATACAACACTGCCGTTACGCTCGAAGGATTCGATCACGCCGGCTTGTGCTGTATGTCTTGCACCTAGAGCATATTTTATGAAACGCGTTTCAGGTCAAGTAATTTTATGAAAATTTTAAAATCACCCTAAAAAAAACTTGAACCTGTAGGCTCAAGTTTAGTACACCATTATACTGTCTCACGTTCAATCAATGTAACAGGCACCTCTTGATAGACAGCAATCTCACTTTCGTTCATCGCCTGAAGAAATTGCTTCCTTCCAATCTCCATGAGAGGAATTTCAATCGTCGTAATCTGCATCATATGAGCGATAGGCTGATTATTAAAACCAATAATCGCTAAATCACTTGGAATGGAGAAATTGCGATTTTGTGCACTGGTAACAATTCCGGCTGCAACTTCATCACTTGTGACCAGCATAGCAGAAGGAGGATTAGACATTTGTTGAACTCTATCGAGTACTTTTTCTCCATCTTCAAATTGAAGACATTGAGTAATAATATATTCAGGATGATAGGGCAACTGATATTTTTCAATAAAATGCTCATATGCCAATGCTCTATTCTTGCTATTTGCACCTGAGTTACGATAAATACAATAACCAATGTTTCGATGACCTTTTTCGTATAAGTATTCAAGAGCAGTCAGGAAACCTTGATAGTGGTCTACAAACGTTGAAGAGACATTTCTCCCTCGGGTATCCTCGCATAAGACAATTCGGCCATACGTTAAGTATTCTTCAATAATCGGCCATTCGGAGATTCTTGAACAGATGATTAAGGCATCAATTTGTTTTTGTTTTAGCATTTGCAGGGCCTCAAGTTCCTTTACCACCTCATAGTTGGTCTGAAATAGGACCAGCTTATAATTGTTTTCTAATGCTTCTATCGCAATTCCCTTTATTAAAAGAGAAAAGTATGGATGGTCAATAAAGGGCACAACCACACCAATAAGAAAGGTTTTACCCATACTTAAGTGGATCGCATTAATATTTGGCTGATAATTGCTCTCCTTTATGGCGGACAAGACCTTGTTTCTCTTTTCCTCCCTAACATATGGATGGTTATTTAGTACCCTTGAAACAGTCGTCACCGAAACCCCAGCCATTTTGGCTAAATCTCTAATGTTTGTCATCTTATCACCTAGTTTACTAAACGCTTATTAATTCGATTATAGTACATAAAGGAAGTAATCCAAACAAACTGATTTTTTTATATTGTAGAGATATACAGAGGTTCTAATTATTTAATAGGTAACGAGGAAAATGGAACTCTCGTGACCTTTTTTTAGCAACACCTTAGTAACACTTAGCTACCTTGCAAACCGTTTTTACATTCCACCAGAAACACTAAGAGTTTCTCCAGTGATGGCTGCTGCACCATTAGATGCAAGGAAAATAGCAGCTGAGGCAACTTCAGACTGATCGATAAAACGTTTTAGAGCTTGTTTGTTTAAAAGATGTTTGTGCAATGCTTCTTCTTCGGACGTTCCATCCTCCTGTGCTAAGGCAGCAAGCTGGTTCATAACCAATTCTGTTTTTACTACTCCAGGCATGATTGCATTAACAGTAATGCCGTCATTAGCTGCTTCAATCGCAACCGTTCTAGTTAAGCCAACGACGCCATGTTTTGCAGAAACGTAGGCAGCTTTAAATGGCGAAGCCATTTTTCCGTGAACAGAGGAAATATTGATGATTCTTCCGTATTGTTGTATTTTCATAAGTGGTATAACATGTTTAGTCAACAGGAATGGTCCCGTTAACATAACACCAATCAATAGATTCCATTTTTCAGTTGGGAAATCTTCTACCTTATCAATATGCTGTAGGCCAGCATTATTAACCAATACATGAACAGAACCCCTGTCTGCCACTACTTGATCAATAAAGCTTTTTACGGAATCCTCGTCTGCAACATTTACCTGGTAACCTTTAGCTTGACTTCCAAGTGTTTCTGCACTTTTTACAGCATTATCAAGATTTAAATCTGCAATGGCAACAAAATCGCCGTTTTTCACAAACGCCTCGGCAATGGAATAACCAATACCTCTAGCAGCACCTGTAACAATGACTGTTCTATTTGTATGCTCTTTCATTGATATTCTCCCTTTTCTATAAATTGAAAACCTTTGTTCTAAATAAGGCTTATTAAAAACCTTTTTTATTATAAAGCAGTCGGATATATTGGTAAAATACATATATTGAATAATATTTATGAAAAATAATTATAAAAGGAGGGATTGGCATTTGGAAAGCCGACAATTGGGATATTTTATCGAGGTTGCCAAACACCTTAGCTTTTCGAAGGCAGCAGAGAAGCTTAATATAACGCAGCCTACTTTGAGCAAAATGGTTAAAAACTTAGAGGAAGAGTTAGATGTCCTTTTATTTGACAGAACGACAAAACATATGAAATTGACGGATGCAGGGGAGATTGTCTATGAAGAAGCACAGGAAATTATGAGGTTGATGAATAATCTGTCAGACAAGCTTGCTGATATGATGAAAATTAAAAAAGGTACTATAAAAATTGGACTCCCTCCAGTTATAGGCTCTCTCTTTTTTCCTAAGTTGATTATGGACTTTCGTCAGTCCTATCCAAATATCCAAATAGAATTGGAAGAGGAGGGGGCTAAAAAAGTAGAAAAGATGATAGAAGAAGGGAGTGTAGACTTTGGTTTTGCTGTACTACCTGTCAATCAGGAACTGTTTGATTCCTGCCCGTTTATTAAAAGCGAGTTAAAGTTAATCGTAGATAGAGGGCATCCCTTAGCTAATGTTGAAACAATTCCTCTTAAAACATTAAAAAATGATTCCTTTATTTTCCTGCGGGAGGGATTTGCTTTACATGATCGTATTCGTGAATCCTGTATTCAAGCTGGATTTAATCCCAACGTCATTTATGAAAGCTCCCAGTGGGATTTCATTAGTGAAATGGTTGCGAATAGGCATGGTGTAGCTATTTTGCCAGAACCTCTCTGCAGTAAACTAGATCCATCAGTGATTAAAACTGTTTCAATAAGGGAACCTAAAATCCCATGGAATCTTGCTATCATTTGGAGAAAAAATAAATATCTATCTTATGCCACAAGGGAATTGCTCTATTTTATCCAGTCTAAATTTCCAACAAGCAATAGAGAAAAAAGTACCAAGTTCTAATTTTATTCATGTACGGAATAAATGATATTCATTATATGTATTTTACCTATATTTAAATTAGGATTAAAATTTGGTGTATAAAAGGAGGATGAATCGTATGTTAATAGAAGATGTAAAAAAGCAAATCTCGACACCACTTGGTGCACCAGCTTATCCAAAAGGTCCTTATTTATTCCGCAACAGGGAATACTTGAATATTGTTTACCGTACAGATATGGATTCATTAAAAAAAGTAGTTCCAGAGCCATTAGAGATTGAAGACCCTCTTGTTAAATTTGAAATCATGTACATGCCTGATGTTACGGGTTTGGGTGCCTACACGGAGTGCGGTCAGGTTATTCCAATAACCTTCAATAATGAAAAAGGAGAATACCTCCATGCTATGTATGTGGATAATCATCCTGCCATTGCACTGGGTAGAGAAGCAAGTGCTTATCCGAAAAAGCTAGGTGCTCCTAAGCTTTATATCGACTCAGATACCCTTGTTGGAACACTAGATTATGGAAGTCTCCGTGTCGCAAATGCGACAATGGGCTATAAACATCAGCCGATGGATATAAAATTAGCGAGAGAAGAGCTCACTCGTCCAACTTTTATGCTAAAAATCGTTCCTGACTTTAATGGGAAGCAAAAGGTTTGTGAACTAGTTAGAACAGATATATCGGAATTAACTATCCATGGAGCATGGACAGGACCTGCCCGTTTGCAATTATTTGAACATGTGCTTGCACCAATGGCGGACCTCCCAGTTCTTGAAATCGTTCATGTTTCTCATATTCTTACTGACCTTAAACTTGCAGCACCAACCGTAGCTTATGATTATTTGGCAAAAGATAAAGTAGGAACAAACAGTTAAGCCAAATTAAAGACAATAGTCTATTCAACGACCTATTCTTATTAGAATAAGTTCGTTTAACGTAACAAGTGGTTAGTTGAAAAACGTATTAAAAAGACCAAACTATGGTATTATCCCCTTTAAGTAGACAGTGTAAAAAGACCATGATTTTATCATGGAGGATACATTACTACTTGGAGGGGATTTTTCTATGGTTAAAATATCAAAAATATTCTTTAACAGACTTTTTATAAAAAATATCGTTGCAAAAGCGCTTACATTTGGTTTATAATATGAATAAATCGATTTACTAAACCGGTTTACTAAAACGTTTTAGAATAAATGTTCATCTAGAAAGGATCTTTAATATGAGAAACGTGATTGTCCCGTTAAATGCTTATGACAGCATCGAAGTGACAACAAAGGGCCAAGCATCATTTGTTAGATTGATTGCTGAAGCCGGAGCTTATGGAATGGAAATTCGCCGTGAATTATTGCAGGTTGAAAATCAAGAGATTGATAGAATAAAGAGTGAAATGGATCAATATGAGCTGTTCACTGTTTATTCCGCTCCGATTGAATGCTGGAAGGAGGATTATCAGTTAAACAAAGAGCAATTAAGTTTGATTTTTCAAGAAGCGGCCGCTCTTGGTGCAAAATGGGTTAAGATCTCATTAGGTCATTTTCAGAAGAACAAATCAAATATGGCAGAACTCGATGAGTTTCTGAGACAGCAGGAAGAGATTCAGCTACTAATTGAAAATGATCAAACACCCCATGGAGGAAATGTTGAACATTTACAGGCATTTTTTGAAAACACTGTAGAGCATAGGGTTCCTGTTAAAATGACATTTGATGCAGGAAACTGGTATTATTCAGGGCAGGATGTTGAAGTTGCGCTGCAAAAACTAACTCCATATGTCATTTACCTCCATTTAAAACAAGTAACTGAAGCACTTGAAACAGTGCCGTTGCAACCGGATGGGGAACATAGCTGGAAGATAGTAATGGGGCAATTTCCGGCAGATTTGGTGAAAGCGCTCGAATTTCCAATTGTACCGAAAGAGAAAACAAGAGACTATATCCAAATGATCATGGATATGGGGAGAGAAAGTGAGGCGTTATTAACATGCAACAGCTAGATGTAGTTACCTTTGGGGAAGCCATGACGATGTTTATCGCCAATCAACCGGGGCCTTTACATGAAGTTAGTCAGTTCACCCGCGAACTTGCAGGTGCTGAAACTAATGTGGCTATTGGCCTTGCAAGACTGGGACTTTCTGCAGGGTGGGCAAGTAAACTCGGAAATGATGTGTTCGGAAAGTTTATCATGGACCGGCTGAAAAATGAAAACGTCAACATTGATCATGTATGGATTGATGATAAATATCCAACAGGCTTTCAATTAAAATCGAAGGTGCTCGAAGGGGATCCTGAGGTTCAATACTTCAGAAAGGGCTCGGCAGCAAGTCATCTTAACGTAGCTGATTTTAATGAAGCCTACTTTTTAGCCGCAAAGCACCTGCATATGACAGGAATTCCCCTAGCGATTTCGGAAGAGGCAAGAGAATTTGCGTACCATGCCTTAGCCTTTATGAAAAAGAATGGCCGTACGATTTCCTTTGATACCAATTTACGCCCAAGTCTTTGGAGCTCTCAAGAAGAAATGATTAAACATATTAACCAAGCAGCATTTCAAGCCGATTATGTGCTGCCTGGGGTATCCGAAGGTGAAATATTAACAGGGTTCAAAGATCCTCGTGATATTGCTGCCTTTTACCTTGATCAAGGTGTTAAGCTAGTAGTGATTAAGCTTGGAAGTGCGGGAGCATTTTATAAAACAGCATCCGAAGAAGGGACAGTACAAGGTTTTAAGGTAGAAAAAATAATTGATACCGTTGGTGCCGGTGACGGATTTGCGGTAGGAGTCATTAGTGGATTACTTGATAGGCTTACTATTAAAGAAGCAGTTATAAGAGGTAATGCGATTGGATCTCTGGCGGTTCAAGCACCGGGAGACAATGATGGTTATCCGACCAAAGATAAATTACTTGCCTATATTGAAAAAAATCTACAGGGAGTGAAATAAGGATGAAACAAACAATTGCAAAACAAAGATGGCTTCGCTTAATTCCAATTGCTTTTATCACTTACAGCCTTGCCTATCTTGACCGAGCAAACTATGGATTTGGGGCAGCGGCGGGATTAGCAAAAGATCTTCATATCACACCTGGTACTTCATCATTACTTGGTTCGCTATTTTTCTTAGGTTATTTCTTTTTCCAAGTGCCTGGTGCGAACTATGCAGAAAAGAAGAGTGCGAAGAAACTAATTTTCTGGTCTTTGATCCTTTGGGGCGGTTTAGCTTCTGCAACAGGTTTAATTACCAATATTAATCTACTATTTGTCATTCGGTTTGCGCTTGGTGTAGTAGAAAGTGCCGTTATGCCGGCTATGTTAGTATTCTTAAGCCACTGGTTTACGAAAGCAGAACGTTCTCGTGCAAATACATTCTTAATTTTAGGTAACCCTGCTACTGTCTTATGGATGTCAATTGTATCCGGTTACTTACTAAATTCTGTGGGCTGGAGATGGATGTTTATTATTGAAGGTCTTCCAGCTGTTATTTGGGCCTTCATTTGGTGGAAACTGGTTGATGATAAGCCAAGGGAGGCAAAGTGGTTAACGGAGCAAGAAAAGCAGGATTTTGAAAACCAGTTAGAAAAAGAACAAGAAGGTTTGAAAGCGGTTAAAAATTACAGTGAAGCCTTTAAATCAAAACCGGTGATTTTATTAAGTGCTCAATACTTTCTATGGAGCATTGGGGTATATGGTTTTGTTATGTGGTTGCCATCTATTATTAAATCAGCACCAAACATGGATATTGTCACAACAGGCTGGTTATCATCTGTACCGTATATTTTAGCAGTTGTATTAATGTTAACGGCTTCCTATTTCTCTGATAAAACGTTAAATCGGAGCGGTTTTGTTTGGCCATTCCTATTAATTGGTGCCATTGCATTCTATGCTTCTTACACTCTTGGCACAAATCATTTCTGGATTTCGTTTATTCTGCTTGTCATTGCAGGCGGTGCCATGTATGCTCCATACGGACCGTTCTTTGCGATAATTCCTGAAATCCTGCCTCGTAATGTGGCTGGTGGTGCAATGGCCCTCATTAACAGTATGGGTGCGTTAGGTTCATTCGTTGGTTCTTATATTGTTGGTTACTTAAATGGAGCTACAGGTGGATTTGGTGCATCTTATATCTTTATGGCGGGCTCTCTATTCCTTTCTGCCCTCTTAACGGTTTGGGCAATAAAGGCTGCAAAAAAGGAGAGTAATAAATCAACTGATATTAAAGTCACAGCTTAAAGAAATCAAAGAGGGTTGACAGTTGATTGTAAAAAACTGTCATCCTCTTTTCGTTTAGATGGAAATTTGTCAGCATTGCCGCTAAAATGAAGTCATCGACAGAGAATGAAAGAGGATAAGCATATGGAAAAAGTGACGATGGCAGACGTTGCAAAAGCAGCAGGTGTTTCTAAAAGCACAGTATCACAGTATTTAAATAATCGATTTGAATATATGGGTGAAAAAACAAAACAAAAGATTGAAGAGGCGATTCAAACCTTGGGGTACCAGCCTAATTATATTGCCAGAAGTTTAAAGCAAAAAAGGACCTCGATGGTTGGTATTATTGTCGCGAATATAATGCATTATTTTTCAACAGAGGTAAGCCGTGCTATAGAGGATTTTTTCCACCAACATGATCTGCATGCAATTGTCTGTAATGCGGATGATGATCCTGAGAAGGAAAAGAAGTATATTGAAATGCTGCGAGCCAAGCAAGTAGATGGCCTGATTATTTTTCCAACGGGACAAAATAATGAGTTGTATGAAAGTATGATGAAACAAGATTATCCAGTTGTCTTTATGGATCGAAAAGTACAAAATCTACCCGTGTTTTCAATTGTCACAAATAATCAGGAGTCTACTTATCGAGCGATTCAGCAATTCGTAAAGAAGGGGCATCAGCGGATTGCATTTGCTGTTCAGCCGTTAAAGGTGAGTACTCGTACGGAGCGGTTTGAAGGTTATCAGCAGGCAATGAGGGATGCGGGTATAGAAATTAATCCCGATTATATAATCGAATCAGATATTCTAGGGATGAGCCATAAGCTTGAAAAGTTATTTTCATTAGAAGAAAGGCCAACTGCTATTTTTGCAGGAAATGACCGTGTATTTTTAGAGGTTGTGAAGTGCTTGAAAGATAAAGGAATCAAGGTTGGCAAGGATATAGAGCTAGTAGTTTTTGATAATATTCCGTTTGCACAGGTAGTCGAAACTCCAATTACGTTTATTGTTCAACCTGCGACTGAGATGGGAACAAAGGCTGCGGAATTATTATTTGAACAAATCAATAAAGTGGAAAGGAAACCAGAAGAGTTTGTCTTTCCAAGCAAGTTAGTATAGAGGAGGATATTTAGTGTCCCCTCTATCCAATTACATGAAAATATCGTATACTTTTAATAAACCGATTTAGTAAACCGTTTTACTTTTTAAAAAAGGAGTTAAAAAACGATGAAAATACAATTAGCTTTGGATAGGATGGAGATTGCGGAGGCGATTGAGCTGACGAGGAAAGTGGCAGATTCGATTGACTGGATCGAAGTTGGAACATCCTTAATCAAAGAATTCGGTGTTGCTAGTGTAAAAGAACTAAAACGAGCCTTTCCTGCGAAAACAGTGGTCGCTGATATTAAAACGATAGATAATGCCAGGTATGAGTTCGAAATGTGTTTTGAATCGGGAGCAGATGTAGCCACCGTTATGGGGGTGTCACCCCTTGTTACGATTGTTGCCTGCATGGAAGTAGCACAGCGGTACAATAAGCAAGTAATGATAGACTTATTAAATACATCTGCCGAACAAAAAAGGGCATTAATGAAATATAAAGAAGCGATCTTTTGTGACCATGTAAGTAAGGACGAACAAGAGATTTCGGGCTCGCAGAATCGTGGAATGAAGAATGGCGAACTATTGGAAGATCCGGATATTCTGGTGGCAGCAGCCGGAGGGATTTCGCTGGATTCGATAGGTAAATTAAGAGAAACGTTGAATCCGGCTATTGCGATTATTGGATCGGCGATTACAAAAGCGGATAATCCGGCTGCAGCCGCTGCTAAATTTAAACAAATTTGTCTTCAGGAGGAGAATTTAGTATGATCGTTCCTACTATTTTAAAGGAAGTTGAGACGGTATTAAGCCAAGTGGCAGAAGAACAACTGCAGGAATTAGCTAAAGAATTGCAAAAAGCAGAACGTATCTTCATTATTGGTGAAGGACGTTCAGGGCTGATGGCTAAATCCTTTGCCATGCGATTAATGCACTTGGGTGCAACGGTGTACGTTGTTGGGGAAACGATCACCCCTTCTATTGGGGAGGGAGATCTATTAGTGGCGGTATCAGGCTCTGGAACGACAAAGAGTGTTGTCTGGACAGCGGAGAAGACGCAATCTCTTGGCTGCACAGTGATCGGAGTAACCACAAATCCAGAATCACCACTAGCAGCAGCTTCTACTAGAATTTTGCATGTTCCTGCGGCAACCAAATACCGCCGCGAGAATGAACTAAAAACCATCCAGCCGCTAGGATCATTATTCGACCAATGCGTGCACCTGCTATTTGATACCATCTGTCTGCAATACAGTAAGCTAAGCAGCGTAAGCAACAAAGACGCCTTCGCCCGTCACAGCAATTTAGAATAGCAGCATGGTGAAAATATTGTAAATGGTGCCTGACACCATTCGTGTACATTGTCCATTCAGAATGCACAATGTTTGCTGCTAGCTTCGAAGAGAGGAGGCTGATTCAAAGAAGAGCTTTGAATCAGCCTTTTTTCTTTGGTTAAAGACTTTGATAGGGGAGAGTCAATATAATACCTTCAAAAAGTTTTATGTAATTTATTCCAATTCAACCTCCGCAAACCGAGTAAAATCAACGGTGCCTGACACCGTTTGCAATATTTCTACCTTCAATATGACATTTATCATGGTTGATACATGACACCTGCTACTAACATGTCATGAAACCTTCCTTTATAATTCGAAGAAAGACTAAGAAGGAAGGGAATTTAACTAAAATGACCTTACATGATACGAAGAATTTGAAGAAACAAGTAGCTCCGTTTGAAAAGTCAACAACGAAAGAAAGTGTTATCCAAATTTTCAACACAGTTGTCCCATTTATTGCCCTTTGGTACCTAGCTTACTTGAGCCTATCCGTTTCTTATTGGTTAGCGTTGGTTCCGATTTTGATAGCAGCTGGTTTCTTAACAAGAATTTTTATCATTTTTCATGATTGTACTCACTTTTCCTTTTTTAAGAGCCGCCGTGCCAACCGTATCCTAGGAACGTTTATGGGTGTCCTTACATTGCATCCATTTGATCAATGGGGACATGACCACTCTGTTCACCATGCAACAAGCGGTAACCTGGATAAGCGCGGGACAGGAGATATTTGGACGCTGACGGTCGATGAATATTTAGCTGCACCACTCCGAACTCGTTTAGCCTACAGGTTCTATCGAAATCCTTTCGTCATGTTTGGATTAGGCCCTATTTATGTATTCCTTTTAAAAAATAGATTTAACCGCAAGGGTGCAAGACCAAAGGAACGAAACAATACGTATTTAACCAATGTTATTATCGTAGCTTTAATTGCATTGCTTTGTTGGGCAATCGGATGGCAGGCATTTTTAATAGTACAAGGTTCGATTTTCATGATTTCCGGAGCAGCAGGAATTTGGCTGTTCTATGTCCAACACACCTTTGAGGATTCTTATTTTGAGCATGACAAAGAGTGGGAATATGTATTAGCCGCAGTTGAGGGAAGTTCCTTTTATAAGCTGCCGAAAGTATTACAGTGGCTAACAGGTAACATTGGATTTCACCATGTGCACCACCTAAGTCCAAGGGTTCCTAATTATAAATTGGAAGAGGCACACAGTAGCACAACGCCATTACAACATGTCCCAACCATTACTCTTGCAACAAGCCTTCGCTCACTAAGGTTCCGCCTTTGGGATGAGAAAGCAAAGAACTTTATCACTTTTAAGGATATTAAAGCAGTTGAAAAAAAGAGAATATCTGTTCAAGCAAAGCCTGAATTATAAAAAAATGGCTGCCAGATAAGGGGAGAACGAATATGATTCGAATTGTAATAGCAGAAGATCAAGAAATGCTGTTAGAGGCAATTGGTTCCCTCCTCAATTTGGAAGATGACATGGAAGTAGTTGGACTTGCGGCAGATGGGGAAGAGGCCATTCGGCTAGTCCATCATCTACACCCCGATGTTTGTCTGATGGATATCGAGATGCCTGTAAAAAGCGGTCTAGAAGCAGCCGAAATGATTAAGCCGCTGGATTGTAAGGTGATCATTTTAACCACTTTTGCCAGGAAAGGCTATTGGTACAGGGCCATACAGGCTGATGTTAGAGGATATTTATTAAAAGATGGTCCCAGTGAAGAGTTAGCAGATTCTATTCGAAGCATAATAGCGGGTAGACGGATTTACTCTCAAGAACTAATGGACGAAGCGGTCAATGTAACTGATCAAGAAAGAAATGAACCTATTATTGACCAGGATCCACAGGATAAGCCGATGCTTGGAAATGTGAGAAAGTACCTCTCGTCGATAAGGGAAAAAATAAAACTCTCTACAGGTTAAAAAAGTCCAAATAAAAGGGCGCCTTCCACCTAAAAGGTGGAGGCGCCTTTTTATAATTAATCAAACGTTTAATTGACTAGTTATCAGTCCTTAATATATCAGGAGTTTTAATAATTTAATCAAACGTTTAATTAATATTGGAGCTAAACTAAACAAACGTTTAATTAAAAATAACTTGATTGCGTGCTACGACAAAATTAGGTTTCTAAAACAATTTGTTTTTCTTTTTCCACTTCCAAGGCCGATACAATATAAGCGAATCCATTCATCAATAAAACCATAACATTTGATTGAAGCCGTTCACTTTCTCCTAAATAGGTATTTATCAAGATAATAACTGAATACAAAATGACAAAAAACAACGCAATTTTATTAAGAATCGCCATTTGAAACAACCCCTTTATTTAGGATGCTTATTTTTTATCTTATTTTCTACAAGCAGGTCTTATGCAAGTCAAGAACAATAGCCTAGAATACTTTCTATAAAAATAAGAGGCGAAAGTCCGCCTCTTGCATAGTTTATGCAGCCGTATTCAGATTTGCTCTTATACCACGTTCTTTTTTGCCATGTAAAAAATAGTAAAGGACAGTTGATAGGAGGACAACTATTCCAAGGATCACATACAATGATCGATAACCTGTTCCTGGAATGATGAAACCAAGAATATAAGGTCCAAAGCCTAATCCTGCATCAAGAGCAATAAAGAAAGTAGACGTAGCCAGTCCCATTCGATGCGGCGGTGTTAACTTTACGGCGATGGCTTGTGTGCTCGATTGCATATTACCAAAGCCAAGACCAATAAGGGCACCGGCCATAAGTAACATCAACCCCGAGTTAACGGAACTTAGCAGCACCATACCGCCAGCTAAAATGAAAAAGCCAGGATACATAATATAGTTCGCGCCTTTCGAATCCATCAAGCGTCCTGTAAAGGGACGAGAGAATAAAACCGCGACCGAATAAACTAGGAAGAAAAAGCTTGCGGCACTAACTAGGTTAATTTCATTCGCATAGAATTTAATAAATGAAAGAACACTTGAATAACAAAAAGAGATAACCAGTGTGATAATTGCAATCGGTACGGCCTTTGGCTCTATAAAATTTGAAAGCTTGAAGCTTTTTGTTTCGGACGTTGGCTGTTTTGCTGTTATTGTAACAGCCGGTACATAAACAAATAATGAAGTAATGAAACTAATAATACCTAAAACAACCGAAAAAACAAAAATCATTTGGAAAGTAGTATGCTGTGTCATATAAAGGCCGACAAACGGACCAACTGCTGTAGCAAGGGTCGTACTCATGCTAAAGTAACCAATTCCCTCAGCTTTCCGGGCAGCCGGTATAATTTGCGCCGCAACTGTACCCGTAGCTGTCCCTACGATACCTGCGGCTACACCATGCAATAAACGTGTAGTCAGCATGATGCCGATATTAGAACTGATTAAATAAAGCATCGTCGTTAAAATAAAAAAGACTAGACCAATAAATAAGGTTTTTCTACGGCCAAGCGACTCGATAAAGCGGCCAGTAAAAAGTCTTCCGATTAACGAACCGATGATAAAGATTCCTGTCACCAGGCCCGCCTGACTTGTCGATGCATGAAACTGATCTACAGCATACTCCCCGATAATGACAATCAAAAGATAAAATACTAGGTTAATTAAAAAGTTAATGCCTGAGACAATAATAAAATCTTTTGTCCATAATCTAGATGAATTCACATTATTAACCCCTTACTTTGTAATATTATTCCGTATATTCTCCATGATCCGAATCATCTCTATTTGTTCCTGCTCTGTGATCCCTTCTAAAATTTCTTGTTCGAATTGATCAATTGTTACACGTACATCTGTATAAACCTGTTTGCCAACAACTGATAGCTGCATTCTTTTTTCCCGTTTGTCCTTGCCGGGAACATGCTCGACATACCCTAGTTCCTCTAAACGGCTCATCGTTCTTGTAACCGTAGGCTTTTCAACCCCCATATACTGTGAAACCTCTACAAGTGTAGCGGGCCCTTTATTGGCTAAGTAGTACAAAATCGTCCATTGAGCTCGATAAAGCTGATGTTCGGCAAGATGAACATTTAGTCTATTTTCAAACGGCCGATAGAGCATAAGTAATTGATGAAAGAATTTTTGGGAAGTTTTAATGGTCAACACCTCTTTTTATTAATCAATATGGAGACACTATCTTTGTGTTAAGTGGGTCCTAAGGTCATTCTAAGTTAGTTAAATTAGTTACCTATAGTAACAGTTATCCTGGATAACTATATCATGTTTCCTTATCTTTTGTCTAGTCATACAAAAAAAGGCAAACAGTGCTTAGCACTGTTTGCCTTCATGGAACTCTAATTAATAATCAGTAACTGTGAGATTTCGATCCAAAAAAGACTCAATCAATTCGCTGATTTGATACGCTACTTGTGGGGAATCAAAGTTTTCATATGCATATTCACAGTTAGTTTTGTAGCTCATGGTTTCATCGTAATGTGTCATATGCCGTTCAATGGCATCATCCGGATCTTGACGATCATGCTGTCTTTGGATAACGGTATCCCGGTCAGCGAAAATAAAGATTCGAACGACATTATCACCGTACATCTTCTTTAACTTCTCCGTACCCTCAGGATTTAGGGTTAAATAGACATAATCGTGATTTTTAAAGGCATCAACAATGTCTTGTTCACGAATTCCATAGTGAATACCATCAATCTCCACACTTTCAAGAAATTCCTGATTAGTTTCCATCTGTTTGAAGACTTCTTCGCTGATAAAATGGTAGTCTTCACCATTCTTTTCATAGTGACGTGGGGAACGGGTAGTGTAAGAGATGACAGTTTCCATATCAAACGCGGTAGCGACCATTTTCGCAATTGTCTTACGGCCTGATCCATCTGGACCTGTGTAAACAAATATTTTCTCTTTTCCTTTGATTTGGTACATAGTGAAGCCTCCTTTTAGTGAAAAATAGTTTACATTCTAGTGGGTTTTATGCAGGAAGTTATGGGGAATGATTACAACAATTATATCAAAAATACTGAACGAATAGATGGGTTTTTTGGCTGATTTTTCAGAAAAACATTCATACCCATCCAAACCAATTTGTTCAGGGGGAACACAATAGTTCTAATGGTTCACAAAAATGATTTGAACTAGTAATGTTATCGTTAATAGAATTCCCACTCCGACATGTTCTGCATCCGGGATAATGTGATCTTTAATTTTCGGTAAAAACTTAAAAGTTCTTTTGAAATACTTCTCGTAATCAGTCCTGATATTATTAGGATATCCAAAAAAATAGGGAAACCACCAAGTAAATAAGTGCATGATCATGATAATGGATGTTAAAAGAAGTCCGACCCAATAGGCAAACTGGTTGTTAAAATAGAAACATAAAGCAATGATAATTAATGGTGGGTAATTTCCTAAAACCTCGTATTTACGGAGCCTTTTATCACGGGACCTGACATCGTTGAAGGGGAACAAATCAATAAAATCAATAATCAATTGGTAAAGTAAAAATAAGAGAGGTAATACATAAGCTAATACATGTAAATTCATCGCTAAAACCTCCAATCACACCTGGTTCCTGGGTAAATAGCCCTGAATTAACCTTTATTCCATCATAACTCAAACGATTAATTAAAGAAAATTAATAAATATTATAAATTATGATAAGTTTTACTTATAAAAGAGAACTACCAGCCCCCCTTCCGTAAATGAATGAAGATTTTAAGCAGGTCGAGGGTGTTGCCTGCTATGAATATTTTTTGAAATCTTAGTAGAATGGTTCTCCTATATTGTACAATAGATGAGGTATTAAATGATTAGGAGACAACAATGGATAAAAAAGAGCAATCATTATTGAACTATTATTATGAAAAGATAGTGGGAAACACCTTTGATGAGAAGGATCTTTATGGTTTTTTGCTATCCATTCGCAAGCAAAGTAAAGAGATTAGAAGTTTGCAAGAACTGATGGATTTTGTGATCCTTCGTGAAGAACATCAAGGCTATGTAAAACAATACCTTTCTGAAACGAGGAAAAAGTTTGAAAGTCTTGGGAAAACAAAATCAGCCTTCCGGATTGAAGATGTATTCCCGTTTAAAGAAATTAAGAATGGCCTAAATAAAGCGTTGGCGGCTGCGGAATTAATTGGATTGTCGAACGAACAGGTGAATGATGTAATGACCTGCCTAATCTCTCTCCTGCAGCAGGTGAAAATCGTAGAGGATGACCGCGAGATTGGGAAGTTATTTTTTGCCCTTTCCAATAAACAAATTATCTTAATGGCAGAAGTAGAGGTTACCCAAAATTTATTTAAAAAGACGAATGCGGTGTTTCCAGTATTGACTGCTAATAATAGTTATGTTGATATCAAAAAGCAAGACCGATACGATACACCATATTTGTTTGTTGATCAGTTGGTTGAGGTAATAAGCCATGAAGGTAAACTGGAGATTAAGTATCCTTAAATAGTGTTATAGGCGGTGGAAGTGTTCCTCCGCCTTTTAAAAGTCAGTTACTATAAAGTCTCACAACTAGTAACTTGCTTTCTTAGCGGTGATTCTAAATAATTAGAGTTAACTTAAAAAAACTAAAGTGAATGAGGGAAATCAGTTGAAGGCACTTGTGTTTAATACATTTGGAGGACCGGAAGTACTGGAATATACTGATATTGAAAAACCGGTAATCGGTCCTAATGAAATTTTAATAAAAATGAAAGCAATTGGCTTGAACTTTGCTGATATATACAGAAGAAAAGGAAACTATCATTTGGCGGGGCAGCCTCCTTATATTCTTGGCTATGAAGGGGCCGGAATCGTGGTGGAACTTGGAGCTAATGTAAAGGGAATTAAGGAAGGCGACCGAGTTGCTTTTGCGGATGTACCATATGCGAATGCCGAAATGGTCGCTGTTCCTTTTGAAAAAGCGATTCCTGTTCCAGAGCCAATCTCATTGAATGATGCGGCATCTGTTTTGCTTCAAGGGTTAACTGCACACTATTTAACACGGGACAGCTATGCTGTGAAAAAGGATGATGTCGTATTGGTTCATGCGGCTGCGGGAGGTGTCGGACAGCTCTTAATTCAAATGGTTAACTTGCTTGGCGGCAAGGTCATTGGATTAACCTCATCCTTGGAAAAAGCGGCTGCAGCCAAAAAAGCAGGGGCAGAAACAGTATTTTTGTATCAGGATGATTGGAAAAAGCAAATTCTTGAGGTGACTGGCGGTAAAGGCGTTGATGCGGTCTATGAATCAGTAGGGTCAACCCTTTCTGATAGTTTTGAGGTTACTCGTATTGGGGGAACGGTTGTTTTTTATGGTATGGCCGGAGGAGACCCAGCACCAGTTGATCCAAGAATGTTAATGGATACGTCCAAGACTCTGACTGGCGGAGATTTATGGAATGTTCTTACCACGAGAGAGGGACGGGTCGTTCGTTCAAAGGAGTTGTTCGGCTGGATGGAAGAGGGGAAAGTCCGTTTAGCGGAGCCAGCAATATTTGATTTGCAGGATGGAAAGGAAGCACACCGCTATCTTGAAAGCCGTAAGAGCACAGGGAAAATATTATTAATTCCTTAGGGAGAAGGGGAAGCTATGATCCAATTTAAGAATGAGTCCATAACCGTCTTTCAAAGTGCCTTATTCCAAACAACTTGTACTGTGGCAGTGACAAAGGATATCGTACTTGTCACAGATCCAAATTGGCTGCCGCATGAAATCGAAGAAATCAAGCATCACGTTGCCCGGGTTCAAGGGGATAAAGAAGTGTTTTTGCTGTTTACACATGGAGATTTTGATCATATCATCGGTTATCATGCGTTTCCAGGAGCAAAGGTGATTGGAAGTAAGGGACTACAAGAGCATCCTGCAAAAGGGCAAAAATTAGAATTGATTCAACAATTCTATAATGAGTACTATATTCACCCTCCCTATAAGATTGGCTTCCCGGAAGTAGATTTCGTGATTAGTGAGGATGGGCAGCAGTTGGTAGTAGGGGAGACTGCATTGAAATTTTATCTAGCACAAGGGCATACACACGACGGGTTATTTACGTTGGTAGAACCGCTAGGGCTGTGGATTGCTGGCGATTACCTATCAGATTTTGAGCTGCCGTTTATATATTATAGTGCAAAAGCCTATGAGGAAACGCTTCGGAAAGCAGAGAAAGTTTTGTTAAATCATAAGGTTTCTGTGTTAGTTCCAGGGCATGGGCAAACAACGGCTAACCTAGAAGAGATTAATCGCCGAATATTGCTATCACAGGATTATCTTAATCGTTTGATTAGCGCTGTGACGAAAGAAGATCGCGAGGAACTGAATGCTTTGGAAAAAGAAATGGCCTTTCCTTCGAACTTTACAAAGAAATGTCATGATGACAATATTGCGATTGTTCGTAGGGAGTATACAGGTGAGTGAGGGGGACTAATGGAAAGGGCGTATATCCCTTATCAGGAAATGAAGGGTATTTCGGGATGGGGAATCTCAAAAATGTCCTTATCAAGGGGATGCAGGACAACCCAGGAGTGTGTTACCTACCCCTTACCTGATAGTTTTCCACAAGCCGGATGAGCAATTCACATTTACCGGCGCCAATATCTATTACTAAATCTTTAGGCTTGGGCGTGGCCATTCCTATCATTTTCATGAGCTTACCTTCTTGAACAGGATTCGCAAATGCGTGATTACGATGGGCTATTGCTGAAAATTTATTTCTATCCATCATTTAATCTCCTTTTATCATGATACCTGCATAAACTAATCATAATTATACCAATTTATTAGAATAGGCCGTGAGCACTAATCTGTATAATCCTTTAAAAAGTTGAAACCTAGTCCAACTTTTTTCCGTATATATATGAAAGAGGAAAAGGAGATGTAGCGATGTTTTTAGCAGAACTTCAGCCAGAGGAAAAGACCGCTTTCCTTGAACTTGCCGTTTTAATTGCGTCCATTGATGGAAATTTATCTATATTTGAAACCACGATCCTGAACAAGTATCAGAAGGAATTGGAGCTTGAGGATTATAAACCGACAGGTAAGGCTCTTGGAGATATTTTAAACACCTTCAAAAGTGAAAGATCTAAAAATATTGTTTTAACTGAACTCTTTCAATTAATCTACTCAGATGGAGTCTTTCATGATCATGAAGGGGAATTTGTCCGGATGATAAAAGGACACTTTGGATTTGATTCAGATGAATTTGGGAGCTTCAAGGATTGGATTGAAAAAATAAGGGAATTGTCTTTAACTAAAGAGAAACGGTAAGTACAGGGATCCAGCAATCAATGCACTGGGTCCTTTTGTTTTGAGATTCATTATAACTAAAAGTTATGGCATTTATTCTGACAAAATATTTTACGAATTGTGAATTTTATCGTAACATTTATCCTTACAAAGGAATTGTCATAAATGGTTTATTTTTAATAAATTTTTGGGAACTAACGATTATAAGGGGTGTTTCACGTATGGAAAAAATGAATACCAAAAAGGATACTCTGGCAAAAATGTTTGAGAATTGGAAAAAGAATGTTGTCATGGGTTGGGGTGTAGTGGAGCTAACTGAAAGTGTAAAGGGCAATAAATCTCAAAAATTAGTTTAAAAATGACCTGGACAGTTTCCAAGTCATTTTTTCGTGTTCTGCCATTCATCTTCCAACATACTCATTTCCCATAAACTCCAGTATTCGTCCCCATTCTTTCTAGAATCTCGAAGCAAACCCTCTTTTATGAAACCTGCTTTTTCGTAGCAGGCAATGGCAGAAGTGTTAAAGTCAAACACGCCCAGACTGACTCGATGCAGATGAAGTTGATCAAAGGCAATCTTCAGAATTTCCTTTATCATTTGCTGACCAATCCCTCTGCCTCTTACATTTAGGTCACCCACTAACACTTTACCAATTCTTGCAGAACTATTTTTTCGATCGATATTCCCTAATGAGATGTGGCCTATGACATCTCGAGTTTCTCTATCCATTATTTTGAATACCAAAGTAGTGGATCCTTCTTTATTAGCATTTTCTAAGTATTTTTCCAGCTGTTCTTCCGTTAAGGGATATTCAAATGCAAGTCCGCTCCATTGAAGAAGGAATTCAGGTGATTCAATCCAACTAATTAATTGTTGAAAGTCAGGTCGTTCAAAATAGCATAGTTCAATCATCTCAAGCAACTCCCCTTATATTTCACTTTCACTTCTCTCTTTTCAACTTAGTCAGTAACTCAACAATTTTCTCATTAGTCTCATTTAATTTTTTCAACCGATTATCTATTGATGAAAGGGTTGCAATAACTAGTAGAGTAATAAGTAATCCTAAAATCCAAAAGATAATAACCATTTATGTTATCCTTTCGTCCTCAAAATTATCTTATAATGTGTATTCTCTTTTTCAGGCGGTTAATCCTTCTTTGGTAAAAATAAGTAAGAATATGTAATTAAGCATTTTATTGGGAACTATAAATAGAGAATAGTTTATTTTAAAAGTATAAGGGTAAGTAACATATAGAGAGGGTGTGAGAGTTTGACTGAAACAGATGTTTCTAAATACGAAAAGAAAATCATTATCCGTAACATACGGATGGAAGATATTGATTCGATTATAGAGCTAGGCAAGGTTTGCTTCCCAAACATGGAACCGTGGAAACGCGAGCAGCTGCGAAGTCATATCCGTATTTTCCCTGAAGGCCAGTTCTGTGTTGAATTTGAAGACAAAATTGTGGGCTCATGCTCAAGTTTAATTATAAATTTTGACGAATACAAAGACCAACACACGTGGAATACCATTACGGACAACGGGTATATCACTAATCACGATCCTGATGGATTTAATCTTTATGGTATTGAAGTAATGGTCCATCCTGATTACCGCCGCATGAAGTTAGGCCAACGGCTATATGAGGCACGGAAGGAGCTTGCACGACAGTTAAATCTTCAAAGTATTATCATTGGCGGAAGGATCCCTAATTATCACTTATACAAGGATCAAATGACCGCACGTGAATATGTAGATGCTGTTGAAAAACACAGCATTTATGACCCTGTGTTATCTTTCCAACTCCTGCAGGGATTTAGCATTAAACGAATTAATTCGAGATACCTGCCAGATGACAAGGCATCTCAGGCGTTTGCAACCCTTATGGAATGGAATAATATTGATTATCATTCCAAGTCACGGCGTGTCTACAGAGCTGCCTCCCCTGTCCGAATCTGCTCCATCCAATATATGATGAAGAAAATTGGCTGCTTTGAAGAGTTCACCCGCCAGGTAGAGTATTATGTTAACGTTGCGGCAGACTTTGGTTCGGATTTTGCTGTATTTCCTGAAATCTTTACGACGCAGCTGATGTCTTTTTCAGAGGAAAAAAGACCGGACCAGGCCGTACGGCTGCTAGCAACCTATACAGATCAATATATCGAGTTATTTACTGAGCTTGCGGTACGATATAACGTTAATATTATCGGCGGCTCCCATTTCGTTGAAGAGAATGGTGATGTTTATAATGTTGCCTATCTTTTCAGAAGAGACGGAACGATCGAGAGGCAGTTCAAGCTACATATTACTCCTAATGAACGGAAATGGTGGGGAATCTCGGAAGGGAACGAATTTAATGTGTTTGAGACGGATTGTGGAAAAATTGCTATCCTTATCTGTTATGACATTGAATTCCCGGAACTTGCACGTATGGCCGTAGATATGGGAGCGAATATTATCTTTGTTCCATTCTGTACCGATGACCGTCAAGGCTATTTACGTGTGAGGTACTGTGCCCAAGCACGGGCTGTCGAAAATCAAATATATACCTGCATTGCTGGAACTGTGGGGAACTTAACTCACGTGAAAAACATGGATATCCAGTATGCACAATCCGGAATCTTCAGCCCCTCGGATTTTGAGTTTGCACGTGATGGGATTGTGGGAGAATGTGACGCCAATATAGATACTGTGGTCGTGGGTGACGTGGATATTGAAAAACTGAGACGATCACAGAAATCTGGTTCTGTTCGTCAATTACAAGACCGCAGGCGGGACTTGTACCGTATTGAGTGGAAAAATTTAATGAGTGAATCATAAGAGAAGCGGACAGTATCAACTACTGTCTGCTTTTTACTATTTAAATATTAACTGTGATACATAATTCCATAATATTTGGTAAAAATCCCTATTGTTGTGAATGAATAGGGAGGCGTAAGATGAATATTAATCACCATCCACAAAATGAATCGGAAGAAACGTTAACAAACCAGCAGGGACATCCTGTTACAAACAACCAAAGTGTTCGAACTGTAGGGAATAGAGGACCTACGACATTAGAGAACTATGATTTCTTAGAAAAAATCTCCCACTTTGACCGTGAGAGAATACCTGAGCGTGTTGTTCATGCTCGCGGTGCTGGTGCACATGGTTATTTTCAGTCCTATGGTACGGTAAATGGTGAGCCTATTTCAAAGTATACAAGGGCAAAAGTGTTTACAAACACAGAGGTACAAACACCGGTTTTCGTAAGATTTTCTTCGGTTGTCCATGGCGGTCATTCTCCGGAAACATTACGCGACCCCCGAGGCTTTGCTATTAAATTTTATACTGAGGATGGAAACTGGGATTTGGTAGGGAATAATTTGAAGATCTTCTTTATCCGTGACCCGTTAAAATTCCCGGACATGGTCCATTCCTTCCGGCCAGACCCTGTTACAAATGTGGCTGATCCTGAACGAACGTTTGACTTTTTATCTCAAAGTCCCGAAGCAGCTCATATGGTGACGTTTGTTTTTTCACCATGGGGGATACCAGCAAACTACCGGCAAATGCAAGGATCTGGCGTTCATGCTTATAAATGGGTTAATGAAGAAGGCAAAGCCGTATTAGTCAAATACCATTGGGAACCGCTTCAAGGAATAAAAAACTTAACGCAAAAAGAAGCAGATGAAATTCAAAAGAAAGACTTTAATCATGCAACCTTAGATTTGTATAAGGCAATTGTACGCGGTGATTATCCGGAATGGGAACTCTATGTTCAAATCATGGAAGATGGCGAGCATACAGAACTAGATTTTGATCCGCTTGATCCAACAAAGCTTTGGTACAAAGAAGATTATCCATGGCATAAGGTTGGAAAAATGGTCTTAAATAAAAATCCAGAAAATTATTTTACAGAAGTGGAGCAAGTGGCGTTTGGCACGGGTGTACTCGTTGATGGGCTGGATTTCTCTGATGACAAACTTCTTCAAGGAAGAACCTTTTCCTACTCCGATACCCAGCGTTATCGTGTAGGCTCAAACTATCTGCAATTACCGATTAATCGTCCAAAGAAGCATGTTGCTACGAATCAAGAAGGCGGACAGATGGATTATAGAACCGACATCGGCAAACATAAAAATCCTCATGTTAATTACGAGCCGTCTATTATGGGAGGATTAAAAGAAGCCCCAAATCCTGGTAAGGAACACGAACCATACGTGGAAGGTAAGGTGACACGTGAAAAAATTTCTCGTGAAAACAACTTTGGGCAAGCGGGCGAAACCTTTCGGAGATTTAGCGATTGGGAGCGGAACGAATTAATCTCTAATCTAGTAGATGCATTATCGACCTGCCGAAAAGAGATTCAAGATCAAATGGTTGAAATCTTTACACAATGTGATGAAGAATATGGGAAAAGAGTGAGAGAAGGTCTGAGTCAGACTGTAACAAATGCTGATACAAAAACGGAAAAAGCAGTTACAAAATCAGAAGAAATGGGACATCCATCTGATCCATATTAAAACATGGGGACGGTTCTCTTGCTTCCGAATAAGCAAGAGAACCGTCCCTATTACTTAGGAACTAATAATAAAATCTTACAAATTGTGACAATCTATATAAGATGTTTATTATATTTGTTTCTAATAGGAGAGAAAAAGTATGTACTTAGAAATAGCATTGGAATTAGTTGTAGGGTTTTTGACTCTTCTTGTCGTATTAAAGCTCCTGGGTAAAATTCAATTTTCCCAGATTACACCTTTTGATTTTATAACAGGATTAGTTTTGGGGAACATCGTGGGTGATGCCGTATTTGATCATAAAATAGGTTCATTAGAAATTATATTTAGTGTAGTCATTTGGGGGCTGCTGATATACATTGTAGAGTTCTTAACTCAAAAGTCCATTTGGCTGCGATCCATTTTTGAAGGCCAGCCAACACTTTTAATTAAGAATGGACAAATTCTCTATAAAAACTTAAAGAAGAACCATGTCGATTTAAATCAATTACAACAGTTATTGAGAAAGAAAGGTTATTTTTCCATATATGAAGCTGAATATGTGATTTTAGAGCGGGACGGACAAATAAGTGTGGCTCCAAAACATGATTTTGGGGCTCCAACGAAGAAAGATTTAAATATTCCTGTAAAACAAGTAAACCTGCCATTCGCACTTATCATGGATGGGAAAGTAATCGATGACAATCTTGCCCAAGCGGGATTAGATGAGGAATGGCTTAATAAACAATTAATCCAAAAAAACATTAATAGTTATAAAGAAATCTTCTATGCAGAATGGCAAGAAGGCAGTGGATTAAATATATCTAAATACAATTAAAAAGGGCTCGCTTGAACTGAGCCCTTTTCAATAACAACTTATTTTTTCTTAGCAGCCATTTGAAGGGCTGCTTCATTGTTTATAATCCCATTCCCAAAGTAAGGACTTCGTGTGGTTTGCTTGTTCACCGGTTGTGCACTGCGGGTAATGATTTTTACAACTTCTGTATTTTTTAATTTAGGGTTAATAGAGCGGATTAAACCCGCTAAAGCCGTAACATGTGGCGCGGCCATTGAGGTTCCAGAAAGTGCCGCATATTCTCCATTAGAAAAAGTGCTCGGTATATCCACACCAGGTGCTGCTACATCGACATAATCGCCATAATTAGAAAACTTTGCTCTGTTTCCATCCCAATCCACCGCAGCAACCCCTAAGACACCAGCATAGGCAGCGGGATAGCTTCGCTGGTTAGTATTATCATTTCCAGCGGCAGAGATGACCACGACATTTTTTTCATTGGCATAGTCGACCGCACTTTCAAGTACATCACAGGTTTGATAGTTACCCAGGCTTAAGTTAATTACATCTGCACCATGATCGACTGCCCAGCGGATGCCCTTCGCAACATAAAAGGAACCGCCTGTCCCATCAGCGCCCATTACCTTTACTGGAATAATGGGGTTATACCAAGTAATCCCTGCCATACCTACACCATTGTTGGTGTCGGCTGCAATAATTCCGGCAACATGCGAACCATGTCCATTATCATCATCAGGGTTATTGCTATTATCAATGGCATTATAACCTGTTGTTAAGCGGCGAACTAGATCAGGATGGTCTAGGTCCACACCTGTATCGACTACAGCAATTTTTACCTTCTTAGAACCGCGGGTCAAACCCCATCCTCGTTCTGTTCCAATTGCAGGTAAATTCCACTGATAGCTTTGATAGTAAGTGTCGTTTACTTCGTTTGGCAAAAAGATGTAATGTGGCTCTGCATATTCGACAGATGGATATTTAATAAAGTACTTTTCAAGTTCATTGGCTGTTTTGCTGTTGGATTTAAAAATATAAAGAGTTTCATGGTTTTCCTTAAGAATTCCGTCAATATCTCGTAGATATTGGTTAATATTCTCTGGTGAAGGGACGGTCTTAAAATTGACAACAATTTCATTTTCATAGTAATGGCTTTTGTCCTTCTTATTATGCTTAATAACTTTTATAGCCGCGCTGTTGTTCAGTTGGTGGACGACCTGATGATTGGTCTTAATCATATTAATCCTTTGTATTTGTCCATTACGCTGCTGGACATTTTGCACCTGCATGGGTCTGCCAGTGTTGTCGGTACGGGTGACAGTATAATTTCGCTGTTCACCTTTATCCAAAAAGAAGGGACGAATTGTAGCAAACAAGATAATGCCTAAGCCTAAGGAAAAAATTCCGAAAATTAACCTATGTCGCATACCTACACCTCAATATTCAATAGTTTCTTTATTAGCATGTTTCTTTTCCACGCTTTTATGAATGAATTGGGAAACTGAAGTGAGGGTTTGCAGGCATGAAGATGAAAAAGACCTGAAGAACCACATCACCTGAGTTCTTTAGGTCTTTTAATTTTTTCCTCTAATATCGTTTAAGCATTTAAAATTTCGTTAATTTGTTCAAGACTATCGGATGATAATTTCACACCAGAGGCCTTTACATTTTCTACAAGTTGTTCCGGATGGCTTGCTCCAATAAGAGCACTGGCCACATTCGGCTGTCTTAAAATCCAGGCAAGCGCCAGCTGGCTTAAGCTTAAATTTTCTTCTGCTGCAATTTTCTTTAACTGCTCTACCTTATTTAAATTTTGCTCTGTTAGTACATGAGATAAATTCATATCTTTTTGTGCCGCACGGCTTCCAGCTGGCGGCAGCTCACCCTTTTTGTACTTACCTGTTAACACACCTTGTGCTAATGGAGAAAAGACTACTTGTCCAATACCATGTTTTTCACTTACCGGAAGTACTTCCTTTTCAATATACCGTTGGAGCATACTGTAATTTGGCTGATTTACAACAATTCGGTCCAGCAATTTTTTATCCGCAATATGAACTGCCTCAGTGATTTGTTCAGCTGTCCATTCACTCACGCCAAGGTAAAGTACTTTTCCTTGACGAACAAGATCATCCAGCGCCCGCAATGTTTCTTCCAGTGGGGTTTCTTGATGGAAGCGGTGACAATAAAAAATATCAATATAATCCATGCCAAGGCGCTTTAAGCTGGCATCACATTGCTCCATAATATGCTTGCGTGATAGACCGTGATCATTCGGTCCTTCGCCCATATTTCCAAAAACTTTTGTGGCCAAGACATAAGAGCTTCTTGGGTATTTGTTTAATGCTTTTCCAACTACTTTTTCGGCTTCACCACGCATGTAAACGTTTGCGGTATCAAAAAAATTAATACCTAATTCATAGGCTTGATTAATAGAGGCAACCGCATTTTGTTCTTCAACATATCCGCCATATGTAAGCCAACTTCCAAGACTGATTTCACTTACCTTTAATCCGGTATTGCCTAAACGTCGATATTGCATTTACAGGTCCTCCAATACAGTTGATTTAGGTGGCAATCTGCTGAAATATTATTCTAACAATTCAAACTATACTACAGAAATATAGTTAGGTCTAATATTAATTAATTTATATTTTTATTAAATAATACTTTTCTCGTATGGATAGGTTTAGTAAAATGAAATTGAATGTTTGGTGCAGGAGGGGAAAAAAGATGGAAGACAAGCAGGTTGTCGTTGTAACAGGTGCAACGAGAGGGATTGGACGGAATACAGCTTTATTTTTTGCTGAAAAAGGTTATAAAGTAATTGGGACAGGAAGAAATGTTGAGAAACTAAAAGAAGTGGAAAGAGAACTAAAAGACTTTTCATCTGAAAATAAGATGGTTTCTATGGATGTAACCAAACCTATGGATGTAAAACAAGTAGTAGAAAATATTTTTAATGAATATGGACACATCGATGTTTGGATTAATAATGCTGGTGCATTCATGGCCATTGGCCCTACTTGGGAAGTAAAACAAGAAGATTGGGTCAATGACGTAACCACAAACCTATTTGGAACCTTTTACTGTATCCAAGCGGCAGTCCCAATGATGTTAAACCAAGGCTTTGGAAGGATTATCAATATTGTTGGCGGCGGAACCATAGGGGCTTTTAAGTATGGGAATGGATATGGAACCTCGAAAACAGCAATTGCTAGATTTACTGAAAATCTATCTGAAGAATTAAAGAATACTCCTATTCAAGTGTTTGCACTAGACCCGGGATTAAATGACACGGATATGACTAGATATCAAAGATATACGGAAGATGGCCAGCGCTATTTAAGCGATATCGAAACGGTATTTGAACAAAACATTGATGTACCGCCAAATCAAGCACCACAGTTTGTTTATTACATGGCAACAGGTGAGCTGAATGACTATATCGGACGGGTAGTATCCGTATATGAGGATTTAGAGATGTTAAAGAATATTAGCAAAGAAGCCACTGACCCTGACTTTTATAAACTTAGATTAAAAAAATAAGATAAAATTCAAGAAATTAATCACCACATGCGGAATGTGGTGATATTTTATTTCTGTGGTGCCTGACACCATTATTACTATTTCGGCAGTTTAAACTTCGCATTTTTCTTTGAAGTTACAGCGTTGGCATTTGTTCGATGGGTTTTTCTCAAAATGGCCAATAGCGACAGGCTTATTCCTAGCAGGATTTTCAAGATAGCCCAGCATGTGATAGATGCTTTCATTCATTAATGTTTGAGCAGCATCGATCTCGAATTGGGTTAATTTATATTCCTGGTTTTTACCTGTTAGCAAATATTCATTCCGTAAGATGATGTCTTCAATCGGAATATGGTGCTGCTGTGAAAGAAAGAGGGCATAGAACGCCAGCTGTTTTCGGTCATCCTCCGATTCTTTACCAGTTTTCCAATCGGCCACAATCCATTTTTCCTGACTTACATCCTTATACACAAAGTCGAGAACAACAAACACATCCACACCATTTACTTCAAAAGTTTGAAAGTCCTCTGAATGCAGGACATGCATTTCTAACTTGTTAAAGACATCCTGATAGGTCTTACTTCTGAAGAAGTTGTTTACGCATAGCCGCAGTTTTGTTTTGGCAGAAGTAATCTCATCAGGGCTAAGTCCATTTCCATAATAAATCTCATGGAGCATTTGATAGCGCTTAGGCTTCTGGAACCAATGCTGGCGAAACTTAGTTGAATCTAGATAGGCCTTATTGAGATTTCGCGTTACCAAATCGACCATTTCACTCTCAGTAAAGAGTCTTTTACCGTTTAGAAAATTTTTGAGCTGCTGATCAATGACCTTATGAATTTCATCCCCTAAGAGAATAGGGATATTCTTGATATTCTTAAGCCGGTAAGCCGCCTTGTTTTCTTCTGGTGCTTGATATTCCCAGCCATTATGAGATTCATAGTATTGATGATAATACTTCCGTACACATTCTAAAAAGGTCTTGTGCCTGGAGTTAGACCAAGAAAATTCGGGATAATCGCGGTAAACGTACATGGTTTACTCCTCTTCACTTGCTTTATTTTAATAATAGTTTCATTGTATTGGCAGAAGGATGAAAAAATCAATTGGCATGTTTTAGGGAATCGTAACTGGTAAAATAGAGATAACAAATTTACAAAAAAGCAATGGAGGTTCATTTTTTGAAAAAAGCACAAGCAAGTATTCAAGCATTATTAATAGCAGATCTTCCAGAGACCTTTGTGACAAGACGGATTCCAAAAACATTGTTTGAATTCGGAGGGATAAGAGGTGACCGCCATTTTGGGATAACAAGTAAGGCAGATTCAAGGCAGCCGATGTATCCAAGAGGAACGGAGATCCTAAACCGCCGGCAAATTACGATTGTTTCTGAAGAGGAATTGGGTCAAATTGCTGAAGAACTAGGAGTAGAAAAGGTCCTGCCGGAGTGGTTAGGGGCCAATCTCTTAGTTAAGGGATTCCCGGGATTAACCCAACTTACACAAGGCTCAAGAATCCTTTTTCCAAGTGTAGCAGGATTAATTTGTATGGGAGAAAATATGCCATGTACCTTGCCAGGAGAAGAAATACAAAAATATTATGAAGGTCATGAAAAAATCGCCACTCGTTTTGTGAAAGCCGGGTTTAAACGCAGAGGAATTGTTTGTGCAGTCGAAAGGCCTGGGATTATCCACGAATCGGACGAAGTTCAAATATTAATTAATGACTACTCCAATCCCATGCAATAAAAGGAGGAGGATAAAATAGCGGCTGACTCAAAATGATTTTTGAGTCAGTTTTTTAATCACTTATATAAAAATACTTTTAAGTTTTCTTTTGTATCAAGGGTTGCTAGCAGGACGTCTTTAACCTCTGTTTGATAGGAACGTGCTAAAGAAGATATCACCCAGTTTTCGTCCTTATGTATCTGTTTTAGCTCTTCTGTATTGATCCTGCCTTCTTTAATTATCGTTCTAGGTAATTCAAATGGTTCTGTTTGCATAGTATTAGTCGCTGGGGTAATCGGCTCGTATTTTGGGTCTAGAAAAACTGAAACTTTCCCATCAGCTTCCCAAAGAGCTAAAGCCACTTTTTTTAAGTCCCCCACTTTTTCTTCCCGTAATTCCTCTAATAAAGCATCTATGGTAATTCTTGCCTTTTTTAATCCTTTAAAAATAATTTCTCCATCCTGAATGAGCGTGATGGGAGCATGGTTAACCAGCCTTCTAAACCAAGGGAATTTAAGCGTCAGAAAAATTCCGCAAAGATATAATACAACTAATACAATCGTGGTGGTCATAGAACCCTTTAAATTGAGATGATCATCCGACAAGGGATGGGCAATAATATTTCCGATCACTAAGGCGATCACGAAATCCAGCAGTCTTAATTGAGAGATAGCCCGCTGTCCTAAAACTTTAGCCACTATAAGTAAAAAGAGAAAAACAACCACGGCTCGGAGAATCCACTCGAATATTGTCAGTGTATCCTGGGCTTGAGCAAAATCCATACTTTCACCACTCTTTCGTACCATTTACTCTCGCTTAGTTTAACACTGATGCCATATTCATAATCCTTATTATCAGCTTTTTTTATAATCAATAAAGCCCAGTCCTAAGGTAGTAAGGGACTGGGCTTTCTTTTACTATAATACAAAAGGTACGTATCATAATTAGGTCTATTTATTCCTCTTCCGTATAGGCTTCTACTGTTGTATCTCGACATTCCCAGCATTCGGTCCTATTTCTCTCCATAATTGATAATTCTTTTCCACAAGAAATGCAAATATCCATAGGTCAAGATTCCCCTTTCCAGTGAAAATGTTTTACAAGTATATGAGTACAAATATTCAATTATGCCTGTGTTTTGACATTTTATGATTGTTTATCAGCTTTTGTCCTTGTCTATTTAGATAATTTTGTGGTGGTAAAAGTTTTATTTATTTTGAGGGTCTTGTTTTAGGTATGAAAAAACTTGGAAGAGTCAGGCAGGAAAAAGTGGAATGCATAGTTGATCCTAAATCCTTAAGGACAAAGAATGGTGCAAAGAGGGACCAGAATTATTAAACGAACAAAAAATTCGATCATTTGGCTACTCCTTTATAAGTTATTTAATACCTACAGTATAGTCCTGGTTTGTAAACCGAAGATGATTGAATTGTAAATTTACTGTCAATTTTTTTGAGAAAAGATTGCCCCTATTCTTTTTTATAATGAAAACCCAAAGTTTTGCAGATAATTTATATATCACATTTTTTAGGAGGGCCCATGGAAACAAACAACTTCGATCCAAATATAAATCCGGCATCTAAAAACAATCAAGAAGAGAAGTTAGAAATAAGCTCTACTGGTTATGGTCTGGAATCCATTACAAAAGAAGCTGAAGAAGCACGAACTAAGCAATCAAAGGTGTCGAACCAATCCTGCGGAGGCTTGTAACCTAAATAGGTAAAATTGAATCCCTCATTCACAAAGAATGGGGGATTCTTTAACGGAGATCTTATGACTAGAACATAAATTTAAACAAATTAAAATACAAAATATTACAAAAACAGACATAGATATAGGACAAAAGTCTCTGTATAATAATGGTAGATATAATATTCAGAGGTGTTTTTTTGCCGTCGACTTTTAGGTAAAAAGGGAGAGTGTAGAAAAGAAGATGAAAAAAGTATTGTCGATTTTGTTCGCAGCGGCACTATTTTTAGGATTAGGTTCACCTGCATTTGCTGCTGAAGATAATGAGAATCCAGAAGCTTTACTATTAATCGAAAAAACAAACAAGGCAATTGACGAGAAAATAGAAAAAGCTGTAGAAAAAGCGAATAAGTTACAAGCTGATTACGTTCTTGATATTCGTAAAATCGAAGAAGGAGACCAAGTAATCAAATTAAAAGAGGATAGAGAAAAGGTATTATCAGATTTAGAAGTCTCTAAAAACGACTTGAAAAAACAAGAGGAATTAAAACAGAAGTTAACTGAAATGGAAGAAAAGCTAAACGACCAAGAAACAAAAATTAATAGTAGAATGGCAGAAATCCAACAGGAAATTGACGAAGCTACAGCCCAGATAGGTTCCGGAGAAGTTAAGGATACTAAAAGGCTAGATGAAAAAATGGAAAAGCTAAATAATCATTTAAATGAAAAATCCGATAAGTACCAAGAAAAAACAGAGAAGTTTACGAAGGACTTAGATAAGATTATTGCCGATGTTTATGAAGAAACACTTAAAATGTCAAATGAAACAATTAAAAAGGCGGCTGAAAAAGGTGTTCAAGCTGAGTGCAGCTGGAAGCTTGTACGCTTTGCCGATAAGTGGGTATGGATTGATCCAATTAGGGTGGTAGGATGTTAATTTAATTAACTATTCAGAATAAATATGTAGTACAATAAAAACGAGTTCTTTTTTGAGCTCGTTTTTATTCGTTGTAAGGTGGGATAGGATGGATGGCTTTACGATTGGCACTAAAGGGAACTTTCTAGAAACAGTCAATTTTGAGAATAATTTAGAATTTAGCTTAATTTCTCGAGGAGACGGTGTGGAGATATTACACCAATCCATTGAAGAAGGAAAGCTATTCTATGTATATCCAAGCGATAATCCTAAGTCATTGGAATTCTATTATATATTATCAGGAGAGGTAGAGTGTGAAACTGATAATAAAAAGTATAGACTAGGCCCCGAAGATTACTTTTCTGCCAGAGGTCTTAAAGAACCCATCTATTTTACGGCTCTGTCGAAAGTCACCTTGTTGTGTGTTTTTACTGAACAAACCTTTGTTCATATTAGTAAAGACATAACCTCTTTAATGGAAATTACCAAACAAGTTGAATTAAAGGATAGGTACACTCATAAGCATAATGACCGCGTTGCTAATTATTCTGTGAAAATAGCAAAAAAATTAAAACTAAGTAAAGAACAGCTGGAAAATTTAACAGTTGCTGCTACCCTCCATGATATTGGAAAAATTCATGTTCCTATAGAAATTTTAAACAAACCGGGCCGGTTAACGGATGAAGAATTTGAAATCATAAAAAAACACCCAATAGATGGTGCAAAAATGGTCAAGGACTCTTATTATCATGAAATTGCTCCTATCATTGAACAGCATCATGAAAGAATAAATGGAACTGGATATCCGTATGGATTAAGTGGAGATGATATCCTTTTAGAGGCAAGAATTATTGCTGTAAGTGATACATTTGATGCAATGACTGAAGACCGGGTATATCGAAAGGGCTCTAGAGAACAGATTGCAATCGATGAACTAAGAAGATTAGCAGGCTCCCATTATGATAAAGACGTGGTAGCGGCTTTTGAACAGATATTAAAAGAAGAAGGGCGCATTAGTTAAACTAAATTCCTTTTTATTAATAAGAAAACGGAAGGGTATACCGATAACGGTGATACCCTTCTAGTAAGCTCACAGTTTAAAAATACTATTTTAAATACTTTTCTCGAACATCAGCAATTCCCTCTTTACATACTCCATAAGAAAGCCAGGAGCAGCCTTTACAAATATAGTCCAAATCATCCGGTTCTACTTTTTCGGCTGTTAATTTAACTAAATAGGACTTTTTGTAAACAGCCCCTTCAATTAAACCGAGATGACGGATGACGTTAAGGTCCATAGTTAGAACATGTTCATTAGAACCAACGCTGGCTTCGCAAGTCGTTTTGCCTTTGTGGGGGCATGTGAAACAAGTATCATCTAATGCAGCCACCACTTTAATTGGAAAATCCATTTGATCATCTCTGATTTGCTCAACAATTTCGCCCATTTTCTTAACAAAATCCGGGCTATATCCCATCCCGCGAAAGCCATGAACACATAACAAATGGTGTCCTCGTAAACTCAAACTCAACCAAATCACCCCTTTGTTTCATTATACTTATTTTTTCTGAATCTTAGATAAAATTGTAGTTATTTATAACGCAATCATGTTCTAAAATATATATATGGAAATTTTATGTAATAAATTGATTGATCATCATAAGTAATTTAACTGGAGGTTATAACCTTGACACAGCACTTGTATACGATTGTCATCATCATTGCCTTAGTACTTTTTGGCATCTATAGGAGGGTTCGCCGAAATATTGGCTGGCAGGAACTTAACACTAGGAAACTGGTGATTAGGACGTTTATCTTCTCCATTATCGGGCTGGCTTTTTTAGCAGGAGGACTTTCACATCCAATCAGTTTAATTTCAGATATTGGAGGGATTATCGTAGGGATTCTGCTTGCTTACTATGGGGCCGCATTAACGACCTTTGAAAAGAGGGAAAAGAACTTTTTCTACCGCCCGAACATATGGATTGGCAGTACAGTTACTTTTCTTTTTTTAGCTCGATTAATTTTCCGTTTTTATCGGATGTACGTATCGGGCATCCTGACTTCTGGCGTATCACAAAAGCAAACAAATGGACCCCAAAATTTTAGTGCTGCCGTTGGGAATTCCTGGACAGCGGGTTTATTGCTCATTATGTTTGCTTATTACATTTTCTATTATTTGATTTTATTAAAGAAAAAGAAGCAATTAATAAAATCAGAAAATATTACTATTGGTAATTAGGTGGATTGTAAGTTTTGTACTATCAAAAAAAGGCAGCATTTTTAGCTGTCCTTTCTAATGAGTTAAATAATTTCAGCGTTTTTATTCTAAATGACTTTCTTCATGGAAAAAATGATTTTATACTAAAATAATTACCATGAAAGAAATAAACTTGGAAAAACGATAAAAATAAAAAATACAATTTTTCTATATGAAAAAATGGGGTTGAAATTATGACAACTATTGCAGACATTGCCCGATTATCTGGTGTTGCCAAGAGTACTGTTTCCAGGTATTTAAATGGCGGGTCTGTCGGTGAATTAACAAAGAAAAAGATTGAAAGAGTAATAAATGAGACAGGTTACATTCCCAATACATTTGCCCGAAGTTTAAAGGCAAAGAAACCAAATATAATTGGCACAATCGTACCTCGGCTCGATTCATATGCTACTTCGCAAACGTTAATAGGAATAGATGAACAACTTAGGGAACTTAATTACCAAATGTTAATATCAAACACCAGCCAAGATCTAGAACGTGAAATCGAAAATATTTACACCATGGCCAGGCAAAAGGTTGCAGGAATAATCCTGCTTGCAACACAAATTACCAATACACACATTGAAGCATTTCAGCAGCTGCAAATCCCCATTCTACTTGTTGGTCAGCGGCATCATGAAGTTTATAGTGTCATTCACAATGATTTTGAAGCAGGTTATGATATAGGCAAGTATGTAATGGCCAAAGGACACAGAAAAATAGCCTTTTTAGGAGTAACAGAAAAGGATATTGCTGTCGGTGTCAATCGGAAAAAAGGATTTAAAATGGCCGTTCAAGAAGCAGGGGACTGTGAAGTAAAATATTATGAGACTAGCTTTAAAATGGCTGAGGCAATTAACAAAGTTCCGAATATTATTGATGAGTTCCATCCTTCTATCCTAGTTTGTGCAACAGACAACATCGCACTAGGTGCTATGAAGGCAGCTCATTTAAAAGGGATTAGAGTACCGGAAGACTTGTCCATTACAGGCTTCGGAGGATACGATGTAACAGAGATTATTCATCCTGGCTTAACAACTGTCCAGTTTTTTTATAAAGAGGCAGGTCAAATGGCCGCTCAAAGTATGGTTAAACTAGTTAACAGTGAAGACTTAGCCCCTCTTCTTTTATCAAAACATAAAATAATTGAACGGGAAAGCGTTGACAACTTATTAAGTCGTAAATTATAATGTGTTTGGAATCGGTTCCATAAAGAACCGTTTTTCAAACATTAAAAATAGAACCGGTTCCACAAAGTCTGTGGTTTTTATTTTTAATTCTTTTTGGAACCGGTTCTATAGAGATATTTACGAAAGAAACCCATAATAAAGGAGAATGAATCATGAATCACAAAGAAGTTGCACAAGCGATTTTGGATGCCATTGGCGGTAAAGAAAATGTCTCTGCTGCAGCACATTGTGCTACCCGTCTGCGTTTAGTTTTACATGATGAAGAAAAAGTGAACCAAGCTGCCTTAGAAGCTATTGATACAGTAAAAGGGACCTTTTCTACAGCTGGGCAATTTCAAATCATCTTAGGTTCTGGAATTGTTAATGAAGTATATAAACCGCTTGTAAGCCTTGCAGGAATTAACGAGATGTCAACCAGTGAGGTGAAAAATGCTGGAGCGAAAAAACAGAATCCTCTATTACAGTTAGTTAAATTGCTTTCTGATATCTTTGTTCCTATTATTCCAGCCATCGTTGCTGGCGGTCTATTAATGGGGCTGAATAACTTATTAACGGCAAAAGATTTATTCATTGATGGGAAATCATTGATCGATGCGAATCCTGGGATTGCTGACTTAGCTGCAATGATTAATACGTTTGCAAATGCGGCCTTTGTATTTTTGCCGGTATTAATAGGGTTTTCGGCAACCAAAAGATTTGGAGGAAATGCCTACTTAGGGGCTGCCCTAGGTATGATTATGGTTCATCCAGATCTATTAAATGCCTATAACTACGGAGCAGCTTTAGTCGATCACAAAGTACCTGTTTGGCACATACTCGGTTTGGATATTGAAAAAGTAGGATATCAAGGAACCGTGTTGCCCGTCTTGGCTTCTTCTTTTATTCTTGCAAAAATTGAAATCAGTTTACGTAAGTTCATTCCATCAGCGTTGGATAATTTATTAACACCACTATTATCAATCTTGGTTACGAGCGTGTTAACTTTTACCCTTGTAGGTCCTTTTATGAGAACGGCTGGTAACCTTTTTACAGATGGTCTTGTTTGGTTATATGATACAACTGGATTTATTGGCGGCGCCCTTTTAGGGTTATTCTATGCCCCAATCGTAATAACAGGTATGCATCAAAGCTTTGTTGCAGTAGAAACACAACTAATCTCTGATATTGCAAAAACAGGTGGTTCGTTCCTATTCCCAATAGCAGCTATGTCAAACGTCGCTCAAGGGGCAGCAACTCTTGCTGTTTTGCTTGTGACGAAAGATAAAAAGCTAAAGAGTCTTGCTTCTGCTTCCGGTATTTCTGCCCTATTAGGAATTACAGAGCCAGCGATGTTCGGTATTAATTTAAAGCTGAAATATCCGTTTATAGGTGCGATCATTGGATCTGGTGTTGCATCTGGGTTTATTACCTTCTTTAAGGTAAAAGCTGTTGCATTAGGAGCAGCCGGCCTGCCAGGAATCATTTCAATCAAGCCAGGTTCCATTCTAACTTATGTCATTGGAATGGCTATATCAATTGTAGTGGCATTCATAGTTACTTTTGTGTTAGCTAAGCGTGATTCAAGAAAAAGTACGGCGGTTAATGAAAAACAAGCCGCATAATTAATAACAACAGGGGAATCAAGTGATTCTCCTTTCTTTCTTAAGGAGTTTGACAAACATGATCTGGACAAAAGAAAAGCGTTATCGTCGAATTGAAGAAGCGGGCAAGGACGAACTGTTGAAACTGCAATCAGACGTTGGGGGCTGCGAGTGGCGCCAAACCTTTCATATACAGCCTGAAACTGGTTTATTGAATGACCCGAATGGTTTTTCATTTTTTAATGGGGAATATCACCTCTTTTACCAGTGGTTTCCGTTAGGACCCGTGCACGGACTAAAATATTGGTATCACACGAAATCAAAGGATTTGGTTCATTGGGAAAATGTCGGAATCGGCATTGAACCCTCAAATGCTTACGATAGCCATGGGGCTTATTCGGGAAGTGCGATCGAGCATGACGGAAAATTGTATTTACTATATACAGGTAATACCCGTGATGAGAACTGGGTCCGGCATCCTTATCAATGCCTAGCGATTATGGATCCATCCGGAAGAATGGAAAAATTAGAACAGCCTGTGATTAATCACGTACCGAATGGCTATACGGACCACTTCCGTGACCCTAAAGTTTGGAAAGCAGGAAATGAATTCTATGCTGTTATAGGTGCGCAGCGAGAAAATGAGACAGGCTGTGTTGTTCTGTATCGTTCATTAGATATGCTTCATTGGGAATTTAAAGGTGAATTGAAAACCAATCTGTCTTTATTCGGATATATGTGGGAATGCCCGGATTACCTTGAACTTCAAGACAAAGGGATGTTAATTTTTTCACCACAGGGAATTTCACCAGATGGAGAGCAGTTTCAAAATATCTACCAATCTGGGTATATTCTTGGTGAACCAATGGATGTAAGTAATCGAACCCTGACACACGGGTCTTTTCAAGAATTGGATAGAGGTTTTGATTTTTATGCACCTCAAACAATGCTGTCGCCAGATGGCCGCCGGATTTTAATAGGATGGATGGGGCTTCCCGAGATGGAGTATCCGACTGATAGAAATGGTTGGGCCCACTGCTTAACATTACCTAGAGAGCTATCTATTAAGGATGATAAACTCATCCAAAAGCCAGTACAAGAGCTCCAAGTTCTCCGTAAACAGAAGTACGAAATAAGTGATGTCTTGTTACATGAAACAAAGAAGTTTAATAATCTAACAGGAACCACTTACGAGATGCTCTGTGAATTTGAGAATTTTGATGCCGCTCAATTTGGGATAGAATTTAGAGCTGGAGATAAGGAAAAAACGATTCTTAAATATGATACGGTTCAGAAGAAGGTCATCTTAGATCGTACTTTCTCAGGAGAACCGGTTGGAGAAGAGTATGGAACAGTGAGGGAGTGTTCTGTGGATGGGGTTAAAATAAAGTTTCACCTTTTTGTGGACATTTCTTCTGTTGAAATCTTTATAAATGATGGCGAAGAGGTTTTTACAAGCAGAATTTTTCCGAAAACAGACAGCAATGAAATTCGCTTTTTTGCGGAAGGCGGAAGAGCATACTTTCAAGCAAGCAAATGGGACATTTAGTAAGAGCATGAGGTGTATATGATGAAAACTATGTATTCGATCGGTGAGGTACTTATCGATTTTATTCCCCTCCAAAAGGGTAAAGCCCTAAAGGATGTATTAGAGTTTGAACGAGCTCCAGGCGGGGCACCTGCAAATGTTGCTGCAGCTGTGGCGAAATACGGGGGAAGGGCATCGATGATTACCAAGTTAGGCAATGATGCGTTTGGTGACTTTCTTTTAGAGCAACTTCAGCAGGCAGGTGTTATGACGGATAAAATCTCAAGAACCAGTGATGCAAAAACAGGGCTTGCCTTCGTATCGTTACGTGCTGACGGAGAGAGGGACTTTTCATTTTATCGTAATCCTTCTTCTGACCTTTTATTGCATGAAAATGAAATAGAGGATCATTGGTTTGGTGAGGGAGATATTCTTCATTTCTGTTCAGTAGATTTAGTGGAAAGTCCGATGAAGCATGCTCATGAAAAGGCCATTTCTGCAGCAAAGGATAATGGCAGTATTATCAGCTTTGATCCAAATGTGCGTCTTCCTCTGTGGAAACATCCTGAAGAGTGCAGAAGAACGATCATAGAATTTCTTCCAAAGGCACACCTTGTGAAAATATCGGATGAAGAGCTGGAATTTATTACTGGGATTCATGAGGTACATTCAGCCATTCAGTCTTTATTTGTTGGGGATGTTAGAGCGGTTATTTTTACAAAAGGCTCCCAAGGGGCAGAACTGTTTGTAAAAGACCAACGATATCAATCAAGCGGATATGTAGTGGATGTGCAGGATACTACCGGGGCAGGCGATGCTTTCATTGGCGGTTTTTTATATAAGCTTTTAGAAAAAAATGTTAGACAACAGAATCTTGAAGAAGTTCTCGAGGAGTATCATCAAGAAATCCTTGCGTTTTCAAATGCAAGCGGGGCTCTTACGACCACAGGAAAAGGGGCGATTTCCTCCCTTCCAACAAAGGAGGAAATCCTTAAGTTAATAGAAAAATAAGGATTTCATCGATTTGTTTTATTAAATGTTTTTATTCGCATTCATCAAAAGGGGGGCAGCGTCATACTTCGCTGCCTCTCTTTTACTGTAGAATTAATATTACACACTAAAAATATATTTCTGAGATTTTTTCTGCTGTACGTGTTGCGAGTGCTTGGGTGGTAAGAGTTGGATTAGGCCCGCCAAGGCTATTGTAAAGTACGCTGTTATCTGCGATGAATAACCTTTTTACCTGAAGTGCCTCGCAATTTGTGTCCGTGACATAACCAATTCGCATGGTACTGTGAATATGAATAAACACACCGGGCGGCATGTTTGTACGAATGATCTGTTTTGCACCCGCCTTTTTTAAAATATCTGCACCAATTCTAGTTAAGTATTCTCTTTTAGGAATGTCGTTTTTACTAGGTTGATAATTAAGGATTGGAACATGTCCATGATCATCCATTCGAACGGGATCTAACGAAATTCCATTCCTTTGATTCACCTCGTCATCAATAATAACGGCAATACTTAAAGTCCTTGGATAGTCGGACATGACTTTTTTTAGCATTGAACCTGTTATTACTCCTTCTAATACCGTTGGCGAGGGAGCATTAAAAAGGGCATAACCCGATTGGCTCGATCCGTATAATAAAGTAGAGTAAGCACCAGGGCTGGTTCCGAAAGCTAATAGCATTCCAAGACCAGGGTAGTCAAATCTTGCCCCAGAGGTTTGTCCTATGTACGGTAATCCCTCTGAAATTCCCAAGATGTTCGTTAAGACCCTCTCATCAAATATACCTGTAATACAATCAAACCAGTGGTTGGTTAATCCTCTTCCCACCCAAGGATTATCTGGTAGTTTCGAATTCAGCCAAAGTCGAGGTGTTTCAATCACACCAGCTGACATTACGATAACCTTTGCTCTTAATTCATCTGTTTCAGCTGTCCAAGTGTTTCTAACCTGTACTCCGATCGCTGAAAGTCCTCTAGTGGAATCATCATCAGTTAAAATCTTAGTCACAAACGTGTTTGGTTGAATTACGACATTTCCTGTCTTTAGAGCCAATGGTATATAACTAACTAATGTTGATCGTTTCGCTACAGTTTCAATGGAGGGTCCCATTTTACAACCATTTATACAATGCCCTCTGAGGGTGCATCCTAAATGAGGCTCATTAAAATCAAATCCAGGATGATTGATTTGAGGGTCAGGCTGAAGAATGGCATTGGGCTGCGGACGGTATCCTGGAGTTGTAACATTATTGGTTATTAATAGTGACCACCCTGCTTTTTTCGCTCCATAAAAAAATAACTCCTCTTTTGCGGTCATCGGTGCTGGTTTCACAGGAAGAGTAGCTTCGACTTTTTCATAGTAGGGAATCATTTCACGATAGGAGATAGGCCAAACATCATCGACTGCCATCGGATAGGCTCGTGGTGAGTTTGCAAGATATTGGAGGGTTGTGCCGCCTACTCCAGAATTCTGCCAGATAAATCCCTTTTGCTGGAATCCCCGAAACCACGGTTTTTGATCCCTGTCGGCTGGTCCCCAGCGAAATTTTCCCGATACCAAATCGTTCATGTCTGCTTCATAATCGGTAAAACATTTGTCTAAAATCTTTTTACTTAAATCGGTTTCACTCGAGCTGGATAGGGCTCCAGGATGCTTGTTAGGTTCAGGCCATTTTTGATTGCCGTACCAAGGCCCAGCTTCCAATAGTAAGACAGATATTCCTTTTTCACCAAGCTCTTTGGCGATGACCGCGCCGCCGCCGCCGGCTCCAATAACAATGACATCAGCATCAAGACACATGCTTAGTGCCTCCTATTCTATAAACCTATCGACTAGGTAACCCCGCCACGCATGATACCCTTTAGAAGGGCCGGGATATTTAACTTGGATCCAGCTTACGGGAAAAGATTCTACATGACGATTGTTAGGCGGGTTCAAACGTGTTGTCCCATATCCAGACCATTCCGAGTAGAAACCAAACATAGCAAGCCTGTTTATAACATCAATGACAGGCAGTACAAAACGAGGGTTCTGGTTAAAAGGATAGGGTAAGGAAGCAGGATTGATTGTAAGTTGTTCTAAAAGAGTTACCGAGCGTAAACGGTCTTTTGGTGTTAGTGCTGAGAAAAGTATGTTATTAGGAATTTTATAGAAGGTATGGGTCTGGGTATTCCTGCTGTTTAATACTAGTTGATGGGCTGCTAATTCAAGCAGTTCAGCTGTTTGTCTTGATAATGAGTAGTTTGTATTTTTTATGAGGGAAATCGAATGGTCTAGTGTCCAGATGATGTATTCATGGATGAGTAAATCAGATGCACCAACGTATTGTGCGTGACAAAGTTTTTGAGCAAACGGTAGAGTAGTTGGAATCAGTGCCTCTACAAAAGCTTCGAATACAGTTTTAGTAAATGGGTCTGTGCCCATATAACCCACCTCTTTAACCTTGTACTAAAATACACTTTTATATTTATATGTGTGCTAAATAAAAAAAATATCTAATCCTTCTTATATGTATGGGAGCTCCCTCTTTTAAAAGCATAATTGATTGAGGGAGCATTCTTCCCGTATTAATCTTATTGATAAAATACTTTTGCCTGAAGGATTTCGAGGGCACGTTCAATTTCCTCTAAATCCTCTTTCGAAGCATGTTCCATTCGATTAAAAAAACGAGATTCGATAGATGCAAAGGTCTCGTCCATCATTTTTTTTCCATTAAGCGAGAGACGAATATATTGCTTTCGTCGATCTTCTGTATCAGTAAACTTTTCAATTAATCCTTTTTCCATTAATTTCCTAAGCTCACGACTTGTGTTTGGCATAGATATATTCTGGCATTCGCTGACTTCGCTTGGTGTCACGGGCTGACTAACCGCAATATATTCAAGAATATTATATTGAACCTGTGAGATTAAATCTGACTTTACATCTTTGGTCAATTCAGTGGTCACACGATGAACCGAAGCTGTAAACGACACAAGTTTATAAAAAAGAGCATTTTTGTCCATTTTTCTCACCTCTTAAAGTCAAGATAACAAAAAAGTTATCTAAATACAATTATCATTTGATAAGTAAGTGAAAGAATGTTATTATTTAGTTATCAATTGATAAGTAAGGGGTGCGATAATGAAACTGCTGATAATTTACACCTATCCAAATCATCAAAGTCTAAATTATGAATTTTTACAAAAAGTGCTGTTAGGCAGTAAGGAAAATTCTCATATCAAGGAGCTGCAAGTCCTAGATTTATATGAAGAGAATTTTAATCCACTCTTAGTCTTTAACGAACGAAAACGCAGACGAGACATGCATATCGACCCGAGTACCGAAAAATATAGAAACCAAATTATATGGGCTGACAAGATTGTTTTTATCTACCCAATTTGGTGGGGGAGACCTCCATCCATGCTTATGGGATATATAGATCAACTATTTGCATCTAATTTTGCGTATAAAGACAAGAAAGGACTTTTCCCAGAAGGGCTTTTAAAAGGAAAGTCCGTGGTTTGTATATCAACCATGAAGGGACCTGCTTACTATCCATTGCTCTGGTTACATAATGCTCATAAAATTTTAATGAAGAGAGCCTTATTTAACTTCGTGGGAATCAAGAAAGTGAAATTTTTTGAGTTTGGGAATATGGAAAGTCCAAAAGGAAACCAATGGAAGAAGTTAGAGAGGATTTATAAATATTTCAAAAAGATACATCATTAAAATGTTTAATATATAGCTAGGTGTTTAAACTAGGTATATATTACCAGTACAAATTCATCAAAAAAATACAATGAAAGCGTTGACAATCTTGCTGAACCTGATAGAATGAAAGCATAATCAATCAAATAAATCTATTAGGATTGTTACTGGTCCGGCAGGCAAAACCTAAATTAATCAAAGTATGAGAATGCTATGTTCTTATATTCTGAGTAATTTAGGTTTTTTGTTTTTTAGAATGGAAACGGATACAAACTTTGGCTTTATACATTTTGGAGGTGTTTTTTATGGCTAAAAAGGATTACACAGGCTTAACGAGGAACATTTTAGAGTTAGTCGGAGGAAAAGATAATATCAATAGTGTTTTCCACTGTGTGACAAGACTTCGATTTAAGTTGAAGGACGAGAAACTTGCCAAAACAGAAGAGATTAAAAATTTAGAGGGTGTTGTGACCGTCATGCAAAGCGGCGGGCAATATCAGGTGGTTATTGGTAATCATGTACCTGATGTCTATGCAACATTCTTACAAGTAGCAAATATTAGTAGCACAGCTGATACTGGTTCTGAAGAAGCTAACAAAGCAGGATTATTTGCTAGATTTATAGATATGATTTCAGGAGTATTTACTCCCATTTTAGGCGTTCTTGCCGCAACCGGTATGATTAAAGGTTTTGCTGCACTAATACTTGCTTTACATTGGGTAGAGGCCACTTCAGGAACTTATAACCTACTGAATATCGCAGGAGACGGCTTATTCAATTTCTTACCTATCTTTCTAGGCTACACAGCAATGAAAAAATTCGGTGGAACACCTTTTATCGGAATGGCAATCGCCGCGGCTTTGGTGCATCCAACTTTGTCAACGTTATCATCAGGGAAACCACTTTATACACTGTTTCAAGGAACGTTATTCCAATCTGATATTCACATTACATTCTTAGGTATTCCAGTAATTATGATGAGTTATGCTTCATCCGTTATTCCGATTCTTCTTTCAACGTTATTTGCAGCAAAAGTAGAAAAAGGTTTCAAAAAAATCGTTCCAGATGTTGTAAAAACTTTCGTCGTTCCATTTTTAACTATTATTGTTATGGTTCCATTAACATTCTTAGTAATTGGTCCAGTTGCTACATGGGCAGGTAGTCTTCTTGGTGCAGCGACATTATGGATTTATAAGTTAAGCCCTGTTATAGCTGGTTTAATAATCGGAGGTTTTTGGCAAATATTCGTTATCTTTGGACTTCACTGGGGACTTGTTCCGATCGCCATTAACAACTTAACAACTTTACATTACGACCCGGTTCTAGCAACAACAGTAATGGTTTGTTTCGCACAAATTGGTGCAGTTTTAGCGGTTATGTTAAAGACAAAAAACAAAGGATTGAAATCACTAAGTTTTCCAGCTTTCATTTCAGGTATTTTTGGTGTGACGGAACCAGCTATTTACGGTGTAACATTACCGCTTAAGAAACCATTTATTATGAGCTGTATTGGTGGTGCAGTCGGCGGTGGTATTATTGCTGCTACTGCGGGTAAATTATGGATGTTTGGTGGGATGGGCATTTTCGTTTTCCCTGCCTTCATCAAACCAGGTTCATCACTAGATATGTCTTTCTATGGAGCAATCATCGCCTTAGTTGCAGGCTTTGTAGTAGCGTTTGTTTTAACTTATCTATTCGGTTTCAAAGATCCTGCAAGCAAAGAAACAAAAGCAGATGAAACAAAAACTAGAAAAGTATTTGATAAAAATCGTACACAGGAAGTTGTAAGCCCTTTAAAAGGAAAAATAATTCCATTAAATCAAGTAGAGGACGCAGCCTTCTCAAGTGAAGTAATGGGAAAAGGCGTAGCAATTGAGCCATCAGAAGGAAAAGTAGTTGCCCCTGTAAACGGTGTAGTAACGACATTATTTAAAACCAAACATGCCGTTGGTATTACATCCGATAACGGTGTAGAAATCCTTATCCATGTTGGAATGGATACAGTTAAATTAGAGGGAGAACATTTTATCGCACACATTCAACAAGGTGATACAGTAAAAGCAGGAGATTTATTAGTCGAATTTGACATCGCTAAAATCAAAGCAGCCGGTTGTGAAGTGACAACACCTGTAATCATCACAAACAGCGCAGATTATGCAGAAATTAACCCCACAGAAAAAGAATCAATTGAACAAAAAGAAACATTATTAACAGTTTTTGGTTAAAGAAGCATGGGGACGGTTCTGCTGCTTCGGAAGCAAGAGAACCGTCCCCGTGTCAAAAAGTGCCTTACCCGGTGGGGGAAAGGCACTTTTTGTTGTTTAGTGAAGTGTGATAGAATTTTAAGTTGAGGTGGGGAAATTGGAGCAGCTGATTTATACACTTTTGGCTTATATAAATAATTCTCTTAATAAGGATATAAATTATTACATAGCGAAAAGTCTTTTGGAACATATAAATAGGATAGAGAGTTTTTCGTTAGATACCGTTGCTGAGGCTTGTAATGTGGCTCCTTCTACTATTAATCGTTTTTGTAAAAGAATAGGTTTTAAAAACTTTTCAAACCTAAGAAATAGTGTGTCCATTCCAATGGGAGTAAATTTGTATGAAAAAGCAGAAACAGAGTTAAGTACCCAGATGTTTTTAAAACAATTGAATGAGAATATTGAAATGATCGAAAATATCCCAATACTAAATATTGATCGAATCGTAAACCAAATTCACCAATCGAGAAGAATTGTTATCTTAGGTTTTGAAAAGAATCAAATTCAAGCAATGGAATTACAAAAGAAATTATTTCTCTTTGGAAAGCTCTGCGAATGTGATACTAATCTTTTTAAACAAATTGATGCATTATCTGATCTATCAGATGAAGACATGATCATAACGATTTCCATTCAGGGGAATATCCTTTCCTATCATTTTCCAATCATGGAAAAACTCAAAACCGCTAAAGGTAAGAAATTACTTATTACTTTTTCTAGTGACCTTTATAAATTGGAAATATTCCATGATATTTTGCAATGCGGCAAAATTGAGAATAGCGGTGTCAGCAGTTTCACCCTTTTGCGATTGTTCGATGTATTAATCGACCGTTATCATCGCTTTTCGGTATCCAACTTCAGCTAGTCTTCAACTGGTCTTAAATAGACCAGTTTTTTTTGTCTAATGATAGTATGCTTATCTTATAGCTGATATCTTATTGATTCAATAATAGGAGGTATTCTAATGACACATAGACGTTTTCCAGAAGGTTTTTTATGGGGCGGTGCAACCGCAGCTAACCAATTAGAAGGTGCCTATAATGAAGGCGGTAAGGGATTGTCCATTTTTGATATGGTTACCTTTATCCCTAAAGAGGAACGAAAAAACGACATCGAGATGGATGTCAGAAGTGAAGAAGAACTGGAGAACTTATTAGCGGCCAAAGAGGGAGGCAATTTCCCTAAGCGCCGTGGAATTGACTTTTATCACCGTTATAAAGAAGACATTGCACTGTTTGCTGAAATGGGCTTTAAAACTTTCCGCATGTCAATCTCATGGCCGCGTATTTTTCCAAACGGTGACGAGTTAGTAGCTAATGAAGAAGGACTAGCTTTCTATGATCAAGTGTTTGATGAACTATTAAAGTATGGCATTGAGCCTTTGGTCACTCTATCACACTATGAAATGCCGCTTCACTTGGTACAAAAATATAATGGCTGGACTGACCGTCGCCTAGTCGATTACTTTGTTCATTATGCGGAAACGGTATTTAATCGTTATAAAGGGAAAGTAAAATACTGGTTAACATTTAATGAGATAAATGTATCCACCTTCTCTCCATATATCGGCAGCGGGATTCTTGTTGACCGTGTCGAGCATAAGGAACAAGCAGTTTATCAAGCGCTCCATCATCAATTTGTTGCAAGTGCACGAGCGGTAAAAGCATGTCACGAAATCATTCCAGGAGCCATGATCGGCTGTATGCTGGCTCGTATGGAGGTATATCCAGAAACATGCAGTCCAGATGATATTTTAGCGGCATTAGAAGAAGATCAAAAGAATCTATTCTTCACGGACGTTCAAGTACGCGGATATTATCCAAGCTATATGTTAAGCTATTTTGAAAAAAATAATATCAAAATTGATATGCTGCCTGGTGATGAAGAAATTTTGTTACAGCATCCGGTAGACTTCTTGTCATTTAGCTACTATATGACGATGGTGGCAAGTGGTAATCCTGATCGTTTAAAGGAAAAAGGAAACTTCTTCAATGGGATTAAAAACCCTTATTTAGAAGCATCTGATTGGGGCTGGCAAATCGATCCTAAGGGCTTAAGGATTTCGTTGAAGAAAATGTACGACCGTTATCAAGTACCTTTATTTATCGTGGAGAATGGTTTAGGAGCCTACGATAAAGTGGAGGAGGATGGCTCGATCAACGATGATTATCGAATTGATTACCTGCGCGCCCACATTGACCAAATGGGAGAAGCCATCAAAGACGGAGTAGAAGTGATGGGTTACACCAGCTGGGGCTGTATTGATTTAATCAGTGCGAGTACCTCAGAAATGTCTAAACGATATGGATTCATTTACGTCGACCAAGATGATTATGGCAATGGTACAATGGAAAGAAAGAAGAAAAAATCATTCGATTGGTACAAAAATGTCATCACAACAAATGGTGAAGAATTGTAATTATATGCATGGGGACGGTTCTCTTGCTTCCGAAGCAAGAGAACCGTCCCCATGCTTCGTTATTGGACATTTTCTCTATTTTAAAACTAGGCTTTTCCAATCGGAACAAGCTTCCTTTTCCTTCAATAAAATGATACTAGCTGAGCTAGTACGTTTTTTAGAGTACGCCACATAAGGGAGTAGGGGGAAAATGGGAATCATTAACGGAAAAGAGTTTATTGAACGTTTAAATAGGCTGAAAAATGAAGTTTGGTATGATGGTGAAAAAATTAAGGGTGAAATTTCAGAGCATCCTGCCTTTAAAGGGATCATGAAGTCCAAGGCATCCCTTTATGATTTACAAAATGATCCCGAGCTTAAAGAGGAGATGATTTTCTTTCTACCGGATAAAGAAGAACCTGTAGGAATCTCCTATTTGCAGCCAAAAACAAAAGAGGATTTAAAGCGAAGGAGAAGGATGATCGAACACTGGGCGCGGTTTACTCATGGGATGATGGGGAGAAGTCCGGACTATATGAACACAGCTGTTATGAGCTTTGCCTCCTCTGCCTCTCTTTTAAAGGGGAGGGAAAATTGTTTTCCTGAGAACATAGAAGCCTTATACAAACGGGCAATGGAGCAAGACCTCTCATTCACACATACTTTTATTACCCCCCAGGTCAATCGTGCTCAAGGCTATTTGGAATTATCCGACCAGCCGATCTCCGCTAAGGTGATTGATAGAAATGAAAAGGGAATAGTTATCAAAGGTGCCCGCTTGCTTGCGACTCAAGGTGGTTTGACGGATGAGGTTTTGGTGATTACCGCTCCAAGGTTATTTTTAGATCCCGATGAGGCCTTTGCCTTCTCCATTCCCTCTAATACAGAAGGATTAAAATTTATTTGCCGAGAATCATTTGTAGGAGGAGAATCCTCTTTTAATCATCCCCTTAGTTCAAGATATGAGGAAATGGATTCTATTGTTGTTTTTGAAAATGTGTTAGTACCATGGGACCGGGTATTTTATTACGACAATGTCGAAGCGGCTAATGACTTCATGAATCTAAGTTCCTTCCACACCTTTGCTTACCATCAAGTGGTCACAAGGCAAATCGTAAAAATAGAATTTATTCTGGGTGTTGCTCAACTTCTTGTCCAAACGATAAATGTTAGTGAGTATCAACATATCCAGGAAAAACTATCTGAAATCATGATTGGTCTTGAAACAATGAAGGCCTTACTTGAGAAGTCGGAAAACGATGCAGAAATAGATGAGTGGGGTCTGATGCGTCCTAGTACGCTTCCGTTGCAGATTGCATGTAACACTTTTCCTAAGATTTATCCCCGTTTCAGCGAAATTATTCAATTAATCGGAGCTAGTGGAATGGTTTCATTACCAACCGAGAAATCTTTTAATTCAGAAATAAGACCAGAATTAGACCAGTATCTACAAGCCAAATCTATGAATGCCGAGGATCGTGTTAAGATATTTCGTCTGGCATGGGACCTAACCATGAGTTCATTTGGTACACGGCAAACTCACTATGAAAGATACTTCTTTGGCGACCCTATTCGATTATCTAGCAATTTATACCGGACCTATCAAAAAGAAAGCCATGTTAAAAGAATAAGTGAATTTTTAGATCTAAAAGATATAGAGTGAACATGGGGACGGTTCTCCTGCTTTTGGAAGCAGGAGAACCGTCCCCATGCTTTCAAAATCGTGTATAATAGAGGTTGCCAGGTTCCATTCTGTGAGCCATGGGTGACAGAATGGAGGATTAACTTGTGAAAAAACTAGTCATTTCAGCAGTTGTCTTTTTCTCTATTTTTTCGGGGGGCTTTGGAGGGAGTGCAAAAGCATCCGGGGCGCAAACCTTGGCTACCTGGCTGTGGAATCCGTGGAAACTTGTGAATGATGAATCAGGTACTCTTGCCTTTCTCGAAGGAAAAAACGTAAACAAGGTATATTTGCAAATAGATCGTGAGATACCGCTAACGGTTTACCGAAGCTTTATCGAGAAAGCTTCTGCCAAAGGAATCAAAATCTACGCACTTGATGGTGGACCTAACTGGGTAGCTCCAAAAGTGGATAGAAACCTAGACCTATTGATGAATTGGTTAAAAACGTACCAAAATGGATCATCTTCTTCCCAAAAGTTTGCTGGTGTCCATTTAGATGTGGAGCCCTATTTATACAGCGGCTGGTCAACCAACCAGGCTGGAATCATAAAATCATATCAAGCCCTATTGTTGAAAGCAAAAAGCAGTGCTGCTGTTTTAGCTGTGCCGCTAGAAGCAGACATTCCCTTCTGGTTTGATGAAACTGCCTATAAAAACACATATGGAAGAGGAACATTAGCTGAATGGGTAATAGCTAATACAAATAGCGTTACAATTATGGCTTATCGGGATTCGGCATCAATGATCATTGATCTTGTAAAAAATGAAATTGCCCTTGCAGGTAATTATAATAAGCAGCTAGTCGTTGGTGTAGAAACAGGAGAGACAAGTGAAGGTGAATCCATTTCCTTTTATGAAGAAGGAGAAGCTTATATGAACCAGGAGCTGGCGAAGGTAGAAAGCTTTTATGCCGGGACATCTGGGTATAGTGGTGTAGCTGTTCACCATTTTGACAGCTGGCAGTCAATGAAACCATAAAAATAGCAGCGACGTTCATATTGGACGGTGCTGCTATTTTTTATGTTTAAGATAAGGTTTTCTAGAGAAAAAGAGACAGCCCAGGGTCTAATTTTAGACTTATGGGACTGGACTGCTCTAGTTAATTTCTCTTGCGATTATTAAATATCCAGTGAAGTGGCTGATGCCTTAAATACTTTAGTTATAATGAATAGATAAACAGCACCAATAATAACCCAAATTACCCCAAGTTTAATTGCAGTTATATCCATTCCTTTCATTACATATCCAATGACAAGGAATCCGATAAGCGGAAGAATTAGATGCCGAACAAACTGCTTTGACTTTTGGCGAATCATATAATGATTAATAACCGATACATGGAGGACCAGGAACCCTGTCAATGCTCCGAAATTAACAATATTAGTTAGAACACCAATATTACTTTGGAAGATTAACCCAACAATTAACGATACAGTTGCAACTAGAATCGTAGAAATGTAGGGGGTTTTAAACTTCGGATGAACCTTTGCAAGGATAGCAGGCAATTTACGGTCACGTGCCATAGAAAACAAGATTCTTGAAATAGCTGCTTGAGCAGCAAGTGCATTTGCGATTCCCCAAGAGAAGGCCGTAGCGATAATGGTTAAATTCTTTAACCAGGCTCCGCCAGCTTTTCCTGCGATCACGTAGAAGGCTGTGTCTAGATTGGTTAAACTTAAGCCGGCCCCAAGGTCACTGGCTACCCAAGTCTGGACAATAAATAACACACCTACGATAAGAAGGGCTGAAATGGTAGCTTTACCTACTACTTTACTGCCTCCCTTTACTTCCTCAGACATTGTGGAAATACCATCAAACCCCAGGAAGGACAATACAGCAATAGACACTGCCCCCATTACCAGCGATAAATTAAATTCGCCTGGATTAAAAATAGGCTTTGTAGTTAAATGTCCGTTTCCAACTCCTTGAGACAGAGCTACGATACCGACAACGATAAAGATTCCTAATACGATAAATTCCAAGATTAAGATAATCTTATTGGCTTTTGCGGTAAACTCTACCCCAAAAACGTTAATAACAGTATTAATTAAGATAAATAGAATCAGCCATGCCCAAATTGGGATAGACGGGATTAATGCGGTTAGGGCCGCGGCACTAACGAGATATAAAAGTGCAGGAACTAGGATATAATCAAGCAAGATAGCCCATCCTGCAAGGAAGCCTACCTTGTCATTGATTCCTCGTTGGGCATAGGCATACACCGAGCCAGCAATTGGGAAAGCTTCGGACATTCTTGCATAACTCAAAGCCGTGAAGATCATTCCGGCCATCCCAATCATATACGCCAAAGCTACCATTCCCTTAGAAGCATCAGCAATATAACCGTAAACGCCAAAAGGAGCAATGGGTACCATGAAAATCATCCCGTAAATCAATAAATCCCAAAAGGTAAGTGCTCTCTTTAATTCCTGCTTGTAACCGAAATTCTCTAATGACATGTTCTTTTCCCCCAGTTCCTTAAATGGTTATTTTGAGTTGACGAACAATGGACAAAGGTAATTCAAAGCGAGCGGTTTTCAGTGGATCAACCACTTGTGAAATTTGTAAATTTCCCCCAATACTTAGTAAAGCGATCGCATCATGTTTGGTTAAGCCAGCTTCTGTTTCCAAAAAATCCACCATATTTTTTGTTGCCGTCGTAGCCGCATCATCGAGAAGTTTCTCCGAAGCAATGGTATAGAGTGCATGCTCTGTTTTCGCCATAGGGACTTTCCATTGCTTTCCTTTGATCACATTAACGGTAACGGTAACTTCTCCTGGAATCTCTACCCCGCAAACGGAAACCTCTCCGTCTCCCATAGCAGCATGCAGATCTCCCAGTGCTAATAAGGCACCTTCTACATTGACGGGTAAATAAAGCGTGGTACCCTCTGTAATCACTTTTGAATCCATATTTCCACCATGTTTATCAGGTGTGCCGCAAGAAATCGATTCTCCCCCAGCTGGAGCAGTTCCAATTACACCAATCATCGGGTTCATAGGCAGTTCGATTTTTTCTAGGAAAATCGCTTTTCCATCACGAATGGGAACGATTCGAATCACATTCTCGCTTAACTCCTCACCTATCACCCCAAGTCCTGGCCCAGTCACCATAACACCTTGATCCGCTAATTGAATCTTTTCTATTTTTACTTCTAAAATATCTCCTGGCTCTGCTCCTTCTACAAAGACAGGTCCAGTTGCGGGGTTGATTCGGTCCCAATCTAATTCATTAAAGGGTGTGTCTGCAGAAGTAATCTGATTTTCAAAACAATCACAGGTTTCAAACACAATTGTTGAACCATTCTCTGCATAAAGAGCTGGTTTGTTTTTATCAGACATAGCGTAAACTAAATTTTTTTTCTCTACTCGATACATACTAAACCTCCACTATTGTTGTTAAAAAATATCCTGGTATTCTTGTATTTCCCAATCGGTTACGTGGAACATGAAACGTTCGCACTCTGCCTGTCTCAGGGTAAGATAATCCATCATAAACGACTCCCCGAGCATTTCTTTAAAAAATGTATCCATTGTAAGAACATTGATGGCTTCCCAAAGTGACCTTGGAAGCGGCTCAAAATCCGAATGATAGGCATCCTGATTTTGTAGTGGCGAAGTTGGCTCTATTTTGTTACGAATCCCGTCTAAGCCTGCAGCTAAAATAGCGGCAAGGGATAAATAAGGATTGGTATCTGCTCCAGATAAACGGTGCTCTAATCGGGTATTCACTCCCCTTTGCCCCGGGATGCGGATCATTGCTCCGCGATGATCATAACCCCAAGTGTTCGTCGATGGGGCAAAAGAATACGGCTTAAGTCGTTTGTAGCTATTAACTGTCGGATTCACGAGTGCACATAAAGCACGGGCATGCTGTTGCTGACCGCCGATAAACCACCGGCAAAAATCAGACAAGCCATCCGGTGCTGATGCATCGTCAAACAAATTTTGATCTTTTTCATTATGAATGGATAAATTTAAATGGGCACCGCTTCCACTCATATCATTGATCGGTTTACTCATGAAAGTGGCTTTATAGCCTTTAGCATGTAGAATTTCTTTAATGCTTGTCCGGTAGTAAAAAGCCATATCAGCAATTTCTAAATTCCAAAATGGGGAATGAGTTACTTCAAATTGTCCCGAACCATACTCCGTATTGGCTACTTCAGGTCCAGCTCCCATTTCAGAAAGACCATTCAACAAGGAAACAAATATATCTTCCACTTGCGATTGTTTCGTTTCAGAAAAACAGTGTAATCCTTTCCATGCCGGTTCCAGCCCCTCTGCAGTTTCTTTAAAGACGTAAAATTCGTATTCGAAAGCTCCATAAACTCGATAGCCCAATTTTTTATATTCTTCTAGAACTCGCTTTAACACGTAGCGTGGAGCTGTTTCGATCGGTGTGCCGTCCCCTTTGTAAAGATCCCCAATCAGCCTTGCTATTCCGGTTTTATAGGGGAGAGGGCCAAATGTTGAGTAATCCGGTTGGATTTCCCAGCTTGGATATCCCCCGCTAAATCCTGCTCCAACCTTTGTTTGTACCGTTTCAGAAGTATCCATAGAAAATAGCACTGATGGAAAGGAAATACGTCCACTTGTTCCCATTTCTAAGAACTTTTGCACTGGAATGTACCTTGCCCGGGCGATATTAGAGTTATCATTTAGCGACATACGTACTGTATGAATTTGGTAATCCCGCGCCATTTGTTGAATATGATGCTGCCAATCAGCTTCTCTCAATCTAGCACACTCTCCCTTCTGTTCAATTATGAACCGTTGATAGTTAATTTTTATTTAATATACAAAATATTTTTACTTTTTTCAACTGTTTTTATTTTCTTTTATTGACAATGGTACGTTAATAAACCATAATAATATGATTATGAACATTTTAAGTTAATAAATGCGGTTCAATTTTGTTTTGGATTTCTTAAAGTTGAACCAATGTAGAGGTGAGGCTATCTTGGATATCTCTTATATTATTAAAAGCCCATTAAGTATTGCCTTATATGATATGGTCAAACGTTTTTCAAATTTTCCTTCTACCGTTTTAATTGAGGGAGAAATAGGTTCGGGGAAGGAAATGGTCGCAGAGACACTTCATAGTTTTAGCAATCGGTCCAATATGCCGTTTGTTAAAATAGACTGTGGTTCTATTTCGGACCAGGTGTCTGATAATGAGTTATTTGGAACAGACCGTGTATCGCCTGGCTTGTTTGAGTCAGCTAATCAGGGAACACTTTTTCTTGATGAAGTAGGTGAATTGAGTCCAAAAATACAAGTTAAGTTACTGCGGTTTTTACAAGATCGGGAAAATGATAGGGCAGGAGGAAGTTGGACCAAAAAGTTAGATATACGGATTATTGCAAGCTCTTCTTCTCCGCTTTTTCAACTCGTTAAGGAAAAGAAATTTCGTGAAGAGCTCTACTATCGTTTGAATATAGGTTATATTTCGGTTCCTCCATTACGCAACCGGCCGGAAGAAATCTTACCATTAATCAACCATTACCTTGACTATTACTGTAAGGAATACAAAATAAAGAAATGGTTCAAAAGTGAGACATTAGAAATTTTAAAAAATTACCCCTTTCCCGGAAATATCCTTGAATTAAGGAGTTTGGTTGAAAAGCTTTGCATAAGTACTAATGCTGAATACATTTTATCAGCTCACCTTCCTGAATATATCCAAGCAAAACCTGTGTCTATTAGTTCGTGGGAGTCCCAAGTGGGTGAGTTTGAGAGTCAATTAATTAGACAGGCACTTGAAATTGAAGGGAGTATTCGGAAGGCGGCTGCCCGTTTACAAATAAGCCATGCAACCTTATTGCGGAAAATGCAAAAATTAGGGATAGAAAAGTAAACATTTTACATGCAACGAAGTAAAAGCCAGAGGTTTATCCTCTGGCTCTTACTGTGTGATCAATTCCTTGCTTCCATGGTCTCTCAAACAAATCAATTTGTCCAACACCTCTTATTTAGTTAGAATATAAAGATGAAGGATAAGAGATTTGTTAACGGTTTTATTATCAAACGGGTGGGAGAGTTTACATGAAAAGAGTAGTGATTACAGGTATTGGAGCGGTCACTCCTGTAGGGAATGATGCTTTAACTACATGGGATAACATAAAAAATGGGGTTTCTGGGATTGGTCCTGCGACATTATTTGATGTGGAAAAAGTGGATGTCAAAATTGCAGCAGAGGTAAAAGACTTCTCTCCGGGAGCATTTATGGATAGAAAAGAAGCTAGAAGAATGGGGCGTTATAGTCAGTTCGCTGTCGCTGCAAGTAAAATGGCTGTTCAGGATGCTGGCATTCAAATTGGTAAGGATATTCAGCCTGAACGAGTCGGTGTTTGGATTGGATCCGGTATCGGCGGTTTAGGAGAATTCGAGGAACAGCATCTAAAATTTATTGAAAAAGGGCAAAGAAGGGTTAATCCATTTACCATTCCTATGTTTATTCCTGACATGGCGGCAGGCCAAGTTTCTATTGAACTAGGTGCCAAAGGGATTAACAATTGTTCGGTGACCGCATGTGCATCCGGAGCAAATTCCATCGGTGATGCATTCCGCGTGATTCAAAAGGGAGATGTGGATATGATGATTGCCGGCGGAACTGAAGCTACGGTTACGGCAATGACCGTTGCTGGTTTTTCTAATATGACCGCACTTTCAAAAAATCCAGATCCAAGCACAGCAAGCCGGCCTTTTGACAAGAATCGTGATGGATTTGTCATTGGAGAAGGCGCTGCAATCCTCATATTAGAAGAATTAGATCATGCCTTAGCTCGTGGTGCTCACATATATGGAGAACTCATCGGCTACGGGGCGACAGGGGATGCTCACCATATTACGACACCTGCGCCTGAAGGGGAAGGCGCCCAGCGTGCAATGAAGTTAGCGTTAGAGGATGCTGGAATTACACCGGATGAAGTGGACTATATCAATGCACATGGTACCTCCACTGCATACAATGATTTGTATGAAACATTAGCCATCAAAGAAGTGTTTAAAGAGCATGCCTATAAGCTTTCTGTAAGTTCGACAAAATCAATGACAGGCCACTTGTTGGGAGCAACCGGGGCAATCGAAGCTATTATTTCTCTATTAACTATCAAGGAAGGTATCATTCCTCCAACCATAAATTATGAAACACCTGATGAAGAACTGGACTTAGATTATGTCCCTAACGTGGCAAAACAAAAAGATGTACAAGTTGTACTTTCTAATTCATTAGGTTTTGGCGGACACAATGCTACATTGATATTTAAAAAGTTTACTGAATAACTATTAATTAAAAGTACCTTTGGAACTCCAAAAGGTACTTTTTCTATTATAGATTTATTTTATGGCACTGATTTATTATATCCAAATAAAAACAGTTTGCTGGAAAGGAGGAAACTGTTAAAATAATAGTTAGAATATTCGGTTATCAGTTAACTGATACAAAATATAGTTTAGAAGGAGACGAGATGAGCATGGATGGAGTAAGTGTAGAGAAAGGTTATTTTGGTGAATTTGGAGGCAGTTTTATTCCAGAGGATTTGCAGACAGTCATGGACGTTTTAGAAGAACAATTCTTGCGCTATAAGGATGATCCTGAATTTATTGAAGAATATAAATACTATTTAAAAGAGTATATCGGGAGAGAAAATCCCTTAACATTTGCAGAGAATTTAACGGAAAAAATAGGCGGCGCGAAAATTTACTTAAAACGAGAAGACTTAAATCACACTGGAGCCCACAAAATCAATAATGCTATCGGGCAGATTTTACTAGCCAAACGAATGGGAGTTAAGCGAATCATTGCAGAAACAGGCGCAGGTCAGCATGGCGTTGCAACGGCAACAGCATGTGCCATGTTTGGAATGGAATGTGTTATCTATATGGGCAAGTTAGATACCGAACGCCAGGCACTAAATGTTTTTCGCATGGAATTACTTGGTGCAAAAGTTGTTCCTGTTTCAAAGGGACAAGGCCGTTTAAAGGATGCTGTTGATGAAGCATTAGGAGATTTAATCCAAAACTATAAAAATACTTTCTATTTATTAGGTTCGGCTGTCGGCCCTCATCCGTATCCAACAATGGTTAAACATTTTCAGTCGATTATTAGTGAAGAATCCAAACGCCAGATCCTTGAAAAAGAAGGGAAGCTGCCAACTGCGGTCGTTGCCTGTGCAGGCGGTGGAAGTAATGCAATTGGTGCATTTGCCCACTATATTGAAGAAAAAGATGTCCGCCTCATTGGAGTAGAACCAGCGGAGGCCCCAAGCTTAAGTGAAGGGGTACCAGCAGTTATCCATGGTTTTAAATGTTTGACATTATTAGATGAAAATGGCGACCCTAAACCAACCTATTCGATTGCAGCTGGTCTCGATTACCCTGGTATTGGACCAGAACATAGCTACTTGAAGACAAGTGGAAGAGGCGAGTACGTAACAGTTACTGGACAAGAAGCGTTAGATGCTTTTCTATTACTTAGTAAGACAGAAGGCATTATTCCAGCACTAGAAAGCTCTCATGCAGTAGCTTATGCTTCTAAACTAGCAAAAGAATTAACAGAGGATGATGTGCTGATTGTAAATTTATCAGGACGCGGCGATAAAGATGTAGAGCAGGTTTTTGAGATGCTAAAAAATAAATAGAATAATTGCTGAAACCCGAATCATTCACTTTGCACATTTGTAAACAATTTAGATAATAATTTTTCAAAGGATTATTTTACAATTGAAAAGTATTAGAAAATTTGTTAAAATAAAAAATAAATTTAAAAGGCTATGTGTGACTGGCGAAACGCGGATAACCGTGAGGGAGCACATAGTGTCGAAGCCGTTCGCCTGGGCAGAGGTAAGGGAAGAATTGTTTCCCTTACCTCTTTCTGTATAATAGGAGGCGGTATTCCATAATTTTGTAATTGTGAAATTTTGTACAATGTAAGGATGAATTAGGTATTTTAATATTTTCATAAACTATCCTATCTAAAGAGAGGTATAAAGATGAGCACACTAGTTATCGACAACGTGAAAACAATTAAAACATTAAACAATATCGCAGAAAGCGGCCTAAAGGTATTTAATAAAGGTAATTTTGCAGTTGATAATGACAGTGAGAATCCTGATGCAATTGTTGTCCGCAGCTTTAATATGCATTCATTAGAATTCGGTTCTAATCTAAAAGCGATCGCTCGTGCTGGAGCGGGTGTCAATAACATTCCGGTTGAAAAATGCACACAGCAAGGGATTGTTGTTTTTAATACACCTGGTGCCAATGCGAATGCAGTAAAAGAAATGGTGTTAACTTGTCTTATGGCATCTTCCCGTAACCTTTTTGAAGGTGTGGCATGGACAAAGACGCTAGAAGGCGAAGGAGATCAGGTGCCAAAGCTAGTTGAAGCAGGCAAGAAACAATTTGTTGGGAAAGAGATTAAAGGAAAAACACTTGGTATTATTGGTTTAGGTGCGATCGGAGCACTTGTAGCAAATGATGCCCTTGATTTAGATATGGATGTTATCGGGTTTGACCCGTTCATTTCTGTCGATACAGCATGGAATTTGTCACGTAATGTACAGAGAGCGATGACCATTGATCAGTTATTTGCTGAGTCTGATTATATTACTGTTCATGTTCCTTTAACCAACGACACCAAAGGGATGTTTAATAAAGAATCATTTAGCAAAATGAAGCCGGGTGTTCAAATTTTAAACTTCTCACGTGGTGAGTTAGTGAATGAAGTCGACATGGCCGTTGCATTGGAAGAAGGAACTGTTGGCAGATATATTACAGATTTCCCTAATGAAACTGTCTTAAAAATGAAAAATACCATTTCAATTCCTCATCTTGGTGCGTCAACAGCAGAATCAGAAGAGAACTGTGCGATTATGGCAGCTCGCCAAGTGAAGGACTTATTGGAAACAGGAAACATCAAAAACTCAGTTAATTTCCCAAATGCTGAGCTTCCTTACACAGGAAAACGTCGTGTCGCAGCTTTCCACAGAAACATACCAAATATGGTTGGGCAGATCACATTAGCCATTTCTAGCTATAACCTAAACATTGCTGACATGGTGAACAGAAGCCGTGGCGAATTTGCCTATACGATGATTGACATCGAAGACAAAGTAAACGGGGATGTAATTCCAGGATTGGCTAAGAAGATTTGTCAAATCGAAGGAATCGTTACTGCACGTATTATCTAAGCATTCCTAATAAAATATAAGTGAAGCACAGGGACAGTTCTCGGCTCTAAGAAGCATGAGAACCGTCCCTGTGCTTATTTATATGGATTTTAGGGAAAAATATTTAGAGATTAACTAGATTTACAGGAGAGATAAAGATGAAAGTTTATGTTGATGCAGATGCTTGTCCGGTAAAAGATATTATTATTTCTGAAGGAAGGAGTGCACAAATTCCGGTTATCCTTGTTACGAGCTTTTCTCATTTTTCTAATGCGGAGCAACCATCAGGAGTGGAAACTATTTATGTGGATTCTGGAGCCGATGCAGCCGATTATCGAATTATGAAGCTGGCGGAGACTGGGGATATAATTGTTACGCAGGATTACGGTCTTGCATCACTAGGATTAGCCAAAGGAAATATAGTCCTTCACCATAAAGGATTTCGTTACACAAATGAAAACATTGATCAATTATTACAAACGCGATACCTAAGTGCAATGGCTCGAAAAGGCGGCAAGCGAACCAAAGGCCCCAAGCCATTTACAGCAGAAGATCGAGAACAATTTAAGAAGCTTTTTAAACAAATCATTTCTAGTTTGGAATAATGGAAACACGGGGACGGTTCTCATGCTTCAGAAGCATGAGAACCGTCCCCGTGCTTATGGTAGTGTTTGAAACGAACCGGTTATAATGTATTTGCTGGAGACCGTATAAGCCCTGTAGTAATATTTTGTACTAGGCTTTAATCCGATAAATTCTACACTTGCTATAAAATCATGGTATTCATCGGCATGGCCCGTTTTAACCATCGTATGGCTGTTAAAGTGATTGTCCGTTGAAATTTCAAAACGAACTCTTGTGTTTCCATTGGTACGGACCCATAAAATGGCTGAGGTGTTCGTTATATCCCCGTTGGCAACTCCGTGTGAAATAAATGGCTTTTCCAGTAAATCCACAAGTTGGTCGGTATTATTAGTGAATTGACCGTCCACTCCAAGCGAAAGCAAGGATACCATATCGTCCTGAGTGTTGACAGTCCATGGATGGACGAGGAGGTAATACTGATGAGCGGCTCTAACCAGCTTCCGGCCAACCAGTTCCTTACTAGGACCTACACCAGCTGCATATTCCGAAACTCGTTTGAATTCTTGATATACATTTTTACCTGCAAGCATACCTCTTTTATAAAGTTGAACCAACTTTACCTGAGGGGCGAGTTTTTTCAATTTACGAAGGCTCTGTTCACTGAATGATTCGAGGAAAAGCTTCCGGTTATCGAGGACGTTTGTTTTGTTTAAGATCTCAATTACATTCTCTTCCATGCCTGGATAAACACCCGGTGCTTTGGTTTCTATATAAAGACCAACTTCTCCTTTTCCATGCTGTTGGACAAAGTTAATTGCTTCCTCCAGGGTGGGGACATGCTGCCCGATGAATTCTTTTTTTGCCTGAGCAGGATATGTCTTATTAAACCATGATCCAGCATCCAGTCGGCGGATCTCTTCTAACGTAAAATCCTTTACCCGCCATGGTGCACGATTTGGAAAAAATGCCTCTGCATTGGTGGTCCTCGCTAAGGTTTCATCATGGAGGGTAACCAAATGACCGTCCTTTGTCATTTGCAAATCGAATTCCACATAATCGGCCTTCATCATGATGGCCTGCTTATAGGCTGCCAGTGTATTTTCAGGTCCATAAGCAGATGCCCCGCGATGAGCAATTACCATTACATCTGTGGTTATTGGACGTAAGGTCATTTGTCTATATTTAGTTTCTGTGCCTTGAAGCGGCTGTGCTAAAACGCAATAGGGAGCTGCTGAAATAGACAGGCAAGCAAAAATGGCAAGCAAGCTTTTTTTAATATTAATTCAACTCCTAACAAAGCTGTTTGAAATGGAAAAAGAATTATTTTCCATCAAAATTGTACTATAAGAGCTATGTATCAGGAATATTATCATATCCTATGAAAGCTTATATTATTAGGTCTTGAATACTGTTTTAGCTGGTAGTTTGAAAGGAAGAAATAGATAACAAGCGTGTCTCTAGGTACAAACACTATTATTGATAGCGTTTTTATACAAATTTATATTTGTGGAGAATCTCTCTATTGAAGGCTACGGGGTAATAATCCTTGGAGAATGGTAACATAAAAAGGGAATTGGACTTATCCAATTCCCTGATTTTTTTTATATAGATATTATGCAAAAACTAGTTTCGAATCAGATAATCGAATGCACCTAGTGCTGCTGTTGCACCGGATCCCATCGAAATAATGATCTGCTTATATGGGCTATTTGTACAGTCTCCTGCAGCATAAACTCCAGGGACGCTAGTAGCACCGTGCTGATCAACAATGATTTCACCCATGCGAGTACGTTCTACTGTCCCTTCTAGCCAATCCGTATTAGGTACAAGTCCAATTTGAACAAACACACCTTGCAATTCAACGTGATGCTCTTCTTGTGTATCACGATCCATGTAAGTAATTCCATTTACCTTATCAGTACCAGTAATTTCCTTAGTTTGTGCATTCTTAATTACCGTTACGTTAGGAAGGCTGTTAAGTCGGTTTTGTAGGACAGAATCAGCTTTCAATTCAGGAGCAAACTCAATAACGGTTACATGCTTTACTATACCTGCAAGGTCAATCGCTGCTTCAATACCGGAATTACCGCCGCCAATAACGGCAACGTCTTTTCCTGCAAATAATGGACCATCACAGTGTGGGCAGTAGGCAACACCTTTGTTTTTGAACTCCGACTCACCAGGGACTCCGATATTACGCCAACGGGCACCTGTTGATAGAATAACAGTTTTACTTCTTAAAATAGCACCGTTCTCTAGTACGATGGCGATAAGATCCTTCTTCTCTAAACGCTTTGCACGCTGTAAATTCATGATATCTACATTGTATTCTTTCACATGTTCTTCAAGACTTGCGGCGAGTTTAGGTCCTTCCGTGTATTTCGTACCGATAAAGTTCTCAATACCTAAGGTATCCATCACTTGTCCGCCAAAGCGTTCAGCAATAATTCCTGTACGAATCCCTTTACGTGCTGCATAGATGGCCGCACTTGCACCAGCAGGGCCGCCGCCAACAACAAGCACATCAAATGGTTCCTTATCAGAAAGCTCTGATGCATCAGAACCATTGCCCATCTTGGCAAGAATTTCCTCAAGTGTCATACGGCCGCTGCCGAAGGATTCTCCATTTAGAAAGACAGTTGGTACAGCCATGATGTTCTTGTTATCTACCTCTTCTTTAAATGCGGCTCCATCAATCATCGTATGAGTGATGTTAGGGTTAAGAGTGCTCATGATGTTTAGGGCTTGTACCACATCAGGACAGTTATGGCAGGTTAGGCTGATATATGATTCGAAGTGATAATCACCTTTTATATTTTTTACTTGATCAATTAGCTTTTGATCTACCTTAGGAGATCTTCCGCTTACCTGTAATAGAGCTAAAACTAATGAAGTAAATTCGTGTCCAAGAGGAACACCGGCAAACGTTACCCCAGTGTCTTCGCCGATACGATTGACACTAAAGCTTGGGGTTCTTTCTAATTCAGTCTTTTTTACTTTAATATGGGAGGACATGTTGGCTAATTCGTCGACTAAATCAAGCATGTCACGGGAAACGTCATCGGAGCCTGCACTTACTTTAAGAAGCACATCTCCCTCCATCATTTGGAGATATTGGGCTAACTGGGCTTTAATATCTTTATCTAGTATCATTAATCTCACTCCTTAAATTTTTCCTGCGAGTCAGTTGAGAATTCTATAAATGATAATAATTCTAATTCAATAATTATTATCATATAAAACCCATTATCTTGTCAAGTGAAAAAACCTATTGTTTAGGCTTTTAAGAAGAAAAAGTGATCCTTTAAATTCCACATTAACAGTTTAATTATGTATTTAAAAAAGGGAATTGGATGAATCCAATCCCCTTAGTATTTTTGAACGTTCTCTTACATATATTCCTTAGATTTTACCTACAAGGTCAAGGCTTGGCTTAAGTGTTTCTCCGCCTTCTTGCCATTTAGCAGGGCAAACTTCACCTGGATTGTTACGAACGTATTGTGCTGCTTTAATCTTGTTCACAATAGTGCTTGCGTCACGGCCAATGCCATCTGCATTGATTTCCATAGCTTGAACTTTACCGTCTGGGTCGATGATGAAAGTACCGCGTTGTGCAAGACCTTCTTCTTCATCTAAAACATCAAAGATGCGAGTGATCTTTTGAGAAGGGTCACCAACCATGATATATTCAATTTTGCTGATTGCTGGTGAATGATCATGCCAAGCCTTATGAGTGAAATGAGTATCTGTTGATACAGAGTAAACTTCTACACCAAGATCTTTTAATGTTGCATATTGGTTTTGAAGGTCTTCTAACTCAGTAGGGCAAACGAATGTGAAATCTGCTGGATAAAAGCAAACAACACTCCACTTTCCTTTTAAGTTTTGATCAGATACAGTGATGAAATCACCATTATGGTAAGCTTGTGCTGTGAATGCTTGTACTTCTTTTCCGATTAATGACATAATCAAATTCCTCCTAAAGTTGGTTTGATAGTTTTTGGTAAACTATAATAATTCTAATTCAATAAGTATTATCATATACACTTCGTTGCATTGTCAAGTGGAATGTCTCAATTGTATGGATGCTTTGTTTTACATAGTTAATATGATAGTAAAAGTATTTCTATTTTCATCCAATATTATTCTCATTTAGAGAAGTTAGTGAGAACTTGATAGCGAAATAATGTAGATGAACATTAAGTATCTTGCCGTAATTTTCTTTGAAGTATTCAGATTCTTCCATTAGAATAATATGTGTGCGCTTACATTGTAAAAAGAAGATGTCAGGCTCTGCATTTGAATATTTCTTATTATGTTCAATCTATCATCAAAACAGGATGTGGTGGCATGAGCGTTAGAATTACGGAAGAAAATTATAGCCATGAGGCTGTTAAAGAAAATCGCAAGATTATTACATCAGCCTCTGTTTTCGGTATCTTAAGACAGCAGCTGGTCAAAAATATAGGAATCAAACGGATTAAGGGATTTTTGTTTCATTATGGCTGGGAAATGGGGATCAATGTAGCCAATGAAGCTTTGCAAACGGACTCCTCCATAGAAAATCTCATCAAGCATGGCCCTATCCTGCACATCAAAAATGGTCATATAAGCGGGATTAAACATGATTGTACCTTTGAATTAGATGAAAAAAAGCAAATCCGTGACTTTTATTCATTCGGTACTTGGTATGAATCATATGAGGCTGAAGAGCATATAAAACGTTTCGGACAATCAGATGGTCCGGTATGTCATACTTTAATAGGTTTTGCGAGTGGGTTTATGTCTACCGTATTTGGAGAGCCGCTTCTAGCTCGAGAAACCGCATGTGTTGGTAAAGGTGATCCAGAGTGCCGCTGGATCATGAAGCCAAAAAAGGATTGGGAAATGGAACTTCAAGATCCACATGAACTAGATTTTTATAATGAAACCACCATCGTCAAGGAACTAGAATTAACGTATGATCAATTACTTGACCAAAAAAATGTCGTTACCCGCCTGGCCCATTTTCAAAACCAGTTAACGGAAGAGATTATCAATGGAAGCGGCTTACAAACTATTGCTGACATGGTTTATCAAATGGTGCAAATCCCAATTATTGTAGAAGATAACGTTCACCGTACAATTACCTATTCGGGAATTGACTCAGATACATATTTGCTCCTGGCATCCGACATGGAAAATTATCTTCAAAAAATACAATTAAAGACAAATCCGCTTTTACCATTTAGAAAAAAAATCATCAAAACATCCATTCAAGAACGCCTAATTACACCGATCCTATTACAAAAGCAAGTTATCGGTTACTGTTCCTTTTTCTATGAAGATATCAAAAATCATTATCATGAAGAAGATTATTTGTTTTTAGACCGATTTGCCAATGCAGCCTCTCTGATTCTCTTAAATGAGAAAACGAAGTTTGAGACATTTGAAAGAATGAAAGGCAGTTTCTTAGAACAAATCTTAGAGAATAGGCTGCCTGCGAGTGAGATTATCAAACGGGGAAAATACACCGGTGTTAACTTGGAACAAAACTATTATATAGCGATTATGGAATATAAGAAAACGCAAGGCTCTATTGAAGATGACTTTCTCTTGCAGGAACAAATCTTTGAAACAACTTTTCGCTATTTTAAGGAGAAAAAGCATCATATATTAGCCGGACACCGGGACGGGAACATGGTGTTATTTATCACAAATGAAACACTGCAAAACAAAGCAATACAAAATGCCATGCAGGAATACTTTGATTATATGCATCAAAATTTTCCTAGAAGTCATTTTAAACTTGGTATCAGCCGATTAGGTGAAGATATAAACCAAGCCCTCAGGTGTTATGAGGAGGCGGCCATTGCCTTACGTTTAGCGTTCAAGAAGAAAATCGTTCCATTTCAATCCTTAGGCATTGTAGGGGTGCTGATTAATTCAAAGAATATCAGCGCGATCAAAATGATTGCCAAGCAGGAGCTTGGAGCGCTGTATAACATTCAGGATCATAAAATGGTGGAACTGCTGAAGACATTGTATATCTTTCTGCTGAACGGAGGGAAGCTTGAGCAAACCATGCTGGATTTAGCATTGTCTATGAGCGGACTCCGGCATCGGATCAGCAGAATTGAAAGCTTGCTGGAAAAGGATCTTCGTGATGCTCAGGAAATGCATCAGCTGCTTCTAATTATAAAGTCTTTGATTGCTATGGGAGAAATTACATTTGATTAAACGCCATCCGGTATAACCCGGGTGGTTTTTTAGTGGGTATTTTGCAGTGCTTGCTTTGAACTATGTACCTAGTGCAATGTGATAAAACCTTCTCAATGAACAAACATTGTCTATTTAATATAAAAACATGAACAATTTCTGTTCTAGAGTGAATATTCGAAATTATATTAAACTTTATTTACAAGTTACAAACATTAAAAACTTGTTAGATTACAAATGTAAGCGATATCAAATTTATTTACCAAAGGACACAGTCCATAACTAATTATCTTATTATCAAAACTAAAAAGGGGTGCAGCAAATGGCAAGTCAACTTTTAAAAGGGGAAACAGCCACGGTTGAGGATTTATTGGCTGGTGCGGAACGAATCGGTCAATTAGCCGAGAAGGAGGCAGCGGAAGCGGAAAAAAATGCCACGATATCTCAAAATGTGGTGGACCTTATTAGAGAAACACAAATTGCACGGATGATGCTTCCTAAGAAATACGGTGGCCCGCAAGCAGATTTGAAAGCTTTCGCCAAGGTTGTGCGTAAGGTGGCGAATTACAATATTTCAGCGGCATGGCTGACCTATCTGTATCCGCTTCATAATATGCTTCCAGCCTTTCTTCCTGAAAAAGGGGCAGACGAAATTATCAATCAAGGCGGGTTAATTGCCGATATCTTTGCAGCATTAGGAAAAGCAGAACGTGACGGCGATGGGTACCTAATCAGTGGAAAGTGGAGTTTTGTCAGCGGAATCAACTATAGCGACTGGGTTGGAGTGGGGGTGATGATTCAGTTCCCAGAGAACGAAAAACCAGTGTACTGTCTGCCGATGTTAAAAACTTCAGAAGTGGAAATTGTCCACAATTGGGATACGTTCGGGTTAAGAGGTTCCGGCAGCAATCAAATCATTGCGGATAATGTATATGTCCCAATGGAGCGGATCCTAAGGTTAGATCAAGCTGAACTGACAAGAAGACCGCCATTAGACGAATATGATGCCGAATATCCATTCTATCATGTTCCATTCTTTCCTTCCTTTTATATTGGATTCGGTTATATGGCCCTTGGCGGAGCAGAGCGAATGTTGAAGGAATTTAAAACGCTTACCGAAAAACGTGTACGCCTAATGGATGGAGTCAGGGAAAGTGAGTCCCCAAGGAGTCAGCGGGTATTAGCTGAAATGACGACTGATTTTCAAATTGCGGAAGCTTTATTGGATAAATATATTGATTTGCTGGTGAACTATGAAAAAGATGGCTGTCAAACTCCGCCTTCTGAATTCTTTGCAATACGTACTAAAGTGATTAAACTGTGCGTGGATATTGCAGTGAGATCTCTGTTAACGCTTGGAGGAGGAGCGCTGTATAAAGGCGGCCCAATGGAATTGTTCTTAAGGGATATCATGGCTGTTGCCACACATAAAACATCATTAGTCGAAGATGCTGTTGCGGCCTACGGAAAAGATTTATTTGGTTTTGAAAGCGGCGTCCGGGGATAACGGTTCAAAAGAATATTTTTAAGTTTTATAGAGGTATTTAATCAAAGGGAGGATTTATTATGGATGATCGTCAGTTCCGCACAGCGATGGGGAGGTTTGCCACAGGGGTTACCGTCATTGCCACAGAAGTAGATGGAGATATTCATGGAATGACAGCAAATGCGTTCATGTCTGTATCACTAGATCCAAAGCTTATTGTCATATCCATCGGTGAAAAAGCTAAAATCCTGAACAAAATCAAGGAAAGCAAGATCTTCACAGTAAATATCTTAGCCGCCGATCAACACGAGCTTTCCATGATTTTTGCTGGTCAGTTGAAAGAGCATAAGGAGGTAACCTTTGGCAGCCTTGATGGAAAGCCAGTATTGCCTGGTGCAGTGGTTCAAGTTGCCTGTGAAGTATCGGCTGAGCACGTGGAAGGTGACCACACCTTATTCATTGGCAAGGTAACAGATATTCAACTAGAAGAAAAAGAGCCATTGATTTTTTACAGTGGCAAATACCGTTCCTTAGTCAAAGAACAGCCCGTGACCATTTAATACCTGGGGAGGAGACCATTATGGAAACCATTCTACTAAACCAGCAAAATTTAGCCGATTGGCAGAAAAAGGCGAGTCCGAATGTAATGGCACTTGGCTGTTTCGATGGTCTCCATCTCGGACATTGTGAGGTCATCAACACAGCAATTCAAAAGGCAAAGGAAAGGCAAGTACCTTTATCTGTCATGAGTTTCTTTCCTCATCCAAAAACGGTGATTTCAAAAGGGAAAGTTCACGTAAACTATTTAACGCCTCTTGCTGAAAAAGAAGAAAAACTGCGGAAAATGGGTGTAGATACTTTCTATATCGTTGAATTTAATCAAGAGTTTGCCGGTTTGTCCCCTGAGCAGTTTGTTTTGGATTACTTGAATGGTCTTGGTGTCTTTCATGCAGTGGCTGGATTTGATTTTTCCTATGGTTCCTACGGTGCAGGTCATTTGGATCGTTTAAAACAAGATTCAGGCGGCCGGATTGATGTTACTAAGGTAGCCAAAGTAGAGCTGAGAGGTGAGAAAATCAGTTCCACCTGTATTCGGGAACGGCTGTTAAAAGGGAAAGTCGCCGAACTGCCTGAGTTTATCGGTAGATTCTATGAAACACAAGGCGAATGGAATGGAGAGACATTTACGCTATATCCTTATTACACCATTCCAGGCCCAGGCCGCTATGAGGTGACATTGAAAAATGACAGTGGTGGTTCCGTACATCGGGAAGTTATCGTTTTGAGCGACGGCATAACGATTAAATGTAGAGATGAGATTCCTTTATTTTTAAAAGGGAAGCTATCGATTGTCTGGCAAAAGGGAATCGTTGAATCTAGGAAATTACGTATATCTTAAAAAAAGAAAAGGGGCGGATTGAATGGCTAAACTTATCGCAGGTGTCGCGATGTCACATAGTCCGATGATTATGACAAATGAAGCAGGAGGAGGTGAAAAAGGGCAGCGGTTCCTCCAAACGGCAGCTGAAATGAGGAAGTATCTAGAAGATTCAGGTGCAGATGTGATTGTCTTAGTTTCCGATGATCATTTTAACAGCTACTTTTATGACCATATGCCTTCTTTTACGATTGGAATTGGCGAATGTGAAGGCTGGGGAGACTGGCAGCTGCCAAAATACAAAATCCCGGTGCAAGAGGAATTAGCTAAGCATATCCTTCACACAAGTTTGGAAAGCAATGTTGACTTTGCATTTACATTAAAAATGAAGGTCGACCACGGTCATACGCAAGGGATTTACTTTTTAAATCCAAATCTGCAAATTCCGGTTGTACCAATCGCCGTTAATACTTCCGCGCCGCCGCTGCCAACCATGGATCGCTGTTTCCAAATTGGTGATATGATCCGACAAGCGATTGAATCGTGGGATCAGGATTTGAAGGTAGCGATTGTGGCCTCGGGCGGATTATCTCATTGGGTGCCGATTCCAAAGATTGAAAGTGAAAAACCAGAAGATCAATTCCTGGTAAATGTTTTAAAAAATGGCCGTCAGGAAATCAATCAGCTGGATGAATATTTAAAATTACGGGAAACGAATGTCACTCGTATTAAATCAGGACCTGTAAATGAGCAGATTGACCGTGAATTTTTACGCTTAGTAACTGAAAAAGATCATACTTCATTAAGAAACTGGAGTGCCGCTTATATTGAAAAACATTTAGGAAACGGCGGCCAGGAAATCCGTAACTGGCTGGTGCTTCTAGGTGCACTAAAGAATTTTGAGGCAAGTGTGGCATGCTATGAGCCGATTCCTGAATGGGTAACAGGTATGGCCATTGTTCAATTTAGCCAGCCGGTAGACCAGAAACAGCCGAAAGTTTCATCCGAACAAGAAGTCAGTATTTGAAATGGGATATTTAATTTTTAACTAAAGGGGAGAGTAAGATGACCATTTGGACAGACTTAGCTGATTTAGAATATAAACTCTATTATTTAGATGCTAATGGGATTAAAACGAGAGTACTGGAATCTGGAAATGGGGAGCCCTTGATTCTGCTCCATGGCACTGGCGGGCATATTGAGGCATATGCACGAAATATTAGAGGTTTAAGTAAGAACTTCCGAGTTATTTGCATTGATATGGTTGGGCACGGCTACACAGCAAAACCTGACCGTCAATATGGGATCGATTATTACAGCGAGCATTTATTGGGAGTTATCCAAGCATTAGGCTTATCGAAAGTGTATCTTTCAGGGGAGTCGCTAGGCGGCTGGGTGGCTGCATGGTTTGCGGCAGAGCATCCTGAATATGTAAGAGCCATGGTGCTGAACACACCTGGGAACGTCAATAACAAACCGGAAGTTATGCAGAGGCTCAAGGAGTCCACATTAAAAGCCGTTCTGGAAGCTAACTATGAAAATGTAAAAACAAGACTTGAGTGGTTAATGTACGATAAGAGCCAGGTTACTGAAGAACTAATAGAATCCCGCTACAAAATTTATACGCAAGCCTCCTACCAAGAAGCAGTTCACCATATCGTCTGCCTGCAGGATATCGAAGTCCGGAAACTGTACAGCTGGGATCCTTCATGGTGCAGCAAAATCAATGTTCCAACCTTGCTGGCTTGGACAGACCATGATCCAACTTCGACTGTAGAGGAAGCAAAACCAATCCAGGATATGATTCCAAACAGCGAACTGGTTGTGATGAAAGATGCAGGACACTGGCCGCAGTGGGAGAAACCTGAAGAATTTAACACCATCTTAACAAACTTTTTATTAAAAAATACGACAGAAGCTGCTAAGCAAAATGATCTGGCATTAGCATCAAAATAATAAAATCAACTTTTGAGAGCACTACCTGAATCGATTCATAGTTTAACTATATTTTGAATCTATCAAGTAGTGCTCTTTTTTGAGGCTCATTTCGTAAACATTGTTGCTGTTGGACCTTGTATAGAACGATTTTACTAAGTTACAGGGCAATTTTCGCACATGTTCTTACGAAAAGATGCCACGATGCATAAAGCTATACGGGTCGATGAACTTTTACGAAAAACAACAATTTATGCGAAAATAGCCTCTTTTAAAGGAGTTTTTTCAATGAGCAATCATGTCATTTATCGTGTGCAGCATATATACGAAATGCTTCAGAAGGCAGAAGCCTCCAAGGAATCAATTCCACCACTTACGGAAAGATATCCAGATTTGACCGTTGATGAGGCTTATCAGGCTCAGCTGCAGATGATTGACCAAAAGGTTCAAACCGGGAAGAACATCGTCGGAAAGAAAATTGGCTTAACCTCTGTTGCCATGCAAAAGCTGCTCGGTGTGGATCAGCCTGATTACGGACATTTATTGGATTCAATGCAAGTTAGCAATAAAGGGACTATCCAACTGGATGAATTGTTTCAGCCAAAAGTAGAAGGGGAAATCGCCTTTATCCTTTACAAAGATTTGACAGGGCCGAATGTCACGGCCGAGGATGTTTTTGCTGCAACCGAGTACATCGCTCCAGCTTTAGAAATTGTTGACAGCAGGATTACCGATTGGAAGATTACGTTAGCAGATACCGTTGCCGATAATGCATCGAGCGGATTGTTTGTCCTTGGTGATGAGCGGTATCGAGTAACGGATATCGATTTGCCAACGATTGAAATGAAATTATTTAAAAACGGGATGCTGATGAATACCGGCTACGGTTATGATGTACTAGGTCATCCTGCCAAATGCGTAGCCTGGCTCGCCAATAAGTTATTTGAGTACAACGTAGTTTTAAAAGCAGGAGAAGTCATTTTATCAGGTGCACTCTCCGCTGCGGTTGTGGCTGAAAAAGGGGATCGGTTTACGGCCGGATTTTCACATCTTGGTAAAGTGGAAGTTACGTTTAAGTAGTTTAAGGAAAAAGACCTTTTCATTGGGGGTGGAAAGGTCTTTCTATAAAGAAAACAGATTTATTAATAGAAAGCTGGGAGAAATTTAAGGAGGTCCTTTTATGGAGCAAAGGAAGGGTACAGTATCTAAAAAAGCATGGTTGATTATTTTCTTATTATTCTTATTAACAGTGATTAGTAATGCAGATAAGGCGATCATTGGATTTGCCTCAGTGTCGATTATGAAGGAGTTAGGATTAACACCGGAACAATGGGGGGGGGTAGGAAGTGTCTTCTTCCTGCTGTATTCACTGGCAGCTGTTTTGGGAGGAAGTGTGGCGGATAAAATCGGAGCAAAAAAAGTAATTGCCGGTATGGTCGCGGTTTGGTCGATTGTTCAATTTTCAACGATTTTTGTCAGCAGTTTTGCTTATCTATTGGTTACAAGGATCATTTTAGGAGCCGGGGAAGGACCTTCTTACTCATTAGCGATGACAGCCGCCTCCAAATATCTTCCGAAGGAAAAATTGGGGATCGGTTTAACACTTGTTTCCGTTGGCGGACCGCTGGGTGTAGCCGTTTCAGCACCAGTATTAATGCATCTTATTATGAATTATGGATGGCGTTCTGCATTTATTGCGACCGGGGCAGTAGGGCTTATTTGGATTATGGTGTGGATATGGGCCGCAAAAGAGAAAGCAGTTACAACCGAGGTGGCAGCAGAAGTTAAAGAGACATCCAATGTTACAAGCGCAGGGAACGAAACAAAATTCACTTCTGTGCTATTCTCAAGGAACTTTATTTTCGTAGCTCTTTGCGGTTTTGCTACTTATTGGTCGTTCACGATTGGATTGAACTGGCTGCCTAACTATCTGGAAAATGTCCGCAAACTTAGTGAAGAAACCTTAAGTATTGTCGTAGCACTTCCTTGGATTATGATTACTTTATCACAGATTACCTTTTCTTCCATTTCGGACCGTATCTATCATAGAACAAAGAGCGTGGTAAAGGGCCGTGTTTTTGTCCTTGGATCTGTCATGTCAGTTGGGGCCATCAGTTACTTTTTCGGAGCAATAGCAGCTTCCAATATCTTAGCCATTGCTTTATTATCACTAGGGTTAACCTTTGGATGTATCAGCCTTGTGATGGGACCAGCCATTTTAGTAGATTTGGTTTCACCTAAACATCAAGGGAAGATTCAAGGATGGTTTATGGCCATCACTTCATTGGGCGGTATTGTCGGTCCGTACGTTACAGGATGGCTGATCGAGAATTCATCCAGCCAAGCTGCAGGCTTCCATTACGCTTTCCAATTATGCGGGTTGATTCTGCTCGTATTTGGCGGTTTGGTGTGGCTAATCGTTCGCCCTAAGAAAATTGAAAACACTGTAACAGTAAATACAAAACCATCCAACGTCATTTAGCAGAGGGACGTTTCTTGTGCTTCCGTTATTTGGAAGCACAAGAACCGTCCCCATGTTTCTACACGGATTTTCTTTTTAGATATTGAGAGGGAGTTAGGGCCGTGAATTTTTTAAATACTTTACTAAAGTAATTTAAATCATTAAATCCCACCATAAAGGCAACGTCGGTGATGGAACGATTGCCTTTTTGCAGATATAATTTGGCTTCCTCTACACGCTTGCGATTAATGTATTCAGTGATAGTCATACTGGTATCTTCTTTAAATTTGCGCGACAGGTGTGAAGGGTTGGCATGGATTTGGCCCGCAATTTGTTGAAGTGTCAATGAACCTCCTAAGTTCAGCAGAATATAATCTACTGCGTTTTTTACCAGCGGACTGTAATGACCCGTAGAAAAAGCCGCGACAAGTTCGCAATATTCATTCGCCATTAACACAAATAACTTTTTCAAATGGGGAAGGTTTGTTGTCCTTTCAATCAATATCGCAAACCTTTCTGAAATGTTATGCAGATAAACGGAATGGACTCCTGCCCTTTCGGCTGCCACTCTGCACAAGGTATTGAAGACAAATCCGATATTCTTGGAGGACCGAATCGGACTGCCTGGTACTCTGTCAGAAAACGCTACTAAATCTGTCATTGGATTAAATAAGTGATTTAATGCAGCTTTATCTCCCCTAGTGATTGCATCCATCAGCTTATTTTGGTGCTCGTACCGATGTTCAATCATTTGGTTGTTTTCCTCGATGCTCATTTCTTGAAGGTCCGGTTTCAGCACAGGCTTCAGGATATCAGAGGAAATAGGCTTGGCATTGGTATAGGTATGAACACATAACTGTACTAGCAATTCCCCCATATGCTTATATTCAGCATCACTTAAAATAGGCAAAGATTGATAGAATTGTTCCAATTGTTTGCGTTCACCGATAGGAAGATTGTTTTTTGAAATGATGTCTTTGATTAGATCAAGCACCGACAGACTAGAGATGAACGGTCCGATGAGGATGCTTCCATTAAAAGCATGGTCCAGCCAAATGCCCGCGGCTATATACTCAAGACCATATGGATTCATGTAGTGGTAGTAATGATTGGAATCGTGGTGTTGAAGAACATCATTGATCTGTGCATATTCAGGTTCTCTTTGATGTAAAACTGCCGGAATCGAATAGTTGGTCAATTGGTAAATGGTCTTCGTATTTTGATCATTTAATCGAATATCTAGTTTTGTCACAGAATGCAGCATTTGGCTAATTTTTATGAATTCTTGAATGTTAAAGTTTCCTTCCATGAAAGCCCCTCCTTTCCTTTTTACAGTATATAGAACAATAAAAAAAAGCAATAAAATTACGAATCTAGTAAAAATTTTACGATTATTAAATGAAGGGATTATTTAAAATGGAATTAAAGCCCTTACAAAATGCTTTAAATAACTCAAGATATACTTGAATGGAGGAGAAAAGATGTTATATCCAATTTCTACAGACAGCCGTGTGGTCATGGATCTAAACGGTGTTTGGAAATTTATGATTGATAATGAAGTAGATGTGAATCAACCGCTGCCAACAGGTGAGTCGATGGCTGTTCCAGCTTCCTTTAATGATCAGGCAGTATCAGCAGAAATTCGCCAGCATTGCGGGTATGTATGGTACGAAAAGGAATTTACCGTGGCCAAAGCATTGTTTAATGAAAGATTAGTATTGCGATTTGGTTCTGCTACTCATGAAGCATGGGTTTATGTCAATGGCAAGTTTGTCGTCCATCATAAAGGCGGATTTACTCCATTTGAAGCTGAAATTAATGAATTTCTAGTCTCAGGCGCGAACCGTTTAACCATTCGTGTGAGCAATCTATTAGATCATACAACTTTGCCTGTTGGAAATTATAGCGAAAAGAAAGATGAAAATGGAAAAATCATTCGTAAAGTCGATGAGAATTTTGACTTCTTTAACTATGCAGGTCTGCATCGTCCGGTCAAAATTTATTCCACACCTTTGAATTATATTGATGATATTGTGATTGTTCCCAACGTTGATCTAGCGGCTAAGAAAGCAGATGTACAAGTTTCTGTTAAAACCGGCGGCCATTTCGATGAAGTGAGGGTAACGATTCTTGATGAGCAAGGAAACACCGTTGCTCAAGCTACCGGAACAGAGATAAACGCAGCAATCGAGAATGTTCATCTGTGGCAGCCGCTCAATGCTTATCTATATACAGCTAAAGTAGAAGGATTAAAAAATGGTGAAGTGGAAGATGTTTATCAAGAACAATTTGGTGCCCGCAAGGTAGAAGTGAAAAATGGCAAGTTTTTAATTAATGGTGAATCATTCTACTTCAAAGGCTTTGGCAAGCATGAAGATACGTTTGTGCACGGCCGTGGTCTGGATGAAGCCTACAATGTGCATGATATCAAATTGATGAAAACAATGGGCGCCAACTCATTCCGTACGTCCCATTATCCATATTCCGAAGAAATGATGCGTTTATGTGACCAGGAAGGAATTGTCGTTATTGATGAAACACCAGCTGTCGGATTGTTTGCCTCCTTCACATTTGATTTATCGATTTTGGAAAAAGGAGGAGAGATTGAGGACGGTACCTGGACGAAACTGAGAACCACGGAAGCCCATCAGCAAGTAATCCGTGAATTGATCGATCGGGATAAGAATCATGCCTGTGTCGTCATGTGGTCTATAGCCAACGAGCCAGCCAGCTATTCAAAAGGTTCTTATGAATACTTTGCCCCTTTATTTGCGCTTGCCCGCGAATTAGATCCGCAAAAACGTCCTTGCACTTTCGTGAATATCATGTTGGCAACGCCAAAGGTCGACAAGTGTACAGACTTGGTGGATGTAATCGCTCTAAACCGCTATTATGGCTGGTATGTACAAACAGGTGACTTGAAGACGGCAGAAGAAAAAACACGCCAAGAGCTGTTAGAATGGCAAGAAATGTACCCGGACAAACCAATTATGTATACCGAATATGGTGCAGATACCGTAGCCGGTTTCCATAGTGCCTTTGGAGAGCCATTCAGTGAAGAATACCAAGAAGATTATTACCGTATGAACAGCAAAGTATTTGATGAAATCCCTAACTTTGTGGGCGAACAATTATGGAACTTTGCCGACTTCCAAACAAAGTACGGCATCATGCGTGTCCAAGGAAACAAAAAAGGAATATTCACCCGCGCAAGAGAACCAAAAATGGTCGTCCGCTACCTAAGCAAGCGCTGGAACGAAATACCGAACCTAGGATACAAAAAATAAGAAGAAGTAAGCACGGGGACGGTTCTTATGCCTTTACTTTTTTCAGGCATGAGAAGAACCGCCCTTGTTTCTGTGCAATAAGATTGATTATTTTGTTTACATTTAGTAAAAGAATTCATCCTAAATAATATCTTTAAGAAAGAAAAATCAGCCTTTTTTATTACGGAACGAAAAAAACATGTTAGTTTTTCTGACATGTTTTATTTTATTAAAAGAAAGGGCTGATATAATTTTTTACAGAAAGAACGAAATAGGAGGAGTACTGATGATTGCTGCAGAAAAGAGAAAAGTTGAAGGGGCAGTAGGGAGTTATGATGCTCTTTATCATCCATATTCATCAAGAAGAAACACCGTTTATGCCAAAAAGGGTATGATTGCGACTTCACAGCCATTAGCGGCCCAAGCTGGTCTCGAAATTTTAAAAAAGGGAGGGAATGCCATCGATGCAGCAATTGCAACCGCGGCTTGTCTTACCGTGGTGGAACCAACCTCTAATGGAATTGGCGGGGACGCGTTTGCGCTTGTTTGGACAAAAGGAGAACTGCATGGTTTAAATTCAAGCGGTCCTTCCCCAAGTAGTATTTCAATTGATGCAGTGAAAAGATCGGGATATGAGGAAATGCCTAAGTACGGCTGGACACCTGTAACTGTTCCGGGTGCACCGGCAGCTTGGGCGGAGCTTTCAAGGAGATTTGGGCGTCTGCCATTAACCGAAGTATTAAAACCAGCAATTCAATACGCAAAAGAAGGTTTCCCGATATCTCCAACAACCGGACATTTTTGGGAACTAGCCTACCAAACCTATATGAATGCCTTCAAGGAGGAAGTTTTTCAAAGCTGGTTTGATACGTTTGCCCCAAATGGCCGAGCGCCGCGCATCGGAGAAATTTGGAAGTCCGAAGGCCATGCCAAAACTCTACAATCGATTGCGGAGACAAATGCAGAATCATTTTATAGGGGGGATATTGCAGATCAAATTGATGCTTTCTCTAGAAAGCATGGCGGTTATTTGCGAAAAGAAGATTTGGCCGCTTATTCACCGGAATGGGTTAAACCAATCTCTGTTAACTATAAAGGTTATGATATGTGGGAGATTCCTCCCAATGGGCAGGGCCTTGTTGCATTGATGGCACTAAATATTTTAAAAGAGGATTATTTCGCGGAAAAGGATAGCCCGGAGACCTATCATTTACAAATTGAGGCTATGAAGCTTGCTTTCTCTGACGGCCTTCATTATATTACCCAAGAGGATAAAATGAGCCGGACCACAGAAGAATTATTATCAGATTCCTATGCGCGGACAAGGAGGAGTTTAATAGGTTCAGAAGCACTTGAACCTGTGCCGGGTGACCCGCCAAAAGGAGGAACTGTTTATCTAGCAGCCGCAGATGAAGAAGGAAATATGATTTCTTATATTCAAAGTAACTATATGGGATTCGGTTCTGGTGTGGTTGTTCCAGGAACGGGGATTTCCTTTCAAAATAGAGGGCACGGATTTAAGCTGGACCCAGAGCATGAAAATGCCTTGGAACCTAATAAGAAAACCTACCATACTATTATTCCAGGATTTATCACGAAAGACGATCAGCCTGTTGGTCCATTTGGGGTGATGGGAGGATTTATGCAGCCCCAAGGACATCTTCAAGTGGCAATGAACTTAATTGATTTTTCATTAAATCCTCAAGCCGCGTTAGATGCACCACGCTGGCAATGGGTTAACGGAAAAACAGTCCATATTGAACCGACCGTGCCTGATCATATTGCACAGGCATTGGCAAGAAAAGGACATCATATTGTACGAGCGCTTGATTCTGGTTCATTTGGAAGAGGCCAAGTTATCATACGTGGTGAAAATGGAACTCTTGCAGGCGGCACAGAGCCTCGAACAGATGGATCGGTTGCCTCATGGTAAGAAGAGATTAGGATAAATAGAAAGGCGAACCCTATTCATTTCGTAAAAAGAACAATGAAAAGAGGCCACTCTGGCCTCTTTTTTCTGATTAAACCAATGGAAGGAAAACCCCGCCATAAATGAACGCTGCAATAATAAGGAAGGCGGGGTGTAATTTAAACTTCGTCAAGGCAATGAGCGAAATAAGACCGATTACCATTGATTGAATGATACCTAATGAATGGAAAGAGTCGCCGAACATTTGCCAAGTAAGAATGGCCATCATCATGGCTATGACAGGCTGCACTAATAAAGTCATTCCTTTTACAATGGTTGATTGGCGGTGCTTACTCATGATTTTTAGAAGTAAAATTAAAGCAACAGCAGAAGGCAGAATGGTTGCGATTAGAGCGATAAGGAATCCCCACCAGCCTAGAACGTCATAGCCTACATATGCCGCTATTTTGGTAGCAATCGGTCCTGGCAGTGCGTTTCCTAAAGCGAGCATTTTCGTAAAATCAGCATTGGTCAGCCAATTATAATGAGTGACAATTTCCCCATACATGAGAGGAATGGAAGCCGGTCCTCCGCCATACCCAAGTAAATTGGCCCAAAAGAAGCCTAAAAATAAGTAAATAAAGACCATTATGCTGACATCTCCTTACTTTTCGATTTATTCTTCTGTATTCGATCCTGAAGTTTATAGTGTAAAGCGCCATAACCTAGGAAAATGACGATCACAATTGCGGGATGAATAGGGATGATTTGAAGAAAGAGAAAGGAAAGAATAAAAAATATACATCCCAGCACTTTTCCTAATCCTTTTACTGCTTTAGCTGCAAATTCATAAGCCATTAAGCCTAGCATTACAGCAATGACTGGCATAACGGATTGGATCATTCCCGTCACTCTGCTTGAAAAGCTTAGGACATTAATAAGTGTTAATAGAAGTACCATTGCGATACAAGTTGGCAAAATATGAGCCAGAATTCCGAACGCTGCTCCAATGGGCCCTTTTAGTTTATATCCCAGATAGGCCGCCATTTTTGTCGCAATCGGGCCAGGTAAAGCATTTGCAATGGCCAGTGTTTCTCCAAACTCCTCATCCTTCACCCAATGATACCGAGTTACCGCTTCATACCGAATTAACGGGATAACGGATGGTCCCCCTCCAAAGCCTAAGATGCCTGTTCGAACCATAGCCAAAATAAGTTCTTTATATGAAGATTTCAACCTTCTCTCCCCCTGATTCTTTATAATTTCATCCCCATCCGGCTTTTATAGCGATTGATTAACAATTGAGAATCTACACTAACAACTCCGGTAAGAGGGTATAACTTTTTCGTTAAAAACTTCTCCATCTCTTGATTATTAGAAAAAATCCCGTGCATATGCAGTTTGCTTGGTCCAGTCATATGATACAAGCTTGTAACCGCTGGATCGCTTGCCAACTGTTCCGCAACCTGTTCTAAATATTGGGGCTCCACCTCAACATTGAAAAAGGCAGAAACATGAAATCCAATTTTTGCAGGATTGATCACGGTTGTAAATTTCTCAATTACCCCTTGCTCCACCATACCATTAATTCTTGCTTGAATGGCGACACGTGATAAATCTAATTGTTTTCCGATGTCTGTATAAGAAGTCCGGCTGTTTTCATGTAAGATTGATAGTATTTTTTTATCAATCTCATCAATCTCTAAATCTGGAATTCTGAAATCTGAGGTCAACTGATAGTCAACTCCTTTTTCTGGATATTACGTTTAGTAACTATAATGTGATTTTAACATTCTATTTGGATAAAAAAAAGATTCAAATATTGCGAAAGGTAAAAAAGTGTGTGAGATATACTGACACAATTCCTTCTTTTTGAGAGGAATGCTGATACAATAACCTCAAAATTCAGAAAAAGGAGTTTTGTATTATGAAAAAAACACATCCAGCATTCGTTATTTTCCTCTTCTTTTTAGGTTGGGTATTCATGTATGCCGATCGAAATATCCTATCTCCAGTAATGGGCAGTATTGGGGAGGTGTGGCACTTAAATAAAACGCAATTGGGCTTAATGTCCACCGTCTTTTTTGCCGCATATGCTTTTATGCAAATTCCTACCGGTTTTTTAGCAGACAAATATGGGAGAGTAAAGGTACTAGTTATAGGTTATTTGCTATTTGGTGCAGCAACAATGTTAAGTGGAATGGCTCCATCATTTGCCGTCTTTTTAGTGGTTCGTGCTTTAACAGGGCTTGGTGAAGGAACCTATTATGGGTCACAATATGGAATTTCATCCACCATTACACCCAAAAAATATCGGGGGCTTGTAGCAGCCATCATAAACAGTGGGATGGCATTTGGAATTTCACTTGGCTTCATATCCTCCAGTTATTTTTCCTATACATTACATAAGGGATGGCAATTTCCATTCTATGTGTTTGCAATTCCAACCATTATTATTGCAGTGTTAATTGCTATTTTTGTTCGAGATGACAGTCATAAACAGAAGCAAAGTGAAGTGATTAAAGAAAAAGTAGAGATGAAAACATTATTTACGAAGAATCATATTTTCGTATACATCCTTATTTTTTGCTCGCTTTACGGGTTTTTTGGAATGCTGACCTGGCTTCCCTATTATTTACAGACGACAAGAGGGGTTGCGGCTTCACAAACAGGGGTTATTTCTTCTTTGGTTCCGTGGGCATCGATTCCAGGTGCTATCTTGTTTGGCTATTTGTCAGATAAAGTGAAGAACAAAAAACCGATCATTATCGGGCTGGCATTGGCCGGTGCATTATGTCAATTTTCTATTCCCTATACGCAAAATTATTCCTTTTTGCTTGTGGGACTAGCTCTTTATGGATTACTTGGAAAGTTAGCGCTTGATCCTGTATTGATAGCTTATATGGCAGATATTACACCTGCTTCAATGTATTCCAGAGTGTATGGCTTCTTTAATTTTAGCGGGATGCTGTCCTCAATTTTTGCTCCATATATAACAGGGTACTTTGCGGATCGAACTGGAAGCTTAGAGTTTGGTTTTTATCTATCCGGCGGTTTATTAATCGTAGGGGCCTTGCTGTTCATGTTTACAGATGGAACCGGGGTGGCAGCAGGTTTTCAATCAAAAAGAAAAGCCATAATCGTTGGTAAGAAGGAAGAGACTGTCTGAAGAGCAAGGGGACGGTTCTTGTGCCTCCACTTTTTGGAGGCAAGAGAACCGTCCCCATGATTCTAGGAAGCAAGTGAACTGTCACCATGTTTTAACTTTTTAAGTTCTAATTTCCGATACACGAGGGCAAGCAGCATGGATGGAATGGTACAAACGATCATTCCAATAAAGGCGTATCTTGGTTCGATTTCGTAGAGATAGCCTCCAAAAACTGTGAACACTGCCGTGCTCCAGCTCAGTGCCAAGGCTGAATACATTCCCTGTGCTTTTGGAATTTGCGCATGTGGAATATTTTTAATTAAATATTTCATAAAGGCATAATGCCCCATGGCAAAGGAGCAGGCATGCAAGGTTTGGGCAATAGAAAATACAATTACATTAGGAAAGGCAAATACCAAGATCCAGCGTACAGTTGACCCAAGTGCCGCTAAGGCCAGCAAGGAGCCTACTGAAAATCTTTGAAAGCTCCGATCTGCGATGGCGAAGAAAATGATTTCTGCAATTACAGCAATATTAATAATCAAACCAATTAAATACTGAGGCGCATGGATTCCTTGGAGAAAAATATAGCCATAGTTATAATAGGAAGCATGTGCCGCTTGCAGTAAAATCACGATGAGGAGTACTAATATAAAGTGCTTGGCACGAAATAAACTTAGCATCCCAGCTTTTTTTGTTTGGCCCACTTTTGGTTTTTCTGATAAAACAACGGGTGCACGCATACATCCAAGACACAAGAATACAAATATGCCTAGTAAAAGCGCCCATAAGATTACCTTATCCCCAAGCGCTCCTGTAAAGAAAGTTAAGATCATACCAGCTACGACAAACCCGATAGATCCCCACAACCTGCTCTTTCCGTAATGTTTGAGTTGTTTACTTTGAACAAGAATCCCCGCAGCACTATCTAAAGCAGGCATTAACGCAGGATAAAAGAAATTCAATAGTAACGTAGCCGCAAGCAGGCTGGCAAAGGAACTAGCTGGAATACAACATAAAATGGAAATTAACGTGCCAATGGCTGCTCCATTTATTAAGGTTTTACTACTAAACTTCCCCGATAAATAAGGAAAAGCAACTAATGTTGAAAAGCCTCTAGCAACCAAACCTAGGCTCATAATCAAACTAGCTTGTGAAACCGAAATCCCCTTTGCGTGAATCAACCATCCGGTCCAATAAGGCAGGAAAACGCCCCATGTTATATAAAAACTAAAAAACTGTCTACTCATCCAGCGTTGTGTGTTCATTTTTGTTTCCCTCCATTGATTGCATCTTATCATGGAGATTCGTACAATAATAGGAGATATCTCATATTCCTTGAGGTGAAAGATGGAAATTTATAAAAATGAGAAAAGGCTTCGCTATATTCAGGAACACTCCATTGCCCATTTATTTTCCTTTCGTATTGAAGAGTTTATCGAAGTACATGAATATAAACGAGATGAATGGATTATTAAAGAAGGCATGAGACCGAACTTTTTATTCTATGTCATTGAAGGAAAAGCAAAAATTTATGTAACCCATCAAAATGGGAAAGTTTCCTTAATTAATTTTATTAATGCCTATGATTATATCGGGGAAATGGAATTATTAAATGAAGTGTATTATACAAAAGGAATTCAAACCTCCACAAAAACCATTTGCTTTGCGATTCCTTTTCATCGCTATCGCAAACAATTGTTAGAAGATGCTACGTTTTTACGTGAACTAACGAAGTTTTTAAGTATAAAAGCAACCCAGATGGCTGCAAAGTATTCACAAAGTCTAGCATTTCCGCTCGAAAACCGGCTGGCCGATTTTATTCTGCAAACGGCTGATGAAGATGTCTATAAAGAGAAACACGTAACAGTCTGTGATTTTTTAGGCGTCTCTTATCGCCACTTATTACACGTACTTTCCCAATTTTGCGAGAAAGGATATTTGCAAAAAGAAGGACGCCACTATCGTATTCATCAGCACAAATCACTGCACGACCTTGCTGAGCTGCTGAAAAATAAGTGAAAATTTGAGTTGCAAAAGAATCTATAATTTTAAATGGGCTTTTTTATTAAACAAAGGGTAAAAACTCTTTGTTTTTTTATTGCTAATCTTAAATCAGTTCCTGCATCACTGCAGATATTAGCTCAATAAAATTAAAGTTCATATTTTATACAAATATATTGTGAAAAAAATCACAAACTAGATGATATACTAACCTTGTTACGGTGAAAATGTTAAAAACCAACATTAATAGGGAAAGTAAAACTATTGGATTATATTTAACATTTCACAGTATGAATCAATGTTTTATTATAATTGGCCAATAATAAAAGATATAAATCTAACATGGAGATGAACAGCATGAATGTATGGGAGCAAGTATATAATCCATTAAATAACATTTGGTTGTCAGCAATTGTAGCAGCTATTCCTATCATCTTTTTTATAGTCATGCTCACCGTTTTTAAATTAAAAGGATATATGGCAGGACTCTACAGTATCATTGTTGCCGGAATGGTTGCAGTCTTTCTATATGAAATGCCTGCGATCTTAGTTTTGATGTCTGCTATATATGGAATATTAGCAGGTATATGGCCGGTAGCATCTATTGTCTTTGCTGCTATTTTCCTTTATAAAATAACCGTAAAAACAGGCAAATTTGCCATTATCGAAAATAGTATCTCTTTTATTACAGCCGATCAAAGACTACAAGTTCTCATTGTAGCATTCTCGTTTGGAGCATTTTTGGAAGGTGCCGCAGGATTTGGAGCACCTGTCGCGATAACAGCAGCTATTTTAGTAGGACTTGGATTTAGCCCTATCTATGCAGCAAGTCTTTGTTTAATTGCCAACATTGCAGGTGGTGCTTATGGAGCAATGGGGATTCCAGTAACTGTTCCTTCCTTGCTTACAGGGTTAGATGGTCTTGTTGTTGGAAGATATACGGCATTGGTCCTTCCAATCTTAAGTATAGTTGTAGCATTCTTACTAATTTTTATCATTGATGGATTGAAAGGGATTAGACAAACCTTCCCAGCCATATTAGTCAGCGGTGTATCTTTTGGGCTTACACAGGCAATGGTTCTAACTTTCTTAGGTGCTGAACTTGCAGATATCTTTGCTGCCATTGTGAGCTTAGTAGCACTAGGATTATTCTTGCAAGTATGGAAACCGAAAGAAATTTTCCGCATTAATAAAGAAAAAATGGCAGATAGACAGATTAAATACTCTTTTGGAAAAATTGCTTATGCTTGGCTGCCATTTATTTTTTTAACCTTATGTGTTACTTTGTTTAACCTGTCTTTTTTCAAAAATTTATTCATTCCAGGTGGTCCTTTAGAAAAGTTGGTATTATTACTGCCAATTCCAGGGTTAAACAACTTAGTGATCAAGCATGCACCAATCGTTCCACAAGATACACCATATGCAGCAGTATTTAAATTAGATTTATTTTCATCTACTACAACGGCAATTATCCTTACAATCATAGTCGCAAGTATTCTTTTTCGCTGCAGCAGTAAGTTACTGTTGGACACTACAAAAGAAACGGCAAAAGAATTATTCTCACCAGTCCTAACGATTTGCAGTGTCCTTGCTTTTGCTTATATTTGTACTTACTCTGGTATGTCATCAACACTCGGTTTAGCATTTGCTTCAACCGGTGAAGTATTTCCTTTATTCTCACCCGTACTAGGATGGTTAGGAGTATTTTTAACAGGCTCTGTTGTAAACAGCGGTTCCTTATTTGCCTCTCTTCAATCTGTTACTGCTTCACAAATTGGAATACCACCTGAAGCGATGGTTGCTGTCAATGTAATGGGTGGTACAATGGCGAAAATGATTTCACCTCAATCGATCGCTGTTGCTGCTGCAGCAGTTGGGATAGCAGGAAAAGAGAGTGATTTATTTAAAGTGACAATTAAATATAGCATTGGCTTACTTGTAATAATTGGAATCATAAGTTGGTTAATATTCTAAATTTTTTCATTCGAAGGGAGATTTTTGATTATGAATAAAGAAAAAGTAAATCGAGTTGTACTAGTTGGAACAGGTGCTGTAGGTTGCAGTTATGCGTATTCATTGATTAACCAGGGAGTAGCTGAGGAATTAGTCTTAATTGATGTAAATGAAGCGAAAGCTGAAGGCGAAGCAATGGACCTTAATCATGGAATGCCCTTCGCTCCATCACCAATAAACGTTTGGAGCGGTTCTTATCAAGACTGCAGCAGTGCGGACTTAGTTGTCATCACTGCGGGGCTTGCCCAAAAGCCAGGTGAAACCCGATTAGAATTAGTTGAAAAAAATACGAAAATATTTAAACAAATTGTAAAAAGCATTATGGAAAGTGGATTCGATGGAATATTCTTAGTGGCAACAAATCCAGTAGATATCTTAACGTATGTAACGTGGAAAGAATCAGGACTGCCAAAAGAACGTGTCATCGGTTCAGGGACAGTATTAGACTCTGCACGGCTAAGGTTTGCACTAGGGAAGTACTTTAATGTTGATACAAGAAATGTTCATGCAGCTATTATTGGTGAACATGGAGATACTGAGCTTCCTGTTTGGAGCCATGCAATGATCGGAATTGAGCATCTCGATACGGTTTTGGAACGGAAGGGTGATTTAAAAAAAGAAAGCCTGGATGACATTTTCGTTAACGTCCGTGATGCAGCTTATCAGATTATTGAGCGAAAAGGGGCAACGTATTATGGAATCGGAATGTCCCTTGTCCGGATTACAAAAGCAATACTTAATAATGAAAATAGTATCCTGACAGTATCTGCTTATCTAAGTGGAGAATATGGACAAAATGATGTATATATCGGAGTTCCAGCAAAAATAAATCGTTCCGGCATTCAAGAAATCATTGAAATTGAGCTGGATGATAAGGAAAAAGAACAATTCAATCATTCTGTTTTAGTGCTAAAAGAAACGATGAAACCGGTAATTTAGAATTAGTTCTGGTGCCTCAATCAGATTAATATAAATACTAAATTAGAAAGAACCTGGTTTCGATTGGACGCGATGAACCGCACTAAAAGTCCTATGTGGAAAACTATGTTAAACTTTCTTACGTAAGAGTTAACAACTAGGTATTAAAGTTGTATAGTCGATTCATAGAAAGACTTAGTCCCAAACGCAAATCAATCTACTAAATCAGGGAGGGTTTTCATTGAAATTCAATACTCATGATAAAGTCATTAGAAAAGGTCGTTTTGATGGAAATATCGGAGTGGTCATTCAGCCTTGTTATTCGAAAACTGGTTTAGTGCTTGTGCGGTTTGACCGAGGGGTATTCACTGCAAATGAACGAGACTTGGTTTTATATCATTAAAAATAGAGCATCCGTAAGGGTGCTCTATTTTTAATGGGCGTAAGATTTTGTGGTTTTTCAATAAACAACAACCGGCTCATAGGTGCTGAGATTATTATACACGGTTTTCATAATGCTTGGCGGAGTGTTGACACAGCCGTGCGACCCTGACGTAAGATAGGCTTTACTTCCCCAATTGCCTCGCCAGCTGGCATCGTGGAATCCTTGGCCATCATTTGTAAAAGGAGCCCAATAATTAACATCAACCTGATAAGTGATTTTTCCGTTTTCTCTGCCCGTTAGTACGGAAGGTGTCTGTTTATAGAGAATATACCAAACTCCTGGTGATGTATCATGATGGGTACTATGTGTGCCGGTAACGACATTCGTTGTGACGACTAATTTCCCATTTTTGTAAATCCAAATTCGCTGCTCTGCAATAGAGACCTCAGCATACGTATCGCCAATGCCATTGTTCGTAATCGCTTCATATCCGTAGCCTTCCCCCTTCCAGCCATTTCCGTAAATATTGGAGGCGGATACTGATTTCTCCCCATTTTCAAAAGCTGCCTTAATACGCGGTACTTCTTTTTCAACATCTATGGCCCAGCCATAGCCTTTACCTTTAACCGATATCACCGAACCTGAATGGGTCTTGAAAGTGAAATTTTTATTTAATGTGGATTGGGAATTATTAATTTCAGCAATCTTATTTTTAATAACACCTTCATCATTTATCTTAATCTTTAAATCTCTAGTAATAGAGGCATTTTTGATTAAGTCGCTGGCGTTTAAGGTAAAAACTTTATCCTGCACCTTATAATCAACGGTCTGAGCAAGGAATTCTTCCAGCCTTTTCTGTTCATTTTTTATAAACTCGCTGTCTTCTTTAATTGGCTGTATGTATGCTGGATTGAGACGAATCTCACTAGTATATTCTTGCTTGTCGTAGTCCTTCAGAAGACTGGCAACATCATACTTCTCTCCGCTAGTACTGTTAGAGACAACAATTTTGCCTTGTTCCAAACGAACTACCGCATCTTGGGGCGCTTTTAAATTCTGATTCATGGCTAACAGCTTTTCTTCCACCTGTTTTTTCAACGTCTGGTTTCGATACAGATCCTGATTGCTGGGCTTTAATGAATAATCCTTAGCTTTTGAAGAAGGAAAAAAAGTCCACTGGCTCTTTAATAACTTTTGAATATCGGGCAGATCTTTATCCGTAAATCCCATCTTTGTATCATTTCCATCTAAAATCTGTTGATCTCCGACATATACGACATTTTTAAAAACGGTCGTTTTTAATGTATTTAGTGCCTGATCAGCCGTCATTCCACCGACTTTGATATCATTAATCTTGATTTCTGAATTGAAGTGATTTGCCTGATAGTAGCTGCCTGCTGCAATGATGAGTGCGAGAATAAAGAGGATACTTATTGTGAAGAACTTCCAGTTCGTATACCACTTAGCTGATTTTACGTGTTGGTTCCCCATTTCTTGAATATTTACCATACTTTCCATAAAAATTCCCCCCATAATACCTGATCATCCAGCTGTTAACATCATATGGACTAAACCTGCTGAGTTTGTTTCTAATATTACCTATATTTTGAAATAGTAGAAAATTATACTACTATTCTACATAATGTCATGAACGAACATTGTCGTATTTTGTGCATGCTTTAATTTTTTAAGTTGTATGCCGATCAAAAAAATTTCCAAAATTAGTCTTTCTTTTTGGAATGTATTGGAATATAATCAAACTGTATTATGAACAATAGTACACTTAGTACAGATTGGGGGCACCCCGTTATGTTTGAGCTAGACATAAGGAGCCGAAAGCCGATATATGAACAGTTGGTTGATAAAATGAAGGAGCTTATCATGAATGAAATATTAAAGCCGGATGAACAGCTGCCATCAGTTAGAACATTAGCAACAGAACTCTCGATCAATCCAAATACGATTCAAAAGGCATATCGGGAATTAGAAATCCAAGGATTTATCTACTCCATTAAAGGAAAAGGCAGCTTTGTGAATCCAAACAATCAAATAAAGGATTTAGAGAAAATAGAGGATGTACGAAAGGGACTTGAAAAATTAGTATTGGAAGCCTTGTATATGGGAATCCCAGCGAGTGACCTCATCAAATTAATTCAAGACCTTGACAAAGCAAAAGGGGGAGGCGAAAGCAATGATTGAAATGAAAGGTGTTAGCAAGAAATTTGACCATTTTATCGCACTGGATCATGTCAACTTATCCATCAACAAAGGCTCTATTTACGGTCTGATCGGATCAAATGGTGCAGGGAAAACCACATTAATTAAACTGTTGGCAGGGATCTATCGTCAGGATAGCGGAGAAGTAATCATTAATGGGGAACGTGTTTTTGAAAATATCAATATAAAGCAAAAAGTCTTTTACATACCAGATCAGCCTTATTTTTTCTCGCAATATACAACAAAGCAAATGGCTCGTTTTTATAAAAGCTGCTACCCAACATGGGCGGAAGACAGGTATCAAAAACTGGCCGAGCTTTTTGATTTGAATGTGAATAAAAGAATCCATACCTTCTCAAAAGGGTGGCAAAGACAGATTGCCTTTATTCTCGCCCTTTCCGCCAATCCAGAGATCCTCATTTTGGATGAGCCATTGGATGGCCTCGACCCTGTTGTCCGGAAAAAAGTGAAGAATCTATTGATTCATGATGTCGCAGAAAGAGAAATGACGATTCTGATATCATCACATAATCTTCGTGAGATTGAAGACATTTGCGACCATATCGGGATTATCCATAAAGGCACACTCTTAATCGAAAAAGAATTGGATGATCTGAAATCTGATATTCATAAAATACAGGTGGCTTATAAAAATGGTACTCCTCCAGATAAGCTGCTATTAAATCTTAATCCACTTCATACAGAAAAAAGAGGAAGCGTGTTCCTTTTCATTGTTAGAGGTGATGAAGAGAAAATCGAGAAACAAATTCTTCAGACAAACCCTGTTATTTTTGACTTGCTGCCTCTTACTCTTGAGGAGATCTTTATATATGAAATGGGGGATATCGGCTATGCCATCAAGAATGTCTTGGTTTAACAGAGAAGTACTGCTTCAAATTGGCCGAGGGACTGGCTGGGTTTCTATTGTTTACTTTCTAGGCTTGCTATTTATTCTGCCAATTCAGCTATTAATGATATATTCTGACGAAACCAAAAGTTATTATCCAGCACCTAACAATCTTTTTCTCGTTAATTTTACCTTTCAAATTGGGCTAATGGTTATTATCCCAGTCATCTTGGCGGTATTCTTATTTCGTTATCTTCATGTGAAACAAGCTGCAGACCTTATGCATAGTATTCCTCTTAAAAGGGAAAGGATTTTTCATCAATATGCTCTGACTGGGATGATATTTTTAATCCTGCCTGTTGCCGTCATTACATTCATCATCCTTCTTATGCATAACACTCTAGACTTCAGTAACTTGTTTAGTATAAAGGATATATTCTACTGGGCTGGCACGACATTAGTCATCACGTTGCTTTTATACACAGCCGCTGTGTTTATTGCAATGATGACAGGGATGTCAATTGTCCAGGCAGTTTTAGCCTATACGTTTCTCTTTTTCCCAATCGGGATGACGATGTTGCTATTTTTCAATTTAAAAATAGTACTCTATGGATTTCCAAGCGACTATTTTCTAAATCGACAGCTTGAAAAATTGTCTCCCATTACGTATGCCGCTGTTCTCGACAGCAGGAAGTTTCAATGGAATGATGGGATTGCTTACATGATTTTAACCATCGTGCTATATGGGCTTTCACTATTTTTCTATAAGAAAAGAAACTTGGAAGCAGCCTCAGAGGCGATTGCTTTTCCAAAATTACGTTCCGTTTTTAAATATGGGGTTACATTTTGTATGATGCTTCTTGGTGGTTCGTACTTTCAAGAAGTTTCCTATCGAAGCTTTAACTGGACCATTTTCGGTTATGTCATTGGGGCAGTGATTGGCTATTTAGGAGCAGAAATGATTTTAAGAAAAACGTGGCGGGTTTTCGGACGAATAAAAGGCTTAATTTTTTATTTAGCGATTACCGCCGTCCTTGTTATAGGAGTTCACATTCTAGGATTCTATGAAAATAAAATTCCTGAAGAAGCTCAAATCAAAAACGTCCTTTTCTCCAATCAATTCGGTTTTTATACGAATGAGGATACTTATGGAGAATACTATACGCCATTGCCAATGAAGGAAAAAGCAAATATTGAGGCGGTTCGGAGGCTTCACCAGCAACTTCTTTCTGATAAAAAAATTAATCAGCAAAAGGAAAATTCCCATTCAGTGAATTTCTATATTCAATATGAATTGAAAAATGGGAGCAAAGTGACAAGGGAATACAGTGTAAATGAACGTCTTTATGAGGATTTTTTCAAACCAATCTATGAATCAAAGGAATATAAGCGATCAACCAATGAGATTTTTAAATTAAAGGAAAATAAAATTAAAACCCTCACTCTAAGGGGGAATGGGCCTGATTCTCAGGGAGTTGCCTTGTCTAATTCCAACGATATAAAAGAAGTGATTGCAGCTTTAAGGAAAGATGTGCTAGCAGAATCATATGAAGATAACCGTTACTTCAAGGGCTCAGCGATTGAAGTGTATCTAGGCAGTGACCACTATCTGAGCTTTGAATTTAAGCCCATCTATCATAACTTGACCGAATGGTTAAAGCAAAAAGAATTGCTTAAAGAGGCCAAAGCAAACGCAGAAGATGTTACACATGTCCTTGTTGCCAAAGGTGGAGCTGAAAATCTAGAAGATGTTGAAAAAGTGAAAACGGACATAGAAAAAAGCACAGATACCTTGGATGTAACCAATAAAGACCAGATTGAACAAATGTTAAATAACGTAAGTGCGGATTCGAATAACGATTACACAGCTGTCTTTTATTTCCGCTCTGGCCATTATTATGAAGTCATGTATTTTGATGAAAAGCATGCTCCAGCTTTCATTAAGGATCATTTCAAATAAAATAGGATGGTGGAGAATTGAATACGATTGATTTTAACCAAGTATATTCTGAGTACGCAAACCGTCTGCTCTATATTGCTTTTAGGTACACACAAGACAGGCGATGGGCAGAGGATATCGTTCAGGAAGCTTTTATAAAGGCATTTAAAAAAATAGATACAATCGAAGATACGAAAAAATTAGGTGCCTGGCTGTCTACCATTACAGCCAGGACTTCGATTGACTTTTTAAGATCAGAAAAAAGAAATAGATGGCTGCTAGTGGACTCTACCAAAATGGAACCAACGATGAGTCATAATATAAATGGTGGGAATACTGAGGAAGATGTTGCTATTCGCCTTTTTCAAAAAGACGTGGACCGGTCAATGAAGAATTTATCAAAGGAATTTCAAGAAGTGCTGGTCCTTAAAGTGAAATATGGTCTAAAGGAAAACGAAATTGCCCGCCTGCTTGGTTTGAAATCTGCAACGGTCAAGACAAGGTTATATCGGGCAAGAAAACAACTAAAGCAAGTCTTTGTACAATGAACCGAACAATAAGTTATAATGCCTTATCTTGTTATTAAATTTCTGATGTCTACACAGTCCACACATGTGGAAGCTGTTGCAAAATTAATATTAAAATAGATTCTAACTTTAGATTGGATGAGCTTTTTTAAAAAATCTTAAGTATATTTTTATTGAAAAATTTTGGATGGTTTATAAAAAGGGGTACCCAAGTGAAATTTTATTCATTGGGTACCCCTTAATTTTTATTTAAAACACTTTCGTAGTCCAATCCTCACAATTCCAAATATCAGTCGCAATTTCACGATAGAAATCAGGTTCATGGGATACCATCAAAATACTTCCGCGATATGCCTTTAACGCACGCTTCAATTCTTCTTTTGCGTCCACATCCAAGTGATTGGTAGGTTCGTCTAGGATTAATAAATTCGTTTCTGTGTTAATAATTTTACACAATCGGACTTTGGCTTTTTCCCCACCAGAAAGGACTTCAACTTTACTTTCAATATGTTTCGTCGTTAATCCACATTTTGCTAGAGCCGCTCGGACTTCAGCCTGATTCATACTAGGGAACTCGCTCCAAATTTCTTCAATACAAGTGTTGTAATTGGCCTGTTTAACTTCCTGCTCGAAGTAACCAATGTGTTGATACTCACCACGTTCCACTTTACCCGAAATTGGATTAATTAGCCCAAGAATACTTTTTAAAAGAGTAGACTTCCCAATACCGTTTGCACCCACGAATGCGATTTTTTGTCCGCGTTCCATTTTCAAATTCAGAGGGCGAGAAAGTGGTTCATTGTAACCAATAACAAGATCTTCAGCCGTGAAAATATAACGACTAGCTGCACGAGCTTCTTTGAAGTTAAACTCTGGTTTCGGCTTCTCTTTCCCCAATTCAATAACTTCCATTTTGTCGAGCTTCTTCTGACGAGACATCGCCATATTACGAGTCGCAACACTTGCCTTGTTACGAGCAACGAAGTCTTTCAAATCAGCAATTTCTTGTTGTTGGCGCTTGTAAGCAGACTCTAGCTGTTGCTTCTTCATTTCATGAATTTTTAAGAAGTTATCATAGTCACCAACATAGCGATTCAACTCTTGGTTTTCCATGTGGTAGATCAAGTTAACAACATTGTTCAAGAATGGAATGTCATGTGAAATCAAGATAAATGCATTCTCATATTCCTGTAAATAGCGCTTCAGCCATTCGATATGCTGTTCATCCAAATAGTTCGTAGGCTCGTCTAGTAATAGGATTTCAGGCTTTTCTAGCAAAAGCTTAGCTAGTAAAACTTTCGTACGTTGCCCACCGCTAAGATCATCTACATCTCGATCGAGTCCAACATCGTCTAACCCTAGACCACGAGCAACTTCCTCAACTTTTGAATTAATTCGATAGAAATCATTACTATCTAAAGTTTCTTGTAGCTCTCCAACTTCTGCAAGTAATGCATCGATGTCAGCACCATCATCACCCATTTTTGCATAAAGTTCATTGATTTCTGATTCAGCATCAAAAAGATATTGAAAAGCAGTACTCAAAGCTTCACGCATCGTAGTACCCTTTTGAAGTACAGCATGCTGATCTAAATAACCAACACGAACTTTTCGTGACCACTCCACTTTCCCCTCGTCGGGTTGTAACTTCCCAGTAACAATATTCATGAAAGTAGACTTACCCTCACCATTTGCCCCAACTAGTCCAACGTGCTCCCCTTTTAAAAGTCGAAAAGACACATTATTAAAAATCGCACGATCACCGAAACCATGACTTAAATTTTGTACATTTAAAACGCTCATTTTTTTAACCCCTCTATCTAATGTCACATGTGGATATCTTACTAGATTTTGGCTGCTTTTTCTATCTTGAAGTTATTTTTGTGAAAATTAGGTTTGCCCCATCTTAATAAAAGAAGATTATTGAATTATATTTACTGGGGTGTATAACAGTTAAGTAAGAGTCTATTATACAACCGAACCTAGAGGAAAGAAATGAGTTATTCCCATTTGGGAATAAATGTAGAAAAAATGAAAGAATTGGTTGAGTTCTAAACAAAATTTAAAAAAACAGGTGTAACTCATCAACACCCCATGTATTCCCACAAACAGAGCGTCAGCTTTGTTTGGTGTGTCATGAGAAGGAGGATATTCCGTTAAATGTGGTCAGGGACTTTGATTTAATGGATGATGGGGACCCAACGACCCCTCCTATATTTTCATGCGAGAAATGTGGTGGACAAATCTACCCTGAATACTATAAAGGAGTACAAAGCATAGAATACAAACTTTCGGATATACTCAAAACCAAAAAGGACCGGGCGGTTTTTGCCCGGTTTTTCTTATGCCTGCATCATGTAAGTGTTTCTTCATTTTAAGCTCAGAAAAAACGGAATTAAGTTCTTTTTTATAGTTGATTCTATTGACTATTTTGGTCTATCATGTAGAAGACACCTCTTCTATATGGTTTGTGATTTCTAGTCAATCTCACTCTACCAATGAACGAGGTGTTTTTCATTTTTTATTAACCATGTAAGATAAATAATAGATTTACTTAAAATTCAATACAATTAACGATTAACGCTTATTTTATCGGTGCGAAAGTTGAGTTAATTACTATTATCACAAACGAATTAAGGAAAAATAAAGAGGCATGAGTACGGTTGCTCAAGTAGTTGCCTAAATTTCTGTGTATAACTTTTTGGGTTTAGATTAAAGTGGGTTATTTCTTGTTAATCATTGGCAAGTTTTTATTGTATAATGAATTCTGAATAATAGCATCGTTTTTGATAGAGAGGGAGCAGAGCATGTATAGAGTTGTTCTTGTTGATGACGAAGAAATCGTACGCGAGGGAATTCGAAACAGAATCCCGTGGGGAGAATTAGGTTTCGAGCTAATCGGTACAACAGAAAACGGTCAAGAGGCATTACATATGATTCAATCAAACCAAGTGGATCTTCTAATAACTGACATTTCTATGCCAATCATGGATGGTTTGGCCTTAACTGAGAAAGTAAAAACCATTTTTCCATCTATAAAAGTCATTATCTTAAGCGGATACGATCAATTTGAGTATGCTCAAAATGCAATAAAACTCGGGGTGCAAGATTATATTTTAAAACCAATTACTTCCAAAGAAATGAAAACGCTATTATTGGATGTGAAGAAAACATTGGATGAAGAGATGTCTGGTAAGGCGTACCTTGAGTCTTTACGAAGACAGGTTAAGGAAAGTCTTCCTCTTTTGAAAGAGAGGTTTCTGAATCAGCTGATCTCTTTTCCCGTTTCAGATGAGGAGTTTGGTCGGAGTTGCAGCTATCTTTCCATTCCGCTATCCACGCCTTCGTGTATGGTTTTATTAATAGATTTTGATTCTATGGATCATGGTTTTGAAGAAACACAGCTGTTACAATTTGCGATCCTAAATTTATCTGTCGAGTGGTTTAGGGGGCGGGAGGAAATGATTGCCTTTAGTAACAGGCATGGACAAACTGTTATCCTCATGTCTTGTTTGAATGAGCAGCATGCTCAAGAATTAGCATTTTCCATTTCGAAAGAAATTCAGGAGGTCATACAGGCTAAGCTGAAAACCGCGGTGACAATTGGAATAAGTAATCTCGCTTCTCAGGCAAAGGATATCCATGTTTGTTATCAGGAAGCATTAGCAGCACTTGAATACCGTTTCATATTGGGTAAAAACCAAGTTATCCATATTTCTGATATGGAAAAGAAACAATCGGTGTTTTCTCAGCCCTTGGATTTGGAGAAAAAACTGTTGACGAATATCAAAGTAGGATCTATAGAAGAAACACATCAACTGATAGATTCGATCTTTTCCTATTTGGAAAAGTCGGGATTAAATCGTTGTAAACTCTATATTATGGAACTGTTAGTCATGATCAATAAAACATTTTATGAGCTAGGATTAGAAGCGCAGCCATTTTGGGGAGAGTCCCTTGGCCCTATGACAGAATTTCATCAATATAAGACAATGAATGAAATTAAAGATTGGCTAAAGAGTGTCTGCAAGGATGCAAATCTTCTAATCTCCGAAAAGCGTACCTCATCAGTCAAGCAGCAAGTGGAACAAGCTAAACAATATATACTAGACCACTATGCTGATAGCAGCATTTCATTATCAACTATCTGTAAGTATCTTCATGTCAGTGTCAGTTATTTCAGTTTAACTTTTAAGAAAGAAACCGGAGAGACATTTGTTGAATATTTAACCAAATTTCGCCTCGAAAAAGCTAAGCAACTATTAAGGGGGACAGATTACAAAACATATGAAATTGCTGAAATGGCAGGGTACAGTGACCCCCAATACTTTAGTACGGTATTCAAGAAGCAAGTGGGAGTTTCCCCGAAAGATTACCGGTCGTCAGTACAGACAGCAAGATAGGGAGAGTGGGATAGGCCTTGCAAGCAAAATTAAATAAACAATGGATAAAGCACATTTTTCTGCAGTTAAATAGTATTCAATTTCATATAGCTTTTTCTTTTTCTGCTCTTATTTTAGTGATTATTACCATTATTGGTTTTGTTTCATATGATAAGTTTTCCAATACTTTGGAGGAAAATGCAAAGGAATATAATCTCCAGCTTACGAAACAGGTAAAGGAGAATGTCGATTACTATATTCGTTATATGGATGATATTTCCTCCATTGTTCAAAACGATCCAAGCTTCCAGCAGTACTTTTCTTCAAATGAAAATGGAAGTTTCATAGAAAAAGGAGAACAGGAGAATAAGCTGATTGACTTATTCAATTCGTTTATCAATGCAAGAAATGACATCGTTTCCATATTTGCTTTTGGTTATAACGGCCAAATCCTAAAAAGCAATCCTAAACTCAAAATTAAGGATGATATCAAGATTGAGAATCAAGATTGGTACCTAGCAGCTAAAGAGTCCCATGGAGAGCCCGTTGTTTCTTCCTCCCATGTGCAAGCCTTTGTGGACGATCCTCATTGGGTCGTGTCCTTAAGCAAAGAGCTAAAAAGTACGGATAGTCATGCGAGAAAAGGGATCTTACTCATCGATCTAAATTACAAAATTATCTCTGAGATATGTAAAAAGGTTCAATTGGGGTCCAAAGGCTACATCTTCATCATGGATAAGCAAGGAAATATCGTTTACCACCCCCAGCAGCAGATGATTTACAGCAGGCTCAAAACGGAAATGATTACCCAAGTATTGAACGCAAAGGGGAAAAGTTTTGTTATCGATCACGACGGGGAGAGAAAGCTTTATACGATTACTACCTCTCATTTAACGGGGTGGAAGGTCGTAAGTGTGACGAATGTAAACGATATGATCATGGATGGAAAAAAGACAAAGAAATTTTTTATGATGATGATTGTCATTAGTCTTTTACTGTCTCTCCTAATCGCCATTGTCATTTCAAGCCGAATTTCCCGTCCAATTAGAAAGCTTGAATTATCAATGAAAGAGGTAGAAATGGGGAATTTCGATATTGAATTAGATTTCTCTTATAACCATGAAGTGGGAAGATTGAGCAGTTCATTCAATATGATGACAAGAAAAATAAAGGAATTGATGCAACAGGTCGTTGAAGAGCAGAAAGCGCTTAGAAAAAGTGAAATTAAGGCTCTGCAGTCTCAGATTAATCCTCATTTCTTATACAATACATTAGACTCGATTATTTGGATGGCAGAGAGCGATCAAAATGAAGAGGTGATTGATATGACATCTTCTTTAGCTAAACTGTTTAGGATCAGTTTGAATAAAGGGAATGAAACCGTGTCGATTAGCGGTGAGATAGAACATGTCAAAAACTATTTGCTTATTCAGAAGATGAGATACAGGAATAAACTGGACTTTATTATCGATGTTGATCCTGCGATCATGTCCTACCAAACGATTAAATTAATTCTACAACCCTTAGTTGAGAATGCGATTTACCATGGGATAAAAAATAAAACGGGGAAAGGCCTCATTCGAATTCTTGGCAAGGAAGTGGAAGGAAAGGTTCTCCTTCAGGTGATTGATAACGGAGTAGGAATGGATTCGTCTAAAATTAAAAACATCTATTCTGATGAATATCGTGAAAACTCAAAAGGAAATGGAGTAGGGGTCAAAAATGTGCATGAACGCCTTCAAATCTATTATGGACAAGATTTTGGCGTGTCCTTTCAAAGTGAGGTCAATCAAGGAACGACAGTTTCTATTTGGATACCGGTGGTAACCCTATGAAAAAATGGCTGATTGGTCTATCTATCATTGCAATCCTTACAGCTGCTTTTACTTGGAAAGTGATATATGCCAAGCCTGTTCCTAAATCACCTTGGAAGATCATCATTATTGCCAAATCGAAGGATCTTGATTTTTGGAAACAGGTTAAATGGGGGACAACAACCGCGGGAACGGAATTTCATGCAGAAACGGTATTTTGGGCCCCTTCTTCTGAGAAAAATGTTAATGAACAGTTGAAATTGATGGAAAAAGCTATACATAATAAGCCGGATGCGATTATTTTGGCTGCGGCAGATTACAAGCGCCTTGCTCCCCTGGCACAGAAAGCGAAAGAGAAAGGGATCCATTTGCTGACTGTGGATTCAAGGCTGCCTGATCAATTATCTGAAGGCCATATCGCCACAGATAATGTCAGGGCAGCCGGACAAGCAGCTGACTATCTGGCTCATCTTGTAGGAGGAAAGGGGAAGCTCGCTATTATTAATACTGTGGCTGGAACTGCCACGGCAATCGAGAGAGAAAAGGGATTTTTACAGGTCATTAAGAAATATCCAGATATTCAGGTTATCGACATTAAATTCAGTGGAAGTGATGTGAGTGAAGCTTATCGGCTAACAAAACAAATTCTGAAGGATCATGCTGATTTAAAAGGCTTTTTTGGCGCTAATGAGTTTACGACCCTCGGCATTGCCTTAGCTAATAAGGAGATGGGGCTGACATCGGAGGTTAAGGTGGTTGGATTTGATAGTTCTCCAAAAATATTAGACCTTTTGAGGGATAGAGCTCTAGAAGCAACAGTTGTTCAGAAACCATTTAATATGGGATATTTAGCTGTTAAGCAGGCTGTGTCCATTTTAGAAGGGAAACCTAAGGGAAAATTACTATATACAGATTCAGAAATTATAACAAAAGACAATATGTATTCTCCTGAAAATCAAAAACTGTTGTTTCCTTTCGAAGAACATTAAAAGAAGTAGTGAAAAGATGGGATTTATTCCTATCTTTTTTTTTGTGGAAGATTTCAAATAATATGTGGAATATTTTAAATTAATTAATTTTTTAAACAGTAGTATCCTTATAACAAGCAACAAAATGATATAAAAGGTGAGGACAAAAAGTGGAAAGCGCTTTAAAAAAAGTGGGAACAATTCAATTTCCCGGTTCCCTGCCTAATCTAAATATAAACCGAAAGGGCGATAGAAATGCTAAAAGGAATACCCAAAATAATTAGTCCTGATTTTATGAAAATACTTTTAGAAATGGGACATGGGGATGAAATTATTTTAGCGGATGGAAATTTCCCTGCTGCTTCTTGTGCGGCTAACTTAATCCGATGTGACGGGCATGGGGTTCCTGAAGTATTAGAGGCAATCTTAAAATTCCTTCCATTGGATACTTACAGTGATCATTCTGTTTCACTGATGAAGGTAGTCGAGGGGGACCCTGTTGTTCCATCCATTTGGGAAACCTATGAGTCGTTGATTAAAAAATACGATCATCATTTTGAAGAATTTGAAATGGTTGACCGTTTTGAATTTTATGAACGGGCAAAGAAGGCATATGCAATTGTTGCAACTGGTGAAAGCGCTCTCTACGCTAACGTTATTCTAAAAAAGGGAGTTGTGACCGAGTAACACCATAGTTAACTAATTGATATAAGAAATTTATTTGCCTTACAAAATTGATAGATTAGTAGGTGATCAAATGAGTAAAAATTTACTGGAAATGCAAGGAATAAGCAAGGCTTTCCCAGGTGTACAAGCACTTTCTGGTGTTCAATTTGATTTAAATGAAGGCGAAGTTCATGCTCTTTTGGGGGAAAATGGAGCCGGGAAATCCACACTAATGAAAATTTTAACTGGTATCTATCAAAAGGATGCTGGAACGATAAAGTACCAGGGAAAAGAAATAGAGATACCAAACACAAAAGCGGCGCAAGGGCTTGGAATCAGTATTATTCACCAAGAACTTAATTTAGCCCCGCATTTAACAGTTGCCCAAAATATTTTTATCGGAAGGGAACCTAAAAATTTTTTAAATCTTTTTTTAGATGAAAAAGAGCTTAATAACAGAGCTAAAAAATTATTCGCGAGATTAAATGTTAACCTTGATCCTCGTGAATTGGTAGGTAATTTATCGGTTGCTAAGCAACAGATGGTTGAAATCTCAAAGGCTCTTTCCTTTGATTCAAAAGTATTGATTATGGATGAGCCAACCGCCGCCTTAACGGATACCGAGATCGATGCATTGTTCGTTATGATTAGGAAATTGCGTCAAGATGGTGTGGGAATTGTTTACATCTCTCACCGTATGGAAGAGCTTAAGAAAATTACTGATCGTGTATCGATTATGCGAGATGGTACATATGTAGGAACCATAAACACAAAGGATGCAACCATTGATCAAATTATTTCGATGATGGTTGGAAGAAAAATTGATAATAATCAAAAACCAATTATTAGTCAACAGAGCAGGGAAAAGGTACTTGAAGTAAAGGGCTTAAACAGGGGAAAGGCTATAAAAGATGTAAGCTTTGAACTTTATAAGGGAGAAATTGTTGGCTTTGCCGGATTGATGGGGGCCGGAAGAACAGAAGTGGCTCGTGCCCTATTTGGAGCAGACCCAATAGATTCGGGGGAAATTCACATTAAAGGCCAAAAGGTGAATATTAATAGTCCCACTGATGCTGTACAAAATGGAATTGGCTATCTGTCTGAGGACCGTAAGCAATTTGGTCTCTTAGTAGGGATGGATGTAAAAACAAATGTTGCGATTGCAACCATGAAAGACTATTTAAAACCTCTCGGGTTTATGAATTCTTCTAAGATCCATCAACAATCTGAAGAGATGATTAAAAAATTAAGAATCAAAACACCGTCAGGTAACCAATTGGTGAAAAATCTTTCAGGTGGAAATCAGCAAAAAGTTGTCATTGGAAAATGGTTAACGAGAGATTCAGATATTTTAATCTTTGATGAACCTACCCGTGGGATTGATATCGGGGCAAAAGACGAGATTTACAGGCTGCTAAATGAGCTGGCTGAGCAAGGGAAATCCATCATTATGATTTCCTCGGAACTTCCTGAAGTATTGAGACTGAGTCATAGAATCGTTGTTATGTGTGAAGGAAGAATTACTGGGGAATTGAAAAATGATGAGAAAGCGTCGCAAGAATCGATTATGGCGCTTGCAACCAAGCGAATTGGGTAATGAATACAAACACAGATTATAAGGGAGTGGACATGAATGGAAATGCAAAAAGCAGTAGTCTTGCCAGTTGAAGAGAAGAAGAAAAAAATGGTCAATGCAAATGCTCTTCAGCAGGTACTAGCATTTGCAAGTTTAATTGTGCTTATTTTAATCTTTGCAATCTCTTCATCTAACTTTTTTCAATTCGATAATATTATCGGAATTCTTTTGTCAACAGCAGTAACTGGGATCCTTGCATTAGGTGCGACGATGATTATTGTTACAAGCGGAATTGACTTATCATGTGGAACGGTATTGACCTTATCTTCGGTTATGACTGGTGTTTTTGCCGTCAACTTGGGTTTACCGGTTTGGGTAGCAGTTCTTGGGGGGATTTTAACGGGTGCTGCAGCTGGGTGGATCTCCGGCGCTGCGATTGCAAGAATGAAGATTCCGCCATTTATCGCCACATTAGCCATGATGATGATTGCTAAGGGATTGGCTCTTGTTATTTCTAAAGCTACTCCAATCTATTTCACCTCTCTACCAGGCTTTAACAAAATTGCTATGGGATCGATTATCCCTGGGTCAGGTATTCCCAATGCTGTTTTCATCTTTTTTGGAATGGCCATAGTAGCTAGCATCATTTTAAATAAAACCATCATCGGAAGATATACATTTGCCCTTGGAAGCAATGAAGAAGCGACTCGCCTATCTGGAGTGAGTGTTAATAAGTGGAAAATAATCATTTACATGCTTGCAGGTGTTTTTACAGGGGTCGCAGGTATCGTAATGGCATCTCGTTTAAATTCTGCTCAGCCAGCGTTAGGCGCAGGATATGAATTGGAAGCAATTGCAGCAGTTGTAATCGGGGGAACTTCCTTAAGTGGTGGTACAGGAACCATTCTTGGAACTGTTATTGGGGCTTTGATTATGAGTGTGTTAACCAATGGTCTGCAAATTCTTTCAGTACCTCAAGAATGGCAAACAGTCGTTGTTGGACTAGTTATCTTACTAGCTGTTTACGCAGATGTTTTAAGAAACAAAAAATCAGCAAAATAACGGCGGGTACCACTCTCTAAAGAGAACAATATATAAAATTAATTTAACGTAGGGGGAATTCAAATTGAAAAAAACAAAAGCAGGTTTAGTTGTATCGTCAGCACTCGCACTCTCCATAATTCTAGGCGCATGCTCTTCAAACAATGCAAGCACAGAAAGTAGTAAAGCTCCTGAAAAAAATGACGGAAAGCGTTATGTTGCCATCATTTCAAAGGGCTTCCAACACCAATTCTGGCAGGCTGTCAAAAAGGGAGCCGAGGAAGCAGCAGACAAATATGATGTGAATATTACGTTTGTAGGCCCTGAAACGGAAGCACAGGTTGATAAACAAGTTGAAATGCTTCGTAATGCACTGGATAAAAAGCCAGATGCAATTGGCTTTGCAGCACTTGACTCTAAGGCGGCTCTCCCTTTATTGCAACAGGCACAAGACAAAAAAATTCCAGTTGTAGCATTTGACTCAGGTGTTGAAGGGGAAATCCCGGTAGCAACTGCAGCAACGGATAACAAAGCTGCGGCAGCACTAGCAGCTGACAAGATGGCTGAATTAATTGGTGAAAAAGGGGAAGTGGCCGTTGTTGCTCATGACCAGACAAGTAAAACAGGTGTTGATCGACGAGATGGTTTTGTAAATGAAATCAAATCAAAATATCCAAAAATTAAGATTGTTGATATCCAATATGGCGGTGGTGACCAATTAAAATCAACTGACGCTGCCAAGGCCATAATGCAAGCGCACCCAAATTTAAAAGGTCTATTTGGTACCAATGAAGGATCAGCGATTGGGGTAGTAAATGCTGTTAAGGAATTAAACAAAAAGAAAGTGACTGTAGTCGGCTTCGACTCTGGAAAACTTCAAATCGATGCGATTAAGAGTGGTGTAATGGCAGGGGCAATCACTCAGAATCCAATTGGAATTGGTTACGAAACAGTTAAAGCTGCTATTGATACTCTAGATGGTAAAAAAGTTCCAAAAACAATCGACACTGGTTTCTTCTGGTACGATAAGACGAATCTCGATGATCCAAAAATTAAAGAAGTTCTTTACGAATAAAATCAAAGGTGGAGAGGCGGTTCAATGGCTGAACAGCCTCTCTATCCCAAATTGAATATACGTTATTAAATCATTAAATAAAAACGAATCACATTTGCTATTTAGTAAATAGGGGTGAGTGAATGGAAAGAAAAATAAAATGGGGAATTCTTAGTACCGCCCAAATTGCTGTAGAGAAGCTTATTCCTGCTATTCAAAGATCAACCAATGGGCAAGTTTACGCGATTGCCAGCTCCAGTGGAAAAGCCAAGCTGGCAGCAGAAAAATTTCAAATACCTGTCTTCTACGAAAGTTACGATGAGTTATTGGCAGATCCAGCGATTGATGCTGTATACATACCACTTCCAAATAATATGCATTATGAGTGGACCATAAAGGCTGCAAAAGCAAAAAAACATATCTTATGTGAAAAGCCAGCTGCGCTAGAGGCAGAACAGGTTGCGGAGATGATATCGGTTTGTAAACAAAACGGTGTTATGTTCATGGAAGGGTTCATGTACCGATTCCATCCACAGCATCAAAAGGTAAAAGATTTAATTAAGGATAAGGCAATTGGTGATGTGAAGCTCATGAGAGCATTTTTTTCCTTCTTTATGGAAGAACGGGAAGGAAATATTCGCTTAAACGCTGATTTAGGCGGAGGTGCCTTGTTTGATATTGGATGTTACTGTGTCAATTCTCTTCGGTATATTGTGGAGGAAGAACCGCTTAGCTTGAAAATCCTTTCAGAGACCAATCAGGATGGCGTCGATACATCGGCTGCCGGGGTACTCCTGTTCCCGAACCATGTTCTTGCTACGTTTGCCTGTAGTTTTGATGCAGATTCTAAGGATGAATATGAAATTGTCGGTACAAATGGAACCATCCGCGTTCCATATGCTTACCGCCCAGATCTGCAATCAGGCAGGGGAGTTGTCCAACTAGTTAAGGATGGTGAGCTGACAGAGTTTATGATAGAGGGGGATCAGTATCGATTAGAGGTAGAGCATTTTGCAGACTGTATCCTTTCGAACCAGGAACCTATCTATTCAGGTGAAAATAGTTATAACAATTTGAAAGTCATTCAAACACTTTATCAATTGCTAGAAGCAAACAAAGAAAATAATGCTTAAACGGAGGTGTTACCGTTGTTAAAGGTGATAAACGAGTTGAAATTATATTCAACTAAGATTGTTCAAACAGGGCTTGTGGTAGGCGCAGGCGGGAATTTAAGTATGAGAGACGGAAACATCATGTACATTTCCCCTAGTGGTTATGATTTGCAGGAAATCGAGGATCACCAATGGGTACGGGTCAATATTGAAACAGGTGAAATTTTAGATGATTTAAAGCCATCTTCCGAAATATTAATGCATCTTGAATGTTACCGAAAACGCCCGGATATTACATCAGTCTTACATGCTCACCCAAGTTATTCGGTAGGGGTATCATCAACCGGACAAAATATTCCAAGTCTATTTCCGGATTTTCCAGCTATCATTAAGAGCGTTGCCTACCTTGAATATATGATTCCAACTACTGAAGTACTAGCAAATGCTGTATCGAATGTGATCTCCGAAAATGATGTAGTGGTCATGCGAAATCATGGAGTGTTAACGGTAGGTAAAACGATGAAGGAAGCCTATTTCTTTATGCAGATTATGGAGGAATCGGCTAAGGTCTATACCATTGCTTCAACCGTTGGAGCACCCAGAGTGCTAACGGAAGAAGAATGTCAGGATTTAAGAAATCTATCTTCAGAGAAATACCGATCACAATTATTGAAAGAAGCAAGGTAAGTAAAGGGCGTGAATGCATGAATAAAGTTTGGGCTTTCGATTTAGGTGCATCAAATGGCCGCTTAATGGTAAGCGGTTTTGATGGGAATCGCTTGTTTTTAGAAGAAGTCCATCGATTTCCTAATCATCCCGTCCATGTAACCGGTCACTATTATTGGGATATCCTGCGAACTTTTCAGGAAATGAAGGCAGGGATCGGAAAAAGTATAAAAAAAGGCCATAAATCAATTGAGTCGCTATCAATCGATACATGGGGTGTTGATTTCGGTCTTCTTTCGGAAACGGGTGAGTTGCTTGGAAATCCATACTCTTATCGAGATCCACATACAAAGGAAAGTCTGATGGAACTATTAAGTGTGATTCAAAAAGAGGTCTTATATACCAGGACTGGGGTAGAGCCTGCGGCAATCAATACAATATGTCAGCTTTATGCGATTAAAAATAATAACTCGAGTTTGTTAGAAAGGGCCAAAACCCTTTTATTAACGCCCAATTTGCTTAGTTATTTTTTTTCAGGTGTTAGAGCAAATGAATATACGATTAGTACAACCACATCTTTGTTCAATATTCAGGAGCGTAATTGGGACTCCGATCTAATGGAGCGTTTAAATCTTCGCAGAGATATGATGGCAGATATTGTTATGCCTGGAACGATACTTGGACCAACACTCTATACCATCCAAAACGAATTCAGTATCGGTCCTGTAAAGGTAATAGCTGGAGCAGGTCATGATACCGCGTGTGCACTGGCTGCCCTGCCAATCCAAACGGAAAATTCCGCTTTTATGAGTTGTGGCACTTGGATTTTAATGGGAGTACAAGTAAAGAAGCCTGTTATTACAGAACAGGCATTAGAATGGGGATTTACAAATGAGGGAACGGCCGATGGTGAATACAGGCTCCTCAAAAACATTATGGGAATGTGGCTTATCCAACAATGTAAGTCTGCATGGTCAAAAGAAGGCAGGATTTTTACATACGAGGAGGAGGCCCAGCTTATTCGGGATACCGCCTCATTTACTAGTTTAATTGACCCTGATGATTCAGCTTTCTTTAACCCGAATCATATGCCGGAACAAATTAGAAATTATTGCATTAGAACTGGTCAGGAGGCACCTGAAACTCCAGGGGAATTCCTTCGTTGTATCTTGGTGAGTCTATCACTTAAATACCGGTGGGTTTTAGAGAAACTTGAGCAACTTGCTGGAAAGTCAATCGAGACTATTCATATGGGCGGCGGGGGTATCCAAAATGAACTGTTCTGTCAGTTTACCGCAAATGCGACAAACCGGACTGTAATCGCTGGACCTGTTGAAGCCAGTGCAATCGGAAATTCGTTAACACAGTGGATTGCACTTGGAAAAATGAAGGACTTAAAAGAGGGCCGTGAAATTGTCAAAAATTCCTTTCCCGTTAAGGTATATGAACCTCAAAACCAATTAGAATGGCAAGAAGCATATGGACACTTTATTAAACTATTAACTAATTACAATGTAGAGGAGACTTTATCATGACAACCGTTCAAAACAGATTCTATGGGAAATTGCCAAAAATTGGTATCAGACCAACAATTGATGGAAGAAGAAATGGAGTTCGCGAATCTCTTGAAGATATGACTATGAATCTGGCAAAATCAGTAGCAAACTTGTTAACAGAGAATTTACGTCATTACAACGGCGAGCCCGTCAAATGTGTGATTGCTGATACTTGCATTGGGGGAGTAGCTGAAGCAGCACAAACAGCCGCAAAATTTTCGAGTGAAGGAGTAGGAGTATCTATTACGGTGACACCATGTTGGTGCTATGGTTCTGAAACAATGGATATGACTCCAGATATTCCAAAAGCAGTATGGGGATTTAATGGAACAGAGCGCCCAGGAGCAGTTTACCTTGCAGCAGTGTTGGCGGGGCATAATCAAAAGGGCATTCCAGCCTTTGGCATCTATGGTAAGGATGTACAGGATTTAAGCGATACTTCTATTCCTCTGGATGTACAGGAAAAACTTTTACAATTTGCAAAAGCGGGTCTTGTGGTTGCCAGCATAAAAGGAAAATCCTATCTATCAATGGGTTCCGTATCAATGGGAATTGCCGGAAGTACGGTTAACCCAGACTTTTTCCAAGACTATTTAGGAATGAGAAATGAATATATTGACATGACAGAATTTGTAAGACGGATGGATGAGGAAATATACGATAAAGAAGAATTTCATCGAGCATTAAACTGGGTAAAAGAATATTGTCAGGAAGGCCCTGATAATAATTCTGCAGACATGCAGAGAACGAGAGAGCAAAAGGATAAAGACTGGGAAGTCAGTGTCAAAATGACATTGATTGCAAGAGATTTAATGGTAGGCAATCCTAGTTTAGAGAAAATTGGCTATGGGGAAGAAGCTTTAGGACATAATGCCATCGCAGCGGGCTTCCAAGGTCAGCGTCAATGGACAGATCATTTTCCGAATGGCGACTTTATGGAAACTATTTTGAATTCCTCCTTTGATTGGAATGGAATTCGCCCTCCATACATTATGGCAACGGAAAATGATAGCCTAAACGGGGTATCGATGTTGTTCGGCCATCTATTAACAAATACTGCTCAAGTTTTTGCGGATGTAAGGACCTATTGGAGCCCTGAGGCGGTAGAACGTGTAACGGGTTACAAACCAGAAGGTTTAGCAGAAAATGGTTTTATTCATTTAATCAACTCAGGTTCTGCTGCTCTTGATGGTACCGGTGAGCAAACAAAGGAAGGTAAGCCGGCCATAAAACCGTTCTGGGAAATTACTGAGGATGAGGCACAGAAGTGCTTGAATGCAACTTCATGGAGACCTGCATCCACAGGATATTTCCGTGGTGGCGGATTCTCAAGTGATTTTCTAACAAAGGGCAATATGGAGGTAACAGCTTTTCGAATCAACCTTGTTAAAGGTTTAGGGCCTGTTTTGCAAATTGCAGAGGGCTACACGGTTGAGCTTCCAGAGGAAGTTCATCATACCTTGGACCAACGGACAGACCCTACCTGGCCAACAACGTGGTTTGTTCCAAATTTAACAGGTGAAGGTGCATTCAAAGATGTTTACTCCGTAATGAATAACTGGGGTGCCAACCACTGTGTAGTGAGTTATGGACATATTGGAAGTGAATTAATTACATTAGCTTCAATGCTCAGAATTCCAGTTAATATGCACAATGTCAGTGAAGAGCAAATTTTTAGGCCAAGTGCATGGGGAATGTTTGGAACGAAAGATCCTGAAGCAGCTGATTACCGTGCTTGCCAAAACTTCGGTCCTTTATATCGTTAATGAACTAAAGAAGATGCCTCAAAAAGGGGATATTCCCTTTTTAGGCATCTTCTTTATAAAATTTTCAACTAATGGTAATTGCGTTGATTGGGCTAATAGTTAGCATTTCTATGAACAAAAAAGCAGAAAAGGAGAGTAGAATGTGAAAATTTTTATTGATTCAGCTAATTTGCAACAAATTCGCCACCTAATAGAGAATTACCAAATAGAAGGGGTAACAACCAATCCCAGCATTTTAGCAAAAGAAAAAGAAGATTACTGGGATGTATTAAAGCAAATACAGACCATTATTGGTAGGGAAAGACCGTTGTTTGTCCAAACACTTTCAGAAACAGCAGATGAAATGGTTCAAGAAGCGGAAAACATCGTTCAGACACTGGGTGGAAAAATTTATATTAAAGTCCCTGCAGTTAAAGAGGGATATAAAGCAATGAAGGAATTAAATAAACTTGGAATCAATACACTTGGCACAGCTATTTTTACAGCCCAACAGGCATTAATGTGTGCTAACTGCGGTATACAGTATGTAGCACCATATGTAAATCGAATTGATCAACTCTCTGGAGATGGTGTTGGAGTTGTAGCTGACATTGTCAAGTTGTTTAATACTTTCCAATTGCAAACAAAAGTATTGGCAGCTAGCTTTAAAAATGTAAACCAGGTCCATAAATGCAGTTTAGCAGGTGCACATTCTATTACAGCCAGTCCTGATATTATTGAAGCTCTTCATGAACATCCTTCGTCCATTATTAGTGTTGAAGGATTTTCTAAAGATTGGCAGAAACGTTTTGGAGTCATTAACTGCAAATAAGTTTTAGTGAAAAGTAATGGGGAAGACTGCTCATAAACCTTACTTTATCCAAAAATTAACCGAGAGGAGTTATTTTTTTGGAAACATATATCTTGGCTCATGACTTAGGAACAACAAATCATAAATGCACATTGTATCGTCAAGATGGTGGAATCGTTGCTTCTAATTCCTGTTCATACCCAACATTTTATCACCATGGAGGGATTGCTGAACAGGATCCCAAGCATTGGTGGCAAAATGTTGTGAAAACAACAAAGGAAGTATTGACATCCATTTCACCATGTAACATTGCAGTAATCACTTTTAGTGGACATATGAATGGGTGTTTACCGGTAGACAAAGAGGGAACCCCTCTCTACATGTCTATTATTCACGCTGATTCCAGAAGCAAACAGTTTGAAAAGGAAATTTTTAATAAGGTCGATGAAGATCAACTATACAAATTTACGGGAAACAGAATCGACCCTCATTACACTTTGATGAAAATGTATTGGTTGAAAAAACGAGAACCTGAAAAATATAAAAAATCTGCCTTTTTTTTACAAGCAAAGGACTATCTTGCCTATAAGATGACCGGAACGTTAGGTGTGACGGATTATTCAGATGCCTCTTTGAACGGTGCTTTTCATTTGCTTAATAAGAAATGGGAAGATTCCATCTTTATGGAATTAGCTCTTGATCGTTCTAAAATGCCGGATATCGTTCCTTCAACACAAGTAATTGGCCATGTTAGCCATACAGCAGCATTGGAAACAGGACTTACTGAAGGGACTCCCGTGGTCATTGGTGGCGGAGATGGTGCATGTGCTACCATGGGAGCTGGATGTATAAATGAAGGGGACATGTATATTAACTTAGGCACAACTGCTTGGGTTTCCAAAGTAACTGACGTGCCATATATTGATCCTTACAAACGGGTTTTTAACCTTTGTGACTTAAATCCTAATTATTACAATGTGTTAGGGACCATGAAAACGGCTGGAGCCGCATACGAATGGGCAATAAAACAGTTTTCGACTATTAGCGATTGGAGCACGATGGAGGTTAGTTTAGAATTTGAACAGTTTGAGGAGCAGATTCAACATGTCCCTGCCGGATCCCGTGGAGTAGTATTTCATCCCTACTTATTAGGAGAAAGATCACCTTTATGGAATGATTCGATTCGCGGAAGTTTCCTGGGCTTGTCTCTATATCATAATCGATTTGATTTAGTGAAAGCAGTCCTGGAGGGGGTTTCATTTTCACTTGCATCCATAGCAGAAATTTTGAATGCTGACAAATTGGCAAAAGAAGTAAAAATCATCGGCGGTGGTGCAAAAAGTAAAGCGCTTACTGGGATTCTATGTGATGTTATGCAGCTTCCGGTTCAGTTAAACCATAATCTATCTGATGCCACTTCGCTTGGTGCTGCAATAGCCGGTGGTGTTGGAATTGGAATGTTCCAAAGTTTTGAAGAAGCAGGCCAATTAGTAAAAAGGGGTAAAAGACTTGAGCCGGAAAAAGAATTTGCAGACCTATATCAGCGTCGAATGGAACTTTTTAAAATGCTATATGAACGAATTAAAGATATAAATATTGTGATTTGATCTTCAGATAAATTGGATTAGGGGTCTCTTTAGGCATTGGTTTGATCCTCAGTATTACAAAATACTTAAAAAAATCGAGAAGTTCCATTTTTTTAACCTGCAAAAAGCAAGCACGCCCTAAATATGGGAGCCTCAATCGAGGAGAAGATAGCCCCGGCATAACGATAATCTATTTTGGAGGAAAGTCACATGAGTTTTGAAATAAAAAATGCCATTCAAAATGGCAAAACAGTGCTTGGTATTGAGCTTGGTTCAACACGGATAAAAGCTGTCCTTATTGGAGAAGACCATGTGCCGATCGCATCTGGCAGCCATGACTGGGAAAATAGCTATGTGAACAATATTTGGACGTATAGCGAAGAGAATATATGGAGGGGTTTACAGGATTGCTATCAAAAGATGGCGACTGATGTGAAACAGCAATATGGAGTATCTATAAAAACAGTAGGCGCGATCGGTTTTAGCGGGATGATGCATGGCTATATGGCTTTCGATAAGGATGGAGAGCTTCTCGTCTCTTTTCGCACCTGGCGTAACAATATCACTGAACAGGCTTCAAAAGCTCTGACAGAACTGTTTAATTATCAAATTCCACAAAGATGGAGTATTGCTCATCTCTATCAAGCAATCTTAAATCATGAAGAGCATATTGCAAACATTAGCTTCCAGACTACCCTGGCTGGTTATATTCATTGGAAACTGACCGGACAGAAGGTACTGGGAGTTGGGGAAGCATCTGGTGTTTTTCCGATTGATTTAAATACAAGGAACTATAATCAAACCATGATTGATCAATTCAATGAATTGATTGAGCCTAATCATCTGCCATGGAAACTGGAAGATATTTTACCAAAGATATTGCTGGCGGGAGAAAACGCAGGCGTGCTGACAGAAGCAGGGGCGAAGCTATTGGATGTTACCGGAGAGCTTGAGGACGGTATTCCGCTTTGTCCGCCGGAAGGTGATGCAGGTACCGGAATGGTCGCTACAAACAGCGTTGCGAAGCGTACGGGTAATGTTTCGGCGGGAACTTCTGTATTTGCCATGGTGGTCCTAGAGAAAGAACTCTCCAAAGTATATCCCGAGATCGACCTCGTGACTACCCCTACTGGAAATCTGGTAGCAATGGCCCATTCCAACAACTGTTCTTCAGACCTGAATGCATGGGTAGGCTTGTTTGACGAATTTGCAAAAGCAATGGGTATGGATGTTGATATAAATAGGTTGTATGGAACTCTGTACAACTTGGCCCTTCAAGGAGATTCCGATTGCGGCGGCTTACTCGCATATGGTTATCTGTCCGGTGAACACATTACTCACTTCGAAGAAGGACGTCCATTGTTTGTCCGTTCCTCCGATAGCAATTTCAACCTGGCTAATTTCATGCGTGTCCATTTATTTACGGCATTGGGCGCGCTCAAATTGGGTATGGATATTCTTCTCAATCAAGAAGAAGTGAAATTGGATGAAATCCTTGGTCACGGCGGTTTATTTAAAACCAAAGGTGTGGGACAGAGAATCATGTCCGCTGCTCTCCATGTTCCAGTTTCCGTTATGGAAACAGCAGGAGAAGGCGGAGCCTGGGGGATTGCCTTACTTGCAGCTTATATGATAAACAAAGTGAATCATGAAACATTGGAAGAGTATTTAAGCCAGAAAGTTTTTGCAGAAAAAGCAGGTATGACGATGTCACCTGATCCCGAGGACGTCGAGGGCTTTAAGCAATTTATGAAACGTTACACCATTGGACTTGCCATTGAAAGAGCGGCAATAGACTATCTTAAATAGAAGCAAGGGGACGGTTCTCTTGCTTCTTTTGTGCGCTTGGCAGCGCACTGAACTTAAGGGTGAAAGTCCCTAACACACCGTAGGTGTGGCGGAAGTGTATAGCTGACAAGCAATGCTTGGCCGTGAGGTATCGTGCGGAGGGCTTGAAGGCAAAACTCGGAACAGGCGACTAAAACTAAACCATGTTGTTGGCTGGCGGAAACGGATTACCCTTCAAAAGAAGGGGACTTCAAATACCACAATTATTGCTGTTAGTTATGAGGACTGGGTTCGAGGGAAAGTTCAGTGACGTGACCCAAGGAGACCTCATCGTGTCCTTCTAGCGGTAAACCCTAAACAAGCTCGTGTTGGGGAAGTTAGGATTATGGATGGTGAGGAGTCAGAGCAGGGGATAGTAGTGAATAAACTCACCGGAAAAGTCGCAAAGATGAGTGACTCAATATCTATTATTGAGAGGAGCTTTTACCCAAAAAGAAGAAACTCTGTGTTAAGCCCGTCTGTCCATGAGAAGAAAAGTTTATTAATTTAGGAAACGTCATGTACCAAACAGGAGCCGGTGGTTACTTTCTAACTATCGGAAAATTCATAGTTCTTTAGAGGCTCCGGTTTGCTTGCGAATGGGAATGAGTATTTTTTATTTATTGATCTACATAAGGAAGAGGATGTAAAGGAAAGTATTAATTATAAAGATAAATTTATTAATCCAGGTGAATTTCAATGGCAATCAGTAAACAATACCACTCAACAGTCCGAAAGAGGGAAGAATATAATATTTAATAAACAACGAGGTGTTAATCTTCATTTGTTTATTAGAAAGTATAGAGAAATTGATGGAAAAACGGAGCCTTATATTTATATAGGGAAAGGAAATTCCATATTTTTCGAAAGAGATAAGCCGATTACAGTCAGAATGGAATTAGAAAATGAAGTTCCGGCTAGTCTTTATACAGAGATTACGAAAAAAAGTCTTCTCAGTTTGAGAAGACTTTTTTTCATTAATTAACTGTGCAACTGCTGGAATGTCAGCTGGGGCCCATTTAAGAGAATCAAGATTTTCTCTTTTTACCCATATAAGCTTAGCGTGCTCACTTTTTGTAGGAGATCCTTCAACCACTCTACATTTGATGGAAATTAGATTAATAATAAATGTTTCGTACTCGTGTGTATTGACATTAAATACTTCTTTGTATGTATCAATTTTACAATCTAACTCTTCGGAGATTTCTCTCTCTAATGCTGAGAAGATGTCTTCATTTGCTTCTACCTTTACCACCTGGGAACTCCCACATATTTGGAATAGACATTTCAGGCGATCTTAGTGCACATAAGATTTCTTGGTTTTCATTTTCAATAATTGCTGCGACTACTTTTACAAGCTTTTTCATGATAGCCTCCTACAAGGGTGATCTATTAGTAAAAATCATATCATCTTTTACTAGAAAATTCTCGTTAACGACAATTTAAGAAATTTAAAGAGGTATGGCTCTTGTTACCTGTTATTGAAAGTAGCAGTAACAACTACACTTTAAAACTAATTAACGTGTAGTTAAATTGCCAGAGCTCTAAATATTGAAGACTCAAAAAATTAATCAAACGATTAATTAAATCGTTAAAACCTATGATACATATGGTCCAACAAAACTAACCAAACGTTTAATTAGTTATTAACATCTAAACTATAAATGGGAAGTAAGTTCTTTCTGCGACGGAAGTTTCTTATGGTACGCCTTTGATGAAACGACACCCATGAGACTAATAGCAATCAAAATATAAGCACCCCCACCAATCAACCCCAACATACGAGGAGCAACAAAATCTAAAGCCATCCCCGATAAAAACATAGACAAACCCAATATTGTATTTCCAACAGTCGCTAACAGTCCAAACATCGTTCCTTGATACTTCTCAGGGAGTTCATTCATTAGTACAGTATCGAAGCTGGCATTCCCAATCCCTGACACAAAAGCAGCACCACAAAATAGAACAAACGCAAAGATCACTAAATGAGTTCTGCTTAATAATACAAGAGAAGCTCCTTCTAGCATCAAACAGACTAAACCCGTAACTAAGAAATTCTTTCTAAGCCGGTTGGCAACAAAGTAGCTTAACGTTAACCCAATCCCTAACGCTCCATAAAAAAGACCAACACCAATATCCCCCATATGATACTCCTTCACGGCGTATACACTTATGAGGACATTATCCATTCCGTTCATAAAAGCAATTAAAATTTCACAGATTAAAAGGATTAGAACAGGAGCAGACATCAAAATAATTTTTTTAAATACAGTAAATAAAGCTTCCTTTTCAGATGCGCTATCCACCTCAACCTGTTCGTTTTCAGGGAACTTAATCGTTGAGATAATAGCGGCTGCTCCTAAGAACGAAGTGGCATTAAACCAAAATGTTACATGGGCTCCAAAAATATAGGCCACAATTCCCCCAGAAAAGGCCCCGCCAATTAGAACGATTCCGATCAATACCTGTTCTAAGCTATTGATTTGTATGAGCTTTTCTTTGCTGACGAGACGGGGGATGGATGACTTTCTTGCTGGGCTATAGATGGCTTCCCCAGCAGCTAAAAAGAAGGTACTTACATAAACAATCCAAAGCTCCTCCTTACTGTGAACCAATAAAAAGGACAGCGCAAATGCGATACGAATCAAATCTGTTGTTACTAGGATGATCTTTCTAGAGAACCGGTCGGCCAGCCATCCCCCCAAAGGAGCAAAAAAGATAAAGGGGATTAACCGAATAGCTAACGTCATTCCCACTGCCAAGCCTGAGCCTGTTATTTGTAACAGCATCGCTAATACAGCAACAGAACTAAAGCGATCTCCAATTCCATTTACAACCCCCGCCAAAAACAACTTGCGATACTGTTTTTCTTCCCTTAAAACCAAGTGATCACCTTCTTTTATAAATATCTAATTTTATATCTATCTAATTAGTTTGGTATAAAAAACGGACGCTTATTAACGCCCTTAACTCAACCACCATAGCTCAACAGGATTTAGCTCATATTGATTATTCTCCCGGTACATGTACTGACACATGATAAGCTCGCGGCGCAATGTGGCATAGTCCTCATGGAATTGCTTTAAATATCCATTAATTTCCCTTTCTTGGTATACTCTCCCAAATTCTAAACCCTTGGCCATGTATTCAAGTACAACCAGCTTTTTCTTTCGCTGGGCAGGGTAATTCTTGAGTTTTCCATCTTTTGTGAAGAAATTATTGATAATAGCCGTCCGTTCCTCAGCTGTAACCGACATTTCCATCCTTGCTTCACCTCCTGTTCCAACCGTTAAAATCGCTTTAGCGCTGCTCTCTAATATTTTTGCGTTAAGTGAAAAATAGATGGTGTTTTTATCGCGTTTCTCTTTGATCAATCCAACCTCTCTTAGCTTCGCTATATGGTGGGTAATGGTTGGAGGTTTAAGTCCAAGCTTTCCAGCAATCGCTTGGCCGTGCAAGGGACCCTGTTGGAGCAATGCAATAATACGAATTCGAGTCAGATCGCCTAATGCTTTATGAAATTCAACAATTTTATTCAATTGCATAAAAAATACACCTACTTTAACAATTATCTAATTAGATGATAATTGAAGTAGGTGTAATAATCAATAAGTTTCTACGAATAAAAAAAGCGAGGTCCTCCTCGCCGAAATTTATATTTTGGGAACATATTGGTCATGATGCCGCAGCCCAAGATCATCCTGTCGACCTTTTGGCACCAAATCGAGAAACTGGTAGGTGATATTCATCATGTCAATACCACGAGCGAAGTGGAGTATGTATGGAATATATTTTCTTCTTTATCTTTGAAAAAAACACTTACACCCTCTCTATCAGTACTCATAGGATTCTGAAGTGTATAGTTGTAAAATGACTGCTTATTTTCAATTTCTTCTTCTGTAAAAGATGCTTGAAAATCAAAATTAAAATCCATATGCCCCGCTGAATACCAAGGAAAGGTCCAACCCATTTGCTCTTTGAATGCTTCCAGCTTTTCTAAAGGGGCACGTGAAATACAGACAAAAGTTACATCACGGTGATTTAAATGTGGAATCATCCCACTGTAGTGATCGGCCCAAAAAGAACAATGTTTGCAGCCACGATCCCAATTAGGATCAAACATAAAATGGTATACAATCAGTTGACTTCTTCCAGAAAATAAGTCTGACAGTGACATCTTCCCGCTAGGACCGTCAAAGCTGTAAGACTTGCGGACGGCTTCCCACGGCAAATCTCGTCTCTGTTGTGTGAGTTCATCCCGTAACTTAGTGAATTCCTTTTCTTTCTGTAACAATTTTTTCTGGCCACGATCCATTCATCCCTAGGCAGAACTTTATGTTCCATCGATAAAACACCTCAATATCAGTTTTCACACTTATTCTTCCAATATCTAAGGTGGCTCATCTAACCTAAATTTAAACATTTATAAACACCGAGACTGTTTTTTAAAATTTGGTTTTTGAAAGGAAACGGATGAATAAGAATACGCTTACTATGGAGGATAGAAAGCTTACTAGCAGTTAGATTTGACCTTTATTCCTGCAAAAATAAATCCTGCCCCAGTAAATAAGGCTCTGGGAAATTATCATTGGAAACTGAAGGGGAAATTTTTTAAAATAGTGTTTGATTGGGACCTCTATATCTAAAGAAAGCGATGGTTAATCATGAGAGTAATTGGCATTGATTTATCGGGACCAAGTAATCATAAAGATACAGTTTTGACCGTTTTTGAAAAGCAAGGAAACCAATTAAAGTTCGTGAAATGGATGAATAATGTTAGTGATCAGCAGATAGTAAATGAGATTCTAGAACAAAGTCAGTCAGATGAAGTTGTAGTCGGTATCGATGCACCTCTGTCCTACGAAGATGGGGGAGGGGACCGGCAAGGTGACCGTGAGCTTCGAAAGTTTATCATTGGATTAGGGATGAAGCCCGGATCTATTATGCCTCCTACTCTAAACAAAATGGTCTATTTAACACTAAGAGGGATTAAGCTTAGTAGAGAAATCGGGAATCTTACTACTCACTATCCTGTTTCTATCGTCGAAGTTCATCCAGGAGCGGTTATGGGATCAAGACTGCAGAAGACAGATTTTGGGCTTGTATTAAGTTACAAACAAGATTTGGCAGCGCGAATAATGATGTGGGACTGGCTTAGCCAGCAAAATTTAATCGAACTTCTATTCTTAAAGAGGAACCAAGTCATTGGATTGATGCCTGTGCCGCGGCCTTAGGTGCTTGGCATTGGAAAGAACCCCTGTTAAGAACAAGCTGGCTATATCCAGCAAAGCCCCCGCTGCATCCTTACGATTATTGTTGTTAGACTTTGGAGGTTGTATGAAGATGTCTTTGTTTGTCCAAATGGACAAGGTTTCAGAATGACTGGCAGGCATTAAAATTTTTTATATAAAGTTAATACTTTCCAATTGACTTTTTCAACTGTAAACATTAAAGTTACAGTATAGGTTAGAAAAAATAAGTTGGGCATTTTTAAAACCTAAACTGTAAACTTTTTTATTACATTTTAAGTTTAGGACAAAAAGTTTGAACCAACTCACATTTGGGTATTTATCTAAATGTCTAGGTAAGTTTGGTACCATACCAAATATAAGCAGGGAGTGTGTTCACACATGGTGACTCTTTATACAACACCAAGTTGTGGTTCTTGCCGGAAAGCAAAAGCTTGGCTTGAAGAACATCAAATTGACTATATCGAAAGAAACATTTTAGCTAATGCCCTTACAGTCGATGAGGTTAAATCCATTCTTCGATTGACTGAGGAAGGCACTAGTGAAATTATTTCAACGAATTCAAAAACCTTTCAGGAATTAAATATAAATATTGAATCACTTCCGCTTAATGAATTCTATGAATTAATCATTAAGCATCCCAAAATGTTGCGCCGCCCAATTATCCTAGACGAAAAAAGATTACAGGTGGGATATAACGAGGAAGAAATTCGCAGTTTTCTGCCACGTAAGCTTCGCACATTTTTGAACACCGAATTACAAAAAATGGCAAATTAGTTTTTTAGGAGGAAAAAGAAATGATTGAAGTATTTGTAACAGTTAATTATAAGAATAGAACTTATCATACAAATGTGATTGCAAAAAAAGAAATGACATGGGAAAAGATTAATCGGATTGCAGAAGAACAAGTTAGAAAACAATGGAATAGTTAAATTTATCATTGCCTAATAAAAAATAGGATGTTTATATAGGTTTAAGTGATCTTAGAGCTTTTATCAAGTGCTTGACAAGGTAATCTGTAATGTTTAGTATTACAGTGCATTGGTAAATACTAATAAGGCTGCTGTATAAGGTGATTAGCAGGCTTTTATTTCTTAGGAGGGCAGGCCATGAATAGTGATTTTACACTTGCCATTCATAGTTTAACTTTTCTTGCGCTGCAGCCCGACCGGATGTCAACAAGTGATGCGATTTCAGCGAGCGCCTGTGTACACCCTGTACGGATCCGTAAAGTGCTAAGTTTGTTAAAAAAACATAAATTTATAAAATCAAAAGAGGGAACTGGCGGCGGTTTTCTTTTTGCAGTAGAACTAGATGAAGTCAATCTCTGGGATATTTATAAAATTACCTCTGAAGGTGCTCTGCAGCCTAAGTGCCCTGATTCAAATGAACGGTGTATTGTAGGGGCGAATATGCAAAGGGTTCTATTTTCTATTTTCTTAGGTGCGGAAGAGCATTTGGGTGAATATTTAAAGGACTACACATTAAAAGAAATAATCGACCTTGTTAACCAAGAACAATAACGTGTTGTAACCCTTAAATGGGTTGCGCGTTTCGTTTAATTAAAATGTAATAAAAAAAATTACAGATTAGCGGATCTTGCATATACTAATGACTAACATTAAAAAGACTAAGAAGGTGAAATAAATGTTGTTACAAATAGGTGATTGGGTTAAGGGAACATTACGAGACGGGGAATTAATCATTGGTTACATTGAATCACTGGATGTTCCAGGAGTAGTGAAGGTAAATGCCGTTACAAGTGATAATCATCAGATCGTTGGAAAAACAGTGGCCCTATTGAGTGGCCGTGTTAAGAAACTGCCTGTTTCTAATGTGAGCAACAAGGCACAAATTCTATTTCTGATTGACTTGGCTTTATCTACAGGGGATGAAGACTGGTTCTTTGAGCTTTCTTCCAAATTAAACGAAATGAATCAGCTTGTAAATCAATTTTAAAATATGTTTAAAAAACAATTGAATGAGGATTCAAAAATCACCGAACGTTGAAAGAGGTCAACCACATTTTTGGTTGGCTTTTTCTATTTGGTCTCATTACTAAAATATTTAGTAGGACATTTTATCCTTTTACACGGAATATCCCCAATTTCCTATTTTGCTAAAATATTAAGGAACGCCTAATTTCATTCCTGAGTTAAGGTTAAGTCTTCTTCAAACCAGAGTTTGACTTATCTTTGAATCTTTTGCATGGTTAGTGATATTTTTACTAAATTTTCTAAAAATAATGTTGAAAACCCTTTCATTAGCTGATATGATTAGATAGAACTCAGTAAATAATTTAGTGATATTTATTGAGTGATAAGTAAAACATTTAGTGGGGAGTTTTAAAATGGCGACAATTAAAGATATAGCAAATATGACAAAAGTATCTCCTACCACTGTTTCGAGAGTGTTGAATAATGATCAGACTATTTCCGTTTTAGAGGAAACCCGTCTTCGAATATTACAAACAGCAAAGGAACTAGGTTATAAGACCATCCTTGAACGGCAAGCGGAAAAACATATGGAATCTGCAAAAAAGACACCCAATGTGGGGATATTACTTTGCCAAACATTAGAAGAAGAAATGAGTGATCCCTACTTCTTATCCATCCGTCAAGGTGTAGAGGAAGAGTTATTACGGCAAGGAATCACAACAACCAGCACAGTTCGCCTTTATGAAGCAGGTTCCAATCCATATATTCATGATTTTGATAGTTTAATTGTGATTGGAAGAATTAGTGAAAAAGCCCTCAAAAAAGTGAGTGATCACATTCAAAACGTTGTATACATTAACCATTCTCCAGATGATAGCCTTTATGACTCAGTGGTAATCGATTTTGTAAAGTCTACCGAACTAGCGTTGAATCATTTATTGAAGGCGGGTTACAAACGGATTGGATACATTGGCGGAGTAGAAAAGGAACATGCCAATAGTGGAAAAATTAAGGTTGAGGATGAGCGGCTTACGACCTTCGAGAAGTTCATGGAAAGTGAGGGATTGCATGATCCTAGGTGGACGTTTATCGGTGAATATCAAATGTCCCAAGGTTATGCATTGATGAAGAGAGCGCTTCAACTAAAGGACTTGCCTGAAGCCTTCTTTATTGCGAGTGATCCAATGGCAATCGGTGCATTAAAAGCTTTACAGGAAGCCGGGCTTTCGGTGCCAACCGATGTAGCCATTGTAAGTTTTGATGATATCGAAATTGCCCAGTTTACAAGTACACCTTTAACAACCATAAAGGTCCATACAAAAGAAATGGGTCACACAGGAGTAAAACTATTAATGGATCGATTAAATGGAAGAACACTGCCATTGAAAGTCGTTTTACCTTCTGAATTGGTGGTGAGACAAAGCTGTGGGGCTGTAAAATAGGTTGTCTTCATGCTTTATCTAAATCTCTCTTTGAAGGGTGTGATGCCAAGAATCAATGATGAGTCTATTAAAGAGGAAGAGGCTTATTCATCCGTAATCTATTTTTAGAGTAGTAGATTTTGTGACGGCCAATCACTAATTACGAAGGATGAATAAACCTTAGACTCCCGAAAAGAAAAAGGAGTACTTATATTATATAGTGCTTCCTTCCTATGCTCAAGATAATTTGTCCTAGTAGTCATTTATATTAAAATTTGTTTTGTGAACAAATCGGTACGGCAATCAATCAACTACATTTGGAAATCCAGGGGGTATCTATATGAAGAAAATATTTAAAGCTTTAGCGATTGCAGCTTCCCTTACAACCATGATGGCGGGGTGCTCTAGTAAAAGTTCTTCATCCAGTGAAAGCGGCAAAGTAACATTATCACTCTATTCAACTGTAACAAATGAAGCTGACCAGAAAACACTCACAAATGTCATTCAAAAATTTGAGAAAGAAAACCCTAGTATAGACATTAAATATAATTATCCTGCTGATGGTTATGAAGGCATGCTGCGCGTTAAAATGGCAGCCAATGATATGCCGGATTTATTTGATACCCACGGCTGGGCTCAAAAGCGCTACGGAAATTATACGGAAGACTTAAGCGATATGGATTGGGTAAAAAACCTGGATCCTGCTTTAGATCCAATCCTGAAAGATGACAAAGGGAAAGTCTATGCCTATCCATTAAACCAGGCAAAAGACGGAATTACATACAATAAGTCACTATTAGAGAAGTACGGAATCAAGCCGCCAACCACATTTGATGACTTCATGACTGCACTAGAAACAATTAAAAAGAAAAGTAAGGGCGAAGTCACTCCATTATGGTTCGCTGGTTCGGATAAATCGGCGTTTGGTCAATACTTTGACCAGTTCTTGACTCCATTATTTGTGACAAAATCAAATCCTGATTCTGAGAAACAATTATTAGAAGGAAATATTAATTGGTCCGACTACACCTTCCTCCCTGAAAAACTCAAGGAAATGAAGGATAAGGGCTTATTGAACGAAGATGTTCTAACTGCTCAAAATCAGCAAATGACGGAACTGATGGCTCAAAATAAAATTGGGTTTATTATCGGCGGGGGGATGTTAGGACCATCTGTTGAAGAATTAAATCCTAAGGTGAAATTAGGGGTGATCCCAATGCCTGTGATTCATTCAGGAGACGATCCGGTTTGGATTGGTGGAGAACGCCATACACTGGCTGTTTGGAAAGATTCAAAGCATAAGAAAGAAGCTAAGAAGTTTATTGAGTATATCTCCCAGCCTGATATCGTAAAAGAAATTGCTGAAGGGACTGCCTTACCGGCAGGTTTAACGAATACGGATGCTAAAAACTATTACTCTAGTGACTATGAAACTTTCAAGGATGTAAAAGTCCAGCCATATTTTGACCGCGTTTATTTACCAAGCGGCATGTGGGATGTTCTTGGTGCAACCGGACAAGAATTATTATCCGGCAAGATGTCGCCGAAGGATGTATCGAAGAAAGTGGGCGAGGAATTCAAGCGTCTAAAGGATCAGAAAAAGTAAAAGAACAAGGGATGGGATATAGGGGCAGACAAGCAGGCTGCCCCTGTACTCCAACTGTAGAAGATCTTTTATAGGAGTTGAATACTGATGATAGAAGTGGAAACTCAAAAAGCAGCACCTGCGAAAATAAACGTTAAACTAGAGAAATTAAAAAGTAAGAAAGAATCATCGCTGTGGTGGATGTACCTTCCGGCTCTTGCACTCATCTGCTTTTTTATCATTTACCCCTTCCTCATGGGGATCAGAATTTCATTTACCAATTGGGATGGTTTTTCCCAGACCTACGATTATGTTGGATTGAAGCAATACGCGAGATTGCTTAAGGATTCGGATACATGGCTAGTTGTAGGGAATACGTTAATCTACGGAATAGGGAGTACCTTTTTTCAAAATATTCTGGGTCTGCTTTATGCATTATTACTGAACCAGAGTATTAAAGCACGGGCCATCACACGGACCATTGTGTACCTGCCTGTTATCATTAGTCCCTTAATTATGGGATACATCTGGTATTTCTTCTTTGCCTATCAAGGAGGCGCCCTAAATGATGTAATGCAATTTATCGGTTTAGATAAGATCAATGCTTTAGCTGATCCAAATATGAATAAGTGGATTATCGTGTTCGTCAATACCTATCAATTTGTAGGGGTAGCGATGATTATCTATCTAGCAGGCTTACAAAGTATTTCTAAGGAATACTATGAAGCTGCTCAAATAGACGGCGCCTCTACTTTCCAGCAATTTAAAAATATTACGCTGCCATTATTGATGCCTTCTGTCACGATTAATATGGTCTTAAATATTATCGGCGGTTTGAAATTATTTGATGTGATTGTTTCACTTACAGGCGGCGGACCGGGGAATGCTTCGCAATCTATGTCTACCTTTATGTATGACTTATATTTTAATAGACAGGATGCCGGGTATGCTGCTACGGAGGGTGTTTTAATGGCAATCATCATCCTCATCATCAGCTTGGCCACATTGATTTTCTTTAAGCGCAAGGAGGTCGAGGCATAATGGATTACATGAATAAACGAAAGAAGACCGTCTTAACGGGGATTGCTCTGGCTATTACCTTATTTCACTTAATTCCATTTTATATCCTATTTACAACAGCTTTTAAAGAGAAAGGGGATTTCAGCTCCAAGTGGGCTTTCCCTAAACAATGGTCCTTCGTTAACTTTTCCGAAGCCTGGGAAATGGCTAATTTAGGAAATGCCTTTCTCAATACCGTCATTATCACCTTTTTTTCCGCTCTATTGTTGATTGTTTTTGGATCATTAGCGGCCTACCCGCTTGCTAGACGGCAAACAAGGTTAAATAAGTATATGTATATATTATTTATCTCTGTGATGGTCATCCCGCCATTAACTGCTTTAGTACCTTTATACAATTTGGTCGTGGATATGGGTCTGATGAATACCCATCTCATCGCCATTTTGAATAACGTCGCTTCTTTTATGCCATTAACGATCTTTTTATATGCAGGCTTTATCCGTTCAACCATTCCAAAAGAATTGGAAGAAGCAGCAAAAATAGATGGAGCCAGTACCATTGGGACCTTCTTTAAAGTGGTTTTCCCTTTATTAAAACCAATTACTGCCTCGATCTTAATCATTTCTTGCGTCTATATATGGAATGACTATCAATTTGCGATTTTCTTCCTGCAGGCTGATGAAGTGAAGACAATCACAGTGGCACTGTCAGGATTCTTTGGATCAAATACAAACAACCTGAATCTAGTGGCAGCAGCAGCCATTTTAGCCGTAATGCCAATGGCTGTGCTCTTCTTATTCTTACAAAAACACTTTATTCAAGGTTTATCTGCCGGCTCAGTGAAAGGTTAACACGTTTGGAGGAACAGAAAAAATGCCTATTTATTACAATGAAAACTCAAAAGAATTTCACCTTCAGTCTGAAAAAGTCAGTTATATCTTTACTATTTTAAAGAATAACCAGTTGGGACATTTGTATTTTGGGAAAAAGCTGAGACACCGGAAATCCTTCGCTCACCTTTATACAAGTGAAGCCAAGGCCAATGTTGCCTGTGTATTTGAAGGGGATTTGTCCTTTTCGTTGGATACATCGAAACAGGAATATCCTGGCTATGGGACGACTGATTTCCGTGAACCTGCTTTTCAGATTCTACAGGAAAATGGCAGCAGGGTGACAAACTTTATCTATAAAGATCATAAGATATATTCGGGTAAGCCTAAACTTGAAGGACTTCCAGCTACCTATGTAGAGAAGGATCATGAAGCATCTACATTGGAAATCTCTTTGTATGATGATGTAATCGACGCGGAATTAATCTTATCCTACAGCATTTTTGAACAGTTCAGCGCTATCACCCGCAGTGTGAAATTTGTGAACCACGGGAAAGAAAATTTAAATCTTACAAGGGCAATGAGTGCGAGCGTGGACTTCTTTGATTCTGATTTTGAAATGGTCCAATTATCAGGTGCATGGGCAAGAGAGCGCCATGTAAAGACAAGAAAACTAGAGTCGGGAATTCAAAGCATCTCCAGTGCAAGAGGAACAAGCAGCAGCCAGCAAAATCCATTCCTTGCTCTAAAACGGCCAGATACCAACGAACATCAAGGGGAAGTGTTTGGATTTAGCTTGGTCTACAGCGGTAATTTTCTTGCCCAGGTAGAAGTAGATTATTATGATGTGTCCCGCATCACAATGGGAATCAATCCCTTCGATTTTAATTGGCTGCTTCAAAGCGGGGAGAGTTTTCAAACGCCTGAAGTGGTCATGGTTTACTCTGATACAGGCTTAAATGGAATGAGTCAAACCTTTCATGGATTGTATCGCTCTAGACTGGCCAGAGGAAAGTGGCGTGATCAGGAAAGACCAGTATTAATTAATAACTGGGAAGGCACGTATTTTGATTTTAATGAACTAAAGATTCTTGAAATGGCAAGTGCTTCGAAGGAATTAGGCGTGGAATTGTTTGTATTGGATGATGGATGGTTTGGCCAGCGAGACGATGACACCACCTCCCTTGGAGATTGGTTTGTCGATACACGAAAGCTTCCAAATGGAATCACAGGTCTTGCTGAGAAAATCAATGGATTAGGTTTACAGTTTGGATTGTGGTTTGAACCTGAAATGGTTTCGAAAATAAGTGAATTATATAGTAATCATCCGGACTGGATCATTCACGTCCCAAATAGACGCCAGTCGCACGGCAGAAATCAATATGTTCTCGACTTTTCCCGTAAGGATGTCGTGGATTACATATATGAAATGATGGCAAAAGTCTTAGATGAAGCTCCGATTTCTTATGTGAAATGGGATATGAACCGTTATATGACAGAAATCGGATCGGCTCAGCTTCCAGCTGATCGTCAGCGAGAAGTAGCCCACCGCTATATACTTGGGGTATATGATTTATACGAGAGGTTAACCTCTAAATTTCCTGATGTACTATTTGAATCTTGTGCAAGCGGCGGCTGCCGTTTTGATCCAGGACTCTTATATTATGCACCGCAAGGATGGACGAGTGATGATACCGATGCGGTTGAACGCTTGAAAATCCAATATGGTACTACTTTTGTGTATCCATTAAGTTCAATGGGGGCGCATGTATCTGCAGTGCCAAACCACCAGGTTGGCCGAATGACAAGCTTAGATACAAGGGCAAATGCTGCTTATTTTGGTGCGTTTGGCTACGAGCTGGATGTAACGAAAATGTCTGAAGAAGAAAAGTCAGCAGTAAGAGAACAAATCAATTTTTATAAAGAAAACCGCAACCTTCTGCAGACAGGTACCTTTTACCGCCTGCTTAGCCCTTTTGAAAAAGATGGTAATGTGACGAGCTGGATGGTTGTTTCAGAGGACCAAAAAGAAGCGTTAGCTGGGCGCTATCAAGTGCTTGGAAAACCGAATGCGGGCTATGAACGGCTTGTTCTAAAAGGACTTCGTGATGATATGGAATATAAAATCGAAGGAATTCAGGGTTCATTTTATGGAGACGAACTGATGAATGCAGGTATCCAGTTGGATCGGATTGCTGCCGGCTCCTTACAATGGGGAGACTTTACTTCACAGGTTTTTAAACTATCAAGCTTATCTTAGATAAAAAGAATATTAACAGAAAATAGGAGGAAAAGACATGTCAAAAATAACATTTTTAGGTGCAGGAAGTACAGTATTTGCAAAGAATGTGCTAGGGGATTGTATGCTGGTTCCAGCATTAGAAGGATTTGAATTTGCCCTTTTTGATATTGACGAACAAAGGCTAAGAGATTCCGAGAATATGCTTAAGAATTTAAAAGATAGCTTAAATAAAAAGATTGAAATAAAGGCTTATCTAGACCGAAAGGAAGCTTTAAGAGGGGCCAAATATGTTATTAATGCCATTCAAGTCGGCGGGTACCGTCCAAGTACTGTGATTGATTTTGAAATTCCTAAAAAATATGGGCTGAGGCAGACCATTGCGGATACAGTGGGAATTGGAGGGATTTTCCGTAATCTTAGAACGATTCCTGTAATGCTTGATTTTGCAAAGGACATGGAAGAGGTATGCCCGGATGCTCTTTTCTTAAACTACACGAATCCGATGGCCGTATTAACAGGTGTAATGAACCGTTTTACCTCTATAAAAACTGTCGGATTGTGTCACAGTGTTCAAGTATGTACAAAGGATTTATTTAAATCACTGGGAATGGATCCTGAAGGGGTTCAAGAAAGGATTGCCGGCATCAACCACATGGCTTGGCTTTTGGAAGTAAAAAGAAATGGGGAAGACCTTTATCCTGAGATTAAAAGAAGGGCGAAAGAAAAGCAAAAAACCAAACATCATGATATGGTCAGGTTTGAGTTAATGGATAAATTCGGTTTCTATGTAACGGAATCTTCCGAACATAATGCTGAATACCATCCGTACTTTATTAAGTCCAGATATCCAGAGTTAATTGAAAGATTTAATATACCACTCGATGAATATCCGCGCCGCTGCGAAGAGCAAATTCAGCGATGGGAAACCATGAGAGAGGATTTAGTGAACAATAAGGCGTTAGAGCATGTCCGTTCGAAAGAATATGGTTCACGAATTATTGAAGCCATTGAAACGAATATTCCATTTAAGTTTGGCGGCAATGTCCTAAATACCGGAAGATTAATCAGCAACCTTCCTGAGAAGGCTTGTGTGGAGGTTCCGTGTATTGCAGACCGGAGCGGTATTACTCCAACATATGTAGGCGATCTTCCTGAACAGCTGGCTGCATTGAATCGCACGAATATCAATACGCAGCTATTAACAATTGAAGCGGCGATTACGAGGAAGCGCGAATATATTTATCAAGCTGCTATGTTAGACCCACATACAGCAGCAGAATTGTCTCTAGATGATATTGTTTCACTATGTGATGATTTAATTGAGGCGCATGGAGAGTGGCTGCCGAAATTTGCAAAAAGTGAAGATGCGGCTTTAACTATTTAGAGTTGCTGATATTTGGCAGCAACTAGTGTTAAAATGGATAATGATAAAGATAGGAAATATTTGAAAACCTTGCTGATTTAGCAAGGTTTTTTTACGGAAAAAACTAATCAAACGTTTAATTAATAATGATGCCAACAGTAAGAGTAACGGGCTTTGGTAACTATTTCAAACACAATTAATGTGTAATGGTTATTGTCTACCTTAGTGTCTTATTTTTTGGCTTACCGGTCGTTAATAGGAGCTATTGTCTACCCTAGTGTCTTATTTTTTGGCTTACCGGTCGTCAATAAGGTCTATTGTCTACCCTAGTGTCTTATTTTTTGGCTTACCGGTCGTTAATAGGAGCTATTGTCTACCTTAGTGTCTTATTTTTTGGCTTACCGGTCGTTAATAAGGTCTATTGTCTACCCTAGTGCCTTATTTTTTGGCTTACCGGTCGTTAATAAGGTCTATTGTCTACCCTAGTGCCTTATTTTTTTGGCTTACCGGTCGCCAATAAGGGCTATTGTCTACCATGTTGCCTCATTTTTTTAAATAAAAGTCGTCAATAATTCTGATTAATTCACCGGACGTGTTTTCTTTCTAAATTAAATAATTTCATTATATTGGATAACTTAGATAATAAGCAGACTTTTTTCAAATAGACAAACAGCACCGCAAAATGCGATGCTGCTTGTCTATTGTTTTAATTAATAATACTCTAGTTTTACGATTGGTAACGGGACCTGTTTCAGTAGGAGCGTAAGGCTCTTATACATACCGATTCCGGCCTGACATCATACCAAATACCGTCAGGACTACCGAGATGACAATCAGAGTAATCAATGGAATGGTCCACAAGTGGGTCCTATCATACAAGTAACCGATAAGCAACGGGCCTATGGCAGCAAGAATATAACCAGTTGATTGAGTCATTCCTGATAACTCGACCGCACGATTGGCGTTTTTTGAGCGAAGACCTATATAACTCAGCGCCAACGGGAAGTTTCCTCCTAATGCAACCCCAATAAAAATAATGCTAATAATTAAGATAGGATAGGAGGATCCCAAAAGTAATCCTGCATAACCAATAATAGATAACAATCCTAAAATCATAGCAATCCAAACCTGGGATTGATATCGGCCTGCGATGACAGGAATAAAGAAACTGGCAGGCAGTCCGACTAACTGGGTGATGGATAGCAGCCATCCAGCTGTTCCCATACTAAGACCGTGACTTTGTAAGATTTCAGGTAACCATGAAATTGTTACGTAAAATAAAAAGGATTGAAAGCCCATGAATATCGCAATTTGCCAGGCAAGCGGAGAAAGCCACATTTCCTTAGAACTTGAAGAAGGCTTTTTGATTCCTCCCTGCTTCCCTTGGTTAAACCGAAGAAGATAAGTCCATAACAATATCGCTATGATGGCTGGGATTCCCCATACAATAAGGGCTCCCTGCCACCCGAGGTTTAAATCTTTTGCCAAAGGAACACTTAGTCCTGATGCTAATGAGGCAACTAATCCCATGGAAGTGGAATACACGCTTGTCATTAGACCGAACTTATCGGGGAATTTATCTTTTACTACGGCGGGCAGCAAAACATTCCCAACGGCTATACCGACTCCAATCAATAGAGTTCCAGTAAAAAGGAAAAAAGTCATGGGGATGGACCGAATCCCAATCCCGATAATAAGTGCGATCAGACCAACTAGTAAAGTCATCTCATTTGATATACGATTGGCAATCTTTGGAACAATGGGTGACATCGTAGCAAAGACAAGTAATGGGAAACTCATTAATAACCCCGCACTCCAATGGGCAAGTCCAACATCTTCTTGGATCATTCCAACTAATGGACCGACAGATGTTATGGCAGGGCGCAAATTAAAGGCTACTAATACAATCCCCGTAACTAATAAAAATATATATGTCGATTTCATGCGTGCACTTGATTCATGTTGTAACTCCACTAATAAGACTCCTCTCTGTAAATAAACCTTCAATAGTATATCATAATCATTCGAGATGGAGTGAAAGGGTCACCATTGTTTAGTCGGCTAACTCCCTGATAAAATCCTTATATTTTGGCCAACTAACAATACGAGGCATTTTTACGTGCCTGTTATACGATTGATCTTTCAGAAAAACTTTTACCTTTTGATCTGTAAGAGTCTCCAGAATCTCCGGTTTATCGTCAAAGTAAAAATCTAAATGTAATTGCTTAATAGTGTTTACTTTTTCATGATCCTTCATTCCCCAGAAGAACCGGTCATCATGAACAGGGAAGCCGTGTTCTAGTAACCATTTTTTCGTACGCTCGCCATGCTCCTGATAGCGTGCCGTTATATAATAGATTTCATGTCCTTGTCTTTCAAGCTCCTGCAGAAGTTCAACAGCTCCTGGAAAGGCAGGGCAATCTGTATAGTAAATATCTTCTAGTGTATTTTTCCACATCTGCGAGCCTTCTTCAGCTGTCATCCCAAAGGGTTCATGAATTTCTACTCTTTTTAATTCTTTGAAAACCTCAAGACCGATTTCTTTACCTAACTTTTTATTATAAATGTGGAAGGCATGCTCTCTTAAATTAATTAGTGTGTCATCAATATCAAAACCAAACCTCATGTAGGCACCTCTTTCAGAAAAAAATGGATGGTGACCAGCACCGTCCATTAGTTAATATATATAGGATATCCAGTAAATTTAAAATCCTTCCCAATGGGCGTAACGGTTAAATTAGATAACTCAACTGCATCGCCCATTTCCGCTATTCCCGTTCCCTCTAAGAAAGTAGGAGCGTCCTTGCCGCCAACCAGCTTAGGAGCCACATATAGGATCACTTTATCTATTAATTGCTTTTCAAAAAGAGAAGCATTTAGGGTACCGCCTGCCTCTATGAAAACCGAGGAAACAAGCTTTTCTCCTAACATTTTCATTACATCTGCTGGATCCACTTGATTCGAACCGCTCGTCACAAAGACAGGGATACCAAGATCCTCTAACACTTTCCGTTTTTCTTTATCAAAATTTTCACTAGTAAAAACCCAAGTATCCGTCTGCTGATCGGTTATCACCTTCGCCTCCAATGGAATCCGAAGGGAAGAGTCCAAGATCACTCGTATGGGGTTGCGTCCGTTTGGAATTCTCGAAGTCAGTTCAGGATTGTCTTCAATCACAGTATTGACTCCAACAAGGATAGCCATATTCTCACTTCTTAACTGGTGTACATCCCCTCTTGCGTCAGGAGAGGTAATCCACTTGCTGCTGGCTGTATGGGTAGCTGTTTTGCCATCAAGCGTGGTAGCTGCTTTCAATGTGACAAATGGTATTTTCTCCACGATGAATTTATTAAACACTTCATTCATCTGGCGGGATTCTTCCTCGCAAACCCCGATAACGACCTCAATTCCAGCGTCTTTAAGAATCTTAACCCCATTTCCTGCAACAACTGGGTTCGGGTCTAACGTTGCGATCACTACTTTCTTAATTCCTGCCTCAACAAGTGCGACCGCACAAGGGCCTGTTCTACCGTGGTGGGAGCAAGGTTCAAGGGTGACATAGATGGTCGCGCCCTTCGCGTGATCCCCAGCCATACGAAGTGCATGGATTTCAGCATGGGGTTCTCCGGCTTTCATGTGCGCTCCGACCCCTAAAATTCGGTTGTCATTGACAATCACAGCGCCAACAAGGGGATTCGGATCTGTCTGACCTTTCATGGCTTGCGCATTTTTCAATGCCAATTGCATATAAAACTCATCATTCATACAACCATATCCTCCTGCCAAATCAGGATGGTGTGATCACCATCCTGTTAATCAATCCTTATTCAAGCTACTCTAAATGTCCCGATTTTTTTACTTTTGTTTTTAAGTATTTCTCGTTGTATTCAGATATATCTCCCCATAATGGAGTTCTGCCGGAAAGTGGTGCACCTGCCGTTTTCAAGGCTTTAAGTTTTTTCGGGTTGTTCGTAATCAGTGTTACGGGCTTCGATCTTAGTGCTTTAAGAACTTCAATAGCGTCTTCATAGTTTCTTGTATCATCTGCAAATCCTAGACCTTCATTCGCCTCAACTGTATCATAACCATTTTCTTGAAGAATATAGGCCATGGCTTTGCTAAATAAACCAATCCCTCTGCCTTCATGATTGGCTAGGTAAAACAACGCTCCGGTTCCATGCTCAACAATCATTTTCATAGACTGTCTAAGCTGAAAGCCACAATCACAACGTTTGCTGCCAAAGATATCGCCAGTGTGACAAATAGAATGCATTCTGATCAAGGCATCCTCGCCATATTCAAAATTCCCATAAACAAGGACGCTTGATTGCTGAAATTCTGCCAGCTTAGCAGATGATAAGTGATGAATCACTTGCTGGAAATCTTCCGTAACCTTGTCGGACTTCAGCCAGCTATACCACTTAAATTCGATTGTTTCTCCATACAAATTAACAGGCAATTTAATTGGACCCACCAAATAAATGGCTTCCTCGCCTTTTATAATTAATTTTATTTTATCCTCTAATAAAGAGAGGACATCGGCCTTTAATTGAACTTGTTCCATCATCATTTCCCCAATCCTGCATTTTATTTACATGTTCTTTATTAAAGAGCAGGTACCTTAAAATTGTCTTGATAGCTTTCTTCTTTTATTAACTGCTGCAGCTGTAATTTCTCAACGTCAGCACGACGAACCTGTTCTAATTTACCTAATTGAGCGGCACTCACATCATGGTTATTCAATGCCTCAATAATTACGCCGCATAATACATCGGCATCTAGTAATGCACAATTGATCCCAAAGGCACCGGTGGGACTCATCGTATGAGCGGCATCTCCCATTATAACAATTCCGTCTTTCGACCAGGTAGGAGATTGACTGCTTTGCACTTTTAATAAGATAAAATCGTTCCAAGATTGAATGTGCTGATGAATCGGTTCCGTTAACTCCGGAAATGCTTCTATCACTTGATCAATAAATGGGGCAAATGATTGTTTCTTCAAGGCATGATAGGAATCTTCTTCAATGTTCCAGCCAATCTGAATAAATCCGCCCGCTTGCGTAAATAGAGCAAGCTGCTTACCGTTGATCAGCGCATTTTTTATAGTTGGTTCCCAGCCTCTCGGGCTTGGGATCTTTGCCCAAAGCAAGTCATACCCATGTTTGATGATTGAGAAGGGGATCTCCGCAAGTTTTCTAACGGTTGAGAAGCGGCCATCTGCACCAACGACTATCTTACTTTTAATAGTCACTTCTTGCTCTCCCTTTAATGCTCTCAAACCAGTTACACACCCATTTTTATTAAAAAGTAATTCAGTCACTTTTGTCCCCATTAAAAGATTGAAATTCTGATAAGGTTTAGATTCCTGAATCAATACACTTAATAAATTTCTTTGCGGAACATGGATACCGACATGCAGCTCTCCATCTGCCGGTGTGACTGTCTTAATTACCTGTCCATGCTGCCAATATTCAACTCGTTCCATTAAAAGGAGTCCAGCTTCTTGTACTTTATTATACAGGTTATATTTTTTTAAAACCCGTTCTCCGTCCTGATTAAGATGTTCGCCCCGAAATTCTTTGTCGATTCCTGAATGTCGTTCGAGAACAATGGTTGATATACCCTTTTTCGCAAGCAAATATCCTAAAAATGAGCCTCCTGGACCACCACCGGCTATACAAACATCTGCTTCAAGATTCATGTTAAGGACCACCTTATTTAGTCTCTTGTATCTTGGTTAATTTTTCGACTTAAATTAGTCACTGCTAACTTATTGTGTAATTTGCAACTTACTTACTTTATGTAACTAATTATATTTTTGAAATGAACTTGTGTCAAATAAATTAATTATGTATTGTAATTTTATTGTGATTTGTAATATGATATTAATGAATAGGAGGGGAAAACCATGAATCAACCTGAAATATGTCCTCGATTCGAAAAGGCTATGGTAATGTTAAGCCAGCGCTGGACAGGTCTTGTCATTTATCAGCTGCTCACAGGATCGAAACGCTTTTGTGCGTTAGAATCTTCTATAGGAATCAGTGGGAGGGTTCTTTCGGAGCGTCTGAAAGATTTAGAAAATCAAGGAATCGTTAAACGCGAGGTGTTCCCCGAGACGCCTGTACGGATTGAATATTCTCTAACGGATAAAGGATTAGCTTTAGAGCCTATAGTCAGAGAGATTGAAAAGTGGTCACAAACCTGGCTGCCAATTGAATCGGATCAATAAAATCAAAAACAATGAATCGGATGATGAAAATCATCCGATTTTTTTTGCGGAAAAGATAGAGTTATAGAACAGGAAGATATTATTTAATTTTCCATACCCGTTTTCCTAACCAGGGAGAAAACCATGAGGTACGTGTTCATGAAATGGTGATAAATAAGGACGGATGGCCGGTTGTTGCACCAAATAGATATGCTGGGGAAAATGAGAGGAAAGTGAATTCCAAACAAATTGCTGGCGATTATAATTTTGTTAACCATGATAAGGAAATTTCTTCAGCGGTAAAAAATTCAACTGTCCTTCATTTGACAAATGACGGTAAGGTTTCGGGGGCTGCGGCTGGAACATGGAAATTAACTGATCAAAACCAGGCAGAACTAACCTTAGATGACGTAACCTACGATGGCGTATTCCTGCGTCAATGGGATGAGGCTAGACAGAAATATGTCATTACATTTAGTGCTCTATCCAATAAGACCAACGATAATATGACAAGTGGAGTGGCAGTATGGGGAGTCCAGAGAGCAAACCTAAATGATCACCAGGTTGTTGAGGATGTTCAACAAGATTTAAGCCTAGGAGATACAAGCCGGATTACTTCCAATTTAACTCTTCCTACAGCTGGAACACGCGACACGGCTATTTCATGGAGTTCTTCTAATCCTGATTTTGTTTCTTCTACTGGAGTAGTTAATCGCCCGGCATTTGGTGAAGGAGACGCAACTATTACCCTCACTGCAACGATTACCAAGGGGACTGCAACAGCAATTAAGAGTTTTACCATAACGGTTTTAAGAGTTTATGAAACTTCTCTAACTCCAGAACAAGTTTCTCAACTGGCAACTGTGACTACAACTCCATAATAGATTTATTTTTTAGTAAGCAGCCATTGGAGGATGATGGCTGCTTTCTATTGTGTTAAGTATTACTTTTCTGACAAAACTATATTTTAATATAACATAGGCAACTAAAATATTACGTTGGACTGGGTGAGCAGAAAGTCTTTAGATAGTAGGAATCTATCATATAGTGATGACAACTTTCCCTTGCGCATGGCCTTTTTCAAAATATCTGAAGGCCGCGGGCACCTCACTCAACTTATAGCATCGGTCTATAACTGGTTTTATTTTGCCGTCTTCCAACAGTTTTTTCAAATAGTTTAGATCTTTCTGGTTTGCCCTTTGTAAAAAGGTCCCCATTTTCTTACCTTCCGTCATTGAAATCCAAGGTCCCAGGACCATAGCTTGGAACATTTGAGAGCCCGACCCTCCAACGTGAACAAATCTCCCATTTAGATTTAAAACACGCTTATAGGCAGAAATCGGGTGATGTCCGTTAACGCCAAGAATCAGATCATAACGCTCCGTTTTTTCAGTAAAGTTTTCCTTTGTATAGTCAAGAAAATGGTCTGTTCCAATCGATTGCAGGATATCTACGTTTTTAGTACTACACACACCCGTAACTTCAGCTCCTAAAGATTTAGCAATCTGTACGGCAAACGTTCCTACACCACCAGAGGCACCATTTATTATTACCTTCTGTCCTTGCTGAACTTTGCCTTTATCTCGGAGAGCTTGTAAGGCGGTTACTCCCGCCATTGGTACGGCAGCTGCTTCTTCAAAGGTCAAATTGGCTGGTTTTAAGGCAAGTGCATTTTCAGGAACAGATACATACTCGGCAAAACCGCCCCAGCCACAGCCAGATAGGTCACCGAATACTTCATCTCCTATTTGGAACTCCTTCACATCTTTCCCAACTGCTTCCACCCGGCCTGCTATATCGCCTCCAGGGATAGAGTATTTTGGTTTGAATAGACCAAAAGCCAATCGTGCTAAATACGGTTCGCCTTTTAAAAGAACTAGGTTCCCAAAATTTATGGATGCAGCATGAATTTTCACAAGTACTTGATGGTCTTCAAGGCGGGGTATTTCTACTTCTTTTAATTGAAGAACATCAGGTGGACCATATTTGTTATAAACGATCGCTTTCATCATTCTCCTCCTAATTGACTGGGATTTTTTTGCTAAACCCATCAATAATTAATAAGTATTGGTAAAAGAACTATAAAAGTACTACTAATTGAGATATCCTTAGTGAAATTTCTTCCAATTAGATTGTTTCAAAAGTAAATATTGTACATAATGAGAAAAAGAAAGCATTAATCAAAAAGTAAGGGTGATTGGTAATGAACAATCTAACAAAATTTAAGATCTTAAAACCGGCAAATGAAGTGTTTGAAGCCTTTGTAGATCCTACGAAAATTGGCCATTTTTGGTTCTCATCAAGTTCGGAAAGATGGCAAGCAGGTAAGATTATTACAATAAGATATGATGAGTACAATGCCCAATTGGAAATAGAAGTGTTGGAAATCGAGGACAATAAGAAAATCGTGTTTCGATGGGGGGCAAATGGTGAAGGTCATATTGTGACCATATCACTAAAAGAAGTAGACCAGTCTAATACGATAATTGAAATAAGTGAAGAAGGGTTTAATGAAGGGGATGACGATTTCATTGGTCAGATACTAGATAATAAAGAAGGCTGGGTTTTTATGTTGAGCTGTTTAAAAGGCTACTTAGAATTCGGTGTCAGTAAACTAAGAGGAGGGCTAGTGAAAGATTAAACTTTTAAAGGGGAATGTTACATATTTTTTCAAAAAAAAACGATTCTCTACTTATCTTTGAGAGTCGTTTCTAAATAAACTAACTATAAACTCTAGTTCATTTTTACTGCAAGGTTTTAAAGCGTACCTTGAAAACGGGGACATTTCCAGTGTAAGCGTAAATCTTATAGTGTTTTCTCATTATTTCACTGTTTTTCTTTATTTTTCGTTTGTTGAAAAATTATCAAATTATTTTTCCTATAAGAAAGAGAAAGAAGGGTCCCAATATGGAGCCCTTCTAATTATTCTTTAATTCCGATTACACGAATCCTTTTATAATCGGCAACCCAATTTCCATCTTTAAATATAACTTTTCTTAAATTGTCCTCCACTTTTGCTATAATCCTATGTTTTTGATCATCGGAAAAACCATCTAACATACTGCCACCGAACATATGAATCCAGTTTGTTACTCCGCTTTTTCCTTCTAAAGGGGTTGGCCGGTCAACGTGTTGTGCAAAGGTCACTCTAAATCCTGCTTGTTCCATCAAAGACGTATATTCAGCAATGCTTGGGAAAAACCAAGGGAATTTTTTTATATTAAATGGGAGATTCTCAGCCTCAATTTGATTTATTATTTCATCTGATATGGACCGAATGTTGCCCTTGCCGCCAAATTCAGCAACAAATCTGCCGCCTTGTTTCAAGCAATTATAAATACAAGTTAAAGCTTCTCTTGGTTGTTTAATCCAATGAAGTGCAGCATTCGAAAACACGGCATCAAATTCATGATGAAATTCTAGCTCTGTTGCATCTTGAACGATGAATTTAATATCAGGGTATTTATTTCTTGCCTGTTCAATCATCTTTTCGGATTTATCTACCCCAGTCATTTCTGCCCCATACTCAGATAACTGCTTTGCTAAATCTCCTGTTCCGCAGCCTAAGTCTAGGATTTTTTCACCTTTTTGAGGAGCTAATAATTCAAACAAACTTTCTCCATACATCGATACAAAAGAATGTTTACCATCATACAAATTGGCATTCCAACTGTCTTTTACTTTTTCCATCTAACTCGCTCCCTTTTTATTAAATGTATATTCTTGTTGATTAGATTATAATGGAGGAGTTAAATAATGGATATTAACTAAAAATAAGAAAGTTAATAACGAACTGTTATTGAGGGAGCAATGATGGATATTAAATGGTTAAGAACATTTATCATTTCTGCTAAGTATGAAAATTTTAGGGAAGCATCAGAAGAGCTATTTCTCACTCAACCAGCTGTTACCAAACATATTAAAAGACTAGAGGAGAGTCTTAACATACAATTGTTTGAGCGGATTGGAAATAAAGTAGTTTTGACCCCAGCTGGCCACAAGTTTCTATCCTATGCAAGGGAGTTAATCACAAATTATGAACAAGGGATGCAAGACTTTGAATCTTGGAAACAAGGGTATAACCGAAAGTTGATTATTGCTGTTGCCCCACAGATTGCTTCATCCTTCCTACCTGCATTATTAAGGCAATTTATTGATAAAAATCCAACGATAGAAGTAATTATAAATGTCTTGAATTCCTATGAAATAGGCAAGGAAATCAGTGCCGGAAGAGCAGACTTAGGATTAACTAGAATCCTGCCAGTTCAAACAAACATAAAGACAGAAATTGTCCACAAAGAATCAGTCATTTTAGTTGGACCGAACGAACCTTCCTTAGACGAAAAAACTACACTCTCTAAATATAGGCTTATTACGCATAACCATCCAGACTATTGGAATCAACTATTACCAGAGATTAAGAGATATTATTCAACTATAAAAACAATGAAAGTGAATCAAGTAGAAGTAACGAAAAGGTTCATCGAGGCAGGACTCGGGGTTTCCTATTTACCTTATACTGTTGTAAAAGAGGAAATTGGGATGAATAAGCTAGTTGAAATAAAGCATGAAAAAATTATTCCACCCACATCGACTACCTATCTATTAACGAAAGTAGTAACAGATGAAGTGTTAATCTTTACAAAGTTTTTGCAAAATGCGATTTAAAAATTTTAGTTTGTAAAAAAACACCGCAAATGCGGTGCTATAAAATTCACTGTTGATCCGTTTCGAGATCTGCTGTTAAGGTTGTGCCGGCAGGTCTCTCACCATTCTGCAAATCGGCGATGGTTAGTCCGAAATTCATTTCTAAATGGGGATAATCCTTAAATCCCTTCCAATCGCCACCCCATTTAAATCCTAACGCTTTAGCCATTTGAACAACCTCGGTCCAATCTTCTTTTCCATTTTCATTTCGATCATATTCGCGATCCCAAACCACATCACCTGAAGGGGTCTCTAATGCAAAATCAATGGCAAGTCCATAATTGTGAAATGACTCGCCACCTTTTGCATTGGTGACAATATTCCCTTCGGCCGTACGGCCTTGTTGATATAGCCGATCCTGGTCTTCCGCACTACGGAAACTATCGGTTATTACGACCACTATCCCTTTCTTAGCGGCCTGTTGGATCAATTGATCCGTTCGATCCTTGACAATCGGATTGAGTTCAGTCGGCAATGGAACAGACTGCTTTTTTTTCACTTCCGTAGAGGGTTTAGAATCCAAATAAAATAAGATGAAAACTAGCGCCAGAGTGAAAATAAATACTATACTTCCTATCCGTCTTAGCTTCAAATATGACAAGTCCTTTCGAAAAATAATTTTATGAGAAAAAATGCAATAAATATTGTCGTTGTTTCATATATTTATATTTCCTAAATATACTTTCCATTTCTTTATTATAGCTTAAAAAATAATCGAAAAAGGTACCTAAAAAAGGAATTTTGCCGAAATAACAAAAAATTGCCGTGGAAATATGTTGGATTTTCGCGGAATTAAATAGAGAAGCTGCGGAAAAATATCAAATCTCATGGTTCTCTAGGAAGAACTGGTAGAATCGCTAGAAAGAGAGAGAAAGTTCGCTAAAGGACTAAAGGAATGAAGCCTAGCTTGAAAAGGAGTATAATATAGCAATAAATTACAGTTGAAAAAAGGGTGTGAAAATTGTTTGCTTCAATCAGGTGATTCACTTTTTAGACAGCCATCTTTTAGAAATTATTGGGGATCAAGGATATTAGCCTCGACCTCTTTTCAAATGCTGTCCGTGGCTGTCGGCTGGCAAATGTATGATTTGACACATGACGCTTTTAGTTTAGGTTTAGTGGGTCTTGCGCAGTTTATACCAATGGTACTTCTGACCTTTGTTGTTGGTCAGGTTGCGGACCAATTTGACCGTAGGAAAATCGTCTTCTTTTGCCAAGTAATAGAAGCTATCATTGCAGGATTCCTTCTATATGGAAATATTGACGGCTGGCTCGGCCGTGAACAAATCTTGGCTGCAGCAGCTATTTTGGGAGCCTGCCGGGCTTTCGAAGGCCCAACCTCGTCGGCATTATTGCCACAGTTGGTAGAAAAAAAATCTTGCAGCAGGCCATTTCATTAGCTACCACTGCTGGGCAGACATCTCAAATCTTGGGTCCAATGATTGGCGGTTTCCTATTTTCATTAGGAGCTTCCTATGTATACAGTACAGCAACAGCCGCGCTGCTTGTTGGAGCTATACTTACATTTATGATTCGTACGGAACATGAATTCGTTCGAAAATCAGAGCCCGTTTCATTTCGTTCCATTTTCTTAGGATTAGAATTTATCTATCGTCATCCTGTTATTTTGGGAACGATTTCGCTTGATCTTTTTGCGGTCCTGCTTGGCGGGGCGACTGCTCTTCTACCGATTTATGCACAAGATATTTTACAAACGGGGCCTTGGGGCTTGGGTTTAATGCGGACCGCCCCAGCAGTAGGAGCATTATTAGTTTCGTTGGTACTTGCCTATTATCCGCTCAAGAATAATATTGGACTTAAATTATTCGGTGCGCTTGCTGTATTTGGCTTGGCAACAATGCTCTTTGCCTTATCAACTAGCTTAATTGTCTCCTTATTTGCTTTACTGCTTATTGGTGGGTCAGACGTCATCAGTGTGGTCATCAGATCGTCACTGGTGCAATTGCAGACTCCAGATGAGATGCGCGGTCGTGTAAATGCTGTAAATTCACTATTTATTGGGACATCTAACCAGCTTGGGGAGTTTGAATCTGGGACAGTGGCAGGACTAATTGGAACAGTACCAGCCGCGTTTATTGGCGGAGTAGGAACTATTCTAGTTGCTGGTCTATGGATGTACTTATTTCCTTCATTAAGAAAAATTCGGTCACTATCAGAAAGCTAGTCCAGCAAAGTGAAGTCTCACTTGGAAAAGCCATAGGATTCGCTTCTTTGTTGGGATTAAAAATGAAACAAATGATAATCAATTTGCTTAAAACGCATGATAAAGTGAATAAGGAACATCTTAACGGAAAGAAAGGCTTGGTTATTAATCAAGCCTTTTTTTCTTATAAAAACTTTATTTCTAAGATAATTCTAATATTGCAAAGCTAAACTGTTCTTGTGTAATAGTTTTGAGCAAGCAATAGGAGGATAAGTGAAATGAAAAAAATGAACAAAAAGTGGATTGCCCTTTGTTCTACAGCTGTTGCAGCAGTATATGCAGCTGGATATTATACAACCGATACCCAGGCTGTTAATAATCAGCCCATTCAACATATTGCTACAAATGTCCAAACAAATAACCAAACCTTAAATCATACAAAAAGGACTAGCCATCCAGTCCAAGTTAAAAAACTCTATAAAGATGGAATCTTCACAGGGACTGGCATGAACCGGCGGGGATTCATTGATGTCCAAGTCACCATTAAGAATGATCAGATTACAGCAGTTGAGATTAGTGACTTTGCAATGCATTATTCAGAAAGCGACGTAGTAGGCCTGCCAAACGAAGTCTTGCAGAAACAAAGTGCCCAAGTAAACAATGTTTCAGGTGCTACTTATAGTACGCAGGCTTTTGAAGATGCTGTACAGGATGCTCTTAACCAAGCACATAACGAGGTGGGGTAACCATGAGAAAAACGAAATTATATATGGACACCTTTGTTGATATACAGGTGGTTACAAAAGGGTCAAAGGAAGAGGCAGAATCTACGATTGAGCGTGCGTTTAGTGCCTTTCGCCAAGTCGAACAAGCATGCAGCCGCTTTACCTCTTCCAGTGAAATAATGCAGGCTTCTCGAGTAGTCGGCACTCCAGTTAAAATTAGTCCATTTCTGTTTGAACCTCTCCATTTTGCAATCGAAGTGGCGAGAATGACGGAAGGTTTATTTGATCCAACCGTTGGAAAAGTGATGGAGCAGCAGGGATTTAATCGCCATTATCTCACAGGGGATAAAATGGAAAGCCATGCGGCTGCATCTGTGTCCTATCAAGATATTAAATTAAATCTACAAACTCGTACCTTAACTTTAAAAAAACCTTTAGTCATCGATTTAGGAGCTGTTGCTAAGGGGTTTGCAATTGACTTAGCTGCACATGAATTAAAGGACTTTGAGGGTTTTGTGATCAACGCTGGCGGGGACTTATATGCCGGCGGTTATGATGAAAACGAGCAGCCTTGGAAAATTGGGATCCAGCATCCCTTTCAAAAAGAACAAATAATTGACACGATTGAAATTTCAAATGAAGCTGTCTGCACATCCGGAAGTTATGAGCGCAGGAATCCAACAAAAACAGAATTACACCATTTAATGAACCCAAAAACTAAACAATCACCCAATGACTGGGTCAGTGCCAGTATCATTGCCCCATTTGCTATGCTGGCGGATGGATTTTCAACAGTTGCCTTTTTGCTGGGTACTGAAAAGGCGAAAGGGTTTATAGAAGAGATGAATCTTAAAGGAATACTAGTTACACCTGAAATAAAAATAGTTAAAGCAGGAGGGATTTAAGTGGAGGCAAAAAAATGGTTGAAAACACCAAAGGGATATGTCACCATTGCCATGGCTGCTTATTTAGTCATTGCGTCGATTGGGGCAAAGACAATGATGGGGTTGGTGAATAGTTCAATCGCCATTATAGTATCTATTGCTGTCGATCGGATTTATTGTATTATGGCAAATCGAAAAAGCAGCAAGGATGCCACAGTTATTACAGCGTTAATTATATCTTTAGTATTGAGTGTCACAACTCCCTGGTTTTTTGTGGCAGGAACGGCTATTATAGCCATCTTATCTAAACATCTTTTGGTCTATAAAAAGAAACCAATTTTTAATCCAGCGGCTTTTGGATTACTATTTTCAGTTATTATATTTCATACAGGACAAAGCTGGTGGGGAGCTTTTGGAGATCTTCCGTGGTGGATGATCATCTTTCTATTGATTGGCGGCTATCTCATAACAGATAGGGTTAATAAGTATCCACAAGTCTTTTCCTTTTTGGGGACCTTTTTTGTGTTACTATTTCTGATGGGCTGCTTTGATATCGGAAGTGCAGCTGATGCACTGCGGCCTCCATTTATTAATGCCGCTTTGTTTTTTTCCTTTTTTATGCTTACCGATCCTCCTACATCCCCGGCTAAATATAACAAACAGGTCATGTTTGGTATTCTTTCGGCCGTTTCTGGGATCGTTGTTTATGGACTTTTTGGCGGCTTAACTTATTTATTTATTGGGCTGTTTATAGGGAATGTCTATAATTATTATCAAAAACACTCCTCTTCCAAGGGGGCTAGTATAAAACCAATTCAAAGGGCTTTAAGGAGCTAATTATTAAATGTTGGGGAAGACTATTTTTTATGGAAATGTTAAGGGAGTGCAGTGAACCATGCGTGTACTGGTCGTAGAAGATGATATGCCTCTAAGACGAATCCTTTCCACTATTTTAGAAGATGAACAATATGAAGTGGATCAAGCTGACAATGGGGAAGATGGCTATTTCATGGCCTCTTCCTATGAATATGACTTAATTACACTTGATATCATGCTTCCGAAAATGGATGGCTTCTCTTTAATAAAAAAGCTGCGGAGCGAAGGGGTTCAAACTCCAACGTTGTTTCTTACAGCTAAGGACCGAATTGAAGATCGAGTAAAGGGCCTCGATTTTGGTGCGGATGATTATATTGTGAAACCCTTTGCCACTGAAGAGTTTTTAGCGAGAGTAAGGTCGCTCCTGCGGCGGACTGGGAAGATGGGTTTTGAGGGGAAGATGACATATGGCCCTATTCTTTTAGATACAAAACAGCATGAAGGATTTATCCATCATGAGGTATTAAAGTTGACTATTAAGGAATATGAATTACTTTTTTATCTCATTCAAAATAAAGAACAAATACTCACGAGGGATCAGATTTTTCAAAGAGTATGGGGAATTGAATCTGAAACAACGGATGCCATTGTTGATTTATATATCCACTACTTAAGAAAAAAATTAGCTCCTTATGAGTATGACCAGTTGATTCGGACTGTCCGTGGTGTGGGATATATGTTAAAGGAGTAGTGGGCTCGATGTTTAAAAAAACAAAACTCAGGCTGGTTATTCTGAACGCACTTGTCTTTTTCATTCTCCAAAATACATTTGGGGCCCTTATTTATCTCTATATGCACTATAGTTTGTACAACCAGGCAGATAATAGTATTTTAGAAAAAAAGGATCATTTACTCCATGAAAAGGAGAAAATGAGTGAGGAGTTTAATCAGGAGCGAGAAGAGAATCATCGGCTAATCTATTTATTATGGAACAATGACCGTAAACTAAATAAAGGAATTCCCAACAATTCTCTAACTCAAAAAGACACTGAACTCTTTTCACATTTGTTAAATAAAGAAGGACTTCAATCCTTTTCCATTGGTTCTGAGTCTTACCGCTATATTAACGTTTTTGTTTCAACAAATAAAAACTATTCACCTATTGAAAAAATACAAGTGATTTATAACCTTAGACGTGAAAGAGAGATGTTATCTCATTTACTTATGGTCATTGGTTTTGGCTCGGTCCTCAGTGTATTTATCGCCATTCTTGCGGGAATTTATCTTGCTAGAAAAGCTTTAATACCTATCAAGCTCTCTTGGGAGAAGCAGCAGCAATTTGTTGCTGATGCTTCTCATGAATTACGGACTCCGCTTTCTGTTATGAAGCTAAATTTAGAACACTTATTCCGCCATCCTGACCATAGTATCGAACAGGAAAGTGAGATCATCCATCAGGCAATTCAAGAAATTAACTACTTGTCCAAAATGTCCTCTGATTTATTGACTCTAGCACGTTGGGACTCAGATCAACTGGAGTTACTAAAAGAGCCCATTTATTTAAATGACATTTTACATCAAGTGGTTAAGGAATTTCAAAAGCTGGCTGCTCTTAAAAAGATTCAGTTAAGTACTGATATTCACCCAATCGAGATGATAGGTGATAGAGAGAGACTAAAACAATTGTTTATCATTCTAATAGATAATGCACTAAAGTATACGAAAGAAAATGGAGCTATTTCTGTTAAGGCTAGTAGTAAGAGTTCGCGTGCAATCATAGAAATTTCCGATACAGGAGTTGGTATTTCGAGGGAAGATCTTCCTCACATCTTTGATCGATACTATCGTGGGGATAAAGCAAGAACACGTCATTTAGAAGGCTCGGGATTAGGGTTATCTATTGCCAAGTGGATTGTTCAATCCCATTCAGGTAAGATTCGGATAACCAGTAAGGCAGGGGAAGGGACACACGTGTTTGTCAACCTGCCGGCTAAAAATTAGTCTTTTATATATTTGAATGTTGAGAAGAGATGGGAATTCCTTCTCTTCTTTATATATTAGAAAAAACTAAAAGCAGCCCTTTTCGGCTGCTTTTAGTGCTGTTGTTCTGTTGATTTTGATTCAAGAGACGAGCGATCCATCGCATCAATTATTTTCTCTTTTGTCACATCCATGTTTTCTTCCGTACGAGTATTCCAAATACTGTACTTTATTTGATTTCCCCCGCCATTGTTTTCGTTTTTCATCAGTATATTTCACCCCCCATTCATATCGTTTCTTGAAGGAGAAGAAGTATACCAATTATTTATGCAGGGGTTGCTCTTGGATAAGGGGAGAATATTCTCGGATATGAAATCATCACTCGCAGATAAATAGTATTAACTCTTTAGACAAGAGTTTGCTGATTCAACATAATATCTTACTGAATAACTAGGTACTGTAAGTCACGCAATTTTTAACAAAGAGCATCATCAAAGTTAAAAAAATCAAATTGGCCAAAATTGGGATAATGAATAATAACTTACTTAATATCTATTCAATTCCCGTCCCCTTAGTATCGGCTCCACCTACGCCAAATACCATGATAGCCACACATGCTATCCCCACTAATATACAGTTTAAAGCATTAATATTAACAAACTGTGTCTTAATTGTTATAGACGTATTAATTGTTTATTAAGATAACATTAATGATTGAAAGGGTTTTCTTTTTGTATCGAAGGCAAATAAAAAGACGGTTCGGGAATCCGAATCGTCTTTTTTGTTGTGTTCTGTCTTAAACAGCCGCTTTAGATTTTTCAGTTCCAGTATTTTTGCTGCCCATTTTCCTTAAGAAAGGAACAACCCAGCGGTCTAAACCAATTTTACCAGCATTGTAGCCTGCAGTTAAGATGATAAATCCTAAGAAGATGTCTCTTGGGTTGTGAGATACAGTTCCTGCTAAGAAGAAAGAGAAATTCATGACTAGGCCAAAGAACATGGCAGTTGTTGTTAAGCATCCAAGGATTAAGCCTAAACCAATTAATGTTTCACCCCAAGGAACGATGACGTTAAATATATCCACGTTTGGTAATGCAAAATGTTTTAAGAAGTCCACGTACCAGCCAAAAACGACTGCACCGTCCGGGCCTTTAACGGGATTTGCGATTGCCCCTTTTAAGAATCCAGAAGCATCAAAGCCACCGCTGGATAATTTTCCAATCCCAACTGTAATCCAAGAGTAACCAAGATATAAACGTAAAACAGTTAAAATAACTGAGGCAGCTTTATTCTCTCTTAAAAATTTGTTAAACATAAATGATTCCTTCTTTCATTTTTGTTTGTTCTTTATGCTTCTACTATATTCCTTTTTTACGTTAAAAACATGGCAATAGGGATAAGTTCAAAGTTTGTTCGAAATGTTTTTACAGAATTATGAACAGGTCTTTTAAACTGTGAAAAATTGAATAGTCGAAAAGGTGGAAAGGTTGGTGTATAAGGGATTGAGGAATGGAACAAACGTTAAATGGATTCTTTAGAAGAAAAAAACTCCCACTAGGAAGTAGGAGTGGGAGTCTTGATTTTCATTTCTAGTCTTTCACTTAAAAACGTCGAGCCGAGTATAAGAATGCCGCCAATCATTTGAACGAAGGTCATGCTTTCGCCTAAGAATATGGCAGCGATAATAACTGCGGAAATTGGATCAATATAGCTTAGGACCGCAATCGTAGAGCCCTTTAATTCTTGTATGGATGTAAAATATAAAAAATAGGCAAGACCTGTATGTATAATACCAAGAATCAGGATAAAGATAATGGAGGTCGAATTTAGACCGGCAAATGTAAGTGTACCCTGCCATCCAATATAGGGTAACAGTACAATGGCAGCCGCTATTAATTGGACTAACGTCGTTTCAAATCCAGATAAATTTTTAATAAATTTGTTCATTAAAATGACGCTCGCGTATAGTGCTGCTGCTAACAGCCCATAGAAAATACCTAAGGTGTGATTTTGCCCATCACCTCCAGGATTCACTATTAAAAATAAGCCGACCATAGCGGCAACAATGCAGCCAACCTTCACGCCCGTTAGTTTTTCTTTCAGTACCCATGGTGCCAGAATCATTACAAAAATAGGTGCAAAATAGTAACTAATAGTAGCATTTGATATGGTTGTGTATCGATAGGATTCAAATAAAAAAATCCAATTAAGCCCGATTGCTCCTCCAGATAATAAGAGCAGCAATGCGTTTTCTTTTAATGCCTTGAACGATGGCTTATGCTTAACAAGAAGACTAGCAACAAGGAGAAACAGGCTCCCGATTACTCCTCGTAGAAATGCAATTTCACTTGAAGACATGTTCATTTTTTTTACAAAAACCCCAATACTCCCAAAGATGAGCATGGTCGTGATCAGTCTCATTTTTCCTCTCATGTCTAACCCCCCTAGTCATATTTTTATCGAATCATAAAATACATATTTTCACAACAGTTTTTCGAAGGATTTTTAACAAAATCTAGAGAGCTAGTTTTTGGGCAGAAAGGTGATATGGCAGGGAAAGGATTGTTAAATACTCAAGTTCAAAGAAAAAAACAGCAGTAATCCTATGTTGATTGCTGCTGTTTGTCTTGATAGAAATCAATATACAAGTTTCCTTGTGTCCCTACGACGGCGTAGGAGATGTCGGGCACTTGGGTGTTTCTTTTCTGCAGTTCTGCTTGGAGCCAGGCTTCATTGTAGGGGGAGTTGGACAGGTTGTCGGATAAAAGCTTCCCTTCCATAATCAATTCTACTGGAATCCGATGAGATGAAGAGTTTAGATTTAAATCCTTTCTTGTGATACTTTGGTATTCGGCTTTTTTTAAAACGGATATGGAACCATTCACTTCTAAAATCGCCCAATCGACTTCCTCAATGTTAAAGACATCTTTTTCGCGTAAGGCCTGTTTCAGCATATCGATTGTAAAACCAATCTTTTGTAACGTTTCTTCCATGATTTTTCCTTCTTTAATAAGGGTAGTAGGTCTTCCCGCAATTTTTTCTCGAAAACGCCGGCTTTTGACAGAGAGGATATTTAAGGTGAAAATAACGGTACCCATAATCACGAAGGAAAGAATAAAGTATAGGAATCCAAGTTTATAATTAAAAGCTAGATTTCCTGCAATCGTACCCATGGTAATTGTAGCGATAAATAGATGGTAGGCCTTTTGAAAAATTGTTTGTTTTCCGAGGATATGTAAAAAGAGCCACAATATGATAAAAGCTGTAATGGTTCGAATGATGATTTCTAAAAAAACGGACATCACTTTTCTCCCAAGACATGTAGTTGGGGATAGTTTGTTCCTTCGGAATGAGATTTATACTTGTTGAGAAACGAAGAGTTCCACGGTCAGGTCTTCCCATTTGAGCAGTAAGTTATGGACGAAACTCCTGCAGTATCGATCCTTTCCCATTCTCGACCGTCACCTCTGCATGTGCCCCGTTAACAAAGGTAATTTGCGGAGGAACATGGCCGCAATCAATATCATAAACAATCGGTATTCCAAGGTCGTCCGCTAGATCCATATATACATCCTCAACTGTATAACCTTCAACAGGGGTATTCACAGAGCTGCGGCCAAACATAATACCTGAACAATCATCAAACCAACCGGCTAATCGCATCTGCACTAAGGAACGCCTTAAATCAGCCGTATTCATTTCACAATTCTCTAAATACCAAATCAAAGGCTCACTGTTAAGATGTTTTTTACGGAATCCTGCAACATCACCGTAAGGGGTCCCGATTAAATGGCGGATAATATCGATACAACCGCCTAGTAAACGCCCCTGAAGAGAAACCGGCTGTTCGGAAACAGTCTTCCAATTCGTCGGTTCCGTTAAGTGAAATACACATGGAGAGGGAGCAGCATGGTTCCATTCCTTTTGATATCGTTCGGAAGAATGCTGAAGAACGGAACCTCCTGTTGGAGTCGACAGAATAGTCTGCCACATAGCGGTTGTTTCGTCTGAGAATTCCCCTCTTAAATCAACCAAATTAGTCCCATGGGCAGTTGCCATTCCTGTCTTTAATGTTATTGACAGCAACAACCCACTAATATCCGAGTAGCCTAGAACCCACTTCTTTTTCATATTATCAAAGTCTATATGTTCGAGAGTTTCCAAAAACAACTCACCGCCCCATGGGGGGATAATCAAATCAATTTCATTATCCCTCATCATCCTATGAATTTCGGCTGCTCGGATTAATGCAGGGGCTGATTTTGCCTTAGATTGTGTCCAAGCCGTATCACCGCTGGTTACCTGGAAGCCTCTTTGCTCCATCCGGCGTAAAGCCGCCTTTAATACTTCATGTAATTCGTTTGGCACACCAGAGGATGGGGCTGTTACACCAATTAAAACTCCTTCATCCAAACGCAAATGTGGGTAGGTAATCATGTGTATCTCTCCCCAAGGTTTTTACATGATTTTACCAGAAACTTAATGAACCTTCTATAACTTATTTAGAACCATTGGGATGAAATCTGCATAATGATCAATATGAAAGTCTGCTGTAATATTTGGATTTTGGAAGGCCACGGTAGTAATATTTAATCCGCGTGCTGGAATTAAATCTAAATCCCGGTCTCCCACAACCAAATCGATGTGGCGAGACTTAAGAACATATTCATAGGAAGCCGTATGCGGTTTCCTAGTAAACCCTTGTTCTTCAACAGAAACCACGTCTTGGAAGTACTTTAATAAATCGAATTTTTCAAGCAGCATCAAGGTTGATTCCTTATCACGATGAGTAACAATAACATTTTGATCGACTGCCGCTAATACCTTTTCAACGTGATCAAAAGGCAGGCTTTTTACAGAGTACATATTATATAATCGCTGATATTCACCACGCAGGTCTTCAGAGATCCCGTAATGCATAAAGGCAGTTTTTGAATCTTTCTTTAGCCAGCTTAATACTTCAGTGCGATCCAAGTCCCTTTGGCTTAGCCTTATGAATCCCTCCACCAGTGCCGGGTATGTATCAAAAAGAGTACCATCAAAATCCCATAGTAAATTCATTCTTAAATTCCTCTTTTCTTAAAAGTTTCCACTTTTCTTATCCTATAGAAAAATCCTGCTATATTCAATCAATCCAAACCTTTCCTTTCATACATAATGACACCTAAAGTTGGAAAACTATTTAAAAATTGGAGGTGGTTCATGATGAAGAAAACGACTCTAAACTTGCTTCTAAAAATACTCAATCCTGAACCACAGTTTAAAGAAAAATCGAATCAAAAGGAAATTGATTTAAAAAGCCAGGATATAAGCAGGAAGTATGAGCACAATTTGGAGGTTTTTAAATCCATATTTAGTTTTCCAACAAATACAGATGTTAAGATCCGTGAGTTTACCGTCCGCGCCTTAAACCGCCGAGCCTTTATTATATATTTCAGTACAATGGTGGATATCCAAAATATACAGGAAGGGATCGTTGAAAAATTACTTAATAGTGAACAGACTGCAAGAGATATACAGGATATAGCCTCGTATCCTATTCAAAAAACAGCGACCAATATTGGAGAAATTACAGAGTTTGTTACAGGAGGGATTACTGCCCTTTTTATTGATGGTGACCAGCTTTGTTATTTATTTGAAACCACTAAAACGCGCGGACGGGGAATAGAAAAATCAGATAATGAGGTAATTGTTAAAGGGGCCAAAGAGTCCTTTAATGAAAAGGTTATTGATAATATCGCTCTTATCCGAAAAAAGATAAAAAATGAAAATCTGATTGTGGAATCACAAGTTGTTTCGAAGCGATCAAGAAATGATGTCTTTCTTGTATATCAGAAAGATCTAGCAAACGACGAACTGCGTAGAACGATAAAGGATAAATTAGCAGCACTTAATACAGATAAGATCCTTGATCTAAGCATTTTAGAACAATATCTAGAAGAACGGCCGAGATCCCTTTTTCCTACACTATTGTATACAGAGCGTCCCGACCGTGCGGCCTCTTTTATCGAAGAAGGCCATATTATTTTATTAATGTCTAATTCACCAAGTTGTTTGGTCTTGCCGGCCACCTTTTGGGCAATGATCCATTCCCCAGAGGATCATTACCTGCGGGCGCCCTATGGGAATTTCATTCGGATTCTACGGTTAATGGCGATGTTTGTTGCTGTATTTTCATCTGCCTTTTATATTGCGATTACCAATTACCATGTAGGAATGATTCCTCCAGATTTATTAATGGCAATCGCTGGGACGAGAGAAAGGGTACCATTTCCCTCGATTATTGAAATCTTAATGATGGAAACTGCCTTTGAACTGATTCGTGAGGCGGGATTACGTGTTCCTTCTCCTATCGGACCCACAATCGGAATAGTGGGCGCGTTAATTTTAGGTCAAGCAGCTGTTCAAGCAAACGTAATTAGTCCAATTGTTATCATTGTTATAGCCTTAAGCGGACTAAGCTCATTTATTATCAGTGATACCAGCCTCAACTTTGCTATTCGAATCAGCCGTTTTTTATTTATTTTTGTGGCGGGGGCAATGGGGATTTATGGGGCAACTTCTTTGTATATTTTAGGATTGTTTTATCTGGCTTCATTAGAATCTTTTGGCACTCCTTACTTTGCACCAATGACACCACGACACTTCTCATCTAAGGATTTAATTATCCGGCATGTTCCGTTTAAAGAAAGGTTTCGCCCTGGTTATTTAAAGCCGAAGGATATGGTGAGACAAAGAAAGGGATAAAATTTATGGAGCAGCAACCTAGAAAACTTAGTATTCGCGAATATGTATCCATTGCTCTCTTAATGGTTATGGCAAAGGGAACAGAGGATACCCCGGCAATGTTTTATAAACAAGTACAAAATGCTTCATGGATGATTCCAATTGTTTCGGCAGGTATCTTATTTTTTCCGTACCTTTTATTGTTAAAAACACTTTCGTTGTATCAAAGTAAGGATTTATTTTCTGTTATTCGTATCCTATTTGGAAAATATATTGGTTTTTTCATTTGTCTTCTTATTTTTCTAATTAGCTCTATAGGCATTTCGTTCGATTCAAGAGTCTATACGAATATAATTCGTACGTTTTACTTCCCAACTACACCAGCCCTAGTGATCTATGCCTTATTAATGACCATCTGTGCTTATGGTGCTAAAAAAGGAATTCAGCAGATTGGTTCTGTTTCTTATTTAGTTGTTTTCTATGCGGTCATCTTATTGTACATTGCCTTATTATTAAGTAACAGGGATAGTACCCTTAGATCCATGTTTCCGATTTTAGGACCAGGTCCATTAAAAATAGCAAAAGGAAGTGTAATGGGACTGTCTCTTTTCGTTGATTTTTTTCTGTTTACAACGATTATCCCTCACGTGAGGTCTGGAAAAGATTTTCTAAATGGTACATGGATTACTTTTGTATATATCACCATTCAACTTAGTTTGATCCTGGTGGTTTATATCTGTATGTTTGATAACTCTTTAGGTAACATTGGTTACCCTTTCCATACACTTATTCGTTACATCTCTCTCGGCAGCTACCTTCCAAATGTAGAAATAATTTTTTTTGTCATCTGGCTGATGTTAGCATTTATACGTTTTACCATGTTTTTGTATTTTAATGGGCTTATGTTTGGCCACATTTTCAAAATTAAAGATTTTGAATACTTATTTCCAGCTTTAGCTGCCATATATGTATTAATTGGTAGTATACCGGAATCCGCAGGGGTGGTCTCTCATATTAAAACGGTGGTATATAATTCAGTTGGACCTGTGATAATAACCATTTCACTCATGCTTTGGTTAGTCGCACTGTTAAAAGGGGAATTTAAACATGCAAAAAATAGAAATAGTATGTAAAAGTCTGTTATTTCTAGTTATGGTTTCCCTTTTAACGGGCTGTTGGGATCGTGAGGAACTGGAAGATCGGTCCTATGTTATTGGACTGGGAATTGATAAGTCCCAAATTAAAGGGAAAATTAAAGTAACCATGCTCCTTGCTAATCCAGAAGTTGGAAGCATGCAGGGAGGCGGAGGTTCAAATGAAAAGCCCCGAGAAGTCATTTCATTTGATGTCAATGATATTATTGCTGCCAAGGGGACAGCTAATGCCATTATCTCTCGAGATATTAGTTACGAATTTCTAAAAATTATTATTGTCTCTGAAGCATATGCAAAAGAAAAAAGGTTTGTCAGTATGATATATGATACTCAAAAAGATAAAGAAATCCGTATGAATACTTATTTAGCAGTTTCTAAGGAAAAACCAAGCGACTTTTTTGTGGAAAATAAACCAAAAATGGAAACTAGACCCCATAAGTACTTTCAGTATATGGTCGACCATGGAATTGAAAATGGCTTGATTCCGGATTCTACATTATTCCGTTATTTTAAAACTCTAGAGCGAGGGGCAGATCTTTATTTAGCGATGTATACCACTGCTAAAAAGGTTAAGAACCCCAAGATTAGAAGTGAGGACGAATACACTGCAGGCGAAGTGAATGCAAGCGGAGAATTGGATAATACACAATTTATTGGATCGGCAGTTTTTAAAAATGGTGTAATGATTGATAAACTTACTGGCCAGGAAACCCGAATTGTTAATATCCTTGACGATACAACTAATATCAAAGATATATTGATTGATATCCCTAATCCTTTCTTAGACAAAAAAAGGAAATTTGCCGTAAGAATTATGAAAAGGGAGAATAATAAGGTAAAGATGAGCTTAAAAGGAAGCAAGCCCCAAATAACTATTACCATTCCCTTAAAAGTAGAAATTATGACTAACCCATCCATGGTTAGCTATTCTTCAGAAAAAAACAGGCAAATTTTAAAAAGAAGATTTGTTAGTTATTTCAAAGAAATGAATGAAAAATTATTTAGAAAATCTCAAACGGAATTAAAGGGTGTACCATATCCTTTATCGCTTTATGCCCGCCCCTATTTTCTAACAAATCAGCAATATGAAAAATTCAATTGGGGGAAATCGTTTTTAAAAGCAGATATCATTGTCAAACCGGATGTGGAGATTATTGATTATGGAAAGCAAGCAAGAAAACCTGTAAAGGTGGGGGAATAGTATGTTATGGACATTCATTGTTCTCTTTGTCATTACCGCTTATACCTTTGGTTTTGGCGTTACCTTATGGAAGGACAAGCAGAAATTTGGTGCCATGGCTGTTTTTTTTCTTTGTTTAACTATTATTATCCTGCCGTTTTTTACTATCATATAAAAAACGACCCTATAACTAGAGTGAACCTAGCTTTTTGGCTGGGTTCAATTTTTTTTGTTCAGAACTTTAAGTTTTTAGTAAAATAATTATTAATCGACTTAGGAGGAGAATACATAATATGGATTTTAAAAAAATGAATAAAAAATTATTATGGATATCTCTTGGAATTTCACAGGTGCTATATGTGTGTTTACTGCCTGTTTGGTTCAGGCTTTTATCTTATCTTCACCCGGCTGTTCTTGGTGTAATTTGGATGTGCCTGACAATCTTTGTTCTGTTTGTCGTTTATTATGCGGGCAAAGGGATCATTCAAATTTCTAAAATTCTTTTAAAAATAACAATAACGGTATATACCGTGGGTTTACTGATATTATTATTTTTCCGTCCTGCCTCTCAGGACTATAGTCAAATTAATTACATACCTTTTAAAACAATAGGAGGTTTTCTTTTAGACGAAGGAAATTTTCTTGTTGCTTTTTATAATCTAACTGCGAATATCCTTCTATTCGTACCTTTTGGTGTAGTGGCTCTAATGTTCTTTCGGGGCCTCTCTAGGTGGAATTTAATTTTAATTTCAGCAGCCTGCATCACTCTCATTGAAATTTTACAGCATTTCACCAAACGCGGAAGTATGGATATTGATGATTTAATCTTAAATGTACTTGGTGTCTGGATTGGCTATCTCATATCTCCTGTTATTCAAAATGTTGTTAAACTGCGAGTTCGTTAGGAAACTTGAAGGCTTAAAAGAGCAAATTTTAAGGGGGAAATGAAAGTAGAAGGTTTAAGAAGTGTCTTCAAGAAGACGTATTAAGGACAAAATCTAAGAAGAAAATCCAAGAAGAGTCTTCAAGAAGGCGTATTGTGGACAAAAGCCAAGAAAAAAATCTAAAAAGTGTCTTCAAGAAGGCGTCTTGAGGACAAAATCCAAGAAGAAAATCCAAAAAGTGTCTTCAAGAAGTCGCCTTGAGGACAAAATCCAAGAAGGAAATCCAAGAAGAGTCTTCAAGAAGGCGTCTTGAGGACAAAATCCAAG
>NZ_PGVE01000053.1 GCF_002860255.1 Neobacillus cucumis
AGCCTTTTCTTTTTAATAATTCCAGCTAGCGCCGATAATAATTAACAAAATAAACAATACAACAATTAACGCAAATCCGCCGAAGCCAAAACCGCATCCACCTACAGGATACGCAGGATAACCACAGTGGCCATCAAATCCATAACCATAACCATGATACATAAACATTCACTCCTCAATTTTTTGTTTCTTTTCATAAGTACTTTATGAACTAGATACTTGACCTGTATGTGCATTCGCCTATATTATGAGAGACAGTGATATTTTTGTAGGTGATAGGATGAAATCAGTATTAAAGAATTTTATTAATGGCATTTTAACCATCGTGCCAATTATTCTCGTTATTTATGTTATTTACAAAACCTTTCTATTTTTGGACGGTATTCTTGGCAATTCATTAAGACCATATCTTAAAAATGATTACATTCCTGGATTTGGCCTTTTAACAACCATAATCCTAATTACCCTGTTAGGATGGATGTCTACTAAATATATAACCGGGAAAATTATTAAAATAATCGACCGCCTCCTTGAGAGAATTCCAGTTGTTAAAACCATCTATTCCGTTATTAAAGATACTGTACAATCCTTTCTTGGGGAGAAGAAAGCTTTTTCTAAAGTCGCGTTGGTGGTCATTCCAGGAACGGGGATGAGAAGCATTGGGTTTATTACATCCGAGGATTTAGAGGACTTTTATTGTCCTTTAAAAGAGCATGTAGCCGTCTATATTCCGCAAACCTTTCAAGTGGCGGGATTTACCTTCTTAATCCCTAAGGAACAGGTGGAAATTATTGATGTGAAGCCTGAAGATGCAATGAAATTTGTCCTTTCTGGCGGGATGACGTCTACTTCAAAACAAAAATCGAATGAAATTTAATGGTTTTAACATGAAAAGGGCGTCCATAGCTTGGACGTCCTTTTTATTTTTCATTAAAGAGCTTGTTAAATTCTCCGTAGCCTTCTTCTTCGAGCTTTTCTTTTGGAATAAACTTGAGTGCCGCTGAGTTGATACAATAGCGTAAGCCCGTTGGCATAGGGCCATCATTAAAGACATGTCCTAAATGAGAATTAGCCGTTTTACTTCTTACCTCCGTCCGAATCATAAAATGACTATAATCCTCTTTTTCCACTACTTCTTCCTCTTGAATCGGTTTGGTAAAGCTTGGCCAGCCGCAGCCTGCATCAAATTTATCTAGGGAGCTGAATAATGGCTTTCCAGATACAATATCAACGTATATTCCGTCTTTCTTTTCATTCCAATATTCATTTCTAAACGGCGGCTCTGTACCATTATTTTGAGTAACCTCATATTGTATAGGCGTTAATTCTTTTTTCAAATCCCTATTTTGCATGTTTGTCCCCCCAGTGTCTTTCAATAAACCCAGCACGGCCTGAACCTATATGGTATGACTCATAATGGGCACGATTTTTCTTATAATAGTGCTGATGATATTCTTCAGCAGGATAAAAGGCCTTCGCGGGGAGTATGGGTGTCACAATCGGTTTTGAAAAACGGCCGCTTTCCTCCAGAAAGTGTTTAGATTTTTCGGCAAGTTCTTTTTGTATTTCATTATGGTAAAAGATTGCCGTCTGGTACGATTGACCACGGTCGTAAAATTGGCCGCCGGGGTCGGTAGGATCAATTTGCTGCCAGAATAATTCCAATAATTTTTCATACGGAAATACCTCAGGGTCAAAAGTGATTTGGACGGCTTCATAATGTCCCGTGGTATCGGAGCATACTTGTTGATAGGTTGGATTCTCAACCGTTCCCCCTGTATATCCAGACACAACCCTTACTATACCTGGTTGTTCATCAAACGGCTTAACCATGCACCAGAAACAGCCGCCGGCAAAAGTTGCTAATTGATGTTTATTTTCCACGTTTCCACCCCTCTTTTATTTACATTAAAGTATACCGAATGTTTTTTCAAAAATAAACTTTATTGCCCCTCTCTTCTCATGGTCCTTCCTTCGTATGATTACGAACACTAGACACATACCTATATCCGTTTGAATAAATTAGGTTGTAAGGAGTTGATAAAAGTGTCTGAAAAAAGAAAACAAACGGATTATCTCCAAAAAGCAACCATGTATGATTTATTAGCTCAGCTTTATAAGTACACTAACCCCCACTTACACATACATTTCTACCTAAAACATTATAAATACATGAATAAAGCAATGAACCTAATGAGATCCCCTGCTCAAGCTGAAAAAGGAGAAGCACAAATACGAATTCTGCATACATCGCCTGATTCCCCGAACATTGATGTTTATATAAATGGGAACTCTGTTGTAAAGGATTTAGCTTTTAAACAAGTCAGCCAGATCCTACACTTAAAAGCTGGAAAATATCACATTGATATTTATCCGGCCGGAAATATGGTTGATAGTGTCTTAAATAAAAAAATAACCATCGAGGAAGGAAAATCATACACCTTAACCACTATTGATTCAGTTAACAAGATGCGGTTATTGGTGTTTCTAAACCAACCGGAAGTTCCTGAAAATGAAGCAAAGGTTCGTTTTATCCAGTTATCTCCGGATACAGCTGCACTTGATATTGCTGTTAAAGATCGGGACGTAATTTTCCCTAAGGTTTCATACAAACAAGCAACCGAGTATTTAGGATTAACTCCAATGACGGTCGATCTAGAAGTAAGAACAGCAGGAACTAAAGACATTCTATTACCGTTGCCAAAGGCAACTTTTAGACCTAATGAAAGTTACACCCTTATTTTATTAGGATTATCAAAGAATACACCCGAATTACAATATATTTATATTAAGGATTAAAAAATAGGTGTCCTAAATCGGACACCTATTTTACTGGGACTAATATTGTAAAAGCAATATCGTCCTTTTTTAAATTAAATTTATCAACCTTAATTTTCAAATCACTTTTAAGCTTTAACTGGGTCATATGAATATAGACTAGATGATCATTTGGTCTAATTTCAACACCTTTTGGAAGCTTATAGTTCTCACTTATAAAGTTTAAAACGTACGAAATGGGTAGATGCAACTTTCCGACTGACATCGACTTTTGTTTTAAGATTAAATCGCCATTTTTTTGTGCCGATGGCTCAAATGTTAATTTCAATTTTAATTTTTCACTAAAAAAAGGAAGTGTTCCATATAATTCCACCTCATCTCCCAATAGAACCCTATAATCTATAGGGGAATCGGCAGCTTCTTCTTTCAGATAATGATTAATAAGTCTATTTAAGTCATACTTATTTGATTTAACATGAAAGGATACATAGTCCTCGTTAGAAATGTTAGTTTTAATGGGTTCCGTCTCTTTTATTGGGGCCATAACTAACGAAAAAAGAATTATTGCAGCTATTACAATGATTCCTGTTAAAGTGAGAAATCCCAGTTTCCATTTATTCTTCATTTAATTCTCCTCAGTACTAACCGTATAAGCCTTTTTCACGAGATTAGGCAATACCTGTTCATCTAATGTCTCATTCAGCCTATGGGCAATTAGTTCATATCCTTTGTTATTAGGATGAAAATTATCAGTATACAAAATATCTTCTTTTGCATTAATAAAAAGATCTTCAATCGAAACAAAATAGGAATTTGAGTATTGGTTTACAACGCTTTGACCTGCTTGGTTCCACTCAGCAACAATTTGATCCATTTCTTTAATATCGGAAAAGTATTTCGAAAAGGGGTTATACACACCCACTAACACAATTGACACGTTGGGGTTTTCAGTAATAATCTCATTAAAAATTTGTGTTAAGTGCTTTCGATAGGATTCTTTTTCCTCAAGAAAATCAGATACCTGCAAGTTTGAGATATTTTCTTTCACAATTTTCATGATATCGTTTCCGCCAATAGTTAAAATCACCATATCAGCACTTTTTATAATGGGCTTAATTTCCTGTGTTTTGAGTCTTTTTAACAACTGTGTCGTACGATTTCCCTTTACACCAAAATTATAAAAATCAACCTCTTGAATGCCTTTATCATTTTCCAGCATACTTTTAAGATATGGCAGATAACCACCTTGGTCTGTACTATCCCCTACTCCTTGCGTTAGTGAATCACCTGCAGATAAAATGGTTATTTTTCGAGGAATAAAATCAGCAGGTATTGGTTCGAAAACTTGTGCAGCAACTTTCTTCTCCGGATGAAGCACTAATGGATTGGAAGGACGGCAAGAACATAATAGCACTATTGAAAGAATTAGAAGGGGGAAAAACTTTTTCAACTCCATTCACCTGCCTTCTAAGTAACTTATTTCCTCAGTTAGCAAACTAAGAGGGGCACTATACTGTTTCTTTATTATAACACGACAATAAATATTCAAAACAAATATGTACTTTAACCTTTTCTTGTAAAAAAAAATAGACCAATAAAGGTCTATTCCAATGTTTTAATATCATTAATAATCTCTTCATAAGGAACATTTTTAAAACCGCTGTATGTCTTTTTAATATGACCATCCTTGTCTACTAAGTAAAGAAAGGTTTGATGAATCACCTGATTTCCTTCCTCAGGTTTTTTGACAATAGTCTTGAAGTTTTGCCCAGCAAATTTCTCAATAAATTCTTGTGAGTATCCAGTCAGGAATGTCCAATTTTTAAAATTCACCCCAAATTGGTTGGCGTAGCGTGTTAAGACTTCAGGAGTATCGACAGTAGGGTCCACACTAAACGAAACTAATTCAACATCCTTCAGATTTTCTTCTTTTAATTTCGTTTGGAGCTTTACCATATTACTAGTCATTGGAGGGCATACATCCGCGCAGCTTGTAAAAATAAAAGCGGAAACCCAAACCTTTCCTTTTAAATCTTTTAGTCCTAATGGCTTGTTTTGCTGTGTAGTCGCTGTGAAATCATTAATTGGCCAATCTACAGCATTCTCAATTTCTTTTTTTCCGCATGCTGAAAGTATTAAAGTAAAAACAAGAACTAATAAAAGCAGTAAACGATTCTTCATCCAATCACCTACAATCTATTTCTTTACTATTTCGTACCTAGTTTAGCAAAGTTGTCGACAGGTTAAAAGTAAACAGCATTTATATTCACAGCTATCTCCTTCCTGCCAAGTAATTATTTAAATAGGAGGAACTTCACCTATTAATGATTTGAAAATTATGATATTATGAATGAGCATTCACTCGGTTTATTAAAATATATGCGAAATAAATGTGAGGTGAAAAAATGAACCGAATTGGTCCTATCATCATTTTAGAAGGCGTCAATTTGAGTAAAGTTCCTTATTCCAGAAGTCTTTATCTCGATTGTTCTGAAAAGGTCTTAATTGATACTGGTGCAGAGGATAAAGTTCTTAAAAGTATCGAGAAAGAGTATGGAGTCCAATTAATCTTAAATACCCATTACCATCCTGATCATACCTTGCATAACCACCTTTTCAAAGATATTACCAAATGGATTAACCCAATTGAGTATGAATCCTCGCTCACCATTGAAGGTGTTGCAAGTGTGAATGGAGTTTATCAGGAGTGGGGTCGAGAGGGTGTTGAAAGATGGAAAAAAACCCTTCCGCAAGAATGGGTGAAAAACCTCGGTGAAATTTCTGGAGCATACCATTATGATGAAGAATATCAATTCGGCAATGTAAAGGTACAATTTTTACACACACCAGGGCATACAAGCGGATTTTCATGTCCCTACTTTTCCGAATTAGGGGTAGTATTTACTGGTGATTATGACATGACCACGTTCGGACCATGGTACAATGGAACCGATGGAGATATTGATGATTTTATTGCCTCTGGTAAACGCCTGTTGACGCTAGATGCTGATACCTACATAACCGGGCACCAGAAAGGTATTTTTTCAAAAAAAGAATTTATTAAAGCAATGAATTTATTTCTGGCAAAGATTGAACAGCGTGATGAACTAATTGCAAAATATGTACAGCAAGGGATGAACTTCGAGGAATTATCTTGTATAGGTGTCTTTTATCCTAAAAAAAGCTTGGAAAACCCCATCCTAAAAACTTGGGAGCGAAGCGGTATTCGTAAACATTTAAATAGACTTGGCTTTCAAGTATTGGAATCCGATAAAGAGGTAGTAAGATTAAAATAAATGGATGACTCCCAAGAGGATCATCCATTTTCTATATACAAAAAGACCTTAAAAGCTAGCAGCCCTTAAGGTCATTACTTATTTATGCTTCTATAACTTCTTCCTTTTCATCGTCAAGTTCCTCATCATGCTGATTTTTCAATTTTTTCCGGTAAACGAACTTGGATAGATTAATGCTCACCTCATAAAGTAGTAATAATGGTAAAGTTACCACAAAATCAGACATAAAATCTGGAGGTGTAATAACAACTGCGATAATAATTAGTACAAAATAAGCGTATTTTCGAATTTTAGCTAAAACAAACGGGTTAATGATTCCAAGAGAGGTTAAAAACATAACCACTACAGGTAATTCAAACAAAACTCCGAATGGAAGGGTCATATTCAAGATAAAACTAAAATATCTTTCCGCAGTGAAATTTGTTACAAACATATCTTGACCAATGTTTACTAAAAAGTTAAGTACCATCGGAAAAATAACAAAATAACCAAATGCTAGGCCCAAAATAAATAGAATAAACAAGGCCGGAACATATGTAACTGTTATCTTCCGCTCATTTGGTCTCAATGCAGGCCTGACAAATAACCATATTTGTAAAGCTAAAACAGGGATTGTTCCAGCAACCGCTACAACACCAGCAAGCATGAAATAAATCCACATGATATCACTTGGTCCAAGAACAAGCAGTTTGGTACTCCCAACAAACCATTTATAGATATCGTCAACATAGATAAATCCAACCATAAAAAAAACGACAAAGGCCAAAGCCGAAATAATAATTCGCTTACGCAATTCTTCCAAATGATCTACTAAGTTCAATTCTTTATCTTCCATGGTACTTCCCCTGCCATTAACATGTTTTTACGCATCCATATAGGTATAAACTTCGTGAAGAAAAGGTGCAAGATAGAATCTTACACCTTATTTAGTCAAATTTTTCTTTTCATCTTTAATATCTTCCATTACATCATCCGTTAGCTCACGGGTTGATTTTTTAAATTCTTTTAAAGTTTGTCCAAAGGCTTTACCGATTTCAGGGAGTTTCTTTGGTCCAAAAATAATTAGTGCAAGCGTTAAAATCAAGATTAATCCGGGTACTCCGATATTAGAAAACATGGATTTACATCCCCTTCGAATGATGTTGTTTATTACTACTATGATTATAGTATTGAAAAAACTCTTTGCGTTAATTATCGTTAATAATTCATAGTTATTTCACAAAATTTGATAAAAATTCATTGAAAGTGATATTTAGCATTTTCACCAATTATAGTTAATCCTATAGACAATTTAACAATTACAACCGCTTAAGTCAATGTTCTAGTAATTAATTAAATATTTTAAATATTTTATATACTACTAAGTCTGCACTGTACAATAGAAAAAGTATCAGTAAAAACTGATACTTTTTCTACTATAGGTTATTTTTTCGGTCGTATATTCTAAATTCATAATCATATGGATTCTTTTCATCTTTAATTCCTTTTTCTATCGAAGTTAAAACCCAATCATCCTGATTAAAATGTGGAAAAAAGGTATCTCCATCAAAGGTTTCTTCAATATAAGTAATATATAATCGATCTGCAAAAGGGAATGTTTCCTGAAAAATCTCAGCCCCGCCAATGACAAAAATTTCATCATTCTTATTTTGACTATTCGTCACAAACTCATCGATCGAGTAAAATATGGTACATTCTTCACATTGATAGCCAGCCTGCCTAGTAATAACTATATTTTCCCGGCCTGGCAATACCCGGCCAATTGATTCATGAGTTTTTCTGCCCATTGCAATTGGATGTCCCATCGTTACTCTTTTAAAAAACTTTAAGTCTTCCGGTAAATGCCATGGGAGTTGATTGTCCTTACCAATCGCCCCATTTTGATCCATTGCCACGATAAATGAAATCATACACTGACAACTCCCTTAATGTGTGGGTGGGGGTCGTATCCCTCTAAGGTAAAGTCATCATATTGGAACGAAAAGATATCTTTCACGTTAGGATTGATTTTCAAGGTTGGCAAAGCCCTTGGCTCCCTTGCTAATTGCTGTTTTACCTGCTCGAGATGGTTCTGGTAAATATGGACATCTCCAAAAGTATGAATAAATTCCCCCGGTTTTAAATCACAGACTTGAGCAATCATTAACGTTAAAAGTGCATATGAGGCAATGTTAAATGGGACGCCGAGAAATACATCCGCAGAACGTTGATATAGTTGGCATGATAACTTTCCATCTGCTACATAAAATTGAAACAAGCAATGGCATGGTGGAAGTGCCATATCGTCAATTTCAGCGACATTCCAAGCATTTACTAGTAATCTGCGGGAATTAGGGTTAGTCTTAATCTGTTCAATTAATTCGCTAATTTGGTCTACTGTCCTTCCATTAGCCCCTGTCCAAGATCGCCATTGGTGGCCATAAACAGGTCCTAATTCACCATTTTCATCCGCCCATTCATTCCAAATCCGCACACCATGTTCCTGTAAGTAGCTTACATTTGTATCTCCTTTTAAAAACCAAAGCAATTCATGAATAATTGATTTAAGATGCAGCTTTTTCGTCGTAATAAGAGGGAAACCTTCCTCTAAATTAAATCTCATTTGATAGCCAAAAGTACTAATGGTCCCTGTACCGGTACGGTCACCTTTTATATTGCCATTAATAAGAATATGTTCGCACAATTGTAGATATTGTTTCAATTAAGACACTCCCTGTTATTCATATTTCTACATTGTAACATGAAAAGCTGCCAGTGATGATGGCAGCTTTCGAATTAATATGTTAAACTTCTAAACCGAAATTCCTGCAAAGAGCTGCTAAACCGCCAGCGAAACCACTTCCAACTGCATTGAATTTCCAATCACCATTGTGACGGTATAACTCGCAAAAGACAACAGCTGTTTCCACTGAAAAGTCTTCACCAAGATCAAACCTTAATACTTCACGTCCCGTTTCCTCGTCAACCAAGCGGACAAAAGCATTTGAAACTTGTCCAAAGTTCTGGTTTCTTGCTTCGGCATCATGGATTGTGACGGTAATGGCGATTCGCTGAATAGGAGAAGGTACTTTACTAAAATCAATTTTGATTTGCTCATCATCGCCCTCCCCTTCACCAGTACGATTATCGCCTGTATGTTCAACTGCTCCTGAAGGATGAATCAATTGATTATAAAAGATAAAATCACTTTCCTGGTTGACTCTGCTGTTAGCATCGGTTAAAAAAGCAGAGGCATCCAAGTCAAAATCAGACCCACCATGATAATGGTTCGTATCCCAGCCAAGACCGACAATCACCTTCGTTAATCCAGGATTCGTTTTCGTTAAGTCTATTCTTTGTCCTTTTGATAAGTTAATTCCCAAAAAAATCACCTCAAGCCAAGCTTTTTTAGATAAAAAGCCAAAAATATTCCGTTGAACATAACAGTCGCAGCGCCTAGGATAATGTTACATTTTTTAACTATAAGAACGAACGACTTCACTTAAGTTCGCTGCATTCGTTCCACTGCCGATAGCAGCAAACTTCCACTCATTACCATGTCGATAAATTTCACCTGTCACAAGACAAGTAAGCCCGCTATAGTTATCTGTTAAATTGTAGTGGAGCAATTCTTGGTTTGAATTAGGATTTACCACCCTGATAAACGCATTTTTAATCATACCAAAATGCTGTTTTCTTTTCACACAATCATATATATTGACTACGAAAACAAGTTTTTGAATGTTTGCTGGAACACGGCTAAGGTCGATCATAATTTGTTCATCATCCCCGTCTCCATCTCCAGTTAAGTTATCACCTGAGTGCTGGACACTGCCATCATTACTTCTTAAATTCCCAAAATAAATAACATCTTTATTGTTTTGTAATTTATCATTCGCCCCAAGCATAATGACGGAAGCATCACAGTCTACATTGGCATTACTAGCCCCGCCGCCAAATAAGCCTCCGAATAAGCCGCCTCCGCCGCTGCTTTGCACTGGATCCCAGCCTAAACCTACCATAATTTTAGTTAATCCCGGATTTCCTTTTGTTAAATCAACCCGTTGACCTTTTTGTAAATTAATTGCCATTTCAATCACCCCATTAAAATATTTGAAAAAGATTAAGATTGTTTTAATTTTTTAAAGTTCTCTTGTAACTGCTCCAGACGTTTCGTACCTTCTAAACGAAGACGTTTATTTTCTTCTTCAATGGCACGTGTTTCCTGCATCCCTTTGATGATAATATTCCAGGATTCCTCAATGGTCTCGATTTTAATGCTAGGTCCCCCCGCAAGTCTTGCGATATCAGTGCTTTGCTGAGAGATGTTCTGAGCATTTCTTAACAGCATTTCATTCGTCCTGCGATCAAGTTCGCTCATCGAATCGGCTACCAGCTTTTGCCTTTTTGCAGCAACAGCTTGGATTAAACCATTTTTAAAAATAGGAATGGTTGTCACAAAGGCAGAGTTAATCTTACCAATAAGCTTTGTATTTCCTCTTTGCAATAATCGAATTTGAGGTGCTGTCTGAAGTGCAACCATCTTGGCCATTTCTAAATCATATATTCGCTGTTCAAGCAGTTCAATTGAATTCTTTAGTGAATCCAACTGCATAGAGGAAAGCTGATCACCTTGAGAAACACGAGCCTCGAGCTGTGGAAGGTTGTTGGTCTTCAATTCTTCTGCTTTTAATTCGCCGGCAACAATGTATTTTTCAAGCGTTAAATAGTATTGATAATTTTGTTCATACATTTGTTCCAACATATTGGTGGCATCGACCATTTCGTGCTGATATTTAGAAATCTCCACATAAACCTTGTCGATTTCGGAGCCCATGGTCTGATACTTGCCAAACAACTTTTCGACCATTTTTTCGCCCTTTTTGAAAAGCTTGCCAAACAGCCCCCCTGAAGTCTTTTGGAAATCCTTTGCATCAAATTTATCCATTATGCGGCCCAGATGTTTCAATAGTTCACCTGAGTCTTCTACTTTCGTTGTCCGCATATTGCTTAGGATTTGATCGGAGAAACGGGATATTTGTACTGCCGGCTCTTTTCCAAACTCTAATATTTGAATTTGATCGCGCTCGTCAATGGTTCGGGCTAAATTTTGAATTTCCGGTTCTTTACGTAATGCCAGTTTTATATCTGATACTTTTGTGTCAGTTAGAACATCATCAGTTGAAACAGGTGTTAAACCATTTGATGGATTTGGTGGTAAGTTCACTGTTTAATCTCCCCTTAAATTTTTTAAGATTCCTTGAAAAAGCCCTTTTTTAAAAAGCGATGGTTCCTTAAACTCCAAATCAAACACCACTTCATCAAGCCAGTGCTTATCAAATAATCGTTCATCGACATAGTTTTCGATATCATTATGGCCCGGAGGATTGTACAAAATGAGATCAATCCCAAATTGATTAAGAAGCAAAAGCAGCGCTGCATCAGACCTTGATAGCGTTCCAGTCGATTCGTTATTGTAAATAATTAATTTAGGGACTGCTTGAGAATAATCAAATCTCTCCATTAACTGAATGACATTCTTAGGCATAAACATTGCCTGTGTAAACAGATATATTTTTACTTCTTCGCTGGTTTCCGCCGACATCGGCTTTAATCCTGGTATTTCACAAATTTTCCCAATGGCATGTGCAATCCCTTTTTGCAGTCCTGATGCTAAAAAGGAGTAGGGCCAATAATGTGATTGCATAACTTTCTCCCCACTTACAAGACCATCCCTGCCAAGAGCGTTCCGGTAATGGTAGCGAAAATCACTAGTACTCGGATTCGTGAATGGCAGCCTTTTTATAAGCAAGCAATGCTCTAAATGACTCATGGTTTGAAGCCGATCCCAATATTCTTTTCGATTTTTACTTACTCCTTGGATTTTAGCAAATATCGACGGGATTCTCACTTCACCGTCCCTCACCGAAAAATCCGGCCGAATCATAGCCCTTTCTTTTGCAAGTATAAACAACTCATCATACGTTGTTTTTAGAGTAATGGAAGATGGAGTATAGTCCCGTAATTGCCATGGCTTATAAAGTCCTGACCCTTCATTATTCAGGATGGACTCAATCTCCTTTGATGCCCTGTAAGCAACGGTTGTTTTCCTGCTGCGCTTTTCCTTAGGGAATGCCTCAGCCTGCTGCTTATTTGGATAATGATAGGTGAATATCTGGTCCTGACCAAGACCCGATAAAATATCGCTTCCTTCCGGATGGAAGATAATAAGATCACAACCTAGCATGATTAAATAAAATAAAAAGTATTGATGACTTTTTTTAAAGTCGCCATACCATAAAAATTTAGGCATAGCTACTTGAGGGTCAGCCTGTTTTAACAATGGTTGTAAATGGTTTTGCGACCATTTTACAAGATCTACAAGAACTCTTCTTAGATCATGATTTTTCAAACCATTTGTTTCGCGGGCAGAAAATAATTCAAGCGTGCTAATCATGGACTCTCTTAGTTTTCGGTGAATGACAGGCACTTTTGATTTTAATAAAAGCTTTTCACCATCAAGAAACGCAGTGAAACGGTTGATTGATAGCTTCTGTTCATTATTAATATTTATGACCTTTTGAATGGCTTGAAAGTGAGTATTTTCTATTGTTTTATCCAGCGAATCCTGACTTAAGAGTTCGAGTTTCCATTCCGGATTATGGACATAATCAAACAGCTGGTTATAATACTCATCCGCGTCTATTGGGACGCCTAAAAACTTTCCAATTACTTGTCCAATCTGAATCGCTCCATTTTCCACTGAATAATTAGGCCGTTCTGGCAGCGACTTTTTTAGCATGCCCTGCCAATTTTCGAATGAAAGGGAGACAGGATGGACGTTTAACTGATTTAATGTTGGATACATTCATAATCCCTTCCCTCTAAAAGCGAAGCTAGTGTCAACGTCTAGAAAATTATGTAAGGTTTCCATTTCATCATATCACAGTTATTTCATTGGTTCATTTGTTTATACGAAAGAGAACTAAATTTGTTTCATTTTTGATCATTTTCCCGCATTTTTCACGTTTTTTCATGTCCCTACATATTAATGGAGTACTCATACTAAGTAGGTGACTCAAATGAGATTTTTATATAAACGGCCAAGACTGGATCAGGTTTCTGAAGAATTAGAAACTTTAATGGAAGTCATGGTTTCTGATCTTTTTATCTATTTAGATTTATTTGTATTTAGCTTTATCTTTACGTTATTCCTTTCTCCAGTCATCCCATCATTAACCATGGTCATTCTGTTTTTTCTAGTATCCTATAGTTTCTTTAGCGCTCTCTATTATTTTATCATTAGTAAAATAATGATTAATAAATAGGATTAAAATGTAACAGCTTACAGACTTGTTGAATAATCTCTTCCCCGGCACTGACACCACTGTTTTTTGTAATAATTGAAGATTCATCTTCAAAGGCTACTGTCCCTAGATGTCTGGCGAGCTCACCATGGTTGGGTATAAAGCGATAATGACAATCCTTTAAGAAATCCCAATCAAGAAGGGAATCACCTGCTCCAACAACGGCTTTCCCCCCTTCTAGTTTACAAATATAATCTAGGGCATTTCCTTTACTAATCGCCTTAGGAACGAAATAGAGCTTTCTCCCTTGAAACGAAATCCTCCAGCCATTTTGGGAAGCTAATTGTTCTATTGATTTTCTTTCAGATTCAGATGGGAGGCAATTTAATATATAGTAGAAAAACCATTCCTCAGCTTGTTTTCTTTCCCCAGCTAAACGGATGCCTTCCCGGTACAAAATAGATAACAGTTCCACTTGCAAAACAGACTCTTGCTTGAGATGTTTTTGAATATGGTTTGACCACTCCATTATTGGCTGTCCTTGCAAAAGAATATTGGCTCCATTTGAGGTAATTGCATACTTTATTCGAATATCTTCAGGAAAAATAACAAACCGTTTGAACTGTGCGGTTGTCCTTGTTGTTACAGGTATGAACAAACTTGTACTTGATAGCTCTTTTAACTGGATATATGCGTTCTCGGTCATATAAGCTACCCAGTTGTTACCCTTTTTTTCAACTGGTGTCAATCTCCATCCTTCAGGCTTACCCAGCTCTTTAATTGCCCGTTCTGAATATATTAATGTTCGGTCAAGGTCTGATGCAAAAATCATAATTGCATCCCCTTGACCTTTTTAATTAGACCACAGCATAAATACTTCATATTTGGATAGACCTGAACTTCTACTCCTTTTTCTTTGGCTAGCATAAGGATATGTTTAACAAATGGGCTAGATGGGTCACGCATTAAAATTTTCCAAGGCACCCTTCGAAGCAGTACCCTTGTCGTTTCACCAACACCCGGTTTAATAAGATGAGTATGATCGATCGAAAATTCCGCTTGAATTTTTTTTACATCTTCCATTCCTAAATAGCCGGTTTCAATTTCTACATTTAACAGCCTAGAAGCCGAATCTTTTGCTTCCTTGGCTACAACAGCAAATTCATCCGAAATCAAATCTATAAATTCCTTTGAAACATCTGACTCTAGAAGATCTTGGTAAAATTTTGCACCGTGAAAATCATTCTTACCTATATATATTTCATTTAATACCGTCCTGCTAACTAATCCAGAAACAGTCGAATTTAAACAAGCACTTGGAATCAAAAAATCCTCCCTCGTACCAAATAATGTGGTACAGTATCCTGGATCAGCAAGTACTGCAAGAGTATCGTCAAGCTTCCACCCATACTTATTCTCATAGTCCTGGCATGCCTTTATTAATTCTAATGAAATAGCTCCTTTACCAGTCCAGCCGTCTACAAATTGAATGCTCCCATTGGGATGCTCTTGCTGAATATAGTGAAGTGCATTTTCATCTATTCCTTTATCACGAATTATAGAAATACTATAGTGCGGTAAGCTGATTCCGTAATGAAGCTCTATATATCGTTTAATTAATATCCCTACTGGTGTGCCGGCCCTCGCAAGTGAAACAAGAATGGTATTTGGTCCCTTTAAATGAACAATTTGCTCAGAGACAATTCCCACACACAAAGCAACTTTTCGTTTATATTGCTTTAATGTAGTCCAGAAGACATCTACATAGTCTTTAGGCGGCTGGTATTCAATCGGCAGCGACTCGCTATAATGACTGCCAGATTGTATCTTTGTCTCCCGATTAATAGCAGTGTCCTCCAGCACGATGTTACTTAAATCCTTTAATAGAAATAAAACATCATTCTCATGATAGGTTCCGATCTTTGCTGGCTTATGGATTATTTTTTGCATTCTATTCACCTCTGTCTTTTGAAAAGGCTCTTTTCGTAAACTTTGTTGCTTTAGGACTTTAATAAGGGGCATTTACTAAGTTTCTAGGCAATTTTCGCATATGTTCGCACGAAAAGATGCCACGAAGCATCTATATTATCGGGTTGAAGTACTTATACGAAATATAATAATCTATGCGAAAATAGCCCTTGAAAAAAAGACAATTTTTATAGTTTGAAAGGATAATTTTTTAAATTCTTCAAGCATTGGCCTTAACCTTTTTTCAGAAACTTCCCTTTCGAAAAAAATAAATAATTCATCATAATAGTTAGGAGGAATATTGTAAACAAAGTGAGTAATTTCCTCATCGTCCGGATTAGGAAAAGTTACCCCGAACCTAGCCCCATATCCATCTACATTTTTAATATAAATTGGACTTCTAGTCGTAGATTGATAATAGACATCTTTGCCGATTTCAGCAGCTAATTTCATTGGAAGATACATAAATTCTCCAGTTCCTATACATAGCGTTCGCTTCCCCGTTCTTTTTTGCCTTATAAATTCAGCAGCATCGGAAATTCTCTCATGAACTACTAAATTTTCAGTGCTCTTTAGACCAAAACGTCCTGTTTCTTTAATGAAAGAGACTCCATTCATTTGTTCTTTAGAAGAATAAGAGGAGGATGTAAAATAACGATCAAGCTGTAAAAATTCCATATAAACCTCATGCTTGGATGTCCAAGTCTTTTTCGAAAGGGTTTCCACCTTATTTAATACCTGGATTTGCACTTGCCCCGATACTAAGCTGACTACATTTATTTTTATTCCTAATTCTTGCTCTAAATTAATAAATTTTTGTTGATCTTCCTTGGAACGCCAATCCAAAATACTTACTACTGTATATACTTGTCTAGGAAACTTTTCATGTATGGATTTAATAATATTTAAGGCTGTATTGCCTGTAGTAATTTCATCATCTACTAATATGATTTCGCGCTGATGATTAATCATCTCTACTGGAATATAACAGCGATGGGATGTTGCGTGGGAATGCTCTTCCTCAAACGTAATCACTGGTATTTCCCCGCTAATGTCCTCTCTCGTTGTATGAAAAAACTCAGCCTCCCGGAAACAATCAAAAAACCCATGACCAAGGGCAGTGGCCGTTTCCGCAAAGCCGATTATGACAGGATTGATGCTTTCTGGAATAAAGGGCAGGCTGTTGAAAGTACCACCCATTAGGAATAATGACCTCAATCTCTCTTTTTCTTTGCATTCTACACCCTTAATTTCTACATATCTTGAACCTAGCAGAGCAGCTATTAAGAGGCCTCTATGCGGTTCGATGGGTAAATGTTTCCCAAGCACTTTACTTACAAATAAAAAAGAGCGCTTTTTATTGATTCTGGCTGCCATTGTAAACAAATCGTTTATGGGAATATGATAGGGATTTTCTAAACTCTCTATTTCCACCTTTATTGAATCAAGGATGTTAAACGTATACTTCTTTTCTGATAAGGTCAATGTTTGTGTATTCTTCATGTAACACCCCGTATATTTGTGATTTTAATAATATTTTCTTTGCCCAAAAATAATGAGGTTTAACTTCATTCATTTTATTCTCAAAATTACTTTTCAAAACCCCATTATTTTCATCGAAAGCTTTTACTATATTGCAAGCATCGATAAATTCTTCATAAGAAACAACATTTAGAGCCTGAACGACCTTAATATGCGAAGGATGGATAATTGTTTTTCCTGTTAATCCATTGCTAATATCCATCAGAATTTCGCGAATGAGTCCATCCATATTCTCATTAATTAGTTTTGCTCTCCATTTAACTCCCTCATCACCATAGCGTTCGCGGAACGGAGTTTGCCGTAACTGCGGCTTTAACATTCTTTTTTTTGATGAAAAATATTCCCATACAGGACCTGAAACAACATATGGATTATTAAATCTTTGAAAAACATTTATAATATCAGAAATGCAATCTCTTAATACAGCAATTTCATAAACAGTTGTATCCATACTTCTTCGTATTCCGTATAAACCACAGAAATCAGTCGCACCTATTCGAACATTCAGAATATAATCCCTATATTGATCTAGTAAGGACTTAATTTTCAATAATTCTTCCATTCTGGTTTCTTTCTGAATGACCATAGCTGATTCAAGAATTGGCATAGCATAAAAAGGATGAGTTTCCGTATGAATATCTCGAACCAAATTTAAAAAGTCCCTGCCATTTTCGGCACTGAACTTAGGAATGACTACTCCAGTTAGGAGATTCAATGCATCTCCTAATTGTTCCATTAGTTGTTTCAATTGGTCGATATGTCGAATTCGAATAAACATGAGAGGTAAATCCTCATACTTCAAAAACCCTTTTTGACATTCAACCTGTAATCTTAACATTTCTCTAACAAGGGAATGTTCTGCTAAATGTAGTTCATTGTCTCCCACAGCGTCCTCCAAATCAATGACTAGTGAGGTCAAACCTTCATGCTTCTTTGAAAGTATTTCTTGATGGATATTTGGACGGGTAGCTGGCATATAGAGGGTTGCCCCTAAACCATAGGACAAAAGTTCACGGTTTGTATATTTGGTAAATGTTCCTGGTCTTTGAAAGAAGTACCGTTTAATTTCATCTTCATAAAAGTATGTAAAAAATTCCATAACCAGTTTCTCCTCTATAAATGGTAAAAAAGAGAGGGAAACAGACTTTCGTCAGCTCCCCACCCTTTAATAAATATTATGAATTATGTTCCTTGCTGCCTTCTTTTTTCTTATTATTATAGTGAACGATAAAAGTAGCACCAAAGGTAAGTAATAAGATAATAAAGAATGTAATATGTCCCATTTCAATATGAAATACTGCAAGAAGCATTTTGATTGCAATAATTAGAATTAAGATATAAGCTGTTGTTTCAAGTTCTGGCACTCGGTCAATCAGTGTTAAGAATACGCCTGCAACCCCCCGCATCATTAGCACACCAAGCATACCGCCAATTAATAAAACCCAAACCTCTTCACTAACCCCAAAGGCAGCCAGAACACTATCAACGGAAAAGGCAATATCCATCAATTCAACTGCCGCAACGGTTCCCCAAAATGTTCCAAATAAGCGAATTAAGAGGCCTTTTTGATTGATACCTTCCTCGTGCTGTTCTTCCTCTTCAGCACCTTTTCGCTTATCCAAGAAGTACTTAATGGATAGCCATGCCAGGTATCCAGCACCTAATATCTTTACCCACCAGAGTTTGATCAAGAACACACCGATACCAATGGCTATAAAACGGAAAACATAAGCACCTAATAAGCCGTAAAAAAGGGCTTTTTTTCGTTTTTCGGGTGGTAAGTGTTTAACCATTACAGCTAAAACTAAAGCGTTGTCTGCAGAAAGCAAACCCTCTAATATCACCAGAGTACCAATCAATCCCCAACTAACAGGATTTGTTAACACCTCTCCCCACATTTCCCAGTTAAAAAACTGTGAGTATGTGTCTAATATATGTTGTAAAACTGACATTAAAAGAATTCCTCCTAGTTTATGAACAAGATTTTGTAAAAAGACCCATCGTCACTGGGTCTTTTTATCTTTTTAAAATTATTAACCAATGGATAAACCAAAATCAGTTGCCAATGCAGCTAGTCCGCCTTGATAACCGCTGCCAATTGCACTAAATTTCCATTCACCGTTGTGGCGATATAATTCACCTACTACAATAGCTGTTTCAATCGAAAAGTCTTCACCCAAATCATATCGAATTAATTCTTCTCCAGTAGCCTCGTTAAAAATACGAGCATATGAATTGCTAACCTGACCAAAGTTTTGGTTTCTGCTATCTGCATCATGTATAGTAATTGTAAATGCAATTCTCTGAATATTTGCTGGAACAGCTGCCAAATTAATATTCACCTGTTCATCATCACCATCACCATCACCCGTGCGGTTATCACCTGTATGTACCACAGCACCACCCGCGCCCTGCTTATTATTATAGAATACAAAATCTGATTCACTTGTTACCTTTCCGTTCTCCCCAAGAAGAAATACGGATGAATCTAAGTCAAAATCATGTCCGCCATCATATTTATTTGTGTCCCATCCTAGTCCAACAACAACACTTGTTAATCCAGGATTTGTTTTTGTTAAATCAACTTTTTGCCCCTTTGATAAACTCACTGCCATTTTACATTCCTCCATTTAAGGTAATAGTTTATTTACGAGTCTCTCTTAAAAAGGTTTCATTTCTTAAAAAAATTTTTTCGAAACCTACTAACTCATCCATTTGGGCGGGGTGTTTTTAGCCCAATAAATGGAGCCCAATTCATGATGACCTTGGAAATCATCGTGATAAGTATGATAATGAAAATTAAACCAGTATCCTGCCTGCGGCGGATTGTCACGTCTGACATGGAAACGTAAGATATCTTTCCCAGAAACACTATCTTTTATATTAAAAATTTTTTCCGAATGTCCAGCACCAGGGTGTTCGGTTATGGTAAGATTCCTTACATTATCTTCTGGAAACTGAGCAGTTGTTTCCTCTAAAGCCCTTTCAATATTTGGAAAAATAATTTCCCGGAATTCATTTTCGATTACTGGCTTAATTCTAGTCCCAAATTTTTGGTAAGACTGATTCTCTGCCTGCTTAATTAAATCTTGAATAAAACTTTCTCTATTAAACTCTGATTCTTCTAAAAATCCATTCGACTGGACGAAGTTTCTTTCGGGAGCTGCAGCTTCAAAACTATCACGGTCATTAATTTTTTCAGCATTCACTTGATTTATTAATTGTGATGGCGTAATTAGCCCAAATGTTAAAATGGATATAGTGACAAAAAGTGATTTACGAAGCCACTTGTTCATTCTTAATTCACACCCTTATTAAAAGAGATTCTTTTATATTAAAGTTTCTTATAAAATATTATACTTCATTTTTTAAAAAATGGAAAAATCAGTTTATCCTATTCTAAACATTACTGTTAAAAAAATAAAAAAACTGAAAGGACGGCTTTCAGTTTTTTTCAATCACTCCAAAATGAAATTTTGCGGTTTTTCTACGCAGGACTTGAAACCCATATTTTTCAAAGCGCTGACTTTTGTAATGGTCTTTGATGACTACTCTTAATTTTGCTACTCTACTTGCTTCATTAACCATTTCATCGTTCAAATCATCATGAATAGCAAAATGGCCTAAAGCTTTTATCCCATCTGATTCTAGAATGGTTTCTTCAAACATTGGATCCAAGTAGACGCAATCAACAGATGCATCTCCTTGTCTTATTAAATAATCAAGCGCTTCGGATTGTATAACGCTGACTCGATTCATTGCCTCATTCATTTCTGTAATTCCGGAATCCCATGATTGAAGCCCTCTTTCAACAATAAAAGCTAAGTATTTTTGACCTTCTAAACCAGTTACCTTACCTTCTTCGCCCACTAAGAAACTTGCAACAATCGTATCTGATGCTAGACCAAGTGTACAGTCAAGAACAGTCATTCCGTTAGTAAGTTTGGCCGCATCTACAAATGGGTCAGATTCTCCCTTTATCAGCCGTTTGATTCGAAACATAGCTGAATTCGGGTGAAAGAAAAAAGGCTCTGAACTGTTTTTCTCAAAAAGCTCCAATCGTTCTTTTCCTATTACGATGCAATCGCCGTCAGCTTGTTGCTGGATAAGTTTAATTGATTTTTTCTTTCTGGGAAGATAAGGGACATGTAAGTACCCAGCTATTTCCATCGCCTTCTTTATCATTTCCTCGCTTGTTCTACCGGCCGTTGTCACAAACATTTCATCATCTCTTCATATTTAATAAAAAAAGGACGTCTATTGACATCCCATTAGCAATGAGCTTCGAATGAGCTCAGCAGGTTTTGCATTACAGCTTCCATTGGCATGCCTTCAATATCATGTCTAGGAATAAAATGAACTACTTTTTTATCTTTTACTAATGCCATTGATGGTGATGAAGGCTCAATTCCTTCGAAGTATTCACGCATTTTAGCTGTCGCTTCTTTATCTTGTCCAGCAAAAACTGTTACTAGGTGCTCTGGTTTTTTCTCACTATTTAACACAGCCTGAGTAGCAGCAGGACGAGCTAAACCTGCGGCACAACCGCATACAGAATTAACAACCACAAGCGTTGTACCATTTGTTTTCTCCATAAAATCCTCAACTTCTTCAGAAGTTTTAAGCTCCTCGAAGCCAGCTCGTGTTAATTCTTCCCTCATTGGTAAAACCATTTGTCTCATATATTCTTCGTATGCATTTGACATTTATATCTTCACTCCATTTCTTCTATATTAGAATACTATAATCAAGTTTATTTTACAAAGTCATTGGTCCAACTTCCTAGATTCTGTCATTTGTTTCCAAACAGAACCTTTCGCTTCCTCGCCGCCCTCAATTCTTTCAATAGCCATTTTAATTTGCATACTGACTTCAAATTCGGGATCATTTTCAGCCTCTTTAAGAGCCGGAAGAGATTTCTCATCCCCCGCTTCAAATAAAAACATGGCTGCTCTCCATCTTACCAGCTTGCTGGTATCCTTTAGTGCTTTTGCCATTTCCTCTGCCGCATCAGGAAAGCCTAAATCTGATAAACAATCGCCTGCTGTTCTGCGGACTGTAACCGTTTTATCTCTTAAAGCCTTATATAAAAGCGGCAGAACTTCTTTATCTTTAATCATACCAAGATATACAGTTGCTAGTCGGCGAATGGAGGGTTTCTCATCTAATAACGCTTTTTCTAGCATAGGTAAATCTTCTAGTTCAGGGTCATCCATTTGTTCAAGCATCTGATAGCGAATTTGCCAGTCAGGATGGTTCAATTCTTCAATGGTGACCTTTTTACGGGCTCGCTTAACTTTTTGGGCAATTTGTGATGGAGTATCTTGAGCTTTTATAACTAAAGATTCTAAGCGTTCCTTTGGATAAGCAGCAATTAATTCCTCAACGACCTCTTGACCAATTTGATCAAAATCTCCATAGCGGACACCTTGATTATGCCATTTACGTAAAAGAATATAATTCTCGTCTGGCAGCTGTGCCTCTTCCCTAGCTTTTAAAAAGTATTCTGGCATTCCAAACCTTCGTTCCGCAGAACTATCGGTTAGTTTAACCTGAAGGGGAATGTCTTTAAACATTTGAATCTCTACCTTGATTTCACCAAAATGCTCATCTATTTTGTTTACTTTAACGATTTTATCTGTTTTTTCACCAAAAGCCTTTCGGACTTGAGGTAGTAATTCCTTCCAATCATATTTTGCATTTCGTTCAACAGCTAAAAAATCAGCGACATGGTATACACCCTTTATACCTTCAATTTTTAGTATAGATTGAATGATAGTAGGTGCATCTTGTGCAGTTTCTTTTTTATAATTACGGCTTTTGCCCATTGGAAGTTCTTGGTCTAAAATAATTTTCATCGTATTTGGACTTGGCGTTGGTTCAATTGCCTTTATTCTCAACAAAATCACCTGATTCTTATGGTTTTCTTTTTTTCAAGTTTAACATAATGTTAATATTCTATTCATTCGATTTGCTTTTAAAAAAAGTACGTCATTTAGACGCACCCTGCTAGTCCGCCTCAGCTATTTCAGCTAAATAAGACCATCGTTCAATTAAATATTCAAGCTTTTCGTTTAATTCCTTTTCCTGCTGCATTAATTCCTGCGCTTTTGTAAAATCACTGCCTGTCTCTGCCATTTCAGCTGCGATCTCTTCGAGTTTTACCTCTGTCTTGGCAATAACTTCATCAATTTCTTCCCACTCCTTCTTCTCCTTAAAGGTTAGCCGCTTCTTTTTTTCTTTTTCTGGTGCTTTAGATGGAGGAGTTGGCTTTACGGCTGTTTTTTGGACTTCAAGCGCTGTTTCTTTTTCAAGGTATTCACTATAATTTCCATAGAAAGAGTCTATTTTTCCTTCTCCGCGAAGAACTAGGAGCTGTTCCGCCACTTTATCTAGGAAGTATCGATCATGGGAAACCGTTATTACTACTCCTGGAAAATCTTCCAGATAGTCCTCCAGTACCGTTAAGGTTTGTGTATCTAAATCGTTAGTAGGCTCATCCAACAGGAGAACATTCGGTGCCGTCATTAGCAGCTTTAAAAGGTAGAGACGGCGTTTTTCCCCGCCAGATAATTTTCTAATAGGCGTGCCATGTGTAAACGGAGGGAATAGAAATCGTTCAAGCATTTGTGCAGCAGAAATTGTCTTACCATCCGATGTCTCTACAACCTCAGCTGTCTCTTTAATATATTCAATCATACGCTTATTCTCATCCATGTCTTCGCTTTCCTGTGTATAAAAGCTGAGTTTGACCGTTTGCCCTATAATAAATTCACCTTCATCAAGCGAGAGCTTTTGAGCTAAAATATTTAATAATGTTGATTTACCGGCTCCATTTTTACCAATGATTCCAATCCTGTCCCCCGGCTTTACCAATAAATTAAAATGCTCAAGAATGACTTTTCTTTCATAACGTTTTGAAGCATCTTTCAGTTCAAAAACCTGTTTTCCAAGACGGCTTCCATTTAAGGAAAGATCTAATTTTTCACTAGATGGCTTTCCACTTGAAAGTTTTTCATCGAGTTCTTCGAAACGTTGAATTCTAGCTTTTTGCTTTGTCGACCTCGCTTTGGCCCCCCGCCTAATCCATTCTAGCTCTCTACGGAATAAATTTTTATTTTTTTCAAATGATGCTGCTTCGTTTTCCTCACGAACTGCTTTCGCTTCCAAAAAGGCAGCATAGTTGCCCTTATAGCTGTATAGATTACCACCGTCTAATTCAAACATCCGATTAGCCACTTTGTCTAAGAAGTATCGGTCATGTGTAACAAGTAAAATGGAACCATTATACCGGCTTAAGTAATCTTCCAGCCACTTCACTGAATCAAAATCAAGATGGTTCGTTGGTTCGTCAAGGATTAATAAATCAGGCTCAGCAATCAATACTTGTGCCAGTGCAACACGCTTTTTTTGTCCGCCAGAAAGTTCACCAATTTTTTTTGTAAAATCTTCTATTCCCAGCTTCATTAAAATAGACTTTGCATTTGTGCTAGCGTCCCAGGCATTTAGCGCATCCATTTGCTTTTGTAATTGAAACATCTCTTCTTGTATCTTTGTATCACTTGGAGAGATATTCAACTTTAATAAAGTCTGCTCGTAACCGCGCATTAATTTTAAAATTGGAGCATCACCATGAAAGACTTGTTCAAGCACTGTTTTATCCAAATCTAACTCGGGCTGCTGGGCTAAATAGGAAATGGAATAGTCTTTAGCAGAGGTAATTTTCCCATCGTCAGGAGCATCCAAGCCTGCAATAATCTTTAATAAGGAAGACTTCCCTGTCCCATTGATGCCGATTAAACCGACACGCTCCTTTTCACTAATAGTAAAGGAAATTTGGTCAAAGAGTAACTTTTCCCCATATGTCTTTGAAACATTTTCAACTGTGAGCATCTTCATAAATCTTGTCCATCCCATTCTTGATAAAATTGATCCAAAAAGGTAAGCATCATTTGCTGTCGTTTTTCAGCCATTAATTTAGCTGTATCAGTGTTTAATAACTCTTTTAATTTTAATAGTTTTTCATAGAAATGGTGTATACTTGTTGACTTTCCTGTTCGATATTCTTCTGGGCTCATTTCTTCCCTAACATGAATATCAGGGTCATAGATTAGCTGTCCCTTTTTACCACCATAAGCAAAAGCTCTGGCAATACCAATGGCTCCAATTGCATCTAAACGATCCGCATCCTGTACAATTTTTGCTTCAACTGTTTGAAGGTCCGTTTTCCTTCCGCCTTTATATGAAATAGTTTCAATAATTTGGATGATATGATCTTTTTCATTATCGGCCATTTCATTTATTTTGAAAAAAGAGTCAAGTTTAGCTTTGCCCTGTTCAGTTGACTTATTTAGTTTTTCGTCAGGAATATCATGGAGAAGTGCTGCCATTTCAATAACAAACGGATCTCCTGCCATTTCACGTTTACATATATACAAAGCATTACGGCGAACACGGTCAACATGATACCAATCATGCCCCGTCGAGTCTTCGCCCAATTCATTACGAACAAATAATTCCGCTTGTTTCATTAAAAAATCCTTCATAAAAAAGCACCTGCCTTCACCCTAGTTATTTTAACATGAATGGCAAACAAAAAATAACCCCGATGTTTCGAGGTTATTTTTTGTTTGCCTGACGGCCGCTTTTTTTCTGGCTTTGTGACTTATTGTTACCTATTTGAAATTCACTGCCTAATTCAACATCATTACTTATATCTTGCTTTTCAATTTGTTCTCGGGTTTGATTGGCATTTTGTCTTCCTTGCTTACTCATGGTGGCACCCCCCTCATTCATACTGACTGACTTTTATAGTATATACAGTCAGAGGGCAAGTTATTTTAAGCCATTAAACCAACTAATCCCAAGGGTATTTTCTCCAGCATGAACGCCAATTACCGCTCCTAATGGGGAGCAAATAATCTTCACTTTCGGAAACTGTTCCTGTAGTTCAAGCTGCCATTCTTTGGTCTGTTCTTCATGCAAGCCGTACAATATATATACCTCTTTAAATTGGTTCTGTTCATAAGCTGTTCGAAAATAATCGAGGATTTTTTCTTTAGCTTTTTTCTCGCCTCTAACCTTTTCTTTTACATTGAGGGCTCCAGCCTCAATAGAAATAATAGGTTTGACATTAAGCATACTACCCAGAAAAAACTGCAATCCCGTCATTCTTCCTCCGCGGTGCAGCTGCTCCAGGCTTCCAACAAGAACATAGGTCTCACAAGTATCCCTTACTCGTTCTAAGTGTTCTATCATCAGTTCGATACTTAGACCATCTTCTAACAACTGCATTCCCTTTTTAATTAATGCGGACATAGGGTACGTAAGAATGTGAGAATCAAAAGTAGTAACCGGAATATCGACAAGAGAGGCTGCCTGTTTACTTGATGAAACCGTTCCGCTAAGCTTCCCTGAAATGAGAACGGTTACAATCCTGTCGTATTGTTTTGATAGCTTTTCATATAAAGATTGAAACGAACCTACGGAAGGCTGTGAGGTTAACGGAGGGTTCTTTATTTCCTTTAGTCTGGTAAATAGCTCTTTAGAAGTCAGGTCTACTCCATCAGAAAATTCCTCACCATCGAGTAAAACGGTTAATGGAATGGTATATAAATCCTGATGGTTGATTAGCTCTTTATCTAAATAGGCTGTACTATCGGTTACCCATGCGGTTTTAACCATGTGTCTCTCCCCTTATTTTTAGTATAAGGTACTAATATCTAACTAATTTAACTTTACCTTCAAAATTAAATATTGTAAACATTTTAACAATAAATAAAACCAGCTAAAAGAAGCTGGTCCATACTTAATCTTTTATAAATCTCATCTCAACATAAACGCTCAAGGGTTGTAATAATAAAATTAGTCATTTCAACCAAATCATCCATCTGGTCCTCAGTAATTAAACGGCCAAAATCAATGGTAAGAAGGGTTGATAAATTTTTGTCGCTTTCTAGTGGATTATAATGACTCGAAAGTGAAATGTCTCTATCTTCTCCCCATATATCCAAAAGAATATGCTTTACCTCTTGATAATTTAGCTCTTTTTCTTGTTTAAGAATAAATTCCAATCTAACAAACACACCTGCCTGCCGTTCATTCTTTATTGCCGGCAAAAGCTCTGCTGCTAAATTGATCATTTTTGAACTTATTTCCACTTTGGCAATAACTGTATCATATGGTAATCGGAAGGATATATCAAAAGAACGTGACATTTTAGCCATATTGAACAAATCATTTCGATCCGTAATAACAATATCACCCTTCAAGTCCAAATCATAGAAGGCTCCCTCAATCACTACTTTCATATTATCAAAGGCTGTTGGATCAAACATAACTTCCTCGACTCCTTTAGAAAAGTCCTAAAGCATTCCCATGTTCATCGACATCCATATTTAAAGCGGCCGGTTTTTTAGGAAGTCCTGGCATTGTCATAACCTCTCCTGTCAAAGCCACGATAAAACCTGCTCCGATTGACGGTTTTAATTCTCTTATGGTTACAGTGAAATCGATTGGTCTACCTAGTTTTGAGGGATCATCCGATAAGGAATATTGTGATTTTGCCATGCAGACAGGCAAATGAGACCAGCCGAACTTTTCAAAATCTGCTAATTGTTTTTTAGCTTTTGGTAAAAACTCTACATCCTTACCGCCATATACGGCTTGTACTATTGTTCTAATCTTCTGTTCAATCGAATCAGAGAGTTCATATAGCGGATGGAAATCATTTTGGATTTTTCCGATAACTTCCAATAGAGTTTGAGCAAGCTCCTTTCCTCCTTCTCCTCCTTTTTCCCAAACTTCCGTTAAGGCAACTGGCACTTTTTCCTTTTCACACCATTCTAACAATGTTTTAACCTCAAGAGCTGTATCGGTAATAAATTTATTAATGGCTACTACTACAGGCAGACCAAAGCTTTTTATTGTTTCAATATGCTTTTGTAAATTGGCCGTTCCAAGTGTGAGTGCTGAAATATTCTCTTTTGCCAAATCCTGTTTTTCCACACCACCATGCATTTTCAAGGCACGGATGGTCGCAACTAACACTACTGCTTCTGGTTTAATGCCTGCACACCGTGATTTGATATGTAAAAATTTCTCTGCTCCTAAATCGGCTCCAAATCCGCCTTCAGTTATAACATAATCAGCTAACTTTTGAGCTGCAGTGGTTGCAATTACACTATTACAGCCATGTGCAATATTTGCAAACGGCCCTCCATGGATTAATGCTGGAGTGTGCTCGATCGTTTGAACAAGATTAGGTTTAACGGCGTCTTTTAATAAAAGTGCTAACGCACCCGCGACACCAAGATCACCTACTGTAACAGGTTCTTTATTTACGTTATAAGCAACTACCATTCGAGATAATCGCAATTTTAAATCTTTTAAATCCGATGCCAAACATAGGACAGCCATGACTTCTGATGCTACGGTAATATCAAAACCATCCTCTCTTGGTACACCTTGAAGCGGTCCTCCAAGTCCAACAACCACTTTTCTTAAGGATCGATCATTTAAGTCTAATGCCCTTTTCCATACGATTCTTCGTTGATCTATGTTTAACTCATTGCCTTGCTGGATATGATTGTCAATTAATGCAGCGAGAGCGTTATTTGCAGTTGTTGTTGCATGAATGTCTCCGGTAAAGTGGAGATTAATGTCCTCCATCGGAAGTACTTGAGAATATCCGCCGCCTGTAGCCCCGCCTTTTATTCCCATAATTGGTCCAAGTGAAGGCTCTCGCATAGCAATCATTACCTTTTTTCCAAGTCTATTAAAGGCATCACCGAGACCCACAGTCACAGTAGATTTCCCCTCACCTGCAGGAGTAGGATTAATCGAAGTAACCAGGATGATTTTACCATCTTCATTTGTCTTTATTTTGTTAAGTGCCTCATTGGATATTTTTGCTTTATATTTACCATATAGCTCCAAATCATTTTCTTCTAAACCGATTTTTGCTGCAATTTCCACAATCGGCTTCATTATGGATGCTTGTGCAATTTCAATGTCTGACTTCATTGATGTTTTCATTGTCACGTTAATCCCCCGCATTGGCATTAAATTATAACCGCACTACCATTGTACCAAATAAGTTTTTTCATTTCCGATAATTATTATATCGAAATTAGCATCTTTCCTGAAATTGCAATAATGTTTATAATGGAACTATCGAATTTTTTTAATATTCACAAACTCCATCTGCAGGTCATTTAATTAATAACCTTGTATAAATAATGGATTGACGAAAGGGGACGGTCACTTGCCTATTAACATACCTAAACAATTACCTGCACGGGAGATACTTGAGCAGGAAAATATTTTTATAATGGATGACGAAAGGGCAGTCAGCCAGGATATCAGGCCTTTAAATATTTTAATCTTAAATTTAATGCCTGAAAAAGAAAAAGCGGAAACACAGTTTTTACGTTTATTAGGAAACTCACCTTTACAGGTAAATGTAAACTTTTTAAAAACCGATTCATATGAATCAACCCATACAAGTAAGCAGCACTTGGAACAGTTTTATACCACTTTTCCACAAATTAAAAATTTAAAGTTTGACGGAATGATTATTACTGGTGCACCTGTTGAATTATTAGAATTTGAACAAGTGAAATATTGGGCTGAATTGAAAGAAATCATGGATTGGGCTGATCAAAATGTCACTTCAACTTTGCATATATGCTGGGGTGCACAGGCAGCACTTTACTACCTATATGGGATCGGTAAATTTGAATTAGAACGAAAATGCTCAGGTATCTATGCTCATCAGATATTTGAACAAAATGATATTTTATTGCGTGGATTTGACGACCAATTCTACGCCCCACATTCACGTTACACAGATGTTGCTATTGAATCAATCATGAAAAATCCCGAATTAAAATTACTAGCTGCCTCAGAAGAAGCCGGGGCATTGTTAATTAGTTCCAGGGATCGGAAACATGTTATGGTGACAGGTCATTTGGAATATGACTCCGATTCACTAGCACAGGAATATGAAAGAGATTTGAAAAAGGGCCTTGAAATTCATATGCCAGAAAACTACTTTCCAAATAATGATCCAACGCAGCCGCCTATTAATCGCTGGCGCTCGCATGGTCATTTATTCTTCTCTAATTGGTTAAATTACTATGTATACCAAGAAACACCTTTTCATTGGGGTTAAAAAAAGGCATCGGACTTCCGATGCCTTTTTACTTAAATGACTCTGTTTATTATTAAGTAAAAATAGCAATAATACATGGGAAAGGAGTGTTCCTATGGAAACTATTACAGCAGTTCATCGAAATCACTTTGGTGAGATTATCAATTTTGTCACTTCGGAAGGGCGGGTTATATCATACCGAAAGGCATTAATGGACGTTGAACAAGGCTTAATACAAGGTATACAAACAATACAAGATTCGAATGGAACATTATCTCTTATGCCTGAAATTGAGCAATCCTTTGAACATTTCCCAAATATATTTTAAAAAACACCTAGCTTCAGCTAGGTGCTTTCTTTTCATCATATTTCATTTTAACCCAGACAAGCGGCTATATAGAAAAATGGAGGAATTAATCTGTTTTTAGAAATTCCATCTATTCATGTTCATTCTGTTTTTGAATTTCCTTTAACGCCTCAATCCTGTTTTGGTCATCTTCAAAGAACTGAACAAGGTCACCAATTCGATCAATGGAATCCCAGCTTAAATGATGTTCAATCCCTTCAACATCATGGTAGATGTTCTCGTCCTTTACCCCAATGATTTTTAGGAATTGTTCAAGTAGTTCATGTCTAAATACTAGTCGTTTACCAATCTTATTTCCCTTTGGTGTCAAGCTTAGTCCTCTATATTTTTCATAAACTAAATATTCATCTTTATCAAGTTTTTGGACCATTTTTGTTACTGAGGAGGGATGAACAGACAACGCTTCGGCAATATCTGATACACGAGCGTATCCTTTTTCTTCAATCAAAATATATATTTGTTCAATATAATCTTCCATACTAGGTGTTGGCATCCCTTAACCTCCAAAAAATTACTCTTCTAAAAGTTTACTATAATAAAAAATGAGTGACAAGGCACATCCTCACATAAATCACAGGATAAATTATTTTGTGGCAGTCTCTTCAAATAAAAATTTTATTCTTTTTTCCTGCTCATCAAGAATTAACCTAGCATTAAATGTTTTGTCCTTATTTGTAAATCCTTCAATCAGTTCTGTTTTTTCTCCGGATAGTAGCAGTTTTACATTTTTCTGTGTAATATTCTTCCCTAGGATTTTTTTTGAAATCGTAAAATTACACTGATTTTTTTTATAATTACTGCAGCCATAGAAGGTTCCTTTATCAATAATATCGCCTTCACATCTTTTGCATCGTCCTAGTTTAGTTGGAGACCTTCTTTTCCCCTTTTGTTTTCCGGGGGTAAAGTTTTGAGTGATTTCTTCTGAAAAAACCCAATTAACTGATTGGTTCCTGCTAGATGAAATTAAATGGAGCACCATTTTTTTTGTTTGATCCATAAAATGTTTTGGTATCGCAGTTCCTTCAGAAATTTCTTTTAGTTTTTGTTCCCACTTTGCTGTCATTTCAGGTGAGGCAAGAATTTCTTGCCCTATCGCTTCTATCAATATTTTTGCTTTGGCAGTTGCATAGACAAGATTCTTTTTTACTTCAATATATAAGCGGTCCTTAAGCATAGTGATAATTCCTGCTCTTGTCGCTTCCGTTCCTAACCCTTCCGTTTTAGAGAGGATTTTCTCGAGCTCTTTATCATCTATATGCTTTCCAGCTGTTTTCATTAACGTAATAAGCTGTCCTTCTGTATAGCGCTTCGGCGGCTGTGTTTGGCTTTCCTTCACATCCACCTTTACAGTATTTCCCTGCTCACCCTTCGTTAGAACCGGCAATTCAGGCTCTTCATCACGTTCTTTGTGATTCAGTACTTTTCTCCAGCCTTCTTCAAGTTGTACCTTACCCTTAGAAATAAAGGATGCCCTTCCTTCTACTAACGTGGTAACGGTAGTATACTCTGCTACCGCCTTGTTATAATGGGCTGCAATTAGACTAGTAACAATTAAATCATAAATCTTCCTTTCTTCAGAGCTAAGCCTATCTAAATTCGGAATTTGTTCAGTTGGAATAATTGCATAGTGATCGGTTACCTTTTTTTCATTTACATAACGTTTGTTCTCTGCAATGGATGCCATTGGAAGTGGGAAATAACTTTCGTAAGCTTTTATATGACTTAATTTATTTAGAATATCAGGAAAGGTATGGGCTTCTTCTTTAGTAACATACCTCGAATCAGACCGGGGATATGAGACAAACCCTTTTTGATAGAGTTTTTGTAAGATATCTAAAGTATTTTTCGGAGAAAATTTATAGCGTTTATTGACCTCCGCTTGTAAAGCTGAAAGATTATATAAAAGTGGAGGTTGAAATTCTTTTCTTTCGGAAAGCACCTCAGCAACCTCAGCCGGCTTGTTTTGACAGAAGAGTGCTACTTTTTCAGCCATCTCCTTGGACTTTACACGAGTTTCCCCATCATTCTGCCACTTACCACTATATTTTTTGCCATTTATTTTAAAATGGCCAATAACCTCCCAAAATGGCTCAGACTTAAAATTCTCAATCTCTAACTCTCTTTTTACAATAAGAGCCAAAGTTGGTGTTTGAACTCTACCTACTGAAAATACATCTGAGAATCCTTTCTGCTGCAATAATAAACTATAAAGCCTTGAACCATTCATGCCTACAATCCAATCCGCACAGGCACGGGTATAGGCCTCATAGTATAAGCTTTTTGTATCCTGTTCATCTAATAATTTATTAAAGCCCTCGCGAATGGCGTTTGGTGTTAACGATGAAATCCAAAGACGTTTCATGGCTTTTTTACAATTCGTTAAGCGTAAAATATTCCGGATAATCAACTCACCTTCACGTCCAGCATCTCCCGCATGAATGATCTCAGTTACATTTGGATCAGATACTAATTTTTTTATGATGGCAAATTGTTTTGCTTTATCTTTTGTTACTTCATATTTAAATTGTTCAGGTATGAGCGGCAAAGTGTCCAAAGACCATTTTTTCCAGCCTGATTCATACTTTTCCGGTGCGACCAGCTGACAAAGATGACCGATTGCCCATGTCACATAGGCCCCCTTTGGAAATGTCTCATTCGGAAAAATTTCAATATAACCATTTTGTTTTTTATGTTTAAATATAGAAGCTAAGGTTGAACCTTGATCGGGTTTTTCAGCAATAATTAGTTTCATTTCGTTTGCTCCTTCTTAAAGCATCCCTGATTCATTTTCCCACTTCAAATTCATTTCGTAAAGGCAAAAAATAAGGCAGATAATGGACAACTTATGAAAAAGGCCGATCCAAGGCATAAAGTCTTCGATAACGTGATTCCTGTTCAACTAATTGTTGGTGTGTCCCGTCCATAGCTATCTTTCCACCCTCTAAGAACAAAACACGGTCCATACTCTCTACACCAATTAAATGGTGAGTAACCCAAATAATGGTTTTACCTTGAAGCGTTTCAAAAATTGTCTTTAATAATTTCACTTCCGTAATGGGATCGAGCCCTACGGTTGGCTCATCCAATAGTACCACAGGGTTATCTTGCAGAAGAATTCTGGCAAGAGCAATACGCTGCCGCTCTCCTCCAGAGAAACGTTGACCTGTTTCCTGCATAATTGTGTCATATCCTTTTGGTAATTGTCCAATCATTTCGTCTAACTGTACAAGTCGAGCTGCCTCATAAACCTCTTCATCCGAGGCTTTCGGATTACCAAGGCGGATATTATTTAGTACAGAAGTATTAAATAAATAGGATTGCTGATTTAAAACTGACATTACATTTGAAATAGATGCTTCTAGTTTATGAACGGCTTGACCATGAACCGTAACAGTCCCTAAGGTTGGAACAAGTGCTCCATAAATCAGCTTTAAGAAAGTAGACTTCCCTGAGCCGCTTCGGCCAATAACCGCTATCTTTTCTCCTTGATTGACCGTTAAATTAATATTCCTTATGACCTGTTCCTCTGCATAAGTAAAAGTTAATCCTTGTACCTTAATGGTGATATTTGAAAGGTCAAGTTCTTTTAATTCATCTATCTGAACCTTTGTATTGAAATCGTCAGCTTGAGTAGTTGTAAGTCGTTTTATCGAATCTTGATAGACGGGAGTATCACTGATTGCGCCTGCGATTGGTAAAAAGGATTCTAGTAACGATAACAAAACAAGGGCGAAGGCGGCGATTAATGTTGGAGGAACTTCTCCAGCTAAAGTGAATTCGCTTGCCGAATAAACAGCAAAAATAACAATTAAACCGAGGATTAATTGATGAAATAAATCACGCCAATTCACAAATGAATGTATTCTTTCATCTACTTTTAGAAGTTTATGCTCATGCCGTATATTTCTCTGGATAAACTGATGGGATTGACCACTGAAGATCAAATCACTGATTCCTAAAATAGCATCAGTAAATTGTTGATAAGATTGGTTTCTACCTTGTTTTAGCTCCTCTTTTCTTGCTTTCATATATATAAGAGAAAAAAACGGGCTAAGAAAAACTATTAAACTAACAAAAATTGCTAAAATCAAGGCGAATGGACGTGATAAAATTCCTGCACAAGTGATCATAATTCCGTAAATTACAATGGATACTGCAGCTGGTAAAATAGTTTTCAAATAAAAGTCTTGTAAATGTTCAATATCATTAGACAAGACGCCGAGAAGATCACCTGTACGAAACCTCGAACGAATGAACAAGGCTTGTGGTCCAACCAATTGATATAGTTTTACCCGAAGTTGAGAAAGAATCTTTAATACTAAACTATGTCCTGTCAATCTTTCTATATAGGTAAAAACAGCCCGTCCTATACCAAAGGTTCGAACTCCTACAATAGGCACATAAACCATTAATATCGATTCTGGTCGTGTTGCTGCTTTAGAAATGAGATAACCAGAGGTGAACATTAATGCCCCGCCAAAAAAAGTGGTAAGCGACGCAAGTAAAATTGAAATGATAAATAACCATCGATACTGGCAGATATAAGGAAGTATCCATTTATCCTTATTCATAACATTCCCTCCATTTGTTGACGGACAAGCTGATAATATGTTCCGCGAAGGCCCATGAGATGTTGGTGTGTACCTGATTCAACTAATTCACCTTGTTGAAGGACCAGAATCTCATCCATCTGGAGCATTCAATGTAAGCGATGGGTGGCAAAAAACACGAGCTTATCTGAAAAAAGTTTCAGCATTGTTTCTTTTAATTCGGCTTCTGTTTCAATATCTAAATGGGCGGTCGGCTCATCAAGCACCACGACAGGTCGATTCCCTATAAATGCCCGAGCAAGAGCCACTCTCTGTTCCTGCCCGCCACTGAGCACTCTGCCTCCCTCACCTATTATGGTATTCATTTTTTCAGGCAGCCTCTCAATCAGCTCTAATAACCCCGCTTGTTTAGCTGCTTCTTTCACCTCTTCATCTGATGCCTCTGGAAGATATAGGCGGATATTGTTTTGAACAGTATCGTGAAAAATATAGGGGTGCTGGGGAATATAGATTACTTGATTCCGCCAATCTTGAACAGATAAGGACGATAATATATATTCCCCTAGCCAAAATTCTCCAGATGAAGGGGTTAAGAAACCACTTAATAGATCAATTAAGGTTGATTTTCCTGCCCCACTGGCACCAATAATTCCAATTTTTTTGGCACCTGTAGTGGTAAGATTAATATTTTTTAAACCCGCCTGTGGATTTTCCAGAAACCGAACATTCACATTATGAAGAGAGAGTGTTTTGAAGATTTCCCGGCTTGGGGCAGCCAGCTGTATCAGCTTATTCTCTGTTTGTGCAAGTATTGTCTCCACCTTTTGTCCAGCATTTTTACCATCGAGTGTGGCATGATAATCAGTACCTAACTCTTTTATTGGCAAAAAATATTCAGGTGCTAAAATGAGAATAGTTAACGCGGGATAGAGAGACATCGTTCCGTTTATTAATCCCATTCCCAGAAACACAGCAACCGTAGCAATTGATAACATAGTAAAGAAGTCAAGAGCAAAAGAGGAAAGAAACGCCATCTTTAATACCGCAATTGTTGCACGTCTGTATCTTTCACTAACTAAGATAATGTTTTCTACATGCTGCTTACTTAGGCCTAAATATTTGAGTGTCTCTAATCCTCTTAATGAATCAACATAATGATTGGATAGGAGATGGTAGGAATTATATTGTTGATCCGCTTTATTTTTTGCCGCTAAGCCCAGTAATACCATAAAGATAATAAGGATGGGTAGGGCAAGTAAAAGGATGAACGCAGAACGGGTATCTTCAATAAAGATGATCACTAAGATCGCAGAAGGAATGAGGAATGTATTCATTGACTTTATAAATATTAGTTCCAAGTAACGGCGAAATTTAAATAACCCTTCCATAACCAAAGTAACCGTCTGTCCTGATCCTTCTTTTCTTACAAACCCAGGGCCAAGATTAAATAATTTCTGCAGTAATTCTTCACGCAGCGTTTCACACGTTTTGGCAGCAAAATTAAAAGCAATCGTTCTTTTCCATCCATTTAATACATGTCGGCCTATAAGGGCACATAAGAAAAACAGCAGTTTTTTAACTACATTACGAAACAAATCTCCCCCAAAAAGGGAGGAGATTGTTTCTGCCAGGGAAAAGGCTTGGATGATAATAAATATGCTTTGAATAACAGTCAGAATGGTTAGCTTCACTAGTATCGGTTTTACACCCTTAAGAGTGAACAATGTTTTATCCATTAGTAGGTTAGATGCTCCTTATCTGTCACACGTTTCCGAAAAATATAGTAACTCCAAATTGTATATCCTAAAACAAAAGGTAAGACTGAGAAAGCCACGATTGTCATAACTTTTAGTGAATAAGCACCACTAGATGCATTATACACAGTCAAGTCAAATGCCTTATTTATAGAACTGATCATTACCCTTGGGAAGAGTCCAACGAAGATTGCTGAAATCGTTGCTGCCAAACCTACTCCGGACATCGTAAAAGCCAACCCTTCTCGTTTTTTACCAATAAAGAACCAAGCTGCTCCATAAGCAACAACAATTAAACCAACAAGGGAAAGTTCTGGTATAAGCCGGACTTTAAAGATATCAGTCATATTCCATGACAAGACAACAAATATAACCAAAGATATCAGAACAGCCACAACTATTTTTTTATTCAAGATCACAGCACGATTTCGAATGATTCCTTCGGTTTTTAGGGTAAGGAAGCAAAGTCCATGAAATAAACAAAGCAACGTTACCGTTAAACCGCCCCAAAGTGAGTAAACATTAATAAAATCCGTAAAACCAGCATTCATATTCATATCACTTTGGATTGGCATTCCTTTCAACATACTTGTAAAAAGAACACCCAATAAAAATGGCGGGAGAATACTGCCAAAGAAAAGCACCCAATCCCATACATTTGTCCACTTGGGATGATCTACCTTACGGCGAAATTCAAATGATACGCCCCGGCCAATTAAACAGAGGAGCACAGCTAATAAAGGCAAATAGTAGCCGCTAAACATGGTTGCATACCAATGTGGAAACGCAGCAAAGATTGCACCACCGCCTGTCAGGAGCCATACTTCATTGGCATCCCAGAAAGGACCAATCGTGTTGACCATAATTGTCCGTTCCGACTGGCCTCTTGCCAAAAAGCGTGTCGACATTCCGACACCAAAATCAAAACCTTCTAGGAAGAAAAAACCGATAAATACAACGGCGATTAAGATAAACCATAGTTCACTTAATTCCATTCCCTAAGCACCTACCTTACTAAAAGGATCCGTGGATTCATGAACACCAACGTTATGGTGAATTTCCGGACCTTTTTTTATTTCACGAATAATCAAGTAGATCATGACACCTGCCAGAATGGTAAAGACCAGTATATACAAAATGATGGAAAAAAGGATCGTTCCTGCCGGTACATTCGGTGAAACAGCATCGGATGTTGTCATTAAGCCAAAAACAGTCCATGGCTGGCGGCCCACCTCAGTCATAACCCATCCAAATGTATTAGCAAAAAATGGAAAGGAAATAGTGGGAAGAAGCAATTTTAAGAACAGGCGGCTATTTGACAACTTCTCTTTTTTCCATAAATAAATGCCAGCAAGTCCTAACAAAATCATTGCCATTCCAAAACCAACCATCAATCTAAAACTCCAATAGGTAGTTTTGACGGGCGGGATATAATTTGTTCCTTTACCAACAACAGAGTCATATTTTTTTGAATACTCTTTTTGAAGGGTTTCCATTCCTTTTAGACTGCCTTCAAATTTTGAATAGGCCAGAAAACTCATTGCATAGGGAATATTAACCTCAAAGCTGTTCTCTCGTTTTTGGCTATCAATAATCGCAAAGGCAGACCAAGGGGCTGGATCTTGTGTATCCTTCCAGATACCCTCGGCTGCTGCCATTTTCATGGGCTGGGTCTTGACCAGATATTGCGCTTGGGTATGCCCGCTGAAAGCCGTACCAAGACTACCAATTAAGCCAATAACAAGCGCAAGTTGTAAAGACATTTTATAGAATTCCACATGTTTCTTTTTTAATAGGTTAAAAGCACTTATACCAGCAACAAAAAAAGCGGCCGTACATAGTGCCCCTGTGATCACATGCGGGAATTCCACTATTAATTGGCCATTAGTAATGAGTGCAAAAAAATCAGTCATCTCTGCACGGCCATTATTCATTTTAAATCCTGTTGGTACTTGCATGAATGAATTCGCTGATAATATCCAGAATCCAGACAGAAGTGTACCAAGCGAGACAAGCCATATACAGGCTAGGTGGAGTTTTTTAGATAACCGTTCCCAGCCAAATATCCATAAACCAATAAACGTGGACTCCATAAAGAAAGCTAAAAGTGCTTCAATCGCAAGCGGTGCTCCAAAAACATCTCCTACAAATCTTGAATAATCGGACCAGTTCATCCCAAATTGAAACTCTTGGATGATACCCGTTACAACACCTACGGCAAAATTTATTAAGAAAATATGTCCCCAAAATTTTGCCATCTTTTTATACAGTTCCTTTTTTTTCACAACATACATCGTTTCCATTAACGCGACCATAAAAACCAGTCCGATCGAAAGTGGAACGAAGAAGAAGTGAAAGATGGTTGTCGATGCAAACTGTATTCTGGCCAACAACACTTGATCCATTATTTACTCCTCCATTCTTTTTTTGTGCATTTTTTCACATACTTAATCATAAAAATAATTTTGCCAACATGGCATATGTAAATAACTAAGGTATATTAATAATTATTATTTTATAATAATCAATATTATCAATTACCTTTATTCTTATCTTAACAAACTTTGTCACGAATTCTCCTATATTTTTCGACTAATTTGTGACAAAAGTCGGAGATAATAAAAAATCCCCCATCGTTTGTGGGGGGGATTTTTGACTATTTGCTTGGCTTAATAGAGTTCTTTTCCTGAACATACCAATTTTCCTCAGGAACGATATTAGAGACAGTTAAAATTAACGAAGGTATTCGCTCCACATCAAACACAATCGCCCCAATCTTCTTAGTAAACATGATAAAGGCATCCCCATGAGAAAATTCAGCCAGATCATTTCCTATATGGAGCAATGACATTAATATGGCTTGCTTTTCATCTGCTTCAATTAAGACTTGTGGCGAGAATCTTAATATCCAATCTTCACCAGCGATTGAAAAACGGTACATGGGCTCCTCCACCTCATAAAGAAAAAGTTATTAATTATACATATGAGGAAGAGCCTACATTATATTCATCGAAGAATTATATTCATTTTTATTAATAAATTATTCAGAAACGGCAGATTTTCAGGAAAAAACCACCTGCCATTCCTTGACTGTCCAATTTCATTATTGTATATTTAAAGCATCATGTAACCGAATAATATTTTCCTGTACATGATAATATTTAACTTGGTACCGAATAGGTGCCACGAAAGGCTTAGGAGGAAGAAGTACATGCAAAACGGTAAAGTAAAATGGTTTAACAACGAAAAAGGTTTTGGTTTTATCGAAGTTGAGGGCGGAGACGATGTATTCGTACATTTCAGCGCAATCCAAGGCGACGGCTTTAAATCATTAGAAGAAGGTCAAGAAGTTTCTTTCGAAATCGTTGAAGGAAACCGTGGACCACAAGCTGCTAACGTAGTAAAACTTTAATCATTTCATAATAATAACCATTCAAGGCTGACGATTTTACGTCAGCCTTATTTATATGTTTTCAATTTAATTTTTTTCCATACTCCTGAAGTTGTTCTCCGACTGTACATTGTGTAATACAAAAACGATGCGCGGCTCTTCTTCCATCTTCCCTTTTCAGATATTTATGCAAAAAACAGCCATTACAATATTGATTCATCAAGCCTTCGACTTGGCTCAATAGTTCCTTTCTCATGGAAGGCTTCATGATTGTTTGCACCTCTTCTAAAGAATTAATGTTTTTGCGAAGATATCTTTACCTTCTAACGCTTGGGTTGCCAATTTATCCGCTTCTTTGTTTTCTTTACGTGGGATTACCGTAAATTTTGGAAGCAATCCTAATGTTTTCATTTTTTCTTCAATCCTGTCAAGCCACTTGTTGAGGGTCTCTTCATAGCAAGGCCATTCCCCTTCAAGCTGCTTTAAAACACCCTGAGAATCCCCCTTGAACTCGCATGATAAGTGGTGGACACCCAAATCTTCTAAAATATTCAGCGCAAAATAAAATGCAGCATATTCCGCTTCGTTATTAGATTCCATTTCATCAAACCGTTGATTGGCACGAATGCGATATTTCTTTTTCCCTTGCTTAAAAAAAATAACGGCCCCAAGCCCTGCTTGATTCGTTTCCTTTTGAAATCCGCCGTCAAAATAAACAGTAATTTCATGAGGATCCTCTTCGACTTCCGCAAGCAGTTTCTTCATTTCCTTCAAAATCCATGAAGTCCCTGCTTCATCATAGAAATATAACTCTGTTACTTTTCCAGTCGCCTCTAATTCTTCAGCAAATTGAACAGCTAACTCGCCCGTTATCCAATCGGAAGAACATTGAATTTTATCATTACTTTTCACTTTATACAACCACTCAAGCTTATATTTCATATTTGTCAGCCTTTCAATTGTTTTCTTCGTCTTAACAACTAGCTTATTCAGTTAAATAAAAAATATCGATATTTTTATCCTTTCCATTTGTAAAGTAGAAAAAATATTTCCCTGCATGTCTGTGTTAAAATATGTTAAACTTTTTTAGTAAAGTGCAACTTTTATCATTGAGGAGGATACAGCATTGATTGAAGTCTATATTGATGGAGCAAGTGCTGGTAATCCTGGACCAAGCGGGGCCGGGATTTTTATTAAAGGAATTGGTACTCCAGAAAAATATTCGATACCACTTGGAACCATGTCAAACCATGAAGCAGAATTTCATGCATTTATACAAGCTCTGGAAATATGCGATAAAAAAGGATTCGCCCATTCTATTATCTCTTTTCGTACAGACTCTGAATTAGTAAATATGTCTGTAGAAAGAGAATTCACAAAAAATAAATCGTATGCTCCGTTACTTGAAAAGGCATTAATTCTTACAAAAAAATTTGATTTATTCTTCATGAAGTGGATCCCAAGTGCCGAAAACAAAGTGGCTGATGAACTGGCAAGGTTGGCGATTCAAAAAAATACCGATAAGGAGAAAAAGTAAACACCATGAAAAAGCCTTTGATTGCCGATTTAAGTCTACTGTTCGTTACATTTATATGGGGGACCACGTTTGTATTGGTCCAAAATGCCATTGATTTTCTTCCGCCATTTGCTTTTAATGGCATTCGTTTTATTCTTGCAGCAATTCTTTTATTTATCTGCCTTCTCTTATTTGATGTTAAGCAATTAAAACTGATAGACTTGAAATTACTTTCATCAGGGGTATTTATTGGATTTTGGCTCTTTCTAGGATATGTAACCCAAACGATTGGCCTCTTGTATACCACGACTTCAAAGGCAGGTTTTATCACTGGACTAAGTGTTGTATTAGTCCCACTATTCTCCATGTTTCTACTTAAGCAATATCCGAGTAAAAATGCCGTCTTTGGTGTTATAACAGCGACGATTGGTTTATTTTTTTTGACATTAACTGATGTCTCCGGATTAAATATCGGTGATGGGTTTGTTTTTATATGTGCCATAAGTTTTGGTATGCACATTATTATAACTGGAAAGTTTAGTAATAGATACCCTACTCTATTATTAACTGTTATCCAAATTTCAACCGTTGCCCTTTTATCCACTATTGCTTCTTTCATTTTTGAGGATATAAGAACGTCCGTGAGAATGGAAATTTTATTATCAAAGGATGTTTTGATCGCTTTAGTTGTTACCAGCATCTTTGCTACAGCCATTGCTTTTTTTATTCAAACTAATTTCCAAAAGTATACCTCAGCCACAAGAGTTGCATTAATCTTTGCTATGGAGCCCGTATTTGCGGCAATTGCAGGCTATTTTTGGGCCCATGAACGTTTGTCGATTAGTGCTCTTTTGGGATGTATCCTAATTTTTATGGGTATGATTTTTGCAGAACTGCCCGCAGGAAAACTCTCTTTGTTGAAGAAAAGTAAAGGTTTGGAAAGTTAACAAGCTCCCTTTTGTGCAGGGAGCTTGTTTAATGTATTAAATCGTGATTAATTCATTTTCCTTCACGTATTGTAATGCAGCTTTTCTTGATTCTATATTATTTGCTGTTAACATCTCAAGCAAGGCTACATAGAAACTCCCATCAAAACGTTTTTGCGCTTTTAAAGTCAGTTCTATAGCGGTATTAATAATCTCATCGGAAGCATTTGTATAGTGTTTTCCGAAGAAAATAAAACCAATTGCATCCTCTTGAAATTGAAAGCCCTTCTCTTTCAGGAAATACAAATAATCTTCAACTGTTAACACGGTTTAGACCAATCCTCTCCCACACATATGAACAGTTAAAATCTTAACTTAAATATCGACAATTTTCTATCTTTTTTTGTGCATAGATGGCCTATGACACCAACCAACACTCCAAATATTGCTCCTCCAACAACTTCCTCTGGTTGGTGGCCTAACACTTCTTTCAGCTTTTTTGGAGCTTCTTGCTTATATTCGAGGCTTTCTTCTTTATGAATTTTTTCAATTAAATCATTCATTGAATTTACTTTAAGTGTTAATTCCCCAGTCTGCCTTCGAACTCCCTGGGCATCATACATGACAATTAAGCCATAGACAAGAGATAGAGCAAAGTCAAAGGTTGGCAATCCTCTTTGCAGCGCAATATAAGTAGTCAAAGTGGAAACACCCGCAGAATGCGAACTAGGCATTCCACCTGTACCAAAAAACAAGTCAGGTCTCCATTCTTTCTTCTTGAAGTAATGAATCGGTATCTTTACTCCTTGAGCCAAACCGATACTTAAAAGGGCTAAATAAACACCTTTGTTCATCATATCACCTCTATCCATTATTGTTTAGAAAGTGGAGTTTTATTATTCCTTGTGGAAATACTAAAAAAAGTGGGAGGTGATGTGTTTTGACTAAAGAAGGAAACGGCCGGGGAGTAAAAGCTCCAGGCGTAAATCCGCAAGGCTACGGACAAGATGCTGAAATGACAAAGGATCCAAAAAGTAAGTTGGAAAATAGAGCAAAGAAAAGCAATACTAAAATATAAACATCTGCTGGTATGAGTAAAGGGTGTCCCCATGATTAGGAACACCCTTTTACTTAAGAAATAATAGCTTCATTCAGTGGAAGGAGACGCTGCAGTCCGCGAAGTTCAATTTCCATCAACTTATTTAAAGCTTTCTCCTTTGAGATTCGCAAGCCTGCTTTTTCAAGTTCACACGTTACCGGTACATCACATTTAATCTCCGCTAATATCCTAGACAAATGAAGCATGTCTAAATCCTGTTCAATCTTAGATTTATGGGATTTTGATAAGCGCTCTAGATTAGTAATTATTCCTTCCACATGTTCAAACTCTTTTAAAAGTTTAAGGGCTGTTTTTTCACCTATCCCTTTAACACCAGGATAATTGTCGCTTGGATCCCCCATAAGAGCCTTTAAATCAATCATCTGTCTTGGCATAATCCCTTTTTCTTCAAAGAATGTTTGGGGTGTATGGACATGGTAATTGCCATACCCCTTTTTAAGCAAAATAACTGAAATATCCTCGTCTAGCAGCTGTAGAATATCTTGGTCACCCGTTAATATAGATACATGTGCAATATCCTTCATTTGATGGGCAATAGTTCCTATACAATCATCTGCCTCAAATCCAGACATTCCAATATTGGGAATATCAAAGGACTCAACAACCTCTTTGACCAAATCAAATTGCGGGATTAGCTCAATCGGTGCCTCACCGCGATTCCCTTTATAATCAGCAAATATTTCACTTCGAAAAGTTTTGCTTCCCATATCCCAACAAACCGCTAGGTGGGACGGCTTAAATGAAGAAACAGCCGTAAATAAGTGTTTAACAAAACCATGGATTCCATTAGTAGGAATCCCCTTTGAATTTATCATAAATTGACCTGTTACTGCCGTGGCATAAAAAGCACGGAACAACAGCGCCATACCATCAACAAGCATTAATGAAGGCTTTTGATTTTCCAATTCCATCGTCCTCCTCATGTCATTCTAATAAAAATCACGTTTACCATTATAACATAGGATGACTAATTTGATGATTCAATTTTATTTTCTTCATAAGAAATCCAGTCACTAAAACTTCCAACATAAAGTTTAACATTTTCATAACCAGCTTCTTTTAGCGCGAGATAATTAGGGGCTGCGGTTACTCCAGAACCGCAATACACAATAATAGGCTGGGTTGAGCTAAATTCAGAGAATCGCATAAATTGTTCAGGGATTTCTAAATACTGCCCTCCTCTGAATCCTTCCATCCACGGTTTATTAAGCGCACCTGGAATATGTCCTGCTTTTTTATCAATAGGTTCTTCTAAACCAAGGTACCTTTTTGCTTCACGTGAATCAATTAAAACCTTGCTTTGTTTCTTGACAGCATCTTTAACCTCTTCATAAGTTGCAAGCAATTCAGCTCTCAAATTTGTCCGAAAATCCGCCTTTTTAAAGGTTGGAATCTTATCGGTTAGCGAAAATTCCGCTTCCAGCCAACCCTTAAATCCACCATCTAGTACAAACACATTGTCGTGTCCAAGATATTGCAAAAGCCACCAAAAACGAGCTGCAAATGCGCCTTCCCCATCATCATAAGCAATGACCACAATATCATTACCGATTCCCGCGTTTTCAAGCTTTTTAACGAAGACATTTATATCTGGCAATGGATGGCGTCCACCGTGATTACCCACCGTTCCTGATAAATCTTGTGCTAAATCAAAGTAAACGGCTCCTGGCAAGTGATTTTGTATATAATTCAGTTTTCCCTTTTGTGGGTCAGCTAATGAAAACCGGCAATCAATAATTCTTACATTTTCATCATTTACATGTTTCACTAACCATTCACGGTCTTTTACATACTTCATGCTTTCATTCCCCCTATTTATTTTGAAAGCTTTTCCTCTATTTCCATCAGAAGTTCTACGGAAACCCCTCCGTCTAAAGCCGAAAGCACACTTAAGTAAAAATCCTCAGCCTGGTCATCTATTAATTTTAATAAAAGACTGAAATTATCCTTTAGTTCGGTATCATAATAATGATTTAGCCGAACAGCTTCATTCTTTAGATAATCATCCGCAAGTGTATTCAGCATTTGATACAGCTCATCGCTCATTAACTTCTTATCATTTTTCTCAAAAAAGGACTTAGGATTTTTAAAATAAGAAAGTGCTTTGCTAAAGAGCTGCTGATTTATATTCTTGAACGCAATCGGGAAATCAATATCGTTACTTTCCTTTTTTTCAAACAATGAAAAGGATAAGTCTTGATTTATTTCAAGGAAATTCCGAGTAAGCCGTTCTTGATAATCTGTAAACAGTTTATCAAGAAACCGATCTAATCTTACAGTTGTTGCTCTAAGTTCTTGTGCAAAATCATAGCCAAAGCTTTCAAGAAATTCATCAAGTCCAGCTTGTAAAGCTTTTTTCAGATTGCGGCCATCATCCCTTAAAGTAGACGGGTTAAAAGCCTCCTTAAAGAAATCGCCAAATCGTAAGAAGACTCTTTGCTTAATATAGAAAATTAATTCTTCTGCTTCTTGAGTCAATCGATTTTGTAGTGGTGCAACTGTTTCGTTCTCAAGAAGAACCTTAACCTTGGCTTTTTGATTTTCAATTTCAGCTCGTTTTTGTTCTTTCATTACCTGGTCTTGTTGAGAATTTGAAATAAGTGTCTCGACCAATTCATGGACCCTTGACAATTCTTTTTCTGCTGAAGAGATGGCCATTTCTGTAAGGTCATTCGCAATAAAGTGATAAAATGCCTCCTCAAATGGCTGCATACCTGATGATCCATTAAAATCGGGATTGGTTTTTTCCTTTAATGCCAAAAGACTTGATAAGGAATATAGATGTGGGTTTCTTATCCCATACTTAACTAAATGTTCTTCAACATAATTGGCAACAGACTCTTTTTCTTCCTCGTCTTCAGCAAGGTCAATCGCATTAATGATAAAAAACATTTTATCCATTTGAAACGATTCCTTTACACGTCCAAGCTGAATTAAAAATTCACGGTCTGCTTTAGAGAAGGCATGATTATAATAAGTGACAAATAGTATCGCATCCGAATTTTTAATATAATCGAAAGCTACACCAGTATGTCTGGCATTAATGGAATCTGCTCCAGGTGTATCGACTAATGTAATTCCCTTTCTTGTCAACTCACAATCATAGTAAAGCTCAATCCATTCTACATAACATGATTTTTCTTCTTGAGCTACGAATTCATGAAAGTCAGCTAAATCGGTTGTCTTTATGGTACCTAGTAATTCTGCAAAGGAGTTAAATCCCTTTTTAAATGCATGCAAAAAGGCTAAATGTGTCTTTTCTAGTACTCCCTGTCCATGCTCAAGTATTATTTGATCGATCCTGCTTACAGCCTCTAATAATCCCCCAGCATGAAGATCAAAAACCTTTAAGGACCGATTGACATCTTCAAGCATACTATTTGTCTCTTTAAACTTTACTAGAACAGTACCATGAGGATGTTCACCCGTGACGGGTTTGATTTTATTAATTGCAGCAGTCGTTGGGTTCGGAGAAACAGGCAGGACCTTTTCTCCCATTAATGCATTGGCAAAAGAAGATTTACCAGCACTAAATGCCCCAAATAGAGCTACTGTAAATCCTTTATTAGCAAGCCTATCAGCCTTTTCGGTTAATTCTGATGATATTTTACCAAAACCAGGCAGGTCCTTTATAAGGTTGGATGCACGTTTAAGTTTAGCTGTTGTTAGCTGTAAATGATCACCAGTAAGTTTTTTATCTTTTTTATTTACTGCCTGATGTACTTTGGCTTCCCTTGGTTTCTCGGGCTTTACTTTCACCTTATTTACCTCTCCACTGGAATGAACAACTTCATATTCCTCTTCTTCAGAAGTAAAAAGATGGTTAGTATCTTCCATTAAGGATTCCGTTTTTGCTAACAGTTCATTTATTAATTTTTCACGATTAAGATTTGCTTGTTCATACATTTTCAGCTCATCTAATGCATTCACATATTTTCCGAGGTCTTGGAATTCCAGTTCATATTTTTCCTTCAATTTCGCACTCTGTACTTTTAATGCTTCAATTAATTTTTCTTTAAAGTCAGTTAATTGGTTTCTGGCTAATCTCTTAATCTCATTCGCGACATCTTCCGTATAATGAAGGACATAGTCTCCAGTCACACGAGCCCCTTGCTTAACTAAATTGCTTATTAGTTCGGATGGAATAGGTATAGAGAAAGATTGTGCTAAGCCTTGAAGTTCTGGCTGGTCAAGTTCAGTTAACTTAAGGGTGGAGAGTAAATATTCACGTAAATGCCACTCAAGCTGAGTTCTTGTTTTCTCAATAAGATCTTGATGAAAACTGGTTAACCTTTTATTCCTCTCCTCTTCTGTTTTTTGTTTTGAAAAAATAAAACCAACTTTAAAATCCTGTTGACAACTTTCCAAATACTTTTCAGCTAATTCCCTCGTCTGGAATGGCATAAGATAGGCATTCTTCATGATTTGAGCAATCTCTAAATCGAATTCCTTTTCTTTTTCTACAAGTCCCTCTTTCACATTATTAAGGTTTGACACTATTCTTTGGTAGTTTGATAAAAGGTCCTGTTTTTGCTGCTCTGATAAATCATTCAGTACATCCATTGAATTAGAAATCTCTTGAGCATTCTGCTTTTTTACATAACTTAAATGATCAAAGGTGATTTTCTTTAATGAATGGAAAACAGATGGGACGATTAATTGGTCTTTCTCAGCCAGTTTATCAGCAATAAATGCTTGTAACTGTTGATATTGGTTAAACGGATGGCTTGAATCTTTTAAAGAAGTATAAAAAATCCTTGCTGGTTTCACACCCCATGATGCAAAGGAGTCAACGACACTCTTTTTGAAATCTTGAAAAGTTAATTCGTCATCATTATGTTTATCAATTTGATTGATGACAAGATATACCTCTTTACCTGCCTCTGTTAATTCCTTGGTAAATAAAAAATTTAATTCAGCTTGAACATGATTATAATCCATTACATAGAAAATCAAATCGGCTAGGTGGATGGCAGATTCTGTTGCGATCCGGTGAGCATCATCCGCGGAATCAATCCCAGGGGTATCCATGATAATCGTATTGGATGGTAACTTAGAATCACTGTGACTAATTTCCACTGCCTCAATCTTGTCGCCATCCTTGCAATATTTTTTGACTAAATCATAATCATAGGGAGCTAAATAAAGCCTTGGTTTTTCATTCTTAAAAAATACTTTTGCATAATCTTCACCGGATTTTACTTTTACTAGATTGGCACTTGTTGGAATGGGGCTTGATGGCAGCAGATTCTCCCCTACTACCCGATTGATCATCGTCGATTTTCCAGCTGAAAAATGGCCGCAAAAAGCGATAGAATACTCACGGTTCTCTAACTTTTTTGCGAGCTGTCTAACTTTTTCGGCCTGTACTTGATCCTGTTGATTTCTTAAATATTCGTAAACCGAAACCATTTTGCTTTTTAGTGTTAGAAAAGTTTCTACCCGTTTAGCTGTTTGAACCATTTACATATTCCCCTTAACATTGTAGTAATATTTTTTATTTTATACGATAATTCAAACATTTCCTATTATGACTTAGCATTTACCATGAAAAATTCTCTAAAAACAATAAAAACCAAGGATTTCTCCCTGGCTTTTGAAAAAATTTACTATTGAGTTACATGTTTCAAGACGTGCTTCATGACAAATGCGTAAATAATCACCGTTCCACCAACAAAAGCAAAAGTCATATGTAACACCTTCCTCCGTCAAAATCATCTTGAGAATGATTTTCATTATTGTTGTTATTTTAGCATGATTGATAATCATTTTCAATAATCTATTTATAACTGTCACATTTATTTAACAATCTTCGGAATAAATCGATGACAATCTCGAAAGGTTTCTTCATATTCAGTTAGTGATTTTAGGGCTTTTTCTTCAATAGGGATGCGAATCATTAACATCAAGATATTTAAGCCTGTGAAAATAATGGCTGTATAATAAGAGCTAAACAGCATAGGAATAGCAGCCATCTCAATGGCTACCACAAGATAATTGGGATGCTTTAAAAAACGGTAAGGACCCCTTCTAACAATCTTTGCATTTGCTAAAACAAGTATTTTTGTATTCCAAAATCTCCCCAGTGAAATTATTACCCATATTCGTAACATCTGTGCAAAACAAAATAAACTTATAAATAAAGGCCATAGGGATGAAGTTCCTCGTTTAAGCACAAACGTTTCCACTAACAGGGAAACGAAAAACATGCTATGTAAAAGAACCATATACTTATAGTGTTTTTCCCCAAATTCCACGGCACCTTGCTGTTTCATCCATTTCTCATTACTTTTTGCAACAAAAAGTTCGATAAACCGCTGAAGGATGATGAAGATTACTAACAAAAGAAAGGAAATCCCGTTAATCATTTATTGCCACCTCATAAGGAGAAATTCTGAGCTAAACCCTGGACCAAGCGCTGTTGCAAGTCCCAAATCACCTTGAGGAACATCAAGTTCCATAAAACGCTTTAACACATACAGAATAGTTGCTGACGACATATTGCCATAATTCTTTAAAACATCAAGTGAGATTTCATTCATCGAAGCAGGAATTCCTAATGATTTAACATAAGCGTCTAATACTTTTTTTCCGCCAGGGTGGGCAATAAAATGATTAATTTGTGACAGTTCCATATGATGCTGAGATAAAAAACCAATCACATTAGGTCTAAGCCAGCCTTCAATAATATGTGGTATATCACGGGAGAACACCACATATAATCCTGAATTTCGTATATCCCAGCCCATTACCTCTAAAGAATCAGGCATTAGTGTGGATTGGGTCGCTAAAATGGATGGTGAAGCTGCCTTTTTACTATAAGTATCTTTTCTAACTTCATCGCCTATGACCAATGCGCACGCAATCCCATCAGCAAATAGAGATGTTCCAATCAAATTACTTTTTGAAAGGTCATTTTTTTGAAATGTTAAACTGCAAAGTTCAACGGAAAGGACAAGGACCTTCGCCTTAGGGAAAGCGGAACAGTATTCAAAAGCTCTGGAAAGTCCAACGGCGCCACCTGCACAGCCCAGCCCCCAAATCGGCACCCGCTTTATATGAGGATCAAAGGTTAATTGGTTAATGATTCTCGCATCAATACTGGGAGTTGACATCCCTGTTGTTGAAATAAAGAAAATGGCCTCTACCTCTTCAAAAGGGATTTCCTTTTGAAGAAAACTGTCATTTTTTAAGCATTTAACAATTGCCTTTCTACCGAGGGCAACTGCTGATTCAATATAAGCATTGTTTTTTTCTTCAAAGGTATGACTTTCTCTAAACCATTCTAAACTTTGAACAAAGTGTCTTTTTTCAATTTGCCCGTTCTGAAAGGCTTTTAATAGTCTCTCGATATCCTTAAATGAGTTTGCAAACAGCTCTCGCGCAAACTCAGATGCTTGGTCTTGATTTACTTGAAAGGGTGGAATAATTTCAGAAACGGAAATAATGGCAGGCATCACTCTATCTCCTTAAACATGAATAAAGGTATTTTTTCCGTTGCTGATGAAATTATTCCCAGTTATTAGAGGTAAAAAAAATGCTTCCCAAGAACGGGAAGCAAACGTTTTGAAGGTTGTTGTTGTGCACATAAATTATATCGCGGTTTGAAAATTACTTCATTAGATAAACTTTTCCAATTCTCATAACTTTATCTATTCTTCCTGTTTTCATTTTTCGGACTGCTTTTGAACTTCAATCTTAATTTTTTTATTGGCCAGTACACCGCACACCTTGCAATACTCAACTTCATTATATAAAAGGCGACAATTCTCGCAATAATATTTCTCCATCTTTACCACTCACTTTCCTAAATTTTAGCAATATATGATTATCATATTTTTAGAAATCAAGTTTGTTCCGTAGTTATATTAAAACAAGCACTCACAGATGAGTATGTTGAATTCACAGTTTATTCACATTTCTTGAAGAGGCTAGTGACATTAATCACTGTTGCATCAAGTTTTTATCATTAACATAGTAGATAACTAAGGAATGAAGAATTTGTGAACTTCACAAATTGATATTTTTCTTTCGCAATAGTTTTGTATTATGAAAGAGAGAAATGATTAATTTAATTTTAATTTTCTGAAGGGAGTGCTAGGGGGATGGCAAAAGCGGAACTAAAAACAAAACAAAAAACAGAAGTGGAAGACAGCTCTTCTCTTAAAGGGACATTGGCGTCCGTTTTCTTTTTGGGAGCGTTTATTATTGTGACTTGGGTAAGTGTGTATTACCTATTCGTAGAACGTTTTTAATTGATTAAGGGGGGGAAGATATCATGCACATGCATAAATATGAAAAAATCTGGCTGACCTTTGGAATTGGCTGCCTTGTTGTTTTTCTATCAGTGGTAGGTGTCAGCGCTTTCTACCTTGGGAACAAGCCGGCAAGCTGTTTAACTACCATTAATTCTGAAAAAGTTGATCAAACTAAGCCTTTTGATAAACCCGGTTTGCATAAGGTGGAAGGAAAAGATTGGGACTATGAATTAGTTTTTGTAGCATCTGCTTTCTCATATAATCCTGCACAGGTTAAGGTACCGCTCGGTGCGAAGGTAAAGGTTATTGCTACAACTAAGGATGTTATACACGGCTTTGAAATGGCTGGTACAAATATAAATATGATGTTAGAGCCAGGGTATGTCAGTGAATATACGACTACATTTGACAAGACGGGCGAATTTTTAGTTATTTGTAATGAATACTGTGGTTCTGGACACCACTTAATGAGTGCAAAGATAGAGGTGGTTAAATAATGGCGAACGATAATGCACGATTCAAAGTAGACCCGCGTGATGCAAAGCTTTCAATGGCACACTTTTTCGTTGCCTTTTCGGCTCTTGCTCTCGGCGGATTAATGGGACTCCTTCAAACCCTTGTACGATCTGGTAAATGGGAACTTCCTTGGGGAATTGATTATTATCAAATTTTAACAGTCCATGGTGTTTTAATGGGACTTGTATTAACAACCTTCTTTATAATGGGGTTCCAATACGCCGCTGTAAGTAGAACTACGGGTGGTCATTCCACTGCGGCAAGACGAACTGGATGGATCGGTTTTTGGGTGATGTTAATTGGTACTGTAATGGCAGCAACCATGGTTTTACTTAAAGAAGCGTCCGTACTATATACATTTTATGCACCACTTAAAGCACACTGGATTTTTTACTTAGGATTAACTTTTGTTGTAATCGGCAGTTGGGTTGACGGTGCAGCACAAATTATGACCTATGCAAAATGGCGAAAGAATCATCCAGGTAAACCAAGTCCATTATTAAGCTTTATGGCTGTTATCAATACCGTTCTTTGGATTGTCGCAACATTAGGTGTAGCTGCAACCGTTTTATTCCAGCTTCTTCCTTGGTCACTTGGATTAGTTGACACTGTTGATGTTTTAGTCAGCCGTACATTATTCTGGTATTTTGGTCACCCATTAGTTTACTTCTGGCTGCTGCCAGCGTATATGTGCTGGTATGCAATTATCCCGAAAGTAATCGGAGGAAAGATCTTTTCAGACTCTTTAGCAAGACTTTCGTTTATTTTATTCTTACTCTTCTCCATTCCGGTTGGTTTCCATCACCAATTAACGGAGCCTGGTATTGATCCGGCATGGAAGTTCTTACAAGTTATTTTAACATTTATGGTTATTATCCCATCATTAATGACTGCTTTCTCATTATTTGCTACTTTTGAGAGATACGGCCGCTCCAAAGGGGCAACAGGTCTTTTTGGATGGTTCAAAGTATTACCATGGAATGATGCCCGCTTTACTGTTCCATTTATTGGTATGGCTTCCTTTATTCCAGCCGGTGCCGGTGGTATTATAAATGCCTCAAACCAAATGGACCAGGTCGTTCATAATACGATTTGGGTTACAGGCCACTTCCATTTAACAGCTGCAACATCTGTTGTATTAACATTCTTTGGTATTTCCTATTGGCTAGTGCCGCATTTAACTGGACGAAAGTTAACAAAATCTATGAATAAATTGGGTATTATCCAGGCATGGATTTGGTTTATCGGTATGGTATTCATGTCAGGCGCAATGCATATTGAAGGTCTGCTTGGCGGACCAAGACGTTCTGCATTCTCAACCTATGGTGGAGCGAAGCAAGCAGCGGAATGGATTCCTTACCAAATTGCTCAAGCTGTGGGAGGAACCATTTTATTCCTGGGGATTATTTTAGTCATTATTATTTTTGTTAATCTTGCCTTCTTTGCTCCTAAGGGAGAAGAGGAATTTCCAGTTGCAGAAGCAGAAGCTGGTGAGGAACAAGCACCAATGGTATTTGAAAATTGGAAATTATGGCTTGGCATTACAGCAGCACTTATTTTATTTGCCTACACGATTCCATTCATTGATATCATCCAAAACGCTCCTCCTGGTTCTAAAGGATTTCAAACTTGGAGTAAATGGTAAGTTTCGTTGATTATGCAAAAGGCTTCAATCCTCCAGATTGAAGCCTTTTTATCTATTTCCGCATCAACTCATTTGATAAACATCTTTATACTTTTCATAAAGATAATCAATTAAATAATTTGGATTTAGTCCTTCCCCAGTCACATTCTGTAAAATTTCAAGCGGTTTTTTCATTTTTCCGAATTGATGAATCTTTTCAGACAGCCATTCTTTTATTGGCAGAAGTTCTCCATTCTCAACCAAACGATCAAAATTTGGAATCTCCTCAAGCATTTTATGTTTAAACTGTGCTGCATACATATAACCTAATGCATAGGAAGGAAAATAACCAAAACTTCCTCCGGCCCAGTGAACATCCTGCAAGACTCCCTCTGCATCATTATTCGGTCTGATTCCCAAGTATTCCTCATATTTTTCATTCCAAATTTGAGGTAGATTTTTAACATCCAAATCCCCATTGAATATTCCTTTTTCAATTTCATAGCGAATAATTACATGGAGTGGATAAGTTAGTTCATCAGCCTCAATTCTAATAAACGATGGTTTTGATTCATTAATCGCCCTATAGAAATCCTCTAGTCCTACTTCATCAAACTGACCATTTGCGTATTGTTTTAAAAGTTCGAAGTTGTTTTTCCAAAACGCATAGCTTCGTCCCAAAATATTTTCATAGAAAAGGGATTGTGATTCGTGAATTCCCATAGAGGTCCCTGTACAAAGCGGTGTACCGATTAATTCTTTTGAAATATTCTGTTCGTATACTGCATGGCCGCCTTCGTGAATAGTACCAAAAACAGCGGTGCGGAAGTCCTGTTCATTATAATTGGTGGTGACACGAACATCTCCGGGATTGAGTCCGGTGGCAAAAGGATGAACCGTTTCATCTAGTCTTCCAGCAAGAAAATTGTATCCTATTTTTTCAAGTATTTTTAAACTTAGCTCACGTTGGTTCTCCTTAGGAAAATATTCAAATAGAAAATCCGTCTTTGGTTTAAATGGTGATTCAGAAACAGCTTTAACCAAAGGGATAATTTTATCTCTCAGCTCGCCGAGTACTTGATCTAAAATACTCACGGTCATTCCAGGTTCGTACATATCTAATAAAGTATCATACTTCGTTTCATGATTTCCCCAGTAGTTGATAAATTTTTTTGTCATTTCCACTAGTTTTTCTAAGTAAGGACTAAACAAGGCAAAATTAGATGTTGCCTTTGCTTCCTCCCAAACAGTTTCGGCTTTGGATTGGAGGATGACATATTCTTTATACTCTTCTTCTGGTATTCTTTTGTTCCGTTCATATTCCCGTTTGCATTCTTGCAGGACTTTGCTAGTCTTTTCTGAAAGAGATTGTTTAGATAAATTTGCTATGTATGCAGCCATCTCCTCGGATGTGGACATTTTAAACACTTCGGAAGAAAGCATTCCAATTACTTCTGAACGTTGTTCAACTCCTTTTTTTGGAGCCCCGGTCCTTAAATCCCAATAAATCAGTCCAAGTGCCTCATTGTAAGCTGAGATTTTTTTTACATAATCTAAAAATTCCTTTTCTAATTGTACAGTGTTCATACCAAGCCCCTCCTATTCATTAGTTAAATTTTAACATATAATTGAACTAAGAGTGATAATGTCATTTATCAAACCTCAACATAATTCTATTTATATATTGTGAAAGGTGGATTGTTCATGAAGGAATTGGTGGGTGTTTGTTCAGAATGCGGGAAAGAAGTATATTGCTTAGATGGATTTTTGAATGGTGTTCATACCCCCAATAAAGAACTTTATTGTTTCGATTGCTTTGAAACACATGTCCTGCAAAAAAAAGCACCGCAAAGCTAGCTTTGCGGTTTATTTCTTTTATTCATCTTCCACTGCTAAGTCTTTTACAGGAAGCTTTTCTCCCTCATTATGTGTAGGTTTTCGTAAATGGAACAATGCCTTTAAACAGAATAACAACAATACCACAACCCCAATAAGGAAAATGGTGTCAGGCACCGCACGCCAGGTTAATAAGGTTTGGACCAAGTCTTTTTGCAGGAAGGCTGCAGAGCGGGATGCAGCATATCCATGATGGAAGGCTTCTTTAATTTGAATAAATCCGACAGGAAGTAAGGATAAAAAGACCATCCCTGCCAATCCCACATTTAACATAATGCAGCTAAATTTAATCCATTTATCGTTCCAGAATTCAGGTTTAACGATATTACGCAGTGAGTATAGAAGAACGGCAATTGCAAACATACCGTATACACCCATCATGGAACCATGGCCATGTGCTGGTGTTAAAAATTGCCCGTGTTCAAAATAACTTACTGCCGGAAGGTTAATCAGGAATCCTAAAACTCCAGCCCCTACTAAGTTCCATATTGCGACTGAGATTAAAAACCAGAAAGTTCCCTTATATGGGAAATCCACCCCACCCTCACGCATCATTTTGTATTGTTCGTATGCTTCAAGAATTAATAGAGTTAATGGAATAACTTCTAAGGCTGAGAAAACAGCCCCAAGTCCAAGCCAAACCTCTGCTGACCCATTGTAATAATAGTGGTGTCCAATTCCAATCACACCACTGCCTAATAAAAGAATTAATTGGAAATAAAGCTGTCTTACAGTAGATTTTTTCGTTACAAGACCTAACTGAACCATCAAGAATCCAATGACGACAACCGCAAACACTTCAAAAATTCCCTCTACCCATAAATGGATAATCCACCAGCGCCAATAATCAGCAAATGTAAAACTTGTTCCTGGGTTAATAAATAAGGCAAAGATGTAAAATGCCGGTACCGCAATAGCCGAGTAGAATAATAGATGGATAAGACCACCCTTATCAGGCTCTCTTTTTAAGCCTGCCCGAATTCCACGATAAACAATAAACAGCCAGATAAGCATACCTACAATCAGAATAAGCTGCCAAATGCGTCCCAATTCAATATATTCCCAGCCATTGTTTCCGAGCATGAACCAATTATTCCCTAAGTATCCTTTCGCTCCCAGCCATTCTCCTGCCATACTTCCAGCCACCAGAACAACCAGTGCCCAAAATAAGATATCGACTAATAGACCTTGTTTCTTAGGCTCGTAACCGCCAACAAGCGGAGCAACATAAATCCCCATACCCAGCCAAGCAGTAGCAATCCAGAAAATGGCCAACTGTAAATGAAACCCTTTGGTTATATTGAATGGTAGAATATCGTGAATCCACTTAATACCGAAGAAGCTGTCTGGCTCAATATAATAGTGGGCCAGTAATGCTCCAAACATACATTGGACAAAAAACAGGGCAGAGACAATCACAAAATATTTTCCGCTTTTTACTTGTGAACTTGTCACTGGAATTTTTCGTAAATCAATCTTAGGGAAATGACCTTCTTTATATGCTTCCTTCATACCAAACTGGTAGCGATAAAATACAAATAATATAACCCCTACCATTAAAACAAACAAAGTAATACTTGCCCCGCTCCACCAAACCGCAGAAAAGGAAAGATGGTTTCCTGCATCTTCGTAATAAGGCCAGTTATTTGTATAAGTGATGGTATCCCCTTTACGGACCGTACTTGACAGCCATGCCGTCCAAAAGAAGAAATCAGATATTTGTGTAATCTGGTTACCCTTTGCCACATATGCACGATTCTTTTCCGGCATATCCGCTTCTTTAATTAGATTAGCTTTTAAGCCCCAGCCGTCACCTTTTGTAAAAACTTTTTTGTAATGTTCCTTTACTTTCTCAAGCCCAAATACTTGGGCATCCGTTAACTTCATTGTATCTTTAGTGCTGTCATAGCGATTTTTGCGCATCTCTTTAATAACATTGTATTTGATTGCAAACTTTTGATCTTCTGTCAAGGCCGCAAAATCTTTACCGTATTGTTTGTTGGCTTTGAAATCCTGCATACCCTCCGTATAAATTTTTAAAGCTTCAGCCGTATAATCCGGTCCCATATAAGAACCATGGCCCAGCACAGTTCCGTAATCCATCAAACCGTACTTTTGAAAAACTGCTTGGCCTCCCATAATCGACTCTTTTGTAAAAAGAACCTCCCCCTTTTCATTTGTTACCTTTAATGGTCTTGGTGCTTGTTCCTTGAAAATCCAATAGCCCCCTGCAAGTAAAACCGTAAAACTTAATAAAATGGTAATCATTAAAACCGATTTTAATAAGCCATTCCGATTCGTCTTTACCACTTTATTCAATACTGTCCCCTTTTGAATTTCCATCTAAATTCATCCTTTCTTGTTTCTTCACATTTGGTATTGTATCGTTGATATCAAACCAATAAAGTGAAGTTCCTCAACGAATTCAAGTGATTTTTCTCACATTAGTGAGAATTATTTTCAGGAAAGTTATACTGCTATGATGGAGGTCACATAAAAACAAAGTAAACATTGCTACAATGTAACTAATACCGTGACTTACTAGATGAAGGTGATATTAAATGGAACAAGAGGTTATTATTAGACGATTATCGGAAGTACCCATATTTAAAGAATTATCAGCTGAGGAACTTGATCCGATTGTAAAGATAGCCCAAACCCGTTTTTATAAACATAAAATGTATGTCTTTATGCAGGAAGATCCTCTAGATCGTGTATTCTTTATTCATTCAGGAAAAGTAAAGATCTATAAGTCTGATCAAATGGGGAAGGAACAAATAATCTCTGTCATAGAACCAGGCGAAATGTTTCCCCATGCAGGTTTTTTTAGGAAGGGGAAATTCCCTGCTTATGCTGAGGTTTTAGAAGATGCCCACCTTATCGTAATTCCAATCGATAGATTTGAAAAAATCCTAATATCCTATCCAGAACTTTGTATAAAGCTTTTTAAAGTACTAGGAGAAAAAATTGTAGATTTGCAAGGAAGGTTAGAAGCCCAAGTACTTCATAATACTTATGAACAAATTATTTTACTGCTTATCAGGTTATGTAAATCTAATGGGGAAAAGGTTGGAGGACTTTACAAACTTACTACCCAATTCACTAATCGCGAATTAGCCAACATGATTGGAACATCGAGGGAGTCTGTCAGCAGAACTATCACGCAGGTAAAGAAAAAACAACTGGTTTCTCTTGACGATAATGGTTTTTATTTAATTAATCGCGAAGCACTCAAACAGGAATTATTCTATTAAAAAAATAAAGCGGAAGCAATCTAACCTTCCGCTTTACTCGTTGTTTAATTTTCAATTGGCATGGTAGGCAGGATAGCTTTTATTTCTTGCAACACATTAAGGTCAATATCTTCATCCAAGAGAATATGAACGGTGCCTTGATCTTTTTCAGTCCTAATTAACCGCCCTATTCCCTGACGAAGCCGGAGAAGCATATAGGGTAAGTCCACTTCTATGAAAGGATTGTCCATACCATTTCTTTTTGCAGTAAAGACTGGGTCATTGGGCGGAAATGGAAGAGAAAAGATAATAACATTCTCTAATGATCTTCCTGGAATATCTAGGCCCTCCCATAAATGCATGGAACAAAGCACTGCATGTTCATCATTTTGAAATTTCGAGACTAGTGTACTTATCTCTTCGTCTCCTTCAAAATAAACTGGGTAAGGAATGACATTTGATAACTGCTTTTTTAAATTTAATAATTCTTCCATGTTATTAAGAAGAATAAGAGCCCGGCCCTCAGATTCGTGAATTTTACTGATTAAATATTGAACCTTCTCTTCCGTACTTGCTTTTGGAAAGCGTGGCAGATATACTTTCATTTTTTCATCATAATCAAATGGTGAATCCACTGAAAAGGATAGATACTCCCTGACCCCAAGACTATTGGCCATATAATCGAATGACTTTTGATTTGAAAGTGTGGCTGAAGAAAAAATGAATGGCTTCTTCTGGGAGAAAACCTCATCACGCATGACCTCCTCGACCATTTTAGGCATGATCACAAGTGTTCTTTCTCCACCCTTTTCTTCAAACCACGTAATCCCGTTTAGCTCTTGAAGAAATAGTGATAGTGAATAAGTAATTTGTTCTAAATACTCCTCAACAATTTTCAAGTCATACTCATTAATAACGTATAGCTCACTCTCAAAAACGAGTTCCTCTTCAATTGCCTGTAGTTTAGATAACAGTTTCCGGCATGTTTTCATCACTAATGGATGCTTGGTGATCACTTGTTTTTCGGAACCTACTGACTGAGAAGAAAATTGAGAAATCGAATCAAAAAATGCTTCATTTACTAATAAAGCCTCTTCAATTGTATACAGTGTCTTTTCACGCACTTCGTTTTCCATTAGTCTTGTTAGTAAAGTATCCAATGTATAGTCAGTAAAACGATAGCTTAATGCTTTCTGTGCAGCGTATTCGAGAAGATGACCTTCATCAAAGACTACGGAGGAATGATCAGGCAGTAATGGCAGCTGGCCTTCCCGCTTTCGTGATTCCTTTGTCCAAATATGTTCCATATAGAAATCATGTGAACAGATAATTAAATCTGTCGCATGTCGATAATACTCACGGTGCAGCGTTAAACCGCAACGATGGCGCTTATCACAGGAAAAACAATCTTGAAGGGCATCCCAATTCACATTTCCCCATACTTCATCAGACAGCCCAGGATATTCCCTCCGGTCGCCATATCGTTCAAAAGACTGCATGGATCCAACAGAATGGACAAAATCCGGAAGATTTTCATAAACCTCGAGAATTTCATCCGAAAATTTCATATTCCTTCCTTGGTCAAGCTTTTTTAAACAGAGATATTGATCTCTAGATTTTGCCAAACGAACATCAATCTGCAGGTCTAAAATCTTCTCAAGTTTTGCAATATCTCCTTCTTTTTTCACCAGCTGCTCTATTAATGTTTCATCGGCACAAGCAATCACTGCAGGCCTATTAGTATAACGAGCATACATAATTGCATATAGTAAATAAACAATCGTTTTCCCTGTCCCTACTCCGGCCTCCGCAAACATCACTTTTTTCTCTTTAAAGGCTTTCTCTAATTGAAAAGCCATATAAATCTGTTCGTCTCTTAGTTCAAAACCGGCTTCTGGTAAGACATCATAAAATAAATCACCTATCCATTCGCCTAACTTGTCATAAAAAGACTCTGTTTTGGAAATTTCAAACGGCATTTTCTTCTGCATGAAAAACCCCTCCCCCATAAATCATCATTGAATCCTTTATTGACGCGGGGGTTTTTTGCCCCAATATTGATAAAGGTCAGTCCGAATGAAACCATTAAATAACTTTCGTTTCTTGGTTGCCGGTTTACCATAGAATTCCTCAAATTCTTCATTCGAAGTCATCATATAAATGGACCAGGTATCCAGCTTACTAAAAGCCTGTCCCATTTCTCTATACATTTGCTCCACTGCCTTTTTCTCCCCCAAACGCTCACCATATGGAGGATTACCAACAATTACGCCATACTCCTTACTTACTGAAATATCACGAACCTGCATTTGTTTAAAATTAATCAACTCGCCAAACCCGGCTTCTATGGCATTTCCTTCCGCAATTCTAACCATACGATGGTCTATGTCAGAGCCCGTAATATCTAATGGCTGGTCGTATTTTGCCAAATCCTCTGCTTCCATTCGGGCATCATCCCATACTTTTTCGGGTATCCATTTCCAAGCTTCAGACACAAATTCTCTGTTAAATCCAGGTGCGATATTTTGTCCCATCATAGCTGCTTCAATAGGAATAGTTCCAGAGCCGCAAAAAGGATCAATGAAGGGACGGTCTGCCTGCCAATTAGTCAGCATCACAAGTGCAGCAGCCAATGTTTCCTTTAAAGGTGCTTCCCCCTGGTCAATCCGATATCCACGTTTATGAAGACCACTGCCACTAGCATCAATTGTAATTGTCGCTACATCCTTTAACAGTGCTACTTCAATCCTGGATAATGCCCCGTTTTCTTCAAACCAAGTATTTCGTCTATAATGCTTTTTCAGCCGTTCAACAACAGCCTTTTTTACAATCGCCTGACAGTCTGAAACACTAAATAGTTTAGATTTAACAGACTTTCCAATGACAGGAAATTCAGCATCTTCAGGCAAAAATTGCTCCCAGGGAAGTGCCTTTGTCTTTTCAAACAATTCATCAAATGTAAAAGCCTTAAATTCTCCAACTTTTATTTTAATACGGTCAGCTGTTCGCAGCCATAAATTACTACGAGCAATTGCAGCCTCATCTCCAATAAATGTAACCCGTCCATTTTCTACTTCACAATTATAGCCAAGAGAGCGGACCTCTTTAGCAACTAAAGCCTCTAACCCCATCGCTGCTGTTGCGATTAATTGATATTTTCCCATATCTTCACCCTTAAATAATTTCAAATATGTATTGTCATTCTTATTGTTCAAACTTATCGCTTACATTATTGACCAAATGGTGGAAACGAATGCAGTTATTTACAATAAAAAAGCTCCCCATATTAGGAGAGCCCTTAATATCCAGCATTTTTACATTAATAACGTTCTGTAAGCCATGTTCTGTACCATAGTACTGCAAACGACCATTCGGTCTCGTACTTAGGTGGTAATCATCTATCTACAGATTCTATAGGAATCTGTCTTTCTCCTTGTTCAATTCCTCAGAGAAAGCGCCCCTACCATAATTTGGGTTTCTCGCTCGTGGGGTTTACCCGTTCCACCCTTTCTGTTTCCAGAAAGGCTACGTCACTGTGGCACTTTTATAGGTATTCATACCATGTCCAAATGGATTTAGGTATTTTCCCGGCCGTCAACTGAATGCTAGACTCAGCTGCCCTAGCTTATGAATTCACTAGGCACGAACACTACGAGCATCTCAGCTCGTGCGAGCATGGACTTTCCTCAACGATTCGCTTTTTAGAAGCTACCTCGCAGCGATTACCCGAACGTCATTAATGATACTTTTTTATTATATGTATTTCTCGTCCAATATACAATGGTTTTTATTAGGAAAGTACGGTATAAAATGTTAATCGTATAGTTTATTCCCAAAAACATGTTTTTCTAGATTAGACAGTCTTTTTAAGATATCAAAATTAGTGGTTCCCGCTGGTTGTGACACCGGCTGCCTTTTTGATGTCTCTTCAAGCTGTTTACGCAGTCTAAGATTTTCTTGCTGAAGATCGTCAATTTCTTGATGGAATGTTTCATAATCTTTAATTATTAGATCTAGGAATTTATCAACATCTTCTTGTTTATAACCACGAACACCCGTTTTAAACTCTTTTTCTAAAATATCCTTAGCAGTTAATTTGACCTTATCAGCCAACATCCAAATCACCTCAAGTTTAGCCAATCATTACCTATTATTTTTCCAAAAATAAATCCTTTTGTCAATTTATATACAAGATTTGTGCAATCATTACATTATATAAACGAAACCTATAAAATATTCCCTAATAATCAGATTGCTTTAACTGTTCTTCTTCGACAATCATTTGTAAATCATAAAATGTAATTAAATCTAATTGATAGTCGTGATTTTTTTTATATTCTAATGCTGATTCATATAAAAATTTAGGACTTCCTTCCTTTTCTTGATCGTATAGAAGCAGCAGTCCATCACTTTTTTCAATAAAAAATTGATTTTTCAGGCGGAACTGCCATGGCTTTTCATATGGCTTTTTCGTGATAGAATCAACGAAGTCCGCTTGTATTAAAATTTCAGCATACCACTCTTTATTCGTTTCATTCCATTTTGATTCTTGTTCCAAAAATGGGGTAATAACAGCAAGCTTTATCTCGGGATACTCCTGTTGAAGGTCAAATATAACTTCGGCACCCCAAAGTTCTACCCCTAGCTGGCCACTAATCAATATCCATTCTAATCCTTCTTCAATTAATGGCAGAATGGCTTTTTTAATTGCGGCCTTGATATATAATACCGAAGGATGATCCTTTTTAAATATCCCTAATTCAAAAGGTTTATATCCCGAAATAGCTAAAATTTTTACCAAGCTCGTTCTCCTTTTTAAAATTTTTTAAAAATTAGGACAAACATTTTAATACAAGCAACATACCATATAATAAAAAGAAAAAAAACAAGGGCTAGTCAGCCCTTGCAAAACAATCCAATTCATTAAGGTCTGCGGCGCATAAATGGTCCAGGTGCTGGTGCAAACCCTGGTGCTCCTCCTGGTGCTCCTGGTCCAAATCCTGGTGCTCCTGGACCAAATCCTGGTGCTCCTGGTCCAAATCCTGGTGCTCCTGGTCCAAATCCTGGTGCTCCTGGTCCAAATCCCGGTCCGCCCATTCCAGCAAAACCTGGTGCATTTGGCACTGCATTAGCCACTGGCGCAATTGGGGCCACTGGAGCAGGTGCACAAGGGTTACAGCAGTTAATGTGCTGATTGCACACTTCTTCTGCACATGAGGCTGTGTGCGGGCAGTAATGCTTGTGTTCAAACATGTGATGGTTCACAGTTGTTGTATGAACCGGATGAATATGTGGCACCACGGTTGTTGAAAACGTATGGTTCACAATTTGTTGTGTCGGATGAATGACTGGAGGTAAAAAATTAGTTCCTAGATACATATAATATTCTCCCTTCAAATATTCTGTTTACATTAACAGCCTATGTAAAAGGAGCTACTCTTGTACTAATGAAAATACCTATTTTTTTCGTTATGGGGTTTTTTAGCTATACGTTTTTATAACATTGTATAAAAGCTGTCTTTTAAACTTGTAAACACAACGGCAGTCAAACAGACGACAATAAAAAATAAGAAAAGAATTGCTTTATACATACTACCAGCTCCATAAGTTTTATAGTCGTTTTTTTCTCAACCCAATTTTCAATTTTACCTTTTTCAACTCTGATAAACAATATGGAAATGCTGGTTTTCTTTATAAAAATGTTAAAAATTTGTGCCAAAAAAACGGAACAAGCAAATATTGAAAATTATAAACTAATATCGGCCCACTATAAGGTTATCTCGAAACATTCGCATGTTTTTTTTCTAAGCGATTAAGTCTAAGCTCCAGCTGGTCCAATGTCGGTTTTTTTATTTTCGTAGAATCAGATAAGACGGTGTTAATGGCTTCCTGGCAATACCTGATGGCTTTAGGGATGTCTATAAGTCTATGTTCATATATTTTAGCTAGCTCCATACAGGCTTCTGCCCTCATTTCAAGATTTTGTGATTCAACAACCTCTAGGAACAAGTCTCGCGCCTGTCCCCAGTTATGCTCTTTTTTTTGCTGATAGGCAAGTATTCGTTTGGCCTGAATTGATGTTATATCCTGAACATTTGTGAGTGTTGATAAAATCTTTTCTGCTTGTTGTGTTTCTCCTAAACTGGCAAACCAACGTCCTACTTCATAAGTTTCAGGCCTTGATTGACTCAGGTCTGTCCTGCAAAGTTGAAAAGTCAAATGGGTATATAAAGTAACTAGGGATAAGATGTCAATTTCATTATGTTTAAGAATTCCAAGCATTCCATCAGGTTGTTTACTTTCAATAAAATCAAAATAAATAATGGGAGCCAAATATCCTGGAATATCATCCACCCGCTCTACCCCTAACACCTCTTTTTCAACAATTGATAATTTCATCTTGTCTAATTTATGTTTCCAAAGTCTTCTAGCAGCATGAAAAAGGTCAAAATGTCCAAACGCTGGCAGTTTTGGGACATGCTCTCTAATAAGTGTATGACGCGTTTTTACTTGCGGCCAATCGAATGATTTCCCATTGTAGGTAACAAGTGTTCGGTAGTTTACTTTTTCCAAAAAACTTTGATAAAGAGGAACTTCAGCACCTGGATTAGGAAGAATATGCTGCCTTAGAATTAGCTCATTACCTCTAACACTGGCATAACCAAGAATAAAGATTGTATTTCCGACCCCTCCGCCAAGTCCGGTTGTTTCTGTATCAAAAAAGAATAACTCTTCTATATTATGTCCTTTCGATGAAAGTGGGTGATTAATAGAGTTTTGGTTCCAACAATTAACCGCAGTCTGTAAATCTTGAAAACAGTAATGCCCATGTTTATGTGACAAAGGGAACCTTACTTCTCTGATTAAACAATAGTTTTCATCTGAAAAATAAGGAAAAACATTTTCTTTTTCCCATTTATCACGAAAAGGTATGTCTATAGTAACGGTTGATTCCGGCATTTTTAATTCATTTTCAGATTGATTCCCTATCGAAAGATGGGACTTTAAACGATTCAGTTTATTTTTTAAAGACATGTATGAACATCCTTACCAGCAAAAGGTGTATGCATTAACATCTCAAGAATATTAACTGTATCTTTTTTTGCTGATTCGTTGACAGCATCTGTGCCAATACAAGACGGACATCCTGATTGACATTGGCAATGGTTTATCATCCGTAATGTCTCCTCAAAGACTTCCGACATGCCTGTATGAATTTTCTCACTTAGCCCAATACCTCCTGGATAGCGGTCGTAAAAGAAAATAGTTGGCTTTTCATTATGGTCAGCCTTTACTTGGGGAATGACATGAATATCTTGCGGATCAGCCATGACAAATAAAGGGGCAATATGATTAAGTGCATGTGCTGCTCCAATCAGGCCCTGCTCGAGGCGCTCTTGTCCCATTTCAGCTAACGGTTTATTCATGGAAATCCATGCAGCACTGGTATGCAGCTCCTCCTCTGGGAGGTGAATTGGACCAGAGCCGATATTTTCATGTGTCTCAAATTTTATCTTTTTAAAAATAGTAGCCATCGCTCTTACACTAACATCACCGTAGCCTATTTCGGCTTCCGGGAGTGTATGAAATTTATCAACTTCTAAAACCTTTAATTGAACGGCCAAGTTGGCATCAGTAAAATAGTCCACGTCTACCTCGCGAACAAATGCCTTTTTCTCATCCCAATCCAGCTTTTCTACCTGGTATTGTGTACCTTGATGTAAATAAATGGCTTCATCATGGAGCAGTGTCATCGCAGAAAACCGATCCATTTCACCAATCACCCTAACATTTGCAACATCTGATTGATCAACGATGATCACATTTTCTTGTGAGGCTGATCGTAAACTAATATTATGGGCAGGGAAGGAATCATTCATCCAATAAAATTTATTTCCGTTTCGATATAGTACCCGTTCTTCTGCTAAGTATTCTAATAACTCTTCTGTTTCTACATTTCCAAACTTATCACCATTCTTAAACGGCAGCTCGTAAGCGGCACATTTCATATGATCAATTAGAATAATAAGATTGTCCGGATTAATTCTCGCAGTTTCGGGGCTTTTATTAAAAAAGTAATCAGGGTTTTGAATAATATACTGATCAAGCGGGCTTGAACTTGCCACCATGATCACCAAAGCCTCACCATGTCTTCTTCCAGCTCTTCCTGCCTGCTGCCAAGCACTTGAAATGGTCCCAGGGTAACCAGTCATAATGCAAACTTGAAGTTGTCCTATATCCACTCCCAGTTCAAGAGCATTCGTACTGACAACTCCATAAATGTCACCTGAACGCAAGCCCTTTTCAATTTTTCTACGTTCTGTTGGTAAATATCCGCCACGATACCCCATAATTGATTTTGCTCCTAATTGGTTTTTTACTAATTCTTGCAGATATGTCAAAATAATTTCCACTCTTACTCTGCTTCGGGCAAAAACAATCGTTTGAATTTTATTTTTTAATAGTTCTCCCGCTAACTTACGAACTTCTAAAGTAGCACTTCTGCGAATATTTAGCGGCTTATTGACTATAGGAGGATTATAGAAAAGAAAATGTTTTGTCCCACTTGGTGCACCATTATTGTTAATCAGGGTCATTTTTTCTTCAGTTAGTTTCTCCGCCAGCTCGAGTGGATTGGCAATAGTGGCAGAGGTGCAAATAAAAATCGGATTGCTGCCATAATAGCGGCAGATTCTCTTTAACCTTCTAATTACATTAGCCACATGACTGCCAAAAACTCCTCGGTATGTATGGAGCTCATCTATTACTACAAATTTAAGATTTTCAAATAATGATACCCATTTTGTGTGGTGAGGCAAGATTGCGGAGTGAAGCATATCAGGGTTGGTTATGACGACATGCCCCGCTTTTCTTACCTTCTGACGAATATTTGCAGGTGTATCCCCGTCATACGTATAGCTGTTAATATCCGCACCTGAAGCTTCTATGATCTCATTGATTTCACTTTTTTGATCCTGTGCAAGTGCTTTAGTTGGAAAAATATACAGTGCTCGAGTATTTGGATTCGTCAGTATCGTTTGTAAAACCGGCAAATTGTAGCAAAGTGTTTTTCCGGAGGCAGTTGGTGTAACAGCTACAATACTATGGCCGCTGATGATCTTTTCATATGCTGATTTTTGATGGGTATAAAGTTGATTTATCCCTCTAGTATGAAGAGATTCCTTTAGAACGGAATGCAGATCATCAGGTAACGAAACAGTCCGGGCTGGCTTACTTTCAATTGTATTCCACGTGACAATATTCTCTTTGAACTCATTATTTATTTTTAAATCTGTTAGGATTTCCTGCAGACTTTTTTTCACCTTCATATTCTCACCTCATTACTTCTATTTTACCGAATAGACGTTCGTTATTAAAGCAAAAAAATAAAAATAAATGATTGTAACGTTTTTCCATCAAGATTTTATAAAAGATCGAATCATAGTTTGTTAAAATAGAAAAGAAGGAAATGGAATTGAAAGGTGATTATATGAAAATTGAGGATATTAAACGGGTACTTGGTGATTTTACCCTTTTCCGCGAATTAAGTGATTTTGAACTTACAAAAATAGCTAATATTTCTATCGCAAGGGAATGGAAAAAGCATAGTCATGTTTTTCTCCAAGGTGATCCACTTGAAAATGTTTATTTTATCTTCGATGGTAAAATAAAAATTTATAAAAGTGACATCAGTGGTAAAGAGCAAATTGTTGCCATTGCAAAAAAGGGTGAAATGTTTCCACATGTAGGATTCTTTCGAAAGGGTGATTATCCTGCCTACGCAGAAGTGCTAGAGCCCTCAACACTTGTTACGGTTCCAATTTCAAAATTTGAAAAGGTCTTAATTGAAAATCCCGAGCTATGTATAAAAGTATTTAAGGTACTAGGAGAAAAGATTGTTGATTTACAAAATCGTTTGGAAGAACAAATCTTAAATAATACATATGAACAAATCGTTAAGCTGCTTATTCGTCTTGCTCAAAAACATGGCATTGAACAAGCAGATGGATCGCTCCTTCTAAAATCTGAATTTACAAACAAGGATCTGGCCAATATGATCGGAACCACACGAGAAACCATTAGCCGGACAATAACAAAAATGAAAAAAGAGGAATTAATTGTAGTGGATCCTGATGGGCACATGATACTTGACGTAAACATCCTTATGGGTGAATTAAATCTATTATAAAAACACCGCAGCCTTTTAGCTGCGGTGTTTGATCGTTTACAGCTGAAGCATTTCTTCCATGTCTTCTTTTGCTGTACCGATTAATTTTAAATTAAACGTATCTTGAAGGACTTGAAGAACTCCTTCAGAGATAAATTCAGGCGGTTTTGGCCCAATTCTTATGTCCTTAATTCCTAAACTGAAAAGTCCAAATAAAATAGCTACTGCTTTCTGCTCAAACCAAGATAAAACAATACTTACTGGCAGTTCATTGACTTCACAGCCGAAGGCATCCGCTAAAGCTAATGCAATTTTTACCGTCGAACCGGAATTATTACATTGACCCAAATCGATATATCTAGGGATGTTTGTTCCAGGTACAACCCCATAATCAACATCGTTAAATCGGAATTTTCCACAGGAAGTAGTCAAAATGACTGTCTCTTGCGGAAGTGATGTAGCTAGTTCACGGTAGTATTCCCCGCCTTTACCAGGTGCGTCACATCCTGCAATTACAAAGAAACGTTTAATTTTTCCTGCCTTCACAGCATCAATTACCTCTGGTGCTAACCCTAAAACTGTTTCATGGTGGAAACCAGTAAGTAATGTTTCATCCGATTCTATCGCGGCTTCAGGAAGTTCTAACGCCCTGTTAATTAATGGTGCAAAATCATCATTGATAATTTTTTCCACATTTTCTAGCCCTGCAACTTCATATGAGAACATCCGGTCAGCATACGTACCCTTAATTGGCATTACACAATTCGTTGTTGCTAGAATAGCTCCAGGGAACTTCTCAAATAATCGACGCTGGTCGTACCAAGCCTTACCAATATTGCCTTTTAGATGAGCATATTTTTTAAGTGCAGGGTAGCCATGGGCAGGCAGCATTTCAGAATGAGTATAAATATTAATACCTGTCCCTTCTGTTTGCTTCAATAATTCCTCTAAGGCAAACAAATTATGACCTGTTACTACAATACACTTACCCTCAATTTTATTTTGACTAACACGAATCGGCTCTGGAATACCTAAACGTTTTGTATGTGCTTCATCGAGTATTTCCATTACCCGTACAGCCGACTTTCCAACCTTCATAGCCATATCAATATGTTCTTGTACATTAAAATTGGAATTGGTTAATGTCATATAAAGTGCTTCATGTGTGGTCGCATCCACAAACGGGTCTGTTACCCCTAGTTGATTAGCATGTGTTCTGTATGCCGCAATTCCTTTTAACCCAAAAATAATTGTATCTTGTAAACTGGCAATTGTTTCATCTTTACCACAAACACCAATAACTTTACATCCACCAGTAGGTGTTTGTTCACATTGATAACAGAACATGTTTTTTCCCCGCTTTCATAATAGTTCTTCATTAGAGTACAAATTTATTCACTCAATCATTGTGATTTACATCACTCCAATTATGTTTGTAACAAAATGTTCAAGGATTTGTGACGAACTTATGGCGGCACCTACCTATTTTCTCAGCATATGATATTAAGTGAAATAATGGAAAAAGAGAGGGATTGTCCATGTCATCCATGCTTCCAAATGATAAAAATAACCCTAAAAATCAGCTGCCAGAACCTTTCCGGGAAATTATTAAAACAATGAATGATTTCTTTACTGACAAACCGATGCGGGGATTTTTACAATCAATTGATGAATTTTTCAAACAACCTTTCCCTACAGGGGCAGGTTTTCATGTCGAAACAGTTGAAACGGGAAAAGAATACCTTATTACTGCAGAACTTCCAGGAGTCAATAAGGAGCAAATCCAATTAAACATAACTGGAAACTATTTAACTATTTCCGTAGAAAATAAGGAATTAGAAACGGAAGAAAACGACCTTACCCACGTCTACCGCCGGAAATACGTCAGGCAGCAAGCTGCGAGAACGATCGCGCTTCCTCATGCTATCAATGAAAATTTGATTAAAGCTTCATACCGGGATGGATTATTGCAAATCCGTATTCCTCAAGAAAAAGGCAAGGTTATCGACATTGAAGAATAACTCAAATTGATCTCTTTAAACATATGAAAAGACGGCTTCCAACGGCCGTCTTTTTTATTCATTTTTTAATATTCATTTAACTTTTAAATATCCCTCCAAAGCCTTTGACTAAGGATGAAACTTGATTAACTGCATTCATCATTTGACCTGCTGTGTTCATCATTTTATTAATGTCTACAGATCCATCTTGAGACTTGAAGGAATTGATTAACGATTGCATGCCGCCTGGTTGTTTTGGCATAAAACTGTTTTTAGGGTAAGGGTTCATAGCTGGGTAACCATTCATTGGCAAATATGGCTGTTGAACCATGTCATCCTTTGGCTGAAGTGGATTTTGAAATAGAAACTGGTTATCCTTTTGAGAAAACTGTGTTTGATAATTCATATTTTGTGGTACAAAGCCCTGTTGAAAGGATTGACCAAATGTTTGCATTTGAGGCGGATAATAAGGGCTGTTCTGATAATAGGGCATCATATTATAGTTCTGTGATGTGGTCTGATATGGACTCGGCTGATTTCGGTGGATGAAATGTTGTGGGTATACTTGGTGATTCATTGAATCTTGGTGCATCATTTGCCCCGAGTATCCATGATGAACATAATGATTTGGTCTTGGTTTACCAAACATGGGCAAACATCTCCTCTTTATTATTCTCTATTACACATTATGAAACTAAGAAATAATTGGTGATTCTTAGTCTCAGTTTGTCAATGTCAAAATCAGAAGAATTTTGTCTAAAGTTTAAATATTTTAAAAACTAGGAAACCTATTATTTCATGTTACGATAAAAAAAAGGATGAAGGAGGAGCTATTATGGACATTCGCGAATTAAAAGGCAAATTTATTCAAAGTCGGGATTACAGTACAGATGATGTTAATACCTTATTGGATTTTGCAAAGAGAGCGTATATTCTGAATGAGATTGGAATAAAAGAATATCGCGTTCTTGTCCGCGAGCTTGAAAATCTAGGCGCGGTTATACCTGAAGCTGCTATTGAAGACTCCCTCATCGAACATTCATAATTTCGGCAGCATTCTTTCTTGCGCCGTACAACTGCCGTCATTTTTGGCAGGTTAATCCATACTAGAAATAAAAGAGATGCAAAAACTGCATCTCTTTCTATTTTCTTAGCTCCCTAACTACTTCCGACAAAACGTATTCTACCGCCCGATGGAAATTTAAAAACCTAGACTTACTAGTCTCCGGGAAAAAGGATTGTACTGAAAGTTGTTCAATATGCGAAGAGGTTGTATCAATCTGTTTCAGATGAAGGTATTGGGTATCTACTTTTGGAAGCCATTCTTTTATGGCTCTATTCCATTGATCATTAATTTCCTTTACTTCATCTACAAATGGTTTAATCACTTCATTGAAATCATGTGTAATTCCTGTCTCTCTGCCTGCTTGATAGTTCTTTAGGAATAATTCATTATATTGTAAGAGTTTTTCCGTTAATTGAAGTATTTCTTCTGACATGTCCCTATCCCTTCTAAAATGCAAAATAAAAAAGTAGCAGGTTAATGATGCTACTTTTGACATATTATTATTTTAGCTGTATTTAAAAACCTAATTCAAGTTTTAAGGATTTAGGAACTGGGCCAATACTGGTGTCAAGAATTTCTTCGTAAGTTATAGGATTCACTTGTTCCGCTGATTTCCCCCCGATATCTGCAAGTCGATGAAGTGTTAGGGCTATTTTTTCTTGTTCCTCGTTATTCAGAAGATGGCGTTGGTCGGAAAAGGAAGCTTCTAGAACAGACTCCAATTCTTCCAATTGATCATATATTTCAGTTAGCATCGTAAGCATTCTCTCTTTTTCGGACAATGGTATATTCATTAATTATCCCTCCTCATGAATATCTATTACGTATTATTCTCCTTCTTTTGCCAGCTTCCTTCCAGCTTGACAAAACTAGAAGCAATTCGCCAAAGAAAGTGTTAATCCTGCATATCGATATTCTTTTTCGACATGTTTATAAGACCGCATGAAAAGTCACTGAACCGCACATGATAGTAATGGAGGTGTTTTTTATGGCGAAAAAAAATAATCCAACAAGCAAGCAATCAAAAGCTGTTACAGAACAAAAAACTGGCTATGGTGATAAAAAGCTTGAAGGACCAAATCGTCCTGCGGAGTAAGAGAAAAAGCAAGGAGAAATCCTTGCTTTTTTATTTCCACTTTTCTAACTTAAGTGAATTCTGAAACGATAGTAATAATTGAAGTTGATTGGATTTATCATAGTACCAATCAGTAAGATGAATAGAATGGTGGTGGCGGGCTGGAAGAAACAGCCATGCCGGAGAAATAATTCGCTGTGTACTCCAATCTATATGATTATTTTGATGATGGGCAATCACGGGAAAGGTAGTTCTTAGCAGAGGAGTTTTCCGACCAGTCTTTATTTTAAAATATTGCTCATAATCGTTTCGTGAACCAGTATGCGGTGTCTTTTCTGCAAACTCAAGAAAGTAAGGAAACAGACGTGGATGAAAAAGAATACTAGCCAATCTCTTCCCTAGATTGATTCGCTTGGAAAGTGATTTAAATCCATTAACGCTAGCCCCATAAACCTCTCCCCCGCAGGTAGGAAAAAGAACACAGCTAAAATGAAGCCAATCTTGAAAAGAAAAAAGGAAGGAGTGAAAAACCTTCTTCTTATAAACAGGATGTTCAATAACAGGGGTTTGAATCACATTTTGCTCATTAATTATTAAAGCCGTAGTTAACCTTTTCTTATCCTTTTCCTTCCAATAGCGTTCCCATTCTTTTTGAATAAAAGCTGAAACATTGAAATTTGGGAGTAAATGAAACATTGAACGATTTAATTTCGTCGAATATTGATAGAGCAGAAGTTGGGGATATGCATCCTGAAAGATGAGCCAATTTGCCCGTTCATATGTTAAAAAAAGTTGCTTTCTTAATGGCGGCTCTAATAATTTGGAGAAAATGTTGCCTTCGAGGTCACACATATTCCATCCGCCGTTGCGAGAAACCATACTTGCAAGAAACGACCAAAAAATATCCGGATTTTGTTTAAAATATGAAAAATAAGCATCCGTTCTAGAAATATTATCAACATTTCTCTTTTTAGTTTCACTTGCAATTTGACGAATGATTGATTGTTCCTGTATTGTAAGATGATTCATATTCATCTTCCTTACTTTTTAATAGAGTATGAAATTGTGTGAAAATCCTTACGAAAATGGAATCATGCTCAAGTTTGTCATTCACGGTACAATTATTATTATTAGAGTGTGTAAGCAAAATTTATTTTATACACCCCCATAAGAGCGAAGATTTGGTATGATAGGGAATAGCTTAAAGAGGTGTAAACAATGAATCTTAATTATCCGAATGGAAAAAAATACAGGCCAAAAGAAGTATCAATAGGTACAAGAGGAAAAAATAATAAGAATAGTTCCTATAGTAATCGGGGTATGACATTAGAGGATGACTTAAATGAAACGAATCAGTTTTACCGGGAAAGAAAAATAGCTGTTATACATAAAAAGCCTACCCCGGTTCAAATTGTTCAAGTGGATTATCCAACTAGAAGCGCTGCTGTTATAAAAGAAGCGTACTTTAAACTGGCCTCTACGACCGATTATAACGGGGTATATAAAGGAAGATATATTGATTTTGAAGCAAAGGAAACCCAAAACGCCACCTCATTTCCATTAAAGAATTTCCATCAACACCAAATAGAGCATATGGAAGAGGTTTTGGATCAAGGAGGAATTTGTTTTGTTATTCTGCGTTTTACAAAATTTGAAAAGGTTTATCTGCTCGAAGCTCAACACTTATTGAAGTTTTGGGAAAGAATGAGGAATGGAGGCAGAAAATCTATCACGAAAGAAGAAATTGAACAAAAGGGACATTACATTCCACTTGGATTTCAACCAAGAATTGACTATATTAAAATAATAGACCAACTTTAGAAAGCTTCATTTTTTCATAGGATAAGAAAGGAAGGAAATTATTATGTCTGATCAATACCAATCAAGAGAGGAGCGCAGGAAGCAACTCCAAGCCAAAGACACGAAAAAGGCACAGAAAAAACCACGTGGACTTTTTAAAAAAATCTTTCTAAGTCTAGTTGTCCTCGGAATAGTTGGCATACTTGCCGGAGTTGGGACTTTCGCCTATTTAGTTAAAGATGCTCCCAAATTGGACCCAAAATTATTAAAAGATCCTATTCCTTCAAAGATTTTAGATAAAGATGGCAAACTAATTACTGAAGTAGGTGCTGTAAATCGAGAATATGTAGCCTATAAAGATATCCCAAAGGTTGTCGAAGATGCCGTTTTAGCTACGGAGGATTACCGTTTTTATAAGCACCACGGAATTGATCCAATTCGTCTCGGAGGCGCCATTTTAGCCAATTTCCAACATGGTTTTGGTGCAGAAGGCGGTAGTACCATTACACAACAGGTTGTTAAAAATGCCTTTTTAACTCAAGAAAAAACTTTAAAACGTAAAGTTCAAGAAGCATGGCTTGCCTATGAACTTGAGCAGCAATATACAAAACATCAGATTTTTGAGATGTATGTAAATAAAGTGTATGTTTCAGAAAACAGCCACGGTCTAGCTACTGCGGCAGAAATTTATTATGGTAAAGAATTAAAGGACCTTACCTTGGCCGAGGCCGCACAGATTGCGGGGATGCCCCAAAGTCCTAACAACTATAATCCGTTTAACCATCCAGATTTAGCAGAAAAAAGACGCAATATTGTATTATCATTAATGTATAAGCATGGATATATCTCAAAGCAAGAAATGGAAGAAGCCCAAAAAGTTTCTGTTGCTACTGATGTGTTGAAGGAAGAGAAACGTAAGGTTGATGATAAACCTTATGAATCATTTGTAGATGCTGTTATTGATGAGGTAGACGACACAACTGATTTTGATATTTTTACAGATGGACTAACCATCTATACTACACTAGACAAAGACGCTCAAACACATGTAAACGAAATCCTAAATACAAAGGATTCAAGCATCATCCCTTACCCAGATGATAAATTTCAAGCAGGGATCGTCCTCCTTGATACTAAAACGGCAGAAATTCGTGCAATTGGCGGAGGAAGGAACCAACAGGTACAACGCCCTTTTAATTACGCCATTGATACGAGACGACAGCCTGGTTCTACAATCAAGCCGGTTCTAGATTACGGCCCTGCTATTGAATATTTAAACTGGGGCACCTACCAGATGATTGACGATAAGCCGATAACTTACTCTTCCGGTAAGAAATTTGGTAACTGGGATCAAAAATATAAGGGACCAATGACGATAAGAACGGCACTCCAATTATCGCGGAACAGCCCGGCCGTTCAAGCACTGCAACAGGTTGGCTTAGATAATGCGAAGGACTTTGCCGTTAATTTAGGGATTCCTTTAAAAGAAATTTACGAATCATATGCTATTGGTGGGTTTCAAACTGGGGTTTCCCCACTCCAGATGGCCGGTGCATATGCTGCATTTGGAAACAATGGATTTTACACCAAACCACATGCTGTAAGAAAAATTAAGCTTCGCGATGGAACAATGATTGATACAGCACCAAAGCCAAAAGTAGTAATGAAGGACTCTACTGCTTTTATGGTTACTGATATGTTAAAGAGTGTTCTAGTATCACCTGGAACAGGGGTAAGGGCCAAAGTACCTGGACTTCCGATAGCAGGTAAAACAGGAACAACCAATTACACAGATCAAGAAATGGAAGAATGGAATATAAAGAGCAGCTCTGTTCCTGATGCATGGTTTACAGGTTACACAACTCAATATACTGCATCTATATGGACAGGTTACGAGAGCCGAAAAACTCCAATTACAGCCGTAGGTAGCAACCAAAGAATTTCTCAGCTGCTATTTAAAAATTTGATGGCTTATGTATCAAAAGACATTAACACTCCTGATTTTACAATGCCTAATAGTGTCCAAAAGGTAAGAATAGAAAAAGGGACTATGCCTGCAGTATTGGCTAGCCAATATACACCTAGCAGTCAAGTATCGATTGAATACGCGGTTAAGGGGCATGCACCGAAAAGGGTTTCTGAAAAATATAACAAACTTTCAGCGCCTTCCAATCTAGCCGCCACATATGACAAGACAAACGGTAATGTTGTCGTAACATGGAATTACAACAATACCGCGAATAAAGATATTCAGTTTGATATTACAATCGATGGAACTAATCCTAACCATTCTGTTCAGATAGGTAACAGCTTTACCTTTAAGACTAATCCAGGTGAAAAATATACGATATCCATCTATGCATTTAGTGGAACGAACAAGAGTGATACAGTCCATACCTCTATTGATATTCCACAACCTGAAGGTCAAACAGACCAAGGAACTGGTACTAACCCAGGTGATGGGACTGGTAATGACGGCGCAACTGGTAATGGAACTGGTAATGGAAACGGAACAGGCAATGGGACCGGGACCGGCAATGGGACTGGGACCGGCAATGGGACCGGGACCAACAATGGGAACGGGACCAACAATGGGACTGGGTCCAACAATGGGACTGGAACCAACAATGGGACTGGGACCAACAATGGGACTGGGAATAATAATGGCACCGGGGGCGGTGACCAAGGTGGTACAACTCCACCCGTTTCAACCCCTGTCACCCCGCCAAGCAGTCAGAATACCGAAACACGAGAGGAACCAACAAACTAATAAGACTAAAAATCGTCTAGGTTATAACCTAGACGATTTTTTTACAATATTGCTCTTAACAAACTGTTTCTCTTGCTCATTCATTAATTCAGAAAGCTGTCGATATGAATGATATAATCCCGGTCTTGATTGAATAAATTCTAATCTCTCCTCCAAATTAACTGGTTTAAACGACAATTGATGATAGGATATTTTTTGATTAGGTGTTGAATTATCATGATTAGTTAGATATAGAAATTGGAGAAAAAGGTTTATGCCCTTTTCAACCCATTCCTTTGTATTAATCAGGTTCCGCGCATGAAATAGTGGTTCAAGTTGGCCCTTAATGTCCTCCCATTCAGCAAGGATTTCAGCAGCTGCCTCTAAACGATTATTCATTAATTATGGCCTTCCCCTTCATTCTCTTTTTGCCTTCCCGGCATAACTCTAATAAAGGACAGCTAGGGCATTGAGGATTTTGCGCTTTGCAATGATATCGGCCAAAAAAGATCATTCGATGATGTGTCAAAGACCACTCAGCCTTTGGCACCTTCCTCATTAACGTTTTCTCTACCTCAAGTACAGAATCTTTCCAACGGCATATACCAAGACGTTTACTAACCCTTTCCACGTGTGTATCAACCGCAATGGCTGGAATATCAAAAGCTACTGATACGACTACATTAGCTGTTTTTCTGCCGACCCCAGGAAGCTTGGTCAGTTCATCTCGATCCATAGGAAGAACACCCTTATATTCTTCTAATAATATTCGGCATAAACTCTGTATATTTTTTGCTTTGTTTCGATATAAGCCGATGGAACGAATATCATTTTGAAGCTCTTCCAGCGATACATTTAAGTAATCTTCCGGGTTTTTATATTTTTCAAATAACCCCTTCGTTACTTTATTAACGAGAGCATCTGTACATTGTGCCGATAAAGATACAGCAATAACAAGTTCAAATGGATTGGAATGGTTTAATTCACAATGTGCTTCTGGAAACATTTTACCCATTTCATCTAAGCAATAACGAATTTGTGTATTATTCAGCAATGAATTCACCTACTACATTATAAAATAAAAGAAAACGAGAGATTCATCCCTCGTTAAATGACAATTTATTGCTCTAACCAGTTATAAAAAGGGACGGCGGACTGTTGGGAGTTTTCTTGGCCCTGGGTTCTATCTGTTTGCTTTTGCCTAAATTTGCGCCCATGATTTTTTGCTTGTTCAATTGTTTTAATCCCATTTTTCTTCCACTCAAAAAGAATTCGATCAATATAGCGGAAATTTAATTTTCCTGACATGACTGCCTCACGAAGTGCTGCTTTTATGATAATAGGGTCATGATGATCATCGTCCATCCACATCCCTAGAGATTCACACTCAAATGGTGAAAGTGGACGGCCAAATTCTTTCTCAAAACAAGTATAAACATCTGTTTCCTCTGTTTTCTTTTCTATTTGTCTCGATACCTGATGATTTAATAAAAACCGATCAACAAGTTTTTCCCATAAAGGATTAACTGAATATTTTTCAAACCGTATACCTTCATTCGAATACTGATCCATTATTTCAATAAAGCCTCGTTGTATCAGCCTTCGAAGCATTTCATTGCATTCCGCAATAGTAATTGTCATTCTTGCTGAAAGCTCCTCGGGGGTTGGAAATTCATTTCCTTTTTCAATGAAAGTAATAATATTTAATAAAAGGACAAGTTCCGTTTCGTTTAAGTTCAAATTTCGATATTCAGAGAAAAGCAAAGTCGGAATCGAAACATTTCCTTCCTGCATCCAAGCTACTATATTTGATTTCATCTTTCTACACCTCTTGATTAGTATAACACGAACGAACTATTCGAGTAAGAGTATTAGGAATCCATCTTTGGAAAGGAAAAACAAAAAGCCTGCATAAAGCAGACTTCTTAGTGAGTTAGAAACGGACTCTATGTTAGCTGTTAACTTTTGCTGTAACGAATTCACCCATTCGTTCTACAGCCCTTTCTAATTGTTCCAGTGATGTTGCATAGGATAGACGAATATTATCTGGAGTTCCAAAACCTGAACCTGGAATAACAGCAACCTTAGCTTCAACGAGCAAGGCTTCAACAAAATCATCAACATTATTAAAACCTGTCATTTCTGCAGCACGCTTAACATTTGGATAAAGATAAAAAGCACCCTGAGGTTTCACACATGTAAAACCTGGAATTGCAACTAATTTATCATAGATAATCTCTAATCTTTTCTCAAATGCCTGTCTCATTTCTTCCACCGGTTCTTGAGATCCATTGTAAGCAGCAATGGCTGCGTATTGTGCAGTTGTCGTTGGATTGGATGTACTATGACTTGCAAGGTTCGTCATTGCCTCCACGATTTGTTTATTACCTGCAGCGTATCCGATTCTCCAGCCTGTCATCGAATGAGATTTGGATACACCATTAATAACAATGGTTTGCTCTTTCAATTCAGGAGAAAGCTCTGCAATGGAAACATGTTTGGCACCAGAGTATACCAGTTTTTCATAAATTTCATCAGAGACAATTAAAATATCTTTTTCCAGACAAATTTTACCTAACTCAAGAAGTTCTTGCTCTGTGTATAAAACACCTGTTGGATTACTTGGTGAATTAATAATAACTGCTTTTGTTTTATCAGTTATCACTTCTTTTAATTGTTGTGGAGTAATCTTGAAATTATTTTGCTCCAGCCCTTCTACATAAACCGGTACCCCGCCCGCCAACTTGACCTGTTCGGGATAGCTGACCCAATACGGTGTTGGAATAATGACTTCATCACCATCATTCAAAATAACTTGGAACAATGTATAAAGAACATGTTTCGCTCCATTACCAACAATAACTTCATTAGGTTTGTAAGTTAAACCTTGATCTGTTTGAAACTTATTGATGATGGCCTTTTTTAATGCAGGCAATCCCGCAGAAGGAGTGTACTTTGTATGACCTTCGTTCATTGATTTTACAGCGGCATCTAAAATGTGCTGTGGGGTATTAAAGTCAGGTTCTCCTGCCCCTAGTCCAATGACATCTTCCCCTTTTTCTTTTAATTCCTTGGCTTTGGCTGTAATAGCTAACGTAGTAGATGGCGTAAGTGCCATTACGCGATTTGCAAGTTTGATTGTCATATCTCTTTCCTCCAGTCTCCAAAAGCTATAGATTTTCAATTTTCTTTAACCATTCACCGGTTTCAAAGTGAACATAGTAATAATTTATTAAATTATTTTCAGAACGGTAGTAGATTTCCCATAATGGAATATTTTTTTCCATTCCTAATCGTACTGAAATAATTTTCTTAGGTTGTTTTTCTTGCATTAATTTTTGAATCGCTTCTTCTCTAGTGATGCCATCTTTCGCCTTTCTAATGTAGACTTTTTTGCTTTTGTCAGGGATCCACACTATGATCTTATCGCCTTTTTTATTTTTACCTTCAATCACATTAACTGTCTCAATACCGTTGTAAATATGAAAGTCATCTACCTCACTAAATTGAACCTTTTCCTTGGCTAGGGACACAGCCTTTTTTTCAGCCGCTTTAACCGGTTGAACGGAGGAAAAATATATTTTTACCAACAATCCAAATATGACTACAACTACTATTAAAGGAATAACAATCCACTTTTTCATTTTTATTTTCACTTCTTTATGTACATTATTAAAGGTCTAACCTAATTTGTGAAGAATCTTACTAAGTTATTATAACAGGATAAATCAAGATGTGTTATGAATCTTAATCAATTTAGAAAATTTTTTTCATTTTTGTGATAAGGCTATTCCTCTCCCTTAAGAGGTATCGTAATAATTTCATAATTTGATTCTGTAAATTTAATCGTGACAGTCCCGTGTTTTTTTGTAAAATAAACCTCCGACCAAATTCCTTGCAAATCATGCAGCAAATCCTGATTAATTTGTTTTTCTTCTGCTCCAAAAAGGATCGATATCTGCGGGTTAAGTGTTTGGATGAATTGATCGGATAATGAATCTTTTTCAAGATTTGCAGGAATTTTAAAAACATGAATATCTTCTATGTTCTTAGTTAAAAATTTTTGTTCCGCACGTGGACTAAAAGAAGTCATCAAAAATAGGTTGTGTTTAAAAAAACGCAGCATCAGGTCCATGCCTTCATTTTCCTCATTACCTAGAAATTGAACGTCAGCAAACATTTCAGGTATGATTTCTTTCTTTGTTCCCTCTTTCCAAACTGTAACTGGTATAGGATTGGATTGTTCACGTGTTATTAACGTTGACAACTCCGGGGTGGTGACAATCTCTTTAATATTGTATTTTTGAATAAGCTCCTCAGTTTTCTTTATAGATAACTCATGACCATCGTTCGTTAGGATTAGAGTAGAGAGATTCTTAACGTCATAAAGGGCCAGCCACCCTTCTAACTCAGCAATATCTCCTTGGCCTCCGATATTTATTAAAATATTTTTTCCATTTGACCCTTGAATTAACGTTGCTTCACCTGTAGTTAGTCCTAAAAAGGTGACAGCCGCTTGATGTTCCGCTAGTTTCACATCTATTTTTTCAACCTCTGTCGGCAAAGTCGTTTCTGCCTTAGCCGTTATACTGCTAGGAATCAATAAAGCCAATATTATAAGCAATATTCTCATAAACACATTCCTCCCAGATATTTATAGGATGCGTCTTTTTCCAAAAATTATCATAACCATTTTTGTATAAACTCGGCCAATTCCAACATTTTTCCTTTTTTCACCGGGATTTGAGGGATAGATTTCAAAAAAGATTTTCCATACTGGGTAGTAACAATTCTCCTGTCAAATACAATGATAATCCCGCGATCTGTTTCAGTTCTAATTAACCGGCCAAACCCTTGCTTAAAACGAAGAATGGCCTCCGGAAGGGAATAATCATAGAATGCATTCCTTCCTTGCTGAACGGTCAATTGGCATTTAGCCTCTGTCAATGGTTCATCTGGAGGACTAAATGGAAGTCGTACAATGACAAGGCAAGATAAATCTTCGCCTGGTATATCGACACCTTCCCAAAAGCTGCTTGTCCCTAATAAGATGGCCTTTTCATATCGTTGAAAATTCCTTGTCAGCCTAGAACGGCTTCCACTTGATATACCTTGAGCCATTAACACATATTCATTCAGAAAACCACTTTCTTTAATTAATTCGTATGTTTTTTTTAACATGTCATATGCTGTAAAAAGAATCAAAAGCCTTCCTTTTGTTGCCTCTGCAATCGTAATGATATGTTCCGTTATAGATATAACGTATTCCTCAAGTGAAACCGAATTAATCTCCGGCAAATCATCAGGTATAAGAAGCTGCACCTGTTCTCTATATTCAAATGGAGAGGGAATAGTCAATTGAACGGTTGAATCCGCTTCTAGCCCGATTTCTCTCATGATAAATTCAAACGAACGATTCACTGATAAAGTTGCGGAAGTAAGAATTACAGCTTTCTTAGTTTGGAAAAATTTCCTTCTTAGCTGCTCAGCTACAGTAGCTGGCTGAGCCAAAAAGGTGGTTACGTTTTGTGGCGAGCGGGTATCCATTTCAATCCACTTTACTTCGTTAGAGTCTTTAATAAAACAGCTAATCAATATATTTCGAAATTCTTGCAACTCAGCTGAAAATCCAGCGATTTCCTCCAATTTATTAGAATCTGGAATGGATAAAGAATCTTTCTCTGCTTTAAGCCAATTGAGACGTCCCTTTATGGAACTGAGTATATCCTTAAGCAAAAAAGCTAATCTCTCAGCACTATGGAAAAGTGCCTTTCTTTCTCTTCCAAACTCTGTGGAAATAAACCGTACTTTAATACGATTTGTTCCTTTCTTATTTGCCGCTTTTGTTTTGGCATAGTGAGCCATTAATTTAAAAAATTCATCAAGCTCGTAATTTAGATCTAAAACTAGTTGATTTAACTCATAGGTATGTAACAGCTTTGTTTCTGAAGCTGGAAGCCTTGAGAGAATTTGCTCGATTTCATAAAAGAACTGTTTTTGCTCATAGGTGCCAAATTGACTAATTAGTAATCGGGCGGATAAATAATCTAATGAATAACCAAAGAAACGGCTCGCAGCCTTTTCTAAGTGATGACCTTCATCAATTACAACATAATCTGATGGAGGCAAAATGGAACCATCACCCTTAATATCACTTAATAATAATGAGTGGTTAGTAATAATGATATCTGCTGATTGTGCATTTCTTTTCGCTCTTTGATAAAAATCTCTTTCCTGCCAACATTTCTTCGAAAAGAGAACGGAAGGTTCCTCCTTTATTTTATTCCAATATAACAAGCCGCCGCTTGATAGGTTCAATTCATCCCTATCACCAGTCTCCGTCTCCGTTAACCACACAAGGATCTGCATTTTGGTTAAGGTGGTATCATAATTATCATTTTCATCTAATAATGTTTGAAGAAATTTTTCTAGATTTAAATACTGATTTCTACCTTTCAATAGAACAGCCTTTATTTCAAAAGGAATAATTTTGGTCAACAATGGTATTTCCTTATTTAAAAGTTGTTCTTGCAGCTGAATCGTATGGGTACTAACTATAATAGGCTGGTTATTATGCTTTGAAAAATAAGCTAGAGGTATTAGATACCCAAGCGATTTACCTACGCCTGTTCCCGCTTCAATTAGTGTATGCCTTGATTGCTGTAAAGAATTATAGACAGTGTCCATCATCTTAAATTGCCCAGCCCGCTTCTTAAAAGTCACAAAACCATTACGAAGTATTGAACTCTTTTCTTCTTCACTTTCAGGAAACTTCGATATTTCTTTATTAAGGTTTTCGTCATTTTTTTCAGAAGATATCCTTTTTAGCCCTAAGCCGTTTACAATTTCAATTGAATCTAAAACTGGCGTTTTTTCAAATGTATCCATAAAATCCTCAAGAAACAGCTGAAGGTCGCTTTTTAATCCCCCAGATAACTGAGTTAGCTGTTTAAGAGTTACTTGCGGCAATAAAGATAAACGTTTAAACAAGATTAAGAATAGTTCTGCTGTGACTAACGCATCACTATCAGCCTGATGTGGTCTGTCATGTGTTAGATGTTCTTTCTCTGCTAAATCCGATAGCTTATAGCTGTCAGCAGTAGGATAGAGGATCCTTGCCATTTCTACAGTATCTAATACAGAACCATAAAAACCTTCTGAGCCTGCTTGAAGCAATTCTTCTTGAAGGAACGATAAATCAAATAATACATTATGAGCTACAAAGTAGGCGCCTTCCAATAATGTTTGAACCTTTTCGGTAATTTCAGTAAATACTGGCGCGTCCTTAACCATTTCATCATTAATTCCAGTTAGTTCTTCAATAAAGACTGGAATAGGTTTTTGTGGATTTATTAGGGACGAGAACTGTTCAGTTATTTTTCCGTTTTCAATCACTACAGCTGCAAATTGAATAATTCTATCACCCTTCTTTGGTGTGTTCCCCGTTGTCTCTAAATCAATCACAACAAATTTATTTAACATTTTGTTACACCCCAAACCTCGTTCATTAAACGGTAACATAGCTTTATAGCAAGGCGTGTTAAACTTGTATGTTGATTTCCGCTCCAGGCGCTTCGCTTTCCGCGGGCGTGCCGGGGAGCCTCCTCGGCGTTAAAAACGCCTGCGGGGTCTCCCCTGCCCCTTACTCCCGCAGGAGTCTCGCACCTTCCGCTCCAATCAACATAATTACTCATCAATAATGACCTTTAACACAGCCTTTAACAAAAATAAAAAGCTGATAATGATTTAAATTCTACCATTGTCTATGGGATTTTAAAAACAAAAGAAAAAATCCCCAGATAATGGGGATCCTACATAATCGTATGTGCTGGTTCTGCATGAAGAAGATCTCTAATCCGATTGTTCTCATCCATAATAGCAACTTTTGGTGTATGTGTTTTAACTTGTTCTTCTAGTACCAATGCATAAGAAATAATTATGACTGTATCACCAACTTGTACAAGCCGTGCAGCAGCACCATTTAAACAAATTACACCGCTTCCTCTTTTGCCGGGAATGATATAAGTTTCTAATCTTGCACCATTATTATTGTTAACAATTTGGACCTTTTCATTTGCTGCCATTCCTACAGCATCAATAATATCTTCATCTATCGTAATACTGCCAACGTAGTTCAAATTCGCTTCAGTAACTGTGGCACGATGGATTTTACTGTTCATCATGGTACGAAACAAGTGGATTCCTCCTCATTTTGTAAAACTTTTTAATCTATTGCAATAATCATATTATCTATTAATCTTACCTTCGAGAATTTTACTGCAATCGCTATTATAATGGTACCTTCTATTTTTTCCACTGATTTTAATTGCGGATAAGAAAGCATTTCAACATAATCAATCTCCCCATTCGTTTCACTTGTTATCAACTCTTTAATCATTGATGTTAGTATGTGAGGATTTTGTTCACCATTTTCAATTGCTTTCTTTGCTTTTTCCAGGCTTAAATAAATGGCTGGAGCCTGTAGTCTTTCTTCTGGTAATAAATTAACATTTCGTGAACTTTTCGCTAATCCATCGGCTTCTCGAACAATGTCAACAGGTATTAACTGAACAGGAAAATTCAAATCTGAAATTAATCCATCTATAACAGCAACTTGCTGGGCATCTTTCTTTCCAAAATAAGCTCTAGTAGGCATTACAATATGAAATAACTTAGTAATTACTGTAGCAACCCCATCAAAATGACCAGGTCGTGATTTACCACATAATACTTCAGTTCTTTCTTGAACTATTACCTTAACAGAAGGCTCTTCGGGATACATCTCTTCTACTGAGGGATAAAAAAGGTAATCTGCCTTTTCCGCTTCTGCTAAGGCACGGTCTCGGTCAAAATCACGAGGATAGGTTGAAAAATCCTCCTTAGGTCCAAACTGTAATGGGTTAACAAAAATACTTAGGACAACAATATCATTTTCTTTCCTTGCCTTAGAAATTAGTGTTAAATGACCTTCGTGCAGAAAACCCATTGTTGGAACAAAACCGATTGATTGTCCCGACCCTTTATGTTTCAGAATTTCATTCTGCATCTCATTAATGGTTGTAATGACCTTCATTTTGTACCTCCATAAAGAACTTTCAGTTCCTCTTCCTTCATGGTAAATGAGTGTTTATCTTCAGGAAATTGATTATTTTTTACTTCAGACGTATACGCTTGAATGGATTCAATCATAAACGGATTGACCGAATGATATTGCTTAACAAATTTTGGGACTCTGTCGACACCATAGCCTAAAACATCGTGATAAACTAAAACTTGTCCATCTACATAAAGACCTGCGCCAATTCCAATTACAGGAATAGCGATGGATTTAGCAATCTTTTCTGCCAGCTGTTTTGGCACACATTCTAGGACAAGTGCAAAGGCACCTGCTTCTTCTACTTTTTGGGCATCGTCCAACAATTTCTGGGCAGCATGGGCATCTTTCCCCTGAACTTTATAGCCGCCCAGTACTCCAACTGATTGTGGAGTAAGTCCTAAATGACCGCACACAGGTATGCCAGCTTGAGTTAGAGCTGTTATCTTTTCTAGTACGCTATCTGCACCTTCAAGTTTAACAGCATGGGCTCCTGCATCTTGCATTAGTCTGCCTGCATTGATCAGCGTATCCCTAACGGATAAATGATAAGCTAAAAATGGCAGATCTGTTACTATAAAGGTATCTTTAGCTCCACGTTTTACCGCTTTTGTGTGGTGAATCATATCTTCCATCGTAACAGGAATTGTAGAGTCATAACCTAATACAACCATTCCGAGTGAATCCCCCACAAGGATCATGTCCACTCCACCCTGTTCAGCTTGTTTTCCTGATGGATAATCGTAGGCGGTGAGCATTACAATTTTTTCATTGTTTTCTTTCATTTTTAAAAAGTCAGTGGTTTGCTTCATCAGTATTCCCTCCTTTAATAATGGGAGAGGTGATAAAACGCTTATAGAGAGCAAATAAAAAAGATCCTTCTTTTAGGCAGAGGATCTTATCATTACTCATGTGCATGTTCATCCCTCTGTCCCGGTCCGTCATACGGATCTAGGCAGAAACCTTTTTAATTTTTATTGTCATTTCCTTAAAGGTGCAGTTCTAAGGAGATACTGCCCAAGGAAATTATAGCATGTTATCAGAAAAGCGCAAGCGCCT
>NZ_PGVE01000054.1 GCF_002860255.1 Neobacillus cucumis
GTCTGGCAATTATGGCGAGAAGGTCACACCCGTTCCCATACCGAACACGGAAGTTAAGCTTCTCAGCGCCGATGGTAGTTGGGGCAAGCGCCCCTGTGAGAGTAGGACGTTGCCAGGCATGTGATGGGACAATCCGAGAGGGTTGTCCTTTTTGTATTTAACTTTAAAAAAATGGGTGAAATACAAAAAGTACGAAGTGTTTTCAAAGAAAACACATATAGACATACACCCAAACGGCCGCATTAACATAAGATAAAACAGGGGCCGGCAGAAAAAGATTATTCGAAAAATTGTATACAAATCTGCAGTATCGGACAGAATGGATGTATGGAGGTGGAGGGGATTGAGTTCATTATTAGCACATAATCATTTTGAGGAAACGTGCGTTATTTGTGAAAGTCTAAAACCAAAAGGCATACATCTATACACTTCTTTTATTTGTACAGACTGCGAAAATGATTTAATTCATACAGATACAAATGATCCCAGATATAAATATTTCCTTAAACAGCTAAAAAAAATTACAACACCGGAAATATTCTCATAACAAGTCCTACACAGGGCTTTATTTTTTTGTGAAGGCTCTTTTCGTAAACTTTGTTGCTTTTTGGACCTTGTAAAGGACCAAAAACTTAAGTTTCAGGGCAATTTTCGAAATGTTCTTACGAAAAGATGCCACGATGTATATAGTTATACGAGCCGATGAACTTTTACGAAAACAACCATCAATGCGAAAATAGCCTTTGCGAAAAATGGGAAACCTAACACTTTTTTGCTAAAATAAAGTGATACCTAAGTCAGTAAGGATTATAGATAAGGAAGATAAAAATGAGAAATCAACTAAGAATACCAATATATGAGGCTTTGAAGGGGCATATAAACAAGAATCCTATATCTTTTCACGTTCCAGGCCATAAATATGGCGGGATGTCTTCTTATGAAAAAGATGAATTTTTTAGAGGTATCTTAAAAATAGATGCAACGGAACTAACTGGCTTAGATGATCTGCATTCACCAGAAGGTGCGATTAGGGAAGCAGAAGAGCTTTTATCTGAGTTTTATCAGACAATAAAGAGCTTCTTTCTTGTGAATGGTTCAACCGTGGGTAACCTTGCTATGATCATGGCTGCCTGCCCAGAGGATTCGACAGTTCTAGTTCAACGAAATTGCCATAAATCGGTTTTAAACGGGCTGAAAATAGCAAAAGTTAGACCTGTATTTCTTGAGCCGGAGGTAAATCAAGAGTGGAAGGCGGCAGCAGGTGTAAATATTGAAACTGTCCAACAGGCTTTGAAACGATATCCTCATGCTAAAGCTATTATCTTAACATATCCGAATTATTATGGAATGGTCTATGAATTAAAGGAAATCATTGATTTAGTCCATCATTATCAAATACCTGTATTAGTAGATGAGGCGCATGGACCTCATTTTGTTATTGGAGAACCTTTTCCAGCATCAGCACTGCAATTAGGGGCAGACCTTGTTGTCCATTCAGCCCATAAGACCCTTCCAGCAATGACGATGGGTTCCTTTTTGCATGTTAATAGCAACCTGATAAACATAGAAAAGGTAATGGAATATCTTGGAATATTTCAATCCAGCAGTCCTTCCTATCCGATTATGGCATCGCTTGACATTTCAAGGCATTATTTAGCCTCGTATAATAATTCAGACCTACACTTTCTTCTATCAGAAATTAACTCTTTTAAAGAAGAATTAGCTGGAATTGAAACAATCAAAGTATTAACATTTCCAGAAAATCTCGGTGATTGTCTTAAAATGACAGTCCAAACAAGATGTGGTTTAAGCGGATTTGAATTACAAAAAAGACTAGAATCGTATGGAGTTTATACAGAATTAGCAGACCCATATAATGTCTTATTTATTTTCCCTCTATTAAAAAAAGGTCAAGCCTACCCATGGTTTGAGACGGTTGATAAAATCAATAGAGCGATTGATGGTCTAGCGTTTGAAGATATAAAAGAAGTATTACAGTCAGGAGATCAAAGAATTTCGGAGTTAGCGGTCAGCTATCGTGAAATGGAAGCACTAAGTGTAAAGCAGGTGCCACTAGCGCACGCTTTAGGGTTAATTTGCGCAGAAGCCATAATTCCCTATCCTCCTGGGATTCCATTATTAATGAAGGGTGAAAGAATAACGAATAATAAGCTCTTCCAGCTTAAAAGTCTATTAGACACAGGTGGAAGGTTTCAAGGAGAGGGTCATCTCTTAAAAGCAGGTTATATTAGGACATTTTGTACAACAACTTAAGAAAACTACATACTGGAGGTTTTATTTTTGAAGGAAAAGGGAACATTTATTACATTCGAAGGTCCGGATGGTGCAGGGAAAACGACTATTATTAATCTTGTAGCTAAAGAACTAGAGGATGCTTTGTTGACTAGGGAGCCAGGAGGAATTGAAATAGCTGAACAAATTAGAAGAGTTATTTTAGATACAGAAAATACAGCAATGGACCCCCGAACAGAAGCGCTCCTATATGCTGCAGCCCGTAGACAGCATCTAATTGAAAAAGTAAAACCTGCACTAACGAATGGGAAAGTAGTCTTATGCGATCGATTTATTGATAGCTCACTGGCCTATCAGGGCTATGCACGCGGGTTAGGAATGGATGAGGTTTATACGATTAATCAGTTTGCTATTGAGGATTTAATGCCTGAGCTGACGATCTACTTTGATATTGAACCGGAATTAGGGATGAAGAGGATTAATAAAAACAAAGGAAGAGAAATAAATCGCCTCGACTTAGAAAATCTCGATTTCCATCATAAAGTCCGCGAAGGATATCATTTATTAATAGAGCGATTTCCAAACAGAATGGTCCGGATTGATGCATCAGGTACAGTCGATGAAGTCTTTCAAAAAACAATAAGAATAATTAGAGAAAGATTAGAAGAGAAAAGGCCTTAAGTATAAGGCTTTTTTTTGTATAACCAAGGTATGACAGCGGATAACCTGTTATAATAAAATAAAAGAATTTGAGGAGAGGGTATTCCTTATGAAACTTATCATAGCCGTCGTTCAAGACCAAGATAGCAATCGTTTATCTAAAGCATTGGTAGATAATAATTTTAGAGCAACCAAATTAGCTAGTACAGGAGGTTTTTTGAAGTCGGGGAATACTACCTTTATGATAGGTACAGAGGATATCCGGGTAGACCGGGCTCTTCAAATAATAAAGGACAATTGTAAATCTAGAGATCAACTGGTTGCCCCTGTTTCACCTATGGGAGGAAACGCTGATTCCTATGTCCCATATCCAGTAGAGGTTGAGGTAGGCGGAGCAACCGTATTTGTATTACCAATTGAACAATATATGCATTTTTAATTTATAGATCGTGAGTGATTAATTTGGTTAAAACATGGGATCAACTTTTAGAGCTGCAGCCGACAGTACTTCGTATGTTAAAAAACAGCTTGCTGAAAAATCGGGTGGCCCATGCGTACCTTTTTGAAGGCATGAGAGGAACAGGGAAAAAGGAAATAGCCCTATTACTAACAAAATCCCTATTTTGTGAACAGCTAGTAGAGGGGCATAAACCTTGCGAGTCGTGCAATAATTGCCTTCGAATCAATAATGGAAATCATCCGGATGTTCATATTGTTGAGCCTGATGGATTATCGATTAAAGTGGAGCAGATTCGAAACCTGCAAGCAGAGTTTTCAAAAAAGGGAGTAGAATCTTTACATAAAGTATATGTAATCTCTCATGCTGATAAAATGAGCGTGAGTGCTTCCAATAGCTTATTAAAATTCCTTGAAGAACCTAATCCGGGTACGGTTGCTTTTCTATTAACAGAGCAAGTTCAACAGCTTCTTCCGACTATTTTATCAAGGTGCCAAACACTGGTCTTTCAGCCATTAGCCCCGCAGATGATGATTAAACAGTTAATTGAAAATGGCGTATCTCCTGCTAAAGCACCATTACTTGCACAGCTTACCAATAATTTGGAAGAAGCTCTCAAATTAAATGTCGATGAATGGTTTGCACAAGCCCAAAAAATAGTGGTAAAATTATATGAGGTGTTAAAAAAGAATCCACTGGAGGCACTGGTTACACTCCAGGGAGATTGGTTTTTACACTTTAAAGAGAAAGAACAGATTCAACGTGGTTTAGATCTTTTACTTCTAATCTTTAAGGATTTATTATATATACAATTAGATAGGCAGGAGCAGCTTGTTTTCATAGAGGAGAATGAGCGGTTAAGACAGTATGCCCTGCAAACATCTGGACGGCGCTTATCGGATCAAATGTCAGCTATTCTTGATGCCAAAAGGAAGCTGCAGGCAAATATGAATCCTCAGCTGATGATGGAACAGCTTGTCTTAAAATTGCAGGAGGGATCTTCATTTGTATGATGTTGTAGGAGTACGCTTTAAAAAAGCTGGGAAAATCTATTATTTTGATCCGGGAGACCTCTCAATAGAAAAGGATGACTTTGTCATTGTCGAAACTGTTCGCGGTGTTGAATATGGGAAGGCAGTTATTGCCCGTAAACAAGTTGAGGAACATGATGTTGTCCTTCCATTAAAAAAGGTGGTCAGAATTGCCGACCAAAAGGATCGAATGATTGTCGAGGAAAATAAGTTAGCAGCTCAAGAGGCTTATGAAGTGTGTAATGAAAAAGTAAATGAACATCAGCTGGATATGAAGCTAGTAGATGTTGAATACACATTTGATCGGAACAAGGTAATCTTCTACTTTACTGCAGATGGAAGAGTTGATTTCCGAGAGCTTGTAAAAGATTTAGCAGCTATCTTCCGGACACGTATTGAACTGCGTCAAATCGGAGTACGCGATGAAGCAAAAATGCTTGGCGGTATTGGACCATGCGGAAGAATGTTATGCTGTTCAACCTTTTTAGGTGATTTTGACCCTGTCTCCATTAAAATGGCAAAGGATCAAAATCTTTCATTAAATCCAACGAAGATTTCCGGATTATGCGGAAGACTTATGTGCTGCTTGAAGTATGAAAATGATGAATATGAAACCGCTAAAGAGGCGCTGCCTGATTTAGGGGAAATCATTGAAACACCACAAGGTAAAGGAAAAGTGGTAGGATTAAATATATTAGAGCGGGTACTTCAGGTTGAACTAAAGGAACAAGAACGGGTTCTGGAGTATACTTTGGATGAAATCATTAAAGAAGGTGCCTTTTCTATACAATCCACAGATTAAGAGGTGGAAGCCGTGGATAAAAAGGAAATATTTGAATCAGTGAGTAATATGGAAACACAAATTGGCCATCTTTACCAGCAATTAGGGGAATTAAAGCAGCATTTAGCCGAAATACTAGAAGAGAATCATTATTTAAAACTTGAAAATGAACATCTAAGGCGCCGTTTAGATGTAACCACGGAAGAAGAAAAGAAAGAAACGGAAATGAAACAGGGCGCTGCTGCAGCTGCGGAATCACCAAGGGGAAAACATTTTGATGTTGGCGAAGGATATGATAATCTCGCAAGGCTTTATCAAGAAGGGTTTCATATTTGTAATCTCCACTTCGGCAGCTTGCGTAAGGAAGGCGATTGTTTATTTTGTCTTTCTTTTCTTAATAAGAAATAACCTCAAGAGGCTGATTGATACAGCCTCTATTTTTCATATCTTTAAGTTAGGATGGATCGTTGTGGTGAATTTAAAAGAAGATGAACGGCTTGATTATTTACTAGCTGAAAAACTTCGAATTATTCAAAGCCCATCTGTGTTTGCTTTCTCTCTCGATGCAGTTTTGCTGGCTCGGTTCGTCTATGTGCCGATTCAAAAGGGAAATTTAATTGATCTCTGCAGTGGCAACGGAGTGATCCCTTTATTTTTAAGTGCACGGACAAAAGGAAAAATTACAGGTGTGGAAATTCAAGAGAGATTATATGATATGGCCATTCGAAGTATCGAATACAATGGCTTGGAAGAACGTTTAAAAATGATTCATGGTGATATTAAAGAAATGCCTAAAGCATTAGGCCATGGAAAATTTGATGTTGTTACCTGTAATCCACCTTACTTTATAACTCCTTCAAGTGATGAAATTAATCCTAATGAGCACTTAGCCATTGCCCGTCATGAAATTCTCTGCACACTTGAAGATGCCATAAAGGCATCCAGTCAATTAGTTCGGCAGGGAGGCAAAGTTGCTTTTGTCCATCGTCCTGGCCGTCTAATTGATATCATTACATTAATGCGGCAGTACAGGCTTGAACCAAAACGGATTCAGTTTGTTTATCCCAAGCTGGGAAAAGAAGCGAATATCCTTTTAGTAGAAGCGATAAAAGACGGAAGTCCTGATTTAAAGATCCTCCCTCCATTGATTGTATACGATGAAGCAGGTGAATACACACCTGAAATCAGAGGGATTTTATATGGAGAATAACACTCATTATTTTTATGTGTTGACATGCAATGATGGCAGCTTGTATGGCGGTTATACAAAGGATCTCAAACGACGGATTGAACAGCATAATGAAGGAAAAGGTGCAAAGTATACACGGGGAAGAGGACCAGTTGAACTCACTTTTTATCAGGCATATGCCAGTAAAGGTGAGGCGCTGAGGGCTGAGTACCGGTTTAAACAGCTACCAAGGAAAAAAAAGCTGGAGTATTTAATGAGAGCAGGTGAGTTGGATGTGGCAGCAGAAAAGCTTTGAGAATGAAGCAGGTAAAGGAATCCTTTATCTTGTTCCTACTCCAATAGGAAATCTTGAGGATATGAGTTTCCGGGCCATTCGAATCTTAAAAGAAGCAGATTGGATTGCTGCGGAAGATACAAGAAATACAAAAAAGCTGTGCAATTACTTTGAAATTGATACGCCGATTGTCAGCTATCATGAACATAATAAAGAAACAAGCGGGGAAAAGCTGATTGAGAAGGTTAAACAAGGCTTGAAGGTGGCTCTAGTGAGTGATGCCGGGATGCCAGCCATTTCTGATCCTGGATATGAGCTTGTCCAAGCTGCCATTCATGAACATGTGGCAGTGGTTCCGTTACCTGGGGCAAATGCAGCACTAACAGCATTAATTGCCTCGGGGATTTCTTGCCAGCCCTTTTATTTTTATGGGTTTTTAAATCGGAATAAGAAAGAGAAGCGGGCAGAATTAGAGGTCTTAAGAAGACAAAATGCGAGCTTAATTTTTTATGAATCTCCCCATCGTTTAAAAGAAACCTTAGCAGTTATGTTCGAAGTCTTGGGGGATAGAAAAATCGTCATTTGCAGGGAATTAACAAAGAAGTATGAAGAGTTTATTCGAGGGACGCTTGAGGAAATCAATCATTGGGCTCATTCTAATGAAATCCGCGGGGAATTTTGTTTGATTGTTGAAGGAACAGAAACTCTTGATGATGAAGAGGAATTAAGCTGGTGGCAGGATTTATCAGTGGAGGAACATGTGAACCATTACATAACGGTGAAGAATATTTCTTCAAAGGAAGCCATTAAACAGACAGCCAAAGACCGTGGACTTAACAAGCGGGAGGTCTACCAAGTCTACCATATTGATGAACAATAAAGGCTATTTCCGCATAAATTGTTGCTATCGTAAAAGTTCATCAACCCGTATAACTATATGCATCGTGGCATCTTTTCGTAAGCCCATATGCGAAAATTGCCATGATACTTAGTTAATTGGTCCTTAACAAGGTTCAAAAGCAACAAAGATTACGAAAAGAGCCATAATAAAAAAACTCCAGCACTGATTTAGTGCTGGAGCATTTTTTATTTTACAAGTTCAAAATTCTTTTGAATTTCTTCTAATAACTGTTCTGCACCTTCACGGCTAAGAATTAATTTACCGCCTGCAAGAGCCAAGTTATCATCGGAAACTTCACCAGTTACTTGGCAAGTCATATTTGGCTTGTATTTTTTCAAGATAATACGCTCATCATCCACATAGATTTCAAGAGCATCTTTTTCAGCAATACCAAGTGTGCGTCTTAATTCAATAGGGATAACTACGCGGCCTAACTCATCAACTTTACGAACAATACCTGTAGATTTCATTTTTTAATCTCCTCTCGTAATCATTAACATTATTTATCTATTTTTATCTCTCTTAATTCGTCACAATTCGACAAATTTCTTATAAACCCATAATACCAGTACTTCCCATATCCGTCAATTATTTTATTTTAAAAAGTAGGTGTGAAATATTTTCCAATAGATAACTTGTTGATATGAAAGGATTTGTTATTAAATTTTATATAAATAACGAATAAATAATACTATTGTGTTGGAAATATTACTTTCGCCAATTAATTCTCAATTCGACAAAGTTCTACATAATTTCTATTATTCTTCATAGTTTTCGCATAGGTGGCCGCCTTTATGGGTGTTATAGGAAAAAAATTTAAAAAACTGGAAGTCTACCAGTACGCTTTCTTGCACAAAAGTTTATTTTTCGGTATATTTTGATGATAGAAGCGTTAAAAAGAGGCAATAATGGTTTAATGGGAATTGTATTGTTTAGGAGGGAATTAAAAATGGTTGAAAAGTCAAAGACTTTTTATTTAACCACACCGATCTATTATCCAAGTGGGAATTTACATATTGGACATGCGTATACCACTGTGGCTGGTGATGCCATGGCTCGTTATAAGAGGCTGCGCGGATTTGATGTGATGTATTTAACAGGTACGGATGAACATGGGCAAAAAATCCAACGCAAGGCCGAAGAAAAGGGGATTACACCACAACAGTATGTGGATGATATTGTTGGAGGTATTAAAGAACTTTGGAAAAAGCTTGATATTTCGTACGATGATTTTATTCGGACTACTGAAGATAGACATAAGCGGGTCGTTGAAAAAATCTTTGCTACTCTCTTAGAGCAGGGAGACATCTATCTTGATCAATATGAGGGCTGGTATTGTACACCATGTGAATCCTTTTTTACAGACCGCCAATTAGTAGATGGAAATTGTCCTGATTGTGGACGTCCAGTAGAAAAGGTTAAGGAAGAATCATACTTTTTTAGAATGAGTAAGTATGTGGACAGACTTTTGCAATATTATGAAGAAAATCCAGAGTTTATACAGCCGGAATCTCGTAAAAATGAAATGATTAATAACTTTATTAAGCCGGGTCTTGAGGACCTAGCGGTTTCAAGAACAACATTTGACTGGGGTATTAAAGTGCCAGGAAATCCTAAGCATGTAATCTATGTATGGATTGATGCGCTATCCAATTACATTACTGCTCTCGGATATGGTACTGATGATGATACGAAATATAAAAATTACTGGCCAGCTGATGTTCATCTTGTTGGTAAGGAAATTGTCCGTTTCCATACAATCTATTGGCCAATCATGTTAATGGCATTAGACCTGCCTCTTCCAAAGAAGGTATTTGCTCATGGCTGGTTATTGATGAAGGATGGAAAAATGTCGAAATCAAAAGGCAATGTAGTTGACCCGGTTACTTTAATCGACCGCTACGGCCTAGATGCCTTACGCTATTATTTATTACGGGAAGTACCATTTGGTGCAGACGGTGTGTTTACACCAGAAGGATTTGTTGAAAGAATTAATTTTGATTTGGCTAATGATCTTGGAAACCTATTAAACCGTACAGTAGCCATGATTGAAAAGTACTTTGCAGGTGTGACTCCTGATTATGCAGGTTCTGTTGGTGAATTTGATGAATCATTGCTGCAGGTTAATAGAGAAACGGTTTCTAAATATGAAGAAGCAATGGAAAAAATGGAGTTCTCTGTAGCTTTAACTTCTATTTGGCAGTTAGTCAGCAGAACTAATAAATATATTGATGAAACACAACCGTGGACATTGGCTAAAAATGAGGAGCAAAGAGGAGAACTTGCTAGTGTAATGGTCCACCTAGCTGAATCTTTACGCCGTATTGCCATTCTATTAAAGCCTTTTTTAACACGTACGCCCGATGGGATTTTTAAACAACTTGGTATTCAAGCTGAAGAATTAAAAACATGGGAAAGTCTTGAGCGTTTTGGATTGATTCCAAGCGGTACGAAGGTAGAAAAAGATGCGCCGTTATTCCCAAGACTTGAAATTGCTGAAGAAGTTGAATTCATCAAAACAAAAATGCAAGCAACGGCACCGGCAGCTGAACAGAAGAAAGAAGAAGAAAAACCGGAGGAGCTTGCGGAAATATCCATTGATGATTTTATGAAGGTGGATTTACGTGTAGCTGAAGTCGTTCAAGCTGAGCCAGTTAAAAAGGCAGATAAACTCTTAAAACTTCAGCTGGATTTAGGCTATGAAAAACGTCAGGTCGTTTCAGGAATTGCCCAATACTATAAGCCGGAAGATTTGGTAGGGCGGAAGGTCATTTGTATTACCAACTTGAAGCCTGTTAAACTTCGTGGTGAATTATCCCAAGGGATGATTTTAGCTGGTTCCAAGGACGGCCAGCTTTCTATTGCAACGGTTGATCAATCTTTACCAAATGGCTCGAAGGTAAAGTAAAATATGTAATTATTAAAGCGCCCGATATAGGGCGTTTTTTTCTTCGAAAAATGTCTACATCTTTTTATCTTGAGATGTCTAGCTTCAGCGCCTAGAGGCGCTCCCATTTTTCAATGTTTCACGTGGAACATTTATCCTGTTTTTTAGATGTTTTTTGACATTGAGATGTGACAAGTACACAATTAAGAGAAATAAATAGAAAAGAGGGATTTGATTTATTATGTTATTCGACACACATGCCCATTTAAATGACACTCAATATAACGAAGACCTTGAAGATGTCATCGGGCGGGCTCAAACTGAGGGAGTTACTAACATGGTTATCGTAGGATTTGACCGTCCTACGATTCAAAGGGCCATGGAATTAGTCGAACGCTATGACTTTATGTATGCCTGTGTGGGCTGGCATCCAGTGGACGCAATCGACATGACGGATGAAGACTTATCATGGATTGAGGAACTTGCATCCCATCCTAAGGTTGTTGCTTTAGGAGAAATGGGCTTAGATTATCATTGGGACAAGTCGCCAAAAGATATTCAGCAAGAGGTTTTTCGCAGACAAATTCGCTTGGCGAAAAAAGTGAAACTCCCGATCGTTATTCATAATAGGGAGGCAACAGCAGATATCGTTGAGATATTAAAACAAGAAGGAGCAGAAGAAGTGGGAGGGATCATGCATTGCTTTAGCGGCAGTCCTGAGGTTGCAAAAGAATGTGTGAAAATGAATTTCTATATTTCTTTAGGCGGCCCTGTTACCTTTAAAAATGCGAAGAAGCCAAAAGAAGTAGCAGCGGAAATTCCACTTGAAAAGCTTTTAATTGAAACGGATTGCCCTTATTTGGCTCCGCATCCATACCGAGGGAAAAGGAATGAACCAGGGTATGTGAAGCTCGTAGCTGAACAAATTGCAGAAATAAAGGGGTTGACATTTGAAGAGGTTGCCCAAACCACGACAGAAAATGCTAAAAAATTATTCGCCATAAAATGATAAGGGAATTTGTCGAAGAGGCAAGAAGCTTGTCCTAATTTTTTATGATAACAAAAAGTTCTACATGTCTCCTTTTCAACATAGGATGACCGTGTCGATAAGTTTTTCTTTGCAAACCTCCTAAGGTTGTGCATAATTAGAACTACCTAACAGGATTAGCAAGGATTTACAGCCGGCGTATGGTTCTCTATAATCTCTCCAAAGAAAAGGAGGCGTTTTTCATCGTATTCCAAAACATGAAAAACCTGTTTCCAAAGTCTTTGAGCGGGAGGACATGGACCATCATATTTGCTAGTTTTATAGTTTTGCTTACAACTCTAGGGATTTTCTTTTTTGAAGGCTCAAAGAATGCTGTAGCAATGACACTCAATGGCAAAAAGATGGTTGTGAACACACATGCAGATACCATCAAGGAATTATTAGATGAACTGGATGTACACCCCGCATCAAAAGACTACCTGTATCCGAAGGCAAATACAAAGGTAAAGGATGACCTTAATGTCATTTGGAAGCAGGCGAACATGGTTCATATTGTCAAAGACAACGAGAAGAAAACGATCTGGACTACAGCCGATACTGTGGCTGAACTCCTAAAAGAGCAGAAGATTGTATTAAAAGAACACGATCAAATTTCACCAAATCCACAAACGGCAATTAAAAATAAGATGAATTTAAAGTTAAATATCGCGTTTCATCTTACATACGTGGACGGCGGAAAGGCGCAAAAGGTTTGGACCACTTCGACTACGGTCGCTGACTTTTTAACACAACATGGGATTAAACTAAATGAATTAGACCGAGTTGAACCTTCACTAACAGAAAAGATACCACAGGATGGTGTTGTGAACGTCATTCGAGTAGAAAAAGTCACCGATGTAGTGGAAGAACCCGTCCAATTTGCCGTAGTAACGAAAAAGGATGAGAGTTTGCAAAGAGGGCAGGAAAAACTCATTGCTAATGGGAAGCAAGGACGTGTTTCAAGACAGTACGAAGTCATGCTTGAAAATGGTAAAGAAGTTGCTAGAAAGTTGATCAGCGAGCAGAATATCTTACAGAAACAGGATAAAATTGTAGCTGTCGGTACGAAGGATTTGGCGTTACAGGTGTCCCGCGGTGAGACCCCTGAAGGCAAAGAGTTTTATGTAACGGCAACTGCTTATACCGCCTATTGTAATGGCTGTTCTGGACGCACTGCGACAGGTCTAAATATCCGAGCTAATCCAAATATGAAAGTCATTGCTGTTGATCCAAATGTTATTCCACTCGGCTCAAAAGTGTATGTAGAGGGCTATGGTTACGCGGTGGCTGCTGATACTGGCGGAGCCATCAAAGGGTATATTATTGATTTATTAATGCCGTCACATGCAGATGCATACCGCTGGGGGCGTAAAAAAGTAAAGATTACCGTCTTAAACTAAATTTCTAAGGTGCAGAGGAATTTGATTCCTCTGCATTTTGCTTTTTCCCTAAAATTCTTTATACTAACAACGAATACATGTTTCGATATTCTGTAGTAAAGTTTATATTTTAATGTATGAAATCTATCAATAATATAGACGAGAGACATTACAAAAATGTTTCAATTTTTTCACTTTTAATTTTTTTGTTACGGAGGCTTTTATTTATAAAATGAAAATCAAAGAAATCATCGTCGTTGAGGGGAAAGATGATACGACAAGGATAAAACGAGCGGTTGATGCGGATACCATAGAAACAAACGGATCTGCTGTAAATCAAACTACTATTGAAAAAATTAAGCGTGCTCAAGAAACGCGCGGAGTAATTATATTTACGGATCCAGATTTCCCTGGTGAAAAAATCAGAAAGACCATTGCTGCTGCTGTTCCAGGGTGTAAACATGCCTTTTTACCAAAGGAAGCAGCAATTGCAAAGGGAGGTAAGGGTTTAGGCGTTGAACATGCCAGTCCTGAGGCTATTAGAATAGCATTAAAGGATGCTCAAATCATGCACGAGGTGATTTCAGAGGAAATTACCCAGGAGGACTTAGTAACAGCCGGCCTGATCGGGGGGGAAGGTTCAAAGGACCGCAGGATTATACTTGGCAAGCTTTTAAAAATTGGTTATACAAATGGCAAGCAGCTGCACAAGCGGCTCATGATGTTTCGAATCAGCAGAGAAGAGTTTGCAGAAGCATTAAGGGTTATACGTCAGGAGGAACAGAATGGATAAGGATATAGCAACACCGGTCAGAACCAGAGCGATTCTTGAAAAATACGGCTTTTCTTTTAAGAAAAGCTTAGGGCAAAACTTTTTAATCGATACAAATATACTTAAAAAAATTGTCAGCTTTGCGAATTTAACTGAAAATTCGGGGGCAATCGAAATTGGTCCCGGAATAGGTGCCCTAACTGAGCAGCTGGCTCGTTCAAGCAAAAAGGTTATTGCATTTGAAATTGATCAAAGATTGCTGCCTATTTTACAGGATACATTGTCACCTTATGAAAATGTAAAGGTCATACATAAAGACGTTTTAGAGGCGAATGTGCAAATGGTGATGGAAGAAGAGTTTCATGGGATGGATGATATAATGGTGGTTGCCAATCTTCCTTATTATGTCACTACCCCGATTATTATGAAACTCCTTGAAGAGCATCTTCCTATTCGCGGAATTGTTTGTATGCTGCAAAAAGAGGTAGCAGACCGAATTTCTGCTAAGCCAGGTTCAAAGGATTATGGTTCGCTTTCAATTGCCGTTCAATATTACACTGAAGCAGAGACCGTAATGATTGTTCCAAAAACGGTGTTTGTCCCGCAGCCTAATGTGGATTCTGCTGTTATCCGATTAACCAAACGGGTTCAGCCTGCCGTTGAAGTGAAGGATGAAAATTTCTTTTTCCAAGTGACAAAGGCAAGCTTTGCCCAAAGGCGGAAAACTTTATTGAATAATTTAACTAGTCAGCTGCCAGATGGAAAACAAAAGAAAGAGGAGATTCTTGCGGCACTAAGTGCAAGCGGAATTGACCCTGGCCGCCGGGGAGAAACTCTTTCTTTAGAAGAATTTGGCCGGTTAGCTGATGAACTTTATACGTATTTTCATTAAGGTTATTTTCGCATAAATTGTTGTTTTCCGTAAAAGTCATCGACCCGTATAACTTATGCCTCGTGGCATCTTTTCGTAAGAACATTTGCGAAAATTGCTCTGAAACTTAAGTTTTTGGTCCTTTACAAGGTCCAAAAGCAAAATCGTTTACGAAAAGAGCCTTCATTAATGACTGTTGTCCTCATGGATTATTCCATGAGGGCTTTTTTATTTAAGCCAATGTCCCCCTACTTATGTATCATTTTTCCTTGAATTTTTAACAAGGACAACATTCCCTGCATAGCCTATGAGAGAACCCTTAATTAAAGGGCCTAAGATGGTCTTATTGGAGTGACGGCAGTGGATATAAAGGTAAATGATATTGTCGGAAGAAAATCGTATAACTGTGACCTCATGTTCCGCGTTATCGATATTCAACATATTAACAACCAGAAGGTAGCCATCCTCTATGGGGAGGATTTCCGTCTGGCAGCAGATGCGCCTTACACTGATTTGGTCGTCCTTAATCAAAATGAACGGGTAAAATTGCAGCAAGAATATAGAACACTAGAAGAACAGTCTCTAAGGCTATTTAGGCAGGATGTTGATCTGATAAAGCATCAGCAGGAATATGCAGCGACAGGCGGTTATGTAAAACCTAGCAATTATTTCCAAATGCCAGGCAAGGTCCTTCACATGGACGGTGATCCTTCCTATTTAAAAAAGTGTATGGCAGTGTACGAAAAAATCGGCATACCGGTGGTAGGGATACACTGTAATGAAAAGGAAATGCCTGAAAGAATAGGGATCTTAATGGACCAATACCGTCCAGACATTCTAGTCATTACAGGGCACGATGCATACTCAAAGGCCAAGGGAAAGATGTCAGATATAAATGCTTACCGACATTCTAGGCATTTCGTCCAAGCTGTAAGAGAAGCCCGAAAAAAGGTTCCTCATTTAGATCAACTCGTCATCTTTGCAGGAGCCTGTCAATCTCATTTTGAATCGCTCATTCACGCGGGAGCAAACTTTGCCAGTTCCCCCACAAGAATTAATATTCACGCACTTGATCCCGTCTATATAGTGGCAAAAGTAAGTTTTACCCCGTTTATGGAACGCATTAATGTATGGGACGTCTTAAGGAATACATTAACGGGCGATAAAGGACTCGGAGGAATTGAAACAAGGGGAGTATTACGAACCGGAATGCCTTATCGGCCAATCATTGAAGAGGACGAATAAGCCTATTAGAAAAGTGGAGCTATAATTAGATTCATAATTGGCTCCCCTTTATTCTAGTGGGCACTATATTTTTAAAATGCATACATATTAACTAGTTAAAAGGGCAACTATAACAATGTTGAAAATTAGAAGAAAAAGTAGAACAAAAAATATTGACAATCATTTTGTTGGACTGATATAATTTATATTTTTGTTTGACAGAACTATGTCAGTGTGTTATACTTTACACAGTGAGGTGGACCGAATGCCAAAAACCTTAGCCGATATTAAAAAGGCTCTTGACACGAATTTGGGAAAAAGATTATTGCTGAAAGCCAACGGTGGACGAAGGAAAACAATTGAACGTTCAGGAGTTTTAGCAGAAACTTACCCGTCTGTTTTTGTGATTGAGTTAGATCAGGATGAAAATTCGTTCGAGCGTGTTTCGTATAGTTATGCGGATGTTCTAACAGAAACCGTTCAAATTACCTTCTATGATGATGCAGCAGGACATGTAGCTTTAAGCTAGTATATAAGCAATGGGTGGCAGTAAACAAGGGTTTACTGCTTTTTGCTGTCCATTTATATTACGGTGTTTAAAAAAGTCATGAAAATGAATATTCTTCTACATACTAAGAATGCTGTGGTATGAAAGGGGTTGTTTAGATGGCTAGAAGAAGAGGGATTATGTCTCATCGCTTTAAAGAGGAGCTAGCAAAAGAACTCGGCTTTTATGATGTCGTTCAAAAAGAGGGCTGGGGCGGCATCCGTGCAAAAGACGCTGGAAACATGGTGAAGCGTGCCGTTGAACTCGCGCAGCAGCAGCTAGTAAATCAAAATCGCCAATCTTAACTTACACCACAGCATGGTCAGTGCAAGGAACCACATAGTGGCTCTTTTTGCATTGGCCTTTTTGTTTTTTTTGATAAGATATAAAAATGGACTTTGAGAAATGTCTAGAGCCTGCTCAAGGCGCTGCAGCTTTTCGTTTTTTGTCCAAAAAATGGCCTTTTTCGACGAAAAACGACTAATATAATAATAAAATTGTATAGATATATCATATCGGACGTCTTACATTTATCTTTTTGTGGTAAAATAGGACAAAATGTGGAATTTTGGAATCGTAATGTAAAGTGCCCATTGGGTACTTTGTGGACCAAAACAAAAGTAGGTGACGTAGTGAAGCTTTTAGTCAAAGCACCGGCTAAAATAAATTTAGCTTTAGATGTTTTACATAAACGCCCGGATGGCTATCATGAAGTTGAAATGATTATGACCACGATCGATTTAGCTGACAGGGTTGAACTAACTTTACTAGAGCAGGATAAAATACATATTCTTTCTCATAATCGCTATGTTCCAGATGATCAGCGAAATTTAGCCTATCAAGCGGCCCAGCTGTTAAAGGACCGTTTTGGAGTTAAGAAGGGTGTATTAATTTCAATCGAAAAAACAATCCCCGTAGCGGCCGGTCTAGCAGGGGGCAGCAGTGATGCTGCAGCAACTTTAAGAGGGCTAAATAAACTGTGGGGCCTCGGCTTAAGCTTGGATGAATTAGCCGAGCTCGGAAGCGAGATTGGGTCAGATGTTTCTTTTTGCGTCTATGGGGGCACTGCCTTGGCAAAGGGCAGGGGTGAAATCATTACAGAACTCCAGCCGCCGCCAACCTGCTGGGTTATTTTAGCAAAACCATTTATCGGGGTTTCAACTGCTGAGGTTTATCGTCGTCTGGACCTAAATGGTACCAAACATCCGGATATTAACGGGATGATCAAAGCGATAGAACAGCATGACTATCAACAAGTATGCCTTAATGTGGGAAACGTTCTAGAGGGTGTGACGTTGAATCTCCATCCAGAGGTTGCCCAAATTAAAGACCAAATGAAGCGTTTTGGCGCGGATGCGGTGTTAATGAGCGGGAGCGGGCCAACCGTATTTGGAATTGTCCAGCATGACTCGAGAATGCATCGGATCTATAATGGATTAAGAGGTTTTTGTGACCAAGTTTTTGCAGTTCGGATGCTTGGAGAACGACATTCGCTTGATTAGAGGCGTACAATAATGATATCCTTTAATTAGAATATTCGGGTTCTGGGGGTTAATTATGAAATTTCGCCGCAGTGAACGTTTGATTGATATGACAAATTATTTACTTGACCATCCTCGCCAGCTTGTGCCGCTTACATATTTTGCGGAACGATATGATTCAGCAAAGTCCTCAATTAGTGAGGATTTAGCGATCGTGAAGGAGACCTTTGAGCAGAGAGGAATAGGTACCTTGCAAACAGTACCGGGAGCTGCCGGTGGTGTGAAATTTTTTGTAAAAGTAAGCCGGGAAAAAGCAGAACCATTTGTAGAAGAACTTTGTCAGTTAATTGCCAATCCTGAACGGCTCTTGCCGGGAGGTTATTTGTATTTAACAGATATATTAGGTGATCCGCAAATTGTCCAAAAGGCTGGACGAATTATTGCTTCCGCTTATGCTGACACAAAAATTGATGTGGTTATGACGGTTGCAACAAAAGGAATCCCACTTGCGTATGCGGTTGCAAGCCAATTGAATGTACCCGTTGTTATTGTTCGAAGAGACAGTAAAGTGACGGAGGGTCCAACCGTAAGTATTAATTATGTATCTGGGTCTGCTAAAAGAATCCAAACCATGGTACTTTCCAAAAAAAGTATGAGACAGGATTCACGTGTTCTAATTGTCGATGATTTTATGAAAGCAGGCGGAACAGTCATGGGAATGATCAGTATGCTTGAGGAATTTAACTCTGAGCTTGCTGGAATTGCCGTTTTGGTGGAAGATGAGAAAATTCAAGAACGGTTAGTCGATGAATATTTATCGCTGGTACAGCTGTCTGATGTGGATGTAAAAGAAAAAAGGATTAGTGTACAAGCGGGTAATTATTTTAATATATGGAGGGATTAACATGAAAGTTGTTCAAACAAATCAAGCACCGGCTGCTATCGGCCCTTATTCTCAAGGGATTGTGGTAAATAACCTATTTTATAGCTCTGGACAGATCCCATTAACGGCTGAAGGGGTTATGGTAACCGGAGATGTGAAAGAACAAACCCATCAAGTATTTAAGAACCTTCAAGCAGTTTTAGCTGAAGCAGGGGCATCCCTTGAGACCGTTGTTAAAGCAACTGTTTTTATCAAAAATATGGATGAATTTGCTGCAGTAAATGAAGTGTATGGAGAATATTTCTCTGCCCATAAACCTGCCCGTTCTTGTGTTGAGGTGGCTCGGTTACCAAAAGATGCATTAGTAGAAATCGAAGTAGTAGCGCTCGTGAAATAATCCGAGCGTTTTTTTTGTGCTGGAAAATAAGTCCAAATGCTTATAAAATCGACTGATTTCTACTATACAGGTGTTAAAAATGTTAATTATTACAATTGTTCACGATTTTGCCCTAATTTTTCAAAAAAATTTTAAAAATTGAGAAGGATAATAGAATTAATTGTTGAATTTATTTAACTAGCATTTTATATAACAAAAAAAGGGTGTGAGCACATGGAAGTAACTGACGTAAGATTACGCCGGGTTAATACGGATGGAAGAATGAGAGCGATTGCATCAATCACATTGGACAATGAATTTGTTGTTCATGACATTCGTGTTATTGACGGAAACAACGGTTTATTTGTAGCTATGCCAAGTAAACGTACTCCAGATGGAGAATTTCGTGACATTGCGCATCCAATCAATTCAGGAACACGCGGTAAAATCCAAGAAGCTGTTTTGGCAGAGTATCACCGTTTAGGTGAATTGGAAGTAGAATTTGAAGAAGCCGGAGCTTCCTAAGGATTTTAACAACTAGGGCCTTTCTTCTAAGTAAGGCTCTTTTTTATTTTCCCCTCCAACATCCCCAATGCTCAGATTCTCCAATTTACAATTCTACATTATATGACAAAATTAGACACTTTTCCTTGATTCCTTGAAATGCGAGTCCATTTACGTTAATATTTTTAATGGATAAAAAGGTAAATTGGAGGACTGTCCATGTCTAATCGTTATGCTGTGATTTTGGCTGCGGGGCAAGGAACGCGGATGAAATCTAAGCTTTATAAAGTTTTACACCCGGTGTGCGGTAAACCTATGGTACAACATGTAGTCGATCAAATCACGAATCTTAATATTAAGGAAATCGTCACTATTATTGGTCATGGTGCTGAAATGGTCCAAGCCCAATTAGGTGATAGAAGCCTCTATGCCTTGCAAAAAGAGCAGCTAGGCACTGCTCACGCTGTTATGCAGGCTCAAGATATGCTTGAGGGAAAAGAAGGAATAACCATTGTTGTTTGCGGTGACACCCCATTAATTAAAGCTGAAACAATGGAAGCTATATTTAAACATCATGAAGAATTAAAGGCAAAAGCGACAATCCTTACAGCCAAAATAGATAACCCGACAGGATACGGACGTATTATTCGCAATGAAGAGGGTCTTGTCGAAAAGATCGTGGAGCATAAAGATGCTTCAGAAAAAGAGCGAAAAATCAATGAAATCAATACGGGTACTTATTGTTTTGACAACCGTGCTTTGTTTGAAGCACTAAAAAATGTTTCCAATGAAAATGTACAAGGGGAATACTACTTACCAGATGTAATTGAAATCTTGAAGAAACAAGGTGAAGTAGTAACAGCTTATCAAACCGATGAGTTTGAAGAAACCCTTGGAGTAAATGATCGGGTGGCTTTAGCAGAAGCTGAACGGATTATGCGTTCACGGATTAATGAATCCCATATGCGTAATGGGGTAACCATTATTGACCCTGCGAATACTTACATAGAAGCAGATGTTCAAATTGGGCAAGATACTGTTATCTATCCAGGAACCATGATTAAAGGTCAATCGATTATTGGTACAGAATGTATTATTGGGCCAAATTCCGAGATTGATGTATGTGAAATCGGTAATGAAACGGTGATCCGCCAATCAGCCGCATTTAACAGTTCAATTGGATCAAATGTCAACATCGGACCATTTGCTCATATTCGTCCAGATTCCACCATTTTGGATGATGTTAAAATTGGGAACTTTGTAGAAATTAAGAAGGCTGTGTTTGGTAAGGGAAGTAAGGCCTCACATCTTAGCTATATTGGCGATGCTGAGGTGGGTAGTGATGTCAACATCGGCTGCGGCTCGATTACAGTTAATTACGATGGGAAAAATAAATTCTTAACAAAGATAGAAGACGGAGTATTTATTGGCTGTAATTCAAATCTAGTGGCTCCAGTAACAATTAAAAAAGGATCATATGTGGCAGCAGGATCCACCATTACAAAGAATGTACCTGAAGAGGCATTAGCGATTGCACGTGCGAAACAAGTGAATAAAGAAGGTTATGTTGAGAAGCTTAATCTCAAGAAATAATCCATTTATAATGGGAGGACATTATGTCAAATCAATATTTAGATCCGAACTTAAAGGTGTTTAGTTTAAACTCAAATATGTCGTTGGCCAAAGAAATTGCAAAATTCATCGGCGTAGAGCTTGGAAAATGCTCGGTAACGAGATTTAGTGACGGTGAGATCCAAATCAATATTGAAGAAAGTATCCGTGGTTGTGATGTCTATGTTATTCAATCCACAAGCCAGCCAGTGAATGAAAATATCATGGAATTACTCATCATGATTGATGCTTTAAAGAGAGCTTCTGCAAAAACCATTAACATTGTTATGCCTTACTATGGCTATGCTCGTCAAGATCGTAAAGCCCGTGCCCGTGAGCCAATTACCGCTAAACTGGTTGCCAATCTGCTTGAGACGGCTGGAGCGACACGAGGCATCTGTCTAGACCTGCATGCGCCGCAAATTCAAGGTTTCTTTGAAATTCCAACGGACCATTTAATGGGAGTACCGATATTAGCAGAGTATTTTAAGAAACAACAGTTTAATGGAGATGTGGTCATCGTTTCTCCTGACCATGGCGGTGTAACAAGAGCGCGTAAATTAGCAGAACGTTTGAAGGCTCCGATTGCGATTATTGATAAACGTCGTCCAAGACCGAATGTAGCGGAAGTTATGAATATTGTAGGTAACATCGAAGGAAAGATAGCTATTTTAATCGACGATATTATTGATACTGCTGGAACCATTACCCTTGCTGCTAATGCCTTAGTTGAAAATGGAGCACAAGAAGTATATGCCTGCTGTACACACCCTGTGTTGTCAGGTCCTGCAATCGAAAGAATCCAAAATTCAAAAATAAAAGAACTAGTCATCACTAACTCCATTGAGCTTCCTGAAGAGAAAAATATTGATAAAATTATTCATCTCTCTGTTGCTCCATTACTTGGTGAAGCAATTATCCGTGTTCATGAAGAGCAATCAGTAAGTACCTTATTTGATTAATAATTAATGTTTAGACCTTCCTATTTTAGGGCATTTTTAATAATGTCTAGCTACAGGCGCCATCGGCTCGAGGTCATAAGCCAATCCGTTAGGAAGGTTAAAGAGCAACCTTCCTACCGGCTTGTCTTATGCTTGTCGCCGATAAGCAGGCGCCTTCCGCTTTTCTATTAGAAAGTGTTAAGTGTAATAAATAGGAGGGTATTTAAACTTATGAGTACAGTTTTACAAGCAAAGGAACGGACGGAACTCCGCCATTCGGCATTAAAACAACTTCGTAATAATGGAAACATCCCTGCAGTGGTTTATGGTTCTAAGGTTGAGAGCAAACCTGTGTCTGTAAGCTCAGCTGATTTAACTAAAACCATCCGTGCGGTCGGCAGAAACGGTGTGATCTCCCTTGATGTCGATGGCTTCAAGCACGATGTCATTTTATCTGATTACCAACAGGACTCTATTAAAAATGAAATCATCCATGTTGATTTCTTAGCAGTAGACAAGTCCTCAAAAATTACTGTGGAAGTTAGACTTGCACTTGTTGGGGATGCTATTGGGGTTAAAGATGGCGGTGTCTTGCAGCAGCCTATTCACCAACTTTCCATTACTGCCACTCCAGATAATATTCCACAGCAAATTGAAGTGGATATAACGAATCTTCAAGTAGGTGAAACGGTATTGGTTGGGAATATTCCTTCCGGCGGCGGCTTTACCATTAATCATGAAGATGATGAAGTTGTAGCTTCCATCTTACCTCCGAAAGCGGAAGAAGAAATTAACTCAGGTGAACAGCAGCAAGAGGGTCACCCTGACCACGAAGAAGGCAGAGAGACAACACCTGTCACTGAAGAATAAATAAAAGACGTAACCTATTTAAGGTTACGTCTTTTAACGCATAATTAAAGAATTCATGTTATTATGGGAGAATGGCAATGTTCCGAAAAATTTTTAGAAGGATGACTAAACCGGAAGAGGTGGGAACACAGATGAAGCTAATCGTTGGTTTAGGTAACCCTGGAAAGCAATACGATCAGACAAGACATAATATTGGCTTTGAGGTAATCGATGCACTCTCCGGCCAATTCTCCATTCCTTTAAATCAATCTAAATTTAAGGGGATGTATGGGATAGGTCTACATAACGGGGAAAAGGTATTACTATTAAAACCATTGACTTATATGAACTTATCAGGGGAATCAATCAGGGCGGTAATGGATTATTATCAAATAGAGTTAGAAGATTTATTAGTCATTTATGATGACTTGGATCTGCCTGTTGGCAAAATCAGACTTCGTCAAAAAGGTAGCCCTGGGGGACATAACGGAATTAAGTCTACCGTTGCCCATTTAGGGACGCAGGAGTTTAATCGTATACGGATTGGCATTGACCGTCCAACTCCAGGGATGAGTGTACCTGACTATGTCCTTGGACGTTTCCGTCCCGAGGAGAGGCCATTGACTCAAGATGCTGTGAAGAGAAGTGCAGAAGCCTGCGCTGCTTGGCTAAAGAAGCCATTTTTACAGGTTATGAATGAATATAATCAATAATTGTTCATGATACAAGTCTTTCATTCATACATTGAAGAAAAACGATATAACCCGTGCTGCCGTAATCTAGTTGAATAAGTTCCTTCTACCAGGTTAATACTAGTAGTGGAATCCTAGATTAGGGAGGGACAGGCGTGGTCATTCATTATCATTGCCGTCACTGTGGTACGAAACTTGGTTCAATTGAACAAACATCGATTCATTCAGAAACACTTGGTCTTCATAAATTAACGGACCAAGAAAGACAAGAAATGGTCTCGTATGAACCAACCGGTGATATTCATATTAAAGCTATTTGCGAAGATTGTCAGGAAACGTTAGAACGAAATCCAGACTATCATCAATATGATTTTCTTATTCACTAAGAGTAAAATACTCTACTTAGATAATAGTCTAGCTTAGCGCCTGAGGGCTAGTGCGCGCCGTTAATCGGGCGCTTCCGCTATTCTACTCAGCTTTGGAAGTCCTCCAAAGCGTTTTTCTGTTTAAAGATTTTCTAATATAAATATTGTTTTAATATAATTATTTCTTAGGAAGGGAGGAGAAACCTTGAATGGTTTAAAATCACTATTTTTAAAGCAGGAAGATGTTCACTCCATTATTGCCGGAATAGAAGAAGGTTTAAAGGAACAACTAGTTGCAGGTCTATCCGGATCGTCACGAACAGTCTTAACTGCTTCGGTTTATGAGCAAATGAACAGGCCGATCATGCTTGTTACCCATAATCTATTACAAGCCCAAAAACTCTATGATGACCTTGTCAATCTATTAAGTGAAAAAGAAGTCTTCCTTTTTCCTGCCAATGAATTGATAGCGGCCGAGCTCGGCGTTGCAAGCCCGGAATTAAAAGCACAGCGAATAGAGGCCCTAAATTACTGGAGCCGGCATAGTAAAGGGGTTTTAATTGTCCCGATTGCCGGCTTAAAAAAGATTGTTCCTCCTAAATCATTATGGAAGCAATACCAATTGTCTTTAAAATTGGGAGAAGACATCCATATAGAAAAGATATTAACCACTTTTGTTAAAATGGGCTACGCCCGTTCTGAGATGGTAACCACTCCAGGGGAATTTAGCGTAAGGGGCGGGATTATAGATATTTATCCTCTTACAGAAGCAGATCCTCTGCGAATTGAATTATTTGATACAGAAATTGACTCAATTCGTTATTTCTCTCTTGATGACCAGAGATCTAAGGAAAAAGTGAATGAGGTTTTCATTGGTCCGGCAACAGAAATCCTCCTTGAAGAAGAGGATTACAGCCGAATCATCGGGAAGCTTGAAGAAGGGTTGGCACTGTCCTTAAGAAAACTAAAAGATGACAAAGCTAAAATGCAGCTTAGCCAAAACATCAGCTATGAACTGGAACAATTGAAAAATGGTCAAAAACCAGATCAAGTCTATAAATACTTATCATTAGCCTGTGACAGGCCTGCTAGTTTACTAGACTATTTACCAAGTAACGGGCTTGTCTTTGTTGATGAAATCAGCAGGGTTCAAGAGATGAATGATTCTCTTGTAAAAGAAGAAGCTGAATGGTATACGGGACTACTTGCTGAGGGGCAGATTATCCATGATCTGCATATTTCTCATGACCTGCAGGCGATGCTGCAAAGAAAAGAATTCCCACTACTCTATATGTCTTTATTTTTACGGCATGTAGCCAATACCAGTCCACAAAATATTATTAATATTACCTGTAAGCAAATGCAAAATTTCCATGGTCAAATGCATCTATTAAAAGCGGAAATCGACAGATGGAAAAAAGGAAATTATTGCATTCTATTTTTAGGTCCCGATGAAGAAAGGGTTAAGAAATTAGAACGGGTCCTAGAGGATTACGAAATAAGTGCGAGTATGATAAAAGAGAATCAACAGCTCTCACCTGGTAAAGTTCAAATCATGAAAGGGAACCTCCATGCAGGGTTTGAACTCTCTATTCAAAAAATAGCTATTATCACAGAGGAAGAATTATTTAATAAGCGTGTCAAAAAGTCAGCCAGCCGGCAAAAGTTATCAAATGCCGAACGGATAAAAAGTTATTCTGAGTTAAAAATTGGTGATTATGTCGTCCATGTAAATCATGGGATCGGTAAATATTTAGGGATTGAAACACTTGTCATTAATGGCATTCATAAAGATTACCTGCATATCCGCTATCAAGGATCAGATAAACTCTACGTTCCTGTCGAACAAATTGACCTAGTTCAAAAATATGTAGGCTCTGAAGGAAAAGAGCCAAAGGTTTATAAGCTTGGCGGCAGTGATTGGAAGAAGGTTAAGAAGAAAGTTGAATCATCGGTACAAGATATTGCTGATGATCTTATTAAGCTATATGCTGAGCGGGAAGCGGCCGTTGGATATGCATTTTCACCGGACGGGGATCTGCAGCGTGATTTTGAAACGTCCTTTGCTTACCAGGAAACCGAAGACCAGCTTCGCTCTATCCATGAAATTAAAAAGGATATGGAAAGACCTCGGCCGATGGACCGCTTATTATGTGGTGACGTTGGATACGGGAAGACGGAAGTGGCCATTCGTGCCGCCTTCAAAGCTATTGCGGATGGAAAACAGGTAGCCTTTTTAGTTCCAACAACGATCCTAGCTCAACAGCACTTTGAGACGCTTAGGGAGCGTTTTCAAGATTACCCAATTAATATTGGCTTATTAAGCCGTTTCCGAACCAAAAAACAACAAACGGAAACAATGAAAGGCTTAAAAGCGGGTACGGTGGATATAGTCGTTGGGACTCACCGATTACTTTCAAAGGATATCGTCTATCATGATTTAGGACTGTTAATTGTCGACGAAGAACAGAGATTTGGTGTGACACATAAAGAAAAGATCAAGAAACTTAAAACAAATGTCGATGTTTTAACACTAACGGCCACACCAATTCCAAGGACCCTTCATATGTCGATGCTGGGTGTCCGGGATTTATCAGTTATTGAAACACCTCCAGAAAATCGTTTCCCTGTCCAAACATACGTCATGGAGTACAATGGTTCATTAGTAAGGGAAGCTATTGAACGTGAACTTGCCAGGGACGGACAAGTATTCTTTTTATATAACCGAGTGGAGGATATTGAGCGTAAGGCGGAGGAAATTTCCATGCTTGTTCCTGATGCCCGCGTCACCTTTGCGCATGGACAAATGACAGAAAACGAATTGGAATCTGTTATGCTCAGTTTCTTAGCCGGAGAATTTGACGTGCTTGTGAGCACGACGATTATTGAAACAGGTGTAGATATTCCTAATGTAAATACGTTAATTGTTTTCGATGCAGATCGAATGGGCCTTTCAACCCTCTATCAGCTGCGCGGCCGGGTAGGCAGATCGAATCGTGTCGCTTATGCCTATTTTACGTACCGAAAGGATAAGGTCTTAACAGAGGTTGCAGAAAAGCGGTTACAAGCGATTAAGGAATTTACAGAGTTAGGTTCCGGATTTAAAATCGCCATGCGGGATTTATCGATTCGCGGAGCAGGGAATTTATTAGGTGCTCAGCAGCACGGGTTTATTGACTCTGTTGGATTTGATTTGTATTCACAAATGCTGAAGGAAGCAATAGAAGAGCGGAAGGGCGACCTTGGCGGCGAAGTGAAAAAATCTGTAGAGATTGACCTCGAAATTGATGCCTACATCCCTGATACCTATATTAAGGATGGCCATCAAAAAATTGAAATGTATAAACGGTTCAGAGGGGCTGAGAGCCTGGAGGAAATCGAAGAACTCCAATCAGAAATGCTCGATCGATTTGGTGAATATCCAGTGGAGGTAGATTATCTCTTCCAAATTGCTGAGATAAAAGTTTATGCCCTGCTTAACGGTGTTGAACAAATCAAACAGGCAAAACAGGAGGTAACCATCTTAGTAAATGAAGAGGTCACCGGGATTATTGATGGAAGTAAAATATTCCAAATAGGTAATCAGTTTGGCCGAAACATCGCTCCTGGAATGGAAGGCTCCAAGTTAAAAATAATGATCAGGACTAAAGAGTACGAGACGGCACAATGGCTGCATGTTGTGAGAGAAATGGTTAAAGGGGTTTCGCAGGCAAAAAGAAGTCAAGGTAATCCTGTAAATTAAATCTAAGGCGACTTAATGGCGAACAATATTATTCCATTTATGTGATTTTTTCTTATAAGTGAAAAAATATTATGTTTGTGCATAGAACTTTCCAGATGAAAGATACTAAATTCAAGGCTGGTGATGATTAACATCATTACCATGTTAGTAAAATCATCAGATGAAAGTGAGGCAACATTGGATGAAAGCAACTGGAATTGTTCGTCGAATCGATGATTTGGGTCGTGTTGTTATTCCCAAAGAAATACGCAGAACATTGCGTATCCGTGAAGGGGATCCGTTAGAGATTTTTGTGGATCGAGACGGAGAAGTGATTTTAAAAAAATATTCACCAATCAGCGAGCTAAGCGATTTTGCCAAAGAATATGCAGAAGCCCTATTTGATAGCCTCGGAAATCCTGTATTAATCTGTGATAGAGATACTTATATTGCAGTTGCTGGTGGTTCGAAAAAGGATTACCTAAATAAGAACATCAGCGATTTAGTTGAAAAAACAATGGAAGAACGAAACTCTGTTCTACATACGCAGCAGGGTGATATTGCTTTAGCGGAAGGAAATAACGAAACGGTCTCATCTTACACTATTGGCCCTATCATTGCAAATGGCGATCCAATTGGTGCAGTTATTATCTTTTCAAAAGAAGGAACCCTTGGTGAAGTAGAGCAAAAAGCAGTGGAAACTGCAGCCGGGTTCTTGGCTAGACAGATGGAGTCGTAATTAGATCTTATATTTTTAATAAAAAAGACAGCAGATGCTGTCTTTTTTATATGTCTAGCTGTAACGCCTAGGGGCTTCCGCTTTTCTTTTATGCTATAATACCTTGGAGTTTTAATAAGCAGGTGAAGAAATGCAAAAGTCCATCCATCAATCAAAAGCCGTTTTTAAAGGTGCTTTTATTTTAACCCTTGCGGCCATAGTGACTAAAATCTTAAGTGCCTTTTACCGAATTCCTTTTCAAAATATCGTCGGTGATGTCGGCTTTTACATATATCAGCAAGTTTACCCCTTTTATGGCATGGCTGTGGTTTTGTCTACAACCGGTTTTCCCGTTGTTATCTCTAAGCTTTATGCCGAGCAAAAGGAACGGGAGAACGATGTAAAATCTCGTTTGCTCTTGTTTGTCTCTTATCTGTTTTTACAAATATTTGGAATCATATGTTTTTTAATTCTTTATATCGGTGCAGAAGAAATTGCCGGGTGGATGAATGATCCACATTTAGCAATCTTACTTAAGGTGGTAGCGATTGTTTTTCTAGCCTTTCCAATTAGCTCTTTGTTAAGAGGGTACTTTCAGGCGATTGGGGATATGGTACCCACCGCTTTGTCACAAGTGGGTGAACAATCGATCCGGGTACTGACCATCATATTTTTGTCCTCCCTTTTTATGGCTAAGGGTTATTCGCTTTATATAGTCGGCGGCGGTGCCATGTTTGGTTCCATCACCGGCAGTATGATTTCTGCCCTCGTTCTGTTTATGTTCTTATGGATTCGTAAAGAATGGAAGATAATCACGCCTGTTAAAGGGATATTTAAAAATTATAAAAGAGAAATTGGGTCTATTTGGAAGGCGCTCTTTTTCCAGGGATTTATGATTTGTATAAGTGGAATGTTAATGATCTTTACACAATTAGCCGATTCCCTGAATCTATTCTCTTTACTTGTTGCAAATGGGATGGAATCGGAACTGGCCAAAAGTGTAAAAGGGGTTTTTGACCGCGGTCAGCCATTAATTCAATTGGGGACAGTTGCTGCCACATCCATGTCGCTAACCCTGGTGCCATTAATCACAAGTGCACGACTAGCTTCTAAGCCGGCTGAACTTCATGAAAAAATTCAATTATCATTAAAAGTTAGTATTGTAGTGGGGGTGGGTGCTTCGGCAGGGCTTTGGGCCATTATCGAGCCCACGAACATCATGCTGTTTAAAAATCATTCAGGTTCGTCTGTATTGGGTGTCCTAAGTTTTGTTATTTTCTTTACATCCATTATTTCAACCATTATTGCGATTATGCAGGGATTAGGAAAGGTCTGGTTTCCTGCCTTTGCTGTCGTGCTTGTCTTTCCGTTAAAATATTTATTAAACCTTCTTCTTATTCCGGCATTCGGCATCATGGGAGCAGCAGTTTCCTCGCTAATTTCCTTAGCAATCGTTACACTAATTTTATGGGTGAAATTTAGAAAAATGTCGACAGGTCCGCTGTTAGGAAAAGGATTCTTAAGAACGCTCCTTATTGCAACTCTTAGCATGGTATTGCTATTAAAGAGTTATTTATATCTAACGGATGATCTCTTTCCTTTTTTTGAAATGGAGCGGCTGGGGGCAGCGATTCAATCAATAACCGCAGTTTTATGCGGAGGATTGCTCTTTTTATTGATAATTATTCGGGACAGGATTTTCCTTGAGGAGGAATTGGTGTTATTCCCGCTTGGAAGCAAACTAATACATTTACTTGCACGAAAGGAAAGGAATTAAAATGGTTAAAGAAATTGAAGTTCTCGGACTGGGAGCTGGTGAGTTAGATCAGCTGCCTGTCGGGGTATATAAGAAATTATTGCAGGCAAACAGTCTCTTTTTACGTACAAAAGAACATCCTGTTGTCTCAAGCCTAGAAAAAGAAGGTTTAACCTATATTTCTTTTGATCATGCCTATGAAAAACACGATCAATTTGAAGCGGTCTATGAGGAAATTGCTCAAACCCTATTAAAAGAGTCTGAAAAAGGGACAGTGATTTATGCTGTTCCTGGACACCCGCTAGTTGCTGAGCGGACGGTACAGCTCCTTTTAGAATATGGTCCAAAGGAAGGTGTACATATTACCATTGGCGGAGGACAGAGCTTTTTGGATGCCATCTTTACTGCATTAAAGATTGATCCTGTTGAAGGGTTCCAACTTCTCGACGGTACAGCCCTATCTGCCAGCCAGCTCCATCTGGAGCAGCATATTTTTATTAGCCAGGTGTATGATCAATTTATTGCCTCTGAAGTTAAACTAACTCTAATGGAAAAATTACCGGATGATTATGAAGTTTATATCGTTACGGCTGCGGGAAGCAGTCAAGAGCTCATTGAAAAAGTAGTCCTGTACGAGCTAGATCGAAATGTAACACTTAACAACTTAACTTCTGTCTATGTTCCGCCGGTTAAGGATGAGCAACTATTATATAAGAATTTTGCAAAGCTGCGTGATATAATTGCCATTTTAAGAGGGCCAAATGGCTGTCCGTGGGATAAGGAACAAACGCATGAATCTTTAAAAAGATATTTAATTGAAGAAACATATGAAGTGATTGATGCTATTAATCATGAGGATATTGATCATTTGGTTGAAGAGCTGGGAGATGTCCTGCTCCAAGTCATGCTGCATGCTCAAATTGGTGAGGATGATGGGTATTTTTCCATTGATGATGTGATTGAGGGTCTATCAGAAAAAATGATTCGCAGGCATCCACATGTTTTTGGAAATGTGAAGGCAGATAATGCGGACCAAGTGGTAGTGAATTGGCAGGAAATTAAAAAGCAGGAAAAAGGAGAGACGGGAAAGGAAATCTCTCTGTTAGATGGCGTTTCAAAGGCACAGCCAAACTTGCTTCGGGCGTATGAGCTGCAAAAGAAAGCGGCAAAGGTTGGTTTTGATTGGCAGGAAATTGGGCCGGCTATAGAGAAAGTGAGAGAAGAGCTAGATGAGTTTGTGAATGAACTTAATGGAACAGAGGAAGGTCTTATACTGGCTAAAAAGGAATTTGGTGACCTGCTGTTTGCATTTGTAAATGTAGCGAGATTTTTAAAAATTCATCCAGAGGAAGCCTTGTTCGAAACAAATGAAAAGTTCATCCGCAGGTTTCAGTATGTGGAAGAAAAGGTAAAGTCAAGCGGCCGGTCATTTGAAGAACATACACTTGAACAGCTTGATTTGTATTGGGATGAAGCGAAAGAGAAAGGATTATAGATGAGGGGGAAACACACATGCGATTGGATAAGTTTTTAAAGGTATCAAGAATAATCAAAAGAAGGACTTTAGCAAAAGAAGTGTCAGACCAGGGCAGAATTGAAATCAATGGGAAAGAGGCAAAAGCCAGTTCCACTGTTAAGGTAGGCGACGAATTAACGATCCGGCTTGGCCAGCGCAAAATTACCGCGCGAATTGATCGAATTCAGGAGACCTCACGCAAGGAAGAAGCTGCTGAGATGTACACGATTCTAAATGAAGAGAAGCTTAGCTCTCCTGACCCTTTTTAGGTAATACTGTTCTAATCATGTCCCTCTTCACATAAAAATGTACAAAAGGGTTGTACAAACGATTGTGAGGGATGAAGAATGAGCCAATATTATGATAACAATCCATCAAAGAGCAGTGTTCCGGATCATGATGTCATTATGAGGGGAAGGAAGCTGCTTGATATTACCGGGGTTAAACAAGTAGAAAGCTTTGATAATGAGGAATTCTTATTAGAAACAGTCATGGGGTTTTTAGCAATTAAAGGCCAGAACCTGCAAATGAAAAACCTTGATGTTGAAAAAGGAATTGTCTCTATTAAAGGAAAGATTTTTGACTTAGTTTACCTAGATGAACAGCATGGGGAGAAAGCTAAAGGTTTCTTTAGCAAGTTATTCAAATGACCCTTTCAACGCAATTTTTTACCATGCTCTCCATGATTGGCATGGGGTCATTGTTCGGAGCCATGTTTGATACGTATCAGCGGTTTTTAAATCGTCCAAAACAAAAAGCTTGGATTGTCTTCATAAATGATATCTTATTTTGGGTCATTCAAGCTTTAATTATTTTTTATACTTTATTCTTAGTGAATAGCGGAGAATTACGTTTTTATATCTTTATAGCCCTTCTATGTGGGTTTGCAGCTTACCAGGCTTTATTTAAGGGTATTTATCTCCGTCTCTTAGAGATGGGGATTCAGACTGTTATCGCTATTTATAAATTTATAACTAAAACGATTCATCTGTTAATTTATAAACCTGTCGTTAGTCTTATCCAACTATTGATTATCATTATTCTTGCACTTGGCAGGGGACTTATAACCCTTGTCAAATTTGTTTTAAAGGTTTTACTATTTATATTGAAAATCATCTTTGTACCATTGCAAAAGATCGTTTTATTATTTTGGAAACTTTTGCCGAAAAGTATTAAAAAAACCGTCGAGAAGTTATATAATAAAACGGCAGGAAATTTCTTGGCAATAAGGAATTATATAAATAAATGGCTGGACAAATGGAAAAGGAAAAAGGAGTAAGGAGGTTTTAGGGGAAATGGCCGCAGACTTAAAAAGAAATGTATCAAAAATGCAGACAACCTATGTAGAGCAGCAAGAATATGCCGAAATTGCCTCAAGCAGAAAAAGAAAACTAGTGCTAAGACGCTTATCGGTGTTTTTTGTTTTTGCTAGCTTACTAACCTATTTGATGATTTCAAATAACCTTTCCCAAACCGCTAAACTCGATGCTAAACTGGCACAAAAGAAAAAGCTCGAACATCAGTTTGCTGACCTAAAAAAGCAGGAATCTATTCTTAAAGAAGATATCATCAAGTTAAATGATGATGATTATATTGGAAAGCTGGCGAGGAAAGAGTATTTCTTCTCAGAAAAGAATGAAGTTATTTTTAATATTCCGGATGATAATAAGGAAAATTGAGCCAGTTGTGCGAGTTATTGACACTGAATTTTTAGTTTCTGTATAATATATAGAAAATTGATTTTGAATATTTTAAGGAGGAACATTCTTTTTATGTCAATTGAAGTAGGCAGCAAGTTACAAGGGAAGGTAACAGGGATAACTAAATTCGGAGCGTTTGTGGCATTGCCGGATGGATCAACAGGACTTGTACACATCAGTGAGGTTGCTGACAATTATGTAAAGGATATCAATGACCATTTAAAAGTTGGCGACCAAGTTGAGGTAAAAGTCCTTAATGTTGAGAACGACGGGAAAATCGGCTTATCAATTAAAAAGGCAAAGGATCGCCCAGAGCCTGAAAAAAAGCCATATTCACATTCGCCACGCCCTCGTCAAAACCGTTCAAACGATCGTAATAACAATAAACCGGAAACTTTTGAGTCCAAAATGGCAAAATTCCTAAAAGATAGTGAGGATCGTTTATCTTCCTTGAAGCGTAACACCGAATCCAAACGTGGAGGAAGAGGCGCTAGACGGGGTTAACTTGCTGCACGCTTAATGGGATAAGTCAGGTTTCACTTTAAATATAAAGACAAGTCAACGGCGGCTTGTCTTTTTTTATTGTATTAATAACCTAAAAATAGTAGAAAAGGTGACAGGCACCATGTGAATACTTCACATGGTGCCTGTCACTTTTTCTACTTTAAACGACATATTTATATTATTTGGATGAATATAGTGGAAAGCGTCGAACGATTATTTGAACTCGTTCACTATTTTGACAAACTTTTAAATCTATTAATTTTATAATAGTTTCCAACGATGAAAGAATAGGGAGTGTGATTTATGGAAAAGACTAACGTAAGTTTGATAGAACCAGTCGGAGAAGTCAACCTTCATTCATCTAAATGGGATTTGGGAAGAGGATTACGGAAAATCCAGTTAATGCTCGAGTCCTTCTTTATAAAAAAGGGTTATCTTCTAATCTTTGTAGGATTCCTTCTTGGGCGGGCGCTGATTTTAGCTAAATTAACCCCATTCTGCCTGCCATTTTTCGCTTCTGTCTATTTAATCAAGAGAGATCGGGCACCGCTTGCTCTGATTGGGTTGATCGTTGGGGCGGCCACTATTTCATTAGGGAATGCTGCCTTTACCTTTGCCGTTACAGTCCTTTTTCTAGCAATCTATCGAATGAGTGAAAAGTGGCTCACAAATGAAGTACGGTCCTTGCCATTTTTTGTCGGGATTATTTTAGGGTTTGGGAAATTAGCAGAGGCCTTCATTCTATCAAGGCAATTAACCATGTACGATTTAATGATGGTTGGAGTCCAAGCAAGCCTTGCCTTCATTCTGACGCTGATTTTTTTACAAAGCATCCCATTATTAACTTTAAATAAACGCAGACAATTACTGAAAACGGAAGAAATTGTTTGTTTAATTATCATGCTTGCTTCTATTATGTCAGGAACCATCGGATGGAAGGTTTATGATATGTCGATTGAACATATCATGTCGCGATATTTAGTTCTAGTATTTTCTTTTATTGCAGGCGCTACGGTAGGTTCAACAGTAGGCGTAGTCACTGGATTGATTTTTAGTTTAGCGAGTGTTTCCAGCTTCTATCATATGAGTCTTCTAGCATTTTCGGGTGTACTGGGCGGTCTACTAAAGGAAGGGAAAAAAATAGGGGTTTCTATCGGGCTATTTATTGCTACTTTGCTAATCGGCATGTATGGACAGGGAGAAGGCTCAATCTTACAAACGGTCTTAGAAACACTATCAGCTATTCTCTTATTCCTATTAACACCTCAAGCCTTTACTTCAAGGCTGGCAAAATATATCCCAGGAACACCGGAGCATACCGCTGAGCAGCAAAAATACATGCGCAAAATGCGTGATGTGACGGCACAGCGAGTGTCTCAATTCTCTAGTGTCTTTCATGCTCTTTCAAAAAGCTTTTCTCAAATGGAAGTGATGCAGGAGGATGAGGAGCAGGACCGTGAAATGGACTATTTTATGAGTAATGTTACCGAACGAACTTGCCAAACTTGCTTTAAAAAGGAACAATGCTGGGCGAAGAATTTTAATACAACCTATGCCACAATGGAAGAGATTATACACGAAATGGATCAAAATGACGGCAATGTTTCGCCAAGATTAGCCAGGGAATGGGATAAAATTTGTTCCCGTTCAAAAAAAGTATATGAAACCATTGGCCAGCAGTTAACATTTTTCCAAGCCAATCTAAAATTAAAGAAGCAGGTAAGGGAAAGCCGCAAACTAGTTGCGGAGCAATTATTAGGCGTTTCCGAAGTAATGGATAACTTCTCCAAAGAAATCCAGCGTGAAAGAGAGAATCACTATAAACAAGAGGAACAAATTATGGAGGCCATTCAGGATTTTGGCATTCATATTGAACAAGTCGAAATCTACAGCCTAGAGCCAGGCAATGTCGATATTGAGATGACAGTACCGTTTGGCAATAGCCATGGAGAGTGTGAAAAGTTAATCGCCCCGATGTTGTCCGATATTCTAGGCGAAACCATTATCGTGAACAAGGAGGAATATGATACCATCCCTCATGAATTGTGTAATGTAAACTTCAGATCATCAAAGGCCTATACAGTAGAGACGGGTGTTGCCCACGCAGCGAAAGATGGAGGTCTAGTTTCAGGTGATAGCTATTCCACCATAGAGCTTGGATTAGGGAAATTTGCCATTGCCATTAGTGATGGGATGGGTAATGGTGAAAGAGCTCATTATGAAAGCAGTGAGACACTTCAGCTGTTGCAAAAAATACTACAGTCCGGAATCGAAGAAAAGGTTGCTATAAAATCTGTAAACAGCATCCTATCACTAAGGACTACAGATGAAATTTTTTCTACATTAGATTTAGCAATGATTGATTTGAAAAATGCTTCTGCAAAATTCCTTAAAATTGGTTCGACACCAAGCTTTATTAAAAGGGGGAATAAAGTAATTAAAATTCAAGCAAGTAATTTGCCAATGGGCATTCTACAAGAATTTGAAGTGGATGTTGTCAGCGAACAATTAAAAGCAGGGGACCTCCTGATTATGATGAGTGATGGTGTATTTGAAGGTCCAAAGCATGTCGAAAATTACGATTTATGGATGAAACGCAAGGTACAAGAGCTAGAGACTGAAGACCCACAAGAGATTGCTGATTTAATTATGGAGGAAGTTATTCGCTCTAGATCGGGCTTAATTGATGATGATATGACGGTAACCGTTGCAAAAATTAAGCATAATACACCGAAGTGGGCAACCATCCCTCTCCATAAAATAAAACGTCATGCCTAACCATTTAATTTAACCGTTCTTCTCATACATTATGTATAAATTGACCCAATCCTGTCGAAAATGGTAGCAATACTGTAAGTGAAGGGAGAAGGTTATGTACACAGGGAAGATACGGCAAATACTTTTGATAACCGATGGATGTTCAAACCAAGGAGAAGACCCGATTGCGATGGCAGCACTTGCGAATGAACAGGGAATAACGGTTAATGTTATTGGTGTCATGGAACATGATGTGATCGATGAAAAAGGAATGACCGAAATTGATGGAATTGCCATGTCTGGCGGCGGAGTAAGTCAAATCGTTTATGCAGAACGGCTTTCTCAAACGGTACAGATGGTTACCCGTAAAGCCATGAATCAAACCATACAAGGTGTAGTCAATCGTCAGCTTCAGGAAATATTGGGACGTTCCCAAACGATGGAGGATCTTCCGCCAGAAAAACGCGGGGAGGTTATGGAGGTTGTCGATGAATTAGGAGAAACTGTCGAATTAGAAGTGTTGATTCTTGTCGATACAAGCGCGAGTATGAAGCACAAGCTCCCGACTGTAAAAGAAGCACTTCTAGACCTTTCTCTAAGCTTAAACGCACGAACAGGAGATAATTTGTTTTCTGTGTATGTATTTCCCGGGAAAAAGAATGATGTCGAAAAATTGCTCGATTGGACGCCAAAGCTACAAGTTTTGACAAGTGTCTTTTCACAGTTGTCGACCGGTGGCATCACGCCGACAGGTCCGGCATTAAGAACAGCCTTGTCAGCTTTTACAGAAAAAAAACAATCCTTAAGGAGCTTACTGTCTCGTGATGATGAATCATACTTTGAAGAATCAATGTAAGGTAAGTCAAGGGACAATCATTACTGGAAAATGGCATTCTCAGAAATATACTATAATAAAGGAACTAGGATTTGGTGCAAATGGTGTGGTCTATCTTGCCAGACATAAAGACACTCAGGTCGCTTTAAAAATGAGCGATAATGGCATGTCAATCACCTCAGAGGTTAATGTTTTAAAATCCTTTGCAAAGGTCCAGGGACACTCCCTCGGACCTTGTTTGCTTGATGTCGATGACTGGCATTGGAATAATAACCGTATATCCTTTTATGTGATGGAATATATTCAAGGTCCTGATTTCCTGACGTTTTTACAAACAAAAGGTCCGTCTTGGACAAGTGTTTTATTTTTACAACTTTTAAATGATTTAGAGCAGATGCATCAGAATGGCTGGGTCTTTGGTGACCTTAAGCCGGAGAACTTAATTGTCACTGGACCTCCACCGAAAATAAGGTGTATAGATGTTGGAGGGACAACTATTCAGGGACGAGCGATCAAAGAGTTCACTGAGTTTTATGACCGCGGTTATTGGGGATTAGGATCAAGAAAAGCGGAACCATCCTACGACTTATTCGCGGTAGCAATGATTATAATCAATACAGCCTATCCAAAACGGTTTGCGAAAACAACGGGAGGTGTTGCGCAGCTGAAGGATGCTATACGGCAAAAACAAGATTTAATAAAGTTTGAGCCTGTCATCCTAAAGGCGATACAGGGACACTACAGCCGTGCGAAACAAATGCGTGATGATTTATTAGATATAATGGTCGAGAACCATTCTACGGTAAAAATAAATCCGAGAGTAAACAAACCAAATTCGGTACATAGCAAACAAACCGGAGTAAAGACTGGAAACGGAACCCAAAGCGTTTCACTCTCCAGAGCTAGCTACCGGAGAAAAAAGAAAAAAAGCGGCTGGATGGAATTTTTATTTATTACAATCGTTCTAGGTGTGTTATATGCTTGGTATACTTTTAATAATTTACCGTAATAAAAAATGAAACTAATTTTACATTCATCCGTATAAATGGGAGACCAAGTAAAATGTGACTGGAAAATTACAATTGAATTTGTAATACCTTTATTTTTGATAGTTAATAACCAAAAGTGGTAAGCTAAAAAGAAAAGCGAAAGCGCCTGGTTTTCGTTTAAAAGTAAACCAAATTTGCCTAAGAAAGTGTGCAATTCAAATGTTGGAATCAAAAGTTGAATCCTTTCTTGCACGTCATTCCTTTTCACTTGAAAATAAAAGGATCGTTGTGGGGGTGTCGGGCGGGCCGGATTCATTAGCACTGCTTCACTATTTGTTGAATGAAAAAGAAAAAAGAAACCTATTTCTTGTGGTATCCCACGTTGACCACATGTTCCGTGGTGAAGAATCTTATCGTGATGCCATGTTTGTAAAAGATTTTTGCATGTCAAACAACATCCCCTTTGAAATGGTTCAAGTTAATGTAACAAAAATCATGGAGGAAACAGGAAAGAGTTCACAAATTGCAGCAAGAGAAGTAAGATATGATTTTTATCATAAAGTCATGGAACAGTATCAGGCGCCCTATTTAGCACTTGGACATCATGGAGATGACCAGGTAGAAACCATGCTAATGCGGCTGACAAGAGGCAGCAGTGGAAAAGCCAGAGCAGGTATTCCATTCGCCCGTTCTTTTTATGAAGGAATAATCTTTCGCCCGTTCTTATGCCTAACAAAGGATGAGCTACAAAATTATTGCGAAAGACATAAGCTTATCCCTAGGATAGACCCTAGCAATGAGAAAGGTATTTACAGCAGGAATCGTTTTCGTAAACACGTTTTACCTTTTCTGAAAACTGAAAACAGCCATGTACATCAACATTTTCAACGGTTTAGTGAAGATCTGCAAAGTGATGAAGAGTTTTTGCTGGAATTAACTATTGAACGATTGAATACAGTATTGACGAAAAGAGAAGAGGGCAAAATTACTATTGACATAAAACAATTTCTTGCAATGCCTTTACCTTTACAAAGGAGAGGTATTCAACTAATATTAAACTATCTTTACAAGGAAAAACCTGCATCTCTTTCTGCGATACATATCGATCAAATATTTTCTTTAATCCACCATCATGAACCTTCGGGTATACTTGATCTTCCAAATGGTTTAAAGGTTATTCGCTCTTATCTTCAACTTTCTTTCCAATATGAGCAAATTAGCGCTAAACCATATTATTTTGAAATCAATAGTCCTGGAACGATTATGCTTCCCAATGGGGGGAGCCTTACAATCGATTTTATAGCCGGGGAAAATCTTGATGTGAAAGGGAACAATGCGATCTTTAATGCAGATCAAATTCATTTTCCATTGATCATACGCAGCAGAAAAAAAGGCGATCGAATGACATTAAAAGGCATCCAAGGATCAAAGAAGTTAAAGGATATTTTTATTGATCAAAAAGTTCCGAGAGAGGAACGGGAGTTGTGGCCTGTCATTACGGACGGAGAGGGATTCATTATTTGGATACCAAATATAAAAAGGTCTTCTCTTGAAGGTATTGATCCAACTGCAGAACAATATATACTACTCACATACAATAAGTAATGATCTTCTAGGGGGCACAATTTATGATGAAAGATGATATTGAAAAGGTATTAGTTTCAGAAGAAGAAATTCAAGAGAAAATTAAAGAATTAGCGGCACAATTAACTGAAGAGTATCAAGATCGTTTCCCGCTTGCGGTTGGAGTTTTAAAAGGAGCCATGCCATTTATGGCGGACTTATTAAAACGTATGGATTGTTATCTTGAAATGGATTTTATGGATGTTTCAAGTTATGGTTCTGCTCTTGTATCTTCCGGAGAGGTAAAAATTTTAAAGGACTTAGATACATCTGTGGAAGGAAGGGACATATTAATTATTGAAGACATTATTGATAGTGGATTAACACTAAGTTATTTAGTCGATTTATTCCGTTATCGTAAAGCAAATTCCATAAAAATCGTTACATTGCTAGATAAACCAGCGGGCAGGAAGAGCGATATACAAGCAGACTATGTAGGATTTGTTGTTCCAGATGAGTTTGTTGTAGGTTATGGTTTAGATTATATTGAAAAATATCGAAACCTTCCATATATTGGTGTGTTGAAACCTGAGGTTTACAGCAAATAATCATAAAGGAAATGCTTCTGAAGAATGGAACTAGAACCATTGGAATTGAGAGTAATTCCTTGAATTAGTAAGATTTTCTATGATACTATTTAATATAGTTTTTATCCGCGGGAGGAGGTAAGAGATGAATCGGATTTTCCGTAATACCATCTTTTATTTATTAATATTTTTAGTCATTATCGGCGTGGTTAGTTTCTTTAATGGAAGCAATGAACCAACAGATCATATTTCATATGATAAGTTTGTAACGCAGCTTGAAAGTGGTAAAGTTAAATCATTCTCCATGCAGCCTGAACGAGGTGTTTATGAAGTTCGAGGCGAATTAGAAACAAATAATAAGAAGTTTATTACGTATATTCCTAACAGTGAAAAGATTCTAGACCGTATTGATAAGGCAGATTCAAAAGTGGAAGTTATGCCGGCAAAGGAAACAAGCGGCTGGGTTACTTTCTTTACTTCCATTATTCCGTTCGTGATTATCTTTATTTTATTCTTCTTTTTGTTAAACCAAGCTCAAGGCGGCGGAAGCCGAGTCATGAACTTTGGTAAATCAAAGGCAAAGCTTTATAACGATGATAAGAAAAAGGTTCGTTTTAGAGATGTTGCCGGTGCAGATGAAGAAAAAGCAGAATTAGTCGAGGTGGTTGAGTTTTTAAAGGATCCTCGTAAATTTGCTGAACTTGGTGCTCGTATTCCAAAAGGGGTTTTACTCGTAGGACCTCCTGGTACTGGTAAAACATTGCTTGCCCGTGCTGTTGCCGGTGAAGCAGGCGTGCCGTTCTTTTCAATCAGCGGTTCGGATTTCGTTGAAATGTTTGTCGGGGTCGGGGCCTCCCGTGTTCGTGATTTATTTGAAAATGCTAAGAAAAATGCTCCATGTATTATCTTTATTGATGAGATTGATGCGGTAGGACGCCAGCGTGGTGCCGGATTAGGCGGCGGACACGATGAGCGCGAACAAACCTTAAACCAATTGCTTGTTGAAATGGATGGATTCGGGGCAAACGAAGGAATAATTATTGTTGCTGCAACAAACCGTCCTGATATTCTTGATCCGGCATTACTTCGTCCTGGACGTTTTGACCGTCAAATTACAGTTGACCGTCCTGATGTAACTGGCCGTGAAGCGGTACTTCGAGTACATGCGCGAAATAAACCGTTAGATGAATCCATTAACTTAAAAAATGTTGCTATGCGTACCCCTGGTTTTTCAGGTGCAGATCTTGAAAACTTACTGAATGAGGCCGCACTAGTGGCAGCACGTCAAAATAAGAAGAAGATCGATATGGCAGATATCGATGAAGCTACGGATCGTGTGATTGCAGGTCCTGCGAAAAAGAGCCGTGTGATTTCAGAAAAAGAACGCCGCATTGTAGCCTTCCATGAGGGCGGTCACACTGTCATTGGATTAGTTCTTGATGAAGCGGATATGGTTCATAAAGTAACGATTGTCCCACGCGGGCAGGCAGGTGGATATGCTGTTATGCTTCCAAGAGAAGACCGCTACTTTATGACAAAACCAGAATTACTTGATAAGATTGTCGGCTTATTAGGCGGCCGGGTAGCTGAGGAAATTGTTTTTGGAGAGGTAAGTACTGGCGCCCACAACGACTTCCAGCGTGCAACTGGTATCGCCCGTAAGATGGTAACTGAATATGGTATGAGTGATAAACTGGGACCTTTACAGTTCGGTCAAGCATCAGGCGGTCAAGTATTCCTTGGTCGTGACCTTCACAATGAGCAAAACTATTCTGATGCCATTGCTTATGAAATTGATCTTGAGATTCAACGTATCATTAAAGAGTCCTACGAAAGAGCGAAGCAGATTCTTACTGAAAATCGCGATAAGCTAGATCTCATCGCTAAAACGCTTCTTGAAGTTGAGACACTTAACGCTGAACAAATTAGATACTTAGTTGACCACGGTCACATGCCTGATCCTTCGCTAACTTTAGAGTCAGTTAAGGTTGAACCGAAGAAGGTGGACGATGTAAAGGTTAATATCAATAAAAAGAAGGATGAAGCAGATAACGAGGAAAAGTCTTTCCTAGATAGTCCTTCTGATGATATTGATTATAAGTAAATAAAGTGAAAAGAGTGCTTCAAGGAGGCACTCTTTTTTTTTACTCATATACTATTTATGATATGATGTTGCGTATGAGGAAAAGAATATAAATAAAAGCGAGTGATAGATTTGATTTTCGTATTTGATGTGGGAAATACCAATATCGTCTTAGGTGTTTATGATGGGGATAACCTTAAGTATCATTGGCGGATTGAAACAAACCGCAATCGTACAGAAGATGAATTTGGAATGAATATAAAATCATTATTTGACTTTTCAGGTCTTAAATTTTCTGATATTGATGGCATTATTATTTCTTCAGTAGTGCCGCCTATTATGTTTGCTTTAGAAAGAATGTGTCAAAAGTATTTTCACCTAAAGCCTCTTGTCGTCGGACCTGGCATTAAGACAGGGCTTAATATTAAATACGAAAATCCAAGAGAAGTCGGGGCAGACCGCATTGTTAATGCAGTTGCTGCTATACATGAATATGGCAGCCCGCTCATTATTGTGGATTTTGGAACAGCAACAACCTATTGTTATGTGAATGAGGAACGTCAATATATGGGAGGTGCTATTGCTCCTGGTATTGGAATTTCTACTGAAGCACTATATTCAAGAGCGGCAAAATTACCGCGGATTGAAATTGCTAGACCTGAAGGGGTTATTGGGAAAAACACGGTTTCTGCTATGCAGGCAGGGATAGTGTATGGCTATGTAGGACAGGTAGAGGGAATCGTGAAAAGAATGATGGATCAAAGTGCAAAGAAACCTACTGTCATTGCTACAGGGGGACTAGCGGGCTTAATTTCACAGGAGTCAACTATCATTGATATCGTCGATCCATTTTTAACTTTAAAGGGTCTTTCACTTATCTATAAACGAAACATGGGATAACCTATAGTTATTCAGCAAGAAGGGAGTTATACAATGAAGGATTATCTAGTAAAGGCTTTGGCCTATGATGGGAATATACGTGCCTATGCTGTTCGCACGACTGATACAATCAGCGAAGCGCAGCGACGTCATCAAACATGGCGTACTGCGTCAGCGGCGCTTGGCCGCACGATGACTGCAGCGGTCATGATGGGGGCCATGCTAAAAGGTGAGGATAAACTCACTGTAAAAATTAATGGCGGAGGTCCGCTTGGCCCGATTGTTGTAGACAGTAACGCAAAAGGGGAAGTCCGTGGATATGTAACCAATCCGGAGGTTGATTTTGAATCAAATGAACATGGCAAGCTTGATGTCCGCCGTGCGGTCGGCACTGAGGGTATGTTAGCTGTGGTGAAGGATATTGGATTACGTGACTTTTTTTCTGGACAGGTACCTCTTGTTTCTGGAGAACTAGGCGAGGATTTTACCTATTACTTTGCAACTTCTGAGCAAGTACCTTCTTCTGTTGGTGTCGGTGTATTGGTGAATCCGGATGATTCGATTTTGGCTGCTGGGGGATTTATTTTTCAATTAATGCCTAACACACCTGATTCTCTTATTGCTCAATTAGAGGAGCGTTTGAAAACTATTGAACCCATTTCAAAATTAGTAGAACGAGGTCTGACACCGGAGCAAATCCTGGAAGAACTGTTTGGAAAAGAGCATATAAAGATTTTAGAAACAATGCCAGTCAGCTTTGAATGTAATTGTTCAAAAGAGCGTTTTGCCAATGCCATTATAGGATTAGGTGCGGCTGAAATTACAGCAATGATTGAAGAAGATGGACAGGCTGAGGCACACTGTCACTTCTGTAATGAAAAATATCACTATTCGAAGGAAGAATTAGAAGCGTTTAGAGAAGAAGCAAAATAAGTTTCAATTACTCAAAATAAACCATGTGCTTTTCTAAAATTGGGATGAAGCTAATATCAGTTGAAAACACAGGTGCTATCCTGTGTTTTTTATTATGAAATGGAAATAGTAGAAATAGGGCATGGCGGAAACTAGTGCAAATGTCTTATAATTAGTAGTACATAACTACTATAATATTTTCAATTTATTTGAAATTTTTGAATCAAAACAATTGACAAGTTGGCTAAAAAACTGGTAAATTTAATAATATAAATCCAATAAAATTACTCGGAATAGGGGTGCCCTAATGGTTCGTGTTGCAAATTCAGTGGCCGAATTGGTCGGCCAAACACCGATTGTTAAGTTAAACAGATTAGTAGATGAAAATAGTGCAGAGGTTTATTTAAAGCTTGAGTATTTTAACCCAGGCAGCAGTGTTAAAGATCGTATTGGTCTAGCAATGATTGAAGCTGCAGAAGAGCAAGGTTTAATTAAACCAGGCGATACAATTATTGAACCAACAAGTGGAAATACAGGTATTGGACTTGCTATGATTGCTGCAGCAAAAGGTTACAAAGCAATCTTCGTTATGCCTGAAACAATGAGCTTAGAAAGAAGAAATCTTCTTCGTGCATATGGTGCAGAGCTAGTTTTAACACCTGGACCTGCAGGTATGAAGGGTGCTATTGCTAAAGCAGAAGAGCTAGTGAAGGAACATGGTTATTTCTTACCGCAACAATTTAAAAACCAAGCAAACCCTGAAGTTCACAAGAGAACTACTGGTAAAGAAATTGTTGAACAAATGGATCAACTGGATGCGTTTGTTTCAGGTATTGGAACAGGTGGAACGATTTCAGGTGCAGGTAGTGTCATTCGTGAGAAATTCCCAGAAGTAAAGATTGTTGCAGTAGAACCAAAAGATTCACCTGTACTATCAGGTGGTAATCCTGGTCCTCACAAACTTCAAGGACTTGGTGCAGGATTTGTTCCTGATACCCTAAATACAAATATCTATGATGAGGTTATTCAAATTAATACAGAAGAAGCGTTTGAAGCATCTCGCCGTGCTGCTCGAGAGGAAGGAATCCTAGGTGGTATTTCTTCAGGTGCAGCGATTTCTGCAGCTTTAAAAGTAGCAAAGGAATTAGGTAAGGGCAAAAAGGTATTAGCGATTATTCCGGATAACGGTGAGCGTTATTTAAGTACTCCACTTTACCAATATGATGCTGAATAATTAGAACGGGAGGCGTTGGCATTTTTGCCAAAGCCTCTTTTTTTGTGAAAAATATGATAAAATGTGAAAAAACAAGCTTTGGGGGAATATGGGATGAATTCAACTTCAGAACAAATTAAATGCGGGCCATATACCTTAGATTATTCCAAGAAGACCATTGTAATGGGAATTTTAAATGTTACCCCAGATTCCTTTTCTGATGGCGGAAAATTTAATCAAATTGAACGGGCGGTTGAACGTGCAAAGGAAATGGCAGCAAATGGGGCAGATATTATTGATATTGGAGGAGAATCCACCAGGCCGGGTTATACGGTCATTTCCGATGAGGAAGAGATTGAACGGGTCGTACCAGTAATAAAAGCCATTTCGGAACAGGTTCCAATCCCAATATCAATTGATACTTATAAAGCAGAAGTAGCCAAGCAGGCCATTGAGGCTGGTGCTCATATCATTAACGATATTTGGGGAGCAAAAGCAGACAAAAGAATGGCTCAGGTTGCTGCAGAATACAATGTTCCTATCATTCTTATGCATAATCGTCATGACCGGAACTACCACACTTTTATCAGGGATGTATTAAATGATCTGTATGAAAGCATCTCTATTGCAAAAAAAGCTGGTGTTAAGGATGAGAATATTATCCTTGATCCTGGGATTGGGTTTGCCAGAGATTATCAGCAAAACGTATTAACCATGCAAAGTCTAGAAAAGTTTGTTATGTTGGGCTATCCTGTATTATTAGGAACATCCAGAAAATCAATGATTGGCCAGGCTTTAAATCTTCCTGTCCAAGAAAGAATGGAAGGGACTGGAGCAACGATTTGTTACGGCATCCAAAAAGGATGTCAGATGATTCGAGTCCACGATGTAAAAGAAATGAGCCGAATGGCCAAAATGATGGATATATTGATGGGAAAGGATGTCACCATTGGATAAGATTTATGTAAATAGGATGGAGTTTTATGGTTATCATGGTGTGTTTGCAGAAGAGAATCGGCTTGGCCAGCGTTTCATAGTAGATTTAGTTGTCTCAGTTGATATAAAAAAGGCTGGAGAAACGGATGATCTTACTTTTTCAGTTAACTACGGGGAATTATATCAAGTTTGTAAAGAAGTGGTTGAAGGAAAACCATATAAGCTCCTTGAGGCGGTTGCAGAAAAAATTGCGTCAAGCGTTCTAACGGTCTTTCCGCTTATAGTGGATGTAACTGTAAAGGTTATAAAACCTGATCCGCCCATTCCCGGCCATTATAAATCTGTTGCGGTAGAAATAACGAGGGGAAGATAATATTGGAAAACACAGCATATATTGCCCTTGGATCGAATATGGGAAACCGATATGATAATATTGTGAATGCGATTAACCGGCTGAATGGATATCCTGCCATTCAATTGGTAAATTTATCATCTATTTATGAGACAGACCCTGTTGGATATGAGGATCAAGATTTATTTTTAAACATGGTAATCAAGGTAAAGACTAGTCTGACTGCGATAGGATTATTAGATATATGTTTAAAAACTGAAAACGAACTTGGAAGGAAAAGGGAAATTAAGTGGGGCCCACGGACGGTAGACCTTGACATTCTGACTTTTAACCAAGAAAATATTGAATCAGAGAAACTTATTGTACCGCATCCTAGAATGCTAGAGCGGGCATTTGTATTAGTTCCATTAGTAGAAATTGATCAAAACCTTAGATTACCTGGGGTGGATGAACCTCTTAACATATTATTAAACGAACTACCAGATAAAGAAGGAGTCCGAATATGGAAGCGGAAAAATGGGGAAGACGTATTCGTGCCTATCGGAAGCTAAAGGGTTATACACAGGAAGGCTTCTCGAGGGAACTAGGTGTATCAGTATCTATTTTAGGTGAGATCGAAAGAGGAAATCGACTGCCTGCAGAAGATTTAATCGAAAGAATAGCTCAATCTTTAAAAATTAGTATAGAGGATTTAAAGCCGAAAGAATAATAAAGAATAGGAGGTTGCCCGATGTTAAAAATAGGTGATATTGAAATAAAAAACCCTGTTGTTTTAGCACCAATGGCAGGTGTATGTAACTCTGCATTCCGTCTGACTGTTAAAGAGTTTGGCGCTGGTTTAGTATGTGCAGAAATGGTAAGTGATAAAGGGATTTTATTTAAGAATGAAAAAACAATGAATATGCTTTATATCGATGAGCGTGAAAAGCCGCTTAGTCTGCAAATTTTTGGCGGTGAAAAAGAAACTCTTGTTGAGGCAGCAAAATTTGTAGATAAAAATACTAATGCTGACATTATTGATATTAATATGGGTTGTCCAGTTCCGAAGATAACTAAGTGTGATGCCGGAGCAAGATGGCTGTTAGACCCAGATAAAATCTATGAAATGGTTTCGGCTGTTGTTGATGCTGTAGAAAAACCGGTAACGGTAAAAATGCGCATGGGCTGGGATGAAGAGCATATTTTTGCAGTCAAAAATGCCCGGATGGTAGAACGTGCAGGAGGTAAAGCAGTCGCGATGCATGGTCGTACGCGTGTACAAATGTACGAAGGAAAAGCTAATTGGGATATCATTCGTGAAGTAAAACAATCTGTTAACATCCCTGTAATAGGTAATGGAGATGTACAAACACCCCAGGATGCCAAAAGAATGCTTGAAGAAACAGGTGTTGATGGTGTGATGATCGGAAGAGCTGCATTAGGCAACCCATGGATGATTTATCGTACGGTGCAATACTTGGAAACAGGTAAGCTTTTAGGCGAACCTTCTGTTAGAGAAAAAATCGACGTTTGTATCTTGCATTTAGATCGACTAATTGCTCTTAAAAATGAACATATCGCTGTACGTGAAATGCGTAAGCATGCAGCATGGTATTTAAAAGGTGTCCGCGGGAATGCAAGTGTACGTAATGCCATTAATGAGTGTAATACGAGAGAAGACTTGGTGACCTTATTAAACGGTTTGGTAGCCGAGGTTGAAGAAATAGAAAAAAGTCAGTTAATTGTAGGTTAATTTGACAGTCAAGTACGTATTCTCTATAATAATTTTGTTTACTATTTAAAGCTGCCGGTAGATTACTGGCAGTTTTTATGTATTTAAAAACTTTTTTGATGTCTGAATTATCAAGTTTGTGTAAAATAATATAGTATGCAAAAAAGCGGATGGTCTAAAATTAGCCAAACAGCTTAAAGGAATAATGTAATTCCCAGGTGGCTAGGCACTGAAGCAAAAGAAGTTAATCGCCAGTATTCTTTTAGTTTTACATAATATAGAAAGTTATGGAGTTGAGTAATGATGAGTCAGGAAGAATTAAACGACCAATTTTTGGTCAGACGTGAAAAAATGAATGCGATGCGTGAAAAGGGATTAGATCCATTTGGCAAGCGTTTTGACCGTTCTCATACTACAAAAGAAATTGTTGAGCAATTCGAGGGATTAGACAAAGAAGAACTTGAGGCAAAAGATGTTTCTGTTTCTCTTGCTGGCCGGATTATGACTAAACGTGGTAAAGGAAAGGCTGGTTTTGCCCATATTCAGGATTTGACAGGTCAAATTCAAGTATATGTTCGTCAAGATGCTATTGGGGAAGAATCATATGAGTTATTTGATTCAGCAGATCTTGGGGACATCATTGGGGTAACTGGAACCCTTTTTAAAACAAAAGTAGGCGAATTATCTGTAAAAGTTAAGGAGTTTGTGTTCCTTTCGAAGGCACTGCGTCCTCTTCCAGATAAATTCCACGGTTTAAAGGATGTAGAACAGCGTTACCGTCAACGTTATTTGGATTTAATCATGAGCCAGGAAAGTAAGGAAACTTTTATTACTAGAAGCCGGATTATTCAATCTATGCGCCGTTATCTGGATGAGCATGGTTATTTAGAAGTTGAAACACCAATGATGCATGCGATTGCCGGCGGTGCTTCCGCAAGACCGTTTATCACACACCATAATGCGCTAGATATGCCGTTGTTTATGCGGATTGCTATCGAGCTTCATTTAAAGCGTCTAATTGTTGGCGGTTTAGAAAAAGTATACGAGATTGGCCGAGTTTTTAGGAACGAAGGTGTATCTACCCGCCATAATCCAGAATTCACAATGATTGAGCTTTATGAAGCCTATGCAGATTATAGAGATATAATGAGTCTTACGGAAAATCTAATTGCACACATCGCTCAAGAAGTTTTAGGATCAACAACTGTCCAATACGGAGACTATGAAGTGGATCTTAAACCTGAATGGAAGAGACTTCATATGGTTGATGCCATAAAAGAATATACAGGAGTCGACTTCTGGAAGGAAATGAGTGTTGAAGAAGCTCGTGCACTTGCCAAAGAACACAATATTGAAATAACAGAGCACATGCTCTATGGTCATATTGTTAATGAGTTTTTTGAACAGCGTGTTGAGGAAAAATTAATTCAGCCGACATTCATTTACGGACATCCTGTGGAGATTTCACCACTTGCAAAGAAAAATGAAGAGGATCCACGTTTTACTGATCGTTTTGAGTTGTTTATTGTTGCCCGTGAGCATGCAAATGCCTTTACTGAACTTAATGATCCAATTGATCAAAGAGAGCGTTTTGAAGCACAATTAAAAGAACGTGAGCAGGGTAATGATGAAGCGCATGAGATGGACGAAGACTTTGTCGAAGCTTTAGAATATGGCATGCCGCCAACAGGCGGATTAGGAATTGGTATTGACCGTTTGGTAATGCTTTTAACTAATTCTCCGTCCATTCGTGATGTACTATTATTCCCATTAATGCGTCATAAATAAATAGTAAAAAGCGCTGGAGGAATCCGGCGCTTTTTCTATAGCTGAAGAAAAGAAGAGTGAATATTTTTACTTTGAAAAAAGGTATTGCGCCCATTAATTAATGGTGGTATATTATTATCTGTTGCTGCGAGACAGTAACAAGGAAGAAAAAAGAATTTAAAAAGTTGTTGACATTACGTTGATAACTTGGTAAGATAACAAAGTCGCCTTTGAGCGATAGGATGATTGTTCTTTGAAAACTAAACAAACAAAAACGTCAACAAACAATAATTATTCATTTCTTACGAAATGAAGCCAACGTAACATTTTTGAGCTAATCAACTTTCTTGGAGAGTTTGATCCTGGCTCAGGACGAACGCTGGCGGCGTGCCTAATACATGCAAGTCGAGCGAACAATAGGAGCTTGCTCCCTGTTGGTTAGCGGCGGACGGGTGAGTAACACGTGGGTAACCTGCCTGTAAGACTGGGATAACTCCGGGAAACCGGGGCTA
>NZ_PGVE01000055.1 GCF_002860255.1 Neobacillus cucumis
CTTCATCTATAAATTTGAGGCATCTCGGTCGGCTAGACATCAGGAATATAGTAGTTAGTTAACTTCTACCTTGATAAGTTTTACAGAAACAAAGGGCCATTTAACCTAACCAATTGCTTCATCGACATTCTTAAATTGATTAAAGAACATCTGATAATATCGGCCTCTAGTGTCCATTAATTCCTCATGGCTTCCTTTTTCAATAATTTGCCCATTGTCGATCACCATGATCGTATCTGCATCACGGATAGTATTTAAACGGTGAGCAATAATAAAGCTCGTACGCTCCTCCATCAATTTAAGCAAGGCCTCCTGGATGTGAAGCTCTGTTCTTGTATCAATGCTTGAGGTGGCCTCATCTAAAATCAGCAGTGCCGGTCTTGCCAATATCACCCGGGCAATTGCTAACAGCTGGCGCTGGCCCTGGCTTAGGTTACCCCCATTTTCTGATAAAATCGTTTCATATTTGTCTGGCAGACGGTTAATAAACACATCAGCATTGGCCATTCTGGCCGCCAGTTCTACCTCTTTATCATCTGCATCCGGCTTGCCGTATTTAATATTTTCCTTAATGGTCCCAGAAAATAAATATGTATCCTGAAGAACAAAACCAAAGCATCTTCGCAAACTGTCCCGTGTGTACTCACGTATATCCCGTCCGTCAAGCAGGATTCTTCCCTCTGTGACATCGTAAAATCTAGTCAGCAGGTTCACAATCGTTGTTTTTCCGGCACCTGTCGGACCAACAAGGGCCGTACTGCTGCCCACTTTTGCTTCAAAGTTAACATTTTTAATAATCGCGACATCCGGGCGATAGCCGAAGCTGACATTCTCAAAAACCACATGACCTTTTGGATTTTTCAACTCAACTGCCTGTGGCCGATCCACAACCTCTTCTTGTTCATCAAGGACTTCAAAGACACGCTCGGCTCCTGCCACACCGGACTGGAGGATGTTAAAAATATTAGCCAGGTCATTCAGCGGCCGGACAAATTGACGTGAATAAGTAATGAAGCTCGCAATCGCTCCAACTGTCACCATACTTTTAACTGCCAGAATCCCGCCGATCACTGCAACAATCGCAAAGCCAAAATTATTGATGACATTCATAATCGGCATTAAGAAACCGGACCAAATTTGCGCTTTAAGGCCAACATCACGAAGCTTCGTATTAACCGATTCAAATTCCTCAATCACCTGATCTTCGTGATTAAAGGCCTTCACAACTTCAATGCCGGAGATGGTTTCTTCAATATGGCCATTTAATTTACCAAGCTGGACCTGTTGCTCCTTAAATAAAACACTCGTCCTTTTGGCAATGGTCTTCGTCAATAAAAAAACAAGCGGAACGGTGATTAAACTGGCCACCGTTAAAATAGGACTTAGAATAATCATCATAATTAAGGACCCAGCTATCACGATCAGTCCGTTCATTAATTGTGTCGTGGACTGGGAGATGGTATTACTAACATTATCGACATCATTTGATAGGCGGCTCATCAGCTCCCCGTGCGTCCGGGAATCAAAAAAGGAAATGGGCAGCTTTTGCAGCTTTCGGAAGATGGCCTCACGAAGGCGCTTGACTACTCTTTGCGCCACACCAGCCATCAGCCAGCCCTGTAAAAAGGTGAGAGCTGCATCTCCAACGTAAGCGCAGGTTAACACAATAATGATGATTTCAAGTACATTGAAATCGACTTTACCGTGGTTCAGGCTCATCGCATCGACTGCCTTACCGATTAAGTACGGGGCTAGCAGCATTAGCACGGCGTCAACGATAATAAAGAGAAAAATGAAGCTCAGCATTTTTCGCTCATTGCCGAAATAATGCCACAAGCGTTTTAATGTACCCTTAAAGTTTTTTGGTTTAACCACAGGGCCTCGAAAACGGTGGGCAGCACCCGGTCTAAGGGGAGGAGGGGTAGTTTGGGCCTGTTCATTTTCTTTTGCCATTTACAAAACCTCCTTACCCATCTGTGATTGATAGATTTCCTGATAGACCCGGCAATTTGCCAGTAATTCACTGTGGGTGCCAACACCTACCAGTTCCCCATGATCTAAAACAACAATTTTATCCGCATCCATTATAGAAGTGATTCGCTGCGCAATTAATAAACAGGTAAGGCCCTTTGCATATTTTTTCAAGGCAGCTTTTATTTTCGCCTCCGTGGCAACGTCCACTGCACTGGTACTATCATCTAAGATTAAGATACTCGGTTTTTTAACTAAAGCCCTGGCAATGGATATCCGCTGTTTCTGCCCGCCGGAAAAGTTAACACCGCCCTGGCCAATCATGGTTTCATAACCCTCTGGTGAGGCAGCAATAAAATCATCCGCTCCAGCAATGGCCGCTGCCGCCCTTACTTCTTCATCCGCAGCCTCTTCTTTCCCCCAACGGATATTTTCCGCCACCGTTCCGGTGAATAGAATATTCTTTTGCGGGACAATCGCTATTTTATCTCTTAACCTGTGCGGATGAATACGTGAGGTATCTTGACCATCTACCTTAATCGTTCCGCTTGTCACATCATAAAAGCGGGGAATCAACCCAACGAGGGTACTTTTCCCTGAACCGGTTGAACCGATAATGCCCACCGTTTCCCCTGGAAGAATCGTTAAATTTATATGTTTTAGGATGGGCTCTCCCCGGGTTCCTTCATAAGAAAAAGTGACATCTTCAAAATCAATTCTGCCAGTTTCTTGAACATGCGGCGGCGGTGAGGCCTGAGTTTCATGTAAAATACTATCCTCTTGTAAAAATACCTCATTAATCCTTCCGGCTGATGCCCTTGCCCTGACAAACATATTAAAGACCATCGAAATTATCATAAGAGAAAATAGAATTTGCGTCATGTAGTTGGTAAAGGCAATAATATGTCCAACCTGAATATGACCTGATTCCACCCCTAGGCCCCCGATCCAAAGGACGACAACAATCCCAAGGTTCACCGTCAGCATAATCAATGGACTGAAAGTAGCCATCAAACGCCCAGCGGCGATTGATTGATCTTTAAAATGTTCATTGGCATTGGCAAACTTGCCAATCTCAACGTCAAAGCGATTAAAAGCTTTGACCACACGAACACCAGATAAATATTCCCGCATCACGGAGTTCACTCGGTCTAAGGCATTTTGAACCTTTGAGAAGAGAGGAAATCCAAGACGCAAATTAAGGACAATTAATAAAGCGACAATCGGTACGACCACGGCTAAGACAACAGAAAGGTGCAGATTGAGACGTGTTGCCATCACGAGGCCGCCAATCGCAAGAAGCGGAGACTTAACAAAGATTCGCATCAACCCGTTCACAAATACCTGTACTTGGGTCACATCGTTTGTCAAACGGGTAATTAAGGAGGCGCGGTTGAACTTGTCTAGATTTTTAAACGAAAGCGTTTGAATTTTTCTAAACAAATCCGACCGAAGTTCGGTTCCAAAGTTTTGGGAAACAATACTCGCGATAATGCTCCGGGTAGAAGCACTGATGGCACCGAAAGCCGTGATTAAGAGCATCACGCCGCCCATTTTCAAAACATAATGAATATCCCTGTTGACCACACCTTGATCGATGATTTTAGCCATAATCGTTGGCTGCATCAAATCACTAATTGTCTCGAAGGTGAGAAATAGTACAGCAATGCTAAAAGACTTCCAATATTTCTTTATGTATTTTGATAGAAACTTCATGCTCTCACCTAACCTTTAGCAACATTAACTAAAGCTATTATAATTTCGATTACCGGAATAAAACAATTTTTAAGCATGAAAAAATGAAAAAGGCCCATTTATATTTAAATGGACCTTTTAACCTTATTATTCTTGGACCGGACGGAACTCGTGCACCCAAACTCGCATCTGTGGAAGCCACGGCATGCCGGGATGGTAAGAAAGAATTGATTGTTTATATTCTTCCACTGTGTTGAAGCCCTCGCGGCGGGCATCATCATCTGTTAACTCGCCTAGGCTCTGTGAGTATACCTTTTCAACCACAAACTGGCGGCCTTCAAGCGTCATGATTTCACCTGGGTCTGCATAGCGGCCATTTCGGCGGGTAGCTGTTTTTTCTCCAGCCAATACCTTTTTTACATCGGCTTCCATTGTTACTAAACGTTCGATCGAACAGGTTTTTGGCGGCAATGCAGCGTTTTCATTTTGAGTTGTCATTAGAGTTTCTCTCCCTTTATTTTATATTTTCATATTAGCACTATACGTATAGGTAAATCTATCATCAAGCATTACTTATACAACCTGGCCGCCCTTATCACGATATTTAATGATACCTTCTGCTGCACGGTACGCCAAGGCTCCGACTGTATCGGTCGGATTATAACCTGAATTATGAGGGAAAGCCGATGCACCAATGACAAACAGGTTATCCATGTCCCACATTTGCAGGTAATTATTTACCGCTGAGGTTGACGGGTCAGCTCCCATAATCACACCACCAGTATTATGGGTGGATTGATAGGTGGTAATATCATATGGACCTAAATCTTTCATCGAATCAATATGGTCTGCACCCATTTCTTTTAGGATATCTGCACATTTACCTGCAAGGAATTTGGCCATCTGACGGTCCTGCTCCTCAAAATCAAAGGTAATACGGATAAGCGGATCGCCAAAAGCATCTTTATAGGTTGGATCAAGATCGAGAAAATGACGCTTAAACGGCATTGAAGAACCTTGAGAGGCAACTGTTAAAAAGCGATTCGCATATTTAACCGAATTAGCCTTGAAATCTTTACCCCAGGTTGGCTGTCCTCCTGGAACAGGGTTGTTTTGTATCGGTCTTAAGCCTGTTTGCGCAAGTGAAATCATCCCGCCATGTATGAAATTCACATGACTGTGGTCAAAATTGTCACCATTATAATCATCGACCACCATTCCCAGCGACCCAGCACCTGCAAAGGTATTAAATTCTTTTTTATCAAAAAATCCAATAGCATTCCCTTTAATCACTTGGTAGGCATAATTTTTCCCAATCACGCCTGTCCCCGTATTAGGATCATATGGCTTGCCGATTCCAGACATTAAAAGCAGGCGAATATTATTAAACACATAGCTTGTTACTACCACAATATCCGCAGGCTGTTCAATTTCCTCACCCGTTGTCACATCTGTATATAAGACACCTGTAGCTTTGTTACCCGTTTTTAATATGCGTCTTACATTGGAGTGGGTTCTTATTTCAAAGTTACCTGTTTTATTAGCAACAGGTATAACGGTCACAACTGGATCAGCCTTTGCTCCATATTCACAGCCAAACCTCTCACAATAGCCGCAATATTGACATGCTGATCTCTGGATCCCATCTGGATTTTTATAGGACTCCGATAGATTCGCTGATGGCATCATATACGGATGAAGTTTCATATTCTTTGTTGCCTTTTCAAACATCTGAATGGCAGGTGTCTTTTTCATTGGCGGGGTCGGGTATTTATCGGATCGTTTCCCGGCGAGAGGATTTTCTTCCCCTGATATACCTGCTGTTTTCTCAAATCGGTCATAATATGGCTCTAATTGATCGTATGTAATTCCCCAATCTTGAAGTGACATATCGGCTGGAATTTTATTTTTACCATATTTTTCAACCGTTTTACTATGGATCTCAAAATCGTAAGGCAAAAAGCGGAACGTTTGCCCATTCCAATGGACTCCAGAGCCGCCTAAGCCATCGCCAAGCAAAAACGACCCATATTGCCTCATCGGAAGGGCACGTATTCTTTCATTACCTCGGAATGTAATCGTTTCTCTTGAGAGGTCCTGCATGAGTTCATAGCGAAGGGCATAGCGTAATTCATCATGGACCATAAAGTAATCTTCCGTTTTTCGCTCTTTCCCTCTTTCCAATCCTACAACCTTTAATCCCTTTTTGGTCAGTTCTTTGGCAATAATTCCTCCTGCCCAACCAACACCTACAATGACAACATCAACTTTCGGCAGTTTTCTAGCCATACATTCACCTTCTTAGTTTTAAAATAAATTTACCTCATTATTTCTAGCGGCTAGCTTAGCGTCTAAGCACTTCCGCCTTTCTAGTGATTCATGTGGCTTTTCAGGCTTTGCGGCGCAACCTTTTTAAAATCCTTATCGATAATGTCTGCATAGGCCATCTGGCTGCCTGGATAATTCTTCATCTTCCAGCCATCCATATTTAAATTTCCTCCATATAATGGGTCGCTATATGCTCCTTCTAATGTGGCACCTCTAAGCATTTGGAAGAAACCGCTTGGAGAAATGGTGGTAATATTCACTTTATCTCCTTCAAAGTCTTTCAGGATGGCATCCTGCTCTTCTCCTTTTAATTCAGTGAAATCTTTCTTATAGACAGCCATGCTGTGGTTTTGTATTTCTCGAATGGCTATATCAAAAATTTCTCTGCGCTTTAACCGGCCTTGAAACCCTTGTACTTTTTCACCTGGATAAAAAGGAGCCTGCATATATTCCCGGCCATTAAAACCCCATTGCCCCGCTAACTGATGGTCGATAAAATAGGCAACACCGAGTGCCTTTGCTCCTGGCCCATTGTCATCCTCTGGAAAAATCCGCTCTGTTGCCGCATCAATGACCTTGAATTGCTCCGGAGTAAAATACATGAGCGCTTGATTAAAGTCTTCTGTTTTTGTCTGTGTTCCTTTTGTATTATTATTTGTGTTCTTATTATTGCGGGGAATGAGACTGCCGATCACTCCACCAACTGCAAGACCACCCACTGTTAAACCCGCATTACGAATGAACGTCCTTCTAGATACTGATTCTGGATTTTCTTTATTCTCTTCAACCATGGTGTACACCTCCAGATTTTTGTTATCACATCTATCCAAAAATTTCAGCAAAATCCTTGCTTTCCCATTATTATGTTCCAAAATAAACCATTCATACTTATAAAAGGAAAGGAGAAAATGATAAAAAAAGGAGGGCAAAAACATGAAAAGAATTTGGAAACTTTGCTGTGGACCCATTGTTATTGCTTTTTTAATACTTACTGGATGCTCTGCAAATCAAGGGGAAAATCAAGTAGATGCTGCCAAACTGCATGATAAATCCTTAAACACAAAAGGAAATGGACATGTCCTTGGCTCAACAAACAATCCCGATGTGATCCCAAGTGTGGACCGTGCCAAGAAAAAGACCACAAATGCCAACCATCAAACAACCAGCGGGCTGGGGACCAACGTATACAGCTTAATTGGGAGTTCAAGCTTACATGATGGGGGAATTTCCTCCCATTTGGAATCGCGGCTTTCCGGAGCAGGGATTACAGGGATCAAAGTTTTTGTTTTAGATGACACCGTTATTCTGGCAAGAGCGCAGGCAGCCGCCACTTCCACTAAATATGATGAGATGCAGCAAAAATTATTAACCAATACGTCAGGTTCTTCGGGAAAAGGGAATCTTGATGGAGTGGATATGTCAAAACAAAATACGGATGATAACCTTGATCAGGCTAAAGAGTTAATGACAAAAGCCTTCAATGGCCAGGTTCAAATCTTAACAATTACTAATCCAAAGGCCATGCCGCTCATTGACGGAATCAAATCAAATATTAAAGCCAATCAGACGAACTATACAAAGCTCTCAAGCGATATTAATACACTCATTAAAATGGCTCGTGAGAAATAAGGAAAAGACCGGGGGAATCCCCCGGTCTTTATATATTTAAATCTCTTTTTTTATAAAACAAATAGGTTACACTTGTAAAAATGATAATTAGAAAGCCTGAAATAACCATATAGACTGGCTCCAGTCCGCCGCCATACATCACATTTTTTGCTTCAAAATATTTGAAAGGACTCAAATACTTTAAGTTTTTCATGCCTTCATTCAAATCAATGGCGACCGACAAAATAAAGGTCAGTAAAAGCACGCCGGCTGAAAGGGAAGCAGCTTTCTTTGATTTCTTTTTTAAAGCCGAAATCGCACTGCCCATGACCATAAACAGCAGCTGCAATATAAACATCCCTGCCATCAATATGACAATATCATGATTAACCTCTTCACGCTTACTGTATTTAGCCATAAAAGCAATGGATGAAAAGAGAGTGACTAGATTTAAGACGACTATATTGAACAGGGAGGCCAGCAGCTTAGCCGTTATAACCGTTGTTCTCGAAACTGGCTTAACGAATAAAAACTCAGTGGTTTTGTCGCGCTCCTCTTTTGCAATAATCGCCGCGCCAAGCATGGCAGCATGAATGGTTGCCATTAACAGCAAATAAACAAAAAGCATGCCATAATAACCACTCGCTTTTGACAAATCCAAGCTCCCGATTCCCATAATCACCTGAAGAGATTTTGGCATATCCTTCATCACATCATTCATCGATTGCTGTGATGAATACAAATTAGCATATTTATTCATTCCTGATAACACCATCAAACATACACCGACACTCCAGAAGATGAGCGATTTACGATGAGACTTTAATTCTTTCAAAAATATATTCATTGTCGAAACCTCCTAAACCGCATGAATATCTTTTTTTGTATAAATCCTATAACTTGCCGTAATCGCCACAACTACTATGACTAACCCTGCAATAAGAAAGGAGGCCTCATAGCTTGCGTGTTTGATGATATAGGTGTTATCAAAATATTTAAACGGAGAAATATACCGTTTCACATCATTACCACTGGTATCACTAATGACGCCCAAAAAGTAAAATCCAAACACGGTGGCTAATGAAACCGTCAGAACAGACTTAATTTTTGGGATGATCACAGAAATGATTATGCCGATGGCTAGAAAAATTAATTGGATAAAAAACATTGTCCCTGACAGCAGCACGAACTTTTTCATACTAAAATCCACTGTCTTTACCTGCAAAGCGATAAAATTGACTGCCATTAGATAGATGACATTTGTAAGCAAAAGTGACATGAAAGCAGCAAGCAGCTTACTAGTCAAAATTTGCGTGCGCGTAACCGGCTTCGTTAATAGAAAATCGGCTGTCTTCTCACGAACCTCCTTGCTGACTATTCCCGTCCCAATATTCATCGCCTGAATAGCCGCACAGAGAGTAGTAAACGTCAAGGCATAGCTATAGAATCCTAAAATGGTAAAAATATTTTCCAAATTAAGTCCGATCGCCTTCCTCATCGCGAGCGGATAGCCTGCTAATAATTTTTTAAATTCATCCGCATCCTTAGCAAAGGAGGGAAACATCGACAAGAACAGCAATGCCACCATGATTAGCGAAAAGGTCCAGATTATCGTTGACTTCCGGTACGCTTTTAACTCATGAAAAAAGATATTCATAGTGGTTAAGCCTCCTTCTCATAATAGTGCATAAAGATCTCCTCAAGATCCGCCTCCTCAATCCACAGATTGACGATTTCAATTTCAGCTATCTTTTTCAACACCGTGTTGATATTCCCCCTAAATAAAAAGCTGATTACATTCCCCTTAGCCTCTAAATTATTTACACCCTCGATCGTAAAATAATTAGGGTCTAAGGCCGACTTCGTCTCCACTTTAAACTTTTTATAATTGTTTTCTTGTAAGGTGCTTATTTTTTCTACCGTAACCATCTTGCCCTCTTTGATAATTGCCACTCGATTGCATAGTCTCTGAACCTCGCTCAAAATATGGGAGGAAAAAAGAATGGTAGCGCCCTTTTTATTTTCCTCTTCGAGCAGTTCAAAGAATTTCTGCTGCATTAACGGATCCAGCCCGCTTGTAGGTTCATCGAGTATAATCAGCTTTGGTTCATGAAGAAGGCCTTGAACGATTCCCACCTTCTTTTTATTTCCCAGGGAGAGGTCATCAATCTTTTTATTTAGATCCAGGTCCATCATTTCTGCTAACTCTTTGATTCTCTTACTGCAGTCCTTTTTATAAAAACTGGCTGAGTATTTTAATAGGTCCTTAACTTTCATATTGTCATAGTAAAAAACTTCGGAAGGCAGGTAGCCAATCTCCTTTTTGATTTCCGGTGCAAACTGAATGCAGTCCTTTCCAAAAATTGTGGCACTGCCGCTCGTTGGATAAATTAATGAAAGCAGCGTGCGGATGGTCGTCGATTTTCCCGCTCCATTTGGCCCGATGAAACCGAATATCTCCCCTTGTTCCACATGAAAACTGATATCTGTAATCCCTCTAGACTTTCCGTAAGTCTTTGTAAGATTTTTAATTTCAATTACATTCATGGTTCCTGCCCCCTAAGCCTTCGTTATTATTTATAGAAAACCTTTGTTAATACCTCGAAGTATTGTTCGGCTTCAAGCTGAATTTTTGGGTAATCAACTTCATGCCCCGGAGATAATTTGGCTTTATTCAGCTCTTCTTCGCTCATTTTTTCAAACGTCCAAGTAATAATCTTTAATATTTTCTGTATGTCGATATCGTCTCGGAATTTGGTAAGATCAATGCCCTCGTAAATTTTCCCGAAGTTAATTTCATTTAGTTCTTTAACCTTTTTCTCTATCTCCGCTTTAATGTCGGCGGCATCATCCATGTATGCATGTTCGATAAACTTAAAGATGTCAGGATATTTCGAGAGGAGATCCATTTTAATTAAAACTGCCTCCCGGATTCGTGCGAAGAACTCGGTCTCTTTTAGGTTGATTTTTTTATAAAAATCATCGCTGATCATCTGGATACAGTGGTCAAATAAAAATAAAAATAATTGTTTTTTATTTTTAAAATAATGAAAGAGCAATCCCTTTGATATTTCCGCTTCCTTCACGATTTCATTGGTCGAAGCCTTATCATATCCTTTCTGGGCAAATTCCTTTATGGCAGCATTTATGATTCGATCCTGTTTTTCCGTATCTAAGTTGAGAAATTTCGAAAACACTGGCGCAGCCCTCCTTTTCGTTTGTTGACCACATCAGTCAATGAAGTCATTATATTCCCGTTGACTACTCTGGTCAATAGGTGACAGCCTATATTTTTTACAAAAATATGAAATTGATTCAGGGGGAATAGTTTAGCTATGGAGGGTGTGCTACGATGCTTTTAGGGAGGTGTTTTTATATTTGTATTAAAAGTCGAGATCCATCATTGAAACTTGAAGGTATAATTTCCGCTCAAGGCCGTATTCCTGCTGGGCATGCAATTTTTCCTGTTCTCGCTGCTAAACAGTCAGCGGTTGAGGCGGGGATTGGCGGGGAAGAGCGTGTTGCTGAAGTCCTCCGTAAGTACTCCTTTTCGTTTGAACAGCATATCTTCCATGATTTGTGTCCCGCTTCTGTTGATCATTTTCAAATGGATACGTTTATGTTAAGCCCCTGGTTTGGGGTGGTGTTAGAGGTTAAAAATATCAGTGGAATCCTGGAGTTTAAGGATCATCCCCCTCAATTGATCCGGACAAGAGAGGATGGGCATAAGGATGGTTTTGAGAGTCCTGTGGTTCAATTGGAGCGAAATTGTGAGTTAATCATGGATTGGCTAAAGTATCGCGGGCTGCAGCTCCCGTTATATGGCGCTGTCGTTTTGGCTTATCCGAAACAAATTGTTGCTGTTCCCCCTAAGGAAACCAAGCTTTTATTCCCCAACTTGATTCCTTCTTTTCTAAAAAGTATCCCAAGGCAGGATCGAAAGTTAGATTTAGATACCTTTCAATGGCTTTCTAATGAGCTCCTTCACAGTCATCAGATATATATTCCTAAACCAATCTGTGAGTCTTATAATATTCCATTTAGTGATTTTAAACCTGGAGTAAGGTGTTTGGTATGTCGGAGGATTGGGATGGTGAAGACACCCAGGACATGGGTTTGTCCATTTTGCCATGAAACTGACCATAAAGCACATATTCGTACTTTACGGGAGTGGTTTTTGATATTTAAGAGGAGTATCACGAATAGGGAGTGCCGGGAGTTTTTGGGGGTGGACGGAATTCACACCGCTACTCGAATTTTAAAAAGTATGGATATGAGGTCTGATGGGTCCTTCCGGGATCGGTCGTATTTTATGTTTAAATAGGTTTGTTTTTTTAATGGGTAAATATAAAGGCATACTCGAGTCTTTTTTGCGGGTATGCTTTTTTATGTGAGAGTAAATTTCAATTATCCGAGAGTTTGTTGCTTTTATCCGAGAGTAACCAGCTATTATCCGAGAGTATTCACCTTTTATCCAAGAGTAACCAGCTATTATCCGAGAGTATTTTCTTTGTTCGAGAGTAATTTACATTTATCCGAGAGTATTCACCTTTTATCCAAGACAAACCAGCTATTATCCGAGAGTATTTTCTTTGTTCGAGAGTAATTTACACTTATCCGAGAGTATTCACCTTTTATCCAAGACTAAACGGCGATTATCCGAGGGTATTCGTTCTTTATCCGAGAGTAAAAACGTATCTCACGTGCTGCCCATGTAGAAATGCCTTCAAAAAGTGTAACCCCCTCCTCAAAGTGATATGATATTCATGATTACATACTCAAAAAAGGGGAGTGCAGCAAAATTGAAAAATGAGCTTATTGAAAGATTTACTTCCTATGTAAAAGTAGACACACAATCAAATGAAAACAGCGAAACCTGTCCATCCACTGAAGGGCAGTGGACATTGCTCCGCATGCTAGTGGATGAACTTAAACAAATCGGTATGGAAGAAGTAACAATCGATGAAAATGGCTACGTCATGGCAACCTTGCCGGCCAACACCGACAAAACCGTACCCACCATCGGTTTCCTTGCCCACGTCGACACTGCCACTGACTTTACCGGCAAAAACGTCAACCCGCAAATCGTCGAAAACTATGACGGTGGTGAAATCATTTTAAACTCAGCCTTAAAAGTAGTCATGTCACCAAAAGACTTTCCCAGCCTGCCAGACTATAAAGGCCACACCTTAATCACAACAGACGGCACCACCTTGCTTGGCGCAGACAACAAAGCTGGCGTGACTGAAATCATGACCGCAATGGCCTACCTCATCGGGCACCCGGAAATCAAGCACGGTAAGGTCCGCGTTGCGTTCACACCAGATGAAGAAATTGGCAGAGGCCCACATAAGTTTGACGTTGCGGCCTTTAACGCGAACTATGCCTACACCGTTGATGGCGGTCCATTAGGGGAGCTAGAATTCGAGAGCTTTAATGCTGCCGGCGCCAAAATCACCATTAAAGGCAACAATATTCATCCAGGCTCAGCAAAGGACAAAATGATTAACTCCATCAAAATCGGCATGGAGTTACATAGTAAACTGCCAGTACAGGAAGCACCTGAACATACCGAAGGATACGAAGGTTTCTTTCATCTGCTTGCCTTTAACGGAGATGTGGAGGAAACTCGTCTTCACTATATTATCCGTGACCATGACCGGGAAAAGTTTAATAACCGCAAGGCGGCACTGCAAGCCATTATCAATGAGCTGCAAGCGAAATATGGCACCGATAGAATCGTCTTAGAAATGAATGACCAATACTACAACATGCGAGAGAAAATTGAACCCGTCATGGAGATTGTCGACATTGCCCATGAAGCGATGGTGAGCTTAGGTATCCAGCCAATCACCAAACCAATCCGCGGCGGCACCGACGGCTCACAGCTATCCTTTATGGGACTGCCAACACCGAATATTTTTACAGGCGGCGAGAATTTCCACGGAAAATTTGAATTTATCTCTGTTGAAAATATGGTAAAAGCAACCCAAACCGTTATTGAAATCATCAAGCTAACGGAGCAAAAGGCATAATCAATCAAGACAAAAAGCTAACCCATCAAGGGTTAGCTTTTAATGCATCAGAGCGCTCCTGCACACTGCTTTAAACTTAATATAGTTTCTTCCATCTGCCCTTTCAATTGTTCCTCTGGCCATTTCCCATCCTTCGCTTGAAGGTCCTTCCTAATCAGTCCAATCATCCAAATCGAAAAGACAGCCGAAAATAAATAATACTCTCTCATAAAAGAGTCATGATCTATTTCAAAAGTCACATGAAAAAGATAATCCTTTAGTATTTGCGTCCGAAGCTCAGGTGTAACCCTTTTAGGAAAAAGAGGATGCGACATATCAATTAGATGGTACAAATCCCAATAAGGCAAATTCAAATGGGTATGCTCCCAATCCAAAATCTTTAGTTCATTGTTCACTATAGAAAAGTTACCTAAATGTAAATCACCATGGGATAAAACTTGCCTTTTAGAAAAATTATTTTCCTTTAGAAGAGAGTAGACACGTTCAATAGACTCTCTTTCTATCCCTAGACTAGATACCAGATGGAGAAACCCTTCTTTATAAGAACCAACTTCCGTAATAATGTCTTCCATTTGAGGCTTTAACCCCGTTGTCGGTACATTTGGAAACTCACTAACTGGGAGGGAATGCCACCAGGCCACCCATTTAATAACTTCTAGGACACTAGTTTCATTAAAGTAATGAATTAGTGCACCTAAATCCTCTAGTATCATCCAATTCAGTTCAGGTTCTTCACTTATTTTATAGGAAATAACCTTCGGATAGATTGCAGGAAACCGCGGGAGAATATGCTGGTGAATCCATACCTCCTTCCCTAACTGACCATTATTGGTTAATGGTTTAAAAATATAGCTTCTTGTAGGAGCAATAAAAAAACGTTCGACCAATCGCCCATTCATACCTTTGTACAGCGTTTCTCTTTTTAGGATTAATGCATCATTAAGGATACCGCTCTCAAGAACAATATCAGCAGGCAGCTCCATCAGCCCACCACCTATCTCTATTAATAGCCTAATATCTTTCCTAATGAAAACAGCCTAGTCAAAAAGACTTTATCTAATATGTATGACTGATCTATGAGTTTATATCTGATTTCTCCATTTAAGGGGATTACATATTTATCGCTGCACGGGACAGAATAACTATGGTTCATTTTTAAAAAGGAGGGTACTTCTAGATGGAAGACAATACTACACATGAATTTGTTGAAAAACTCCATGAAAGACAACAAAAGGACAAGGACAATAAGGAACGCCAAAGCAAAGGTCATCAAAGTCAAAAACTACCAAACAAACAGCATTAATCAACAAAGCCCCGCCTGCTAAAAAGGCGGGGCTCAAGTTTATTTGTTCATATTTGCCAAAAATCCTCCAAGCAGATCATCGGGATCAAGTTCTTCATCCTTCGCTTCCACTTCAGGCAGTTCTGGCTTCTTGGCAGTATCCCAGTCAAATGATTCTAGGTCATCTTCCATATCCGTGTCATCCAAACTGGCCGCAAGCTCCTCAAAAGTATCCGATTCAGCAGGGAGCTCCCCCTTGTTCGCTGAAACAGAAGGCTCCTCCTGAAGGTATAAGGCTTCATCAATATCCAAGGAATTACTATTTAAAGATGCAAGTAAGGAAGTGGCCCTGATCGGGTCCGAAATCAACTGATAAATAATGCTGCCGAGCATTGCCTCAGAGTGCTCATGCTTTAACCAATCACGTTGAGCCTTTGTTAACTTCTTAGGAAGGGGAATCGTCACGGTTTCTTTTTCACGTGAAAATGAATGACTTACCCCTTGAATCACAAACTCAGCTATAGAGCTGGAGAAGTTTCTCCGCTCTGTTTCCTTTAACCTTTGTAAATGCTTCACTATATGGTCAGGCGTATCCGAAGGGATACGAAAGGATAGTGCTTGGCCTCTCTTAATTTCAGCTGAAGAAATTTTCTTCATACGATCACCTAGTTAGTTTTGACTGGTTCTTTAGGCTTCTCCGATTTTCTGACAAAATCCATGATGAGCTTATAGTAAGCATTGGCCATCATCCAAATGCTTTCCTTGTCATCTTCAAAGAATTCAATATTATAACCGTCTAAATTGTTATTTAAAGTCTTGATATAATCTTTTAAGACATGGGATCCTCCGCCTACAAAATAGCAGATTTCTGTCTGGGAATTTTTCTGCCAAACATTTCGTAATAATCGATATTGCTTTTTGGCTAAATCAAGCAGTATACGGTCCGTAATGTCATGCACGCTTGTCCGGCTTCCTTTGACCATAATATGATTTCGATCATTTTTTCTTGTAATGATTTCAACTACATCACGGCGGCTGTCGAGTTCAACTCCATGTTTTTTGCGAATTTCCTCGCGGATGGCCTCTAATGATTCTGATACCCCAAGGTTGAATCCTTGTGCCTTATCATCATCCACATTTCGGTTTTTAATCACGGCAATATCTGTTGATAACCCGCCAATATCCTGGATAAGGATACGCTTATCGATTAGATCCTTATTGATTATTTTTAAATTGTTGTCCATTACTAGATTAATATAGGCAGCAAAGCCTTCCGGATAAACCTTTACCTCGTTAAATTTAAGATTAACCTTTAATCCTTGGTATTTTGGTGTCACTAGAAATTCAACCTGGTGAACATTTCCAATTAATCTTGAACGATAGCCTGCATCCTTGCCTTCTTTTACTTCACGAAGCGGGAGTCCTGTTCCTAATGTATAAGTTGCATCGATCACATTCTTAGCTTTTGGAAAACTATCTAGTTTTACTGCATCCAATGCTAATGTGGCAAAAAGCATGATTAGTGTTTGGTCTTCCTCTGACTTGCTGCTGCCCGGGTCTAGTTCAGTAGCGTTATCTGTTTTGGTAGCTAAATTACCAACACGATAAATGGCATTGTTGTCTTTTAGGGCAGGGGAGTGGACTTTGATATGAATACCATCTAGGGGATTTTTACTATCAAGCTCTTCAATCCCTATGACAGGTCGATCTTCTGTATCACGGGCGATAATGTTAGGAATATTTAATTCATACTCTAGTTCTCCGAAAATAGCTTTAATAGAGTCATTTCCTACATCAATTGCTGCAACTCTGGACTTATTCATATTAATCATTCCTTTTCATTAATAGTCTTTATTATGTACTGATTCTCTCTACTAATAGGCTATAGGAGATTGGTAGATTCTTCAATGGGATTTTGCGAAATGAAATAAAAGTGTAAAACCGTAAACAATATGTAAACTTAGCAGTATTGTAATCGGTTATGTAAACATTTAAGACAAATACGTAAACATCGCTTTATTTTAAGGCGTGTACATGATTGTATACATGTATACGAACTTGTAAACAAATAGTAAACAAAATGTATACACGTATACAAAAACGTAAACACCATGTACATACTCTGTTTACAAGTAAACATATTGCAAACACTAATATTTAAATATATTTTTTTCTTTTTAAAAAATTAGATACCACTAAAGGGTGCTTAATAAACTTTTAAACTATTGAATTTTCCTCCAGAACTTTCCAGCTACACTATGCAGCTAGAAATAATAGTGAATATTTTGTGGATTTAGCAATAATTCAGGAAATCAGCTAAGTTAAATGCTTGTGATGTAGGGACAAACGTATCTCCTTGCTAAGTCCTGGCCTGGATCTGCTCCATAAAGCCATAAAGCCATCCATTAAATGTTCTAAATACGTGAAAAGTAGGAATTCCTCAATGGCGGTAATGTCGATTGTCAGGGGTGTAGCTTCTTTTCTTTCCTTTTGAACATCAGCCACCATGTGGAGTCCTACCAATACAAGAGATTTTTCTGGAAACTGTGTACCCTCACCTAGGAGTAATGTAAACTGTTTTGTAAACACTTAAGACAAGTGTGTAAACAACGCGCCACAAAAGGATGCATACGAATTTGTATACGTGTATACATACTTGTAAACATTAAGTACACAAAATGTATACACGTACACAAAAACGTAAACTTCATGTGTGCAATCCGTTTACATGATTACACAAATGTAAACATCGTTTTTTAAGCGTAGTTTTCCCTTTAACAAAAAAATTAGACACTCCATAAGGAGCGTCTAACAATCTTTAAAACTAGCAACTCGATGGTCTGTCTAACTATGCTTTCCTGTGATACATAGGAGGGGTTCAAATCATCCATTTTACTAAGGAATCATGTTACTCCAGCCTAGCACCATCTGCTCCTATATTCCAGCCATCAATGACGGTGCTAACTGCCATTATTCCGATAGGATTCGATTTAGGATTAAAATAGTACCATTTTCCTTCTATTTGTACCCAGCCTGTTTTTACCACTCCATTTTGATCAACAAAGTATGTTTTTCCTCCGGTTATTAACCAGCCGCCCTTTTTCATTACTCCCGTTTGATCAAAGAAGTATTCCTTCCCAAGAAGGATCATCCAACCCTTTTTCATCTCTCCTGTTTTCTCGAAATAGTATGTTTTTCCAAGAAGGATCATCCAGCCCTTTTTCATCTCTCCCGTTTTCTCAAAGTAATATGTTTTTCCATTGAGAATCATCCAGCCCTTTTTCATCTCTCCTGTTTTCTCAAAATAGTAGGTTTTTCCAAGGAGGATCATCCAGCTCTTTTTCATCTCTCCGGTCTTCTCAAAGTAGTAGGTTTTTCCATTGAGGATCATCCAGCCCTTTTTCATCTCTCCGGTCTTCTCAAAGTAGTATGTTTTTCCTCCGAGGATCATCCAGCCCTTTTTCATCTCTCCCGTTTTCTCAAAATAGTATGTTTTTCCTCCGAGGATCATCCAGCCGGTTTTAGGTATGCCGTTTTCATAGTAAAATTGATGCCCATTGCTTTGTACCCAGCCGTTTGTCACACCAACATTAAAGCCATTTGCCTTGGCAATGGCGTCAAAGCTGCTGCCGGAGTAAGTTATGATAACCGTTGTGTACATTTTAACTTGGCTGAAAAGCCAACGAACCTCATTATTGTGCATCCGCACACAGCCATGGCTGATATATTTACCAATTGAGCTTTCATTTGCATTTCCATGAATCGCATATGTTGTTCCATATGTCCCCCTAGCTTCCAGACCCAACCATCTATTCCCTAATGGATTACGAGGATCCCCGCCAGGTATATGCCCCTTATAATAGGGTCGATTTACGATTTTGGTAACAATCCTAAACTTACCTTCCGGGGTTAAATTTCTAGTTTTACCAGTTGCAACTTTAAAGGTTCTCACTAGCTTTCCACTATCATAGAATGCGAGTGTGTTCGTCTTTTTGTTAATAATAATCAATTGCGAGCTGCCTGCTGCATCAGCTTCTGCATGGTTGAAGAAAAAGATACTAAAAAGCAAAACAAAAATAACTGATAACTTTCTCATTTGCATCTCCCCAAATATGTAATTTACTTTACAATAACATTTCAAGCAGACCGTTTTTTGTCATAATTTGGTGAAAACAATGTAATATTTTACAATTCTATTAAAATATCATTCGACATTTACTTTTTAGATGATAGGGGCATCTCTTAATTGCAAATCCAGTTTATTAATTTGCATATAGAAGTAATGGTGACAGGCACCATGAGTTCGCTTGAAATCGGAGGGGGAATTAGGTTATTCTTAATCAGACAATTCCACTGAAGGTTGTGGTTATTATTAGGATTAATAAGTTTATTAGTGAATCGGGAAAGTCCTCTAGAAGAGGCGCAGATAAGTTAATTAGTGAAGGCAGGGTCACCATTAATGGACAGACCGCTCAAATGGGAAGCCAGGTTGAGAATGGTGATGAGGTACGCATTGACGGAAGCCTGATTAAGGTCAAAAAAGAGTATGTCTACATTGCCTTAAATAAACCGGTGGGAATTACGAGCACAACCGAAAGGCATATAAAAGGAAATATCGTTGATTTTGTTAATCACCCTCTACGGATTTTCCATATTGGCCGGTTAGATAAAGATTCAGATGGGTTGATTCTGCTGACAAATGACGGTGATATCGTAAATGAGATCCTCCGGGCAGAAAATAAGCATGAAAAGGAATATATTGTAACGGTAAACAAGCCGATTACACCTGAATTTGTAAAGAAAATGGCAGGGGGAGTGGAGATTTTAAATACAAAAACACTTCCATGCAAAGTAACACAGCTATCGAGAAATGTCTTTCAGATTATCTTAACCCAAGGGCTTAACCGGCAAATTCGCCGGATGTGCGCAGCCTTAGGTTATGAGGTTGTCAGGCTGCAGCGGACAAGGATCATGAATATCCATTTAGGAAACCTGCCGATTGGACAGTGGCGTGATTTAACCAAAAAGGAAAAAGAGCAATTGTTCCATGAACTTAACTATCAGCCTAGAGAATGGTGAGTTATAGCAGGATGTACAGGAGATTTATTGGCCTGTTCATCCTTTTTTCTTATCATTGCTGTACTTTCTTTCCAAAGTATATTGTATCCATTCCATTGCCTCGATGATTGACCAATCTCGCACTTACTTCAAATCCCATAGTTCTTAAAATATGCAGATGCGAAGCGTTGGTTGACCATGTTCTTGTGGCCAGATTTGGCATTCTATATTGGGAGGGAATTTCTGAGGATTGAATGAACTGATAAAACTTCCTTGTTATCCCTTGGTTTCGAGCGTTCTTCGCGACACAAATGGTTGTAATATAATTACTTGGAGAAAAGTTATTTAATTCCGGACAATGATAGTTATGCTTAAAGGTCATAAAGCCTGCAACCTTGCCACTCTCCTTGCTCACAGCTAATATAATGGGCTGTTTAATAATTTCCTCGTAATAGGCATGTGGCAGAGTTTCAAGCTTCTCCTCTTGCTGAAGAGTACGTTGAAAAGTACTTCCCCTAGCTGATAACGGCGGGAAAAAGTCTTTATCACTTTCGCACAAAATTCTCCATACAGCCTCCAAGTCATTGGGTTCATTTACCTGCTCACAAAACCGCAACTGAATATCCACCCATTTTCCCCCATCCTTGTTTAAGTTGATCTAATTCCTGTTATAAAGAAAAATAGTAAGTAATTCAACCCTGCTGCGTTCATACCAAGAAAAATAGACCGCTCCTCTCACACTAGCGGCCCATAAAAATATTTGGTTATTTTTTTATATATTTATAGACTCCGGTCTTAAACCTAATCTTCATCAGGTTCTCGACCTTCTCTACCCATGAATCATCCATATTCTTGGGATCAAATGCTGCCACTCCGGCTTTCACCTTTATCCATTTTTTTGAATCATCATCCTGAAAATAACCAGTTATGGATGTCGACAAAGGGTGAAATGGATTACGTGATGCATAGATTTGACCGTGATAGATATAGCTTTCACCATATTGGTCATGAATCCAATCATCGTGAACATTTAATAGCCAAAGTTGTCCTTTGTCCACCCTTCCAACCAGTTTTGCTCTTTTCTCAAGAATATATTGCATAAAGGATTACCCCTTTGTGTGTCTTATTACTAAGAATATTATTTAAAAAACTAATGCTTCATTTAAAACAGGGATCGCTTCGACCACATGTCGTTGGATAGCGAGTTCTTCTGGAGAGAAGCCTAACGCAAGTCCAATCAGCTGCGGCAAATGTAAAATTGGCATGGTTATATCTTCCCCAAAGCCTTTTTGAGCATCCGGCTGATAGGCATCCAGCTGCATTTGGCATAAAGGACAAGGAGTAACAATGCAGTCGGCACCTTGAGATTTAGGCGATAAGCAGTTTTTCCCTGTAAGATTCATTACTTCTCTTTCAGCCGGGAAGACCGCATGGAAACCGCAGCATGCGAGACGCTGATCAAAATCAACGCTTTCCGCTCCCAGCACACTAGCAACCATTTCCATAGACTGTGGATTCATATGGTTTTCAAACCCCATGATATTTGGCGGCATAAGGATATGACAGCCATAAAAATTAGCAACCTTCAGACCCGTAAGCGGCCTTTTTACCTTTGCTCTCAGGTTTTCTAATCCATAGTCTTGAATCAAAGCCCAGAGAAGGTGGGTCACTTCCACTGTCCCTTTATACTCCATTCCAGCTCTTTCAAGGCCTTCGTTTACCTTTGTGCGAAGCTTTTGATTTTTATCCATCTTAAGTTTGGCCGTGCGAAGCATTAACGTACATGTATTACAAACAGTTAGTAACTTATCTACTTTTAATTCTTCCGCCAATGCAATATTCCGAGCATTTATGGATGTAGCCAAAAGGTCATCTACATCTTGAATATGACTTGCCCCACAGCAGGTCCAGCCGTTTAGTTCAATTAGCTCAATTCCTAAAGCCGTTGCTACTTTTTTGGTTGAAATCATGAGTTCTTCGGCTGCGGACTCTAGTGTACAGCCTGGAAAGAATGCGTATCTCATTCTTCACTAACCTCCTGTGCAAACTTATAAAGTTCCCTGACTCCCTTAATACCTTCCACTTCTTTCGGAATATGGAATGGATTGATTTTCCCTTTTCTAATCATTCTTAGGGCGAAAGGTACTTTCGTCATAGCGGTATTTACGAGACCATCTGTTTTGATTGGAAGCGTCATTTCATTTAAACGGCCTTTTTTCTTTACATCGTCATGGAAAGCAAAAGCATGTTTTGCGCCTTGGTTTTTAACTTCACCCATCTTAATCGTTTCTTGGCGCAGGTAGGAAATCTGATCTGTTAATGGAATGCCTTTTGGACATTTCGTCACACACTGCATGCAATGAAGACATTTCCATAACTCATTTTCAAATACAGGCATAATATGCTCTTCAGGAGCAGCATCCCTTGAATCAACAGCAAATCGGTAGGCCCTGTTCAATATAAACGGATCCAAATAAGTACCATCATTTACAGCCAGTTGATTACATTCAGAGGCACAGACACCACATAGAATACAGTCGGTTGGGGCAGCAATCTCGTGGTAATCTTCTTCGCTTTGAATAAATCCTTCTTCTTTGCTTCCTTCATCGGACGGAATAAGCCATGGCTTTACTTGCTCCATTTTTTCCATTTTTGGCTCCCAAGCAACCGCCAGGTCTTTGATGACTTCAAAATTGTTAAGTGGTTCAAATGTTAAACGGTTGGTCTTAAAGGTCTCAAGTACCTTATCTAAAGATGTTTTGCAGACCAGAAAGGCATTGTCATTGATTTTCACTGCACAGCTGCCGCAAATGGCATGGCGACAAGCGGATGTAAAGACTAGGGTTGGATCAAGCTGTTCACGGATCGTTGTTAATACCCACAGAATGGTTTTTCCTTTTTCATAGGGAAGTTCATAATCCTGATACCATTTATTTTCGCCATCAAATCTCTTAATTTTAAAATAAAGGGTTGTATACATTAGTATTTTCGCTCCTCCGGTTGATATTTCGTAATCTTCACCGGGCTATATTCCAAACGATATTGGTCCTCATCTTGATAAATCAATGTATGTTTCAGGAAATTAGCATCATCACGGACAGGGTAATCCGCTCTAGCATGGGAACCCCTGCTTTCTTTCCGATTAATTGCTCCCATTGTAATGGCTTTGGCCAATTTTAAAATGTTCTCTATTTCAACGTAGTTAATAAATGCCATATTATACTTTTCAGAGGTATCCCCAATCATAGCATCTTTGTAAGCCTCCAGAAGCTGCGACACTTTTTCATATGCCTTTTCCATGTCACTTTCCGTTCTAAAAATACCTACATTGTTCCACATGGTTTCAGCCAGTTCATCACGAATCTTAAACATACTAATTCCTGTTTTCTTATGACGGATCGTTCTGAACTTCTCTATCCATCTCTCTGTTTCTCTCAATAAAGTTTCAGTGCTTCTGAAAGACCGCTTTTTCGCACTTTCCTTTGCACCAAGACCAGCATATTTCCCAAATAATACGACATCAGCTACGGAGTTGCCGCCAAGCCGGTTAGCGCCGTGGATAGAAACAGAACAGCATTCTCCCGCAGCATGAATTCCCTCAATTGGCGTGCTGCAAGTCCGGAAGTCGCTGATATGAATACCACCCATTGTATAGTGACAGCTTGGACGGATAGGAACGGGCTCCTTAATAAGATCCACACCCTCAAAATCCATGGCCAGCTCCCTTACTTGAGGCAGACGCTCCATGATCTTCTTTTCACCTAAATGGCGAAGGTCCATTAACACATATGACTGCATGCCTTCTCCAAATCCACGGCCTTCTTTAATTTCTGTCTCAATGGCCCTTGAAACGAGATCACGCGGACCAAGCTCCATTTTTCCGGGCGCATAGCGGGCCATAAACCGTTCTCCGTCTTTATTAATGAGATAACCACCTTCGCCGCGGCAGGCTTCAGATAGAAGGACGCCGGTAGAAGCAAGGCCTGTTGGATGGAATTGGACAAATTCTGGATCTTTAAGAGGGATACCTGCATTAAAACAAGCGGCGGTTCCATCACCCGTCATATTAATCGCGTTTGTTGTTCTGCTCCAATACACACGTCCAAAACCACCTGTGGCAATAACCACTGATTTCGCCTGGATAGAATGAATTTCTCCGCTGCGAATATCCATTGCCACAATCCCTTCAAAATGGCCTTCGTTTACAGCAAGTGACAGAAGGTACCAATCATTGTGGAATTGAACCCCATTTTTAAGGCACTGCTCATAAAGGGCATGAAGTATCACGTGTCCTGTTTTATCGGCTGAGTAGCAGGTTCTTGGGCTGGATGCACCGCCAAACGGTCTTTGCGCAATCCGGCCGTTCTCTTCTCTTGAAAAAGGTACACCGTAATAATCTAGTTCAGAGATGACCTTTGGCATATTGGTTGTGAAAAATTCAACTGCGTCCTGGTCCGCTAAGAAATCACTCCCTTTAACCGTATCCCTGAAATGGCTCTCAGGAGAATCGTTTGCATCCCTATAGCCCATGGCTGCATTTATTCCACCCTGTGCCGCTCCTGTATGTGAACGTGTCGGAAAGATTTTTGAAAGGCAAGCGACACGTAAATTTTTATCCTCACTAGCAGAGAGGGCTGCCATCATACCAGCCCCGCCTGCACCTACAATTACAACATCATAGCTCAGCATTGAAGTTTCACCTCTATAAGTGATTTAATCTATAACTCTATATTTCTCTACACCTATCTGGTATAAATCATTTCCTTCACTGTCTACTGCAACGATACATGGGTAATCCGTGACTTCCATACGGCGGATTGCTTCCGGCCCCAGTTCCTCGTAAGCGACAATATCTACTTTTTTGATTGTATCGGCTATTAAAGCGGCAGCACCGCCAATTGCTGCAAAATAAACTGCTCCGTTTTTCTTCATCGAATCAATCACAGCTTTGCTTCTAGGACCTTTACCAATCATTCCCTTTAAACCTTGTTCCATCATTTCAGACGAGAAGGCATCCATCCGGCCGCTTGTGGTTGGGCCGCAAGAGCCAATCACTCGCCCTGGCTTTGCAGGAGTCGGTCCTGCGTAATATATGATTTGTCCTTCTAAATCAACTGGAAGAGGATTATTTTCTTTTAAAGCGTCTACCATATTCTTATGAGCCGCATCACGTGCCGAATAAATAACTCCCGTAATAGACACTTGATCTCCTGCTCTTAGATCTTTGATTTGGTCATAGGTTAATGGTGTGGTTAATTTTTTAATCGTAGTCATCTTATACACCCCTTATAAACAAGCTTCTTTATGGCGTGCTGCATGGCAGTTCAAAGTAACACAGACAGGCATCATCGCAATATGGGTAGGATATGTTTCAATATGAACAGCTAGTGCGGTCACCTTGCCTCCAAAGCCCTGCGGCCCGATTCCAAGTTTATTGATGCGCTCTAGCAGCTCTGCTTCCATCTCTGCGTATACAGGGTTCGGATTCGGCTCTCCAGCCTTTCTTGCTAAAGCCTTTTTCGCTAATAATGTACATTTATCCATGGTTCCGCCAATACCAACACCGACAATAACAGGGGGACAAGGGTTTCCGCCGGCCTGAGTAATCGAATTCACAATAAAGTCTTTTACTCCGTTTACACCCTCTGCCGGTTTACACATTTTAACTGCACCCATGTTTTCGCTTCCTGCCCCTTTTGGGAGGACCTCAATCTTTACTTTGTCTCCTGGCACAATTTCCATATGGATGACAGCCGGAGTATTATCACCCGTATTCTTCCGGTCAAAGACAGGGTCCTTAACAACAGATTTTCGTAAGTAACCTTCCTCGTATCCCTGGCGTACTCCCTCATTGATGGCGTCTGTTAAATCTCCATCCACAATTAGCGCATCCTGCCCGACCTTAACAAACACTACGGTCATCCCCGTGTCCTGACACATTGGGGCATGTTCAGCCCGTGCCAATTTAACATTCTTCAAAATCTTTTCTAAGCTATATTTTCCGAATTGAGATTCTTCTTTTTCTAATCCGGCTGCAATGAGTGCTTCTACGTCTTCTGGTAGGTCACAAGCAGCTTGGATACAAAGGTCTCTGACCGTACTGGTAATTAATTTTGCTGATATTTCACGCATTCTGTTCTCCTCCTAAAATCTCTTCTTTACCAAAGTCCTAGTACTTTCCACCAGGCCCCTCCAATACCAAGCCAGACTATAATGTGAATGATGGAAATGACGAATCCAAGGGACCACCATTTATTTTGGGTGACATAGCCGCTTCCGAAAAAGACTGGAGCTGGTCCGCAGCTATAGTGTGTTAAACATCCAAACAGGTTACTGAATACACCCAACAATAATGCAGATACAAGCGGCGGTGCTCCCGCTGCCACTAAAACAGCAAGGAATGCAGAGTACATGGCACTAACGTGAGCTGTGTTACTTGCAAAGAAATAGTGAGAATAGAAATAAACAATACCTAAGATGATCAATGTTAGTGTCCAAGACTTGCCGCTTACTGCACCCTGCATGGTATGACTGAACCAAGGAATTAACCCTAATTCGTTTAAGAAGCTGGCCATCATCACTAACACAGAAAACCAGATCAAGGTATCCCAAGCGCCTTCTTCTTTTTTGATATCTGACCAAGTTAATACCTGAGTAACTAGTAACGCACCAAGACCGATAAAGGCAGTAGTAGTCGCATTAATGTTCAAATTTGTTCCGAAGATCCAAAGGGAAAGAATGAGAAGGAACACACCAATCATGTAGTATTCTTCTTTTTTCAATGGCCCCATTTCTTTTAATTTCTTATCTGCCATTTGTGATGCTGCAGGTGTTTCTTTGATTTCTGGCGGATATAGCTTATAGATCACATAAGGAATCAAGATTAAACTAACTAATCCAGGAACGATGGCTGCTGTTGCCCAGCCCATCCAAGTTATATGTTTACCGGTAATATCTCCGGCAATCTGAGCTGCCAGCGGGTTTGCTGCCATAGCAGTTAAGAACATGGCAGAAGTGATCATGTCACCTTGGAAGGCTACTTTTGTTAAAAAAGCTCCTACTTTTCTTTCTGTCCCGTCTCCTACTTTTGAGCCGTATGCTTCCGATAGAGAGCGGATGATTGGTAATAGAATTCCGCCGGCACGAGCCGTGTTAGATGGCATGGCCGGTGATAAGATGAGGTCACTGGCAATCAGGGAATACGATAAACCAAGTGTTTTTTTACCGAACTTTTTAACAAACATGTAGGCTACTCTTGTACCTAAGCCTGTTTTAATAAATCCTCTTGAAATGAAAAACGCGATAACAATTAACCAAATAGTTGTGTTTTGAAAGCCGCTTAAGGATTGTTCAATCGTCAGTGTCTGTGTAATAACAGTTGCTGTTAGCGCTAGTATCGCTACACTTCCCATTGGCAAAGGCTTAATAATTAAACCGACGATGGTCGCAACGAAAATAGCCAGCAAGTGCCAAGCCTGTACGGATAAGCCATGCGGTGGATGAATAAACCAAATAATTGCTCCAATTACGAGTGTTACTAATAGGGGGACGAATTTTACTTCACTTGCAATTTTCGCCTTTAGGTTAGGATTTTCCGGATGCTGCTGTAATTTCTTTGCAGGGATTGCCATTTATTTCAACTCCTTTTTTATTTGTTCACAAAGTGTTCATATTTGTGAAGTGTTTCACAAACCCCTTTAATAAAATAGCTGCTAATGAAAAATTAGAAGCTGCCGTCAAAAATGGAGATCCTTATGATTTATTTTTAAGTAATAAATCCTCCTTTTTTATGATATTTTTCCTTTAAAAAGTTTTATCTATTTCTTACTTGTAGACTACTAAATCCCCCGTCCCTTTAACAGCTTTAGGAAGTTATTAAAGAGTTTAGTAATTAAAGTAACTAGACCGAAAAGCGGAAGCGCCTTGAACAGGGGCGACAGGCATAAGACGAGCCGGCGAGAAGGCTGCTCTTTAGCCTTCTTGACGGATTGGCTTATGACCCAGAGCCCCTAGGCGCTGGAGCTAGACAATTCTCAAAGTTTATTTAGCAAAAAAATAGTGCCCCTCAATGGGACACTATTTCTGCCATAGACTTTAATGATTAATATAATGGTCAATTATGTTGCTGCCTACAATAGCAGCTTTATGCATATAAACAGGGCGGCCGATGGTTCCGTATACCACTTCCGTTTCGAGTGCATGGATATCAGCAAGAAACATCACATATTTCCTCATAGAAACCCTTGAAATTCCTACTTTGCAAGCGAGCTCCTCTGTAGAGAATGGGGTTCTGCCCATTTCGAGTACCTGCCTCCATACTTTACAGAGGGTGCTTTTCGTCAGTCCTTTCGGTAAATCGTATCCTTCCGGAGTTATTTGTTCTTTATGAAGCAGGAGCAGATCTAACTCCATTTGATTTATCCGTTCCTGCTCATTCATCATCATTTGATCTTTCTTATAGGAGAGAAGGGCAGATTGAAATCTTTCAAACTCAAATGGCTTGATTAAATAGTCAACTGCCCCAAAACGAAGCCCTTTTTTTATACTTTCTTTATCACAGGATGCTGTTATGATAATCACATCAATCTCGGTACCCAAACCACGAATCTTTGACAATAGACTCCAACCGTTGTCCCCAGGCATATGAATATCCAGCAAAATTAAGTCCACTTGATTCTCCTTAAGAATGGGGAGAGCTTCTTCCACAGAACCTGCTATGGCAACCAGTTCAATTCCATCAATTTGTTCTAAATATCGGCGGTTTATTTCTGCAACCATAGGATCATCTTCAACTATTACTGTCTTAGTCATACTAATTCTCCTCTCCTGCAACCATCATTTCCACCTGAAGAATGGTTCCTTTTCCAGGTTCCGATAGAATAGAAATCTTTCCATTTAATTTTTTCACAGCCTCAAGGACCAAGGACATGCCGATGCCGCGGTTGTTTCCCTTAGTAGAAAAGCCTCTTTCAAATATTTGATCTTCCACTTCCTGGCTCATCCCCATCCCGGTATCAGAAACTTTAATCATTAGTTCATCATTTTGACCTGTTAAGAGCTCCACTTCTACCTTTTTTTCTTTACATCCCTTTAAGGATTCGATTGAGTTATCTATCAAATTACCAAGAATCGTGACAATCTCCTGTACAAATTCATTACTTTTCTGCCTTGGAAAATAACTATTCTCTGTCATTGTCAATACGGCTCCCTGCTCTCGTGCAAAACTAGCCTTGCCGATAATGAAGCCTGCAATCACCGGATCTTTAATCCTAGAAGTTAAAAACCCTTCTTCCGTTTGAAAAGAGCTGGATATTTGTTTTACATAGACGGTTAATTGATCGTATATTTTCATTTGTGCAAGACCAAGGATGACATGAAGCTTATTCATAAATTCATGTGTTTGTGATCGTAAGGCATCTGCATATAATCGTGCCCCGGTAAGCTGTTCCGCTAATTGCCTGATTTCTGTTTTATCCCTAAAAGTAGCCACTGCTCCCGTAATTTCACTGTTCACGTATATCGGAACAATATTTGCCATAACCACTAACCCTCTAAAGGAGTATTCCTTATCGAGCAATTTTTTCCCAGTAGCCATTAATAAATTCAACTGAAACTGAGGAAAAATCTCTTCCATTTTCATCCCAATAGGATCGCACTCAAAACCAACAGATTTAATTAGCCGGTCAGCTTCTTGGTTAACAAGAGTAATTTCACAGTATTGGTTAACCGCTATAACACCTTCACGGGCATACTCTAAAACGGCACTTCTCTGTTCTAGTAAATTTGCTATTTCAACCGGCTCCATTCCAAACAAAATGTTCTTTACCTTACGCGAGAACACGACAGCACAAACTAAACCTACTGCCACTCCTAACAACATACTAAAGAGGATTACCTTTGTACTCTTCCAAACCTTACGTTCTACATCGTCTAATAAAACACCAACTAAAATAGCACCAATTTGTTTACCATCAGGATTGTAAACCGGTGTAAAATATCTTAATGATCTTCCTAAGGTGCCCGTAGCTATGGAGATATGCTCCTTGCCCTGGAAAACCTCTCCGGCATCTCCGCCTGCATATTTTTTTCCTATTTTATCTGGTAATGGATGGGACAATCTAATTCCGTTCATATCTAGAACAACAAGAAATGGGACCCCTGCTGATTTTCTTACTTGCTCTGCGTATGACTGAATCGTGTCCCCGCTTAACTTGCCACTAAGGCCGTCAATAAAGATTGGATTGATGGCAGCGGTTTTTGAAACAGTTTTTGCCTTCTCTTCAATGTGATCAATGGTTGTTTGTTCCACATTTTTTTGTATAAAGAAATTAGTGACCAATAGACAAAGGATACTTACCCCACAGACTAGGATGATGATTTTATATTGTAGAGGCAGATTCCATTTATTCTTCATATACTCATATCCCCTTGATAGGAACTTATTCTTTTATTTTCTTATATTTTAAAGGTGGAAAAGAGTTATAAGTGTTTCAATATTGTGAAGGAAAGAGGAATTTGAAGTATCACATGTTCGATAATTGAAGTGTGTCAAAACATCGGCAATACATAAAACTGGACAGCATTATTGCCGTTCTTTAATTCTCCTAAAGTTCGGGGTTTGAATGACTTGGTAAAGGGTAAACATAACAAGTCCAGCAATAATCTATTTAGCACAATATTGTAATCTGTAGAATATAGAGCTGAATTTTTAACCTATTGCAAAAAAGCAACATATAAATAATTTGGAATTTATTTTCTTACATCGATAGATGGCTAAAGGTAAATATTAATATGTAATGACCGGGGGGAATTTTTAAAAAATTTTTCTTGTATTGCTTTTATGATAAGTTGCAATTTTTCCACTCTTATTATTAGGATCATGCCTTTGTTCCATTCCCAATTTAGTTTCTAAAAAGCACACTCATTTTTAGCAGACTAAAGGAAATACTTGGGTAAAAAAATCTAAAAAAGTTTTATTTTGCCTCTTGCTATTATTCCTAGTTACTGCTAATATGAAGTAGCATGATTTTTGGAAAGCTAATATTCAATATATCTGGATCTTTCCAAGCAGATAACCTTGACCACTTCCTTGGAAGTTAAGGCCATACGGACAGCCGGGTCAACTGCCGATTGGCAACTTTGGTTGCCTTATTGATTGAGTTAAAAGCTCAAATTTTATAAGTTGGTTACTTTACAACCAGTGCACAATGCACACAACTTGTGAAACGGTCAATAAGAGTGGTAAAAGTGATTATTTGCTATATAGACTCTGATCCTAAAATGATATATTTTGAATATTAAAAAGCTTTCTGCCAAAATGTCTGATGACTTGGTGGAGTATAGATATGACCTTTTGTGTCATGGATATACCCTTTTTAATATGGAATATATCAAAGCAAGTGTTGTGCGCAAGTAATTCCTGCGTTTTGCACTTGCTTTTTTTGTGTTACGGAATGTAGTTGTGCTTAAGAAAAAATCTATTAGGTTAGGAGAAATGAAAATGGGTAAAGCGCTTATTATCGGGGCTGGCGGCGTAGCATCGGTTGCTGTCCATAAATGTGTTCAAAACAGTGAAGTCTTTGAAGAAATTTGTATCGCAAGCCGTACAAAATCAAAATGTGATGAATTAAAAGCAAAACTTGATGGCGGCAAAACAAAAATTACAACTGCACAAGTTGATGCAGATAATGTAGAAGAGTTAATTGCGTTAATTAATGAAGTAAAACCAGATATCGTCATGAACTTAGCATTACCTTACCAAGATTTAACGATCATGGATGCTTGTCTTGCAACAAAGACACATTATATGGATACAGCAAACTATGAGCCCGAAGATACGGCAAAATTCGAATACAAATGGCAATGGGATTATCGTGAGCGATTTGAAAAAGCTGGTATTACAGCCCTTCTAGGCAGTGGCTTTGACCCAGGTGTAACAGGCGTATTCTCTGCTTATGCACTAAAACATTATTTTGATGAAATTGAATATATCGACATTCTTGACTGTAACGGCGGCGATCATGGCTATCCGTTCGCAACAAACTTCAACCCTGAAATCAACATTCGTGAAGTTTCAGCTAACGGACGTTACTGGGAAAATGGCGAATGGATCGAAACTGAGCCAATGGAAATCAAGCGTGTTTATAACTTTGCTGAAGTTGGCGAAAAAGATATGTACTTGTTATACCATGAAGAACTCGAGTCTCTTGCTCAAAACATCCCTGGCCTTAAGCGTATCCGTTTCTTCATGACATTTGGCCAAAGCTACCTAATGCATTTAAAAGCCCTTGAAAACGTTGGGATGACTTCTATCGAGCCAATCGAATTTGAAGGAAAGCAAATTATTCCTCTTCAATTCTTAAAGGCAGTATTACCAGATCCAGCTTCCCTTGGACCTCGTACAGTTGGTAAAACAAACATCGGCTGTATCTTCAGAGGAAAAAAGGATGGAAAAGACAAAACATATTATGTTTACAATGTTTGTGACCACCAAGAGTGCTATAAAGAAGTAGGCTCTCAGGCCATCTCTTATACAACAGGTGTTCCTGCAATGATCGGTGCTGCGATGATTCTAACCGGCAAATGGAACAAAGCTGGAGTATATAATATTGAAGAATTTGATCCAGATCCATTCATGGAAGAGTTAAACAAATGGGGACTTCCATGGGTAGAAGATTTTAATCCAGTTCTTGTTGATGATGAACCTGCTCAGAAAAAAGAAGCGGAGCTTATTAAATAAAATGCGGTTTGAAGAATTACCAACACCATGTTATGTCGTCGATGAAGGTCTTGTCGAAAGAAATCTAAAAATCCTAAATGGCGTGATGGAGCGTACAGGAGCTAAGATTGTTTTGGCACAAAAGGCATTTTCTATGACAACAATGTATCCCCTCATTGGAAAATATTTAAGTGGTACCACAGCAAGTGGATTATTCGAAGCACGTTTAGGTTATGAAGAAATGGGCAAAGAGAATCATGTCTTTGCCCCTGCCTATCGTGAAGATGAAATAGATGAAATTATTTCAATTTGTGATCATATAATCTTTAATTCCTTCTCGCAGTTAGAAAAGTTTAAAGATAAAGCTTTAAAAGCTGGCAGAAAAGTGGGCTTACGTATTAATCCTGAGCGCTCAACTCAAATTGGACACGCTATCTATGACCCTTGTTCTCCAGGCTCTAGATTCGGTGTAACAAGAGATCATTTTCGTCCTGAGTTGCTTGATGGTGTATCAGGCCTTCACTTCCATACACTTTGTCAGCAAAACTCTGACGACTTAGAAACCACTCTAAATGCAGTGGAAGAAAAGTTTGGAGAATGGCTGCCGCAAATGGAATGGATTAACTTTGGCGGAGGCCACCATATTACTAGAGAAGATTATGATATTCCTCGACTTGAAGCTTGTATTAAGAGAATGCAAGATAAATATGATTTAGAAGTATATCTTGAGCCAGGAGAAGCCATTGCCCTTAATGCTGGCTATCTCATTACATCTGTACTTGATTTACATCAAAACGGGTTGGACATTGCGATTCTTGACACTTCTGCAACATGCCATATGCCAGATGTTTTGGAAATGCCTTATCGTCCTCCTCTATTTGGATCAGGCGAAGCAGGCGAAAAGCCGTATACTTATCGACTCGGCGGGCAAACCTGCTTAACTGGCGATGTCATCGGAGATTATTCTTTTGATGAGCCATTAAAGAGCGGAGACCGATTAGTTTTCGGTGATATGGCCATCTATACGATGGTGAAAAACACTACCTTTAACGGCATGCCATTACCAGCTATCGCCATTCAAAAAGCAGATGGAGAATGTGAAGTAGTACAACAATTTGGCTATCAAGACTTCAAAATGCGACTAGCTTAATAGATTGGAAGCAAGGGGACGGTTCCCTTGCTTCTTTTTCATAAACACAGGGACGGTTCTCGTGCTTCTTTGGAAGCATGAGAACCGTCCCTATG
>NZ_PGVE01000056.1 GCF_002860255.1 Neobacillus cucumis
TTTTTGGTAACATCAATTCTAATTCATTATGTGGTCTTGGGATCACGTGAACAGAAAGCAATTCGCCCACACGTTGTGCAGAAGCCGCTCCTGCATCTGTTGCTGCTTTTACTGCGCCTACATCGCCACGTACCATAACTGTTACGATTCCGCCGCCAACATGTACTTTACCTACTAAGTTTACGCTTGCCGCTTTCACCATTGCGTCTGCTGCCTCAATTGCACCGATTAATCCTTTAGTTTCTACCATTCCTAATGCTGTACCTTCTCTGTTCATAATTGTTTCCTCCTAATAGTGTTTTATTTTGTAAGTTGTTTAACGATTTCACTGACTAAGTTCTGTACTAATGCTGGATCAATGTTGCTGTTTGTTGAAGCTGATACATTGTTCATCACATTGGATACAAGCTGATCGTTCGAGCTTTCTACTGGCTCTGAGTGCTTCGGTAACTGTACTTCCTTCGTGCCGTATGCCATCCGCTTAATGTTCAGCAAATGCTTAGCTGTGACATTGTCTGATGTAATATTGCCGCCAAATGTTCCGCACCCTAATGTGAATGATGGCATTAAACCTGTCGTACCACCAACTGCTCCAATAGAAGACATGGTATTGACCAAAATACGGGATACTGGCATTTCCATAGCGAATTCACGAGCTACTGCATCGATTTCGGTATGTAGTGCCAAGCTATGTCCACGCCCGCCAAGATTTAGCAAGTCGAGGCACACTTCTTTCGAGTGCTTCACACCATCCACGACATACATAGCGAAAATCGGTGATAATTTCTCCAATGAAAACGGTACGTCTTTACCAACTTTCGTTTCCATCCCAACAATCAAGCGCGTGCCTTCAGGTAAAGAAATGCCTGCCATTTTCGCGATGAACTGTGGGCTCTTACCGACCACTTTCGGATTCACCTTACCGGGTACCGGTGAGATGACACCTTCCATAATCTTTTTCTCTTCATCCGATAAAATATACGCGCCATTTTTCTTCAACTCACGCGTAACGAGATCCACGACGTGCTTATCGACAACAATGGCTTGCTCGGTTGCACAAATCGTACCGTAATCAAATGATTTGCTGTCCACAATATCTTTTACCGCTTTTTCAATCTTTGCGGAACGTTCGATATACACTGGCACATTCCCAGGACCTACACCGTAAGCCGGCTTACCGGAGCTATATGCCGCTTTGACGAGCGCACTACCGCCTGTTGCAATGATAAGATTCACGTCTTTATGCGACATTAATTGCTGTGTAGCTTCCATTGAAGCCAGTGTGAGACATTGAATCAAACCTTCAGGGGCTCCAGCTGCAACCGCTGCTGCATCACATACTTTTAATGCTTCGTGTGTACATTCCACTGCGTAAGGGTGAGGGCTAACTACAATGGAATTTCGTGTCTTCAATGAAATCAACGTTTTGAAGAACGCCGTCGATGTTGGGTTGGTCGTTGGGATGATTGCGGCAACTACACCGAACGGAGCAGCGATTTCCACGACTTTATTCATATGGTCCTCTTTGATGACACCGACCGTTTTCATATCTTTAATACTTTCGTATACATCACGGGAGCCCACTTCGTTCTTAATTTTCTTATGAGCTGCTACCCCCATACCTGTTTCATCTACCGCAAGTTGCGCGAGGCGACCGGATTGTTCAAAGGCAGCATCCGCTACAGCTTTAACAATCTTGTCGACTTGTTGCTGAGAATAGCCCATAAATTTCTCTTGTGCTTCTTTTGCAGTTTGAACAGCCAAGCGCATTTGCTGCAAAGCCAATAAATCATTATCCACTAATTGAACCAAATCAAAACACTCCTTTCTACATGCTTCTCTATCAATAACTTAACGGATGATCCGCCATGTTCTGTACGGCTTCACGGAACGCGTCAGCTGCTGCTTCACAAGAAGATTGACTGCCTGTGAGCAGACCGCCACCGAAGTTTGTTTCA
>NZ_PGVE01000057.1 GCF_002860255.1 Neobacillus cucumis
GTCGGGGCTGATCAAGGCGCTTACGCTTTTCTTATGAAATCGCAGCTTTGTGTATAAATTTAGCCGAATTTACTGACAAATTGTCTACTGAGTGTCAATTCATTTATCTATATAGTTAAATCAATACAAAAATTAAAAAGAGGGTGAATAGGATGGAAGCAACACAGGGGAAAAGCTATCAAGAAACCGATGAGAAATATCTTTGGCATTCGATGCGGGGAGCAGGGACAAATCCAGCCAATTTAATTATTACGAAAGCAGCTGGGGCGTGGGTAACAGATATCAATGGGAAAAGCTATCTAGACGGGATGTCGGGTCTTTGGTGTGTAAATGTGGGTTATGGAAGGAAGGAACTCGCAAGGGCTGCCTTTGAACAGCTAGAAGAAATGCCTTACTATCCGTTGACACAAAGTCATTTACCCGCGATTAAATTAGCAGAGAAATTAAATGAATGGCTCGGGGACGATTATGTTATTTTTTTCTCGAATAGTGGATCGGAAGCGAATGAGGCTGCCTTTAAAATTGCCCGCCAATATCACCATCAAAAAGGAAGTCCAGGCCGATATAAGTTTATTTCCCGCTATCGCGGGTATCATGGGAATTCCATGGGGGCTCTAGCAGCAACAGGCCAAGCGCAAAGAAAATACAAGTATGAGCCATTAGGCCAGGGGTTTCTTCATGTCGCACCACCGGATCTTTACCGAAATCCAGCGGATCAAGAAACCCTAGCCAGTGCAGAAGAAATCAATCGTGTCATGACATGGGAGTTAAGCGAAACCATCGCAGGAGTCATCATGGAGCCGATTATTACCGGAGGTGGCATTTTGATGCCGCCTGATGGATACATGGCAAGGGTAAAAGAGATTTGCGAGGAGCACGGCGCCCTTCTTATTTGTGATGAGGTGATTTGTGGTTTCGGCCGGACCGGGAAGCCATTTGGATTTATGAATTATGGAGTAAAGCCGGATATTGTGACCATGGCCAAAGGAATTACGAGTGGCTACCTGCCATTATCCGCTACAGCTGTCAAAAGAGAGATTTATGAAGCATACGTGGGAAGTGAGGATTATGACCGCTTCCGTCATGTGAATACGTTTGGCGGCAGTCCAGCTGCCTGTGCCTTGGCGTTAAAGAATCTAGAAATTATGGAAAATGAAAACCTCGTCGAACGTTCTAAAGTATTAGGGGAACGGCTTTTAGAAGAACTAGCGGAGTTAACTGAACATCCAAATGTAGGAGATATCCGCGGCAGGGGACTTCTTGTTGGGATTGAGTTAGTCAAAGACAAAAAAACAAAGGAACCTATACCTGTTGAGCAGGTTAATAAAATAATCGCTCTTTGCAGAGAAAAAGGCCTATTACTTGGCAAAAACGGTGATACCGTTGCCGGCTACAATAACATTTTACAGCTGTCTCCGCCATTAAGCATTACCGAGGATGATTTTCACTTTATTGTAAAGTGTTTAAAGGAGAGTATTCTTGAATAACATGAAGCATGGGGACGGTTCTCGTGCTTCTGAGTAGGGGAAAAGTCCCCATGCCATTATGTTAATATGCGCGTTAAAACGTTTTTCATAACCCTCCCTTGCCCCCGTTGTTTTCACACTCTGTTAATGATTTAATAGGGTGGGGGAATGCCTCCTTGAAAGAGGGTTTTTTATGAGATTTTTAGACAAACTCTTGGCTCAGGAAATTGTGAATCGAACGATGGAAATTATCAACCGAAATATTAATGTCATGGATGCAAAAGGGATTATTATTGGATCAGGTGATAAGAAAAGAATAGATACGATTCATGAGGGTGCTGTAAGAGTGATAGCCACCAAGACAGGATTTGAGATCGGTGAAGACGAGGCGAAACAACTTCACGGAGTTAAGGCAGGAATTAACCTTCCAATTAAATTCCGTGACAAGATCGCCGGTGTCATTGGAATCACGGGAGCACCTGATGAAATTCGAAGCTACGGGGAATTGGTCAAAATGGCCGCAGAAATGATCCTTGAACAAGCAGTCTTAATAGATGAAATGCAGTGGGATGAACGATTAAAAGAAGAACTTACTGGTCAGCTGCTGCACGGTACAGATCAGTTAAACTCCCTTTATTTTGAAAGGGTAAAGCGGCTTGGAATAGATTTAGACCTCCCACGAGTTGCTATTCTTCTGACGGTTGAAAACAATCCGAAAGGATACAAATGGATCCGAGATAAATTAGATCAAGCTGACTTATATGTAATGCATCCGGATCATATGGTTCTATTAAAAAAAATAAGTATAAAAGAATTAGAATGGGAATCAGACAAAACCTTGCAGCAAATGGAAAAATGGGTTGGGGACTTAAAAAAATATCGAAAATTAGACTGTAAAATTGCTGTGGGCAGCTATCACCCAACCATTGATGGAATCGCTGAGTCTTACCGGAAGGCGGTCTATACTTCGACTGTTGGTGGAAAACTGGACCCACATAAAAAAATTTATTTTTATGAGGATTATAAGCTGCCTGTTTTTCTGGCGCGGGCCAATCAATATGGTATTGGCGAGGAGATTGGTCCTTATTTTGAACAATTAAAACAGCATGATAAAAAAGGAGAACTGCTAGAAACCTTAAGGGTGTATATTGAGGAGAATGGAGACAACCATAAAGTGATTGGCCGGCTATTTATCCATCGTAACACGCTCAGATACCGTTTGGACCGTATTACCGAACTAACAAACAAGGATCCCCGTAAAGTAAAGGATTTACTTGAGCTTTATCTATCTATTTTGCAAAATCAAGTGAAATGATTTGTGCAAATGCACAAAAAGACCTGGATAAACTAGGTCTTTTTTTTGATGGCCTGAACAATGTAAATCCTTTGTGAAACGCTTACAATCTAGATACAAACAACAAGGAGGTATAAACAAATGGATGCACCTATTCAAGTAAGCGCTTTAGGCGCCGTTGTCGCATTAGTTATTGCCATCGTTTTAATTTTAAAGAAAGTTTCTCCTGCCTATGGAATGATTGCTGGGGCGTTAGTCGGCGGTCTAGTTGGGGGAGTAGATATAACCAATACAGTAACCTTAATGATGGAAGGGGCTAAAGGTATTATTCCAGCCGTATTAAGGATTTTAGCGGCAGGGGTTTTAGCTGGCGTTCTCATCGAGTCTGGAGCTGCCGCCGTCATTGCTGAAACCATTGTTAAAAAACTGGGTGAAACGCGAGCGTTACTTGCTTTAGCGATTGCAACGATGATTTTAACGGCAGTAGGTGTTTTCATCGATGTAGCTGTAATTACCGTTTCTCCTATTGCTCTTGCGATTGCCAAGAGAGCTGGCATTTCAAAAACGGCTATTTTATTAGCCATGATCGGCGGAGGCAAAGCCGGTAACATTATGTCACCAAACCCGAATGCCATTGCCGCTTCGGATGCTTTTAAAGTTCCATTAACATCGATTATGGCTGCTGGAATCATTCCTGCCATTTTCGGGCTGGTTGTCACGTATTTCCTTGCTAAAAAACTAGTGAAAAAGGGTTCAACCGTTCAAGGACAAGAAGTTCAATCTCATAACAGCGGGCCGCTTCCTTCCTTTTTACCGGCTCTTATTGCACCGATTATAACGATTATTTTATTAGCCTTAAGGCCATTGTTCGATATTAGTATTGATCCGATGATTGCATTACCGATTGGGGGGATTATTGGCGCCATCGTGATGGGCAGAGGAAGAAAGGTGAACGAATATGCCATATCTGGCTTAGGGAAAATGTCCGGTGTGGCTATTATGCTTCTTGGAACAGGTACTCTTGCTGGAATTATTGCGAATTCTGGATTAAAAGATGTTTTAATAGAAGGATTAAATGCACTTGGACTCCCAGGGTATGTTCTTGCACCGGTATCCGGTATCTTTATGTCAGCCGCCACTGCTTCTACCACTGCAGGTACAGCTGTAGCGAGCCAAGTATTTAGTTCAACCATCTTAGGAATGGGTGTTTCGGCTATTGCTGGTGCCGCTATGATTCATGCTGGTGCAACTGTTTTAGATCACTTACCACATGGAAGCTTCTTCCATGCAACAGGCGGAAGCGTCAACATGGAAATTAAAGAACGTCTAAAAGTGATTCCATACGAAACGCTAGTCGGTTTAACATTGGCTATTATATCTACCTTAATATATGGTGTATTCCATTTATTTGGATAACATCCAATAGATTGGAGAGGGAAAACGATGAAAATAGTAATTGCACCAGATTCATTTAAAGAAAGTTTATCCGCCTTAGAAGCAGCGGAGTCGATTGAAAGAGGCTTCCAACGGGTCTTACCTGATGCTGAATATGTAAAAGTACCCATGGCTGACGGGGGAGAAGGGACGGTCCAGTCATTAGTAGACGCAACCGGGGGAGAAATTATTTCGAAAACTGTAACGGGGCCGCTGGGGGAACCAGTCGATGCTTTCTTTGGTATCCTTGGCAACCAAACAACGGCTGTGATTGAGATGGCTGCCGCTTCAGGTTTACACCTAGTACCTGCCGCGGATCGCAATCCTCTCGTGACAACGACTAGAGGGACAGGTGAATTAATTTCTGCTGCTCTTGACTACGGTGTGAACCATATTATTATTGGGATCGGCGGGAGTGCGACAAACGATGGCGGTGCTGGAATGGCAAAAGCCCTTGGAGCACGTCTGCTTGATAAGGACGGAATGGAAATAGGAGAAGGGGGCGGCGCTCTTTGCCACTTAGCCTCTATTAATCTATCGGACTTTGACCCGCGTTTAGCAACCATTAAAATTGAGGTAGCTTGCGATGTGGACAATCCGCTAACAGGCGAAAAGGGAGCATCTGCTATTTTTGGCCCGCAAAAAGGGGCTACACCAGAAATGATCGAACAGTTGGATAAAAATCTTAGTCATTATGCTGCCATTATAGAACGAGATCTTGGTAAAAAAATTGAGGATGTATCTGGTGCTGGCGCAGCTGGCGGTCTTGGAGGAGGATTACTAGCCTTTCTACCTTCAGAATTGAAGCGAGGCGTTGATATAGTGATTGAAGCCACCGGTCTATCACATATTGTTAAGGACGCAGATTTGGTCATCACTGGAGAAGGCAAGATTGACGGACAAACCATCTTTGGCAAAACTCCAATTGGGGTTGCTAAGACAGCTAAAAAATATGGAGTTCCTGTGATAGGGATTGCTGGAAACGTGTCGAAGGATAGTGCTGTTGTCCATGAATATGGGATTGATGCGATATTCAGCGTTGTCCCTGGGGTGATCTTATTAGAAGATGCTTTTAAGCATGCAGAAGAATACGTCGAGACAACCGCATCCAATATAGCTGCCGTTTTTAAAATGCATGGGGACGGTTCTCGTGCTTCCAAGTAGGGGACAAAAAACCAAAAGCCGAGTAAGACAATAACGGGAGAATTCGCAGCAACCCCATTGTTCAGTTTACCCCATCGTTTGTTCAAATTCATATTACGGATATTTGTAAAAGGTGACTTAGATCCCAATAGTAAGCAAATTGCCGATGAAACAATTAATGACAGTCGAAGACACGCTGAACAGTTAAGACATTTACTTCATTAAGAAATCAAGATAGAAAAGACCTTCAACCTTGTTGAGGGTCTTATTTAGTTTAATTACAGAGATAATTATCTGTATGGAAAGTGGTGGAAGGTTCCCCAACTTTCTTGTCTAGCAAACTGAGGATAGGCAGACATAAAGTGAATGATGATTAAAGATTGTTCTAGATTAGGGTATGCGTCGAATAAGAACCTATCACCGTATCGAATAGCTGTTAATGCAAGTGGTAATTCACGTTTAAATATTTCATTGCGTTTAGCAGATACATTTATGTTATATTCCCCCTGATCTATATATAAATAAACATAAAAATGCAAGGTACTTCCAACTTGTCTCCATACTCCTAATACTTCATCTCTATTAGGATTGATCTTTTCCCAGGCATAACGACTTCCAATGGTTAAAAATAGATCTCCAGTCATATCAGAGTGAGTGAGGGTGTAACATCTTGGAATAACAGGTTCCGTAGCAGTTACACCACTGCTGTATGCCACAAATAGTTTTTCAGGATTAAAATGGCTCAAGCAACCAACTCCAATCGGCCAGTTTTTTAATAAATATGTTCATTTTTATTTGTTCATTCGTGGACAGTCATAAGATTCAGTTAGCGCTCACTCTGGAATTCTAGAGGGACTGAAGGGGTTGGGGAGGCTAGAACATAATAAGTTTTCTTAACGGAAATAATAATGGAGTTGTCGAAATATAAAGAAAGTAGATTGACAAATTTAGGAATTCTATTAAACTAAAAATAGTTCTATCCTCAAATTCTTCTCTAAATATTCTTTTTATATTAGCTACTCTGCAAGTCTTTATTTGCCTTTTACTTTCTCCAATTAAAGCCACATTAGACCTCTTTTTTTCACTCGCATTAACACTCATTAATTATAAAAAATCTATCCGAAGTTATATGAATGTATGCAAAATTTGATAGTAGAAGAAATTGAGAAAAGAACGGTTTCCAAAATAGTTAAGGTTTGTCCACTAAAGGTTGCTGTAAAGACATGACCATTGGATAAGAGGTGGAATGCTATGGGATTTGAAAAAGAATACCAGGTCTTTTTGAATGCTCACTTGCAGGCAAGAACCGGTGAACGATTGAGGCGTTTACAAGAGGGTCACAATGAGGCTGAAATGTTGTTTTTAAAGCAGGTATGGTGGCCTTTATTTTACCATTTCCGATATCTTCATCCGGAATATGAAGTCAATGATTTCAAGGATGGCAAAAGATATTTGGATTTTGCTTATATTCGTCCCGCTATCCGAATTTGCTTTGAGGTTGACGGGTATGGCCCTCACCTAAAGAACATAAGCAGATGGCAATTTTCCGACAGCCTGGAACGCCAAAACCAGCTGGTGATTGACGGATGGACCGTGATCCGCTTTTCTTATGACCAAGTGAAAGAGAAGCCTCGTCGATGCCAGCAGATTGTGCAGCAAGTGATTGGGCGATGGCTGGGTGATGAACTGGATCAGACATCTCTGTCCTTTTTGGAGAAGGAAGTACTTCGGCTAGCGATTCGTAAAGGGGAAGCTATATCCCCTAAAGAAGTCGAGAAGTATTTGAAGTTAAGTGACAAGACGGTAAAAAAAATACTTTCTCAACTAGTCGATAAAAAGAGGCTGATTCCCGCATCTGGGATCAAGAGGGTCCGCTCTTATCGGTTGGGGGATCAGGTTAAGCACCCGATCTGATAAATAGACGGAGAAATTTCGCTTAATTAGTAATTAGCATTTAAAATAGCTTCAATAGACGGAGAGATTCCGCCTATTGAATCGAAACACGTGATAATGGGGGATTTTGCTTTACATAATCGGAAAACCTCCCCTTATATCCCCCGAAACGAGCTCTATTCTGCATCTAACCGAAAAACCTCCGCTTATTTTACTTTGCTGGTTACTTAATTAAGGACAAGATTCAAGAAGCCTCATTTAGATATATCATGGTGAACCGCATCATAAGTAAATGAGATTTTTCCAAAAATGGTAACAGCACCATCTTAATGAGTAGATAGGTACTGTTTTGAACTCTATTATTGACCATATCAGAGAGAGCATCCAACATCTCAATTTTCCAACTCTGTTTTATTTGGAAAAGTAAAGTCCGGAGAAAGGGGCGGCACCATATTGCTGTCTTGCGTTTTATTTTTATGTACTTTTTTAGATCGGTGGTTTTTGAAATGGCCTTCGATTATTGATTCAAGCTCCTTTTTCATCATATTAATGAGAAATATTAAAAAAAAGTAGGCAAACAGTGGATCTAAGACAATCCATGGAACCCTATAGAATTCTCGGTAGTTTTGACCAATTAATCCCGACCATTCCTTCGTAAGTGAACTAACTTGACCTGGAACGTTGTGAGCACCGATCCCCAAGCTCCCGAATTCCGCTGTACCGACAATTTCGTCAAGCGAGATACCCCCCAAGTAAATATTGAAGGTACCTAGGAACATAATCAACACCAACGTATTGAGTAATTGTTGAACAAATAGTAACAAACCATATGAGGACATAAAAGGCTTCAAATGCCTTTTTATGATATGAAAATGACCTGCCCCCATTAAATAGGAACTTTGGATAAAGGACTTTCCTTTTAGTTCTTGGATGATATCTGATGTACTAACAAGGACAGAAGGAACACCCACAATCACTAAAATGATCATCTGATAGGTAATGATGAACACTGTACCATCTTTTACATAGGTAGTTGATGTAGCTGTAATAAGTAATAACGTGAGAATAATATGCGGAATAATCCGAAATACAACAAACAAATCTTTTACAAGTGGCAAAAGTATCTTAAGCCAAAATGAAAAAATGATCCCGAGCAGACCGCCAATAAAAACCCTCAGTATGGTAATGCCAAAGGCAATAAGGATCGTATATTTCGCACCATAAATCATCATTAAAAGGATATCTGCTCCATTTCGGTCAGTACCAAGAATGAAATGTGATGAAGGCGGGAAAGGCGGCATCCCGATCATAACTCCATTTTCATCATGAAGGATTCGTGTTTTGTTAAAATCAGACGGGCCATATAGGGGATAGAGAAGGCTAATAAATAAGATAAGACTCAAGATTAACAAGCCAAAAAAAGTCTTTTTGTAGTTTAATATCCTCATATACTGTTATGTTCCTTTCTTTTCATCCTAATGGTTATAATCCAAGAAAGTAAATTTGATAGAATAACAGGAGCTGCAAAAAGCAGAAGACTTATCACATAGGGGACAATCCGCTTAGCAAAGAGAGATTTTACAATCCCAATATACCCATCTATATTAAATAAGTATTCTACTACTATAATATTCGTAAGGATATACCAGATAATTACCTTTAGATGAATGAGTAATAAAGGAATAATGTTACGTATGATATGTTTTAAATAAATGGTTCTGCGTGACAGGCCTTTTGCTCTTGCAAATACGACATAATCCTTTAACTCTTCATTCGAAAATTCTCTTAATAAAAACTGTATTAAGAAAAGGGCAGGGAGAAAGGAAGATACGAAAGCTGGTAAAAAATAAGGCTGTGTACTCATTCCGCCATATAATTGAAATAGTTTAATATCGTAAGTTCTATACAGATAGATGACTAAGTATTGTAACAAGAAGATGATTAATAGTTCAGGTGCACTTGTCGTGAAATCAATAAAACCTTTTAATCTTTTTCGGGCGGATGTGGGCAGCAGCATGATTGTGGTTGAAACAACCAGCCCCGCAATTACGGCAAATAAGAGGGCAAGTAATAAGATGCTCATTGTATAGTAATATTTATCAATGGTGGAGGCATTTAAATATTCAAATATATAGGGAACTTCGTCGATGATATGAAGAAACCAGCTTAGGTTACTTTTGGAGTACTCCCAATATAAGCTAATATCCATATCTATTCTTTTTTCCTTAGCATTAAATTGGAGAAATATGGGGATGTTCATCAAAAAGACAAAACCGGCAAAAATGGCCGTTACTTGTAGGGGGAGATATAATATTTTTTTAATCAAATTTATCCATCCTTACCAAAAGTATTCAATAATGTAATTATAATACAAAATAACCACATTTAGAATAAGTTACGGTGAACTGTACCTAACTTTACATTCCATGCTGTACGTAAAACACGAATATTTTCCAAAGAACTAGAATACTATTTTGGAAGGATTAAATCGGGAAAGCCGGAGCAATTTTAACCAAAAGAGGGTGGAAAATACATGGGACCCATTAGGAATTACTATCGTATTTTAGGCGTACCCTATAGTGCAACCTTTAGTGAGATTAAAGACGCTTATCGAAAAAAAGTAAAAGAAGTACATCCAGATAAAGATAAAGGGAATGCAGAACAGTTTAAAAGAGTAAAAGAAGCATATGAAATTCTTAAAAATGTTGAAAAAAGAAAGAAATATGACGATCTCCTTTTCAAAAAGGCTCCTAACATCACACATCATCTAAAACAGGAAGCTCCTGCCAAAACGAATTCCTCTATTAAAATAGTAAGTATACAGAAAAAAAATCGATCCCTTTCACCTGTACTCATACATACAGCGCTTCTTTTAATTGGAGTGTTTGGAAATGCTTATTTTAATAAAAGGAAGCATGGGGACGGTTCTTCTGCTTCTAAGTAGGAGAAAAAAATAATTTTAAGCCGGGGTATGAATTAAATAGCATCCACGTGAACCACGCTAAAGTTTTCGATCCTTGTCGCGCTTAGCACCTTTACTATTTTTAATAGATAGTGACTAACCTCCATAAATGAAACCATCATTTGTAAAATGGAATTATATAAAAATGAATGGAGGGTTTTTTTAACAGGACTGAAGAGTTTAGAATTAATCCTGGTAAACCATACCATAAATAGAGGCGGTTTTATATTAATTAACATCTAACCTACCAAAAGTACTATAGGAAGGACACTTTGCCGGTTGCTTTAAGAAAGTTTGTCCTTCATAGAGGGGGAATGAGGAGTGCTTTATTGAAATAGAAAAGGGGCTCCAAAAAGTAAGTCGAAACCCACTTTTCGGACGTCCCCGTCTCCCTTCAGTTATTGTTTATCCGTAGCAGTCCATAAAACCGCAGTCGGATTTTGGGCTGTTAAAACTTGTGTACCATGCCACTCCATCAAGGATGCTTGCGGTTTATAATCACTGTCCAGCATGAAGGCGCGATTGACATCTTTTACAGTGATTTGGTAATTCGCAGGTGGATTAATGGCATCGTTCGGATTGGAATCAAACGGAACAGCAATCGCTTGAATGCTCTCAATATCACTGGTGGTTGTTCCTGCAGGAAGTTCCACAGTGGTTGCTGCAGGATTGTCACGTGTTATTGACCAATCCGGAACGTTATGATTGGACATGTACAGCTTAGGATCTCCTTTTAATTTTACGCCAATCGCTGTTCCTACTCCTGCTGAACCATTCGCCGGTGAAGTCGTTTTGTTGAATTCTACATACAGGTAATTGCGTTGATCGGAAACTTCCTGTGAATCAGGGTTCGCCATTGGTTCGATTTTTCCTTCGCGAATCATTTCCTTTGCCATGACTTGATAGGACCATGGATTTTGATCCATTATGTATTCCCGAGTGCGATTGGAAGGAAGCTCTTGGGAAGCATTTAGGAAGAATCTGTATCCGCTCGTCGTATCCCCAGCCTTTACGGCACTAAAATTGTTATTGCTGGTAGATGTGTACATAAGAGGATGGTCTTGTTCTTTTAACCCGTCAAAATCAACTGTTCCGTGACCCGGTGATTGGTACTTTTCTGAAATTACCTTGTGATTTGGATCCAGTGTTACCCGATAAATCCACTCGATATCGGTTGTGCGGCCCCAACGTGCCATTAATGCAGGCGTATTTGTACCTCCATCCTCGTTTGAACAAATCACCGTATATTCAATGGTTATATTTCCATTTGCGTCCTTGGATTGGGTATGATACATCATAAGCGGCACATCGGTATAATTATTCTCATAAGCGCCAGGGATATTTGGCAGATTGCGGCCATATAGGATAGGTGAAAAACGATAGGCTAGTGCATCCTCAGAATCAGAAGTAACCACGTTTGTATCCATTTTTATAATATTGGCCTGTTTCGCTCCTTCTGGAGACTTGTCCAGATTAAGGGAAGCCTTCAATGTATGAACACCCGGATCCACGTGTCCAAGAGCTACCTTGTAAGTGAACTTTTGCTGTCCCATAAAGAGAACGATATCCTGGTTGTATTTTCCATCTAACGTTAACGTGATGACCGCTGATTCCTGCCCCTTCTTGCTCCAATCCACACCCGGAGCGATTGCAGTAAGATCAAGCAGTGCTTCACCTGAAGATGCAACTGTAAATGTTTTCTCTACTTGTTTATGTTCGGATTGGACTTGGGGAATGGACTCTGCCGCTACAAAGTTAAGCGGGATGGAGGACAGAGAGATCGATAGAGCTAGTCCGGCAGCTAATTTTCTTTTCTTTTTCATTATTTCCTCTCCTTTTTCATCTTGAATTGTCTACATAAATAAAAATAATTATTTTCTATTAAATTCACATGATCTGTGAGTTAAAGTTATGTAAAATAATGTAAAAGTTTTACTGTTTTTGCTTTTTGAATCAAAAAATAAGTTAAGAGAATCTTGACTTATAATCTATTTCATTGAATTCAACTTAGAGTAAACAAGCATATCAGAATAAATCTTAGGAAAAAATTAGAGTTGCTTTTAATGAATAATGGCTATATTATATGTTTAAGTAATTAAACGTTCAAACTTTTAAACATTAAAACATTTATATACATCTAATTATTAACTTATCAAAATGACAGGAGGATATAGAATGAATAAAACTGCTTTGATTACGGGTGCTACAAGTGGTTTAGGTTATGAGTTTGTAAAAATGTTTGCAGCAGATGGGTATGATTTAGTGCTAGTGGCCCGAAATAGAACCAAAATGGAAGAGATTAAAAATCAATACCCCAACTTAACAGTGACGGTAATCAATAAGGATTTAAGCCAGCCTCATGCAGCCAAAGAAGTTTATGAGGATGTAAAAGCAGCAGGGATTACAATAAATACCTTAGTGAATAATGCTGGTTTTGGTCTGATGGGTAATTTTGAAGAACTCGACATTCGAAAGCAATCTGAAATGATTCAATTGAATATTTCAGCTCTCACAGAATTAACCTACTATTTTTTGCCTGAACTAAAGAAAAACACTCATACCTCAAGAATACTTAATGTTGCAAGTACGGCTGCCTTTCAGCCTGGACCTTTAATGGCAGTTTACTATGCGACGAAAGCATATGTATTATCATTTTCAGAAGCCCTAGTCGAAGAATTGGCTGATACAGATGTAACGGTCACCACTCTATGCCCTGGAGCAACAAAGACAAGTTTTGCATCCATAGCGAATGTTGCAAATACAAAGATGTTTAGCAGGGCAATGTCATCAAATGAAGTCGCACAACAAGGCTACCGAGGATTGCTGGCTGGCAAGCGTGTAGTTATTACTGGAAGTGCAAACAAACTTGGAGCATACGCAGCGAAATTCCTTCCAAGAAGGTTTGCGGCTAAAATAGCTAAATATGTTGCGAAAGAAGCATAACTGCGATTTAATAATTGTTAAAAGAAGAAAAAAGGAGATCGTTCAATGGGGGAACAAGCAATTCAAGTTTTTCGTTCATGTATTCCGCTTTTTACTGCATTAAGTGACCCTGCTAGGCAAGATATTATTTTACTATTAGCGGAACAGGAAAACTTAAGTGTAAATGAAATTGCCGAACATTCCACATTATCACGGCCGGCTATCTCCCATCATTTAAAAATCCTGCGTGAACAAAATCTTGTGAAGATTGAACAAAAGGGCACACAGCGGTATTATTCGCTTTCCCTTGACAATTCGGTAGAATTATTAAAAAAACTCATTCATACTGTTGAAAATGAATGTCTATAGATAAAATACAAAAGTATTTATCAATACAAATACGGGGTAAAATTATTAAATTGAACAATTATCTAACCTAACCTAATGACGGTTATTATAAAGTTAAAAGCTGCGAGTTATTTAATAATATCGCAGCTTTTTTTTGTAATTTAAATTGTGATGCTTTATTTTTATAAAAATACTGGTTGCTCTATGCAGAGAAAAAGGCCTATTAATTGGCAAAAACGGTGATACTGTTGCCGGCTACAATAATATTTTACAGCTTTCTCCGCCATTAAGTATTACTGAGGATGATTACACTTTATTGTGGGGTGTTTAAAGGAAAGTATTCTTAACAATTAAACCAAGCTATTATGATTGGGATACTAGCAGGAAGCGGAAACAGTTTTCACGTAAGTTACTTTGGCAAACTCTCCGCTTTACTCTTCCGCATCTTCATCGTCCCAAAGGTCATAAAATGCTCCGCTTTCTTGGTGGGAAGTCGACAGACCTGGTTAACAAATAAATCTCCTATTGCCTTAAATTAATGAACAGTAATTAGTGTTTCCACTTTTCCTTCCTTGAACTCAAACCATTCCCTATTATTGGGGTAATTTAATCAATATTCCTTTTTTTTCTCATTCAAATCATCCCTAAATATTGGTTTATATTGCGGATTATTTCCAATTATTCCACATTTACTCTCATGCTATCCCTTATGTATGATAGAAATATAAACTAGTAGTTTTTCCACGGAAAGAGATTGCTAGAATACTAGTTTCATAATTTTATATCCGATTTAAGGGAGAGAAATGATCTTGAAACATGCAGTAAAGTGGATTCGCCCGTTTTTTTCAGTTGTTCTTCTGTTTAGCGTTCTATTAACGAGTCATTCGGTGGCTGGTGCGACGGGACTAATGCAGCCAGCGACAAGCGCCAATTTAAAAGGAATTGATGTATCGCATTGGCAAGGAACCATTGACTGGAATCAGGTTAAAAACTCAGGTATAGCCTTCGCATATGCAAAGGTTTCCCAAGGTACAACCTATACCGACCCTATGTTTTCTACTAATTTGCAGGGAGCAAGGGCAGCAGGGCTCCCTTTCGGTGCATACCACTATGCAAGTCCGAGTGCGCCATATAACCCTGACCAAGCAAAAGCCGAAGCGCAGTATTTCGTCGATGTCATGAAGAATGAGGGAATGGGTGATTTTGGGGATATCATGCCTGTTCTTGATTTGGAACAACCCGCTGCAACTGGTACGCTAACTTCCGATGAAATAGCCAGTTGGGCAAGAGTTTTTACCGATACGGTGAAGTCACTGACGAATCGCCAGGTAATGGTGTACACAGGTGATTGGTTTGTAGAGCAGTACAACGATTTTGGAGGTAAGCTTTCAGACCTTCCCGTTTGGATTGCTGCATGGACACGCTATGGCAATACTCAGCCACCAGCTGTTGGTGGGTGGACTCAATGGACGGCTTGGCAGTACAGTGACCAAGGGTCAGTCCCAGGAGTATCGGGATATGTAGATTTAGATTATGGTCCAACGTCAATTGATGCTTTGCGGGGTTACTTGACAAATGCTCCTTCAGTGCCTGCTGTTCCGAGTAACTTTACGGCTAATCCCACGGCTAATTCGGTCCAAGTAAGTTGGAGCCCATCTGCTAATGCGTCTTCTTATCAGTTGCAGCGAAATGGGAATATAGTATATCAAGGCACAGCAACAATCTTTACTGATACAGGACTCTTGGAGAATACTACTTATTCTTACACCCTTACCGCAGTGAATGATCAAGGGCAAAGCAGTCCGGTAAATCTACCCGTAACAACACAAGCTACTGCACAAACCGTGACCAATGTGATTGCTGACAAAAGCCAATATAATAGCGGCAATTATGCCAAACTAATCACTACAGCCAAAGACGGCAACGGTAACCCTTTAAGTGGAGCTACGGTAGCATTGACCGTGAAAAATCCAAGAGGCAGCATTACATCGGTTACCGGTAAAACAGATACAAATGGAACTTTTACTTATAATTACTTCATATCCAAAAATTTGCGTGGAACATTTAACGTTACCGTAACTACTACAATGGCAAACTACCATTCAAGCAGTGCAAGCACAACGTTTTCCTCTGTAAAGTAAATGGTAACATGAAGTCAACACGAACACCGATTAGCAGTTAAACAATCAGTATATGTAAAAGATAAGTTCGCAGTTGGAAGAGTTACAGTGAACAATTTCACGGTAAGCGAGGTTAATTATAGGATTATAAGGACCACTGACCCTCTTGAAAAGTTGAGAAGGAAGTGGTCTTTATTTGCTTTTTGAAATTTGCTATTCAAAATTTTATAGGTACCTTGCTCCTAGCGCTATCACCATTTTTCTTAGATGTTTGTAGACAATAATTCAGGAATAGAGTGTGTTTAGGTCACTTTTAATTAAACGTTTGTGTAAAGTGGAATTACGGAGAATTTTATAGAATCGTGTAGGTTCGAGAGAATGTTATCTGATTTTGTGGAAAGATGAATGTTTTTGTGTGAGATTTCATTTTCGACCTCGACAATCTTTTTTCACCCTTGGAAGGGGAATGATGAATAGACCAGTACTTGCAGCCATTTTAATTAAACGATTGAATAGTATGGCACATAGGGAATGAAGTCGTAAGGATGTCGTTTCGTGTAAATAGTTGTGACGTAGGGGGGCAGTTGGCTTGGAAGCGGCAGAACCGTCCCCATGATTCGGAAGCGGCAGAACCGTCCCCATGCTCCTTTATTGACTTGGATAAGGCTGGACTCTAAAATGTAACAGATAACACACTTAAAATAGTTATCAGGGGGAAGTGGGATTTGAAAATGAAGCAATATAATACTCGTGCCATTATGTCGTCGCTGCTCATTTGCGGTTTCGTTGGCATGTTCAGTGAGACGGCTCTTAACATTGCAATAAGTAATTTAATGGTCGTGTTCCAAATTTCGGCCGCTACCGCACAGTGGCTGACGACGGGGTTCCTGCTTACGCTTGGCATTTTGATGCCGATGACGGGGTTGCTCCTGCAATGGTTTACGACGAGGCAATTGTTTATCGGTTCCTTGGTGAGCTCGATCGCAGGTACATTGATTGCGGCGCTTGCGCTTAATTTCGAAATGCTTATGGTTGCCCGTGTTCTTCAAGCGGCCGGTATGGGCCTTTTGATTCCGCTCATGTTTAATACGATTCTAGTTGTCTATCCACCGGAGAAGCGTGGAGCGGCGATGGGTTTCGTCGGACTTGTGATTATGTTCGCACCAGCCATTGGTCCAACTGTTGCCGGTCTATTAATTGAATACTTAACATGGCATTACATCTTCTGGCTCTCTTTGCCATTTTTAATCATAGGGCTGTTGGTTGGGCTGAAGTTTTTGGAAAATGTTACTGAAGTTACGAAGCCTCGAATCGATTTGCTGTCTGTCGTATTATCAACGATTGGCTTCGGAGGGGTGGTCTTTGGTTTTAGTAAGGCGGGCGAGGGGGCTGAAAGCTGGACCAACCCAGCGGTAGTTTTCCCTATCGTTATCGGGCTGGTAGCACTCGTACTGTTCATTCTACGGCAGGTGTTTATGAATGAGCCGATGATGGACCTTGGTGTCTTTAAATACCCAATGTATAATGTGGGACTGCTTATGGTCCTTGCTTGTATGATGATTATCTTGTCCAGCATGATTATTCTGCCTATGTTTCTTCAAAACGGTATGAAGCTATCTGCTTTCACGGCTGGACTTATGCTGTTGCCAGGGAGTGCGCTAAACGGCATCCTGTCGCCGCGCATGGGGAGTTTGTTCGACAAATATGGGCCGAAGTGGCTTGTGATTTCAGGCCTTGTCATTGTGGCGATTATGTTATGGCTTCTCTCCGGCATTTCGTCCTCCTCTTCGATTGCCTTTATCGTCGCCTTGCATATCGGACTAATGGTCGGGATCTCCATGGTCTGGATGCCGGCGCAGACGAATGGTTTGAACCAGCTGCCGCCGGAGCTTTATCCGCACGGTACGGCAGTTATGAACACATTGCAGCAGGTGGCGGGTGCCATCGGAACAACGATTGCGATTATCATTCTAACGAGTGGCATGGAGAAGTATATGAGCGAATCGTCTGCTCCAACTAAACCGGCTGAGATGGCTAATGCCATGACGCTTGGCTCACAGAATGTGTTCTTGTTTGCCATGATTGTGACGCTGATCAGTCTGGTTCTTGCGTTCTTTATCCGCCGAGTCATCGTCAATCATGCCGCGATGAATTCTGTGCATTAATTTTTTAAAAGAGAGCCTGCAATGGTAACGGGTTCAGTTTTGAGGAAGAAAACATCCAATAACAAGCTAAAAGGGATACCAATTCACGTGTGAATTGGTATCCCTTATTTTTTGGTATAACAACGTTTTGGTTATTTTAGCACTAGAATTCACACTAGAATTCGCACACTAATTCACAATAGTCTAATGACTGGCAGACACCTGCGAATGAAAAAGGTGGGGGCTTCATCCTAGGTTATTTCACCAATGCTTTTTTCATTATTCAACAATTGTATCCCGTTAATTTAAGTAAATATTTTGGAAATCTTGGTAAATTTATATAGGGAAATATACATAAAGAAGGAGCATCTAAGAGATGAAAAAAGTATTATTATTTTGCTTCAGTACCATCTATTATATTTAAATCCTTCTTTAACTAAACTACCCGTTCGTATTAGCTTAAGTACAATATTTCACAAACTTTCTCTGTAGGATTGAGATAAGGAATCCATCTTTGACACCTTAAATTAATTGGTAAATTACACCAATCCCCAAAAAACACTACAAATTATTCAGGAAAATGTGCATAATTTATTAGGAAATATTTACATAAAAAGGGGAAAACATCATGAGGAATTTTCGTATTATTTTTATTGTGCTACTTGCTATGTTTACTATTTTATCTGGATGTGGTAAACAAAGCAGTGAAGAAAAAACAGAGGGAGAACAACACACGAAAAAAGCAAAAGCCGTTGCAACAGAACAAGCAACGGAAAAGGAAGTAAAAGCAAGTTTTGAGGTTAAACAGGATTTAACCAATTTTGCCGGTGAAGGGTTTACCAATACTGATCTAGAAGATGTTATTAAAAATATCAGTGTTACAGGAGATGATGGTATATTTGTAACATGGATTACCAGCAAAAATAACGGCTATCAGAATGAAATTTATACATCCATCGGTACCGGAGGGAAATGGGTGGTAAAAGATAAAAAGATAGCGGAGTTAGTTCAACAAAGCGACGATCCGTCGAGGAATGTATTAGGTTTTGAATCACACGGGAATCATGTTGCTTATGTGACGGGTGATAGTAGTCTTCATCTCATTACAATTAATAAAAACGGAAGCTCTGCGGATGAAATCATTAAGAAGCAGATAGGAAACTTATATGGGTTCGCCAAGACCACGAAAGGCGACGCTGTCATATTTACGGAACAATCTGATGACAATATTCATTTCTATTTGTTGGACGGCTCCAAGGAAGATGTGACCTTTAATGATAAATATGACATATATGCGCCAACGAATCCTGTTTTTATCGATTTTTCCAATAGCCGTCTTTACATTGGCGGAGGAGATCCGAATAAAGGCGATGTGACCCTCGTAAAGCAAGTAGATTTAAAAACGGGTGAACCCGTTTATGAAAATGGAGAAGACAAGGTGGTAGACCTTGACGGAATTATCATGGATAAGGACTTAGAGAATCGCTTAGTTGTAGCCAAATTAGATGGTAATGAATTAACCATCAGCAGGTATGATCAAGATTTAAATCTTCTGGATAAGTCTGCTCCAATCGGAGTGAGAGACGTTAGACTTGATGAAAAAGCTACACAGACGGTAACCAATCTCGACGATCTTACAGATTACTTCGCTCTTGGTTTGGATAGCAAAAAGGAACACATGCTTGTATTTTACGGGCTAACCGCATATGAAAGAAAACATATCCTTGAGTATGAAGTCGTATCATATTATTAATTTAAATTAAGGAAACGGAAATAATTTCCGTTTCTTTTTTTGATATTTTGTGTACTCTCGCAATAGCGTTGATATTAATTCGTTCCATCAAATCTTTGACCACACACTTGGTGAATAAAATCTAATCACAATCTTTGCAAAGCCTATTCTACACAATACAAATTCTCCTTTTTTTCTATCCTGCTACGTTACTTCAATAAGAAAAGCCTCCAGTATTGGAAGCCTTTGATCTCTTTATTTATAAATCTTTCTGGTCAACATTTAGTTCAATCAAATTACCATCTGGGTCTGCACAGAAAATTTGAGCGAATCCACTTTTTCCATATGGTTTTTCAATGATTTCAACTTTATTTTGTTTTAACCATGTAAGAGTGTCATAGTAGTTCTCGACTCTAAGAGCAAAGTGACCTTCTCTGCTAGATAAACTTTTATCTTGCCGAATCGTCTGTGAAGAGGGATCGACTATCAAGTGGATTTGCTTTCCCTCTATTTCATACCAGGCACCCGCAAAATCAAAATCAGGACGAGGAATTTCTTTTAAACATAAAGTATTCTCATAGAAATCTTTTGCTTTTTTCAAATTTGTGACAGTAAGACTTACATGATGGAGACATTTATATCTAATCAAAACCTTCACTTCTTTCATTTTAATTAATTTAATTTTTACTTTGACGTTTCCGACTAAGGTGAACAACTCGGACCGCAAACGAAGCACCTTGATTATGTAAATTAAATAATTCGACAACTAGATACATAATCCCTTTTCCACCTATACCGTTCCTTTAGCTGAATGCAGCAGCAACCTCCACTGTTGAACTAAACTAGCTAATAGGATGTTAATATTTTTCATTAAAAAACGAAAAAATAAATGCTATACGAGATCTGCGTCCCAACCAGCCTCAAACATGTTTCTACAAGTAGGGGGCGGACAGTTTGGTTGACGGGATCATGTCGCACGCACCCGTCCGTCCTACCTTTGGCTACTGATATAATAGAATCTATTAAAAAAAGGTCAACCAGTATAATAAACTGGTTAACCTTATAGCACGAACGCTACCCGTTAGTTGAAGTGTACCACTTCACAAATATTCTTTTCCGCTAAACTCTAAAAGATTTAAACCCTCGGATGCCTCTGGTGCTTCAAAAAATTTAGTAACGTGAATAAACACCGCCTCCGTGTCAAATGCTGCTCTTTCGGGTTGTTCGTTACGCCTTTGTGCAATTTGGCGTAAGCATTGCTCGTTATTTAGATTAAGGAAAATTAGTTGATGGCTTGCATCGATCTCTGATGCCATATCCAAAAACCACTTTCGCAGTTTTTGAGTGTTAGCTGGAAAATCCATCACTACATCTGTACCGACACTTAATATGTTTTGGACATGCTTTTTCACCAACGGCTTGAGCTGCGCAGAGAATTTTAGATAGTCCTCAAATGATGCAATCTGATTGGGATAAAGAGATGAAAGCCATTCATCCTCAGACAACAGTACGGCATGTTTATCTATCGCCAATTGTTTTGATTTAGTTGATTTTCCAGCTCCCATTTTTCCACAGAAAAAGTATAGCGTCCCCAATTGTTTCATACTTTTTACCCCCGCGCTTATTTTAGTTTAAACTCTTTCCTTCGTTAGTTCCCATAGACATTCTTCTCTATTAATATTTACACGTTAAGATTTATATCCAATTTACTTATTCTACCAATTTCATTTATATTCCTTCTTTAACAAACCTACCCAGTTAGTTCAATAACGGTAATAAAAGAGGACTGCCGAAACAGTCCAATTGTTGTAAAACTTAAATAAGGGCAACCTTTCTTCTGTAATTTATCTATTTTTTCCTCAATTCGTTTCAATTGATTTTTTCGATTGCTATTTTATTTGTTACAGTTAACAGTAAAATTTTTATCAAAATCTACAGTTGTTTCACCGTTAGCATTAATAGTAACATGGACAACTTGGTGTACTAGATAATTAGGTGTTTGACCCTGACCAATTACTCTGTAGTTATTCACAAAAGTGTATTCATAAGGACCTGCCCCTTTGATGTGCTCAGTCCATCTAGTTACCCCTGTCGCATGAAGTGTTTCACCATTCGGTGCGATTCCAGTAACATTTTGGGGATTAAAGTGAAACTCAAGTAAAGTTGCTTTATTATCTACCAAAGTAACATGAGTTTGTGCGTGAAGAGTACCAACAAGCCTTATCAGTTCTTCATTGCAATAGAAGAAAGTAGAGTCATCCAAATGTCTTTTTACATTGGTTGTAACAGTAGTTGAAGGCATTTAGGTTCCTCCTTTCATTATAAGATAGGTTTCATGGTTGGTTATTTTAAACCTTGCCATCAGACAATATTGAAAAGGTATAAAATCCCTTCCATTTAAAACCTACTATATTAAATGAAAAAGTATAAAAATTTGAAATGGACAAGCATCTATTAATGAGAAGAACTTACTATCAAATCAAACAAAACAGAATTTATTTGTTCAATTTTTATGAAAAAAATATAAAGAAAAATAGGAAGTTAGCAGGAAAAATCCAACCGCGAAAAACGAGAAAAATGTTGAGTTTATAAGTCTATCAGATGATTTTCCTATTAATTTGTACCTAATTGTACCAAAGTGAAAGAGACTCTTCTTTACAATTATTTACATTCACTTAAAATTCCCCCTCTATAATGGACACCAAGATTAAAATTTGATTAAAAAAGAGGGGATGTACATAATGCGTGAGATGCCTTTGAATGAATGGATGAAAAACCTCGGAATGGACAGGTTACACAAAAATATGGATCGCCGGAGATTTTTACATGGTGCAAGCAAAATTGCAGGACTATCACTGGGACTAGCACTCGCCCAGTCCGTGGGTGGGTTTGAAGTGAACGCCGATCCGTCTTTCAGTGACTATCCATTTACACTTGGCGTTGCCTCTGGTGACCCACTTTCCGATAGTGTCGTTTTGTGGACAAGACTCGCTCCGGATCCATTAAATGGCGGGGGGATGCCGCCGCATTCGGTACCAGTCAAATGGGAGCTGGCAACGGATCCGTATTTCCGAAATATCATCCAACGAGGAACCGAACTTGCTAGTCCTGAACTCGGTCATTCTGTCCATGTGGAAGTGACTGGATTAAAAGTGAACCATATCTATTATTATCGTTTTAAAAGCGGCAATGAAATAAGTCCTGTTGGAAAAACAAAAACCCTTCCTCCAGCAGGGACAAGTGTCTCGGAACTTAAATTTGCTTTTGTTTCCTGCCAGCAATTTGAACATGGATTCTTCACAGCTTTTCAGCATTTAGCGAAAGAGGATCTTGACCTTGTCTTCCATCTGGGAGATTACATCTATGAGTACGGAGCAAATGAATATATTGCTTCCACAGGAAATGTGCGAACTCATAGTGGTCCGGAAATCAAAACCCTTATGGATTACCGAAACCGATATGCCCAGTATCGCTCTGATGAGCATCTTAGAGCTGCTCACGCCGCCTTCCCATGGATTGTGACATGGGATGACCATGAGGTGGAAAACAATTACGCGAACGTAATTCCAGAAAAGGGCCAGTCTGTTGAAGAATTTATTATCCGAAGAGCTGCCGCCTACCAGGCTTACTATGAGCATATGCCGCTTCGAAAATCAATCGTGCGTCAAGGGGCAGATATGAAAATCTATCGCGATTTCGAATATGGCGATCTTGCCTCCTTCTTTGTTCTCGATACACGCCAATACCGCGACGACCAGGCAAACGGGGACAAAAGCTCCCCTCAGACCGCTGAATCTCTTGATCCAAAGCGCACCCTGATGGGAAGGGAACAAGAACAATGGTTATTTGGTAAACTTGATGGCTCGAAGGCGGCATGGAATGTCCTTGCCCAGCAAATTTTCTTTGCCGAGAGGAATTACGGAACGGCGACTAGTCCTAAATACAGCATGGATGCATGGGATGGTTATCCTGCTGCACGTCAGCATGTGTTGGATTATGCAAAATCCAAACAGCTAAACAACATGATTGTCTTGACGGGAGATGTGCATGCGAGTTGGGCATCCAATTTAATCGAGGATTTCGATCATCCAAACTCAAGGATCTTTGGGGCTGAATTCGTCGGTACGTCCATCACTTCAGGTGGTAATGGAGCGGATAAGCGGGCAGATACGGACAAAATTTTAGGATTGAACCCGCATATTAAATTCTTTAATGATTATCGTGGCTATGTTCGCTGCCGGGTGACACCAGACCGCTGGCAGACAGACTACCGAGTGGTTCCATATGTGTCCAAACCTGGAGCTGACGTATCGACACGTGCATCGTTCGTTTTTGAAAAAAATGGACAGGGACTAAAACAGGTATCAACCACTGAAGTACCATTAGGCTTACAGCTTTCAACAGAGGTGGAAGAAGACCGAAATAAGGCTCATAGCCGTGCCCATCAAAAGCAATTAGAAAAAAAGGGAGTTAAAGTTCCAAATTAACCTACCTGCTAAGGAGTTGAGCTTATATGTTTTCGAATATTGGTATTCCCGGTTTAATCCTTATCCTTGTGATCGCACTGATTATTTTCGGACCTTCTAAGCTGCCGGAAATCGGCCGCGCTTTTGGACGGACGCTATCCGAATTTAAATCGGCGACAAAGGAATTAGTTTCTAGTGATGAAAAAGAGGAAGAGAAAAAGCCTGCTTTAACTGCAGTAAAAAAGGAAGGATAAAAGGGGTTTCGTTTTAAAGAAGCGGACGGGGAAACTCGTCCCTTTTTTTACGGATTTAAAAGGAGGACTTTATAGTGGACGGTAAAGAATTGCATGTGATGGGGCACTTAGATGAATTGCGTGGAAGGTTAATAAAAACCTTGTTAGCCTTTATCCTATTTTTTATTATTAGTTTTATCTATGTTGAAAATATCTATCAATGGCTCATTAGGGATCTGGATCAGAAGCTGGCAGTTCTTGGACCCAGTGATATTTTGTGGGTTTACATGATGATTGCGGTTGTTTTCTCGACAGCAGGGGTCATTCCGGTTGCTGCTTATCACATTTGGAGGTTTGTGGTACCTGCTTTAACTCGAGAGGAACGAAGGGTCACATTAGGATTTATTCCCTTTCTTTTTCTGTTATTTATCATTGGGATGGCGTTTGGCTATTTTGTATTGTTCCCTACGGTTTTAGGATTTCTAACCTCTTTATCTAAGGGTCAATTCGAAACCCTGTTCACTGCCGAAAAATATTTTCGCTTTATGCTGAATCTTACGCTCCCCTTCGGATTATTGTTTGAAATGCCTTTAGTGGTTATTTTTTTAACGAAATTAGGAATCTTAAATCCTTTAAGACTAGCCAAAGCTCGTAAAATTTCCTACTTTGGCTTGATTGTGATATCCATTGTGGTGACACCACCAGATTTCATGTCGGACATCCTCGTTACCGTTCCACTACTCATTCTTTATGAATTGAGTGTAAGCTTATCAAAAATCGTCTATCGAAAAAGGTTAGTAAATCAAGAGCAGAGGGACGGTTCTCATGCTTCGGAAGCATGAGAACCGTCCCCTTGTTTCCATTTCATTTTTGATAGGAAGACGCCCATTTCGTAGAGTGCGATTAGTGGTACCAGGACAATTAGTTGTGAGAAGAAGTCTGGTGGGGTGATGATGGCTGATACCACTGCTAACGCGATATAGGCGTATTTTCGAATTGTTCCTAAAGAGGAGGGTGTGATGACTCCGATGGTGGTTAAGAATAAGAGCACCAGTGGCACCTCGAATAAAAATCCGAACGGAATCGTGAACATTAATAGAAACGAAAAGTATTCCTTGGCTGAAATGAACATTTTGAAATGTTCCTGCCCCATTTCAATCAGGAAGTGATAGATGGTTGGAAAGATCACGAAATATCCGAATAATAGTCCGCAAATAAAGCTCAAACTAATCGCCGGCAGAAACTTCACAGCTGCATTCCGTTCTTTTTCCGTAAGGGCGGGCCTTACAAACAGCCAGAGTTGATGGGCGATAAAAGGCAGTGACAAACCCAGACTGACACTAGCAGCGATCCCTGTGTAAAGCCGGATCACATCAAGCGGTCCCATCATCACGAGCTCGTGATGCTGCGTGATGATGGGAACCAGCTTGTTGATGAAAAGCAGGGAGGCTGCGAAACAAAGAACGAAAAATACCAGAGAGCGGAGCAGTGACTTTCTTAGGTCAATCAAATGCTCGACAAGGGGTTGTTCTTCCGCATCCATTTAGCTTCCTCCTTACTCTTTTAGCAGGCTTTGCTTATCGTTATCGGCGCTTGAGGCGCTTGAGACGCTTGAGACGGTGTCCTTATCGTGATCATCCATAATATCTTTGGCTGACTTTTTAAACTCTGATAATGTTTTTCCGAACGCTGAACCAATCTCCGGCAGCTTTTTTGGACCAAATACAATCAATGTAATTACGAGAATAATAATTAATCCTGGTATACCAATTCCTGAGAATCCCATCAATATTCGCTCCTTTTTAATATTATTAGTATTTAAATCAAAGTCTTTGAGAATTGTCCAGCTTCAGGCGCCATCGGCTCGAGGTCACAAGCCAATCCGTCCAAAAGGTTAAAGAACAACCTTTCGACCGGCTCGTCTTGTGCATGTCGCCGATAGACGGGCGCCTTGCGCTTTTCTTTTTATACTAAGATTCCGCCTTGCTTGCTGTATTTTATAATCCCCTCTGAAGCCCGATAGGCAAGGGCGCCAACAGTATCGGTCGGATTGTAGCCACCGTTGTGCGGAAAGGCCGATGCACCTACCACAAAAACATTCTCCGCATCCCACATTTGCAAATAGTTATTAACGGCCGAAGTTCCAGGATCAGCCCCCATGATGACGCCGCCTGTATTATGCGTCGTCTGGTATGGGACAATATCATAATGTTCGAGTGTCTTACGGTCATTGATTTTGGAAGCACCCATTTCCTTCATTATTTTGTCCGTCTGTTTTCCGATAAAGTCATACAAATTTTTATCCTGTTCCGTAAAATCATAGGTCAAACGTAATAGGGGCTGTCCATAGGCATCCTTATAGGTTGGATCCAAGTCCAGATAATTCATCTTAGCTGGCATCGATGCTCCTTGTGCACCGATATTGATGGAACGGGTAAAATATTTAAGGGAGGCTTGTTTAAATTCTTTTCCCCAGCTTGGCACATCACTTGGAACCGGATTGTGCTGAATCGCACGGTAGCCCGATTGATTCAGGGTAATCGATCCACCGTGAATAAAATTAAGGTTGGAATGGTCAAAGTTATCTCCATTAAAATCATCCAGAGTGGCCCCGAGTGCCCCTGCACCCATGAAGGTGTTAAACTCTTCATCCTCAAAGAAGCCTGTGGTACCAGGGAGGATTTGATAACAATAGTTTTTGCCGATGACGCCTTCTCCAGTGTTGGGATCATAAGGTCTTCCAAGTTTCGAGTTTAATAGAAGGCGGGCATTGTTCATGACATAACTTGTGACGACGACGATTTCTGCAGGCTGCTCGAACTCCTCATTTGTTTGCACATCTATGTAGCGGACACCCGTTGCTTTTTTGCCATCATGAAGAATTTGGGTAACATTGGAGTAAGTCCTGTATTCAAAGTTTCCCGTATTTTTTGCAAAAGGAATCACCGCAACAGTTGGATCCGCTTTTGCCCCATACTCACAGCCAAACCGCTCACAAAAACCGCAGTATTGGCAAGGAGACATTTTGGCTCCATACGGGTTTTCATAAGGCTTTGTCATATTTGCTGATGGCATCTGGTAGGGATGAAGTTTCAGATTCTTCGCGGCTTTTTTAAAACGGTCCGTCAAGGGTGTGTCTTTCATCGGCGGATTGGGGTAAGGATTGGAGCGTTTTCCCGCAAATGGATTTTCTTCCCCGCCGATACCGGCTGTTTTTTCATATTTATCATAATAGGGTTCCAGTTGATCATAGGAAATACCCCAATCTTGAATCTGTAAATCTTTCACTTTATTCGCCCCGTATTTTTTGATCGTTTGTGTTTTAATTTCAAAATCATAAGGCAGGAAGCGGAAGGTATGTCCATTCCAGTGAACCCCTGCACCCCCAAGGCCTTCACCGAGCAGGAAGGATCCCAGCTGCCTCATGGGCAGTGCCTGTTCTTTTAGTGTGTTGCGGAAGGTGACGGTTTCTTTTGATAAATCCTGCATTAATTCGTAGCGGATTCCATATCTGAGTTCATCGTGAACCATGGTATAGTCTTTGATGCTTCGTTCTCTTCCGCGCTCTAAGCCTATTACTTTTAGTCCTTGTTTTCCAAGTTCGGCCGCGATAATTCCGCCTGCCCAGCCGACACCCACAATCACTACATCTGTTTTTGGTAATTGTTTTGCCATTTCTAATCCTCCGTCATTCGATTCATCATGAGTTAAAATGTTTGTTTAAGCTTTGAGGTTTGATGGTTTGGAATTTTTTCGATTCGATCTGCTGGATATAGGCCATTTGGCTGCCAGGGAATTTTTTCATTTTCCAGCCCTCCATGTCGCGGTTTCCGCCATACAATGGATCTGAATATACCCCTTCTAGGGTAAGTGCCCGGAGAATGTTGAAAAATGTTTTGGATGTTACCCCTTTTAGCGGGACTTTACCATCTGCGAATGCTTTTAGAACCGTGTCCTTTTGGTCGTCTGTGATGTCTGGGAAGTCCTTTTTGTATTGACTTTGGCTGTAGGATTGTAACCCTGCGAGGCCTACGTCAAATACTTGGTGACGTTTAAGCGGTGACTGATAGCCTTGGAAGTTGGATCCCGGTGCAAAAGGACCTTGCATATATTCCCTTGCATTATGGCCATAGGCCCCTGCTAGTTGATGGTCAATGAAGAAATGAACGCCAAGCCCAGTTGCGCCCGGTCCGTTTTCGTCTTCAGGATAGATTCGGTCGATGGCTGCTTTGAGTACTTCGAATTGGGCCGGATTCGTGAAATACATAAAGGCGTGGTTGTAGGATTCGTCTGCCACGCTTTTGGTTTGGGTAGTGGTTGTGGTGGCTGTCTTTGAACCAAAGATGTCTCTGCCAACGATTCCCCCCAGGCCTCCTAGAAGCCCTCCTCCGATTAGCCCGCCTGCTACATAACTGGAATTTTGGATGAATTTCCGTCGAGACAATGAGCTTTTTGTCTTCTGTGCCATTTGCGTCCTCCTCAGTTGGATAAATTTTTCCTCTCCTTCCTGTAGCTTCCACACTATTGATTTACTAAACCTATTTTCTAGAAAAAAATTAATTTCTCATGGAATTCTAATGGTACTGCAGCTGTGAAAAAAATAATGAGAAGTTAGGATTGGTTGGCGAGAAGTAGATTTGGGTAAGAGGGGAGGTAATGAGCTGGAGCGTGTCTGAATAGATGGTAGATTCGGACAAGAAGGGAGGGGAAAAGCAGGTGCAATAAAGGAAGCACGAGAACCGTCCCCGTGCTTCCTTGAATTACATAGTTAATTTTCTGCAAGCTTCCGCACATTTTGAACAAGCCTCAGCACACTTTTGACAATGTTCATGCTGATGTTTTTTACACTCGCTTCCACATGCTTCGCAAATTGTTGCACACACTTGGGCTAACTCAGAAATAAATGGCGTTTCTCTGCTAATCGCCTGCTCTAAATAAGCACAAATATCCGCACATTCTCTGTCTAGGCGAATACATTCCTCCATCATGTTCATATCTTCTTCCTTGAGGCAAGCGTCGTAACAGTGATTACATGCAACCATACATTCATGTAGTGCTTCAATGACTGATTCATTTTGCTCATGTGACATCAAATAAAAACCTCCTTGAAATTTTTGCTACGTATATTACATTACCCGAGCTTTATGAGGTAAAACGTCTATTGTATTTCAATTATCATCCATGACATGCAATGGCAATGGGAAGCTGTTCCCTACTTAGAAGCACGAGAACCGTCCCCGTGCTTCCCAAATTGGTCATAATCCTTTATACTTTGTTTTGTTAACAACGGCCCCGACTTTCATGAGAGTTTGAAAGTCAAAAACAAAACAAATACCAAAGGAGAGGTTCTAGATTTGAATTTAAGTACAATTAAATATTCTTGGTTTGGAAACGTCAAGGGAGATATTCTTTCAGGAATCGTGGTTGCTATGGCATTAATTCCAGAGGCCATTGCCTTTTCCCTCATTGCTGGTGTAGACCCAATGGTGGGATTATATGCTTCGTTCTGTATTGCCGTTACCATTGCTTTTGTTGGTGGAAGACCTGGGATGATTTCAGCTGCTACGGGTGCAACAGCCTTATTAATGGGTTCCTTAGTTAAAGAGCATGGGTTGCAATATCTACTTGCAGCAACCATATTAACGGGTGTCCTCCAAATCATTATGGGAGCTTTGAAGTTAGGGCGTTTAATGAAATTTGTCCCACGTTCGGTTATGACGGGATTTGTTAATGCACTTGCGATTTTAATCTTTATGGCTCAATTAGTTCATTTTAAAGGTGCAACATGGCAAATGTATGCTATGGTTGCTGGAGCTTTAGCGATTATTTATATTCTCCCTCGATTTACAAAATCTGTTCCATCACCATTAGTAGCCATTCTTGTGATCACCGCTATTTCTATCTTTACTGTCAGTGATGTTCGAACGGTTGGAGATATAGGTGAATTAACGTCGAAATTACCTGTATTTTTAATTCCTGACATCCCATTTAACTTCGAGACGTTGCAAATTATTTTTCCTTATGCTATATCCATCGCCGTTGTAGGATTAGTGGAAACCCTGTTAACTGCTTCTATTGTGGATGATATGACGGATACTGAAAGTGATAAAAATAAAGAAGCTCGTGGTCAAGGGATTGCAAACATCGTATCTGGTTTGTTTGGTGGGATGGCTGGATGTGCCATGATTGGACAATCAGTCATTAATGTGAAGTCTGGCGGTAGAGGACGCTTATCTACGTTTGTTGCCGGTGCCTTCCTATTAACACTCATTGTATCGCTTCAGGGGTTTCTCGTAAAAATTCCAATGGCAGCACTGGTAGGTGTTATGTTTATGGTTTCCATCGGAACATTTGATTGGTCGAATCTAAAAACAATTAAAAAAGTACCGATTACAGATACAATTGTTATGATCGTGACCGTTATTACTGTGGTAAAGACTGATAACTTATCGTTAGGCGTTTTAGTGGGAGTCATCTTAAGTGCGATTTTCTTTGCATCAAAGATTTCAAAAGTAAAAGTAACCAGTCTTTCTGCAAAGGGTTCTCATAAGAAGGTTTATCATGTTTCTGGTCAACTTTTCTTTGCTTCCGTCACAGACTTTGTCAACAGTTTTGATTATAAAGAGGACGTCAATGAAATTGAATTAGATTTATCCAATGCTCACCTCTGGGATGACTCGGCTGTTGGTGCCATTGATAAGGTGGTTATTAAATACCATCAAAACGGTGTCAAAGTGAATCTCAAAGGATTAAATACGGAAAGTAATAAACTGATTGATCAAATTGCCGTTCATAACAAGCCTGGTGGACTGGAGAAAGTGGCTAGTCATTAATCAAGTTTAAGAACACTATCATTCTTATATAAA
>NZ_PGVE01000058.1 GCF_002860255.1 Neobacillus cucumis
GTTTTGAGAGAACGAACTCTCTAATTTAATAAGTCTGGCAATTATGGCGAGAAGGTCACACCCGTTCCCATACCGAACACGGAAGTTAAGCTTCTCAGCGCCGATGGTAGTTGGGGCAAGCGCCCCTGTGAGAGTAGGACGTTGCCAGGCCAGCCCCAGTAGGGGCTATTATTTTTGTCAAAAATACAGGTTAGGCCCCTTGGTCAAGCGGTTAAGACACCGCCCTTTCACGGCGGTAACACGGGTTCGAATCCCGTAGGGGTCACCAATGTTTTTTCGTGATAACGAAAATAACTTTCATTATTTTGGAGGATTAGCTCAGCTGGGAGAGCATCTGCCTTACAAGCAGAGGGTCGGCGGTTCGATCCCGTCATCCTCCACCATTTATTTTTTTTTCTTTTTTTGAACCATTAGCTCAGTCGGTAGAGCACGATCGAATAAGCTTCATTGAAAGAGCATCAGGGCACACGCCGAGCTGCTGCTTGAATAAGCTTTCTGAGGTGTGGGCATCCGGCGAAAATCAAAGTTTAGGAAATTACATTCATACGAGCCATTAGCTCAGTCGGTAGAGCATCTGACTTTTAATCAGAGGGTCGAAGGTTCAAGTCCTTCATGGCTCACCAAAGTTTTTTGTGATAGCAAAATAACATTTAATTTCATGCGCCCGTAGCTCAATTGGATAGAGCGTCTGACTACGGATCAGAAGGTTATGGGTTCGACTCCTTTCGGGCGCGCCATAAAATTTATTATAATTTTTATTATCGCGGGGTGGAGCAACGAGCGTTGCTTCAATGACTAATCTGCGAGTTGTAACCATCGAGCAGCTGCTTGAATAGGCATACTGAGATGGGGACAGTCAGTAACAAAACATGGAGCATACTCCAAACTTTATCATTTTTATTATCGCGGGGTGGAGCAGTCCGGTAGCTCGTCGGGCTCATAACCCGAAGGTCGCAGGTTCAAATCCTGTCCCCGCAATTGGTCTGGTAGTTCAGTTGGTTAGAATGCCTGCCTGTCACGCAGGAGGTCGCGGGTTCGAGTCCCGTCCAGACCGTACCTTTATCCCCAGTAGGATAACTACTGGGGATATAGATTTTGTGTGGCTCAGTAGCTCAGTCGGTAGAGCACGATGAATAAGCTGCAGGGAATTAACATCAGCGTATCCATCGAACTGCTTCTTGAATAAGCTTTCTGAGATGGAGACGAAGGACTTACCTGAAATTAGTTGTAGGAACTCATTTTTATATGGCTCAGTAGCTCAGTCGGTAGAGCAAAGGACTGAAAATCCTTGTGTCGGCGGTTCGATTCCGTCCTGAGCCACCTTTTTATATGGAGGGGTAGCGAAGTGGCTAAACGCGGCGGACTGTAAATCCGCTCCCTCAGGGTTCGGCGGTTCGAATCCGTCCCCCTCCACCATGTATAGGGGTATAGTTTAAAGGTAGAACGAAGGTCTCCAAAACCTTTGGTGTGGGTTCAATTCCTACTACCCCTGCCAAATCATTTTTATAATGGCGGCTGTGGCGAAGTGGTTAACGCATCGGATTGTGGTTCCGACATTCGTGGGTTCGATTCCCATCAGCCGCCCCATTTATTTTATAAATTATTAAAAGGTATAAAAACGCTTATAAAGCGTTTTTTTTTTGTACTTTTTTAACATAGCCATCCCTAATTTAGCTATTATTTTCATAATCTTATTTTAAAGCCAAAAATGAATCTGATTTGTATGTTAGTTCCAATTTTCCCCAATGAATTGAATAGCAGGTAATAAATTGGTATTGTTAGCAATTTCAATCAGAGCGGGATACACGGAAGGATCTGTTTTGGAGAAGTTAGGGATTCGTGGATTTAACCGAAAAAAACGATCTCCTAAAAGTTGAGAACTGACCATGGATTCATAGTAACTAGTTCCATTACTGACAAGCTGAAGAAATGGTAGTAAGGGTTCATTGGGAGATCGGTCGAAAAGGACTCCCCAATTTGGAGGGAGGTTGTTCAGATTTTCGGGGCGTATGTTATCTGCACTCACCATCCCCCACCCTTTCGTATCTCTTCTTAACTGAAGCGGGGCTTCACCTGTTCCAATGGATAAGACCGCAATTTGATCTAACGGCTGTTTGGCTTTATCCACTGCAAACGAGATACTAGCTGTACTAGGGTTAGTGGTTATGACAAACCCATCCACGTAATTTTGATAGGCTCGTTGCGTAGCGGGAGCAGCACTGCTCCGTAGTATCACATCACTTACTTTTTCATTTAAATAGGGAGAGCCAGGATAGTTGTGGAATAACACAGGAGTCCAACGATTCAGCTCCGGTGAGAATAATTGAAATGAAGGGACAACAATTCGTTTTTTTAAGTTTTTGAGACGAAGATCTGGTGGAAAAAATGATTCTACCGCTTCGATAAAACCGGAATATGGTAATTGTTGATTAAAAACAGGTCCACCTGGCCGGGAGACGCTGTAGGCCGGTAGGATTTTATCCCTAAAATACTGAAGTGTCTCCTTCGGTGACCTTCCACTTGCTAACGCAAGGGCAGTGAATGAACCGATTGAATTCCCCGCGAAAACATTGGTTTGACGAATTAATTGTGGTTTTTGTCGAGCCAATCTGTTCAAAAGTTGTAAACTTAATGCACCTAATGTACCGCCGCCATCAAAGGAGATGATCCGATATCTTGCCAAAGCTGATTTCTCCTCTCTATTATAATCAAAGGTATCATTCAGTATATGTTTGTCTCGTATCATTTGTATGGACAAAGATATCTCTTTTGAAAAAGCTAAAAGATTCATTTCGCATAAATACTCATAAAACAGAAAGAATATAGTTAGGATTATTCATGAATTGGGTGTTAATATTGCGTATTATTTTGGCTGGAGTTTTTATATTTGCATGTTGGCGTTGGGGGAATATAAAAAACTGGAAACAATACTACCCGACAATTTTATATTCTGTTGTTTTGCAATTGTTATATAGATTTTTTGTTGAAGGGGATTATTTTCTTTGGAAATTAGAGGATGACGTTTTTTTATTAAACCAAACCTTTTCTTTTTTAATTATCACATTTGTGATTTTTCCATGTTCTGTCATTCTATTTTTGTCCCACTACCCAAAACCGTGGATAAAACAAATTTTATATTTGGCTGGATGGGGAGGATTATCAGTAATTATCGAAACAGTGATGTTTTTAATTGAGAGAGTCACCTATCATAATGGGTGGAATTACTGGTGGTCAATGGCATTTGACCTTACTATGTATCCGATGATTCGCTTTAATGACGTCAAACCCATTCCCGCTTGGATTGTTTCTTTTTTAATGACGGCATTTTATATAATTTACTTTCATGTTCCCTTACCGGAACATGAAAAAAGTAACTTTATTGGGTGCTTGAGTTCAAGAAAGTGAGGCTGGCGACAGCCTTTTTCTTATTCAACTTACGGGAAGGCTAGCATAATAAAGACAGGTATAAATTGATCCCACATTAGGAAATATATTATAAATTGTTCCTAAAGGTGGTTTAAATGAACAACTATACAAATGATAATACTGCCAGACGGTATAAAGCCCATGTTAGTATTTATGGAACAACCCAATTGCATTTAAAAAATCCTTATATCATTGCATGGTGGTCTGCTGCGTTTCCTGGATTCGGGCATATGCTATTATCTAAATATCTTAGAGGATATGTATTATTTATTTGGGAAGTTGTTGTTAATGTTAAAGCACATGTTAATTCTTCTATGATTTATTCCTTTCAGGGGAATATTGACATGGCAAAAGAGGTATTAGACACAAGATGGCTTCTTATGTATATCCCTGTTTACATTTTCGGTATTTGGGATAGTTACCGGACAACAGTAGATTTGAATAAGGTCTATCTTTTAGCCGAGCGAGAGGAACACCAGTTTAATTCATTTTCATTAGGAGCATTAGAGATAAACTACTTAGATAAGCGAAATCCCTTTCTTTCCGTTATGTGGTCGTTGTTTATCCCTGGGCTAGGGCAGCTTTATATACATAGGATTTTAACTGCTTTCTTTGTCATCATATGGTTAGTGGTATTTTATTATTATTCTCATGTTCAAGAAGCTGTTGTACTTTTATTTTTAGGAAAAGTAAAGGAAGCGACTTCGGTTATAAAGCCAGCATGGCTTCTTTTTATCCCTTCACACTATGGGTTTGCAGTTTATGATTCATATATTAATACGATTGAGAATAATAAACTTTTCGAAAAAGACTTAAGGAATCATTTAACCAAGAATTATCAATCGAAGAGTTTCCAAATACTAAAAGGACAAAAAGTGAAGTGATAGATGTGCAGCTATTTTCAACATTTGAAACCACTGGATTTTTAGAAATGGCCATTTCAACATTAGAGAAAAAGGGGATTAAAAAAGATAGTATATTTGCTGTCCCTCTGGATAATAGAGCAGAAGAACGTAAAATTTTAGATACCCTTCATCGCTCAGACGGAACAAGCCTGATTGATATTGGAATGGGTCTTGCCACTGCCTTTTCAGTTATTGGAGCTAGTATTGGGTTTAAGTTAGCTCTGGGACCAATTTATTGGGGACTGATAGGTGCATTTGTTGGATTTGTTCTTGGATTTGCTATTCGGCTTTTTATGGAATTGGTTATAAAGAAAAAGAAAAGAGTTTTAAGAGGAAAACATTCTGAGGTCATCTTAATTATTGATTGTGAAGAATTAAAAGCTGAATTAGTAGAAGATATACTTTGGAGCCATTTTGCACTAGGAGTAGCTAAAGTAAAATGATTGAAGGAAAATTTGTTGAACACTACATACATTTCTTAATAAAACTAAAGATTGAATGGTTTGTGCTTAAACTTTCGGGTGGAAAAGTAAAAAAAGAGCCTGTATCAACAATTACTTGGTAATTAAAGATACAGGCTTTTACTATCAACCCTAACGGGGTCTATATAGTATGTTTGGAAGATGTTTTATTTTAAATTGGGAAATCCTTGCTGGCGCAGAGCTTCATATACCAAAATAGCAGCAGTATTCGAAAGATTGAGTGATCGAATATTATCATTCATTGGTATTCTCAAAAAGTGATCTTCATTTTTTTTAAGTAAATCCTTTGGTAAACCAGTTGTTTCTTTTCCAAACATAAAATAATGTTCCTTTGATTCATCACTGAAATCAAAGGATGAATGTGGTTTTTCACCAAACGTCTCAATATAGTAAAACTCACCTTGATTTTTGGCGAAAAATTCGTCTAATGAGTCATAATACGTTATGTTTACATGCTGCCAGAAATCTAAACCAGCTTGTTTTATCATCTTTTCATCTGTTGAAAAGCCGAGTGGCCGGATTAAATGCAAGGCTGTTCCCGTTGCGGCACAAGTACGTGCAATATTTGCTGTATTAGCAGGGATTTCTGGTTGATATAGTACAACATGTATTGCCAAGAAAGATCACCTCTATCTTTATTTTACCCTCCAAATTATAGCATACAGATTTTAGGTTTATTTTCATACAATCAATATACTGCGATAATTAAGCTGATTGCTTTTGTTTTCTTCTTTCTCGATCTTCCTTTTTCTTTGCTTTTGATTTTGCTCTTGATTTAGACACTCTAAATAATAATATAAATCCCGCACTCAACATTAAAGCCCATACAAGTGCGAATTTATTACTATTTAAATATATTCCTATAGTAGGTATCAACAGAAGTACGATGCTTTTTAGATAATAATTTACTTTAGGACTAATGATCATCAAAACTGATATGATAACAAGCACCGATGTCTTGAGATTATTCCCCATAAAGGAGTGATTCGTGTAATTTACGTAGAAGTAATACCCAAACGATCCTAAAATGGCAACTAAGGAAAGATAAAATCTCATAAACGAACTTTTATAAAATAGGATCCAAGCAGCAATAAAATTAATACCTGCACATATTCCAAGGACAGATAAGGTATGGTAAAACGTAAAATTGCCAATAGGATCATTCATAAAGTTCCAAATGAAATAGAAGTTGTAACAAACTACTGCTACTACTAATAGCTTAAAGACTAGTTTTAATGGGATCATGTTCCCTTTCTTTTTCTTATTTGACGATTTGGACCTGGATTTGGATGGCGAAAAGACTTCCGCTTCGCCCTCTTTATCTACTTTTTTCTTTTTCCTTCCCATAATCCATTGTTTATATCCTCGTTCTTCTGGTTCCTTTTCTTCTTTATATCTAGTAGGGTAGTCTCTATCTTTAAATTCTTCAGCATCAACTTTTTGTACTTCTTGGTCTGTATTTGAATAAGAATCCAATGCCTTTTCACCTCAAAAAATATTTTATTATTATTATAACTTATTTTTATGAGGACATAAATTTTTACAGACTCTCCTTACTAACGACACCATTTCTGAATTTCATATTAGGAAAACTTCCACCGGCTATTTCCTTTTCTGGAATAGCTTGTTCAATTCTCTTAACATTACTTACACTTAGATTCACATCTAGAGATATTAATGATTCTTGAAGCTGAGATACTCGTCTCGCACCAATTAACGGAATAATATCCTCCCCTTTGGTTAAAATCCACCCAACGGCAAGCTGGGCTAAAGTGATTTGCTTTTCTGCAGCTATTTCACGCAGGGATTCGACGAGAGAAAGATTTTTGCCTATATTATCTTGGGAAAACAATGGAATATGACTGTTGCTGTGATCCAATTTGTCTTTTGAGATCTGTTTGACGTAACCAGCTTTAACCATATCGGAAATCGCTCCAATCGTCTCCTCAACTGGAATGGCTAAGTCAATTCTTGCTGGCATATAAAGGTCAATATAGTCTACACCCAACCTTTTAAGTGAGTATGTGAGGTAATTCTTTATATGATGTGGTCTGACATCCAGACCATACATTGCTCCATTAGGTGAAACTAATGCCCCAAACTTGACTGATAGAAAAGCCTTGTCTCTTTTGTGGCCCTAAAGTGCTTCACCAATTTGAGGTTAGGTTAGGCACTGTTATAACTGAATGTTTGAGTTCACTGTGTATAAAAAATAAACGGTAAAATTCCGGCTAAATTGGGAAATACGCATATTTCCTTAAAAATAAGGGGAGCTTTTCCGATTATATTGTCCAAATCTTTGGATTTTGTCTTATTTAAAGCAGTTAATCGGAATATATCCTCTTATATCCGCTTCTTAAGCTTCCCTATACGCATTAGCAGGAAATTCTCCGCCTATGAATGCTCATATCTACACGAAATCGATACGGAGAAGGCGGAAATGGTTTGCAAACTTCGTATTCGCATTCCGAAGAATTAGAAATTGTCCTACATTTTATAAGGCAAAAAGGATTACATTTTGGTTTGCATTTTCCTGTACAAATTGACGTTTTGCGATATAAACAGAATCCGTTAGAGAATACTTCAGTCTTTTTTGTATACTAAAAAACAAACATATGTTCTATAATAAATATAAAACAATAATTAAGAAGGTGATAATTTTATGCAGTTTAACCTAGAAGTGCATCTAATTATTGAAGGAACAGGGATAGCTTCTAGAGGGCGCTTTTCAGCAAGGCATAAAGGAGAAATTTCAAGCGTTGCCCACCAGTACATACAAAGTATAAAACGAGAAACCGGGTATCGTAAAACGTTCATTGAGATGGTCATTGTGAACGGAGCAGAAGACATAACAGAAGAAGTAAGGGAAATAGCGAACAAACCTATTCCACCAATGGACGATATTTTTTGGTAATGGTGGACTATTCACCGAACAGATTCATTAACTTCTAGAAGACATGCTCATAAATAGGTAACTAACGTATAGTGTGATAACTACCTTTTTAGGAGAGATGTGTTTTGTCCTACTTTAATCATCCGTATTTAAACCACTTCATTAACGGTTATAACTATGGTACTCCATATCCATATCCAACCACCGGAAGTCCAAATAGGTATAGGAATGATCGTTCTGCCAATTGGGTTAAATCTTATTCTAAAGAGGAAGCCGCAGCAATCGCTTTACTTTTAGGGATTGATTTTAATAAAAGTAAATTTAATTTAGATGAGTTTTGGATGGGAGTAAATACAGAGCTTGAACATGGAAAAATATCCAGCCAAACCAATGTAACTGGTGATGATCCTATTATAACGGGGAAAATTGCCCTCGCTCATCTTAATGAGTTTCCTGATTACTACAAAAGATTAAAGGTGCTTGAGGAAGAAGCAAAAGCCTATTGGAACAAATGATTTAATAGAATGCCTGAATGATAAGAATAGTCTTATTCAAGTAATGTTTTTACGTTTATAAATAGGCCCTTCTCAAGTGAGAAGGGCCTATTATGGGAAATGACCAATTGGTTTATTTTAATTGGACATCTTCATATTTCTCTTCATGCATATGATCGACATAATCATCCGATATCTCGCCTAAATGAAGCATGTCTTCACCTTCAACAACAGCTTCAAGTGATTCAAAATACTCTTTAGGGATATTAAAATCGATTAGAAGTTCTCCTGAAGTACTACTGTAGATACTTCCAGACAGATTACCTGCCGGAGGTTCTTCCATTTTTAATAAATCCTTTAATGTTACAGCTTGGCCGTTAACCTTAAAGCTCATTTTAACTTCATACAGTGCTATGGTTTGCTCTAATATTCTAGCCACTTCATCCAAGTCTGCATCGCTTAATTGAGAAGGATCTTCTACATTCGCGAATTTTTCCCAAAGTGTATCGTTTGTCATGATTTGGTCAAGCTGGTTTTTATTTTTTTCTTCAACCTCTGCTAAATAATTGAAAAATCTCTCAGCTTCTTCTTCTGTTATGCCAAATTCCCCTAATCCACTTTCAACTTCTGCCATATATTCATCATTGTTAACGTAAAAATCAACCGCTGCATCCAAATCCTCAATAAATTTATATTCACTCTTGTTATCGCCAAAATGATCCATTAGGTCATTAAATTCTTTCTCTGTCAGACCATATTTGGTTAGTAACTCCTGAAAATTTTTTGAGTTAATAGGGGTACCCATGACTTCTTTTAGATCTTCCACTGTATTATAGTCATCTAATGGAATTTCATAGTAATCAAGATAATCCTGTAAATCCTGTCTAGTCCATCCTATTTCCGCCAAATATTGGTTTAATTCATTTTCTGGCGGGGCTGCATCAGCAGAAGAAACATTCATCAGGATTGGAATTGTAAGCAAGCATAGGAGTATAACTTTTATCTTGACCATCGGAAACCCCCTTTTTATTTGGTGCATAATTAATTTCTCCATTTTGAGTTCCTGTTACGAATGAAAAAAATTTCCTAAACCGGTTATGATCTTAAAAATAATTGCCCTCCCAACTAAAACGCTAATCCTATATGGTTCGAATAGATGTAATGATTTTTTGAACATAGAAAGGATAAATTGACAAAAGCTAATGATAAGTTGCTGAAAAAATACTAAAAAGGGGGGTCCACATGCGTGAGACAGGAAGTAAGGGAATGTTCTGGCACTGGGGTCGAACGATGTATCGATACCGTTGGTTAGTTACACTTTTGTGGATATCTCTGTTTGTCTTCTCGGCTTTTTTCGCAGAAAAACTACCTGAACAGTTAAAGGACAGCGGATTTAATCCTACAGGCAGTGAATCTGATCGCGGTTTAAACCAAATGAAAATGGAAATTGGAACTGCCCCTTCGACGTTAACGATTGTTTATACGAGCCGTCATTTGGATTTAACGAGTGAAGATGAAATAAAGACCATTTTGAATTCATTAAATGCACTGAAAAAGAAGAATTATGTAGAGAGTATAAATATAAATCAGAATGCTCGACTAAAGAAGGACAAGGGTATTCAGTCCGTCATCGTTAAGTTAAAACTGAATGGACCAGAGGCACTTGATCGGTTTCCAGAGATGAGGAAACTAATCCCAAAGCCTAGAGAAATGGATATTTTTATTGATGGAAGTACAGCCACGCTCTATGATGTACAAAAAGCTACCAAACACGATCTTGCAAAGTCAGAAATGATTGGTCTGCCAATTGCGTTGAGCGTCCTTTTGTTTATTTTCGGGACCGTATGGGCAGCCCTTTTGCCTCTTGTTATTGGTATTGTCAGCGTTTCTCTAACACTCGGTATTACATACTTTATTACTGGTTATTATTCGATTTCCAACTTTTTACCGAATATCGTGATGATGCTGGGGCTGGCAATCGGAGTGGATTATGCATTGTTTTTTGTCAGCCGCTTTCGAGAAGAATTGAGGCATCAGAGTTCAGTGGAAGAAGCTGTGGCAATGGCGGCAGCAACGGCCGGACAGTCCGTCTATTTTTCAGGTTTTGCTGTGCTAATTGGAATGTTTGGGATGTTATTTATTAAATTGCCTATTATTTATTCACTATGTTTAGGAGGGGTCCTGGTCGTTTTCTCAGCAATGACACTTTCTTGCACGCTCCTGCCTGCACTTTTGGGGATTTTTGGACACAAAATTAATTCCCTCAAAGTTTTTCCCGGAATTCAAAAGAGAATGGCAAACTCCACCATCTGGGAGCGGATTGCAAATGCGGTAATGAAAAGGCCGGCTTTCTTAGCCATTCTGATAAGTACTCTATTAATATTACTTATGGTACCTATCGCTGGTATGAAATTAGGTGTACCTACGGCAGAAGTACTCCCGCCCACATATGAATCAAGAATGGGGGCCGAATTATTAAAAAAGTATTATGACAGCAGAGAATCAAGTCCAATCCTAATTGTTGTGAAGTCACAGAAGAATTTCACGGAAGAATCTGCTATCCAAACCATTCAATCGTATGAAAAAAAGATTCGGCATATTGCCGGAGTAAAGGATGTTCGGAGTTATATAGATATCCTTGGTCAAAAAACATCAAAGGAAACAGCTTTGATCCTTAGATCAACAAGGACAATGGATCAAATGGAAAAGAAGAAGTTAGCGCGGGGGAGGTATGTACTACTTACAGTGGTACCGCATTCTGATCCCGAGTCCGCCAGAGCTTCTGAGCTAGTAACAAGGCTGAGAAAGGTGCAAACAGATAATCTCAACACATTAATAACTGGGCAAACGGCTATGCGTGTGGATATGCTTGATCGGATTTTTTCGGGGCTGCCCTTATTAATGCTCTTCATAATGACAGTTACATATCTTGTTCTCCTATTAGCATTTAAGTCGATTCTTATCCCTCTTAAAGCTGTCTTGATGAATGTAATGAGTCTCGGGGCAAGCCTCGGTATTGTGGTGATTGTTTTCCAGGATGGGTGGCTTGCGGACACATTGAGAATTACCTCAACTGGGTATGTTAGTATCATTATGCCAGTGACAATCTTTTGCATCGTGTTTGGCATTTCGATGGATTATGAAGTTTTTCTAATTTCAAGAATTAAAGAGGAATTTGACAGGACAGGTGATAACAATAAAAGTACTGCAATTGGATTACAGAAAACGGGCACTCTAATCAGCAGTGCCGCTTTGATATTAATCGTTGTAGTTGGATCGTTTATTTTTACGGACATTGAAATAACGAAAGCATTGGGTGTAGGGTTATTTTGTGCCATTTTCATTGATGCAACATTTATTCGTATTATCGTAGTACCTGCCTTAATGAAGTTACTAGGTCGTGCGAATTGGTGGGCTCCAAAATGGCTCTAAATGGAAGGGAAATAAATAATAAAGATATAGATCGCGGCAGCGGTCTTTTTCCCCCAAATGGGGATTATTCGATAAAAGCTTATGTTAATAATGGTGGCGCAACAACGGATTTTGCTAAATTCTTTTTGTTTAAAAGTCTTGCGACTGGGTAAATAAAATTGTAATTTTCATCAAGGCGAGAGTGATAATAAATGGAATATTTACAAATCGAGAGAAGAAGAAAGAGGTACAATGTAATAATCATTGGGAATAATCAGGAAGAACAGGCCGTCATCATAGCGTATTCTGCTGAGGAAATGAAAAGCTTAGTACGGAAACTGTATAAACATATAATTATTGATGAAAAGGGGTTACCTTCAGGAGAAATTTTATTCGAGACATCAGAACTATTATAAAATAGACTGTGTCTTTTTTTTGCCCTATTCATAAGCTCATGGAAATAACAAAGATCTTTTTTCGGAGGTATTTAACCAAATTGATATGTTAAGGTTTTTTGAAAAGTGTCTACTTTAATAAGAGATTTTTTACTATCATTGGATACATTAAAAAGGAATGAAATAATTCTGCTGAGGTGGCATTTACATATGACTTCAAAAAGGCACAAAGTTTTTAATATATTTTTAATACTGTTACCTTGGTTATCGTTATTATTTATAGGTAAGCGTAGTATCAAACGTTATTCTTTAGCAAGTGTTTTTATAGCTATTTTTGAAATTATGAATCATTTGTATGGACATAAAAGGAAATGGTGGGAGTTTTACGATAAGCCACGTTCATTTATAAGGGATGAACTTCCATTTGATATTGGTCCTTACCTGCCTATGTCTTTGTGGTTTCTTAAACTTTCATATGGAAACTTTAAAAAATTTGTATTGATTAATGCGATTGCGAACGGAGTATTTGCTTTTGGGATCATGCCTATTCTTAAGGCATTTAAAATTATTCGTTTAAATCGGTTAAACTACTTTCAATTCTTTATATATATACATTATAAAGCTTATATCTTGTATGGAATACAGTATTTGCTTGAAAAGTTAAAGTTCGTGTCCAAATGAATTAGCTGCCAAAATTCAAAGTAATGGCCCAGTACGATACTGAGCCATTTACTTTTATCTATTCAAACTGCTTTTTCCACTAACGCCTCCTCAGGCTCAAGCGTGTTGTTTCGGTAGCACAGCTTTCATCGGATAAAATTCAGTGATCATTATACCAGCCATTACGGCTGGGTCTTCTTCCACAAGTTTTGGGACTTGGGCTTCATTTTCAACTTCAATGATGGCAAGTCCGTGTGGTGCTGAAGGATTTAACACAGGACCAAAGACCAGAGCAATCCCCTGGTTTTGCTTCTCCGTCCAATAGGCAATATGTTTTAACATAACGTCCCGTTCTTCTCCTGTCATATCCTGATGAAAAGTTGTTCTTGGCGGAGTAGACTTCAGCATAAAGTGCATTTTAGCTGTAGCTTTACTTGCGGTACTGTTCGACATCCTAATTTACCTCCATCATTTTATAGTTCTTTTTCTTAGTTACAACTCTAAGATATCGACTATTATTCCATAACTCCCTTTCGAATACAATGAACCACCTTTTATGTTCCATAACTGATCTAAATTCTAAAAGATGATTGACATAAAAAATTATAAGTAGTATTATTATCTCAGATTCAAAATACTTTAATTCGAGGTTTTTGGGGGGGTGAATGAAATAGAGAGGAAATGCAATAATCTGCCCTATCTACTATTAATGCAAACATCTAAAGCCATTCATGAAAGAATAAAGGATGAAATGGCAAAAAACAAATTAAATATAACGGAGTTTTCTGTATTAGAGGTTCTTTACCAAAAAGGGAAACAAACGATTCAACAGGTTGGAAAAAGTATATTAATCTCAAGTGGAACAATGACCTATTGTTTAGATAAGCTGGAACGAAGAGGTTTATTAAGCCGAAATGCCTGTCGAGATGATCGCCGAGCGATACATGTTGCATTAACCGATGATGGAAACGGATTGATGGACGAAATTATGCCCAAATATCATGAGGTCGTTCATCAGATGTTTGATTCATTAAACACTGATGAAGCAGAAACTTTGGTGCAGCTTTTGAAAAAAGTAAAGAACAAGGTTTAACTTCATTTTTTTAAAAACAATATCTCGGATTCGAGATAAAATAATTAGGAGGATTTTAAAATGATAAATATTGGTTTATTAATCATTCGTTTAGTAGTTGGTTTATTATTTGTGGGCCACGGTGCTCAAAAATTGTTTGGTTGGTTCGGTGGTTATGGATTAAAAGGTACAGGAGGCTGGTTTGAGTCTATTGGAATGAAACCAGGTATAACAATGGCTCTTTTTGCAGGATTGGCTGAGCTTGTAGGCGGCATCTTGTTTGCTCTGGGATTATTAACACCACTTGCAGCCATTTTAATCGCAGGGACGATGGTAATGGCCATTATCAAAGTTCACGGTGCTAATGGATTATGGGCAACATCTAATGGATATGAATATAACTTAACTTTGTTAGCAGCAGTTATTGGGATTGCATTAATCGGTCCTGGTCAATACGCTTTAGATGCATTTTTATTTTAAAATATCTCAATTTAAAGATTCTCGGATTATAGTTTTTTGATAGGTGAAGGAAGGGAATCTCTAAAGTAGAAGAGCTAATCGATAGCGGTCGGTTAGCTTTTTTATATAGATTGTTTTCGATCCTGTAAAATTTCTTGGATAATTTCGATATGAACGGAAGCCCAAGATTTTTCATGGAAGTGAAGAATCACACTTAGGGTCAGGATGGATATATAGGCGAAAACAAAAAAAATCCAAAGGAAGCTTCCTTCTTTAAACAGAAATTTGTGTAATTGCTCTGAAAATAGGAGCAAGAGCCATGGGCCAGAAGAAACAAGAAGAGGAATCATTCCGGAGCCATTTTTCTCTTTTATCATGCAAAGATATATTTTTTTTAATGTAGGGCTATCAATTGTAAGGTAAAAGTCCTGAATTTGTTCAATTTGATTCATTTCCTTCACTGATTCAAATGATTGTTCATTTTTTAATGCCCTTTTTAGTTTGAGATAAATTTTATGAGCATCCCCTCGAAATGAAAACATATGAAAACACGTTCCTCCATTAATATGACTTAATTACTAGAAGGCTTCCCAATATGGTTTCGTCTATACATGATCCAAGTCAATTGTGCCCCAAGAAGTTATCGGGTTCGGATTTAAGGTCACAAAACAAATTAATTGTGCAATAACCCACTTAATAATATTTTGCTATTTTAAAAAATGATAACGCTTTAGCAGGAGATTTTTTGATTATTGGAGAATTATTATTTTAATAGTTAATTTTCTGAAAATTATTAAAATACAGTATGAAACAAGGAGTGTTTTCACATGTATTATGTCTACAAAACAGGAATTTATCAGAATTCAGAAAAGAAACGTTGGGAATACTGGTATGTTGGACCAAATGATTTACGAATCCTTGTATCATGGTTGAGCTGGACGGCATTTGAAGAATATGAAAAATGGGAAAAAAACTGTTTAATAGAGAAAGCAGGATAAGGTTTTTACTGTTACAAATTTACTATTACATAGTAGATCATAAAAAACGGAGAATCGGTTCATTCTCCGTTTTTTTGCTGTCTAATATTATTTTTAAGGCCTCAATAAGACCAGGAAGTTTTTCATATGTGGTTTGATCGAATGGTTTAGAAAATAAATTTATAGGGTACATAAAATACTGTGTCTTAAACCTAATGGTTGTGGCTAGCTTTTTATAAAAATAGAGGTGTGTAAAAAATGAGAAATTTACTACGAGATGCGGTTCAGCTAAAAAAGAAAAATTTAATTAATAAGCTAATTAAACTTGGAATTTATAAAAAAAATAACAAACATCTTTATGAATTGACTTTAAGTGAACTTGAAAATGAGTATATATACATGAACACGAATGGCCTTGTGTCTAATATAAAAGAAAGATAACAGTACAGCTGTATTAAAAATCCCACTAAAATAAAAGGTTTTAGTGGGAAAAGAAAATCACTTTATTTGTTTTGTCTTCAAGGTGACAGCAAGGGGGTCATTTTCCAAACAATATTCAAGCAATACGATTTTTCCTTCTTGTTCTAGATGATGTGCCGTAAATATGAGGTCCTCTGCTTCTTCTTTAGATGAAATATCCGATATCCTTACGTTCCCATTACTGTCGTAGATGTGACTTAATAATTCTTCTTTTTTCATTAAATCACCCCATTTAAAGGAATTAAATATTATTTACCCTAATAAGAAAAGGAATAAACACTTAATTTACTAAATTTAAGCGGGTAATAAAGTGTTTTTCATTTTTTATACCCTACGTTTAATCAAAAAACTCTTTGTCTAAAATAGTTTATTGAATGTTCCATTATATTACCCTTTTAGAATCATTTCTTATCAAACTCGAGGTGGCAATAAAAGAATGATTCAAATCACTAAAATTCAATTATTTATGCTCGTTATGTTATTTGAAGTGGGAAGCACAACCCTCTTTGCATTAGGAATCGGTGCTAAACAGGATGCTTGGCTGTTGGTTTTACTAGCATTCTTTATCAGCACAGGTCTAATTTGGGCCTATACACAATTCCCAAGAATTTGTCCTGAACAAGATTTTTCCGAAATACTTAATGAAGCAGTAGGAAGAAAATTAGCCATTCCATTGTTGTTCATATACGGGGCCTATTTTTTCGACAGCGCCAGTTACAATTTTTTTGAATTTGGGGCACTGATTAAAATGTCTGCATTGCCGATGACACCTATTCTCGTTATCCTTTACTTTTTTATGCTCGTATCGATTTACATTCTATCGTTAGGTTTTGAAGTTTTAGCAAGAACCGGAGAAATTTTATTGCCAGTTTTTATTATTTTTATGATTACGATTTATGTTTTTACCATGTTTTCAGGTCAATTTGATATCAATGAGATACTGCCTATTTTAGGCAATGGAATAAAACCGCTTTTAGGGAAAACATTATTTGACGTTGTGCTTTTCCCTTTTGGTGAGCTTGTCGTTTTTATCATGTTTTGGCATTTTGTAAGTAAGCAGGAAGGCATTCGAAAAATTACTTTTATAGCAGTGGCGCTTTCAACATTTTTAATTATCTTTTCACTCATTATCATGCTTTCTATTATGGGGCCAGATCTTACAGCCAATACGGAAATTCCATTATTACAAACGATCCTATCTATTAATATCGCTAACTTTTTCACGAATTTAGACTTATTAGCCGTTTTAATCATGTTTATCGGCGGTTTTTACAAAATGAGTTTGCATTTTTACGGCGGTGTCCTTGCACTTACCTGGATATTTAAAATTAAAAATATTAGATGGGTGATTCTTGCTATAGGATTGATCTTCCCGATTTGGAATAACCTGCGATTTGAAAATATTGCTTATCACCGCTGGCTCGGTTTTGAGGTTCACCCGTATGTAATGGCCATGATCAACCTTATGACCATATTATTATTAATCGTTATTTTTCTAAAGAAAAAAGTGATGATCTTAAAAAAGAGGAGAAAGAGTGATGCTAATTCTACAAGTAATCAGGAAAGCTGATCTACTAAGTAACATCATATTATTCGGAAGTTCCATGTTTATTTTAGTCTTTCTCCTGTTGATTGCTGTCCATTTGTTCACATTAATGTTTAAGCGTTAATTTTTGGCTTGGGATGGTCCTCGCATTAATCCGGTCGATTTAATTTTAAAATGAACATTGACTGTATAGGGAACTTCAGCAAACCGATCATTCCAATCTTCTTTTACTGCATTCCATACTTTTGGTTCTTCTTTGTTTAAAGCTCTTCCAAATCCAAAAATATCAGCATGGAATTCTTTTTGCGCTTTTTCTATCGCTAATTTGATATCTTTTTCGATTTGCTTATTCATTTTTTCTTCCGTCTTCTTCATATGTTCAAGTCTTTTTGTATTGTCTTCAAGAGATGTCGTCACTTCCTGTTCGGTGATAATCCCTTCAGCTTTCACGTTAATGGTAAAAGAGATTTCTTTTCCTTTCACCGTTGGCTTAATGGATGTGTCGGCTTTTTTCACTTCAACCGATTCATATCGGTTTTCATTTACAGGGGAGGGGAGGGATACTGCTCCCGATTGTACTTCACTTTTGCACCATCGATAGCCGATTGTTTGATGTTCATTTAAGTATCCAACTAATTTATCCTTATTAAAAACAGCTCCGCCGGACAGTTTTACATGTTTTTTTGAAAATTTGTCTTTCTCAATTTTTAATACCCCAACCACGGGTTCAATTCCGCTTCCAATCGACTCTTTATAAAAATTAAGAAGATTGATTTGGGTTCCTTTTAAATGAAATTTCGTATCCTCAATCATATCTCTTATTCGGAATGCAGGGATGGATTCGATTCCTCCTGTTTCTATTCCCAAAATCTCACTTGCTGGTGTATTCTTTGCAATACACACGAACACATACCCCCGTACTTCTTTCCCGCGCTGAAAAAAGTCAAGTACTGGCAACAGTCCTTCTTTTGCCAAGGTTTCCCCAATCACAATCACTTTGGTATGGGCATAAAATCCTTTACGGTCGAATTCTAGATTGGAGTTCCGTATGGCTTCAAAAATGGTTTTTCCCGTTGTAACCGCTTTTTCAACGGGCTTTTCGGAACTGGGCATTTGGGTACTGATTGCCCCTGGTCTTAGCATTTGTGTGGAAACAATAAATTCCCCGGAATCCGGATCTTTATCAATGGCAACTCCCATTACGATTCCCAGCTGCTTTAATTCAGTCCTGTCCCAGCAACCTGTCAATAGCAATAAGCAAATACAACAGAAAACCGCCTTTTTCATACCTGACCTTCACCTTCATCTTCATCCTTTTTGGGAGTATTGGGTTTGTTTCCATAACCCGATCTTTTCGAGTTCTTCCAAGTGATCGATTGCGGCCGGGAATGAAAAAGCCAAATCGGCAAGCGAATAATCGAATCCTTCCATTCACTCCAAATAATTGGCGCCTGAGGTGTTAAATAGGGGGTGCCAAAAGACCTAAGAGAGCATAAATGGCCCAGAATAATCATAAAACCCATTAATATTCCATATAAACCCAATGAGCCTCCTAATATCAACAAAAGAATTCTCGATAAAATAATGGCATCATTAAATGCAGGTACCACAAACCCGGCAATCCCTGTAATCGCAATCCCAATGACCATGGCCGAGCTGACCAAACCTGCTTGAACGGCTCCTTCTCCAATAACTAGGGCACCAACAATGCTAATCGCCGAACCTACAGGTCTTGGCATCCTTACTCCTGCCTCTCTCAGAAGTTGAAAGGTGATTTCCATTAACAAGGTTTCAATAAAAATAGGGAAGGGAACACGTTCTTCCCCAGCAGCCATTGTTGCCAACAAGAGTGAAGGAACCATCTCTTGATGATAGGTGGTAAGGGCGATATAAAAGGGCGTGGCCGCAACAGCAATGAATAGGGCTAATAATCTTAATAATCGAATGACTGAGGATAAATAAGGCCGGGAGTAATAGTCCTCTCCTACTTGTAACCCCTCGATAAATAGGAAGGGAACGGTCAAGACAAAGGGTGTCCCATCACAGAGTATTGCCACTCTTCCTTCTAGTAATTTAGAAGCAACTTTATCAGGTTTCTCGCTATTTCCCACAGAAGGGAAAATCGAATAGGGGTTGTCCTCGATAAATTGTTCTACATATCCTGATTCCAATATGGAATCCACATTGATACGCTGCAGCCGGGTACGTACCTCTTCCACAACCTTTTCATTGGCAATCCCTTCAATGTAGCCTATACGAATACTTGTCTTGGTCTGTTTGCCGAGCTTAATATTTTCAAACTTTAAATGGTGGTTGTTAATTTTTCTGCGAATTAACGCAGTATTGACCTTTAACACTTCATTAAAACCTTCACGTGATCCTCTTACACTTGATTCAGTATCAGGCTCGCTTACATTCCTTGTTTCAAAACCTTGAGTACTCATAGCGAGAGCCGAATCAAATCCATCTATAAAAAGGATCGTCTTTCCGGTCAAGACACTGTCAATAACTTGATCTATCATATTTAGCTCTTGCATATCTGCCGTGTGAATAATCCTATTTCTTATCAGGGTAAGTAAATTGCTTTGATCCAAGTGTTGAGGTGAAGAGTTGGGCTCCATTAACGGCTTTAATATATTTACATTGATATAATCTTCATTCACTATTCCATCTAAATAACAAATAAAAACCTTATATGTTTTTTGGTTCAGAAACTCAAACTCTCTATAAAGGATATCATCCGTTTTTCCAAAAATATTTTTTAATAAAGAAAGGTTTTCAGCCAAGTTTTTATCAATATATTCGTAAGTTATGACAATCTGCTCATTTTGTTTAGAAGATAGGTTTTGAGGAAGGATTTTCTTTAAAGATTGAAATAAACTTCGCATTTAGTTTCCTCTTTCAATTTTAATGAATGGTTTTCTGTTATTATTTGTAAATGGTTAGGAATCATTCTTTTTTCCACTGGCGGATTTTTTCCTTATTAATTTACAAAAGAAAATGAGATTAAGTTTGTGGCTGTAAACCCCTTGTATGTTAAGAAAACCAAAGAACTGGATGATAACAGAAATAACTATGCCATATAAAGACACCCTATGACAAAGTATGCAGGTATGACTCAGTGGACATAAAATCCTCCCTATGGATGCATACTATATTTATTAAAATATCTTAATGAATTGGGGTTTTTTGAAAATGGATGAAATAAGAAATACTAATCAAGTAGAAGAAGTAAATAAACGCCTTAAGGATATTCCGAAGGAAGTCGAAGCAAGAAGTATTGAAAATCAGCCTCAAACTGGTAAAAATGAGAAAGCGATCGAACCGTTTTAAGAACATAATCCTGTAGGTAAGACTCAGGTCTGATCTGGCGTGGAGAACAATAAAAATAAAAAACATTGAGGTCGTACCTCAATGTTTTTTATTTGCTAAATAGGTATTAAATATCTAGTTTACGTGTACCCAGCGCTTTCACCATTTCAGGATCTCTATGTGAAAAGAACAGGCTTTCCTTCGTGTCTAACGTCGCCATTCTTTCCATATCCTCTTGATGTAATTCAAAGTCAAAGATATTGAAGTTTTCAACCATTCTTTCTTTGCGAACAGATTTTGGAATCACAACGACTCCTCTTTGCGTTAACCAGCGTAAAACCACCTGGGCAACGGATTTATTATATTTAGCGGCTATTGCTAATAAGGTTTCGTTCTGGAACATGTTGTTTCTTCCTTCAGCAAATGGACCCCAGGATTCGATCTGAACATTGTTGTCTTTCATAAATTTAGCACTTTCCATTTGCTGACAGAAAGGATGTGTCTCCACCTGGTTTACGGCAGGAACTACTTCATTATGAATGATCAAATCCACTAGACGGTCACTATGGAAGTTACTCACCCCGATTGCCCTGATTTTCCCCTCGCGGTACAATTCTTCCATCGCACGCCAAGAACCATATACATCGCCATATGGCTGATGAATTAAATATAAATCCAAATAATCCAATTGCAGTCTTTCCAGCGAGTTTTCAAATGCTTTCTTTGTGCGTTCATAGCCTGTATCCTGAACCCATAATTTCGTAGTAATAAACAATTCCTCTCTTGGCACACCGCTCCGTTTGATCGCTCTGCCTACGGCTTCTTCATTTAGATAAGAGGCGGCGGTATCAATCAATCGATAACCTGACATAATCGCGTCGTAAACAGCTTGTTCACATTCGTTTTCATCTCGGATTTGAAAAACTCCAAAGCCGAGTATCGGCATTTCAACACCATTGTTTAAAATTACTTTTTGCATATGAAATCCTCCTATTTTCCTTTATTTTCTGATGATATAATTAAATTTTAAAAAGAACTTCGACTCCCTTATTATGCAATAAGTGAAAAAGAAACCCTTAACCCATTCCTACCAAATCATTGCCTAATTCTCTTAAAGCACTTACGAAACAGACGAATATAAATTAAACTGAAACTAACAAGTATTAAAAAACAAGGAGGGTCTTATGTCTAAGGAAATCTATACACAGCAGGTAGAACTTGCCCAACTTATTGAGCGTTACACAGAACGGGATGGTTCTCACATGACTGCTATTCCATCTTTATTTTTCTCTCGTTACTCTGATGCAGCCGGACCATTTTACGGTGTATATAAGCCTTCCTTATGCATTGTGGTTCAAGGGATGAAGGAGGTATTTCTATCACAAGAGCTCTTTAGGTACGGTCCTGCCGATTACCTTGTTGCATCCGTTAACCTTCCAATAACCGGACAAGTTACAGAAGCCTCTTCTGAAGTCCCTTACCTGGCTCTAAAACTTGAATTTACTCCGAATGAAATATTGGAGGTGCTTCGTGAATTCCAAATGGAAGCTGAAAAGAAGGAAAATGCTAAACGAGGGATGTATGTCAGCAAAATAGAGCCATCTTTGTTAGACGCGGTAACAAGATTAGCCCGTTTGCTAGATAATCCCGAAGACATTAAGGTACTTGCTCCTTTAATTAGGAAAGAAATCATCTATCGGGTGCTTCAAGGAGAAAATGGGGGTGTGCTAAAACAAATAGCAATAGAAGGAAGCTCTACCTTTCAAATCAGTGACGTGATTGAACATATCATGAATCATTATGAAAAGTCTTTCAAGATTGAGGAACTTGCGGGAATAGCAAATATGAGTGTTTCTTCCCTTCATCGGCACTTTAAAGAGGTAACCGCGATGAGCCCCATTCAATTCCAAAAACAACTGAGACTTCAAGAAGCTCGGAGCCTGTTACTTTCTGAATCAGCTGATGCAACAGATGCGGCATTCCGGGTTGGCTATGAAAGTCCATCACAATTCAGCCGTGAATATTCCCGTATGTTTGGGTTGCCGCCAAAAGAAGATATCAAGCGCCTAAGGGAGGACTATGACAAAACGATAAACGCGTGAATCCCCTCCAAAATGGCTGGGGCTTTTTTTGTGGAGGATAGTGCCACATTACATCATCCCCCCCTAAAACCAGGTAATAAGTATAAAAAGTATAAGGTATTCAATAATAAGATTGTTGACTAACATAACTAACGGAGGGACTAGATGATGAAGAAGGGCTTAATCTTATTTGCAATCCTTATATTTAGCCTTGATTTGGCTGGATGTACCAGAAATAACGTCAATAAAAATGATGTGACAAAGAACAACATCACCACCAACAGGAACAATAATGTTATTGATAATCGTTCTAAGATGAGAGTGGCCGATGATGCAGCTGAAAAAATAGCAGACTTGCCAGAGGTGGACACGGCAAATGTGATTGTGACAGAAAATAATGCGTATGTAGCTGTAAAGCTTTCCTCTGAATCCCGAAATAAGGGGACTAAGAATATTGAGCATAAGATTTCACAAAGAGTTAAATCTACTGATCGTGATATTGATCATGTTTATGTATCGGAAAACCCTGATTTTTATGATCGAATGAACACATACGCGTCAGATATTCGTAACGGTAAACCAGTTTCAGGTTTCTTTAATGAATTTACTGAAACCATTCGCAGAGTATTCCCAAAGGCTAAATAAAATGGAAAAATGCTTGGCATAGGCTAAGCATTTTTTTTTATAGGTAAAATTCCTCTTTCACCCAGTTTATTCAAGAAGTTATTTTTACTAGTTTTTTATTTGTAATTAATTTTAAGAACCATGGAAAGAAGAACTTATAGGTTATAAAATAAACAGGTACCCCATACCATGTTTCCCAGTTTTTATTTTTCATGTATCCGACTTTCACTAAGCCTAATTCTAATATAAAAGATACTAATGTAAAGCTAATGGCAAAAATCCATCTTTTTGAAGAGCTATAAAAATTAACATAAATGACAGCTATACAAGCAGGAACAAAGCTAAGTAGAACGGCATCGCTAAGCTCAGTAGTATTACTCTTTGCAAGGTCAAATAAATCAAATATCGACCCTGCAATAGAATCGGAAATCCAGGTTAAATGTCCAGCTACTCCCAAAGTAACTAATATTCCTGCCCATGTTAGATTTTTTTTAGGCATCCATATCACAATAAATATTAAAATAAGGAATAATATCCAAACGTACCATTCACCTTTGTACTTCATAAATTCCATAAAAAAATCACCTAACCCTCTTTTGCCCAATTAAGCACCAAATTTATCCTTTGTAAATTGGTTCTAAAATATTCTCAATTCTCTTGAACTAAGCACCCTTCGTTGAAAATGAAAAAATGGCTGCCCAAATAACAGCCATTCTCTAAAACAATTTTTGGATATTTTCCTTTTTGATAGCAAATGAATTTTTGTTACACAAATGACATATTCGTAATGATGGTGTCATATAATTTATCAATCACATAGGAAGGAGGAGAGACCCATGGATAACCGGATTTTCTTATTCCTTGCTACCATTTTATCTGGTTTTGCACTTATAAAAGTTCCTTTAGCTGATTCTTTTCTCGAAAGCGTTTCACCCGTTACAGATATCCTTGGCATTTTAACCGTTTTAGTCTTTTCACTAGTCTTAATTTATAAGGGTGTAAAAGGCTTGTTTAGTAAGTAAATAAGGATTGAGGAAAGCACTCTATCGGTGCTTTTCTCTTTTTTATTTTTACGGCAAGTCCAGAATAGGAGGGAAGCAAAATAAACGTAGATTGTCTATGAAGAAAAGGAGGTGAGGGGAATTCCTTATTCTCTTAAAGGACTACATAATTTTTATGAGAAACAATTGTCCTATTGTTTTCAAAGTATTTACCTGAGAAATTTTCTAGAATTTCAATTACGACCGAGTTCTCACCGACTTTCTCCACCTTCCCTTTAATGCCATTAATCGAAACAATATTGTCTCCTACCATTGCCTTTTTCAAAAACATGATACCACTCCTTACAAATTATTTATTTACTAGGCATTTTACATGGAAAAAGGCAGTAAGTCATAGAAACTGTCAGATGATCTTCCATAGAAAAGCAGAGGGACGGTTCTCATGCTTCCGAAGCATGGGAACCGTCCCTCTGCTTCCACGCTTCGATTTTTGTCGAGGATTGATAGGTTTTTAAATGGAAAGAAAATGATAGAATGGATTGCAACTGAATATTGTGAGGGTGGCCGTTGTCGGTCTTCTTTTCTCTTATTGAGAAAGGGGGTGATTAACTGGAAACTTTTCTTGAGCTTCTGCTAGAGGTTCTAAAAGGAATTTTGCGTGAGGTTAGCGCTTATTTCTTTCGGAAGAACGTGTTAGAAAACAGGAAAACCACCCTACGCCGTCGCAAGCAAAAGGGTGGTTCGCAAAAATAATTACTAAGACAACCACCGCCCTGACGGAAGAGGTTGCAAGAGAAGTGTTAGCAGCACTTCTCTTTTTTATTATATATCCATTATATACAAAAACATTCCCATTTAAAAGCTATTACATAGGGTTTACTTTTGCCACTAAAGACCCTTGTGCCTTCCTTTTATGAAAAGTAATTTTTTTGTAAAAATATAAAAATTCTCTATTCAGAACGTCGGTTGAATGGTATAATTTACCTGTTTTTAATACTTTAGGACTAGGGAGGACCTATATGACGTGGTTTACCAAATGGGCATTACGGAACAAAGCCGCATTGGCTTTTGCCGTATTTGCCTCAATGATTTTTGGGATTTTTAGTTACACCACGATTCCAATGGAGCTGATGCCAGCTGCAGATCAACCGTACGTGACCATTTCAGTGGTTGGAAATGGTATCGATGCGGTAAGCATGGATGAACAGGTCACGCAGCCAATTGAACAGGCATTGGCCGGCGTCAGAGGAAAAAAAGATGTAGCCGCACAAACTGGAAATAACTTTACTCAGATGACCGTCACCTTTGAATCTGACATCAATGTAAAAGAAGCAAAACAGCAAATTCAAGAAAGAATTTCCATGGTCAATCTCCCCAATGGGGTCATGAAACCATACGTTGTCAACCTCAACACCTCTGAAATTCCGATTGTAGAACTAGGTCTTACTTTTGATAAGGAAATTGGCAATAAGGAGCTAACCTTAGTAGAAAAAGAGATTATGCCAATGTTCCAAGACCTAAAAGGTATCGGCAATGTCATCACCAACGGCGGAAAAAATCAGCAAGTCATGATCCAAGTGGACCCAGCCAAATTAGCCGCAGCAAAATTCCCGCTTGAAAAACTTTATACCCTTCTTCAAGGAAAAAATGCTTCTGTTGCCGTGGGCGAACAAACGTTAAACCATGAAGCAACAAGTATTATCGTCACAGGAAAAATGGAATCACTGGAGGACCTTAAAAATATCCAGTTAACCAGTAACACCAAACTGCAGGATGTGGCTGATGTTACCCTGCAAAAGGATACCGAAAGCATCACCCATTTGAATGGGAAAAACTTTATCGACATCGTTATTCAGAAGGATTCTACCTCCAATGCCGTTACCCTTGGAAAACAGGTAGAAGACGTGGTTAATAAAATCAACAAAGACTTCAAAGGAACATTGCAAGCAACGATTTTTATGAATTTAGGGAATACCGTTCTTGATTCCATTAATTCGATGACAAGAGAAGTATTGACCGGAGCCTTATTTGCAACTCTTATTATCTGGTTATTCCTGCGCAGTTTCCGAATGACCTTGATCACGATTGTCAGCATTCCACTGTCTCTGTGTATTACGATGATTTTACTTTCCTTCTTTGGCGTGACCTTAAACATTCTCACGCTCGGAGGAATTGCAGTATCGGTCGGACGTTTAGTGGATGACAGTATCGTAGTAGTCGAAAATATTTACCGAAGGAAGAAAGACAATGAATTAACGCCTGCGTTTCTCGTAGAAGCGGTAAAAGAAGTGGGAGCAGCTATTACATCATCCACCCTTACAACAGTGGCCGTATTCCTTCCAATGATGATTGTTTCGGGAGGTTTAAGAGATCTTGTGGCCCCGTTTGCGATTACGATCACTTGTTCACTGCTCGCTTCACTGATTGTTTCGCTCACAGTGGTACCAGTACTCAGCGGCCGGATGATGAAAAAGATAAAGGTGAAAGAACACAAGACCAATACGTTCTACCCATCTGTGTTGAAATGGTCGCTTAACCATAAATGGCTTCCAATTATCCTAGTGATTCTTGTTGTGGTTGGGTCCGTTGGGTTATTTGTGAGTATGCCTAAAGGGTCTGTCGATCAGAAGGATTCCGCCTACATAGCCATCAGTCTTCGCTATCATAACGGAACCCCAATCAGCGAAATAAATGACGGTGTTTCGAAAATGGAGAGCATTCTTGCCGATAAAAAAGGGGTAAAAAACCATATTGCCATCGCAGGAGTCAATGAGGATGCTGCAAAATACGGCAATCTGCAAGATGCAAACGTTGTTCAATTTATGGTTTTCCCTAAAGAAGGGACCGATTCTGCCAAGTTTGTAAAAGACATCCGAAAAACAAAAGATCAATTTCCTGGTGCGGAGCTGACGGCAGACACTGCTGGTTTGTTGGGAGTGAATAAAACGTCAGTTTCAGTGGATGTCATTGGCAACAATGAAGACGATATTAAAAGAGCAGCTGCTATCGTTAAGAAAGATATCAGCACCATTGATGGTGTACAAAAAGTAGAAAGTAACGATCAAAATACAAAGCCAACCGTTACGATTACGGTGGATTCAAAATTAGCCAACGCACAGGAAATCTCTCAGTCTATTTATGCGATGATTCAGCCTGCTGCGATTGGAAGCATCAAAATAGATGGGCGAACCACAACCGTTAAATTGGGCGCTTTAAAAGAAGTTCAAACGGCGAATGATCTAAACGATTTGCAGCTAATGACACCCAATGGACCAGTGGCTTTATCAAGCATCGCCAAGATTGAAGAAAGTAAGGAGCAAGGGACCATCTATTCCAAAGACGGCCATCATTATCTGCAAGTCAGTGCTTTTGTGGATTCAGATAAAATGGTGGACGTGGCGGGTGAGATTCAAAAACAGATCGCCGTGTGGGATAAAAATAATAAATTTGGAAAGGGAACAAGCGCAGAGATCACCGGTTCTGCGATGCAGTCATCGGATGATTTAGCTGAACTGGGCAAACTGGCCATGCTCTCGATTGGAATTGTGTTTATGATCCTGCTTGTTACCTTAAAGTCGTTCCGTGCAAGCATTGCTATTCTGATTTCTCTGCCGCTTGCAGCGATTGGTTCCCTATTAGGATTGGTGATTACTCACTCGAGTATTAATATCTCTTCGGGGATCGGGATGCTGATGCTGGTTGGGATTGTTGTCACCAATGCGATCGTGCTGGTGGACCGAATTCGTCATAATGAGGAGAGTATGAGTATTCGCGAAGCGATTATGGAGGCTGGAGCTGTGCGTCTGCGTCCGATTCTGATGACAGCCCTTGCCACGGTGTTTGCCATGCTTCCGCTGCTTGTTGCCCATGAATCGGCCATGAGTTTAAACCTGGTTTCAAAGGGACTTGCGGTGGTAGTCATTTTTGGTCTCATCGTATCCACCCTTTTGACGCTGATTGTGATTCCAACCTTCTACGAATTATTCCATTTCCGGAAAGCCAAAAAGCAAAGGCTGCAAGATAACCAGGTTACATTGAGTCAGTAAAAAATCAGGGGGACGGTTCTCATGCTTCCGAAGCATGAGAACCGTCCCCCTGTTTCCTGAATAGGCGAAAACCTATATAGGTACCAAACGTATTTAAAATAACATCATTAATATCGGTCCACCTGTTAGGCATGGTTAATTGGATGCATTCAATCATGATGGATAGAGATAATCCAATCAAAGTGACTGTTAGGGTGGATCTCAGTTTAGGATACATAATGGGCAGGATGAAGCCAAAAGGAATAAATAAGGCAATATTCCCCCCAACGTTAACCATGAATCCGGTGGATAGGGGATCTCCTAATCCTTTGAACGGTATGAGGTTGATTTCTCCTTTACTCATTCCTATGCCTAAGGAAGGTTCGGGCAGCATCGTATAGCGGAAAATAAACACAAGTGACAAAATAAAAAGTAAACGAATCAGTATCTTTTTTTTCATAAGGGCTCCTAATAAGAATGTCTCGAGACTTTGGAAGTTTTTGTCTTCTATTATGACATAAAAACTACTTGGTTTGGTAGTTTTATTCATACTATAAGCCCGTTTATTTTTGTGGAGTTACCGAACTTTTAGAGAAAAGACTTTTAAAATATTAATTGTAATACTAGACGAAAAAAGAAATATGACGTAATCCATAAATGCAGGGATAAAAAGATCCCCCATAAACAGCCATGCCCAAAATTTCTACCATCAACGTTTTCTTGCATGGTTTATCCACTCCAAATGTATAATAAATCAGGCTCTCTCCATGAGGGCCATAGGTACTGCTCTTCGCTCAATCATGTATATTTAATAGCTATATACTATTGAATAGTAGTGAAAGATGTTACAATTACAAAAACGACATAGTTCGTACGAAAGGGCAAAGCCATTGAAAAGTGGTGTCGCAAAACTAGAGGGGCTAAGATTTTTATAAATTATGCCAGCCAGTTACCGAATATGTATCACCTTACGACGAATTATTAGTCTATTCTAGGGGGTTACTATGTTAATTTTTATTGCTGGTTTGATTGTTGGTTCGTCCTCCATGCTGTTTGTTATGAGTTTAGCGGCTGCCGCCAAAAGAGGAGACCAAATGTTAAATGAACAGGCACAAATTGAATTTAAATGAGCAGTAAACAATCCTACATGTAGGATTGTTTTTTATTTTTTTAGATTTAATTAAACTTTTTTTGATAGATATCATGTATATTTTTCCCTGAAAGATAGAAATTTAAACTCATAGTGATAAAGAATAAGTTCTCCACATAGGAAAAGATATGTAGTATCCTAATATCTGGAGACAATTCTAATGTAGGGTGGGAAAGTGAAGGTGGACAATATGACTTGGAAAGTTAACCATTCTCGCAAGGAAAAGATTGACCGATTTGGAATAACCATAGATCAAGTCCTTCTTCCAAACGGGGAAGAAAAGACTTTTTCCTATTTAGACTTTGCAAAGGGCGTTTGCATTCTGCCGATTACGAAAGATCATGAAGTGATCTGTCTAAAACAATACCGCCATGCGATGAAAAGCTGGCAATGGGAATTGCCTGCTGGAATGATTGATACAGAAGGAGATGCCCCCCTTGAGGTTGCGAAACGGGAATTAGAAGAAGAAACAGGATATGTCGCGGAGCATTGGCTTGAATTAGGAAGTTTTTATCCTTCTCCAGGTTCAACGACAGAGGAAATCTTCTTGTTTGCCGCAGCCGGCTTAACTCCTACCGAGCAAAAGTTGGAGAATAGTGAGCAAATTGAACTGCATTATCTTTCTATGGAAGAGCTGAAGGAGTCAGTGGCTAATGGAGATTTCAAGCACGGTGCGGGGCTTGCCGCTATTTTAAGATATAAGTTTATGACAGATTAACATCAGGAGGAGGACTTCGATTGGAACCATTATTTTTACAATCTGTTTTTAAAGAGAGAATTTGGGGCGGGAGGGCCTTACGGGATGTGTTCGGATATGAAATCCCGTATGAACATACCGGAGAGTACTGGGCCATTTCTGCTCATCCGAATGGTCCATCGATGATAGAAAATGGACCTTATCAGGGGATGACTTTAGATAAATTATGGAAAGAACAGCCTGGGCTTTTTGGGAATCCGAAGGGGAAGGTTTTTCCTTTATTGACGAAGATTTTGGATGCCAATATGGATTTATCAGTTCAAGTGCATCCCGATGATACATATGCGATGGTTCATGAAAATGGGGAACTGGGAAAAACAGAATGCTGGTATATTATTGATTGTAAAGAAGATGCTGATATGATTTTTGGCCATAATGCCAAAACGAAGGAAGAATTACAGCAGCAAATTAGGGAGGGGAAGTGGAGTGACCTGCTTCGCCGCGTGAAAATCAAGCCAGGCGACTTTTTCTATGTGCCAAGCGGAACCATTCATGCTTTATGTGAGGGAACACTTGTATTAGAAACGCAGCAGAGCTCAGATACTACCTATCGCGTCTATGATTATGATCGTCGGGATAGTGATGGGAACTTACGAGAGCTTCATTTAGAAAAAGCTATGGAGGTTACCACTGTTCCTCACCAGGATGCGGTTAGCGAGAGAGTAGTTCGAGAGAATGATAAAACAAGAATGACAACATATGTAGAATCAGCATTTTTCTCGGTTTATAAGTGGGAAGTTGCTGGTAAGTCTAGTTTTTCTTTTAATGATCAGTATTTGCTGTTTAGTGTGATCCATGGTGAGGGAAGCCTCATTCATAACGGCCGGCGATATGATTTGAAGAAGGGGAGTCATTTTATTCTTCCTGTCGGATTTGGAGAGTTTGAAGTAGACGGGAATTGTGAGATGATTGTGTCACATACTTAATTGCTGAATGATAAAAAGAGTAAGGTTCCATTATGGTTGGTGGTCCTTACTCTTTTCAATATGTTAAGAATATTTACTTAGAAAGTATATGACCAATCCCCATAAAAGGATTGAAAACAATAGCCCCCAGAAACATCCTTTGGCAAAGGAGCCTTCTTTGTCATTTAACAGCATTGGGTTCAAACTCCCTTAACTTTGCCTCTAATCTTTTACTTTCATACCATTCTACGATTTTTCGCTCTTTTGCAGTCAAGTACCCTGACTTCACTCTAGGTGCATTTTTTCTCATGTTTCTCTTGTTCATTTTTTCCTCCAAAGTGATCGTACGGAGGTCAAATATTGTTTCGGTAACTGGCAAGCATAGTCCAAGACCTTAGCCCCTATAGTTTTGCGTAACCATCTTTCAATGGTGCTGCCCTTTCGTACGATTGAATTTAACAATAGTATAAATGATATCGGTTACTTTGGGAAGAATTTTGTCTGCTTTTATCGATTTTTGTCGAATCATATTTATATTTCTGTCCAAAAGTAAAAAGAGTAAGGATCCTTATTGTTTGTGGATCTTTACTCTTATATTTTTATATTATAGTTAATTTTTTAGTACCTGCTACATGACTATACGTAAAAGTAGTTTCATCCAACCGAAAAACGCAATCCATAACGGAACACTAAGAGATGTACCCCAAAATAACCCTACTAATAGATTCCCTTGTCTGTCCATGATCATCCACTCCTATTGATAGTTGTAGATACCTATTATGTTTTTCAATTGTGTTTAATTAAATATATATGGAAACGCTTACAAAATCAATAGGATAAATGCATGAATTTTGACGCAAGGGGACGGTTCTCCTGCGTTTTTTAGAGAATGGTTGGGATTTCTTTCCCGCCTTTATTCTCATTCACTCATTTAAACAAACTATTTTCATGCTTATTGTTTAAAAGTTTAGGAATATTTGGTATGTTAATGGTAAAATAAACCTATTGAGGAGGAGCCGATGAAAATAAAATCGATTATTTGTTTTTTTCGTAAAAGACATAAGTATAACTACTATACCGGTACCTGTATACGGTGTGGGAGGAAAAGCAGGAGAGAAATAACTCAATAAAGCTTGGAATTACATATAAATATAGGTTTCCTATGTACCTTTGAGGAGTTACCGGATGCTCATCGGATGGTAAATGATAGTTGGGGACTTTCAATCCGGGATTTGAAAATGGCTGCTGCTTGGCTTGTTGGCTCAAATTTTCTAAATAAAAACATTTAAAATACAAACCACCGCTTTATGTTGAAAAAGCGGTGGTTTGTGTTTGGGGCTAAATGGGTATATTAAACTTCAAAATAATTAAAATACGTACTATTTCTACAAAATAATACAATTTTCCATGTGGGATTGATTGTAAAGCATAAACTTAATATATTTAGAGGAGGAGATTAAGAAATGAATCATGACGCAAAGCAAAGCCTTGTAGACTTTTCACAAATTGTCAAAAAGGCATACGAAAATGGCGAAAATGAAACTGAGATGACACTTGAAAAATTAATTGAAGATTTAAAAGCTGACTTAAAACAACTAGTTATCTAGAATAACGGGGGAATCACGGGGACGGTTCTCATGCTTCGGAAGCATGAGAACCGTCCCCGTGATTTTTTTTTGGCTGAATTTGTCGAAAAATATCATGTTAATTTTTAGAAGTTGTTTGGTAAGATGTTACTGGTGCTTAGTACCTATTTTGAGGGATACATAGAAAGGGGATTTATGTGAAAAAATATAGAATTTTGTCCTTTTTAATTTTATTTATTTTGATTTTATCCACTAAGATGGACACCGTTTTTGCGGCAGCAGGAGATCGTGGTACGCCATATAATGCTTGGGAGAATCATAGATTTACATTCCAGCAATATTATGGTGATACCTCCAAGGTTGTAGAATTGAAATTATTACAAATGTATAAAGGTGAAGAAGCCAATTCGATAGTTGCCAGAGAAAATATGTTTAATGATGAACCAGCCGCGGATGAAGAATGGCTTTTAATGAAGTTTAACTTAAAATATGTATCGGGACCAGCAACAGAGTCTTTATACGCGAGCGATGTCATGTGGAGCGAAGATAGTTTTTTTACAGCTAGCGGACAGAAGATTTCCCCTATTTCTTCAGCCTCATTCTCAGATCAACTCAGTGGTTTGGGAGAATATGATGTGGAGTTATATCCTGGTGGTCAATCTGAAGTTTGGTACGGAATATTGGTTAAAAAGACAGTAGGTTACCCTTATATAAGAGTAGCAAATGGTTATAGCAGCTCTACTTATGAAACCATCTACAAATGGCTTAACACCAACCCAACTTACTACATGCAGCCAACCAATTTAAAGGCGGCTGCCACTTCATACACTAATGTTAATTTAAGTTGGACAGCAGGAAGTGGGGTTTCAGGATATGAGATCTATCGATCAACATCCAGCACTGGACCTTTTACAAAAGTAACTTCTACCACAAGTACTTCCTATAACAATACAGGTTTAACTACAGGCACCACTTATTTCTATAAAGTTAGATCTTATCAAACCGGGACATCGACCGTTTATAGTAGTTTTACTCCAGTCGTTGCGGTGAAACCAACACTTGCTATTCCATCTTCAGCTAAGGCCGTTTCATCGGCATATAATAGCATCAAGACAAGCTGGGGAGCAGTCAGTGGTGCAAGTGGTTATGAGGTCTATCGGGCAACATCCAGTACAGGTTCTTATTCACTTGTAGGTTCTACCACTGCTACCAGTCTGAATAACTCGGGGCTTACAACCAATAAACCATATTATTATAAAATCAGAGCTTACCGAATGATTGGAACTAAGGAGGTTTATAGTAATTTTTCAGCAGTAGCATCTGCAAAACCGATACCATCTGTTCCAGCAAACTTTAAAGCAACTAGACTAACTACAACCAGCTTTAAGTTGACCTGGAGTTTTGTAGCAGGGGTAAATGGTTATGAACTTTATAGAGCCACATCTTATAGTGGAACTTACACTCTATTAAAAAACACAACATCCCTTTATTACACCAATACTGGATTAATCATGGGGAAAACCTATTATTATAAACTAAGAGCCTATACAACTGTGGGCACAACTAAAGTATATAGCGGTTGGAGCACGATTATTAGTGTAAGACCATAAAATGAAGGAAGCATGGGGACGGTTCTCATGCTTCTTTTTTGAAAATTAACTAAAGCCCCTCTCCATGGAGAAGGGCTTTTTGTTGTGTATCAGGGAAAGCGTTCATGGTGATTTATATCTTTCCCTTAAAAACAAAATAATATTCTTTCTTTGGTCAGGTTGAAAGAAATAATGATATTATGGGTGATATAGGAAGAAATGGAAGGGTATTAGGGGGGGAAGGGCCATGAAGTTTGTCTTGATATTTGGACCACAGGCTGTTGGTAAGATGACAGTAGGGCAGGAATTAGCGAAAATTACTGAGTTGAAATTATTCCATAATCACATGACCATTGAATTAGTAACCCCCTTTTTTGATTACGGTACGAAAGAGGGACAAAGACTAGTAAGTTTATTTCGCCAAGAAATATTTGAGTCCGTGGCGAAAAGCGATTTGTACGGTTTAATATTCACTTATGTTTGGGCATTCGACCTTCAAGAAGATTGGGATTATATTGAACAAGTTTGTGAGATTTTTGAATCAAGGGGCGGCACCGTTTATTTTGTTGAACTTGAGGCGGATTTGGGTGAACGGATTGAGCGGAATCGCAGCCCTCATCGGCTTGAGCATAAGCCCACCAAGAGGAATGTGGAGTGGTCCGAGGCAAACTTGAAAAAATCAATGGAAAAGTATCGATTAAATTCATTGCCTGAAGAAATCACGAAGGGAAATTATTTGAAAATAAATAATACCAATTTAAGTGCAGTGGAAGTGGCGAACAGGATTAAAGAAAGATTTGAGTTATAGATGAACCTTCCTATTGCTAAAAGAATAAGCAGAGAGTTATGTCTCTCTGCTTATTTCTATTGTCAATTCCACAAACGTCAAGTCCTCATTTAAATCATCAAAAGTTAGGGGGGAAGCACGAGAACCGTCCCCATGCTTCTATAGTTTTACTGCTTTTAAATGCTGAAGAATGGTGACATAGGTCTTGTTCGGTAGCATATAGTTGTCTCCATAACATTGTTGTAAGATATGGTGAGGTTCAGCAGGGCCTTGAAAGTGTGTGTCTTCAAAGGGCAATTCATTTATTCCGTTAAAGACTTTATTAGATTGATAATAAGGACCGGGACTCAGTGGTCTATAAAGATAACTAGGTGAATAGGAGATCCATTCCTTATTTTTTGGGAGTTTGCTATAAAACGATTCTAAGTGTAAATAAAACTTTTTTAAAAAGTATAATTTGAATTTCCCTTTTCCAAGAATATCTAACTGAGTAAGCAGCTTATATGCAGGAAACATGATTAGAAGCCTATAGAGTTTGTCCACCCACAAAGATCGTAGTGCAAAATCAAATGTATAAACATCAATGAAAAGGCCTTTGTGTTGAAAATTACTGCTTGCATTTGGTAATTTTTCAATTACCTCTGTTTGATTTAGTCTTATCCTGAATTTTGGAAGTACTGGTGAGTAATATGGGTCATGTTCAAAGCATTCAATGCTGTAATCGCTAGACAGGCACTCTTGGAGAATACGATAAAAATTCCCCCGGTCTCCGTATTTTATTCCAATATCTATGTCATCATCCCATGGTATAAAGCCTTGGCTGCGGACGCTTCCTAACAAGGTGCCTCCATCCATAATGTAGGGTAAGCCTTTTTCTTTACATATTTTATCTACTTCTTTCAGCATCTTTAGTAAAGGTCGATGTAAATCCTCCATCGTATAAGTGTCCTGAAAGTTTAAATTATAAACAGGGATTTCACTAGGAAGTTGCGGCTGCTTTATCATGCCTTTGCAAATGCTTTCTTTAAATTTGTAAAAAAACTCCTTATATTCGTTGTTTTCCCTTAACAGGTTTTTTCGAATAATGATGGGAGTAATAATGTCATTTAAACGAGTTTGGAAAATCTTATCCTGTAACATTCTCAGATGAATGTCATCAATCGCTGCTGTAAATGCATCTTCTTTTATCAGGTTTAATAAATGCTGATATTCCCTTTGAATCGTTGTTGATTTGTATGTAACCTTAAAAATAATGGAGAAAATCGTAAAGGAAGGGATCAGCACATCAAAGAAAACCTCCTCGAGATTATTCATTACAAAAATAATGATAAAAATAAGTAAGAACAGCGCACAACTAAAAATCAATAAAAGACGATTTAACTTTTTGTATAAAAAAGCAGCATAGGATATGTTATCGGCTTGGCAAACAACGGTATTAATTAAGTGATCGGATGTGAATTTTTCCCCATACCATACAGGATATAATTCTGAATCCCTTTGTTTTTTGGCATACCTTTCAATTTCCTCTGGTCCCGGCAAATTTGACATATATTTGTTGGGTGGCAGATTAAAAACGTTACAATCATATTGTTCACGGAGATAATTTGAAACCTCTTTTAATCGTTTAATTTTTTCCGATATGATTAAGGTTAAAAGATACACAAGCCCTGAAAGGATAACACTGCTCATTTTTTCACTGATGTATTTATCCAAGTGGATTAACTGGGTTAAGTTAAAGCCGGTTATGTTTGAAATAATAGAATAAATAATAGGAACAACCGCTAGGTAAATATTAAACCAATTAAATTTTCTTGCTTGATGATAACTATAGTCCCTGGCCCTGAGTAGTTTAATATTATCGTAATTTCTCGTTTGCTTTAAAATGTCCATCATAATTCCTCTCTAGTCGAATTCATGGGGACGGTTCTCATGCTTCTAAAGCATGAGAACCGTCCCTATGATTATAGTCTTTTTACTCATTTTAATGTTAAAATAATACATATTATAATGCTATATATTTATTTATTACATAGTATTAGCCTGTGAATGAGTTAGTAAAAAGAAGCGAAATTTAGTTAACTGAGAGATATCCTGATTAAGCAACTACTTATAATTCCGTTACTGAAGTAGAAGTAAGTAAATAGAAAAGCAAAGGGACGGTTCTCGCGCTCGGAAGCACGAGAACCGTCCCCATGCTTACCCATGCTTACGTTTCCGCTGTTCTCTGTTGTACCTTAACTGCTTTGGAATCTTTTTCGGATGCTTGTGTTACCTTCTTGATAAACAGGGAAAGCAGTAATCCAATGATGCCAATCCCAATAATGACTAGGTAAGCGTCATTGATTCCTTGTATGGTAGCTTCTTTTACCATCTGTGCCTGGGTCCAACCCTTAGCAGCGGCGGAAGGAATCATATCGGTTACATGTGATTTCGTCCGGTCCGACATAACGGTGACGAGAAGCGAAGTTCCTACGGCACCAGCCACTTGCCGGATGGTATTGCTTATGGCGGTTCCATGTGCATTTAAACTTTGTGGCAGTTGATTTAAACCCGCTGTCTGTAGTGGCATCATCATCAAGGCCATTCCAATCCGGCGTCCTGTTGACATAAGAACCAAATACATATAACTTGTCGAGTCCGTCAGGTTGGTAAAGCCCAACGTTGTGGCAATCGTAATAATCATTCCGATTACAGCCAGCCATTTCGCGCCAAAGCGATCGAACAGTTTGCCGGTAACTGGCATAAGGAATCCCATGATTAGCGCACCCGGTAGAAGGAGAAGACCGGACTCTATAGCTGTATACCCACGGATATTCTGAAGGTAAAGCGGAAGCAGCATCATATCTGCATACATGACCATGGTCACCGCGATATTGATAATGGTCGTTAGAGAGAACATATTATACTTGAATGCCCGTAGGTCAAGGAGTGGATTTTGCGACTTCAGCGCCCTCCATGAGAAGAGTGCAAGAGCCAAGACACCCACTGTAATCGTGCTTATTACTTCCATATCTGACCATCCAAGGCTTCCAGCCCGACTGAAACCATAAAGTAAGGTGCCGAAACCAATGGTAGAGAGGATCACACTAAGAATATCGAGTTTTGACTTGATTCGGTCGTTAACATTTCGGAGATAAATAAAACCTAGAATAATAACAATGACGGCAAAGGGAATCATCCCGTAAAACATCGTTTCCCATTTGTAGTTTTCAATAATATAGCCGGCAATGGTAGGCCCAATGGCTGGAGCGAAAATGATCGCAAGTCCGACCATCCCCATGGCCGCCCCTCTTTTATTAGGAGGAAAGATGGTCAGAATGACATGGGTTAGCAGCGGCATAATAATTCCTGCACCAGCGGCTTGAATCATGCGTCCGGTTAATAATAAAGGAAAGCCCGTGGCCATCGCAGAAACGATCGTCCCTGCTAGAAAAATAAACATGGAAGCTTGAAAGAGCTCACGTGTGGTAAATCGCTGCATTAAGTAGGCAGTGATCGGAATCAGGACCCCGTTTACGAGCATGTAGCCTGTTGTTAACCACTGTGCGGTTGCAGCTGTGATTTTGAATTCAACCATTAGCTCAGGAGTAGCGACGCTCATGAGTGTTTGGTTTAAGGTGGCAATAAAGGCACCTAAAATCATAATGAACATAACAGGTCCTTTTTTTATCGAATTTGTGACATCTTTATGATGATTATTCAAATTTACCCTATCCTTTCTTAGTTGATTATAGACTTTTTTTACAAAGTGTTTAATAATTAACAATGTATAAATTACATTAGAAAACGGATATTGGCAATCGTCAATTTTTTTAAAAGTGTAATTTAGTTATCATTTTTTACGTGTTTTGTCTTAAATGTTGAAGATGATAGACAGAAATAAAAAAAGTGTAAATTTATTAAATAGAAGGGTGAGTAGCAGGGATGGACCATTCAAAATCACGTGTAGATCCGCGGATCCTTCGGACACGCCAATTAATCAAGGATGCCTTAATCGATTTACTGCAGGAGATGGACATGAATAAAATCACGGTGAATCGGATTGCGGAACGTGCAACCATTAACCGTGTCACATTTTATTTGCATTATGATGATATACAAGACATGATGGAGAAAATGGCACAGGAAATGGCCGAGGATATTGAGGGGATCATCACGAGGACCAAAACAACCCAAGATTCCGGTGAGGATATAGCTTGGTTGAATCTTGTCGCCCTGCTTGAATATATTGCTGAGAATGCCAAATTCTATAAAGTTGTACTTGGTACGAGACGAACTCCAGTCTTTACGGAGCGTTTGTTAACGATCCTTACAAAAAGGATCACAGAGAGTATAGAAAATAACCCCAAGCTTGTTAAGAAGGGCATTCAAAACGAAATCGTCATCTGGTACAGCTCCTCAGCCCTAATCGGCACCATCGTCGCATGGTTACGTAAAGACATGCCATACACACCCCAATACCTAGCCAAACAGATGTACACGCTCTTTCAAATAAATGGGAATCACGGGGACGGTTCTCATGCTTCCGAAGCATGAGAACCGTCCCTTTGATTACCTTTGAATACCCTTGGTTATGTGAAAAAGCATAGAAACCTGATATTATTAGTGCAAGAGTTTGGTTAGGTTTGAAATATAAGTTGAAAGGAATCTGATTACATGCGATTGCAAGGAAAGAAAGTTATTAGCTTAGTTCATCATGAATTTGAAGATCTAGAACTTTGGTATCCGATTCTAAGGCTTCGGGAAGAGGGGGCTGTGGTCCATCTTGCAGGGGAGAGGGCACATGAAAAATATGTAGGCAAGTATGGGGTGCCGGCGGAATCTGATTGTGCTTATAGCGATGTGAATGCGGTGGATTATGATGCCATTCTAGTTCCAGGAGGATGGGCTCCGGATAAAATCCGGCGCTTTCCGGAAGTTCTTTCTCTTATTCAGGAAATGGACGCAAGCGAAAAGCCCATTGGCCAGATTTGTCATGCCGGCTGGGTGTTGATTTCTGCTAAAATCCTAAAGGGGAAAAAGGTTACGAGTACGCCTGGTATCCGCGATGATATGGAAAATGCAGGAGCTGTTTGGTATGACGAGCCCGTCGTGACCGATGGACACCTGGTTTCAAGCCGTCGTCCCCCCGATCTGCCTGACTATCTGCGGGAATTTATTAAAGTATTGGAACAGAAGTAGTTATTGGAAGGAGCTTAACTTGTGTTAGGCTCCTCTAGTAATTTTACCTATTAATTTGTACTCCTCTTAGCGCAAATTCAATGTCCTTTTCATCTTTTTTTGAAGCAAATATTTGAGATTCATTACTAGTTTCCTAATTTATCAGGCATCATGGGTTTATTTTAATCGACTTTTGGACAAAATTGCGGCTAGGGAGGAGAATGCAAAATGATGACTAGAAAAGAATATTTAGAAGCCATTACGTTTGTCACGGAAGAAGAGGAACGATATAAACGATTAGTTCGTTTAGTTTCAAAGAGGGTTAACAGAGATTTAACGGGAAAAGAAATTAAATATATTCACTGGATGGCTGGAATCGACACAGAAGCGTTCGAGGTATTTGAAAAAATATTCGAAGATATAGGATAAACAGAGTAAACAGAGGGACGGTTCTCATGCTTCCGTAAGCATGAGAACCGTCCCTTTGATTCTTAAGCAGTGGTTACACTTTTCTTTTGTTTCAATTGAAGAACAAAATATAATAAAGTTGCAGCATTAAAGACTAATCCAAATACGGCCAGCATTAGGACCTGAATCCATATATCATGGATTCCATTTCCAATCGAGATTAGATCTCTAAACCCTTTTATAGCATACGTCATTGGGAGGTATGGGTTTAAATGTTGATAAAATGGTGGCACTAAGGCGATTGGGAATGTTCCTGAACTGCCGACAATTTGCAATAGCAGTAAAATAAATCCAATAATCTGCCCGATTTTCCCCAAAAGGGTACAGAGCATTTGACCTAAGGATAGGAATGTAAGACTAGCCAAAATGGTAAATAGATATAAGCCCCATACATTCTTAACTTCTAGCCCCATTCCTTGCACTAGGATTGTTACAGCTAAGATGGATTGAACCATTCCAACCATAATTACTACACTGTGTTTACTTAGAAACCAAGAAGCTGCAGATGATGGTTCAATCGTTGTTTCCTTCAGTTGATAGGTGGTTGAGAAAAACAATGCACTCGCCATCAATCCTATCGCCAAGATATAAGGGATTAACCCAGCTCCATAGTCACTTACTTCACTGATTGTGTGGGATTCCAACTTAGTCGGATTCGAAAACATGTCAAAATTCTTATCATTCAACTTCAGTACACCCGAATCCAAAGAACTGGATTGTAAGGAAGAGAGCAATTGACCTGTTCCCTCAGATAAATGGGAAGCCCCCTCATGGAAGGCGGTGGAACCATCTGCAAGTTTTTGAGAGCTGTTACTTAGTTGATTAGCACTAGATTGAAGTTTTTCAATCCCTTTCGCATATTGATTGCTTGCTCGGTCAATTTTTAAAAGACTGTTGGAAGCAGTGCTTGCTCCATCCGATAACTTGTTAGCCCCGTTATGTGCTTTGGCCAGCCTTTGAGTAAATGTCTCCAAGCTTGAACTGAAGGTATGTTGCCCTTTTGCCAATGTTTCAGCACCTTCATACATCGATTGTTGTCCCTCTGCAAACTGGTCTAGTTGACTCTGAACATTCTGTGAGCCTTGTAAGACGGTTGATATGATGGACTGGATATCTGTAAAGCCGACCGTTACATCGGAAGTGGCAGGAGACAGCTGATCCAAATTCGCAAGCATCTGTTGTTTCTCTTGATCTGTGAGGCTTTTGCTTTTAAGAATAAGCTCCTTTTGTTCGTTTACTAATTCGATTTGACCATCAAGAATTTGTTGTAAGGCGTTCAGTTGGTTGACTAATTCAGGTTGTTTTTTCTTTAAATTTTCCAACGCGGTCCATAGCGGGGCCAATTTTTCTTGAAAGGCCAGTGTACTTTGATACGATTGCTGCAAACTTGTTTTAAGTTCCTCCGTTCCTTGTTCTAATTGTTTAGAACTATGGGCTAACTTTTCACCCGTCTGGTTTAGGACACCCAGGCCATTTTGTAATTGATCCATACCACCATTTAGTTTTTGTACACCGTTAGAGAGCTGACCAATTTCCGTTTGAAATTGTTGAGTTCCATTGTATATCTTTTGTGTTCCGTCATTAAATAAGGCGGTACCAGAAGCTAAGCTCTGTAAATAGGTATGTAGAGTAGTCGATTTATTTGTGATTTCATTCGCAGCCTTGTCAATTTGGCTGGCTCCGTCTGTTGCTTCTTGTAAACGATTGCCTGCTTGATTTAAACGATTGTACAATGTCGTGGCGTATTGTTTGGTGATTGTATTGGATATTTTCTCATTAATTTTACTCATTCCAGAGACTACTATTTTTGATGCCATATAGTTTTTGCCTGGGTTTGTGTAATATTTTAACCCCATCTTACTTGGATGATGGTCTAACAATGTGGAACCATTTTGAGAGAAATCTTTTGGAATTTCCACTATCATGTAATACTTTTCATTTTTCAATCCTTTGAATGCATCCCTGCTATTGGTAAATGTCCATTTAAACGAGTGGTTCTGTTTTAAATCATCTACCAAATCTTTTCCTAGCTGTAAATTCTGTCCGGCAAATGACGATCCTACATCCTCATTCACTACGGCAATAGGAAGATCCCCGGTTTTAGAATATGGATTTCGAAAAGCGGATAGAAATATGCTGCTATAGATCAATGGTACAAAAAGAATGGCTAGTAATGTAAATCCTGTTTTGCGATGGCTGAAAATATGTCTCCATTCGCCGCTTATCATATTCAAATCTATTAACCCCCATTGTTTCTGGGTACTAAATCTATTGTTTGTAGGACCCATATGTCATAGGTTTATATTACTAAAATATTTAATAGAATGTTAAATACTTTTTTACATTTCTAGGAATTATTTTAAAGATAAGTAAAGGGACAGATTTTTGAAAGCAGGAGAACCGTCCCCATGATTCTACCATGATTCTAAAAAATGTAATTGTAATTCAGGTATAGTTAAAATATAATAAATATAGGGTAAGCGCTTTCCTTCTTTTTGGAGCGTGACAACCTGATATCTTGTTCATGGGTAAGGAACGAAGAGGAGAAGACCATGAAACCAACGATTTATGATGTAGCAAAAGAGGCCAATGTGTCGATTGCTACGGTATCTAAAGTTCTAAATAACACTGGTCGTATCAGTGAACAAACAAAAAACAAAGTCTTACAGGTCATGAAGGAGCTGGAATATCAGCCAAGCAGTGTAGCTGCCGCATTAACGGGAAAAAAGACCTTCACGATTGGCGTGCTGGTTCCGGATATTGCGAACCCCTTCTTTGCAGAAGTAGCCCGGGCACTCGAAAATAATGCACGGGAATTGGGTTATTCGATTATTTTGTGCAGCACCGATTATCAACTCGAGCGTGAGCACGATTATCTGGATCTGTTGATAAAAAAGCAAGTCGATGGATTCATCATCGCAACTGAGCCAAAGGATGTAAAGAAATTAAAAAACCTTAATAGCCAAAACGTCCCTTGCGTTTTGTTTTCCATCGACCATCTGGCGCTGGATTCCAACGTTGTCACCACAGATGATATTAGGGGAGGTTATCTGGCAGGCAGATATCTTTGTCAAAAAGGTCACCGTGATTTTGTCATCATAACCGAGCCGCAGCGGGCGAGCGGACGGCTGCGTGTGGAGGGCTTTAAAAAGGCTCTCGCCGATGAAGGCGTAAACCCTACTAACGTCCAAGTGATCGAAGCAAAATCCAAAATAGATGAAGCTAAAATGGCTGCGAGACAAATTTTTAAAATGGAAAAAAGGCCAACAGCGGTCTTTGCTTCCACGGATTTAATTGCTGCTGTTTTTATTAATGAGGCACGAAAGGCGAAAATATCGGTTCCTCGTGATATTTCCATTATCGGCTTTGATAACACGATTCATGCGGAAATATCAGACCCAGGCTTAACCACGATTGCTCAGCCCATTGCTAAACTAGCAAGCTATACCATGGAACAATTATTGGAGTCAATTGAGAATCCTGGTATGCCGGCAAATCGGATCATGCTTGCTCCCACGCTGGTGGAGCGGGAGTCTGTGAGTGATATAAATCAAGAAAGCTGACCGTTTCTGTTGTCAGCTTTCATTTAAAGGATTTGGTTAAGCGCTTAACTAAAAATGACTAATCTAGATTAAGGGAGGATGTTTAAGATGACATTAACTGTTGGCGTAATTGGAGCGGGAAGGATTGGAAAAATCCATGTGGATAATTTAAGAGGAATGTCTCAAGTAAGAGTAAAAAGTGTATCGGATGTGGCGGTTGACCATCTGGAAGAATGGGCAAAGGAAAAACAAATCGAAGTATTGACTACCAATTACCAAGATTTATTAACCGATCCTGAAATCAATGCTGTGTTTATCTGTTCACCAACCACTACACATGCCACTCTTATTAAAGAAGCAGCTGCAGCGGGAAAACACATTTTTTGCGAAAAACCTGTGAGCTTTTCGGTAGAAGAAACAGAAGAAGCACTGGCGGCTGTTAAAAAGGCGGGGGTCAAGCTGCAGGTAGGCTTTAACCGCCGCTTTGATCCAAATTTCCGTAAAATTCGTGAACTCGTACAAAATGGAGAAATTGGCACACCACATATCTTACGAATTACGTCACGTGATCCACAGCCACCAGGAATTGATTACATAAAAACATCCGGCGGGCTCTTTATGGACATGGCGATTCACGATTTTGATATGGCGCGCTATATCATGGGAAGTGAAGTCGTCGAAGTCTTCGCTAATGGAGCAGTGCTTGTCGACCCGGCCATTGGCGAGGCAGGCGATATTGATACTGCTATCATTTCCTTAAAATTCGCCAACGGTGCACTCGGTGTGATTGATAACAGCCGTCGGGCCGCTTATGGATACGACCAGCGCCTCGAGGTGTTTGGCAATATCGGTGCGGCCCAAGCTGATAACAATCGTGCCAATACAGTCGAGATTTCCACGGCTCAGCATGTTTCAAAAGAAAAACCATTATTCTTTTTCCTCGAGCGTTATACACAAGCGTATATTGATGAGGTGAATGAATTTATAACCGCCATTTTAAAAAATAAAGAGGTCATCTGCAGCGGGTTTGATGGATTGCAGGCAGAGCGGATTGCCAAAGCGGCTAAACTATCGCTGGAAACAGGTGCCCCTGTACAACTTCCATCTGCTACCCCATCGGCAGTTATCTATTAATCTAGGAATCCATCGGCCGAATGGATGAGTGGGCGGAATGATATAGGATTTATGCGGAATTATTTTAAAAGTTGTCGGAAATATAAAAAAATCTACGGGAATATCAAGGAATCTAGCGGGAATTTTTCAAGAACCCGCGGGATTATGACTTATCCTCCAAAGGCTATGATTCCTGATGGACCGTGGGAGTGATGGAAGCTTAGAAGAAGAAAAATAAACAAGTGAATCTTGAAAAAGCACGTGCTAACGAAAATGGAGGGTAGCGAACATGTTTCAGGGTGTAAAGCTGGCGATAGCGCCAATCGGTTGGACCAATGATGATATGCCAGAGCTTGGCGGGGAAATCACGTTCGAGCAATGTGTGAGTGAAATGGCGCTTGCAGGGTTTTCTGGCAGTGAGGTAGGAAATAAATACCCTCGAAATACAGAGGTATTAAAAAAGGCCTTAGGATTAAGGGGGCTTGAAATAGCCAGTGCCTGGTTTAGTTCTTTTTTAACATCGAAGCCATGTGAGGAGACCACAAAAGCCTTTATGGAACACCGAGACTTTTTACATGAAATGGGCGCAAAGGTCATCGTCGTCTCTGAACAAGGCAACAGCATTCAAGGTCAGATGGAGACCCCGTTGTTTGATCAGAAACCTGTCTTTACGGATGAAGAGTGGGGGCGTTTAATTGAGGGACTGCATCTTCTGGGTGACCTGGCAGCCGAAAAGGGGATGAAGATTGTCTATCATCATCATATGGGTACAGGCATTCAAACGGCTGAAGAGATTAACAGGCTTATGGAAGAAACTGATCCAGACAAGGTATCACTTTTATATGATACAGGTCATCTTGTTTTTTCCGGAGAAGATCATTTGCAGGTACTGAATAAACACATGAGTCGTATTGCTCACGTCCATTTAAAGGATGTCCGTTCGGAGATAGCCAACAAGGTCCGTGAAGAGAAGATGAGCTTTCTTCAAGCAGTTAAGCAAGGAGTATTTACCGTTCCTGGTGATGGAGTGATTGACTTTAAGCCAGTTTTTGATGCTTTGGAAGCGTCTGGCTATAAAGGCTGGTTTGTGGTTGAGGCCGAGCAGGACCCTGCTATTGCTAATCCGTTGGAGTATGCTTTAAAAGCGCGAAGCTATATCCGTCAGCAAAGCGGGTTATAAATAATGTATGGAGCGAGGGGACGGTTCTCATGCTTCGGAAGCATGAGAACCGTCCCTTTGCTTCACCTTTCAATCTTTTATTGTGGGAGGTACGTAGTTGTTGAATCGGTCGATTAATGCATCTGGTCTTTCTTCCATCAGGATCATTGAACGGAATTTTTCTTGGAGGAATTTTTGTTGAAACATGTGGTCAAATAAGCCGATTAATGGGTCATAGTAGTTCTGGATGTTTAGGAGTCCGCATGGTTTTTTGTGTAATCCAATCTGGCCCCAGGTGAAAACTTCAAAATACTCTTCTAATGTTCCGGTCCCTCCGGGTAAGACGATAAATCCATCGGATAATTCCGCCATTTTTGCTTTTCGCTCATGCATGGTGTCTACGGTAAACAATTGGGTTAGCCCTGTATGAGAAATCTCGCGGTTGACCAGCACTTTAGGAATTACCCCAATGACCTGCCCGCCTTCCTGCAATACCGTATCTGCCACCACACCCATCAAACCATTACTAGAGCCGCCATAAACGAGTGTAATATTCCGTTTCGCCAACTCTTTTCCTAATTCAACCGCTCCTAATCTGTAAACATCAGAAGCACCAAAACTCGAACCGCAATAAACCGCTAATCGTTTCATGAACTGCCTCCTTTTGAAGCATGGGGAAGCATGGGGACGGTTCTCCTGCTTCTTTTTTACCCATGTTAAATTAATGATGCAAGGTCTGATAGAATATTATATGATATAAGTATCCTATTCTTGACCAAATCTACGTTTTGAGAAAGTCTTCATCCTTCTTTTCTAACTTCCTTCACTTTTTTTACCCGCATTTTATATTAAAATCTCATCCACAGACTACTACTTCTGAATTAATCTCCCATTTTCCTTTTAGAAATTCGTTCTTTTTTCAAATTTACAAAAAATATAGAGTGGTGATAGGGATGTCTAGAATTGCTCGCGTAAAAAGTCGCACTGGTATTTACCATGTCATGTGGAGAGGTGCGAATCGGCAGGAAATCTTCCATGAAGAACAAGACCGTATTAAATTTTTGAGTATCTTAGAGAAGTATAAAGTGAAAGCGGATTTACGTATCTATGCATGGTGTTTGATGGGAAATCATGTTCACCTCCTTGTGAAAGAAGGAAGTGAAGCACTTTCTACAACCATGAAACGTATTGGTGTGAGTTTTGTATCCTACTATAACTGGAAGTACCAAACAAATGGCCATCTTTTTCAGGACCGCTTTAGAAGTGAAAAGGTGGAAGATATTCAGTATTTATTAACCGTCGTTAGGTATATTCATCAAAATCCGGTTAAAGCTGGAATGGTAAACCGAGTGGATGAATGGCACTGGAGCAGCTGCCGAGGGTACTACGGGAGACCAACCTATTCCAAAGAGCTTCATGATTGTGATTACATACTGGGGCTGTTCTCAGGGAATCAAACAATTGCCAATGCCCGATTTATCGAATTTAATGAGAGTGATAACAACGATGAATGTTTGGAAGAACCGGCATTTTATAAAAGAAGGTTAACAGATGAAGAGGCAAGACTTGAGATTAGGGAACATTTAGGCGCGATTGAGATCGTTCATGTAAAAAGCCTACCTAAGCAGCAAAGAATGGAAATCTTCCGGGAAGTGAAAAAAATCAGAGGCTTGTCACACCGGCAGGCAGCGAGAATCTTGGGTGTGTCGGCTAGTCTGGTTTCTAAAGCGTAATTGGAGGGAAGACGAGAGGCAAAAGGGGGACGGTTCTCATGCTTATGGAAGCATGAGAACCGTCCCCTTGATTTTCCCTTGATTTTGTATTAGCCCCGCCTACGCTATATACGATGATGTCCACATTTGTCATCTAACCCAGTATAATTATACAAATTTATGTTTATATATTCAATGCTGGTGGGTAGACCAATTTTATCCATTTTATTGTTGTGTAGTATAGTATAAATCGAGTATAGTCGAAAATGATCGTTTTAACTAATAAAAGGGGATTTTTAAACAGTTAGTTTAACAAAATTTCTGGGAATATTAATAAAGAATAGATATATATTGCTGAAAATATATAGAAATGGGGAATCATGAACATTTTAAAACTGAAAAAAAGAACCGCATTAAAACCTGCCCAAATGATCGTCATTTATTACCTGATGGCTGTAGTTGTTTCAACTATATTATTAATGCTGCCCATCTCCCAACAGCCGAATGCTGAATTATCGTTTATTGATGCCTTATTTACAGCTGTGAGTGCGGTTAGTGTAACAGGTTTATCGACCATTGCCATTAATGAGGTGCTTAGTGTTCCTGGGACTTTTATTTTTGCTCTCATTTTGCAATTTGGCGGCATCGGAATTATGTTTCTTGGAACCACGATTTGGCTTTTAATTGGGAGACGGATAGGGATCAGAGAAAGAATGCTTATTATGACTGACCAGAACCTTCCGACCTTTTCTGGAATCATTAAACTCGTCAGAAATATTCTTCTCTTATTTATGATCATTGAACTGGTAGGAGCGATTATTTTTGGGACATACTTTTTAAAATACTTTCCTACTTGGCAAGAGGCTTATTTACAAGGTTTCTTTGCATCTGTTAGTGCGGCAACGAATGCTGGATTTGATATTACGGGAGAATCACTCATTCCCTTTGCCCACGATTATTTTGTGTTGATCATGACGATGGGGTTGTTAATTATTGGTGCAATTGGTTTCCCCGTACTTATGGAAGTCATCCAGTTCTTTAAACACAGGGGGAAGATACCCTATCGATTTTCCCTGTTTACGAAAATCACGACGCTAACCTTTTTTTCTTTGATTGTTATAGGGACGATTCTGATCTATTTATGTGACTATAATCATTTTTTTGCCGATAAAAACTGGCACGAATCTTTTTTCTATTCTCTTTTTTATTCGGTGTCTTCAAGGAATGGCGGGCTTAATACCATGGATGTGAATGAGTATTCCATGCCGACTCTTCTGATTTTAAGCATTCTTATGTTTATCGGAACCTCTCCAAGTAGTGCGGGGGGAGGAATAAGAACGACTTCGTTTGCGATTGTGTTATTGAGTATCTATTATTTTGCAAATGGAAATAAGAACATTAAAATTTTTAAGAGAGAGCTTGTCATGGAGGACGTCGTCAAATCCTATATCGTCATAGCTACAGCGATGATGCTCTGTGGTGTTTGTACGATTCTTCTTATGATCCTAGAACCGACTTTATCATTAATGGAAGTCATCTTTGAAGTATCTTCTGCTTTTGGTACTGTTGGATTTTCGATGGGAATCACGGATAAATTGGGTGTCATGGGGAAAATCATTATTATGACCTTGATGTTCATTGGGAGAATCGGGATCTTTGCCTTTTTATTAATACTAGGAGGGAAACCTATCAAAACTGATTATCAATATCCAAAAGAACGAGTGATTATTGGATAGAATCACGGGGACGGTTCTCATGCTTCGGAAGCATGGGAACCGTCCCCGTGCTCACCCGTGCTCACCCGTGCTCATGAAGGAGAATATAAGTCTATGTCGAATTCTTAGAGACAGAATGGTATAGAGAGGATGGGAATTATGTACGAGCATATGGTGTTTTTTAAATTTAAGGAAAATATTACTCCAGAAAAAGAGCAGGAACTTTTAGAGAAACTTCTAAGTTTTAAAGGGGTAATTCCTGGGATAGTAGAACTTTCTGCGGGCATTAACGTTACAGCAGAGGAAGAACGAAAACAAGGATATGGATTAGGATTACGGGTGACTTTTGACAATAAAGAGTCTCTTGATCAATACGGTCCACATCCTGCTCACCAAGACTTTGTAAAATCTTTAGATAATGTCATTGAGAATGTAGTCGTGGTGGATTACCCAATAGTTTAAAATAAAAAAGCGAAATCCCTTGCACAAAAGGATTCGCTTTTTTGGCTTCTTCTTACAGAACGAAACACTAGTATTTGTTTGTAACAGTCCCCCTGCTCCCTTTCTCATGTTACTGACATCGACAATGTTTTGATATGTGATGAGGGTTTTTCCTGAAATAAAATTAAATGGTATAATATTCTAAAAAGGGGTAAAAAAGTGCTGAACATTGGTGACATTATTTTTCAGTTATTTGCTATTTTAGTACCTATTGTTTTTATTGTTGCAATTATATTTTTTGTGCGTTCTTCAAAGAAGCGAAAGGAACAATTAGATAGAATTGAAGAAAAATTAGATAGAATATCTGGAAACAACCTTTAAAAAAATAGATTATAAGCTCGGCTTTGTAAGTCGGGTTTTTATGCAGATTCTCTAATTGTACCCTATGTGGTGGAGTTCATATGTTTACAGACAGCACATTTAAAGCCTATCCGATCTAACGGATAGGCTTGCTTTTTAACATGCATAATACCATTCGCAATATTAAGGTATATACTGTTGTGTAATTTTAGTAACCACACCATTTTTTACTTCAATATGAAAAGGAATTTGATGGCGCTTGTCTTGCTGTTTCAAAAAGGTGATAAACTGGCTTCTAGTTACTTTTTCGTTCCATTTTATTTCGTAGGCATTTCGTGTCTGTAGAACATATTGGGCATTGTTCGAAATGGTAAAGGTCCGTATCTTCGGATTCACGTTCCGAATCCAGTATCCATCCGGTGCGTGGTCCATTTCCTTCCTACAATTACAGTCCTTTAAAAATTCTCTATCAGCAGCCTTGCCGAAATACCATTGTATATAATCAAATTTCCCTACCCATTTACCATGATCCATTTTAAAGGAAGTAATATAGGTGGGTGCTTTTTCCGTTGTGGGCTTTTTGGGAATTTTAGTAGTTGCAAAAGCTTTTGAAATCGATGAGGGCAATAATAACAAAGTAAAAATCATTAATACCGGAAAAAATAGTTTAATTAATCTTCGTACCTTCATGCGTAATTCCCCCTCTTTATATCCTGTATACAGTTAAAATATAATTGGTTTATATTAAAAACGTTGTCGATATAGGAGATACTAGTAAAATATTTTTAGCTTTAGATAGTAGTTACCCCCTTTAAAGAGTGATCAAACTCAATGATGCAAGGGGACGGTTCTCATGCTTCTTTGGAAGCATGAGAACCGTCCCCTTGCTCATATATTTAAAGAGAGGGGGGAAGCATCATGAGAAACGGTAAATTAATTGTGAGCGGTGTGATTGCGATTGTGGTGGTTGTGCTGTTTATTTTTTCGTCTACTACGGTGCAATCTGGCCATAGGGGAGTGCTTTTACAATTAGGGGCAGTTAAGCCAACGATTTTAACGGAGGGGTTTCATTTTAGAATTCCGTTCATTCAAAGTGTGGAACAGGTGGAGGTCCGTGTTCAAAAAGAGGAAAGTTCTCAAACAGCTGCTTCAAAAGACCTGCAGATGGTCACAGCAAAGGTTGCTGTTAACTATTCGGTAGACCCGGGTGCCGTAAATAAGTTATATCAACAAATTGGTCCGGATTACCGTACCCGTATCGTCGATCCTGCGATAGCGGAGTCATTAAAGGCCGTTACCGCTCAATATACAGCAGAAGAATTAATCTCCAAACGCCCAGAAGTTTCTGCTCAAGTGAAAGAGATGCTCGCTAAGAAATTAACCAAGTATTATATGATCCTTGAGGATATCAATATAAAAGAATTCGCCTTTAGTGATGAATTTAATAAGGCGATAGAATTGAAGCAAACGGCGGAACAAAATGCGTTAAAAGCCCAAAGGGATTTAGAAAGAATCAAGATTGAAGCGGAACAGCAAGTCACCCAAGCCCGTGCCGAAGCAGAATCATTAAGATTGAAAAAGCAGGAAGTAACAACCGAGTTGATCCAATTAAAACAAATCGAGGTACAAGAAAAAGCCTTAGAAAAATGGGATGGACACCTTCCAACAGTAACCGGTGGAGCGACCCCATTTATTGATTTGAGCGGGGCAGGGAAGAAATAGACGCAAAGGGACGGTTCTCATGCTTCGGAAGCATGAGAACCGTCCCTTTGTTTTAGTATTTTTTTCTGTATTTAATGGAAAATAAGATTATCAAAGTGATGGAGGGATTGAGATATGTGGTCAGTTTTTTGGCAATCTCTTTTATTTGCATCTGTTGGGACCATTATTCTTAGATTAGGTGGTCGTAAATCCATTTCACAAATGAGTGTCCCACAATTGGCCATTATTATTTCATTAGGGACGATTCTCGGCGGACAGGTCAGTGGGAAGGGGATTGGTAAAACTATTTTGGTGGCTGCAACCTTTGTTGGTTTTCTTGTAGTAACTGAGTGGATAACTTTGCACTGGAATCGGGCAGAAAAAGCTTTAAAAGGACAGGCGATTCCCGTGATTTCCGATGGAAAACTACTAGTAGATAATCTTAGAAGACTTCGGGTTACAGTAGATGATTTGGAAAAACGTTTACGTATGAAAGGTATAAATCGGATAGAAGATGTTCAAGTTGGGACAATCGAATCTAATGGTGAATTTGGCTATAGTTTAATGCCTCATGCAAGGCCAGTTACAATGGGGGATTTAGAAAAGATGATAAAAGAAAATTTCCCACAAATCAATAATATGCCTCACTCTGTTAACGACAATAACATTTTTAAAGAAGTAACGACAAATTCACATTCTAAAGATGTCCCGAATCAGCTGCATTAAAATGCCTCCTTGGAAGCATGAGAACCGTCCCCATGCTCCCGATGCTCCCCTTGCTCCTGCTTTTGGAATGTGTTACCATATTAAAAAATAAATATATGTGTTTTCGGAGGAGCCTGTCACCAAGGGAAGATTATGCCTGTTGGTGGCAGGTTTTTTGTTTTCCTTTAAGGGCTGTTGAGTTTAAAAGGGATGTGGGGGATGGGTATGAAAAGAAGAAATAAGCTGACTCGAATGTATAGAGTGTTATCGATGGCCTTTATTATTTTCCTTCAAATTTATTGGTATAAGTTCCGTAAAAAACCTAAAGCCGAGTGGGAAAAGCTTTGGGAGGAAATAGGAACACGATTTCGAAAAACCTTGTTTGAATTAGAAGGCCTGCTCATCAAAATTGGACAGATCCTAAGTACTCGCGCTGATTTGTTGCCTCCTGCTTTTATTCGGCAAATCGAGGACCTAACAGATAAGGTTCCTCCATCCAATTGGAGCGAAATTGAGAAAATACTTGAAAAGGAATGGGGAGATTCACTAGAAAAACACTTTCTTACCATTGAACAAATGGCAGTGGCTTCAGCTTCTATTGGTGAAGTATATAAAGGCGTTCTTAAAAACGGAACAGAAGTGGCGATTAAAGTGAAGCGACCTCATATTGATTCCGTTGTACAAACAGATTTTCGAATCTTAGGTATCATTATTTGGTTTGCTGATCACTTTGTTCCGATTCCAAAAGGCTTTATCAACCTTAGCCTTCTGTTTAAGGAACTAAGACAAGTGGTTGAACAAGAACTTGACTATTCGAAAGAGCTTGAGACCATCATGTACTTTAAAAATCGATACAAGGATAAGGATATTGTGCAAATTCCTTCCGTTTTTCCTGAGCTTAGCACCTCCAGTGTCCTTGTGATGGAATGGATAGAAGGAATACGTCTAACCAATTTAGAAGAATTGAATCCCTTAACCGTTCGTCGTCAAGAGATCGCTCAAAGGCTTATAGAGGTTTTCCTTCCGCAATGGCTGGAACCTGGTACCTTCCATGCAGACCCGCATCCAGGAAACATTCTTGTATCAAAAGAAGGAAAAATCATCTTACTCGACTTTGGAATGGCAGGGGAAATAACCAAAAAAGACGCTGCCAACTTTCAAGCTTTAATTGAAAGCTTTCTAACTAAAAACTATTCCAAAGCCGTGGATTGCCTTTATCAGTTAGGATTTTTGCTTCCGGAGGCTGACTCTAGAATCATTGAAAAGCTATTAGCAGAATTTATTTCCTTTAACCCCGCTCAATTAAAAGAAATGAATCTCCTGGCTTTTAAAATGGAATTAAACGATATGATTAAAGCCCTCCCGATTCAGGTTCCAACAAGGTTTATTTTTCTAGGGCGCTCTTTTGTAACCGTTGAAGGAATCATCCGTCAGCTAGCACCAGAGGCAGAGCTTATAGACCTGGGTAAACCTGTTTTCATGGAGTGGATCAATAAACAAGGAAACAGTAAATGGTCATTTGTTTGGCAGTGGATTCAATCGCAGCCCATCTTTAAGTTTTTTTATTCTGTTGCGGAATTCTTAGATGCACCGAAAAAATTAGAGCAATTTAAGGAGAAGGAGCAAAGAAGACAATTACAGTTTACAATCTATGAGAATAATAAGAAAAATTGTTTTCAATTATCCCTTCTTGGTTTGATCGGAATGGGAGCAGGAAACGTTACATCGCAAAGCCTCATTTTATATTTGTCCACAGGTGTAATGGCTGCTTCTGTGATAGGGTATCTTATTTATAGTCAGAAACTTAAGAAATGGATGAAATACATGCATGAAAAACGCAGAGAATAAGTAGAGGGATTTTCCTGATAAGTTGAGGAGGGTTTGTATAAAGTGACTGAATTAGATTTACATCATATGTTTGAGCTTGCCCTAATTTTAGTTATGATTGCAGCAGGTGTAACTGCTCTTGCAAAAAAATTCAATCGGCCTTATCCCATTGCCTTAGTGATTGTTGGAACGATTATTGGACTTGTAAACATACCGGTATTAGAGCATTTAAAAGATTTTATTACAGAAGGGGAAGTTTTTAACTTTGTTATTATTACCCTGTTTTTGCCTGCCTTATTAGGAGAAGCATCCTTAAAACTTCCCTTCTCCCATTTAAAAGAGAATAAAGGGCCCGTTCTGGCTCTGGCATTTGGCGGAACCCTGTTATCATTTCTTATCATTGGCTTTTTAATGATAGGGCTGTTGGATTTTTCCATCCCGAAGGCTTTTGTTTTTGCTGCATTAATGAGTGCCACGGATCCTGTAAGTGTTTTATCTATTTTTAAAAGCGTCGGAGTAAACAAAAGACTGGCAACGGTCATTGAAGGTGAAAGCTTGTTTAATGACGGACTCTCCGTTGTTCTTTTTAAAATTTCCGCCTTTTATTTACTTACCTATCTCGACCTTGGAGCAGCAGGGGCAGGTTATGGATTATGGGAATTTATCAAAGTCATCTCACTGGGTCTTATCGTAGGGGGAGCACTTGGCTTTGGTTTTTCACAATTAACCAAACAATTTGACGATTATCCTATGGAAATCATCTTTAGTATTATTCTTTTTTATGGTTCCTTTTTATTAGCTGAATCTGTCCATGCTTCCGGTGTCATTGCTGTGGTTGTAGCTGGCCTGATTTTTGGAAATTATGGGGCAAAAATTGGAATGAGCCCAACAACCAAGCTTAACATCAATAACTTCTGGGATGTAACTGCGTTGCTGGCGAATTCCGTTGTTTTTTTAATGGTGGGGTTAGAAATAACTAAGATTAATTTCAGCGACAAATGGGGCTTAGTTTTATTTTCCATTATAATTGTGCTTATAGCAAGAAGCCTTGCGGTATACGCTAGTCTGATTTTTACTAAGAATTTCCCTTCTGCCTGGAAGCATGTGATCAATTGGGGCGGCCTAAAGGGGTCACTTTCCATAGCTTTAGTTTTAAGTCTTCCTCGTCATTTTGATGGACGGGAAGACATCTTACTTATTGCCTTTAGTTTGGTGCTATTCTCGTTAATCGTTCAAGGACTTTCTATTAAACCGCTTTTATCCTTCTTAGCAGTGAACAAAAAAGAAGAAGGATATAAAGAATATGAAGAAATAATCACCCGTGGCCACCGTTACGAAACGGCGGTAACGGAAATAAAATCGATTAGAAAAAAATTGTTTATTTCCGAAACGGCAGCAAAAGAGCTTGTCACACAATATGAACAAGAGCTATCAGGATTGCAGACGCAAATGGAGGGGCTATTCAGGAAGTATCCCGACTTAAAAGAAAAACAACAATCGATTTTACAAAGACATGCCTTATATGCACAACATGAAGCTGTTGAAAAATTGATAAAAGAAGATATTATTTCGAATGAAGTGGCGGAACAAGAACAGAACGAAATTATAGATAGACTTGTCAAATTGGAAGAATAGCCTCATTTGAAAACTGATTTTTAAGGGAGATTCCATATGAAATTACTTAAAAGAAAAGGAAAAATAATAAAATTAAATCCCGCTCAAATTCTTGTTATTGGCTTCGGCAGCCTCATTCTAATAGGAACATGCCTTTTTATGCTGCCAATTGCTACACATGAACATGGGCGTGGACTTAGCTTTATTGATGCATTATTTGAAGCGACTTCCGCTGTCTGTGTTACAGGGTTAGCGGTTGTAGATACAGGATCTACCTTTACTACCTTTGGCCAAATCGTTCTTCTTTGTTTGATTCAAATGGGCGGTTGGGGTTTTATGACGACAGGAATATTCATGTTCATTATTTTAGGAAAAAGGATTGGATTGAAGGAACGGTTATTACTGCAAGATTCATTAAATGTATTTACCCTTTCAGGAGTCGTTCACTTAGTCAAGCGAATTATTCTTATTACCCTTATCGTTGAGGTAATCGGTGCCATTATTTTAGCGGTAAGATGGTCGTCCGAGATGCCATTGAAAAAAGCAATCTATTATGGCGTTTTCCATTCAATCTCTGCCTTTAATAACGCTGGTTTCGGGTTAGAAGCTGACAGCCTTAGTAAATGGGTAGGAGACCCGACTGTGAATATTGTTATCACCCTGCTTTTTATTATTGGAGGGATTGGTTTTACAGTCATCTTAGATCTTTATAGAAAAAAATCCTTTCGTAAATTATCTCTGCACTCAAAAGTAGCTTTATTAATGACACTTATTCTAAACATTGTGGGAACTCTAATTATATTGGTTTCGGAATTTGATAATCCCTCGACCATTGGTCACTTTGGTTTAGGAGATAAACTTTGGGCATCCTATTTTCAAGGTGTGGTGCCGCGTACAGCCGGTTTTAATACCTTAGATATTTCACAAATGACCCTCTCATCCCAAGTATTTATGATGGCATTAATGTTTATAGGAGCTTCCTCTGGATCGACTGGCGGAGGAATAAAAGTAACCACTTATGCCATTATCATTTTCGCTTTTTGGACCGTCCTAACGAATCGAAACGATGTGAATATTTTTAGAAGAAGAATTTCATGGCAATATGTGAATAAAGCTTTATCCATTGTGGTTGCAGCGATCCTTTTTATTTTCATTATTTTCTTCTTATTGACGTACACAGAAGATGCAGAAATGAGCAAAATTCTGTTTGAAACGATTTCTGCCTTTGGCACGGTTGGTTTATCTGCAGGTTTTACCACAGATTTAACCCCCATTGGGAGAATTTTAATTACCATCATGATGTTTATAGGAAGACTTGGGCCTCTAACCATGGCTTTTGCCCTTTTAAAAACTCAAAAAGAATCAAAGGTAAGATTTGCGGAGGAGAAAATATTAATTGGCTAGTAAAATGTTTTCTGATGAGGTGAACAATGATCGATGACTAAGCAAAGTTTTGCCATTATTGGATTAGGGCGATTCGGAACCAGTATTGCCTCTAAATTATCTGAAGCCGGCCATGAAGTGCTAGGGATGGATGTAAATGAAGACCGAGTGGAAGATGGGAGAGATTTGGTTACTCACGCCGTGGTGCTTGATTCCACTGAAGAAGAAGCGCTTAAATCGATAGGGATTCGTAATTTTGACTATGTGATCGTTGCGATAGGAAACGATCTGCAGGCAAGTATATTATCCGTCTTACTTTTAAAAGAATTAGGTGTAAAAAAAGTGATTGCTAAAGCCCTTAATAAACGTCATGGACAGGTGCTGGAAAAAGTGGGAGCGGATTGGGTCGTTCATCCTGAAAGAGATATGGGAGCCCGTGTAGCGCATCAGCTTCTTTTACCGAATGTGTTGAATTATATTGAACTCTCCAATGAATACAATATTGAGGAGATCGTTATCCCTCCTAGTATGTCGGGGAAAAGTTTACGGGATCTTGATTTGCGGGCAAAATATGAGTTAAATGTTATAGCTATCGTACAAAATCAGGAATTGTTCATTTCTCCTTCTCCTGATCAAATGTTGAATGCAGGAAATAAGATCGCTGTTATTGGGCATCGAGACAAAATAAATGATTTTGTAAATATGAAGTAACCTAAGAATCATTTGTCAGTTCAAATCAATTTTGTTAAAATATTCATATTACATTGAACAGGCGATGGAGTTCGCCATTAAACGCCCTAGAGCTAATGACTCCTACCAGAAAAAATCTGGTAGGAGTCTATTTATTTCGAGATAAGAAAAATCTTCGACTTTGAGAATTGTCCAGCTCCAGCGCCTAGCCCCTCGCTGGTCTACAGCCAAGCCGTCCAAAAGGTTAAAAAGCAACCTTTCGGCCGGCTCGTCTTATGCTTGTCGGGGCTAGGAAAAAATGAACTACTTTTTTCCCTGATCAAGGCGCTTGCGCTTTTCTTAGCATTTTGTCCTTATACATTTCCTGGTCAGCACGTTCTAGTAATT
>NZ_PGVE01000059.1 GCF_002860255.1 Neobacillus cucumis
TGATTGATGATCGTGAAGTAGTAGTAGCGGGTGTTGCAAAAGGTTCCGGAATGATTGAACCGAATATGGCGACGATGCTAGGCTTCATTACAACCGATGCCAATATCGAGTCTGAACATTTACAAACAGCACTAAAAGAAATTACGGATGTAACATTCAACTCCATTACGGTAGACGGTGATACATCAACGAATGATATGGTACTCGTTATGGCAAACGGACTTGCGGGTAATCATTCATTAACTCCAGATCATCCCGAATGGCAATCTTTCGTCGATGCATTGCATGCCGTATCACGTGATTTGGCAAAAATGATCGCTAAAGATGGGGAAGGTGCTACTAAATTAATCGAAGCGAAAGTGACAGGTGCAGTTTCGGATGAACAAGCGCGTCAAATTGCAAAATCTGTTGTAGGCTCACCACTTGTCAAGACGGCAGTATTTGGCTGTGACGCCAACTGGGGGAGAATTATTGCGGCAGTCGGATATAGCGGTGCCACAATAGATCCTGAAGATATCAAAATCTATATCGGTGACACTGTAGTAGTAGAAGGTGGGGAACCTATTCCATTTTCAGAAGAAAAACTGTTGATTTATCTTAAACAACATGAAGTGAAATTTGCAATAGAACTAAACCAGGGAGCTGGTCAAGGAATGGCATGGGGGTGCGATCTTACTTATGACTACGTCCAAATCAACGCAACATACCGCACGTAAAAGACAGGTTATTAAACTAGGTGGCAGTATGCTAGACGAATTAGGCGATAATTTTTTCCAGGGTGTGAAAAAATTACAGCAAGATGGTGTTCAAGTAATTATTGTTCATGGCGGAGGACCAAACATTAATCAAGAGCTTGAAAATCAAGAAGTCACTTCGACTGTAGTTAAAGGATTCCGTGTTACGTCTGCTGAAGCAATTGGTATCATCCAGTCGATCATGATTGGTCAAGTAAATCCAACGCTCGTACATCGCTTTAATCATGAAGGAATCAAGGCGATTGGATTAAGTGGATTCGATGCGAACTTATTTACATGTGATGTACTTGACTTTGAAACGTATGGTTATGTGGGAGAAATAAAAACAGTTAAAACAGAAGTCTTGGATGCGCTACTAGATGCAGGAATTATTCCTGTTATTTCTTGTATCGGTGCAACCATTTCTGGAGAACCATTGAATGTTAACGCGGATACAGTCGCGAGTCGAATTGCATTAGCTGTCGAGGCAGAAAGTTTATTATTAGTTACGGATACATCGGGAATCCGCATTCAAGATCGTCCTCAAGCAGAAGTGGGACCCCAAGCTATTTATGGCTGGATTGAAACAGAAGATATTTACGGAGGAATGATCCCGAAAGTTATGGCGGCTATCGATTGTCTAGAAGCGGGTATTCCATCTGTACAAATTGTCTGTCAAAAATTAAAAGGCACGGTCATTACCAATGAGGAGGCAATCGTGTGACGTATTTATTCAATAACTATGCAAGACGCGCGGTACATCTCGTAAAAGGAAATGGTACCGTAGTAACAGACGATAAAGGGAAAGATTATTTAGACTTTACTAGCGGGATCGCAGTCGTCAGTTTAGGTCATGCTCATCCTG
>NZ_PGVE01000060.1 GCF_002860255.1 Neobacillus cucumis
CCGAGTAAGGAAAAAGAGAGAACGGAGGGTAGCCAATCGAGGGTATAGTCGACCGAGCCAGAGAAAAGAGAGAGCCAAGGGTAGTCAATCGTAGTCATAAAAGATCTAGCAAGGGAAAAAAGCACCTAGGGGGCAGTTAGTGTACCCCCTACGTACGAACAATAGGAGCAACAGTAAAATCTTAGACTATAAATCTCTTTTTATTCATAATAAGTCCATTTTCCAAAACCTTTCATAGTATAGTTTTGTTTTAGGATTCGACAAATTTGTTTTTTAGATTCAATCACATTACACCATTCAAAAACCTCATTAGTAGTGATTTTTATATCAGGAAAAAGCAGGACTAACTCCTCCACAGACCTTAAAACAGCCGAATCGACTGTTTCCTCGTATCCACATGATTTACAGACAATCCTCCGCTGGTCCTCTATAAAAGATATAAGCGATAGACACTTTGCGCATATAAGTCCCTTTTCCAATTGATTAAAGGTATATGAGGGAAAACGCGTATAGGGAGATTTAGTTTGATGCATTGAAATTAATTGATCAGCAAGCATTTTGTGACGGTTCATTAGTTTTGACGGGATTTCATTTAATTTTTTCATGAGGGCATTTAGCTGAGTGGGGTGGATAATCGGCTCGCCTAAGGGGGCTTGATATAAAGTGAAACAAGGGTTTACAAACGTTACGTAACCTTCAATAGGTAATTGAAAGCCAAGATTTTTAAGTAAAGGGCGGAGAAGGGCTTTACTACGTTTTAATTGATCCAATGGATTTTTTATTTCGTCATTTGATAACTTAGGATAAAAACTTCCTGATTCATACCTATAATCACCTTCATAGTTTTTCACTTCATATGGATAGATTGTATGCTGAGAAATGATCAATGTATCAATTTGAAAAACTGAATTATTATGTTCAAGGCACAAATCATCTAAAATGTATAAATCATTTTGGAGCTTTGATGTTAGTCGGTCAAAGAATAACTCCCCCTCGTAACCTTTTTCAAGGTAAGCATAACGCTGCTTGTCTTTTGAGGATAACTCCATTCGTGCATTTAAAGAGCACAGGGCCTTCAATTCATTTGATTTTATTCGCTTCTTATAAGGAGGCATATCAAACTTCCTTTCCTATTATTAAAATACTCCATATTCATTGTACAAAAACCAGCCCAAAAATGATTTGAATACTTTGTTAACATTGCGTACTTCAAAACTCATTTAAAATTTTAAATTTAGTTTTTTCTTTTCACCAAGATTTCACCAAACTCTATTACTATTCATTACATAAGATAAACGAAAGGAGATAAGAGACATGAATACAAAAGTGAAAAAGGGTATTTTCTGGGGAGTGATCGTTGCTTCTAGTGTACTAGTAATCAACGTCCTCCACTTTCTACTAGGAGGAAGCAGCGCGTATGCTAGAGGTCCACAAGGAGGACATGGTCCTGGTGGAATGGGCCACGGCGGCGGATTTGGGGGCCGTCAGATGATGTATGGTGCTCATCATGGCGGCGGGTTTCCTTGGCTTTTCTTAATTATTGGACTAGCTGTCCTCGTGCTGCTAGTAAGATGGCTGAGAAAGAAATCGAAGGCATCTTCTATGCAGCAGTTTATTGACACCTCTCTAGCAGGTTCACAAATACCTGTTACCAATCAAAATGCCAACATTTTAGATCAATGGGAAAAAAATATTTTAACTAAAAAGGAGAATGAATAAAAATGGGTATTTTTAAAAGATTAAAGACCATTACCATGGCGGAAATTAATGGACTATTAGATGGTATGGAAGATCCAATTGCGATGTTAAATGAGTATTCTAGAGAAATGGAACAGGAAATCACAAAAGGTCAAAAAGCTTTAGCTAGACAAATTTTTGTAGAGAAAAAGCAGGCAGCCCTCATTTCTCAAACTAAATCGTTAGTGGACAAGCGTACGCGCCAGGCGAAACTAGCCATTGAACAAGGCGACGAGCAAATGGCCAAATTAGCTGTGCAAGAAAAACTTAGCCAAGAAAACCAATTACAACTTTATGTAGATCAATTAGAGTCGATTAAGGGACAAACCCAAATCCTTGTAGAAAAATTAGATCAGCTGAAGGAAACGGATAACCAAATGCAGCAAAAGAAAATCCTGTTAGCTTCCCGTGCGAATGTGGCTCAGTCCATGAAACAAATTCAGAAGGTTACGGTTTCCTTTAATACGGATGATATTGCTAGAGGAGTCGCCCGTGCGGAGGAGCGGATCTTATTGATGGAAGCCGAAGTGCAGGCGGGAAATCAGTTCTCCGCTCCATTAGCCCAGTTTGATGCGGCGTATGGCAACTATGTGAATGAAGAAGAGGTACGTAAGGAGCTAGAAAAGCTAAAGAATCAATGATCATTTAGTCAAGGAAGGGAAGCACCATCAGAAAGGCTGGGAGTTTCCCTTCTAAATTCTTTATTATTGAAAAAGTCCTCCTCTAAAGGAAAGGACTTTTTTGTGTTTTTTAAGATTAATCTTACTATCCAGTATGACTTGAAATATTTACCTTAAATCCGGAGATACTATGCGATGAGGTGAATACGTTGAGTTCAATTATAAAGAATTTAGATTTGCATTCTAAAGGAGTTTGGCTGCCAATCATAATCTCGCTGCTATTGTTTATATATGCTCTTTTTATGCCAAAGAAGGAGATCGATTGGAGAGAATTTTATGTTACTTTTGGAATCGTTGGTTATATTGCTTGGATTTCGGATTCCTTGTTTGGAAAAATGTTAGATCTTGTGGATTTCGGCCACCCGAAAATTACCGGGATAGGTGAGTTTTTAAGCTACAGTTTAATCCCTTCTTCTATGGCAGTTATTTATTTAAATTACTTAGAGCAGACGACTAATAAGTGGAAATTGACGATTCTTTTCACGATCATTTCTATTTTCATTGAGTGGGCGATGAGGAATGTAGGCTATATGAAGGCTCATGGCTGGAGTTTCTTCTTCTCCATTCCTTTGTATTTTGTTGTATATGCTTTTTTATTACCTTTTCATCGTAAGTTGATTCAGTGCAAGCAGGATTAGTTAGGCTTATAAAAAAGAGCTGCGGTGGCAGCTCTTTTGTTTTGGGGTGACATAGAATTACTTGCTAATGAAGCAGGTTAAAAAATATATCAGAATACCATTTCAACCTTATATTCTCCTACATCATTAAGAAAATCCAAAAACATTGTTGACTTGTATACAAGGATACTAGTATAATCACCATATAAAGCGGTTACATAAAATAGTAGAACATGAACATAAGGAGGTCAACTCCTTTGGATTTTTAATGGAACTAGTTGAAAGCATCCAAGTCCATGAATCTATTAAACTAGCTAACAATACCGCATATAGGATACATACAAATCTAACAAAGGAAGCAGGTGGATTCCAAATGCTCCCCATTCATGGAAATTTAAATGGAAGAGTGGCTGTTATTACCGGGGGTAGCGGTGTATTATGTTCGGAGATGGCGCGTGAACTTGCCCGCCATGGAGTAAAAGTAGCCATTTTAAATCGAACAGCTGAAAAGGGACAAAAGGTAGTAGACGATATTGTTCAATCAGGTGGAACGGCCCTGGCTGTGGCAGCGGATGTTTTGGATAAATCATCCCTGGAGAACGCCCAACAAATCATCCTAGAATCTTTTGGAAGCGTTGATATTTTAATTAACGGTGCAGGAGGCAACCATCCTGACGCCATAACTGGACCAGAAACATATGAAGAAAACGGAAGTGGGCAGTCCTTTTTCGAGTTAAATCCAAATGGCTTCTCTAAAGTATTTGATAGTAACTTTATTGGGTCTTTTCTTGCTAGTCAGGTATTTGGGAAAACATTGCTCGAGGCAAAGGCGCCGGTCATTATTAATTTTTCATCGATGAGTGCCTATGCTCCAATGACCAAAGTTCCTGCCTACAGTGCAGCGAAAGCATCCATAAATAACTTTACAATGTGGATGGCGGTTCATTTTGCGGAAGCAGGCTTACGAGTGAATGCGATTGCGCCAGGATTTTTCCTGACCAATCAAAATAAAAACCTGCTGCTGAACCAAGATGGAAGCTATACCGATCGTTCGAAAAAAATTATTACCGGAACCCCTATGAAACGCTTTGGAAAACCGGAGGATTTAATAGGAACCATGCTTTGGCTTTTAGATGAAGAATATTCAGGGTTTATCACAGGTATCACAGTACCGGTGGATGGGGGCTTTTTAGCCTACTCAGGTGTTTAAGTATAGATGATGTGCGAATGATTCCTTAAGTGTCGTTCGTACGGAACCCTTTTTTTAGGCTCTGTTAAACGATATTGTTTTTTAAACTCTGGTGATTGGAGCGGAAGGCGCTCGACTCCTGCGGGAGTACGGGGCAGGTGAGACCCCGCAGGCGCTTATGCGCCGAGGAGGCTCACCGGCACGCCCGCGGGTGTGCTGAGCGCCTGGAGCGGAAATCAACAGCCAAATTTAACACAGCTTTTTTTAAAAAGTAATTTTGGAAGCGTTGACAGGATATGAGGAGGTTACTGTATGTTAGCAAAAATGTTTTCGAAAGATAAACTGCCAATCCTAATTTTATTATTCTTAGCCGGCGTCATTAATTATCTAGACCGTTCTGCCTTATCAATTGGTGCTCCATTTATTAAAGAAGACTTACATTTATCAGCGACACAAATGGGAATTATTTTTAGTAGTTTTTCTGTTGGTTATGCGATTTTTAACTTTATTGGTGGAATGGCTTCTGATAAATACGGTGCCAAACTTACCTTGTTTGTAGCGATGATCGTTTGGTCATTATTTAGCGGCGCGATTGCCTTGGCCGTTGGTTTTACAAGTTTAATCGTCATTCGTGTTTTATTCGGAATGGGGGAAGGTCCGCTTTCGGCAACCATCAGTAAAATGGTCAATAACTGGTTTCCGTCTGACCAGCGTGCGTCTGCTGTTGGTTTAACAAATAGCGGCACACCACTTGGCGGGGCCATTTCAGGTCCGATTGTAGGTTTTATCGCTATTACCTTCAGCTGGAAGATATCATTTATTTTTATCATGATTATTGGTCTTGTTTGGGCCCTGTTATGGTGGAAATTTGTTAAGGAAAAGCCGGCTGCCTCTTCTCAAAAAGAAAAGGTGGTAAAAATGGACCAAGTTTCACAGGAACGACGCCCATTAACTTTTTATTTGAAACAAAAGACCGTATTATTTACAGCGTTTGCCTTCTTTGCCTATAACTATATTTTGTTCTTCTTCTTAACCTGGTTCCCAAGTTATTTAGTAGATGCCCGTCATATGGATGTGAAGGAAATGAGTGTAATTACCATGATTCCATGGATTGTAGGATTTATCGGTCTTGCGTCTGGCGGATTTGTTTCAGATTTTGTTTTCAAAAAATTCACAAACAAAGGTGTTTTATTCTCCAGAAAAGTTGTTCTTGTCACTTGTCTCTTTATTTCAGCGGTTTGTATTGGAGGGGCTGGTCTTGTAACAACAACCGTTAGTGCAGTAACTTTGGTTGCATTTTCCGTATTTTTCCTATACCTGACAGGGGCCATTTACTGGGCGATCGTCCAGGATGTTGTCGAGCAAAAAAGTGTTGGATCTGTAGGTGGATTTATGCACTTCTTAGCTAATACAGCAGGAATTATTGGACCAGCATTAACAGGGTATCTAGTGGATCGTTCCGGTTCGTTTACGTCTGCATTCTTATTAGCCGGCGGATTGGCTGTATTTGCTTCCCTTTCTGTTATCCGTTTTGTTCGTCCGATCAAGTATCCAAATAGTAAAAAAACAGACTTAAATATGAGTATTTAACTTTTACAGATGGCTCAAACCTATTCAGGTTGGGTCATCTTTTTTTGCGGTTGGTAAAATTTTTCCTCCTTTATGCCTAGTAAAACACGGTTATTTAATTTTCTAAGTATGATAAACTTGCAATATATTTATCATAATGGGGAATCGACTATGAATAACTCTATCTACGATAATAGGATAAAAATTGAAATAGAGCTGCGAAAGGCAATTGAACAGAACCAGTTTTTCCTCCACTATCAGCCGAAGCTGGATTTAAGAACAGGTGAGCTAGTTGGGGTAGAGGCGTTAATTCGGTGGAATCACCCAAGATGGGGAATAGTATCACCAGAGTGTTTTATTGGAATTGCCGAAGATACAGATTTGATTATACCTATCGGTGAGTGGGTTCTATATGCTGCTTGTCAACAAATTAAAACCTGGCAAAATCACGGTTTTTACACCGCCGTCTCTGTCAATTTATCGCAAAAGCAGTTCATTAACTCAAATATAGTTCAGACCATTGAAGAGGTTCTTGAAAAAACAGGTCTTGAACCACACTATTTAGAGGTTGAATTAACGGAAAGTATAAAACCTGATCTTGAACATACCATTTCCTCCTTACAGCAGCTGAAGAATCTTCGAGTATCTATCAGTATTGATGATTTTGGGACCGGATATAGTTCCTTAAGTTATTTAAAGGAATTACCGATTGATACATTAAAAATTGACCAGTCTTTTGTACGAGAACTTCATAATAATCCAAATGATGAGGCGATTGTTAAAACGATTATCTCCATCGCACACAATTTAAATTTGAAGGTTGTAGCCGAAGGTGTGGAAACAAAGGAACAGCTCATCTTTCTCCAACAGCATTTGTGTGACCAGGCCCAAGGATATTTCTTCAGTAAGCCTATGTCGGCAAAGGAGTTAAAAGATAACCTTCTGGAGGTTCAACAGATTGTCAATGAGCATGGCATCTCCGAGAATACAAGAAACCGGATATGGTATGAGGAGTTATTGAATCAAGCAAAAAAAGAGTTACAAGATACTGTTCGTTTGCAGCAAGGAATGATATTTAAGTTTAAGAGGATTAATGGACAATTTATTCATACCCTCTGTGATGGGGAATTACTATACCAAATGGGATTGGTTCCTGCTCAAGTGGTGGGGAAAAGACTAGATGAGTTTCTTCCTTTAGAATATGCTTTGGATAAAACAACCTATTACCAGAAGGCATGGGATGGGGAAGAACTTGTCCATTATGAAGGGCATATTAATGGAATTGATTATCTTGCTAGCTTGCGCCCCATCATAAAAGGCGGGGAAATCATCGAGGTCATTGGGTCTTGTAGTGATATAACCGCACGAAAACAGGCGGAGATGTCTTTACGAAAAAGCGAGGCCAGATATCGCCTTATAACAGACAATATGAGTGATATCCTTATGTTGTTGGATAAATACGGAAAGGTCTTATATGCTTCTCCTTCTCTTGGCAGGGTACTTGGGGCCCCAACAAAATCCTACGAAGGTGGAAGCGCGTTTCAATTAATTCACCCCGAGGACAGAAATAAAGTCATGAAGCAATATCGGCAAATCCTAAAAAGAATCCCTTCCTCACGCTTGGAAGCACGATTTTTACATTCCGATGGAAATTGCGTTTTGATTGAAGGTATTTGCACACCGGTGTTTGGCAGTAACGGTGAAATGGAACATATGATCATTGCAGGGAGAGATATTACAGAGCAAAAAAGAACGGAAGAACAGTTAGCGAAATCAGAAAAATTAGCGATCGTCGGAGAATTAGCTGCCGGTGTTGTCCATGAAATTAGAAACCCGATTACATCCATTAAAGGATTTATTCAGCTGTTCCAGCAAGGGATTCATAAACCAGAATATTTTAAAGTGATATATGAAGAATTTGAAAGGCTTGAAGATATTCTTCAGGAATTTTTAAACTTAGCGAAACCACAACCATTCAAATTGGAAAGGTTCGATCTCAAATCGATTCTTCAAGATGTAGTGACATTGCTCCGGCCAGAAGCCAATCTAAATAATGTTCAAATCTATCAAGAATATGACGACCTGCTGCCTCCAATTATGTGTGATCGTAATCAACTTAAGCAAGTTTTCATTAATATTATCAGAAACAGCATGGAAGCTACTATAAAGTCAGGCACGATTCATATAGTTGGAATTTTAGAAAGGAATTATGTCCTTATAAAGATAATGGATAATGGAATTGGGATTAGTGAAGAACGCATTAAAAGATTGGGAGAGCCTTTCTATAGCAACAAAGAAAAGGGGACTGGTTTAGGTTTAATGTTATGCTTTAGAATTGTCAAACAACATAATGGGTGTCTCACGATAAAAAGTGCCGAAAATCAAGGGACAACCGTTGAAATTAGGTTCCCCATCACATACTAACCGTTCCTAATAAAAGCCATCCAGCAAAAAGGGAGAAGAGTAATCTTCTCCCTTTACTTGACCGATCTTAATCTTTATCACGTTGTTTCGACCGTGTTTCTCCGCCTTTACGGCCGATTTCTTGGTAAAATTCTTTATCATGGTTTCTAGAAGTCGCTTCCCCGCCTTTACGGCCAGCCTCTTCCACCGTCATACTTCCGTCTTTTTTGTTTCGATTGTTGGTCATGATAGATTCCTCCTTTTTCGAATTTGGAATGGCTCTTGACTTACCTTATTTATGTACCCGGATGCTGGGCATTCAAACCATTTTTTCTCCAGTTGGTTTAGAAATTTTTTAAAAAAAGGCTGCTCTCCTGAATCGGGAAACAGCCTTATATCTTATTCCTTTGGTTGGTATGCCCATACCGACACACTTCCTGCGTTAACTGGGAAGGTGGCATAGCCATCTTCTTCAATGAGGATTTCCTCATTCCTTGAGTTTGTCAGGTCTATCCATGTTTCTCCAGCCTTTTGCTCACCAACGTACATTCTTTTCTCACCCTCATCTCCATTGGAAATGACGACAGCACATCCGGAGTGTTCAATTTCTTTGATACCAAGCCGAACCCAGCCAATGGTGTTTGGATGATCGAAATAGTCCTGCTGATCGCCGTAGGCTTTATGGTATCTGGCATCTAGCAGGGAATCGAGAATTTCCTGTTTTTCTTCTGCCGGCTCTGGCCCTCTGATTCCGTAATAATCGCCATAGAAGATACATGGATAACCATCTTGTCTTAAAAGAATTAAGGCATAAGCACTAGGCTTAAACCAATCTTGTACCCATGATTCCAGGGATTCCTGGGGCTGGGTGTCATGATTATCAACGAAGGTAACGGCATGCCCGGGGTGTGAACTTACAAGGGTATCCTCAAAAATGCTTGTTAAATCAAAGTCTCTTCCTTCGTTGGAGGCTTGGCATAATTTATAATGCAAGGCAACATCAAATAAATCTATATTATAGTCGACATGGTCAAGGTATTTTCGGCAGGCCTCTAAGTCGTGCTTCCAGAATTCCCCTACCATATAAAAATCCTCGCCTCGGTGATTAAGTATTTCATTTACAAACTCTCGAATAAAATCGTGATTGATGTGCTTGATGGCATCAAGGCGGTATCCATCACATTGAAGGGTATCAGCCAGCCATTTCCCCCATTGAATCATTTCTTCTTTGACTTCTGGATGGTTATAGTCAATATTGGCTAACATTAAATAGTCGTAATTACCGAATTCATCATCGACTTTCTTACTCCAATCCTTGCCTTCTCCAAGGATCTTATAGATGCCTAGTTTACCTGTCTTTTCATCACAATCGGTTCCGTTAAAATGCTCAAACCCCCATTGAAAAGAAGAATATTTTCCGCCGCGGCCCGGGAAGGTAAACTTTGTCCAACCTTCAATATCAAAGGGTTCAGAAATTGTTTTTGTGCGGTCCTCCTGATCCACTTCAACGACTTTAAATTGCTCCGTTTCATCCGCACCGGCTTTATGGTTCATTACCACATCAACATAGACTTTTATGCCAAGGTTGTGGCAGGCAGCGATTGCTTCTAGTAATTCCTCCTTCGTGCCGTACTTGGTCCGGGTGGATCCTTTTTGGTCAAATTCACCGAGATCATATAGATCATATGGGGCATACCCATTATTGTCCGGAGAAGATGCTTTTGTCACCGGAGGGATCCAGATGGCGGAGATGCCGCTTTCTTTTAATTGCGGGGCCAATTCTTTCAGACGGTGCCAATGAGTGCCATCCGGCATCAGATGCCACTCAAAAAATTGCATAATCGTTTTATTTCTCTCCATGTACTGCTTCCCCCTTGTTCATCAATTAATTAAGCATTGAATAATTACCCGTTTTGATAACAAGTTAATCCTAGCGGAAGAAAAGGGAAGCAAAGGGACGGTTCTCATGCTTCTGAAGCATGAGAACCGTCCCTTTGTACTAGATTGATAAACTTACGTATCCCTTTCGAAATTTGCTCCTCATTGGCAAAGGAATAACTTAAGCGCAGCCATGAGGAGGGCTGTTTTAACGGGTCACATATTTGGCCGGGAACAAAGGAGATTGATTGATCGATTGCTTTGGTTAATAAGTCCTCGGTTGAGAGGTGGTCAGGAAGCTGTACCCATAAGTTCAAGCCGCCATTTGGGCTGGTCCATTGCCAATTGGCTGCAGATAGCTCTTTTTCCATGATTTCTTTTCGTATCTGCAAGGCGATTCGCAGTTTCTCGACGTGTTGTTGGAGTCTTGAAGAAGAAAAATAATGAAGAAAGATCTTTTGATTTAATAACGGAGAACCATTATCCGCTAATGATTTTACTGTGAATAGCGATTTTCTCACAGACTCGTGCCCATTCATCATCACGGCAATTCGCAGCCCGGGAGAGATATATTTGCAAAAGCTTTTAATATAAATCACCATACCGGAAGTATCGTAGGTGTATATCGGCGTTGGAGGCTCTTCATCGAAATAGATGTCACTGTAGGCATCATCTTCGATTAACAGACAGCGGTATTGCTCTGCCAATTGGACTAATTGCTTCCGTTGGGCAGGCGGGACGGTATATCCGGTTGGATTATGAAAGGTCGGATTCAGATAAAACAGCCGGGGTTTGTGTTTTTTCATGAGGTGTTCAATCTGTTCTAAATCATATCCGTACGGATGGATGTCAACGGTTATGATATTGGCTCCTATGGCCCGAAACATATCAATCGCGGAACTATAGCTTGGGCGCTCTAATAAAATGGTGTCTCTTGCTTTCACAAATGCCTGGGCAATCAGATGGATGGCTTGCTGAGAGCCGGTTGTGATTAATAGATGGTCAGGATTTGTGAACATCTTATATTGGCGATTAAAATAGCCGGAAAGTGATTGGCGCAGCTCTTCGTCACCTTGAACCGTGGAGTAGGTAGAGAGAACTTTCGGATAGAGGTCAAAGACTTTCTTTACATAATCTGAAATATAGCGGTTTGGTAAAAGATTCGGGTCAATTAATGCCTGTGAAAATTGATAGGAAACCGGTACTTTATGAATCTCGGATAAGTGATTTTTTTGCACGTAGGCAGAAATCATTGGGATATCCTGGTTATCATATTTACTATTATCACTGGACTGCACAAAATAGCCGGATTTATCTTTTGCGTAGATTCGATTTTCCTGTTTGAGCAGCTGATAGGCCTTTAAGACCGTTAAGCGATGAACCTTCATGTCAGCGGCTAAGTTTCTAATCGAGGGAAGCTTATCATCTTCTTTCCACTCATTGAGTTCAATGCGGTTTAAGACATAATCATATACTTGTTTAAACAAAAAATCCCCATTCATCTGTTTTCCTCCTATCCCTCCTCGATTTTATCATGTTTTTGAATTAAGGGTGAAGCAGGGGGAAGCAGGGGGACGGTTCTCATGCTTCGGAAGCACGAGAACCGTCCCCCTGCTTCGGAATAAATCTCTTAATGATTAAATATTTTCAGCGGCCTTTTTTGAAGCCATAAAAATATATTGGTTATTAGTTTTGCTGCCAAGATTACTACTACATAACAAACGAAAAGATAAAAATAATTGATTACTCCATACATCCTAAATAGTCCTAAAGCAACGAGCAAAGGTTTAAAAATAAATGAAAATATTCCGGCAACAATGATAGAGTACAGGTAAAAGTTTTTATCATGGTTTAGGGTCCACTGATAAATAAGCATAAAAGAAACAGGGACGATACTTGAATCGAGTGATAAGCTTGGAAGTGCAGGTATAACCTGAAATGGGTAATTCCACAATCCATTATTAATGCCAAAGATATCAAAATAAGCAAAAATGATATGTACACTATAGCCAAAAAAACCAATTAAAAAAATCTTACTCTTATCAATTTTAAACACAAGAAATATAAGTGGTACAACTAATATGCCAACCATCATCCAGTACTCCAAAGATAAATAAAGCGAATGGTCATTCCAATAATCAATGATTGCATCTGTTGACTCTTTCCTTAATCTAACGGCCTGATCAAATTGAATTATCCGAGGATCTTCTGACATTGTAGGGCTCCTTTATTTAGAAGTAATTATCTTTAGTGTTACCCATTTAAAAAGACATATGTTTAGAAGGTTTGCATTTCTATCTGGTCTATTCACCGTCATCTGTTCTATTCTCTTTCCCCTATAATGGAGCAAAGGGAGGAATAGACATGGTTTTGTTTGGTTATTTGTTTATGTGTTTGATTTTTAGTACCACGTTTCTTGCCATAAAAATTGGGATTGATGCCGGTGTGCCGCCATTTTTCTCAGCGGGGCTCCGCTTTTTTATAGCTGGTATCATTTTATTTACCGTCATGTTAATAAAAAGAAAGACCCCTCTGCGTTTGTTTTTTCGAAAGGAAATGCTGTTGACGGGGATTGGATTGACCTTTGGGACGTTTGCTACCTTATATTGGGCAGAACAGTTTGTTCCATCAGGAACAGCTGCAGTCTTGTCTGCTACGGGGCCGATGATGATCCTGCTCATCCAAGCTCTTTTTCTAAAAGTGAAGGCGAGTCTTAGTTCCTTGATTGGCTGTCTCGTTGGAATTGTGGGAGTATTTCTTCTCATTTTGCCGAGTTTTACCTTTCATATGAATTCCTTTGTACTGGGAGGCTGTCTGTTGATTATTGTCGGGGAGGTGTTCTATGCATCAGGAACCATTTACTCCAAAAAAGTTATTAATCAATTTGATCAGATTTCCCCGATTGCCTTAAATGCGGTTCAAATGATGCATGGAGGAATTCTGCTCATGCTCTTGTCTCTTGTGACAGAAGATATCCATTGGGGATCTTTAGTCAGTCCTGCGGCGGTTGGTTCGTATCTTTATTTGATTGTGTTTGGATCGATGCTTGGGCATAGTCTTTATTACTGGCTGGTTTCAAAGACAAACCCTGTTTTTCCGTCGACCTGGCTGTTTGTCTCACCGATATTAGCGATGCTCATGGGAGTGGTTTTTTATCATGAAGTTGTTTCTTGGGTGTCTGGTATAGGTGCATTAACGATTATTCTTGGAACAATTATTATCTCGCTGCCTAATTTGAGGTCCAATCTAAGGGTTAATAGAGGTTCTATAAAACAAGAGAACCACCCGGTTTGAAAAAGGGTGGTTCTCTCGTGGTCTAGGAAATTATAGATTTACAACTTGTGGATAACTTTTTACAGGTTTAGAAACGTCTAGCTCCAGCGCCTAGCCCCTCGATGGTCTACAGCCAATCCGTCCAAAAGGTTAAAAAGCAACCTTTCGGCCGGCTCGTCTTATGCTTGTCGGGGCTGACCAAGGCGCTTGCGCTTTTGTTCTTATATTATTGAATGGCTACTTTTTTAGAGCTTGTTGGCCAGAAATAGCCGATGATCACACCAACGATTGCTGGTAAGATCCAGCCAAGACCAATATCGTAGAGTGGTAAATACTCAATGTAAGCTGCTTTAATGGATTCGAATATAGTGATCGTTGCTCCTGGTAAGCTGCTTGCTAAGGTACTGTACCCGTCGAAGAAGCTTACACAAAAAGTGAGGAACATAGACGCTGCATACACACTTTGCTTATGTCCAAATAATGGTGAGCATAGCGCCAATAAAATCAGAACAATGGCTAATGGATACAGTAACATTAATACTGGAACAGCGTATTGAATAATATTGTTTAAACCGAAGTTAGCGATGATAAATGATACAAGACATAGGATAAATACGAACATTTTATAGCTTACCTTTGGAAAAACACTATTGAAAAACTCGCTACAAGAGGTGATAAGTCCAATGCTCGTCTTCAAACATGCTAGTACAATAATAATTGCGAGTAAAATGGCACCGAATGGCCCGAAATAATGCTGAGCCACTTTAGCAAAAATCAACCCGCCATTATCGAAGGTACCAATCGCTGATACACTTGATGCCCCCATATAGGTAATGAGGCCGTAAATCAGCATCATGAGGGCCATGGCGAAAATACCTGATTTCCAAGTGGCTTTCGCAATGGTCTTCGTATCGGTGATGCCTTGTCCTTTAATGGCATTGATGACCACAATACCAAATGCAAGGGAGGCGAGGGCATCCATGGTGTTGTAGCCTTCTTTGAAGCCGGTAATAAAAGCTAATCCGCTATAGTCACCAGTCGGCTTATCGAAGCTGCCCATAGGCTTGACGATGGCGATAATGATTAGCACAAATAAAAACACTAAAAAGGCTGGTGTTAAATATTTTCCGATATAGTCGATAATTTTCGCAGGATTTAAAGAAAAATAATAGACAATGGCAAAAAATATGAAGCTAAAAATCCCAAGAAATAAACTGGTTTGCGCTGGATTAATATATGGTTCAAATCCGACAACAAAAGGGACAGTGGCTGTACGCGGGATCGCGAAAAACGGTCCGATGGTTAGGTAGAGCGCCATGGAGAACACGACTCCAAATACGGGATGGACACGCCCTGCTAAGTCACGCAGACCGCTGCTGCCAGATAAGCCGAAAGCTAAAATCCCTATAAAAGGTAGGCCGATGGCTGTGACTAGGAAGCCGATTAAAGCAGGCCAAAAGTGTGTACCAGCAAGTTGTCCCATTTGAATAGGAAATATTAAGTTACCTGCGCCAAAGAACATTCCGAACAGCATGGTACCAATGACTGCATAGGTTGAAAAGGATATTTTTTGTTGCATACAATATGCTCCTTCTTTATAGATTTAATTTATTTTATTCAATCATTTAAATTTATATTTAAATAATATATCATAATATTATTTAAATATAAATAATTTGAATATTAGAACAAGAA
>NZ_PGVE01000061.1 GCF_002860255.1 Neobacillus cucumis
CATCGTAAGGAAGCCTATGAAGCGAATGAATACGCGATTGAACGCATCAAAGAAGTCGTACCGATCTGGAAGAAGGAAATCTGGGAAGACGGTGAAGAATGGATCGGTGCACAGAAGAAATATCCAGAGAAAGGGAGCGAATCACAATGATTACAGTTCATTACTTTGCAAGGCTACGGGAGTTGACGGGTAAAGGTGAAGAGTCTTTGGATCGTGCGCCTTTGACGGTGGAAGAATTGCTGAACTGGGCGGAAGAAACGTATCCGGGTTTCGGTAAAGAGACGATCCATGTGGCGGTGAATGAAGAGTATGCCTTAAAGGATGATGTCATTCAGGCGGGAGATGTCTGCGCGTTTATTCCACCAGTGAGTGGCGGATGAAGACAGTCGGTGTGTTGCTAGCGGGCGGACAATCGCGGCGTTTTGGCTCGCCAAAAGCGTTTGCACTGCATAAAGGTCACTCCTTCTATCATTATTCGTTAGAGGCATTGCGACCGATTTGCGAGGAGATCGTTGTCGTGGCGCGTCCAGAATATAGGGAACAGTTTCCGGATTGCGTGCATGTGACGACGGACCTGGAGGCAGTTTCTGGAATGGGTCCTCTTGCCGGGATTTTATCCGCTATGGAATTAGTGCAAGCTGACCGCTATGTCGTGTTGCCGTGTGATATGCCGTTTATGGAAGCGGGGATCATGAAAAGATTGCTAGCGTTGCATCATGGAGATATTTCGTCTGTAACGGTAGAAGGCAAGCGACACCCACTCGTTTCGGTCTGGAATGCTAACGTCAAACCGACAATAAAACAAGCGTTACACGATGGCAATCGTCGAGTGATGCATGTGCAAGCACAACATGAAGGTCGGTGGATTGAAGGCGCTTTATTAACCGATACACCCGAAATTGCTTTTAAAAATGTCAACACGCCATGTGAACTGGAAAGGGGATGAAGAAGATGAATGCCATTGTAGATCAACTCGGTCGTCCGATTCGGGATTTGCGAATTTCTGTCACGGATCGCTGCAATTTCCGCTGTACGTACTGCATGCCGAAAGAAGTTTTTGGTGATGACTTCGTATTTCTAGCAAAAAATGAATTACTGTCGTTTGAAGAATTGGAGCGCTTGGCACGGATTTTTGCTCAGTTAGGTGTGAAGAAACTACGCTTGACGGGCGGTGAACCGCTGATGCGCCGAAACTTACCCGAGTTGATACAGAAGCTTCACGACATCGAAGGGATCGAAGACATCGGACTTACAACGAATGCAGTGTTGCTCGGTCAATACGCACAACCGCTGTACGACGCTGGATTGCGCCGTCTGAACATCAGTTTAGATGCACTGGATCCAGAACTATTCGGACAGATCAACGGCCGTGGCATTTCACCTGAACTCGTTCTCGAAAATATCCAAAAAGCACAAGACATCGGTTTCACCATCAAAGTGAATATGGTCGTACAAAAAGGAGTCAATGAGAGCGAAATCCTCCCGATGGCTACGTATTTCAAAGAACGTGGCATCACATTGCGCTATATCGAGTTCATGGATGTCGGCAATGACAATGGCTGGAGCTTCGAAAAAGTCGTAACAAAAAAAGAGATCTACGACATGC
>NZ_PGVE01000062.1 GCF_002860255.1 Neobacillus cucumis
AGAAATGAATAATTATTGTTTGTTGACGTTTTTGTTTGTTTAGTTTTCAAAGAACAAGATATCACTTTGATTAGCGACAGCAAAATTAATTATATAATTTTGTTTTGTAGAAGTCAACATCTTTTTAAAAGTTAACTTCACCGCCTTAGCGACAAGAAATAATATAACAAATAATCTACATATAAGTCAACATCTTTTTACGAAATATTTTATATCCTAAAAGAAGTTATTAACTCTCGCACAAGTTAGTTTAAGTGAACTTATTCAAAATGTACATTTTTATATCGGGAATGACAACAATGTAATTTAATATTAAATCTTAAAAATGAAAACCCCCGTCCTAAAATTAGGACAGGGTTAACAATAAGTTGTTATTTAATTGTTGATAAAAACAATTACTATGCTTTTCTAACTTCCATCGCTAGTGTAAAAGAGGTCGGACCTGTGATACCGACCGCAGCGTTTAAAAAGAAAAGCGGAATGACTAACATCATTAACGGACCATGCAAAACGACATCGATCAAGACAATCGTCCCAGATATAAAGGCTAATGCAAGCCCGATCAGAAGAATACTATCTTCTTTTATTCGCCCTGCTAATAATTTCACAATTTGAGCCCCTAGAATTAAACTAATGCCATTTAAAGCAAAAGCAAACACTTGCGGTGTCACGTCATAAATTTTTTGATAAATAAATGAAGCTCCGGAAATGTAGGCAAAAAACCCCAGCAAACAATATACCTTGAACAAGAGCATATCCCATGAATCTCCTAGATTTAAGCAAATCTTTAAAATTCTTTAATAATCCCATGAAATCACTAGAAACACGCCGTTCTACAGGCAGGCTTTCTTTGATTTTCTATGCTGTTAAAGTTGATAGTAAGATCCCAAAAAAGCCCAAAAAGATAAATACACCTACCCAAGGAGTAAAAGAAATGATGGCACTTCCTGCAAGCGGCGCAATGAGCAATGGCAGAAAAGACTGCTAAAAGTATAGCGAAAGCAAGCGAATATTTATTTCTCTTTAAAGCCAATTCAATTCATTTCCTAACTAAATTTTCCAATACATAGATCTCTATATATTATTGTAAAAAAAATTAAAACCTTCTCAGGACTTTCTCTAACAAATATTCCAGTTGTTCTTTTTCGGTGATCGTTAAACCACCATAAATTACCGTATAGACTTGAACCTCTGCTGTGCCACATGGTCTACACATGAGACTATAGATAAAATGAAATCAAGTCATAGATAATAGCCTCCCGTTTGGAGACTTTATTTTGATAGGTAGCTTAAGGCCAAATGCATACCTATTTCTGTATTAGTAAAAAATACTGAAGAGGTGAGAACAATTGGAAAATGATAATTTAAAACTTACATCTTCTGAAATAGGAACACTATGGGGGGAGTATGTCAACGGAACAATGGCCGAGATAGTAAATAGGTATATGATTTCTATTTTAGAAGACGAATCAATAAAAAAAGTTTTTGAAATAGCCATTGAGACATGGGAAAAGCAAAAGAAGCAGATTGTTTCCTTCATTGAGAAGGATGGATTTCCAGTTCCCATTGGATTTACTGAGTCCGACCTTAAGAAAAGTGCAGAGAGATTGTTTTCTGACACATTCTGCTTAAATTATTTACATATTATGACTATACATGGTTTGTTGGGTCATACAACTGCTTTAAGTGTTTCTGTCAGAAAGGACATACGGGAATTTTACAATTCATGTGATAATGATGCAAAAAGAATGTACGATTTAACCATTGAGTTATTGCTTAAACAAGGAAAATTCCAGAGAGATCCTTATTTCTATCCTAACGAGAGTCCTGAATTTATTTCTACCAAAGATTTTATTGATGGATTCTTCGGAAAAGGGAGACTTTTATCTGCTACAGAAATAATCAGTATTTCTCTTAACATTAAAAAGGGCATTATGGCAAAAGCCCTTTCAATCGGATTCAGTCAAGTCACAGAATCGAAAGAAATAAGAAAGTTTTTTGAGGAATTAGAAAAAGCCGCAGATGAAAACCTGCAAACCCTCTCAAAAATTATGCAAAAGGATAATTTGCCAGTACCAATGTCGTGGGAATCAGAGGTTACCACGTCAAAAGACTCTCCTTTTTCAGATAAATTAATGTTGTATCATATGGGTTTCTTGGCTCAAACTGCACAAGTCTATTACGGGACAGGTCTAGCAGGAGCCATGCGGACAGACCTAGCTGTAGCTTATGAAAAAGCAATTATAAAATCATTAAGAATTACCAAGAACTGGTTCGATATTATGGTGAAAAACAAGTGGTTAGAACAGCCACCACTTGCTCCCAATAGAAAAGAACTTGCACAAGATAAATAAGATATACCCCTCATTAGTGAGGGGTATATTTTTAATTAGCGTCTTAATTTTTGAAGTGACAGAGCATTGGATTCTTATTCAAATTCAGACCAAGAAGTAGAAAAAGTTGATGCTGAAGAATATAAAGATTGAGACTACACTTCTAGAAAAAATGGAAGAAAGGCACCCGTTTAAGTGTAGCTTTTCACCAATTTTCTTGATTACATTTTTTCTTAACTTTCTTTAGCTGTTTTTATCTTATTACTTAAATATCCCAAACCAATGACAAGAACGGTAATAGCAGTAGGAATCAACAAATGTAAATCTTGTGGAAGAATAGACTCGAATCTTGGTTCTCCCACCATCATTTCCCCTGCTGTCCAAGCCAATATTCCGGCGCCAGCATATGAGATGATTGGGTACTTTTCCATTGCTTTTAATATCAATTGGCTGCCAAAAACAACTAGAGGAATACTAACAATCACTCCAATAATGATACCAGCTATATTTCCTTCAACCGCACCAGCAATAGCTAGGACATTATCAAGGGACATGATGGCATCCGCAGTAATAATTGTTCTCACAGCAGAAATGAAACTTGATCCCCCTTCTCTGTGATCGTCTTCATCCTCCCCTAATAGAAGTTTTATAGCAATATACACTAGAAGAAGACCGCCTGCAAAAGTGACGAAAGGTAAGCCTAGCAGGTAAACAATGGCTATAGCAAAGATTAAACGTAAAATAATAGCTCCAAATGTTCCCCAAAAGATGGCTTTCTTTTGTAGCTTCTTTGGAACATTCCGTGATGCCATGGCGATAACAACGGCGTTATCCCCACTTAATACTATATTGATTAAAATAACCTCGAAAAGAACCGCAAAAGACAAACCAAAAATCTCCAACATATTCACCCCTGGAATAAGCTACTAAGTTATTATATTAATTTGAGTTTTATATAAGACCGGATTTGTGAGATTCTGCGATTCTTTACCAATTTATTTACCTAATACCACTTTGAACTTAAAAGTTAGCTCAATAAAAAACAGGATCGCCGCAGCCAACTGCATCCTTTGTAAAAAGAAATAAGCCCAACAATGATACTGTTTAACAATAGGGATTAAAGGGTATAAATATATCGACAAGGAGGATGAGATATTATGATAAATAAGATTGTAGGCGCATTAGCAATAGGCGGAGCCGCTTACCTGTTGAGAAATGAGGAATCTCGCACTAAAGTCATAAATCAAATGAAAAACATTGCCTCTCCAGAAAACATCGAAAAGATAAAGAGCCAATTCCAATCACTGGTCAACCAAAAATCAGAAGGGAATCCTGACGAGCCAAAGTTAGTAGAATCATTGCCAGACCCAGCATTCCGTGACTACGCCACGACAGAAAGAGCTGAGGCTGGTAGGGCTTATTGAGATCCACCAATGGTCAAATCTCAAAACGGAATTTAGTTGAATGGCAGTTTCCTTTTTTGTTAATAGAATAGAAACAAAACAGACCGAGTTTTATCTCGGTCTATTTGAGTTCCTGTTCAATTAACATAATCGTTAGTTAAAGAAGCAGTATCAAATATTAGGCATTATTTTTAATAAGGATTTGGTTGTTAATATGATGTTCCATATGTTTAAGATAATCTTTTACGAGCCACTCTAATGTTTTTTGTTGATTATTTCCTATATCACAAAGATTTGATAATCTCTCTTTTGGAATATTCGATATAGTATTTATGATTTGCTTATTTAATGCTAAAAAAAGGTTTAATATCTCATCAAGTGGTCTATCTTGATAATTCTGAATTATTACCCATTGGTTTTGATTATATGATTGGATAACAAATGGTTGTTCTTCGTACTGAATCTTTATAAACCTATTAATATTATTTATTGCAGAGTCGCATAGGTGTCCTAAAATCTCTTTTTTGGACCATTTATTTGGTAATGGGCGATTTGATATTTCTGTTTCTGACATTGAGTTATATACCTTTGGTAATGTTTGTATCCAGTGGATTAATCCATTAATTATATCCTCCACACGCCTTCACCCCTCCAATATGTATCTAAAAAACAATATTCGTCTAAAGACATTAATATCCCTTCTTACACTAAACTGCCCCTTTACTTGAATAAGAAAAAGAGCATTACCGTTATTCCAGTAATGCACTCGTTAGTGAAAATGTTTAAATTTCTTCTTGATATATTTCTGTTTTTATCGGCTTTAATTCCAAAGGCGTTTTAAACTCCTGAAGGGTTACTATATGATTTAAAAAATCATCTATATCATCATAATTCATTGACCATTCTGTTGTTTCAAAATTTCTTAATTCATCTGTTGGTTTAAATAAAAATTCACAGTGAAGTTGTTCCATGTGAGAATACTCATCTTCTTCATAAACAGTAAACTGACGGACAAAATCAAAATGAAATAGTTCCTCTCCAGTAAAATCATAAACACCACATTGAAATAGAATTTCTTTATCTTCTTCTCCCTCAACTGGTTCTTTACAAAAATCCTTAAATGTTTCCCAAACTTTTTTTATATCATTGACATCTTCACCAATCTTTTCTTCAAGATAACTTTTAGCATTTTTAACGGTAATCATTACAACACCTCCGTTAATATTATGTAATTATCCTTATTACACTAAACTGAGGGAGTACAATAAGTTCAATTAAAATAAGCGTTAATCCTTCTTGGATCAACGCCCTCCGTAGTTTAGTAACGAATTCAGTATGTCTCTTCATTTATAATATCAGCAAGACGCTTAAAAGCTGTATTTATGGGATTCTCTTCTAATTTTTTTCGAATCAAATTTGCACATTCTTCAGGGCTTAGAACCGATGTATCAATCTCCAGATCATAGATACCTGGCATAGTTATCGTGATGTCCAACATCAACTATAACGTTCAGTCCTAATCGACTGTGTGCTGCAATAGATTCGTACATAGCCTGATACAAGGTAACGATTAATGGCTCTAAATCAGGGCGTTCGCCTCCAGGTCTTAATCCAATTCCACATCAATTTATAGAGAATTTATATAACTCTGATCCCTTCAACTGCTAACATATACATAGTTAAAGATTGAGCATCTCGTACCATCCATTTCCTATACTCATTCTCTGCATTAAGATAATCCCTCTCCGAAATAAAACCGTCTCTTTCCATTTGAGGTCCTCTACTTGAGGCTGTATCAGCCCATATCCCTATTCGAGTAAGAAAGTCATGGTCTGTTCTATTTGTTATCTCATGTTGAGGGGTAATCGTAATATTTTTAATACCTGCTGTTTTAAACCATTCAGAAAGATGATCAGCAATCGAATTATCCATTCCAGCTTCAGATCGCCATTTTAAATATGCAGTATAAAAGTTAAGCATACTTGAAGGTGGCAAGGGGTTCCAAGAAATCTTTTCATGGTTATAATCCACAATTAAAATACGACCTCCAATCTTTGCAGCAGATGTCATCATTTTCAATCCTTTTAATGGGTCTGATAACCATATTAAAACCCGTGAACAGGTAACAATGTCAAATTGTTTATTATACGGAAGATGATAAATGTCACCTGTTTCAAATGATAATCCTGGTATTTCGCCATGTGTTTGACGTGCTTTTTCAATTAGGTTCGGATTATTATCAATACCTACAACATATCCATTTGGACCCACTGCTTCTGCTATTCCCCGTGTTATGGATCCAGTTCCACAACCAATATCTAGAATTGTCATACCTTCACGAAGTATTCCAGCGAGCCTTTTATGGGAATGTGTTAACGATCTAGAGTCTAATACGTTTGTTAGCTTTCCTGACAATTCAGCTCGATTCCACGCCATTTTTCTCGTATCCAATTCATTCACCCCAATAAAATAATAGAAATTTTCAATTATTTTATCATTTAAGATTTTATTGTTCTAATAAATAATAATCATCATTTTAATTCCAGAATGGAATTAAATAGGGAATCTCATATAAACTCAAGCACTCTTAGTTTAAATGCACTACTTCACAAATGGACTAGTATTTTTATATTTTTTGTATGCTAATGGTGTCATGTTCATCGACTTTCGGAATTTATCTATGAAATAGCTTGTGCTGTTAAAATCTACTTGATAGGCAACATCTGTGACATTGGATTCAGGTTGTTGTAATAACATTAAACTTTTTTGGATTCGAAAATCGGTGACGTAATTCAGAGGTGTTTTCTTTAACATTCGTTTGAAGTATCGGCAGCACTCGGAACGGCTTAATTGACCTGCTCGCGCAATATCTTCTAAAAGGATTTTCTCCGGATAATGCAGGTGGATCCAATTTAACATCTGCTTCATTCGATGACTCTTTGTCACTTCCGTCTGTTCATACTCTAATTCAATACCATTAATAATTAGGTTCTTCCAAATTAATGTTAGATGTAGGCTGATGTCGATTTCAAAGTATGGTGGATTTTGTTTGATCAACTGATTGATTTTCATAATGGAGTCCAAAATGTTCTTCGCCCAAAGCTCCTTTGGCTCCAAAAGTAAAAAAGGAATATTAGTCGCCTGCATATAAGGATTGACATGGGTGGTATAAAGTTCTTGTGATAACACGAAACCTGGGGATACATTTAAACAAATATAGGCACAGTCCGAATCATTCTTATCTTTGGCCATGTGCAGGCAGCCACTATTGATAAATAGACCTTCGCCTTCTTGCACCGTAATATTTTCTTCGTTTATTTGAAAAATGGCTTCTCCTTTTACAATGAGAACAAACTGAAATTCATCATGCCAATGAAGTGGTATATATCCATTTATATTTTGGTTAATCGTTGTTTCGTAACAGGCAATCGGGAGCACCACTGTACGATGCTCCGTTAATTCTTTTAAACTTTGATCAACCATAAAATTTTTCATTTGCATATTCCCGCAGCCACCTCAATATATTTATATTTTTTCATTCGATTTAGGTATTATTTCAGAGGTTTTCCACTTAATATTTAAAATATTATAACACTATTTTTATATTTAAAGGTGGAGAATCAATCATGAATAGACGAAAGGGACTATTTCTTGTTATAACGGGAGCCGCATTTTGGGGACTCGGCGGCACAGTGGCAAAAAAACTTTTCCAACAGTATCAAATCGATGTGGATTGGCTGGTTACGTTCCGATTGCTCATAGCTGGTTTCTTACTCTTAACCGTTCAATTTTTTGGAAAAGACCGTTCTCAGATCCTAGCTGTTTGGAAAACTCGCAGAACAGCTATTCAGTTGATAATCTTCGGGTTACTCGGTATGCTTGCGGTTCAATACACCTATATGGCTTCCATTGAACATGGAAATGCGGCTGTAGCCACACTATTACAGTATTTAGCACCTGTTATGATTATCGTTTACTTACTTTTCCGCAAACAAACGGTTCTAACACCAAGAGATTTGTTGACCGTTGCTCTAGCTCTAATCGGTTGTTTTTACTTATTAACAAACGGGTCAATCTCTCAATTTTATGTGCCAAAGCTTGCCATCTTTTGGGGTGTTTTATCTGGAATCGCTGTAGCATTTTACACTCTATATGCGGTTCCCTTACTGAAGCAGTACGATTCACTTGTTATTGTTGGATGGGCTATGATTATTGGCGGGTTTGCCTTAAGTTTTATCCATCCGCCTTGGCAAATGGACTTTTCAAGCTTACCGCTAGAAGCTTATGTATATTTAGCCTTCATAATCATATTTGGTACGATGATTGCCTTTTGGTTCTATATAGAAAGTTTACAAAGTCTCGCACCGAAAGAATCAAGTCTTCTAGGCAGCATAGAGCCACTAGCCGCCGTTTTAACAACAGTCTTCTGGTTAAAAGAACCCTTTGGTCTTTTCCAATGGGTAGGTACAGCTTGCATCATTGGAATGATATTATTATTGGCAATGAATACACAAGGGGAAACGCAAAGGGACGGTTCTCATGCTTCGGAAGCATGAGAACCGTCCCTTTGCGTTCGTTTAAAATTCAATTTATTTTGAAAATTAGATTATGATTTTATGAAAATCTGTCCATGCTAGTTTTAGAGTATCAAAAACAGGGAGGTTGCTAAAATGCTAATATCTAAAATTCGAAATATCAGCCTAATTAAAATTCTGACAATTCTTGGTGCTATAACAGTACCCTTTTTAAATAATCAAGAGACAGTTAATGCAGATAAAGCTTCTTCTCAGGTGACGGTCACTGTACCTACACTTAATGTCCGGGAATCTGCCGATATTTCAAGTAAGGTAATTAGCCGCGTTCATCAAGGGGACACGTTTGCGAACATACAGAAGAAGAAGGATTGGGCTCAAATTAAACTAGCAAACAACCAAACTGGCTGGGTTTACGACGCTTACATAACTTCGGCTGAAAAGATGGTTGGAACCATAGATACCTTTTCTTTAAACGTTCGGGAACGTCCAAGCGCCTCCAGTAGAGTCGTAGGTTATTTAAAATCCGGCGCAAAAGTAACCATCTACTCGGAACAAGCTGGATGGGCCAAAATTGTCTCTTCATCTGGTGTGAGCGGGTGGGTGAACACACATTACGTTGCTAAAGATACACCCAGCAACGATCACACACAACCTGCTGCCCCAGCAGCAAAGAAGAAGTCTGGAAATACATCGGAGATGAAAGTAGCCAAGGCAGCAGACGCCCCCATGACTACCTCATCTACTAAAACCGGCCTTGTGCCAAATAGTCAGAAACCGCTGACAGGAAAAACAATTGTGCTTGATCCAGGACATGGAGGAAAGGATAATGGAACAAAAAGTATTGCCGGCACACCAGAGAAATCATTGAACTTACCAACAGTGGAAGTGGTTAAACAAAAGCTTGAAAATGCAGGGGCTCAAGTCATCTTGACACGAACCAACGATACGTATATCCCCTTAGCGCAACGGGCCAATGTCTCCAACCAAAACCACGCAGATGCATTTATAAGTTTTCATTATAATTGGTCTAATGACCCATCGGTTAATGGCATAATTAACTTTTACTATCAAAAGTCCAGTAACACATTAGCCACAGCAATCTTAAATCAAGTCGCTAAAGAAACAAAATTAACGAACCTTGGAACAAGATTCAACAACTTAGATGTTCTCCGAAACAACAAACAACCAGCTACTCTACTAGAACTCGGCTTCCTATCCAATCAACATGACGATGCAATCGTGGAAAGCTCAAATTACAATCATAACGTAGCCCAAGGAATCTACCTAGGATTACTTGATTACTTCCAATCAAAATAGAAGAACGGGAGCACGGGGACGGTTCTCGTGCGTCCGATGCATGAAAACCGTCCCCGTGCTCCCCAAACGTAATAAATATTAATCATTTGTTCATTGAATGCTCATATTTAATCAGTAACATAGCTATTGGGTAAACGAACTAATACCCAAAGAAGGAGAAGAACCAGCCCATTGGGCTGGTTTTTTTACGCTACTTGCTTCATCATCACCCATACTAAGGGCTAAAAGGTAGTAAAACACTCGTGGATGATGGCTTTATTTTCCTAGCCCGGCTTAAAATTTGTTTTCGTTCCCCTATTTAGAAGCACGAGAACCGTCCCCACGCTTCCGTTATTTCTTTAGCTGGGATGGGTTTGCTAATGTAGTATCCCTGGGCTCCGTTACATTTTTGTTGTTTAAGGAAGTGTAGTTGTTCGGTTGTTTCTACTCCTTCAGCTATTACTTTCAGGCCTAAGTTATGAGCCATGGTGATGATGGTACTTACGAGGGAGGCATCTTTCGGATCTATAAAAATATTCCTTGTAAACGACCGGTCGATCTTCAATGTATCGATCGGAAGGATTTTCAAATAGCTAAGGGATGAATATCCGGTTCCAAAGTCATCGATGGATAAATGGATCCCCATTTTTTTAAAGGTATGCATAGTCGAGATCGCATATTGAGAGTCTTGAATAATACTTTCCGTAAGCTCAAGCTCAAGATACATCGGATCTAGTCCCGTATCTTCTAATACTTTTCGTACCATCCCGGCAAAGTTAGGCTGCTGGAATTGGCGTGATGAAATATTAACCGCCATCCTTATAGGTGGATATCCTTCCTTCTGCAGCGCCTTATTCTGAGCACAGGCTGAGTAAAGCACCCATTCTCCAATAAGTAAAATTAATCCCGTTTCTTCCGCCAAAGCAATAAATTCATCAGGCGGAATCATTCCCCACTCGTGATGGTCCCAGCGGACCAGCGCTTCCAATCCGAACAATTTCCCCGTCTCTAAATCGATTTGCGGCTGATAAACTAATGCTAATTCGTGATTTTCTATCGCTTTACGCAATCCAATTTCAAGCTTCATTTTCTTAGAGATCGCCTCGTTCATCTCAGGAGTATAAAACTCAAAGTTGTTTTTTCCTTGTTCTTTTACCCGGTACATAGCTGTATCCGCATGCTTAATAAGTGTTTCAGCATCTCTTCCATCTGCAGGATAAATAGAAATCCCAATAGACGGGGTGACAAACAGCTCATATTCACCTAAGATGATCGGTTGACGAAACAAATCAACCATCTTTTCAGCCATTCTTGTCATGGTACCCGTATCAGAATGTGGGACGAGCACAATAAATTCATCACCGCCTTGGCGGCAGACCGTATCTGACTCCCCGACACAAGCCTGAATTCGTTTGGCTGCCTCCATCAATAACTGATCCCCTATCGCGTGACCTAATGAATCATTGATGTTTTTAAAGCGATCTAAGTCGATAAACATCACACTGAGGAATTGTTTATTTTCATCCGCTTCATCTAACGCATGTTTTAGACGGTCATTTAATAAGCGGCGATTGGGAAGACCTGTTAGAGGATCACGGTAAACCATTTGATTTATTTTCTTTTCCGCTTGCTTTCTTTCCGAAATATCCCGAATAATACTGCTAAAATAAATCGTTTCTCCTTCTTTCCATGTCGCAAGCGAAAGCTCGATGGGGAAAATTTCTCCTCCTTTTTTTAAACCTTGTAATTCAACCGTTTTTCCAATTACGTGAGGCTGCTGTGTTTCAAGGTATCTTGTCATTCCTCGATGATGGGCTTCCCTTAAGTGCTCAGGAATGATGATTTGCAAATTCTTACCCAATACATCTTTTTCTTTATATCCAAAAGTGATTTCCGCACCCTTATTCCAAGAAATAATGTTTCCATCACGATTAGCTAATATGATCGCATCTGTAGCTGCCTCTATAACAGAACGAAACTTGCTTTCAAACTTGATGGATTGATATTGAAATCTTTTAACTATATAAATACCGATAAGAACTACCCCGAGAATAATTAGCACTCCCAAGGCAATTAAGTATGGCAACCTGGCAATGATATATGTACAATAATATACTTCCAAGCAAGACCTCCACATTTTCATGTCCATTGTTATAAACGCGGCTAAAGAAGCATGGGGACGGTTCTTCTGCCTTCATATCCTTTTATTCAATAGAGCACTTCGATACCCGCTAACGGGAGATAAATGGCCGAATACTTATTGTAATCAGCCTCTTTTTACAATTAGCTTGCCCTTATTTGTGGGATCGCTTTCTCATCGTAAAGCATCTAAAAAAATACTAACATAAATATTGGAAAACTTAATGCTCCCTACGACCCAAAAGCGTAACGCATAATACTTGTCATTCATGAGTCCTAAATAAAAGTCCTAATTCTAAGCGTATTATTGTATTGGTAAAAGTGGACAAAGATCTTTTTCTAATCTATTAAATACACATTTTGGTTTTTGAACATTAGCCTAATCCCCTATCACGTAAACCACACGACATGATTTCGACTATATTCCCGAAATCCTTTACTAATCAAACATTTAATTAAAAAAGCAGAATGCTAGGTCCCATATAACCTTCTCTTGAAAACAAGTAAAAAGAGTGTCGAGCCGAGATAGAATAGTACACAGAAATCTCCCCAATTTCCCGGAAAATTCTATGGTTATCGACTCAGCTGACACCCTTCGGTTCCATTCCCCATGTTTCGCTATTAATCAATCATTTGTTTAAAAACGAACCAACCCGCGTGATATCAGTTTTTCTCACTCCATTGGTCTAAAAATTCCGTCGAAAGCTGGCCAATTGTATGCCTCTGAAAGAGCAATAGGCCAATCCTCGCCTAGATACTCTTTATGGAAGCACGAGAACCGTCCCAACGCTTCTGTTTGTCCAAACCGGCTTTGATATTTTTCATATATTGAAAGTATTAAATAAATGGGAGGTGATAATTTTGTTGAGAGATAATGAAAACTTAAAAGGCCGTTTTCAAAGAAAAAAAAATCAATATACCCAAGCGAAGGAAATGAAAAAAGACCGATTGATACCTCGATGTCGAGAATTCGCTTATGTGACTAATACCGGTACTCTTGACAATCCTGGTAATACCGTATCGGTTATCGATACGAAAAAAGATAAAGTGACCGCTACCATTACTGTAGGAAATAACCCTCTTGGAGTAGCTGTTACTCCAAATGGAAAAAGACTGTATGTGACAAATCAAAGCGATAATACCGTATCGGTCATCGATACAGCGACCAACAAAGTGATTGATACCATTCCTGCGGGGGACCGGCCTATCCTTGTAGCAATTACTCCTGACGGAACCAGGGCTTATGTGCCGAATGCGTTCGGAAATAACGTATCAGTTATCGATACGCATAGTAATATGGTAACTGATACTATTCCAGTGGGAAATTTTCCATTTGGAATAGCAATTGGCAACACTCCATTTGGAACCAGGGCTTATGTGCCGAATGCAATTGATAATACCGTATCGGTTATTGATGCGAACCCGAATTCTCCTACGTACAACACAGTCATTGCTATTATTCTAGTAGGGGCGGTTCCTATTGATGCAGCAATGACTCCAGATGGATCTACCGTTTATGTGCCAAATGCAGGTGATAATACCGTATCGGCAATCGATACAGGAACCAATTCGATTACTAGCATACCAGTAGGTGCTGGACCTGCCGGTGTAGGGATAGGAAATACACCATTTGGAATAAGGGCATTTGTAACTAATTCAGACGGTGATACAATTTCAGTAATAGACGCAGACCCAAATTCCCCTACTTTCAATAAAGTAGTCGATACGATTCTTAAAAAAGTAGGCGACTCACCAAGTGATGCGGCATTTACATCCGATGGATTAAAAGGATATGTGCCGAATAACTTGGATAATACCGTTTCAGTAATCGATACGGCAACTAATAAAATCATCGATACAATAAAAGTAGGAAATGTGCCTGGTGCAGTAACTGTCGGAAGAGTTTGCCGATTAGTTGAAGATGATGAAAGCAGCGATGAAAGCAGTGATGAGCGTATCGACTAAATTTATGAAAGTTAGATGGACCGTTTCTTTGTTAAAAGGAACGGTCTATTATTTTGAAATTTATCTAACTTTTAACGGAGTCATTACTTGTTTTCACTTGTTCTACCTTCGTGCTGCTGATCTCTTGGTTTAAACGATCGATTTCCTTCTTTAACTCAGCAATTTGATCTGCGCCCTCTTTACCTCCCGCAGTCTGGCTGCCCACCCATTTACCCCCAAGATAGACCCCGCCACTGATTCCCATTAATAATAGATCATTTTGGGAAAATCTAAGTAATTCATCGCTATCAATAAAATGATATAAGAAGACAAATCCGTATAGTCCAGTCCAGAATAACATTTGAAAGCGAGAAATACTCGGTATCGTTTTATCATTTTTGCTTTGAATCAATTTAGCAAAATTAGTCTTTAGAAGATTCGCCATGAACAATACATACCCAATAACAGTCAACAATTTTAGTATGATGATCAACAACCAATACATAACAGCACACTCCCGTAATCGAACTAGTTCATATTACATATATAGCTTTCAAACGAGGAAATATGTTCAGGTTGTTCAAGAATTTATCGCATTGGAGTGTACTATTTTTCTCTTTTAAAATCTAATAAATACACATTTTAGGGTTTGATCACGTCAACCACACGACATCATTTCGACTATATTCCCACTATCCTTTACTAATCAAACATTTAATTAAAAAAGCAGAATGCTACGTCCCACATAACATTCGATTGAAAACAAGTAAAAAGAGTGTCGAACCCAGATAGAATAGTACACAGAAATCCCCACAATTTCCCGGAAAATTCTATGGTTATCGACTCAGCAGACACCCTTCTATTCCATTCCCCATGTTTCCCTATTAATCAAACATTTGTTTAAAAACAAACCAATCCGCGTGATATCAGATTTTCTCACTCCATTGGTCTGAAAATCCCGTCGAAAGCTACCCGCTTGTATGCCACTGAAAGAGCAATGGGCCAATCCTCGACTAGATACTCTTTATGGGAAGCACGAGAACCGTCCCCACGCTTCCTAATCAACTTGAAATGTTTTCATGATTTTAGGAAGGACATTTTTTATGAAATCATTGACTTGTAAATTATTCTTCGCGTTTGGTGCTATGGAGTAGGAATATATAATGTCATTTGCTTCAGCGAGTTTCACTTCTGCTCCAGGGTGTAAGGTGGTCCATTTTTGTTTTTCGTACATATGGAAGCTGAACAGTAAAGGTTTATCAGCCGATTGGTCATAGACATTGATTGCAGATAACCACTGATTTTTCTCTGAGTATTCACCTCTTTCAAATATCAAACGATCCATCCATTCTTTTGGGACTGAAAAATGATAGCCTTCAGAAACATAAATGATGGTGGCATCATTGGGTTTTAATATATTAATTCCATGACTCTTGAAAAATGCAGCATTTAATACACTTTGAATATCCGAAAAAGAAAGATGATAGAGAACCGTCCCCTCAGCGAAAGAGGCATATTCATAAGGCATAAAATAGATCATTAAGCCTTCCTTCGTTAAATAAACCTGTTTTAAATCATCGGAACTAATTTGTTTAAACTCCCCCATCGCCTCAAGCGTATGCAAAACATCTTGTTTTAGGACGAGTTCGCTAATGATTTGCATCGTTTGCGGCGAACCATTAAACAATTCATTCGGCTCCACAATCCTGCCATTATCCAAGTCAACCAAAATAGGAACCTTTTTCGGCATTCCATGTGCCGCCCCGCTAAGATAATAATATTGATCATACACAAAATTGATCAGGTGATCATTTTGAAAAGAAATTTTGTATCTGGAATAAAACGATGACGGCGCACTCGGATCCTCATTCGTCATTTGACTCTCATCAGCGGAGTTCGCTTCTTTCTTCAAAATATCATTAATTTTCGCTTGGGCATTTTTGTCTTTCATGCCCTCAATTTGGGGATAAATAATATTGATAATGGGGGTTTCTTTCACAATGGACTCATCCTGGATTTTTATCGTTTGATGGATGGTTTCCTCCTGATTGTTAGGCTTTCCTTGAGAATCCGTAGTTTTTCCCGGTTGAACGTCAGGTTTTTGGGTGTCATCAGCAGGTTTCTCCGGTTCACCACCGGTTTTTCCCTGTTCATTGTCCTCAATTATTTTCGGCTGTTCCGAAACCGCCTTTTTATCCTGCATCCCGCTGCACCCCGCAACAAAGAAAACAACCACTACAATGGCCATTGTCCACTTCAACTTCATCCAATCACTCCCTTTAGTAATAATACACAGGGACGGTTCTCATGATTCCAATAACAATATGGAATTTTTTCCTAAGATAATCTAATATTCTATAAAAGTATTGAATTTGAAAACGTTTTCATTTATAATAATATTGGGTCGGATGGTAACCGTGGCCATCATGGTATGCAGCGTAGGCGGGGCTGGTACTACAATTTTAAAACTTTTCATTTTCCTCTATAAGATTAGACTTCTTTCTAGATATCATAAAAAAG
>NZ_PGVE01000063.1 GCF_002860255.1 Neobacillus cucumis
AAGTCGCCTTGAGAACAAAATACAAGAAGGAAATCCAAAAAGTGTCTTCAAAAAGGTTCTTGGAGGACAAAACAAATAAAAGAGCTAAAAATAAGGAGGGGAATGCGATGAAATCAGCCTTAATCCTCGGAGGTACCCAGTTTGTCGGAAAAAGATTGGTTCAGCTGCTCTTAGACCAAGGTATTGAAGTGACGATTGCAACCAGAGGAAAAACTCCTGATCCCTTTGGAAACCAGATTACTAGACTGAAAATAAACCGTGAAGATGCAGGTTCCCTGGATCATGCCTTTCGGGGCCAAAAATGGGATGTTATCTTTGATCAAACCTGTTATTCCTCACAGGAAGCGCTAGCTGCCCTTAAGGCATTAGAAGGGAAAGCCGGGCAATACGTGTTTACCTCCAGCCAGGCAGTCTATGACTTTGGCACAAACCATAAGGAAGGAAACTTTAACCCATTAAATTTCACTCCCAAGCTAAAACACAGAGCAGAGTATATGGGGTATGTCGGCTATCAGGAAGCCAAGCGGTCGGCAGAAGCCATACTTTTTCAAAAAGCACCAATCACTGTGGCCGCCATCCGCTTTCCCATTATTATTGGCAAGGATGACTATACGAATCGCTTAAAATTCCATGTCGACCATGTGAATAGTGGAGAGGCGATGTACATCGCAAATCCAGAATTGCGATATAGTTTTATAGATTCAACAGAAGCAGCAAAGTTTTTGTTGGATATTGCGACTTCTGGTTACCATGGGGCAATAAATCCAGGCTCTAGCAAGGATTTAAGTTTAAGAGAATTAGTAACGCTAATTGAGGAAATGACAGGTAAAAAGGCAAAATTAGATGTTGATGGTGCTCCATCACCCTACAATCTCCCAGGACCATGGTCGGTTAATACCAATTTAGCACAAGCCTTAGGCTACTCCTTCACACCTTTGGATAAATTGCTAAACCAATTAATCCATTTTTACATAGAGCAGGAGGTGGTTGGATAAATGATCGGCGGAATTATAATTGCTGGTATTATGTTGGCGGGGTTAGCTGCAGGAGTGATTACTCTCGTGGTAAAAAATCAACCCAAACTATCAAAAGAAAATATCCCTTCTCGGCTGGGAATTCTTGACCATGTCCCGTTTGAGCCTGTACTTAATAAATTAAATGCATCATTGGATGAGGACTATATTCAACAAGTAAAAGGGCGGTTTCTTCAGGAGAACCCTAAACTAACGGAACATGACTTTGAATGGTGGTTGTTTGAATTAAAACGCTATTTCTTGTTATCCAATATCTTAAAGATAACTCCGATGTTTAGCAAAGAGGTTGATGAGGTCTGGCATACGATGATTCTTTTTACGCAAAAATATCAAATCTTTTCCGAGCGGTTTCTCGGACAGATGCTTCATCATACACCGAACATTCATCCCGAACCTGCACCACAAGAACGGGCATTTTTTGACTGGGCATTTTCGCAATTGTTTCAAGTAACCAAGTTCAGCTGGAAAACATGGGGGAGTTTTTTCAAATATCCAGTTGATACTAAACTGTTAAAAGAATTTAACGAAAGTTCGATTGAAGCTTTGAAGGAAAAATATTTCAAGGTAAACGAGGATAACAAGGAATTAATTGAATATCTGGTTTCGAAAATGAAAAAACAATTGAGTGAAGCCGAAGTGATGTATCAAGTTGATAAAAAGGGCAGGTTTACCAGAATTTCAACATATGGTGAAATGACCTCTCTTTCCCTTGTGATGGTCTTTTTCTCTTACTATTATTTTGATGAATATTGGAACTACGCCAAGCTATATGCCTTTGCAAATCCAGGTCATTACACAAGCGGCTGTACAACCGCTGTTTTTTGCGGGAGTTCCTCTACGGACCATCATCATGGTGATGGGGGAAGCAGTCACTCAAGCTGCTCAAGCTCTAGTTGCTCTAGTTCAAACTGTTCGAGTTGTGGCAGCGGTTGTTCGTCCTAATTTTATTAGATATTCTTATGGGAATTGTTTACTATAGGGCAAAGAAAGTAGAATTAAAACAATTTTGGAAAAAGGTATAAGTATGGATGAAAAAAGCGATGCACTTAGGCGGCATCGCATTATATAGATCGATTTATTTTAGCGGTATCCATATTTCAGAGTAATAGTCTGAGCTCCAAGGATCGCCTGCTGGATAAACTTCTAATTCAGGTCCTGCGGCATGTTCATAATGGCTAGATGGAAACCATTCCGAGAAGATTTGTTTCCAGGCATTCTGCATGGAGTCGGGCATGGCGCCGTGGACTTCAAATACCCCCCATTTCGATGCCGGAATATCAAGTATCTCTACGCCTTCTGGCTGGGGACCTTCGTATTCTGCTGCAATCCAGTAATCCATTAAGCCAGGCTGCTGGGAACGTTTGTCTACACAGACGCCTACCACTCCGTTAATTTTTCCATTATTAAGCTCAACTAATAAGTCATTCGTGCCATCAGCATGAACATCGTCCCACATTTTAGGAATTTCTTTTAGATTTTCGCCATTCATGCAGGAAAACTCACGCTTGATGCCGGCTACTTGAAAACTTCCCCGTTCGACAATTCTATAATTCATCAGATCTACTCCTTGGGTTAAGATAATTGGATTTTACCATCTTTCCCCATAAAAATAACCTGTATCTGTTCGACACGATACAGGTTAATTCATGAATTACTCTCTTTTTCCCAGCCCATTCATAATAAATTGAATCGTGCGCTCTGTTTCCAATTCATCATCCCATAGGGCATCCGGAAACAGAATATACCGAGAAAACAAGTAGCCCATGACACTGGTAATCATGAGACGAGCGACACTTGCGGGTGGAATATCAATAATCTGCCCTTTTTTTTGGTAGTCTTCAATGATATTGGATACACGGCCAAACAAGTTTTTGGCGATTAGGTCAATAAACTGTTCTCTTAATTCCGGTTGAAAGGGGATCTCTTGAAGCATAATCTTAACAACCGGGAGAAGTTTCTTTATTACATTTCTTCGGTTATCGATGGCGGCTCTGAGAAAATCTTCAATCCGGTCATACTGTTGGTTTAGGACCTTATCAAAATCATTTACGATATATGGGCCAATCACCTTTGCCATAATTGGGGTAACAATGGCCATTAATAAATCCTTTTTTGTTTTATAATGGCGAAAAATAGTCCCTTCGGCAACACCTGCTTTTTTAGCTATTTCACTAGTCGAGGTAGAGGCGTATCCTTTTTCGGAAAAGGATTCTATTGCTGCAAGGAGTATTTTCCCTTGCTTTTCCGTTAGTTTTTCCTCATCAAACAACTGCTGAATCAGCATTTCTTCTTGTTCAAACATGGTAAGCTCCTTTAAATTTTTCGATACTTCTTCAAAGCTACTATATTAAGAATGATAAAAACAAGAGCAAATCCTAACAAGACAAGAAGGTCCTTCGTAATATCACTGAAACCTAACCCTTTATACATAACCGAAACTAAAGCATCCCCCCCATAATAGAGGGGCATGATTTTTGCAATTACTTGCATCCAATCTGCCATCCCTTCAAACGGGAAAATACCTGCAAAAAAGACCTGAGGAACTATCGCAATCGGAATAAATTGCATCATTTGGAATTCGGAATTGGCAAAAGCCGATAAAAGAATCCCAAGCGATAAGGCTACGAGTGCTAAGCACAGATTGATAAGGACCACAATCCAAAAAGAGCCAACAAGCATAATATCTAATACTTTGACCGCATAAATGACAACAATTAGTGTTTGAATGATGGCAAATAAACCGTAGCCAGATAGATAACCAAAAACAATGTCTCTTCTTTGAATCGGTGTCGCTAATAATCGGTCCAGTGTTCCTGTTGTCCGTTCCCGAAGCAAAGCAATGCCTGAAATGAGAAAAACAAAGAAGAAGACAAAGAAACCAACTAAAATAGGGCTTAATTGATCAAAAAAGATCGTATCCTCATCACCATAAATATAGGTTGTATGGATGTTTGGTGCCTTAGCCTGCTCGATGTTTAATGGTGCCCCTTGAAGTTTCTTCTGAACCTCTTGAAGGAATTGGGTCATTTTAGCAGATTGCTTTTTGGCATTTTCCGCAGAGACCGACTGTTGAACCTTGATTAACAATGCCTTAGTGGCGGAAGGCTGGTCATTTACCAGCGTTATATTAATTTCATTCTCTTGAACTTGAAGAATGGCATCTAAGTCGTCTGTATCGATGACTTTACTCCAGTTGGAACGATCCTGGTATTCTATAACCTCGATATCCTTACTTTTCAATTGCTTTACAAGGGAAGCGTCGGCTCCAGTAACCCCAAGCCTTGGGTCAACGGTATTACTTCCTAGCAGATAATGAAGCAGGGTAAGGATTAATAAGGGTGCGACCATCATTAGGGCAAGTGCGCGCCTGTCGCGGAGCATTTGATGGATAATCCGTTTAACTAAGGCAAGAATCCTCATTTTTTACCGCCCCCAGCCTTTAAAAATACTTCTTCTAATGTTGCTATTCCGTACTGTTTCTTTAGTTCCTGCGGTGAGCCGCTTGTGATGATTTCTCCATCACGGACCATGGCTAAATAGTCACACTTTTCTGCCTCGTCCATGACGTGGGTCGTGATTAAAATCGTTTTTCCGGTCAGCTTTAACCGCTGGATTTCAGCCCAGATGGAAAGCCGGAGCTCCGGGTCAATCCCAACTGTAGGTTCATCTAATACTAAAACTTGCGGGTCCTGAATAAGGGCTACTGCTAGTGACAGTCTTCGTTTCATTCCACCAGAGTAATCTTGAACTTTCTTTTTTAAATCGGAAGTGAGATTAACTAAATTAGCCGCATAGGCAATTCGTTCTTTTTGAACATTCTTTTTTAGCTTAAAAAGAGAAGCGAAGAAGGCTAAATTTTCCTCTCCAGTCAAGTCAGTGTATAGAGCGTCCGCTTGGGCCATATAGCCAATTTTCTGCAAGAGGTTTAAGTTTGGAACCTTTGTATCCAAGACTTGTACATCACCTTTGGTGGGGCGGTCCATACCTACGATGATTTTGACCATGGTTGTTTTTCCAGAGCCTGAGGGACCAATGAGGCCATAGATTTGTCCAGGTTCGACTGATAAATTGACATGATGCAAAACTTCCTTTTTTCTAAAACTTTTACTAACATCTTTTAAGACGATGGAAGCTGACATAAATAAACCCCCTTTTGGGAATAAAAGTGAGTGATTACTCACTTTTATTATATAGCGGCTTAAGGAAAATCGTCAATTTAGTTTTGAAAAATTTCAATAATTGAACGGTGGATATGAAAAAAGCCCGATTTCCAATGTGGAAATCGGGCTTTGAAACTTTTACTCAGTTACAGGCTTTTTTAAGATTCCAAGTAGGACAGCTGAAACAATTGCTCCAATGACAACCGATAAAAGGTACAATAACCAGTTGCCGCTAACAAGTGGCATGACGAATACTCCGCCGTGAGGAGCGCGCAGGCCGATATGGAACATCATTGAAAGTGCACCAGCTACAGCTGAACCAGCCATTACAGAAGGGATCACACGAAGCGGGTCTGCTGCTGCAAACGGAATCGCACCTTCAGTGATAAAAGATAATCCCATAATGTAGTTTACTTTTCCAGCTTCACGCTCTTGCTGGCTGAATTTCTTTTTAAATAAAGTTGTTGCGATGGCGATACCTAGTGGAGGAACCATTCCAGCAGCCATAATCGCAGCCATTGGCTCATACACACCATTTGCTAACAATCCAGTACCGAATACATATGCTGCTTTATTGATTGGTCCACCCATATCAAAGGACATCATCGCACCTAAGATAATTCCAAGTAACACGGCATTTCCAGTTCCAAGATTTGATAACCAGTGCGAAATTCCATGGTTCAAGGCACCAACAGGTTTATTGACAACGAATAACATGATGAATCCAGTTAATGCAATACCTAATAGTGGGTATAAAAGAATCGTTTTAATACCTTCAAGAGATGCCGGCATAAACGTTAATACTTTTTTCAGACCTACTACTAAATAACCAGCAAGGAAACCAGCGATCAGTCCGCCTAGGAAACCAGCGCCGCCGGCATTAGCAAGCATTCCGCCAACCATACCTGCAGCAAATCCAGGACGGTCTGCAATACTCATCGCGATGAAACCAGCAAGTACAGGAACCATTAGAGCAAAGGCATTACCGCCGCCGATGGTCATTAGGGCTTCAGCAATCGGATTATACGTTGGATCATCCGGTTTGAAGGCATTAAAACCAAACATGAAACAGATTGCGATTAAGATACCACCGCCGACAACGAATGGAAGCATATTGGATACACCATTCATTAAGTGCTTGTATATCGTTGCACCAACGCCTCTGCCTTGTTTTCCGTTATCATTGCTGCCAGCAGCGCTAGTACCATGATAAATTGGAGCATCCTGATTTAGGGCTTTTTCAATTAATTCCTTTGGCTTGCGGATTCCGTTCGCTACCGCTGTTTCAATCACGTGCTTTCCGTTAAAACGGGCCATTTCTACCGTTTTATCAGCAGCGACGATAACTGCCACAGCGTTTTCAATTTCTTCCGCTGTCAGAACGTTTTTCGCTCCTCCGGAACCATTGGTTTCGACTTTAATGTCAACACCCATTTCCTTCGCTTTCGCCTTTAAGGAATCAGCTGCCATATAAGTATGGGCGATTCCAGTTGGGCATGCAGTAACCGCAACAATAAACTGACTCTTCCCAGCCATAGATTGTGTTTCTTCTTTATCTTCTTGATCATACTTGTTGATGATTGCTAAGACTTCATCTTCCGTTTTCGCTGAAAGAAGCTGTTTGCGGACATCTTCATTTAATAAAATCGTTGATAATCTTGACAACGCTTCAAGGTGAGTGTTGTTCGCACCTTCTGTAGCTGCAATCATAAAGAAAAGATGAGCAGGCTGGCCATCAAGAGATTCATAGTTTACACCGTCTATTGATCTTCCAAAAGCAATAGCTGCTTCTTTAACAGCTTTTGTTTTGGCATGGGGAATAGCAATTCCTTCGCCGATACCAGTTGTGCTTTGCTCTTCTCTTGCTATAATTGCTTTTTTATATTCAGCTTTATCAGCTAATTTACCTGCATTATCTAAAACAGTAACTAACTCTTCTACTACATCTAATTTTTGTGTGCCGTTTATGTTTAGCTTGATTGTATTTTTGGTTAAAAGCTCTGTTATCTTCATAGACCTTCTCCTTTAGAATAATTTCGTTTCGAGCTTTACTTGCGGTAGTAAACCTTCAATTTTTTCAGGTGTACATAGGCCGATTGAAAAAGCAGTTGCACTTCCTGAGGCAACACTGAAGCGGAAAGCCTCTTCAATGGATTGTGTTTTTTCATAGGTTGCTAGAAAACCTGCTACCATTGAATCCCCGGCACCAACAGAGCTTTTTACTTCTCCTTTTGGAACGGTGGCAATGATGGCTTGATCTTTGTTAATAAGGACTGCACCTTCACCTGCAAGTGAGACAATTACATTTTGTGCACCTTGTTTAATAAGTTCTCTTCCATATGGAATAACTTCTTCACAAGTGGAGAGGGTTGTATCAAATAAGTCACCAAGTTCATGATGATTAGGCTTGATTAAGAAAGGCTGCAATGGGATTACTTTTTTTAACAAGTCTCCCTCGGCATCAACAACAAATTTAATACCTTTTTCTTTACATATTTGAGCGAGCTGCTCGTATGTTGTTGTTGGCATAGTAGAAGGAATACTTCCAGCGAGAACAAGCGTATCTTCGCTAGTTAGATCATAAATTTTTTGTTTCAATGCTTCGAAGTCTTCTTTCGTAAGGTTAGGACCGGATGCATTGATTTCCGTTTCTGAATCAGACTTTACTTTTACATTGATTCTGGTATCACCATCAACCTTGACAAAATCAGTGTTAATTTCAAGTGACATTAAGTAGCTATCAAGATAATCACCTGTAAATCCGCCGATAAATCCAAGGGCTTTGTTAGTAATGTCAAGTCTCTTTAAGACTTGGGATACGTTAATCCCTTTCCCACCAGGCAATTTAGTCTCTTTTTTCGTTCTGTTTAATCCACCTAATGTGACTTGTTCTAGCTCTACGATATAATCGAGTGATGGATTTAGTGTTAATGTATAAATCATGAGGTAACCACCTTTATTTTTGTCTTACTCGAATACTGCTCCTTTGTTTCGAGGTCTAACTCATTTGTTAGGATCGTCGCTTCGTGAAGGTCCGCTATTTTTGCAAATGCGATCTCTGAGAATTTAGTTTCATCTGCTAAAACATAGACTTCACGAGATAGATTAATAGCGCTCTGTTTAATCATAGCCTCTTCTTGGTCCGGAGTTGTATACCCCAATTGGGTGTGAATCCCATTTACGCCCATAAAGCATTTATCAAAACGATACTGTTCGAGGCTCTCAAGTGCACCGCGGCCGATCATGGCTTTGGTGGTTGACTTAATCTGGCCTCCAAGTAAAAATGTTTTTATATTTTTGTCGAGAAGCTCGTTTGTGTGCATAAGTCCGTTTGTTACAACGACAATATTAGCAGGAAGGAAAGGAATCATTTCAAATATGGTGGAACCTGCATCTAAATAGATGCAATCTCCTTCTTCCACTATGCTTCCGGCATATTGAGCGATTTCTCGTTTAGCTTGAAGGTTTTTGGATGATTTCTCGGACATGCTTGGTTCTTGCAACTTTCCTTGAAGTCTAGCTGCACCGCCATGGACCCGTTTTAGAAATTTCCCTTCTTCTAACTGAGTGAGATCCCTGCGAATCGTTGATTCTGATGAATTCGTAAGCTCTACTAGTTCTTGCAGCTTAACAGTATTCTTTTTCTTTAATGCTTCTAAAATAATTTGATGGCGTTCAGGCTCTAACATGGTAACCGCCTCCTAAAAACGCTTTCATAATTTACCTGGTGCTTTTATCATACTTATTTTTTTTATAAAAATCAACCATAAACTATCATAAACATTCCGTAACAATCAAAAACGGTCACATGCCATTCATATTTTTTGGCTATAGTATTGTAGAAAAATAACGATTAATACAGTCCCATTGTTATTAATCTGATATAATAAACTTAATATTGGTAATTTTTACTTGGAGTTTGATGACTGTTTCTTTACTAGTTTTACCTGTTTTTTAAAATAAAATTATAGGTATTTTGGAAAGGAGTCATTGGAGTGTTATCTTTTGAGGAAAAAAAGGCTATTTTTCAATCATTTAAGTTAAAGGAAAAGCAATATGGTAATGGAAAGGTGAGCTTTGTTTATCCTGAAAGCATTCAAAAAGGGCAGGTTTTGGCCACCCAATTACATCCAAGTGGAAATGGGTACGTGATCGGGAAGTATATGTCAGACGAAACGATAAGGAAGCACGGTTATCAGGTGGATCCGCGCGGTTGGATTTCTATTAAGGTTTTCTCAAAAGAAGAAATCGCGAAGGTGATAACAGAGGCGATAAATTCGATGTCTGGCGGGGAAATTGAGGCGTTGCTTCCAGTTATTGAAACTGAAGAAAAGATAGTTCCTCAAGCAGTTAATGAAGAAATGGTTTCAAAGGTAGATGAAGAGTCATTGGAGGTAGAGTCTTCGGAGATTCTTGAAAAGGATGGATCTGAAAAAGCTAAAAATGCGGAGGAGCCTGCCAAACAAGGTACATATGAGTTTTACCCTGGTTCCTATCTATCTGCCTGGATGGGTCTGACGTTATCGACCATGGAGTATGGATATTTGGTATGGAGGAAGGCTTTTAGGAAATATGTTGGTTTTGTGCCTTCGGATGTGCAGAAAAATGAGAAGTAACTGAGTGAATACACAAGTTTAGCTTGTGTATTTTTGTTTGAAAGGCTATTAAGCTGCTTGGAGGATGAAGTGTGGTTTGGATTATTAGGGGCAGAATTATGAAGGACAAATTAGAAGAGGAAAATGTCTTTAATAGGGGTTCTTGAAGACAAAAGTGCCTCTGAAAAGGAGAAAATTGTCTTTAATAAGGGTTCTTGAAGACAAAAGTGTAGCTGAAAAGGAGAAAATTGTCTTCAATAGGGGTTCTTGAAGACAAAAGTGTAGCTGAAAAGGAGAAAATTGTCTTCAATAGGGGTTCTTGAAGACAAAAGTGCAGCTGAAAAGGAGAAAATTGTCTTCAATAGGGGTTCTTGAAGACAAAAGTCCTTCTGAAAGGAAGAAAAGTGTCTTCAACTAAGAAATCACTATTTAGAAGTACTCCAATTTCTATTCAAAGCTCCTTTATTTTCGACAAGGACCCAAAGAATAACCCCCCTCCCATACCGTTCCAAATTGTTTTATAGTAATAGATATAGAAAGGAAGTGAAATGAATGCCTACTCAGTTGGATTTATCCCACGATGACCGCAGTCGGGAGCATTTTCGTCCGAAGTGTGAAGATTGCTTTGGTTTGTGCTGTGTTGCCCTTCCGTTCGCAGCTTCAGCAGATTTTGCAATAAACAAAGATGGTGGCACACCTTGCCCGAATCTACAATTAGACTTTCGCTGTGGAATCCATCAGAAGCTTAGACAAAAAGGTTTTAAAGGCTGTACCGTCTATGAATGCTTTGGGGCCGGACAAAAAGTTTCACAAGTCACGTTCAACGGAAAAGATTGGCGTCAACATCCCCACTCAGCGAAAGAAATGTTTGCCGTATTCCCGATTATCCAGCAACTCCATGAGATGCTCTGGTATTTAACAGAAGCTCTTTCCTTACAAGCGACAGAATCCATTCATGCTGACCTCCGTGAGACAATCGAACAAACTGAAAAGCTGACACTGCTCCCTTCCGATAAACTCAAGGAACTTGATGTTCCGGCACACAGAGCAGAAGTTAATACGTTACTTTTAAAAACAAGCGAATTAGTGCGTGCTGGATCACAGCCAAAGCAAAAGAAAGGCCGTCACGCTGACCTTATCGGAGCCAAATTAAAAAAAGCCAACCTGAAAGGAGCTAATCTCAGAGGGGCGTATCTGATTGCGGCAGACCTAAGGGAAGCGGATCTTAGAAACGCCGATTTTATTGGAGCTGACCTCAGGGATGCCAATCTTAGTGGAGCCGACTTAACAGGAAGTATTTTTCTCACTCAAGCTCAGATCAATGCCGCAAAGGGAGACGCCAGTACACAGCTGCCCCCATTACTTTCACATCCAGCTCACTGGGCCGCCGAATAGTCCATCAAAAAAGAGCTGGTTGCAGGTCCTTTTATTTACCTATTTATTCCTTTTTATCTTTATTCTTTACTAAAAAAAGAGAGCTGACAGCAAAGGGGAAAAGCAATGCGGAAAATAACATTATCTAACGGAACAATGGTTGAGGTTGAATGTTTAAGCTGTGCTTTAACGAGTGGAATGGTTGAACCAGATGGGGGAGTGGTGGTTGAGACGGAGCACTTCCACGCGCATCAGGATGTGGCCTACCCAATAAAGGGGCTAATTATTTTAGCCTCGAAGCGGCATATCTATTGTTTTGATGAATTAACAGAAGAAGAAAAAATAGATTATATTAACCTGTTAACGAAGATCAGGAAAGCGCAACGTGAGGTTCTAGGAATCGAGCACGTTTATTATTTTTATAATGAAGATACCACTCATCATTTTCACATGTGGATGGTTCCCCGCTATGACTGGATGAATGAGTTTGGCCGCTCCGTTGAATCCCTAAGACCGGTTTTGCGCCATGCTAGGAATCAAATGAGTGACAAAGAGAATGTGAAAGAAGTATTGGATGCCATAAACAGGCTGAAAAATGCTTTTCGGGAGGCAAGATAAGAGATGTTATTAAAAAAGGTTTACGCAGGCTTGCCAAAAACAGTCGGTACAAAGGACGCGAAACAGCCAATGGATCGTGAATGGACTAGTGCCATATTTAAAGAGTCAGTAGAAGGACCAGTTTGGGTTGGTAAAATCGGTTTAACTGGTGATGGGCAATTTGACCAGGAAAATCACGGTGGTCCGGAGAAGGCTGTCTTCGCATATTCATCTGAGCATTATACATATTGGAAAAATGAATATGATATTACTGATATTTCAATCGGCGGTATGGGTGAGAATTTCGTTTTGGAGCAGTTAACTGAAGACATGGTCTCGATAGGAGATACCTTTCAAATTGGCGATTGCGTTGTCCAGGTGTCCCAGCCAAGGAAGCCATGCTGGAAACCTGCCCGCCGTTTTAAAACGAAAAACCTTGCGTTATTAATACAAAGCACTGGGCGCACTGGCTGGTATTTTCGTGTCTTAAAAGAAGGCCTAGTAGAGGAAGGTCAAGCGTTAACCTTGTTGGAGAGACCTTATCCACAGTGGACTATTCAAAAATGCAATGAAATCATTCATGGCCAAAAACAAGATTTTGGGGAAATGAAGGAACTGGCAGCCTGCGAGCTTCTGGCTCCAAGTATGAAAGAATCTTTATTGCAAAGGGCAATGAAACAAGAAAAGCCAGACATTCAAAACCGAGTGCTTGGACCGAATGATTGACCGATTGGGCAGATGGTGATTGAGAGCGGGTCCTAAATCAAGTCATTGAACTATCATGACCTTGCATATATTTGTGAATGCAGAACAATTAAGGAGGACATATACAATGCCCTCCTTTGTTACCTAGTTGTTTCTCTAAAGGTAATGTTAATGACTTGGTTGGTGGCTGGGTTAAATTCTATATCTACAAAAACCCCGAACTCTTTCTGGGCACTTTTTAACCAAAGTTTGAATTTTTCAGTGGTGGATTTTGGACCTGTCACTCGCCCAATATGAAGATAATCGATTATGTTAGCATTGGGATACCTTTCTTTGGTTTTTTCCATAGCCATAGTACCCCATTTCGCATACGGAGGAACAGGTTTCTGCTGTGCAGCAGTCTCATCAGGAAACTGTAAGAGACCTATATTCAAATTAACGAACGTAAAAATTAAGCTGAATAAAAGTTTTTTCACAACATGACCTCCACTTGCTTTTAAGTTTAGCATTGCATACCAAGTCATAACTTATGTAGGGAAAAAATGACGGAGGTGAATACCACGTGTATCAAATTCATGAAGGGCAAGTAATGAGAAATAAATATTCATCGATTCCATATAAGTGGATTCAGAATGAATACTCTAATCGTACGATTTGTATTATGCTTCCCGGCCTTGGCTACACGACAGAAAGGCCTTTGTTTCACTATGCAACAGGACTTTGTTTAGAACGAAATATAGATGTTCTTCATATTAATTATACTTTTGCAAAAAATGAACAGTTTAGGAAGCTCTCTAAGCAAGAACAACCACAGTGGATGTACGAAGACGTAAAAGCTGTTGTTGAAGAAGTATTAAAGGAAACAGAATATGAGTGCTGTATCTTATTGAGTAAATCAATTGGAACCATTCCGATGTCGATGGAATGGTCGAAAAGGTATTTTATTCGTAATGCGATTGGCATATGGTTAACCCCTTTGTTAAAAGAACAGAGTGTGTACGAGGCCCTTTTACATACCAATTTGCCATCGCTATGTGTCATTGGTGATCAAGATCATCACTTTATCGAGGAGCGTATTCATTCATTAAAAGCAAATAACCTAATTTCTACCGTTGTTGTTCCAAATGCCGATCACAGTTTAGAGATAAAAGAGGATACTATAGCCTCCATTGATGCTGTTAAAACGGTGATGCTAAACGCCAAAAAATTTTTAGTGAAGCACAGGAAAGGAGCGAACTAATGTGGAAATTCGTTTATTAACTCCCGCCGATGCCAAACAATATTGGGAATTAAGACTGGAAGCATTAAAGAATGATCCTTCGGCCTTTTTATCCAGTTATGAAGAAGCAGTCACAAGGGAAAATGCCATTGAGCAGACTGCACGAAACTTTACCGCAGAAGGAAACTACACATTTGGTGCATTTGATCATGATGAGCTCATTGGAGTTGTCACACTTCTTCAAGAAGATCGAGTGAAAATAGGGCATCGGGCAAATATATTTGCCATGTATGTAACCCAAAGCAAACGAGGACTAGGTATTGGGAAAGAATTAATGACAGCAGCCATCAATAAAGCGAAGGATATCGATGTCATTGAACAAATCAATCTAAATGTAACCGCCAGAAATCAAAGAGCGAAACAGCTTTATACAAAGCTAGGCTTTCAGGAGTTTGGATTAGAGAAGCATGCTCTTAAAGTCGATGGTATATATTATGATGATTTTTATATGGTTTTACATCTAAACAAGGATAGGGAATTAAATTCCAACGACTAACAGCGATTCTTCTTTAGAAAGGGGAACGTTGTTTTTTTCATTATTAAAATCAAATGAAAGCGCTATCAAAAATAGTTTAATAATGTTATAATTAACCAGAGGAGCAGTATGTCACATCTTAATGATCATGAAAGGGGTCGTTTGAGTATGACGGATAGTATTTATTCACACTTGAAAAAAAGAGGGGTAGTTGTACCAGAACATTACATTCAACCTTTAAAAGCACAGTGGGATGTGTACCAGCTCTTAAATAATAGTCCTAATCTTAATAACTTTACCAATCATAATCTTAGTTCAAAGAATTCACAAGAAGAGCTTGGGCACGAGTAGTGAGATTACCATAAAGTTACAAAAATTCCTTGAATAACAAATTAAAATAAAGTAAGATAAAAATACGTTGTAAATGAAAGGGTGTTTTAAGTCCGATGTTTGCCTAATCCTCTTTTTGGAGAAAATTCAGATAATATGGATATGCTCTGGATAGGATAGGATTAGTACGGGCTTTTTTATGATATAGTGAAGCTAAACGGATTTCTTTGCCGTTTTGTGTCCTGTATTGCCTCCTGTCCAGATGTTGGAACAGGAGGTTTTTTAATGGAACAAACAAATGTAAAGTCAAATGTGACGATGGGAGCTTTATTTCGAAATAAAGTCATCCAAACGTTACTTCTCTCCACGTTTTTCCTGCAAATTGGAGTTTGGGTGCGAAATTATTCCATTCTGTTATACGTGGTAGAAAAAACACATGAGGATCCTGTTGCTGTTTCGCTAATTTCGGTAGCAGAGTTTGCCCCTATTTTTCTATTTTCTTTTATCGGAGGGACCTTTGCTGACCGCTGGAAACCGAAACTGACAATGGTTTGGTGTGATTTTTTGAGTGCTGTATCTATTTTTGTGGTACTTCTTGCACTCTTCTTTGGCGGGTGGAAGGTAATCTTTTTTGCCACGCTTGTATCATCTATTTTATCGCAGTTTTCACAGCCGGCGGGAATGAAGCTATTTAAAATTCATGTTAAAGAAGAACTCATTCAAATGGGGATGTCGATTTACCAAACGATCTTTGCTTTGTTTATGATTATTGGTCCTGTACTAGGTACGTTTGTATATCAGCATTTTGGGATTAATGTAGCGATTGGGGTTATGGGTATAGCCTTTTTACTCTCGGCCGGAATCTTATTCTTTCTCCCGAGAGATCTTGAATTAGAGGAAAAAGCTGAAGAAACGACAGTACTACAGGAAATGAAAGCAGGTTTCAGTTATGTATGGCAGAGCCGGGCATTAACGTTGCTTGGGGGATGTTTTGCTGCAGCTGGCCTGGGGTTAGGTCTTACGCAGCCGTTAGCTGTTTTTCTTATTACTGAAAAGCTTGGTTTGCCAAAAGAACAGCTGCAATGGCTAATGGCGGCATTTGGAATCGGTATGATTCTAGGCGGTGGTCTTACCGTAGGTATGGCGAAAAAGACTCCGCCGCAGATATTGCTTGCGATTGGTATGGGAGTTAGTGCGCTAGGGTTTATGGTAATGGGTCTTTCTGATTTGTTTTGGTTGACTCTAACCGCTCAATTCATTAGTGGATTGTTTATGCCGTGTATCCATATTGGAATCAACACAATGATCCTAAAAAATACCGATGCAGCCTTTATAGGCCGGGTAAATGGCATATTAAACCCAATTTTCATGGGGTGCATGGTTATTACAATGACAACAAGCGGCTGGCTGAAAAAGACATTTTCTCTTGTATCGATTTATGAATCAACAGCCTTGCTTTTTATTGTTGGGGTACTTTTTCTAGTTCCATTATTCAAGGGGCCTGCAGTAATGGAAAAAAGTGAAGAAGCATAGCTTAAAAGTAAAGGGAGCTTGGCCATCCGAGCTCCTTTTACTTTTCTCTTTCGTAAAATCAGATGGTGAAAAGGAGGCAATACAAATGGATATTATTGAAAAAGCATTGCAAATGGCAGCGAAAGCACATTCGAAGCAGCAAAGAAAGGGAAGCGATATTCCTTATATTGTGCATCCGGTAGCTGTGGGAATGATTTTAATGAAGGCAGGATATGACGAATCCTTTATTGCAGCGGGAATCCTTCATGATACAGTGGAAGACACTGAGATATCATTAAATGATATACATCGCGAATTTGGCCTTGAGATTGCTAGAATTGTGGATGGCTGCTCCGAACCGGATAAATCACTTTCATGGGAGGAGCGTAAAACACATACGATCGAATATTTGAAGGATGCACCTATGGAAATCCGCGCAGTGGCATGTGCTGACAAACTACATAATGTTCGTTCTATTAAGAACGATTATGAACAGGTGGGAGAGGCAATCTGGAGTAAGTTTAATGCTGGCAAAGAAAAGCAGGAATGGTACTATACCCAGATAGTTGAAAGTTTACAGTATCAAAACTCCTTTCCTTTAGTGAGGGAATTGGAAGAAGCGGTTCGGCGCTTATTTAACAGATAAATTTTGCAGGTCAGACTTTAATTGAAAATATGGTAGAATAGGGGTATGGAACTGATAATGGGGGTTACATAGTGACTACATTCTACAAAATCGTCGTGTTTATTCATATTTTTTCTGCCATTATTGGCATGGGACCGGGATTTATTTTAACAACTGTTGTTAAATCAGGAAATAATATGACGGAATTGCGACATTCTTATAGGCTCAGACATAAGCTTCATATTTTTGTAATGGTCGGCGGTACGCTGCTTTTAGTTACGGGTTTAATAATGGGTTTTTTAAATCCGAGTCTTTTTCGAATGGGATGGTATGTGACAAGTCTGATTCTTTTTTTAGCTGCGCTTGCAATCGGACCTCTGGTCTTATCTCCAAGATCTAAACCCGTAAAAGCCTTGTTGGCTGCACATCAAGGCGAGGAGATTCCAGAAGAGTACTGGCGTTTATCTAGAATTTTATTTCGTTTTGAAGACGTTGAAAATATCATTTTCATCGTCATCATCTCTCTTATGATATTAAAACCCTTTTAATTCAGAAAGGTTTGGCAAAGTTAAAACTTCGCCAGCCTTTCTTTTTTTAGGCTCTTTTCGTAACATTGTTGCTTTTTGGACCATGTAAAGGGATACTTACTAAGCTTCAGGGCAATTTTCGCAAATGTTCTTACGAAAAGATGCCACGATGCATATAGTTATACGAGCCGATGAACTTTTACGAAAAACAACAATCAATGCGAAAATAGCCTTTTTTATTTAGGAAATAATAAAGTCATTAAGGCATTTAACTATACAAAAAATTATATTTAAGGTACACTATATTAACATTAAGCATACAATTCCAATGTGAAAGGTAGGTTTTTCAGATGGCTAACAATATACGTTCTATTCCACGTCCTCTTGTAAAAACAAACCAGTGGGTTATTGTGCTAAGTGTGGTATTAACCTGGGCATCTGGTATAGAGTGGCTTTTATTAATACCGCTTCTTTCTGGTTTAAGTGGACTATTTTTTGGATTTAATCCGATTATGCAGTTTGCCAAAATATTTTTAAAGAAGGAGCCTAAGGCTTATATTCCTGAAGATTGGGATCAGCAGCAATTTAATCAAAAAATTGCCGTCTTGTGTTTGGCAATAGGTTTTATAAGCTTCTTGGCGGGATGGAATGCATTGGGATATATCTTTACGATTTTAGTTGCGGCAGCAGCATTTGTAGCTATTCTTGGCTTTTGTATCGGCTGCTTTATTCATTATCAATGGAGACAATTTAAATATAGACGATCCATTCAAAAATCTTCATAAGGCTCTTGCGAAGCGCAAGAGCTTTTTTATTTGGCAGGAAACTTAAAAAATTTCTAAAAATTATGTATAATTAGTTATTTTTGTTGACTAGAAAAAGTAGTAACCTCTAAAATGAATTAAGTTTAAGAATAGGAGAGGGTGTAGATAATGTCGGAAAATGTAAAAGAAATAAAGGCTGATGGCTCTTTTAACCGTCAAAAAAATAGATTTACAACCCCATTTGGACACGATGAGGGGGAACTGCCAATAGAGTCTGGGAGATACCGGCTGTTATGGTCTGCGGTCTGCCCCTGGGCCCATCGGTCTGTCATTGTACGGAGCCTGCTTGGATTGGAAGAAGTCATCAGTCTAGGAACGGCAAGTCCGATGAGACCAAAATTGCCACATGTAGATTGGGAATTTTCGTTAGACAAGGATGGTGTTGACCCTGTACTGGGAATTCGCTATATGAGTGAAATTTACTTAAATACGGACCCTGATTACGAGGGCCGGCCCACAGTCCCCGTTATCGTCGATATTAAGGAGAAAAAAGTTGTCAATAATGATTATTTTAAGCTAACTAATTATCTTGAAACGGCTTGGGCACCGTTTCATCGTAAAAATGCCCCGGATTTATATCCTGAACATTTACGAGAGGAGATTGACCGGTTGAATGATGTCATTTTCCAGGAAGTAAATAATGGAGTTTATAAGTGCGGATTCGCTCAGTCACAAGAAGCATATGAACAGGCCTATGATACCTTATTTGCAAGATTAGATGAAATAGACGAACGGCTCTCTAAACAACGATTCTTATTTGGCGATTATATTACTGATGCAGATGTCAGGCTGTATGCTACGCTCATTCGTTTTGATGCTGCCTATTACTCCGCCTTTAAGGCCAATCGAAATCGAATCGTTGATTTTCCAAATTTATGGGGATATTTAAGGGATTTATATCAAACACCTGGTTTTGGAGATACCACTGATTTTGATGCGATTAAAAGGCATTATCACTTATCCAATCATATCGCTAGCAATGATCAAAAAAGTTATCATATTTTACCCAAAGGACCCGATCTTTCAGGACTAAATTCTCCGCATAACCGTCAGACTTTAAGTAACAAGCCAGAAAAATTTTTATTAAAATGTGAGAAAGAAGAATAGGAGTATATGGGAAGATGATCATTCGTAATGCTGTAGTAGAAGAATTGTCATTGATTCGAGAACAAAGACTGCTTGCATATCAAGTCCATGCCAAACTGATTCCTAAAGACCACTGGAATGCTCTAAAAAAGGCTATCACATCAGATACGGATACAAACCCGGATATAGAACGAATCGTGGCAGAATTAGACGGAAATATTGTAGGCAGTGTGGTTTTATATCCACCTAAGACGGATGCCTATGAAGGAAAGGTTGAACGGGTGGAATATCCTGAAATTCGCATGCTCGCTGTTGCCTCCGAAGCCCAGGGAAAAGGGATTGCAACGGCGTTAATTATGGAATGCATCGACAGAGCCAAAGCAAAAGGCTGCGGGTCGATTGGTTTGCATACTGGAGAATTCATGAAAGATGCTAGGAGATTATACGAACGGCTTGGTTTTAAACATATCCCACAATATGACTTTGAACCTGCCAATGATGGCATTATTGTAAAAGCCTATCTACTTACCTTTGATAAAAATATTTGAAATGAGAAATCTAAAAATTTAATAAATTATTAAAATATTTTTAAAACCTACTTGACACCTCGGAAAAGTCAGAATAAAATAAAACTAATTCAAGCCCATATTTAAATACAAACAAATAAGGTAAAGCTGATTGGACCACCAAAGGCTTATACTCCCCACTCAATGAATGGGGGTATAAGCCTTTTTTAATAGAAAGGAGTGTTTGTGAGTGGCTTATCCTATTAGTAAGTGTAGTCCACATTGTAGTCAGTCTAATCGAACCTTAAAATTTTTTATCTATAAAACCAAGTATTCTGATGTGATATTAATAAATTAAAAGGAGAGTGGAACAATGGCATTGGTGGATCAAGAAAGAACTAAGGTGATTTTAGAAGCATTGAAGAATATCGAGTATGGTTCTCTTACGATAACCATTCATGATGGAGCTATCACGCAAATTGATAGGACGGAAAAAACTCGTTTTGAATTAAGACGATCTTCTGCAAAAAATCAAAGAGTATAAGACTAGCCGATCAGTCAACTGAAGGCTGCTTAATTTTACATAGCTTAAGGACTTTGCTGCCTCTACTTCATGGCGGATTCATTCTTAAGTGTGCTGAAAATTAGGCAGCTTTTTTATTTACTAAAAGGGGGAAAATGGTATGAAAAAATATATATACAAAATAACACTGGTACTAACGTTACTGACGCTTGTTTTAGCAGGCTGCAGCAGTACGGAAAAATCAAGTTCCCAAACATCTACGAAAAAAGAGAATAATGCAAGCCAGGAAACAACGAAAAAGAAAGATCCTGTACAGTTATTAAACGTATCGTACGATCCAACAAGAGAGCTATATGAACAATATAATAAGGAATTCGCTCAATATTGGGAAAAGAAAACCGGCCAGCAGGTGACGGTTCAGCAGTCACATGGCGGTTCAGGAAAACAGGGTCGTGCAGTTATTGATGGATTAGAAGCTGATGTTGTGACCTTGGCGTTAGCGTATGATATCGATGAAATTGCTGACAAAGGACAATTACTTCCTACAGATTGGCAAAAGAAACTAGAAGATAATTCTACTCCTTATACGTCTACAATTGTTTTCCTAGTGAGAAAAGGGAATCCAAAAGGAATAAAAGATTGGGATGATTTAACGAAAAAAGGAGTATCCGTTATAACTCCTAACCCGAAAACGTCTGGCGGGGCAAGATGGAATTACTTAGCGGCTTGGGCCTATGCACAGGAAAAATTCGGCGGCGATGAAAAGAAAATCAAAAACTGTATGAGCCAATTATATAAAAATGTGGAAGTGTTAGATTCAGGTGCACGCGGAGCTACCACCACCTTTGTTGAACGCGGCATTGGTGATGTGTTGATTGCTTGGGAAAATGAAGCATACTTAACTCTAAATGAATTAGGTAAAGATAAGTTTGAAGTTGTGAATCCGTCACTTAGTATTCTTGCAGAACCGCCTGTAGCTGTCGTTGATAAAGTAGTAGATAAAAAGGGTACGAGAGAAGTAGCTGAGGCCTATCTGAAGTATCTATACTCTGATAAAGGGCAGGAAATTATTGCGAAGAATTACTACCGCCCGCGTAACGAAGAAATCTTGAAAAAATATGCGAATGTCTTCCCGGAAATTAAGATGGTCACCATTGATGATTATTTTGGCGGCTGGAAAAAGGCGCAAGAAAAACATTTTAATGATGGAGGGACATTCGATCAAATCTATCAGCCTAAATAAGAAGAGCGCAAGGTGCTCGGTTATCGGCTTGTGACCGTGAGCCGATGGCGCCTGGATCTGGACATGATATTTCTCAAAGCAAATTTTATACTTTCTTATCTTCTAGAATAGGGAGCATTCGTGCTCCCTATGTATCTAAATCGGAAGGGGTCAACCTCATGGGTCTTTTTAAAAAGAGAACAGGCGTATTGCCTGGATTCGGACTATCGCTAGGGTTTACGATGACCTACATTAGCATTCTCGTCATCTTACCTTTATCGATGATTTTTATCAATTCGGCAACTGCCCCTTGGGAGAAAATTTGGCAGACCATTTCGGAGCCAAGAGTGGTTGCATCCTATAAGTTAAGTATCGGTGCCTCTTTAATGGCGGCAGCGATTAATGTTATTTTTGGAGTCTTAATCGCATGGGTACTTGTACGCTACAGATTTCCGGGCAGGCGTATCATTGATGGCCTTGTTGATTTGCCATTTGCCTTACCAACAGCAATTGCAGGGATTGCCTTAACTACCTTGTATACACCAAATGGCTGGGTTGGGCAATTCTTAAGTTTTAAAGTGGCATTTACATCGCTTGGGATAACAGTCGCCTTAATGTTTATCGGTTTACCCTTTGTGGTACGAACGGTACAGCCAGTTTTACAGAACGTGGATAAAGAAGTGGAAGAGGCATCCGCCAGCTTAGGGGCAAATCGGCTTCAGACCTTTGTTAAAGTCGTCTTCCCTGAATTGCTTCCTGCCGCTCTGACGGGCTTTGCATTAGCCTTTGCCAGGTCGCTCGGTGAATATGGATCTGTGGTGTTTATTGCTGGAAATATGCCGATGAAAACAGAAATAACCCCTCTGTTAATAATGACGAAGCTTGAACAATATGACTATGCAGGGGCTACGGCCATCGCTGCCGTCATGCTTGTTTTTTCCTTTTTCATGCTTTTAGTCATTAACCTTTTACAATGGTGGACCAATCGAAAATTTATTTAATAATGGGGTGTAGAAAATGTCTGGACATGTTTCTTTGCAATTCTCAAGTCCACAGCTGCAGCAATCGAAAAAGGAGGCTGAACCGCGCTGGGTTCGCTTTTTATTAATTACTTTAGCCATTGGATTTTTAGGATTGTTTCTTGTTTTACCGCTAGCAGCCATTTTTATCAAAGCCTTTGATAAAGGCAGTGAGGTATTTTTTGAAGCAATCAGCAGTCCAGATGCAGTAGCTGCCATCAAATTAACCTTGATCGTGGCTCTAATTGCCGTTCCGCTTAATGCGATTTTTGGTGTTGCGGCTGCCTGGGTAATTACTAAGTTTAAATTTAAGGGTAAAAGTCTGTTAATCACGATTATTGATCTGCCGTTTGCGATTTCACCCGTTATTGCAGGACTTGTATTTGTTTTATTATTCAGCAGTCATGGATTATTTGGTCCATGGCTTCAGGAGCATAATATCAAGATTATCTTTGCCGTTCCTGGCATTGTGATGGCCACTTTGTTAATTACCTTGCCATTTGTTGCAAGAGAGTTAATCCCATTAATGCAGACACAAGGGACCTCAGATGAAGAAGCTTCCATGACGCTTGGTGCAAGCGGCTGGAAGACATTTTGGCTGGTCACTTTGCCGAATATTAAATGGGGTCTTTTATACGGAGTCATTTTATGTACAGCCCGTGCGATTGGTGAATTCGGTGCCGTGTCGGTTGTTTCTGGTCATATTCGGGGTATGACTAATACCATGCCGCTTCATATTGAAATTTTATACAATGAATATCAATTCTCGGCAGCTTTTGCCGTTGCATCTTTAATGTCACTGTTCGCCATAATTACCTTAGTTGTTAAAAATGTCATTGAATGGAAAACACATAAGTCTTTCGGATCTGAAAAGGAGGAGGCATAATATGAGCATTCAAATTCAAAATATCTCTAAATCGTTTGGAAGCTTTCAAGCCTTGGAACGTATCAATTTAGATATTCAAACCGGAGAACTGGTTGCGCTCCTTGGCCCCTCCGGATCAGGGAAGACCTCGCTTTTAAGGATTATCGCAGGGCTGGAAGAGGCAAGTCAGGGAGTCATTTTGTTTGGTGATGAAGATATCACTCTGTTAAGTGCAAAAGAGCGAAAGGTGGGCTTCGTTTTCCAACATTATGCCTTATTTCGCCACATGACGGTTTTTGATAATATTGCTTATGGTTTAAAGGTCCGTCCGCGGAAAAACCGCCCCACTAAAAGTGAGATAAAAGAAAAGGTTTATGAATTATTAAAACTGGTCAAACTCGAGGCCTTTGCCCATCGCTATCCATCCCATTTATCAGGAGGACAGCGGCAGCGGGTAGCCCTTGCACGAGCTTTAGCCGTAGAACCAAAGGTTCTTTTATTGGATGAACCATTTGGAGCTTTGGATGCGAAGGTACGAAAAGACCTGCGCCGCTGGCTAAGAAGGCTGCATGATGATTACCAGATTACGAGCATCTTTGTAACCCATGATCAGGAGGAAGCACTTGATGTGGCGGACCGGATTGTAGTGATGAACGAGGGGAAGATAGAGCAGATTGGCACGCCGGAGGAAGTTTACGAACATCCGAACAGCCCTTTTGTTTATCACTTCTTAGGGAATGTGAATCTATTTAAGGGGCGCTTGCATAATGGGAAGTTGCAGCATGGAGAGTTCGAGGTAGAGGCTCCCGAATTTGATGAGACGGTAAGTACTGATGCAGTTGGTTATGCAAGACCTCATGATATTAGTATCAAACGGGAATATAGGCAGGATTACGCTGCGGCAAAAATCAGTTATATCCATCAGATTGGGGCAGTAGTCCAAGTTGAACTTATTCGAAAGGATACAGGCGATTTTTTAGAGGCAGAAATAACGAAGGAATATTTTCGGAGTCTTGATCTTAAAACGGGTGAAGATGTGTATATAAAGCCAAAGCAGTTGAAGGTGTTTGTCCCGGAGGATTATTCAATATAGGTATATATACTAGCTAGGTTTAACGATTAAAGAAAAGAAGGTGTCTTTACCTCGTACAGACACCTTTTTTCTATAGGTCAGAATATAGGTATGATAGCATTCCAGTTACCCTTTTTTGAAAAAACGGATAAGCATGTTCGGCTTTTTCAATCAGCTCAAAATGCAGGTTAGGGGTTTTGGTATGTAAAATATCTACTACTCTATTGGTTAAATTAAGTAAAAACTTGTTCATCTTTTCATCAGCACCAACCTCTGTGGTTCCAAAGTCTAAATAAAACTTTTCTATGGAAGTGAGGTCTGAGATTTTTAACAGATTCTCGATTTCCTCTTGGTTTCGATAGTAACCAGGAGAAATCGCAGCGACTCGTTTAAAAATTTTAGGGTAACGGCAGGCCGCATATGTTGAAATTAAGCCGCCTAAAGAGATTCCGGCAATGGATGTATGGTCTTTTCGTGTCCAGTATTTTTTATCAATCGTTGGCTTCAATTCAGTGACGATAAAATTAAGGTATTCTTCGCCTCTTCCGCCTGTAGGGCTCGCAAAACCCAAAATCTCTTCACTAATCTTGCCATTCACCCAAGGGCAATATTCGTTAACGCGCTCTTCTCCCTCCGGATTTAAGTCAATCGCAACAACAATAATCTCAAGCCCGCTCCGGTTTAAGTAATCTTTCAAACCCAAGGAAACACCTTTAATCGCATGATCATCTTCAAAGACATTTTGCCCATCTTGCATATATAAAACTGGATAGTCTTTCGTTTGGTTAGAATAGCTCTCTGGGAGGTATACCCTAATGGTTCTTTCTTGATTGAAAGAGGACATGAATAAAGGGAAGTTTTCAATCATAAATGTTCATCTCATTTCCACACATCTTTTCTACCAATTTACCATATTTTATATATGTTTCAATATTATTATATAAAATAAGCCCCCGCCAATAATATAATATATAGTGCTAGCTGCCATTTCTGGCCGCTTATTTGTATAGTGTCTAAATTTGTTTTAATTATATTCAGAATTAGGAAATACTGTAATAATAGTAAGTTTTTTTACAATAGACCATTTAGTGAGGAGAGGAATTAAACATGATTTCTATAGACCCATCTAAAAGTACCGAACGAGAAAATTATAAGTTTTTAATAGGAAGTATTATACCTAGACCCATTGCTTTCGTGACATCTCAGTCGAAAGAGGGGGTTTTAAATGGGGCACCGTTTAGTTACTTTAATATTGTATCGGCCAATCCACCGATGATATCCTTAGCTATTCAACGCTCGGGAGGGAGACAAAAGGATACAGCGAGTAATATTATTAACTCTAAAGAATTTGTCGTTCATATTGTTGATGAACAAAATGTTGAGCAAGTCAATAAAACAGCTGCCAGCCTGCCTCCGGATGAGAGCGAAATAGAATTAGCACAACTTACTCCAGTAGAAAGCCTAAAGATCTCCACACCTGGGGTAAAAGAAGCCAAAATTAGAATGGAGTGTTTATTAGAGCATTCATTGGAAGTGGGAGGTTTGGATTCCCCAGGGTGTGATTTAATCATTGGAAGGATTGTTCAATATCATATTAAAAATGATATATATGAAAGTGGAAAAATTGACCCTCAAGGGCTGGCAGCGGTAAGCCGTTTGGCAGGTAATAATTACGCGAAAATCGGAGAGATATTTGAAATTGAAAGACCAAAATAGTTCACAAACAAACGCTCAGAACATTTAGCTCTGAGCGTTTGTTTTGATCATAAAGTAACCTATGATTGTGATGCTAATGGCAGCACAATTTCGACTTGTGTCCCTTGATTAGGAGTACTTGCAATATTAATCTTTCCTCCGTAGGAATCAATGATTCGTTTGCAAACAGTTAAACCAAGGCCAGAACCATCTTTTTTTAAGGTATAAAACGGATTAAAGGCCTGTGAAATTTGATCCTTACTCATACCAATACCGTTATCGGTAACCGTTATCCGACAGCTGTCTGATTGTTTGTCTAAACGAACTGCTAATTTACCTCCATAAGGCATCGCCTGTAAAGCATTTTTCGTTAGGTTAAGAATCACTTGCTTTAATTGATCTTTCACACAAGATACAGGGAGCTTTTCCGGATGAAAGTTAAAGGATACATCCACATCTGTATAATTAGCTTCGGATGAGATAATAGGTGCAATTTCAGAAACAATTTCATTTGCATCACAAATCTTGAATATGTTGGCAGTTGGTTTACCAAGGATAAGTAGTTCACTGACAATAGAATTGATCCGGTCTATTTCTGATTGGATGACTTTGAAATAGGTTTGTGCTTTCTCGTCCTTGTTTTCTTCGCTTAATAGTTTAACCAAACCCTTAATACCTGTAAGTGGATTTCTAATTTCATGCGCTGTACTGGCAGCGAGATTGCCAATCAGCTCTAATTTGTGCCGCTCTGTTTGTTCCTTCTCCTTTTGGAGTTTTCTTTTTAAAATAAGGTATTGTAGTAATAAAAATAGAATACTTAAAATGGTTAAGAAAATAATGAGATTGGTGAAAAAGCTATTCCAGAATACTTTTTTGGTATTAGGGTCCACAAAAGCTGTAATCGACCAGGGCACTCTAGAAACGTTTATTACGGATTTTACGTCGTAATTCTTTGTAATGGGACCAGTTTGAATCAATGGTTTTCCAGTCTCATCTTTTATCAAGATTCGTTCACCATTTACTACCCTAGTTATTTCTTTTTTTATTTCATCCATTCGCAAACTGGCAACGAATACTCCTTTTACCTTGCTATTTTCTACGATTGGAGTTGCAATCGAGATAATATACCTGCCTGTTACCCTTCCATAATGAGCTTCTGATATACTGGTTTGTCCTGTATGTAGTGCCTGTTGAAAGTAAGGGCGGTCACTAACATTAACTGGGCTCGTGATTTGGTTTGTATCTATTACAATGTCTCCTTTTGTAGTAGCCCAATAAAAACCAGAAAAGCGCGGGTCTTTTCCCCTAGTTTCTCGGAGTATTTTTCCAATATCATTTAAATTATTGTGCTGAACATTGATGGAGGTGGAGAGCATTTCTAATCGTCCGACTGTCTCTCCGACAAACTTCTCAATATTTATGGCATGAAAGTTAGCGTACTTTTGTGCCTTCAGTTGGTATTCACTATCCACTACCCTCACTTTGTGATGGGCTCGGGTCATACTGACTGCTACAGATGGAATCAGAGCAATTAGCAGATAGATAATTAATTTTTTATGTAGAACGGCCTTAAGCAGGCGAATAAGTACCAAATGGATCTACCCCTCTATGTATAGTACTATTTTTCCATTTATTTGCTCTTTTGATACAACTTATGAGGGAAAAATTGGGAAAAATAATATGAAACTGCGGTACTTTTAATGTTTTTTTAGGTATGTTCGTTGTTATGTTAGTTATATCAAATAAATTATTATCTGAAAATAGAAAAGTTATTTATTTTCCTACTAACTGAATAGGGATTTTGGCTATTTCATCCAAATCTAATTTTCATATCCTAATAGAAAGAGATTAGGGAGGTGTAATGATGCAATATAAGAGGAGAAGGAATCCATTTTCTTTGTGTATTTTTCCTGGGTATAAGTGGTGTGGACCGGGCTGCAGCGGACCAGGTGCACCAATAAATGATGTTGACGCTTGCTGCCAGAAACATGATTACTGCCTTAGTCAAGGCATTTCACCTTGCCAATGTGATACAGAATTCATGGAGTGTCTCCGTCCAATAATGAATCTGAATACGGATAAGGGCAGGAAGGCGGCACTGATGTATGATTTTATGAGAATTAGGACCAATTTTACATGCAGTCGTAAGAATTGGTTGTGAATAATAAAAAAACGGGGGAAGTTTTGGAACCATTTGATTGTAAATTTAAGGAATATCAAGGAAGATAGAGATAAAGCATTTCCGAAAGGATGGAGTTCATGTACTTCCTCTATTGGTTTTTTAAATGCGGATGGCTGCTGTTGATTATTTTTATTGGAAATATATATTTAAGCAGATTAGGATTATGGTCTGTTATGATTTGTATTGCGATCTTTTTAGTAGGAAATTATTTAATAAATAAAGGCATGGAAAAGATATTATTTACGAAAAAGAAAAATTCTTAATAAAAGGGTGTGTTTATTTTAATTCGAAGGATCGGAAGAATTCTCACACCATGATTTACCAGTATTTTCTTTTTGCTGTATTTACAAGATAGAATCTTTTAATTTTCCCAACACTAGTAAATAGAAGTGTTGGGATTTTTAATAGTTTTTTTAAAAACAATAGGTAAGATCCCTTTTTTTCATCACTTTTTTCCCAATTATGCGGATGGTTAGACCATGATATGATGTTTTTGCAACAAAACAAATAGATCATTAGGAGGCTGGGAAAAGATGAAGAAGAGAACATCTATCATGCTAGCATTAGGATTAACGGTTGGGTCAGTGCTTCCGATTACGGCTGCCGCCAATACTATTCCGTATAATGTGACGGTTACAAAGGATGCAAGCCAGTTTGGCAAAGATGCCAAGGTAACTTGGAAAAAGGGGCAAACCGTTCCCTCCTTCGTGCACGGTAAACTATCTACTAAGGCTTATAAAGACCAAGCATCCATAAAGCAATTTTTAAAAGAAAATAAACAACTATATCAACTAGATACCGATAAAGACTTAACTCTACTTGACGTTCAAACCGATGAGCTGGGCAGTAAGCATTATAATTTTATTCAATCAGTTCAGGGGATTCCTGTCGATGGGGCAAAATTCAAGGTGCATACTGATAAGAATGGGATCATTACAGCTATTAATGGAGATGTTTTTCCAGCGGCATCCTCCTATTTTAAGGGGAACCTGAAAGCTCAGCTTTCTAAGGAGCAGGCACTTACTAAAGCCTGGGAATCTATCCATTTATCGAAAACGGATACACTGACAAATGCAGAGGCAGGGCCTACAGGTTCAAAATTCGAGGATACGGTTGAAAAGGCAGAATTAGTCGTTTATAAAAAAGCAAATGATTTTTATCTTGCCTATAAAATCAACCTTCAATTTATCCAGCCATATGGCGCAAATTGGGTAGTATATGTTGATGCGGTAAATGGAAATGTGTTAGATTCCTATAATGCTGTTGCTGACGGTGCTACTACAGGTTCTGGTTATGGTGTATTAGGAGACTATAAAACTCTTAATACCTATTATTCAAACGGAACTTACTATCTATATGATGTAACGAAGCCGATGTCAGGTGTTATTGAAACTAGAACGGCACAAAGCCGGTCTGTTTTACCAGGTAATTACTCAGTCGACGCTGATAATAAATTTAATGCTGTATCACAAGGCGCCGATGTTGATGCGAATTACTATGCAGGTAAGGTCTATGACTATTACAAAAATACGTTTAATCGGAATAGTTTTGATAACAACGGTGCGACGATTCGTTCGACGGTCCACTATAGCCGTAATTACAATAATGCTTTCTGGAATGGGTCGCAAATGGTATATGGGGATGGTGATGGAGTAACCTTTATTCCTTTATCAGGCGCTTTAGATGTAGTTGCCCATGAATTAACTCATGCTGTTACGGAAAGAACTGCAGGGTTGGATTACGTAGATCAATCTGGGGCACTGAATGAGTCCATTTCCGATACGTTTGGGGTCTTCCTTGATAAAGGAGATTATTTGGTTGGTGAAGATGTGTATACACCAAATAAATCAGGTGATGCACTCCGAAGTCTGTCAAACCCACCACTCTATGGGCAGCCTGATAATATGAACAATTATGTCTATACGACTTCTGATAATGGCGGGGTCCATACGAATAGTGGAATTCCTAACAAAGCCGCCTATCTAACTATGTCTAGTTTAGGTATGTCTGTTGCCGAGAAAATCTACTATCGTGCTCTTACCGTATATTTAAACCCGCAAAGTAACTTCAGTGATGCTCGGGCATCCTTGCTTGCAGCCGCTGCAGATTTATACGGCACAGGCAGCACCCAGTACAATGCCGTTGCCTCAGCCTGGAACCAAGTAGGAGTACAATAAAACAAAAAGAGTCAGCCATCGCGATGGCTGACTCTTTTTGTGTATGCAGAAAGTAGAAATGGTGACAGGCACCCTTTGGGATTTATTTGGTCGGGTTAGAGGTCTTAACGGTTGGTTGTAGAATATTATTATTACGAATGGATTAAGTTATGGCAGCGATTTGTTTGTTGAGTTTGATACATCTCATGTTGTCCGGACTGATCAGATTTAACAGTGAAGGGTGTTGTATATTGATGGTAAGCTCTAATTCTAAGAAGGAGTTCGTAGGATGGGGTAAATCTTTAGTGATTGCTGCGGGAATGGCCGCATTGATCCGAACATTTTTATTTTCCCCTTATATCGTGGAAGGGGCATCAATGGAGCCCACTCTACATAATCAAGAGAAAATCTTTGTAAACAAAGTATACTATTCTTCCCAATTCACTAGAGGGGACATTGTTATTATTAAAGGATCGACTGAAAACTATGTGAAAAGGGTTATCGGTAAGCCAGGTGACACAATTGAAATGAAAGATGATCAGCTGTTAATTAATGGGGAGCCTTACAAAGAGGCCTATCTATCAGAAAACCGAAAGGAAGCCAAAAGTATTGGTAGTAAATTAACAGGTGACTTTGGACCGATTGTTGTTCCAGCTGCAAATTATTTTGTCATGGGGGATAACCGTCTAAAGAGTATGGATAGCCGAAATGGGTTAGGCTTTATTAAGCAATCCGAAATAATTGGGAAAAGTGAATTTGTGATTTATCCATTCTCAGATATTCGAACTGTTAAGTAGGAATTGATCTGGTAAATTTACAATTCAAAAGGCGGAGAGAAAAAGATGGATAAGCAGCACATAATTGAAGAAAATTTGAAATTAGTGGTTTGGTGTGAATCACTAAAAGAGTTAACGGATGAAGTCTGGTTTAGCTGTTTCAGTGAAGGCAGCTGGGGAATAGCAGATGTTATTTCACATTTCATATCATGGGACCAGTTTTTATTGAACTATCGATTACCCGCAATAATCCATGGTGAAGAGTTCCTTGAGGTTCAGGTGGATGTAGAAACGATCAATGCAAAAGCATCACAGTATGCACGTTCAGGAATAAGCAAATTTGACTTGATTGAGAAATGTATGGCAAAAAGAAATGAACTTGTTTCACAAGTGGAGAGTATTCCTGCCGAAAAATTTGCTGAACAATTTATTTTCGGTAGGACCCGATTAACCTTGAAAGAATATTTCTCGGATTTTATTGATCATGATAAGCATCATATGGACCAAATTCATGACTTTTTAATGAGACAATAAGTAAGAATTTTTTATAGGATTTGAAAGATAAGGACTGCCATCGTGTAGTCCTTTTCTTTTTGGGCAAAAAAATAGATTGGTGCCGGCACCAATCCAAAATGGGAAGTTTTAAGAAATGAGCTCTTTGAACTTATTTCTTAATTAAGTTATTTCAATAATAGTAGAAACTTGTGAAGAAAATAGGGGGAAGTTATGTGGAAGTTGTGAAGATTACAGATTGATTAGGACGGTTTACTTTTAACATGTTCGGAGGGAAATGGGCTATTATCTATGCCGATTTTGATATGTAGACATACACTGTATACAGCCAGTTATAAAGGAGGTTTTGGGAATGGAAAGACAATATGGAACTCCGGGTCAACCATATCATCACGGCCAGGGCGGTTATCATCCAGGTCAAGGTTATCAACATGGTCATGGCGGATATTATCCTCCTCCAGGATATCCGGGCCATGGATACCATCACGGCCACGGCGGCTATTATCCAGGTCACGGATACCATCACGGCCACGGCGGTTATTATCCGGGTTACGGTTATCATCATGGTCATGGCACCTACTATCCAGGTCATGGGTATCACCACGGACATGGCACTTATCAGCCAGGTCCAAGATAAAAACGCCTGTTTCAATTTAGGTAGTTTCCAAGGTAAAAAAAGTGCTTGACACCCTTACGGTGTCAGGCACCTTTTTTACTTTTGAGTAGTTGTGTTTATGGGAAAATGCCATATAATAGTATTAACAGTGTTCACAAAATTGTCGAAATTATTATTCGAAGTGTTTAAATAGGATAAAAAATTGGAGGGGTTGGCTAATGTTAAAAGCAGCGGTTGCTGGAGTAATTGGTTTTGTACTCATTTTCATCGAAGCAATGATCGTAATGAAACTAAAAGGCTATGAGACTATTGAATTTGGCGGCCTTTCACCATTTATCAATGTCTGGGCAATGAATTTCTTTTTTATCTATGCCATTCTTACACAAGTTACAAATTGGTACATAAACAAACAAGAATTAAATGAGGATAATAGCTATTAACAAACCAATTAATTCCCATTGAAATGTGATCTAACAAGCGTCTCCACCCCAAAGAAGCAGGAGGTGCTTTTTTTATTGAAAAAAATGGAAATTTCCATTGATTTAACTAACGGTATTAGTTAAAATAAAACTAACGATATTAGTTAAAAGGGGATAGGGGAAAGTGAGATTAATTAAAAAAGGGTATGTTTATCAAGTGACATTTATGGCCCGTGTGTTTCCGGTAAACTGCTATTTGGTTGAAGAAGACGATGGATTAACATTAATTGATGCTGCCCTTGGATTCTGTGCAACGGGTATTTTAAAGGCAGCTAGAACGATTGGAAAACCGATTACCAAGATTGTTCTGACACATGCTCATGAGGATCATGTGGGAGCGCTTGATACTCTCAAAGCAGAGCTGCCCGAGGTACCTGTTTATATCTCTACCCGTGATTACAGACTAATGAATAATGACCGCTCACTTGAGCCTCATGAAGATCAAACACCGATAAAAGGGGGAGTCCCGAAAACATTAAAAACCCGGGCGAACGTTCTACTCAAAGAAGGCGATTTAGTAGGTTCATTAACCGCTATTGAAACACCGGGGCATACACCTGGTTCCATGTCATTTCTTGATTTGCGGACCAAAGCTCTTATTGCCGGTGATGCCTTTCAAACAAGAGGCGGCATTGCTGTAGCTGGGGATTTGAAGCCATGGTTCCCATTCCCTGCGTTCGGTACTTGGAGTAGGAACACCGCGTTAGCTAGTGCAAGAAAAATGTTAAGTTATGAACCTAAGCTGCTGGCGGTTGGCCACGGAGAAATGATAGAGAATCCTATCGAAGTAATGGAAAAAGCAGTGGAAGATTTTAAGCGAAAAATCGGATAGAGGGAGTAAAATACATGTCACCAAGACCAAAAGTTGGACTTGAGTTGTCCACCATACTAGAGGCTGCAGGGGACATTGCAGACCAGCAGGGAATGGCCGAAGTTACACTAGCTAACCTTGCGAAGAAATTAGGGATTCGTCCTCCTTCCTTGTATAATCATTTTGATGGATTGCCAGGATTAAGAAAAAAACTTGCAATCCATGCGATTAACCAATTATATGAGAATCTGTCGGATGCTGCTAAAGGGAAAGAGGGAACGGAAGCTGTTCTTGCTATGAGTATGGCCTATGTTAATTTTTCCAGAATACATCCAGGTCTTTATGAGGCAACCCTTATCGCACCAAATCCGGAAGATATGGATGTACAACGAGCAGGGGGAAAAATTGTTGATCTTACCGTCCGTGTCTTACAGGCATATCAATTAGAGGGAGAGCGGGCTTTTCATACTGTCAGGGGCTTACGCAGTATATTGCACGGCTTTTCTGCTTTAGAGCTAAAAGGCGGTTTTAAGATGAATTTGGATTTGGACGATAGCCTGACAATTATTATTCAAGCATTTCTAAAGGGAATGGAGAAAGCCTAATACGTCATCGGGTGTTTGTAGTTGCTTTTTGTTTGATACACCATTTTTAAGGTATAATATACTTGTAATTATATTAATTACATTTTGAAAAGACATTTTAGTGAGGAAGGTGACTGATAAAATGTCTATAAGCAGTCGATTTGCTGTTGGCATTCATATATTAACTTTGATTGAGGTCAATAAAGGTGGTGTAAGCACATCCGAGTTTTTAGCAGGAAGTGTAAACACGAACCCAGCGGTTATTAGAAAAATTATGGGGATGCTAAAGGGAGCAGGCTTGGTCAATGTCCGCCCAGGGGTTGCAGGTGCAGAATTGGCCAAAGACCTATCTGAAATTACATTATTAGATGTTTATAAAGCTGTTGATGTGGTAAAAGAAGATGAATTATTTAGTATCCACGAACACCCAAATCCTGCTTGTCTCGTCGGAAGAAATATTCAAGAGGCAATCGTCCCGTTATTTTCAATTGCTCAAAATGCATTGGAAAAGGCTCTTGGCAGTGTGACGATTGAAGATGTGGTAAAGGATATTATTGAAAAAGAGAAATTAGCTATAGTCGAAGAATAAGAATAAAATGTGGCATTCTGCTCTGGAGAATGTCTTTTTTTTTCTATTTTTTATCCAAAGAATGGCTGTGTTTTAATAACAAGAGCTTTGATATAATGGGGATAACTTTATTTTAAGGAATGATCAGTATGCAAAGATCGGAACAATATGGATTATTATTGGACGTCGAGACGACCGGTTTGGGACCAATTAAAGATGAAGTGATTGAACTAGCCCTCAAATTATTCACTTATCAGAAGGAAACAGGCGAAATCATTGAGATTATTGAAGAGGATTCTTTCTTACGCGAGCCAATTTCTAGTACAGCCAGGAATAATTATGATACGGCCTTTCGAGTTCACGGGATTCCTTATGATTTAGTAAAAGGGAAGAGCTTTTATGATGTGAAAATTAAAACTTATTTTCACCGTGCAGATGCAGTGTTTGCTCATAACGCTTCTTTTGACCGTAGTTTCCTCTACCATATGTATCCTGAAGTCAATGATTTAAAATGGTATTGCACGATGAGAAATATCCCTTGGAAGAACTATGGATTTCCAAATGGAAAACTACTTACACTTTTACAGGCCCATAATATCACAGATTACCAAACACATAGAGCGCTTGATGATATTACATATTTAATGGACCTGCTAAAGAAGACGAGCCCAAAAGGTAACCTCTATCTCCAAGAAGTTCTCGAAAAAGGCCCAATGAGAAAATACCAGCCAGCCCCTGCCCGCACCAAGTTAGGCTAGGCGTAAGCGGGTTGGAATTTTGCAATAAATGGAAAAAACTTCTACCCCTAACACATTACCCTGTGTTGGGGGTATTTTTGGTGCCTGTCACCATAAGTGATATTAACAACATACGTATGTTGGAGGCTCTTTGTTTTTATTACGACAAACTAGTATGATAAAATACTCACTATGTTAAACTACAGCGGGGTATGGTGAATATGAAACTCTTAACATTAAATTGCCATTCTTGGCAAGAGGAACATCAGCTTGATAAGATTGCGCATTTGGCGGAAACCATCATCGAAAATTCCTATGATGTCATCACCTTGCAAGAGGTTAGTCAAGCAATAGCTGAAGTGGTTGTGGATGGGAAAGTTAAGAAAAACAATTACGGATACATATTGTTGCAGGAACTAAACAAACGTGGCAGCAACGAATATTCAATGGTGTGGGAATTGACTCATTATATCAAGAATAGAACCTATGAAGAAGGTGTAGCCATCCTAACCAAACATCCTATCATTCAGCAGCAATCCTTTTTTGTCTCGCAAAGTGAAGAATATGCTGTTAACTGGAAAACTAGAAGAATTATCGGAGCAACGATTAAGTACGAGGGAACACCTTATACTTTTTATTCTTGCCATATGGGCTGGTGGTATGATGAAACCGAACCTTTTAAAGCTCAGGCGGACAAACTGCTCCAGCGGATGAACTGGGATGAGCATTTCTTTCTAATGGGGGATTTTAACAACGATACCTCACTACAGGGAGAGGGTTATGAGTATTTGTTAAGTCATGGCCTTCATGATACATATCATTTGGCTGAGGAAAAAGATGAAGGAGTTACTGTTAAAGGGAAAATTGCAGGTTGGAGCAATAATAAGCAAGACCTGAGAATTGACCTAATCCTAACCAGTAAGCCTGTACAGGTAGAATTTTCGAAAGTAATCTTTAATAATCTTAATAAAATGGTTGTATCTGACCACTTTGGGGTAGAGGCAAAAGTTCACTTATAAACCGGTCCAAACTATCCTAGCGTTAAATGCTCTTTTCTATAAAAAGAAAAACCGGCTTTGCGGCATAATGTTAATGCACGCAATGCCGGTGTTTTTGTTTTTGTTTCCTTCCCTTATGTATGGATAACCAGAAGCTGAATAAAGCGTTTCGGGAAGTTAGGGAAGTAAGTTATTGTCTGCCTTCAGTGAAAATCTGGAAATTTACACCGAATTTATCCGTCAGATTGCCGTATGCTGGGCTGAAGAAGGTCTCTTGAAGAGGCATCCCCACATGACCGCCATCACTTAATGCTTCAAAGAACTTTCGAGCCTGTTCCGCATCATCAGTAGAGATACAAATGGTTACCTGATTTCCACTCTGATGTGGTGCGCCAGGAAAGTTATCTGAGAACATTACTTCTGTCTCGCCAACTTTAATCGTTGCGTGACTAACAAGGTCTTTTGCCTCTGCAGGTAAAGGAAATTCAGGGTTCTCCGGCATTTCACCAAATGATTGGGTGAATAAAACCTGGGCATCCAAGGCCTTCTGATAAAATTCAATTGCTTCTTTTGCGTTCCCATCCATCACTAAATACGGAATCAGACGTAATGTCATAAAAACTTCAGCTCCTTAAGGTTATAAATGTCTATCGTTTAATACACGATAATACAAAGAAACAAAGAGTTATTAAGCGAATATCACCTCGCCAATAACCAACCCCATGAATCCCATTTCCTAGTATTACCGATATTCCAATTATAAGACAAAGAACAAACGTTCGCAATATAAAAAGGAAACCAAAAATAGTTTCCCCTATTATGCCAATGTGAAATTATGTAATGGTGCCTGACACCATTATTACTATAGATAGCGTTCGTTTATTATTTTTAGGTGGTGGATTGCATGACCGGCTATGATGTAGGCTAGGGCACGGGTGGTGGTTTCGCTGTTGTTGGCAATCCCGATTTTCTCCCAGGCCTGTTTTGGCATATTGTTGATGAGCGTAGAGGTAGCTTTTCGTACCGCGGTAAAGTCTTCAAGAAGTTGTTTATTCGAAAGCTCATCAAAGTTTGATTCAGCTATATAGTCGTTTTCGTTAAAGCCAGCTAAAGGTGTCTGATCACCGCGCCCAACTCGCAGCAGGCGGTAGCTCATAATCCTTTCTGTGTCAGTCATGTGGCCAAGGACTTCTTTAATACTCCACTTCCCAGGGTCATAGCGGTGCAGAGCGTTTTCTTCAGACAAGCTCTCAAAAAGTTCTGTGGTTTTCTCTAATTGCTCTTTCAAAATCTCCAACAAGTCACCCTCTGGAACTAAATTTACATACGGTACATAATACTCTGGAAATTCACTTGCTTTTGGACGTTGAACCATTTCTTTTTCCCCCTTTTAAATTTAGATAACTAGGAGCTTTTATTATGTTAAGAAATTATAAATTTAATTTCTCCCATTCACTTAAATAAATCTTTTCTATAGAATTCATTTCCTTTGGCAGTCTCGTTATAAATTCTAAACGATTCCCATCAGGGTCATCAAAGAAAATCATCGCATGTGCTTGGTTGGGGACTACTATCGGTTCTAATGGCTGTATTCCAAATTCTGCCCTTACCTCAATCCCACGCCCCTCCAGCCAGGACTTGGCTTTTTTCATATCTTCTAATTCGACATAAAAAGCAATATGCCGTAAGGATGGATGATAAGGTATCTCTGCTTCAGGTCCTTCCCACAACCCAATCCAACTCTTGCCTTCTTCAATCCAAAAGAAAGCAACCTTATCATATTGTTTATATAACTTCAGACCTAACTTTTGATAAAAGAAAATCGATTGTTGTAAATCACTAACCGGTAGATGTGCTTCATAGAGTCCTTTTATCATTCTATTTCCCCCTCTGAAGCTTTAAAAGTCTCACTCCATTATTATAATTTTTTGAAAATTGAAATGCCATCTATCTGCTTCATTTTGTATAGGCGGACCTTTCTTCCATGCCCAAATAAAAAAAGAGGTGCCGCAAAAGCAGCAACTCTCTGTTATTAAACCATTTTTTCAAAATGGACACGTTTATTGAGGACATACATAATCGGTATACCAACAGCCATAACAACAAATTCCCCAACTGCAGTTGTCAACCATGTGAATAAGAAAGGCAGATCAAAGGCTAAATGCAATTCAAGTGCAATTAAGAACATCGTGATCGTGAAAACAACGGTATTAACAATCATTCTAGTCCAGATGCCTTTAATAAATCGTGAGCAAAGAATTGTAATTACAAGAGCAATCACTGATTGTCCTACTCCGAAAACGAGGTCATAAGCCTTCATAGGTGAGAAAAACAGATTCGTTAAAAATACACCTAAAACAATTCCATAAATATACTTTTTGTTAAAAACAACTAGGTGATTAAACATCTCCGATACACGGAATTGGACTTGGGTAAAACCGAATGGCTGAATCAACGCCGAAACTGCGATGTAAAGCGCGGCAATAATTCCATTAACCACGATACCCTGCACCTTGCTGTACACTTTGCCTGATGGAGCATTCGTACTGGCTGGCTGAGCAAATTTTTCCATATTCATTTCCCCTTAGTTTTTTTTCGTGGGAGGTTCTCGAACCACGTTCATTTAGAAATACTTGCAAACTAATATATTATTATAAAAAGAATTACCGGTCAATGACATTATTTTTAAATAAAGAATTATTTTCCATAAAAGTAAATAATACCATTAAATCTGGTGCATATTAAAAATAAAAAAGGAATGGCTATAAATGAAATATAATAAAATGTTTTTACTTGTCTTGATGCTGGTACCCTGGTTGTCTGTGCCGATGTTAGGAAAAAGAAACTTTAAACGTTTTTTGCCTGCTGCCTTTTTTATTACCTGCTGGATTTCTGTTGAAAGCCTATTGGCTAAAAGGCGGGTTTGGTGGAGATTTTACGATCGACTGATTCCTAATGTTATGGGGGAAGTGCCTTTTCTTTTTGGTCCTTTTATTATAGGCTCTATCTGGATTTTAAAATTTACCTTTGGAAACTTTTTTCGCTATTTAATCGTGAACTTAGTCACGGACTTTCTATTTTCTTATCCAGGAATGTTTGTTCTAAAAAGAATGGGGATCGTTTCTCTCGTAAGATTGAAACATTACCAAATGGGGATCTTATTTATGGCCAAATCCATCCTCATGTACGGATGCCAATTCATGGTTGAGAAATTTCGTAAAAAGCCCAAATCACTAATTCAAAGACTCCTTCCTTAAAACGAACAAGGGCCGAATTTCCTATCTGTCGTTCTTTTAATTATTGATTGTCTTTTTATTTGATGTTAAGATTTTATTAATTTAACTTTTATATTATAGGATTGTTACTGTTAAATCAGGCAAAACCTAAGACTAATGCCATTATGTTAGTTTTAGGTTTTTATTTTTTTAGAGGTGATTGACATGAAAATCGCAAAAGTAATCAATAACAATGTCATCAGTGTGATCGATTCCCATAATAAAGAACTTGTGGTTATGGGAAGAGGGATTGCGTTCCAAAAAAGACCGGGTGACCTTGTCGACGAATCGAAAATTGAAAAGATTTTCAAATTAGATAATAAGGATGTTTCTGAAAGATTTAAAACCTTATTGTATGATGTTCCAATGGAATACATGGATATTTCTGAACGGATTATTTCCTACGCGAAAGAAAAACTTGGAAAAAAATTAAATGATAGTATCTATGTATCATTAACCGATCATATTAACTTTGCAATTGAGAGAGAACAAAAGGGCTTAAAGATTTCAAATCCCTTACTTTGGGAAATTAAACGAATTTATGCTGACGAATATTCCATCGGTTTAAAAGCGTTAACAAAGATAAAAGAGATGCTTGGAATTACACTTCCAGAGGATGAAGCGGGCTTTATTGCCATGCATATAGTCAATGCCGAGTTAAACGAAGAAATGCCTAACGTCGTTAATATGACTAAATTAATTCAAGATATTTTAAATATCGTCAAATACCATTTTAAAATTGAACTCGATGAGGAGTCATTGAACTATTTCCGTTTTCTTACCCATCTTAAATTTTTTGCGCAGCGATTATATACGGATTCTCCTTACAACAATGAAGATGATTTTCTCTATGATATGGTCAAAGAAAAACAAAAAGAAGCTTTTGCCTGTGTGGAGAAAATCCGCGAATTTATTCAAAAAACACATAACCATCAGCTGACAAAAGAGGAAATGGCTTACCTTACCATCCATATTGAACGGGTAGTAAATAGATCCTAAAAACCTTTTTAAGAGAAAGCGTTGACAGGAAATGAAAGCGTGTGCTACTATGAATTTACAAATTAATATTAATTTATTAGGATTGTTACTGATTAAGCAGGCAAAACCTAAATTGTAGTGCCATAACCTTTTATAGGTTTGGTGTACAATTTAGGTTTTTTTTATTCCTTAAGTCGAAGTTCAGTTGAAGGGATAGGCCAGAACTTACAAATGGCTTCGGCAAATTTTATATTTTTTAACAGGATTGTTACTGGTAAAGCAGGCAAAACCTGAGGAACACGAGTGGGACCATTGTGTCATGTCCATCTCTAGTTACTCAGGTTATTTTTTTACAAAAAATCAGGAGGTATCCCATGGACTACAAAAAAACAGCCATAAGCATCCTTGAATTAGTCGGTGGAGAAGAAAATGTTCAAAATGTTATTCACTGTATGACAAGACTACGTTTCAATTTACATGATCAAAGTAAGGTAGATCGTAAAAGGTTAGAAAAAGTTCCTGGAATCATGGGCACAAATGTAAGCGGTGACCAGTTCCAAATCATTATCGGAAATGATGTTCCGAAAGTATATAACGCAATTTTAGATAACAGCGCAATTAAAATCGATAGCAAGACTAAGCAATCTGCGAAAAAACAAAATCCAATTAATGCAATATTTGATGTGATTTCAGGTGCGTTTACACCACTTCTCCCTGCCATTGCCGGTGCCGGTATGATCAAAGGGATCTTAGCCATTGCGATTGCCTTTGGCTGGCTGACTAATCAGAGTCAAGTCTATACCATCTTAAACGCTATTGGTGATGGTGCATTTTACTTCTTGCCGATTCTTTTAGCAGTAAGTGCAGCTAGAAAGTTTGGCAGCAACGTTTATGTAGCAGCAACTATTGCAGCAGCTCTTTTACATCCAACCATAACAGCTTTATTAGGTGCAGGTAAACCGGTTCATTTCCTTGGATTACCAGTAACCGCAGTTACTTATTCATCAACCGTTATTCCAATTTTACTAGCGGTTTGGATTGCGTCATATGTTGAAAAATGGGTTGACCGAATTATTCCTAGCATGTTTAAGCTGATTTTAGTTCCAACTATCACTTTGCTTATCATCGTGCCACTTACATTAATCGCAGTTGGTCCACTTGGTGCTATTCTTGGAAACTGGCTTTCTTTAGCGATTGGGGCATTATTTAAATATGGATGGATCTTTGCAGGGTTAATCTTAGGAGGTACATTCTCATTAATTATTATGACAGGTATGCACTATGCATTTACTCCGATTGTAATGAACAATCTTGCAACAAAAGGATATGACTTTATCTTACCTTCTATGTTCGCAGCAAACATGGGTCAAGCTGGAGCAACATTTGCTGTATCTTTACGTTCAAAAAATAAATCTTTTAAATCACTAGCGATGACAACCAGTTTAACTGCTCTTATGGGTATTACAGAGCCAGCTATGTACGGTGTAAACATGCGTCTTAAGAAACCATTTATCGGCGGCTTAATTGGTGGTGCCGTTGGCGGCGCTTACTATAGTGCAGTAGGTGTAAAATATTTCATTCTAGGCGGTAACGTTGGTTTACCAGGCATTGCTTCCTTTATCGGATCGACATTTGTACTAGCGATTATTGGATTACCAATCGCCTTCGCAGCAGGTGCTATTGCAACATTTATTATGGGATTTGAAGAAGTAGAAAGTGAAGAAGAGCAAGAAACAACACCAGCAGAAGAACCTAACACAGTTGATACTAAGTCAGAATTAGTTGTCGCAGCTGAAAAAGTATTCAGCCCTCTAAAGGGTGAAGTTAAAGCATTAAGCGAAGTAAATGATCCGACGTTCTCTACTGGAATCATGGGTAAAGGTTTAGCCATTCAGCCGCAGGAAGGAAAAGTAGTTTCTCCTGTTACTGGGAGAATAACGACTATTTTTAAAACAAAGCATGCCATTGGCATTACAAGTGATAATGGAGCAGAAATTTTAATCCATGTTGGTTTAGAGACAGTAAGGCTTGAAGGAAAGCATTTCACAGCACATGTGAAAGACGGCGACTATGTTGAAGTAGGCCAAACTCTTGTAACCTTTGATATGGATGCCATTAAAGCGGAGGGATATGACTTAATCACTCCGGTCATTATTACAAATCCTGACCGCTATCAAACAATCGAGCCAGTTAAACAGGGAAGAATCAATGCACGTGAAGCATTCCTAGCATTGCAGTAAGTAGTATTAAGGTCAGGGGAATCCCAAATTCCCCTGACTTTCTAGAAAAACTAATGACTTATAAAAAAACTAGAGGTGAATGAAAATGAATCGCAAATTTCCAGAAGGTTTTCTATGGGGCGGAGCAACCGCTGCTAATCAATTAGAAGGAGCATATCAAGAAGGAGGAAAAGGTTTAAATCTTGCCGACGTGCTTCCTGGTGGAAAAGTACGCTTAGAACTTCTTATGAAACCTGGTTTCAATTATGAGATTGATCAAGATAAGTATCACTATCCAAACCATGAAGGAATTGATTTTTACCATCGCTATAAAGAAGATATTGCTCTTTTTGCGGAAATGGGTTTTAAAGTATTCCGTCTATCTATTGCTTGGTCACGTATTTTTCCAAGAGGGGACGAGGAAACTCCTAATGAAGAAGGCTTAGCTTTTTACGACCGGGTATTTGATGAATTACACAAACATGGGATTGAACCAGTCGTGACCATTTCACACTATGAAACACCTTTACACCTAATAAAAGAATATGGTGCTTGGAAAAATCGAAAACTCATTGGCTTTTTTGAGCGTTATGTAAGAACCATTTTTGATCGTTATAAAAATAAAGTGAAATATTGGATGACATTTAATGAAATCAATGGAGCGACACACTTCCCACTTTTCGGACTAGGTTTTTCTGCCTCAAGCGAAGAAGCACGTTTACAAGAAAGCTTCCAAGGCTTGCATCATCAATTTGTGGCTAGTGCGTTAGCAGTTAAAATCGGACATGAAATCATTCCTGGTTCCCAAATTGGATGTATGCTTGTTTATGCTCCAGTGTATGCTTACGATAGCAACCCTGAAAATGTCATGTATGCTTTAAAAGAGGAACAAATTTTTAACTACTATTGTGGAGATGTCCAAGTTCGTGGCGAGTATCCTGCTTTTGCCAAACGTTACTTTAAGGAAAATGGTATTAAATTAGACATTCAAGAGGGCGATTTGGAGATTATTAAAGAGGGTACTGTTGATTATATTGGATTTAGTTATTATATGTCCCGTACTGAAAAGAAAGAAAAAACGAACGAAGAAAATGCTTCTGGTAACATTATCGGCGGTGTAAAAAATCCTTTCCTGAAAGCCAGTGATTGGGGCTGGGAGATTGACCCTGAAGGTCTTCGAATCTCATTAAACAAACTCTATGATCGCTATCAAGTCCCTTTATTCATTGTAGAAAATGGTCTAGGGGCAAAAGATAAAGTAGAAGAAGATGGCTCAATCAACGATGATTATCGAATTGATTATTTACGAGACCACATTAAAGCGATGGGTGAAGCGATCGAAGATGGTGTTAACCTAATAGGATACACTCCTTGGGGCTGTATTGATCTAGTGAGTGCCTCTACTGGTGAAATGTCTAAGCGTTATGGATTTATTTATGTTGATAGGCACGATGACGGCAGCGGAACATTAGAACGAAGCAGGAAAAAATCTTTTTACTGGTATAAAGACGTTATTGCCACTAACGGCGAACAACTTTAATACTGCAGCTTGCCGGTAAGCCGTAATTGGCTTCCGGCTTTTCTTTTGTAGAGGCTTTTTGTAAAAAAACAAGTGGAGGTTCTGAATATGAAACAAAATCATTAAACCATTCCCAGCGGACTTTTTCTGGGGCGGTTCAACATCAGCTTATCAATTCGAAGGGGCATGGAATGAAGATGGAAAATGCCCGTCTGTTATTGATATGGCCAAATACCCTGAGGGAACAACTTACTTTAAAGTAGCCAGCGATCACTATCATCATTACAAAGAAGCTCTATTTAGATATGGCTGTTTTTGGCCGCTATAATACAACAGCATGGAATTACTTCGAAGAAAAAGGCTATGTTCCTACCATTCTTGATGGCGATATGGAGGTTTTAGCGAGCGCGAAGCCTGACTTTATTGCTTTCAACTATTATACTTCTCAAATTGTAGCGGCAAGTGAAGAAGAAGACGGTTCTGAAGTAGATCATCCCGGAGATCAGCATATCACGATTGGGGAGTCAGGCGTTTATAAAGGAGCAACCAATCCAAACTTAAAAAAGAATGAGTTTGGCTGGGAAATTGAACATAAATATGGGCTAAAATTTGTATTAATTGTACATAAATGATAGTTTCGTCAATTTAAATTCTTAAGATTTAATTTATACACCCAAACACAGTTCTTCATAAAAATATCTTCAGTTTTTCCTTGCATTATGTTGAAAGGAGTAGCTACCAAGTTTATATTGTGAAGAATTTCACTTAAAGTAAAGTGGGAGCTTAGTTGAATAAAGAAATGGTAAAATGATGTAAAAAGAAGAGAAATAAAGGTAATAAAGTTTAATATGTTAGAGTGAAATTAGGAGATGGTGATATGTCAGAACATGAATTATTCTCAAATAAGGCATCTAATGTTTATGAAATATATTCAAAAATACTCGATTTATTGAAAGAAATTGGACCTTTTGAAATTGAGTTTAAAAAGACTTCTATACATCTTTTGAATAAATCTGCCTTCGGAGGAGTTCATCCAAAAAAGAAATGGTTAGATTTTAATTTAGTAACAAACCATCAAATTGAACACGAGAAGATTACTAAAATTGAACAAGTTTCAAAAAACAGATTTCACAATAACTTTAGATTTCATAGTGAAGACGAACTAAATCAAGAGTTTTTAGTTCTTTTAAAAGAATCATATCAATTAATGAGTTAGTTAGAGAAAGGATATTTATTACCAATGAACAGCATTTTCTTGGGAATTATATCTGGTATAATATTTGGTTTACTCTCTGTACTACTAATGCTCCCCATGAAATTTGAAGATAAACGTATTGCTATTATTGGTTCTTTTATTAATCGTTTTACGATTGGTTTCTTACTATCAGTAACTGTTCTTCCGATGTATGGTTGGACAGGAGACCTTTAAATTAAAATGTTTCCTTTCTTCTTACAGACTTATTAAATTTCGAAAACAATCCATCCATTCAATCATCTTTTTGTATAGAAAAACTTATTAAGAAACATGCACTAGAAAAAATATAAATCATATATAGGTGATATCCCGTTTGAAGCTTGAGGAGGATATTATGAAACCTATGTTACCTAGTGAAAAATATTTTGGTAATTTAGAACTAGTTTATGCTTTTTATGGGGCTATGCCTACAGGAGTTACTGTTTCAGAAACCGGTCGTATTTTCATTTGCTTTCCGAAATGGGGAGACGATGTTAAATTTACGGTGGGGGAAATTGTTGAGGATAAATTGCAGCCATATCCTAATTTACAAACCAATTTGGTTAACCCCGAGAATATCACAATGACTTTCATCAGTGTCCAAAGTGTAGTTGCTGATGGAAGGGGAACACTTTGGATATTAGATACAGCGGCACCTAATTTTTCTGAACCTATTAAAGGTGGGGCAAAATTAGTCGCTGTTGATTTAGAAACTGATACAATAAGAAAAGTATATACCTTTACAGAAGATGTTGTCCTGCCCACAACTTATCTGAATGATGTCCGTTTTGATTTTCGTGTTGGAAAAGCAGGTTATGCCTATATAACGGATTCTTCTTCAAGAGGACCAGGAGCTATTATCGTCGTAGATTTATCAAATGGAAACGCGTTTAGACGGTTAAATGGGGCAAATTCAACTTCACCCGATCCCTATTTTTTACCGAAAGTAGAAGGTCAAATTTTAATGAATCGAAACAAAGACGGTTCAACTTCTCCATTTAGATTGGCGTCTGATAGTCTTGCGATTTCTCCCGATGGAAAGATATTATTTTTTGCTCCACTAACCAGTCGTCATTTGTTCTCGATCTCAACAGAAGCCCTAAGAGACAGATTGATACCGGACATGGATTTACCTTATCATGTGGAGTATTGGGGAGAAAAAGGTGCGTCTGATGGAATGATCACCGATGCAAAGGGAACTGTTTATGCTGGAGATTATGAAAACAACAGTATCCGTAAGATATTGCCAAATGGCATAATGGAAACTATCGCACATGATCCGAGAATTTTGTGGCCGGATACTTTTTCAATTGGTCCGGATCAATATTTGTATGTCATTGTGAACCAATTACATCGACAGCCTAGATTTCATTATGGAAAAGACTTACGACAGAAACCTTATAGTTTACTTCGTATCAAAATTGATGAATTTCCTGCTCCGACCTTTTCATAATAAAAATAGTCAATTAATTGTTTTCAATTATATAGTGTAAAACAAACTCGAGTAAGCAAAAAGTATTAACTTTATTTACTTCTGCCAAATAAACTCAAAATGGTTTAATGGGAACAGTTTATTTGGTGAGTGTTAAACTGTTCCTGGAAATCTTTATAATGTCGGTAAGTTCAATGCTGTATTGATATTATCTAAATCCAAACTGATCTGTTCGTTTGTATCCCAAGCATGATACCATCCTTTTTCTACCATATATGCGGATATTTGTTCATGCATATCAAGAGCTTCCACTAAATGGCGAGTGAGCATTTCTTTAATATCCGGTGTTCCTGCCTCCGTAACTGCCATGGCATAATTTCTAATTCCACTTTTAGCTGAAATGAGTAGATCCATTGCAACGACTTGATCCGATAGTCCGTCCATGCCCGTTAAATTTTCAATGATTGGATTCATGTTCATTCATCTCCTAATTTACTGCTTAGCGTTGGAAAGGATAGAAGCATATTCTTGTAATTGTCTGGTAGATACATCAATGTCTTGCTGCATAATATCTTTTAATAGCTGATCTGTAACTAACGCTTTCATCGTTTTGGATTTAGTTAAACAAGTGGTCTTAAATGCAGCCATCTCATGGACCTCAAGAACTTCATGTAAGGCGTAATTCATTTTTTATACCTCCTTCCTCAAGGTTTCAACACGACTTTTATACAATCATCCATTTTTGTGTCAAAAATCTCATAGCCACGCTTTGCTTCACTAAGTGGAAGTACATGACTTACGACATCTCCTGGATCAATTTTTCCGGTCGTAACTAATTCAAACATATATGGCATATAGTGGATGACAGGTGCTTGACCGGAGCGGATATTGATATTTCGCTGCATAATATCTCCAAGAGGGAAACCATTATATCTGCCGCCGTAAACGCCAGTAACTTGAATTGTCCCGCCTTTACGCACTGCTTGTGAAGCCATGATAAACGCACTTAATGCTCCGCCTTGAAGCTTCATTCCGCTCGCAAGGAACTCCATATCAGTCATTTTACCGTCCATACCAACTGCATCAATGACAACATCTGCACCGCCTTTGGTGATTTCCTTAAGGTAGTTTCCTACATTCTCATGGTCCTCAAAGTTAACAATTTCTACTTTGTTGGTGCGCTTGGCGTGCTGCAGGCGATAATTGACATAATCAACGGCAATGACTCGCTTTGCCCCTTTTAACCAACAGAATTTTTGAGCAAAAAGACCAACTGGACCACAGCCAAGAACAATAACTGTATCTCCATCCTTTACACCTGCATTGTCAACACTCCAAAAACCAGTAGACATCGCATCGGCAATAACTGCTAACTTTTCATCTGGCTCTTCACAAGTCTCTGGAATTTTGAAATGAGTAAAGTTGGCAAATGGCACTCTTAAATATTCAGCTTGCCCACCTGGATAGCCACCCGTCGTACCAGAATATCCGAAATAGGCACCCATATCACCATTATCATTTGAATTATCACATTGGCTTTCCAAATGGTTTTTACAGTAAATGCATTCACCGCATGCTATATTAAAGGGGATAATTACTCGATCTCCCTTTTTTAGCTTAGTCACACCTGGACCAACTTCTTCGACGATTCCCATTGGTTCATGGCCAATAACATAGTTTTCTTGCAGGTTAGGAATCATGCCATGAATTAAATGTAAATCAGACCCACATATAGCTGTACTCGTTACTTTAATAATCATGTCATCTGGCTTTTCAATCTTTGGATCTGGAACTTCTTTGACTACAACATTTTTAATACCTTGATACGTTACCGCCTTCATTGGTTACAGCCTCCAGTGTTAGTGTTCATCAGGTGTCCGGTCAAACATACCTTTTCTATTGGTCTCAACAGGAAATAGATTCATTTTGCCAATCATCAAAGTATTGTTGGCAGAGAGTTGGTCTAATTGATATTGTTCACTTAATTCGTATGGATGGAACCATTTTTTACTAATCATTAATTCAGTAATTTCTTGGTGCATGGCAATCCCTTGCATTAACTGGTTTCGTAAGAGGGTTCTAACATCAGGTGATGCGGACTCCGTTAATGCAACCGCAATATTGCGCACACCTTCTTTTGCACGAAGAAGTAAATCCATCGCAAATGTGGTATCTGCTAGCTCTGGTACGTGTAGCGAGTTTATAGGGTCTAAATAGTCATTGTTCAATGAATTTGCCTTCCTTTCAATTTATTATTGGTGTTGGCCGGTTTTGAGGAACAGGCGCTTGAAAAGGTGCACGTTGATAAATTGCCTGTAATTCTCCGAGCGCTTGCATGGATTGTTCAACATCTTTTTGCATTAATGCTCTCAAATCATGATCAAATACCAGTCCTTGCATTAGTTTTGATTTCGCTAAGCATAGGGTTTTAAAATTAATAACTTCATGTAGATCCAATGATTCATGATCGGCTAATCTTTGATTATCCATTTCTAATTCCCTCCTTTTACGTAAAATACAATAGTATTGTTCCAAGTAAGGGAGGAAACATTCTGTAATTATTGTTGGATAGTTAAATTATTATTGAATGAATTGAATATTGGTAAAATTGGGAAAATTAATTTGTTGGTGATGGCAAGGGATGACAACTGCGGCGGTCTTTTCTTGTAGCTAAATCAGCTAATAGTTTTTCAACATTTTTCACTAAAAAACTTAAATTACCTTCATCTTTAACATCGGTCTTGCGAACTGGGAGTGCCTTCATGTGTAGTGCGTTTACAACTAAAAACTCAAGTCCTTCTCGTTTTAGCAGGTTTACAATAGGTTTCCAATAAACGCTTGTGCTTCCCATTGCTTACATGAGTACATTGATGTTCTTTAATCCAGTCAATTAACTTGAAAAATACTGTCATAGTAGGTTTGAATCTCCTTTCCATCAAGTGTCATAATACACGCAGTGATATTATCCTTATGAACATCCATATCACATGATCTTTCAACATACCAATGAAATTCTTCCCTTCAGGCTTGTAAATTGGAGGCTGGTGCAAAGGTTTTGACAAGGCCATTGATCAGGGAGTACGAGCACCCAAATAAAAAACTTTACCATTTCTATTGATCTTCATTCCACAACTACAGGCATATCGGCATTCGATCGTGCAGATACGATATTAGCCGTTGTAAAGGAGGATTCAAAACCCTAGGAATTTAGAAAACCAGGGCATGTATTCCCGCTTGTATACTCAGACAATGGAATACTGGCCCATATGGGAGTAGTTGAGGCTTCGGCCCTTCGGCCGACTTAGCGAAAATATCTTCAAGCTCCTCAAATATTACCTATGTATGTGAAATTCTTAATGAAAAAGGAGATATGGCCACTATAAAAGAGGCGGTAGACATATCTAAAGAGTTTAACATTCCAGCCAATAAAATAACTGAAGTATTTAAATTATTGGATGCAGTTTCTATTTGTACCTTGGATGGAACAATAGTACATGGGCAAAAAATTGGAGGAAAACTTGGATTCCCTACAGCCAACTTGAATTTGTACACTTCAAAAGATTGTTTGAAAAATGGTGTCTATGGCGTGAAGGTGAATTTGAGAGGGCTAACCTATTATGGAGTAATGAATGCAGGAGTGAAACCAACTCTTAATACTAATATACAAAAAACGTATGAAATTCACCTATTTGATTTTAATCAATCTATTTATGGAGAGGAAATCAACGTAGAGGTGAAATTTTTTATAAGAGAAGAAATCAAGTTTAGCTCAATTAACCAGCTCATTCAACAGATTGAAAATGATATTATGCATGTTAAGTATAAATTTGAGTTACAACAAATGGGTAAAATTGGGCTGTAAAGATTTTTAGTTTTCACCTTAAGATTGATTCGTAGTAAATAAGTTTTTTTTAGTAGGTTTACAAGAGATAAAATTATAATATAAAAGTTTATAAAGGAAGTTATGTCATTGATTAATTACCTGTGGCATTTTTTAAATTACCCATTGTTATACTATCTTTGTTTTTTTGGAAGTTTAAGGTGCATGATTGAGGCTCAATTTTTATAAATTACAACTCACAAGAAAACACTAGCAAGAAGAAAGCTTGATTTATTAAGACGTGAAGGTACCAAGATACTAGAATAACAGGTGCCAGCAAACTTCAAAAAAGCTTGAGATCCTTGAAATTGGTGGGCACATGTAAATGTAGGTAACTGAAAGTCTCGAATTGTAATTTTCGAGACTTTTTATTTTTGTGTTTGATTTCCTGCTATCACAGGTTTTACTCAAAATGAATTGAGTCTAGCAAGTGTGCGTTTATGGATGGATACAAATAAGCCCCCAATCATTCTTCATCGACGTACAGGAAAAGCTTGGGTGAAAAAATTACACCAATCACAAGGTGATAAATCGAAGGGAAAATGCTGGATACTAAAGATAATTGGCTACTAAATTTTTTCAACTAGTATATAAAATTCAGAAAATATTCTATTTTTTGCATGTTGACCGTTGACCGTCGACACAAAATAGAATAATATACAATTAAAGAGTTGAAAACGTTTTCTGATAAACTTGAAAGGAGTTGATGAATTGTTAACAGTGGTTAAAACTGAGCCATTGCATGCTCAGCTCTATCAATTAATAAAAAAGAGATTGATAGATGGATTTTATCAGCCTGGTGAAAGATTGGTAGAAGTTCGTTTAGCAGAGGAATTTAGTGTCAGCCGGGCACCAGTAAGAGAGGCCTTGAGGATGTTAATGCAGGATGGGCTCCTACTTCAAAAAGGCAATGCTCTCCATGTATTTGATCCAACCTTGCAAGATATGATCGATATCTATCAATGCAGGCAACGGTTGGAGGCGCTTGGAGCGAATCTTGCTGCGGCCAATATGAAAGAAGAAAAACTAAATCATCTTAAGGAAATCATGATAGAAACAAAAGTGGCGTGGGAAACAGGGGACATGGTAAAAGTAGTTTCACTAAACATTAGTTTCCACGAGATAGTTCTTGAGTCTTCAGGGAATCAGCAACTGATTTCCTTGACCAGTATGATAAGAGACAAGGTAACATATCTCAGAAATTGTAGCTTCAAGGGGAATGTTAGAAATAAAAGTTTTTTAGAGGAACATGAACAAATTGTTAAGGCCCTTGGGGAAAGGGATGGGGAGAAAGCAGAAAGAGAAATGCACAATCATATTGAAAATGATTTGCAGGCATTAATTTCATTATACAAAAACAGGGGGTAACACAATGGGAGTACCATTAAAGGCTACGTCTATTACTCAACCAGCGGTTGCACAAAAGGGTGCTTTAAGTACATTATTTGGTTCATGGCTTGGATGGCTTTTTGATGCTCTTGATGCAGGTGTTTTTGGATTTGTCATACTTGCTATTGCCGGCTCCTTCAAGGTAGAAATCAGCTCAGTTGTTTCAACTGTTGCCTGGTTTCTATTAGCTACCGGGGTTGGAGGATATTTCTTAGGTAACATATCTGACCATATTGGCAGAAAGAAAACCCTCGTAATTTCCGTTTTAGCTTATGGAATTGGAACCTTGCTCTGTGGAATGGCTGACAGTGTGGTTCAATTAAACATTTATCGTTTTATCGTTGGTGTTGCAGTAGGCGGTCTCTGGTCAGCAGCTGCTGCTCTTATTTCAGAAGTATGGGCACCTGAAAAACGTGCAAAAGCTATTGCCTTTATGCAAACGGGCTGGGCGGGAGGAAATCTCTTGGCGGCAATCTTTGCTTGGTCTATTCTTAATCCTGCTGATCCTGAATCATGGAGAAATCTTTTTATGATTGCCAGCATACCTGCTTTTGGAACCGTTTTATATATCTTGTTTTTTGTTAAGGAATCACCTGTCTGGCTAGCAAACAGAGAATATATCAAAAACAATGCAAAAAAGGCTGGCATTGGAGCAATTTTTAAGCGTGAACATTTAAAAGTTACTATTCTTGCACTGGCAGTCTCTATGCTTGGGATGATTGGCTACTGGATTATCTTCACATTTGTACCAACTTATCTACAAAAGGTTCTTGGTATCCGAATCGATCAGGCTCCTGTATTCCTAATCTGGACAGGTATTGGGGCAATGGTTGGTTATATTGTATACGGTTACATGGCTGATAAAATTGGTAGACGACTTTCTTTTACATTCTTTTTCCTTGGCATGACTATCATTGTTCCTATATTTACATACGTTTCAAGTCATATGCCATTAACTGACGGAAAATTGCTGCTAAACGGGCATAATGTATTGGTCCTTGGTATCATTTCAGCTCTGCTTGGTTTCTTTACTGGCTATTTCAGTGGATTTGGCGCGTGGTATTCAGAGTTATTTCCAACGAGTATTCGTGCTACAGCAGCAGGATTCTGTTTTAACTTTGGACGAGTAGGTGCAATTGGAGGAATCGTTGTAGTTCCAATGCTTCTTGCATCAGGATTTTCATATCCAGTTGTGATCACTCTTGCCGCAGTTTCCTACTTTATCGCTGCGTTCCTCGTTTTGGCCATTCCTGAAACCAAGGGTGTTGAGCTTACTAGCGGCAACTAATTTAATTCTTTGACCTAGTTAGGTACTTCGCTTCCTTCATGTAAATGAGGGAAGCGAAGTTTTCTTTATTTTAAACTACATACAAAATTTTGGGAGATGATTGTAATGGGAAGAAAAGCACTCGAAGGTTTAAGAGTGTTGGAAATGGGTCAGCTCATTGCAGGGCCATTTGCTTCTCGGCTACTGGCGGAGTTTGGCGCAGACGTAATAAAGGTGGAGTCACCTACAACAGGAGATCCTATACGAACATGGCGTATAGTCGAGAACGGTACCAGCCTCTGGTGGTATGTACAATCAAGGAATAAGAAGTCTATAACAGTAGATTTACGGCAGGAGGAAGGCCAGGAAATTATCCGCCGCCTTGTAAAAGAAATTGATATTTTAATAGAGAACTTCCGTCCTGGTACGATGGAAAAATGGGGTCTCAGCTTTGAAGAATTAAAGAAGATTAATCCAAGATTGATTATGCTTCGAGTTTCTGGTTATGGACAGGATGGGCCTTATCGAGATAAGCCAGGATTTGGCTCGATCGGTGAAGCAATGGGAGGCCTTCGTTATATCACCGGTTATCCTGACCGTCCGCCAACAAGGGTAGGAATCAGTATCGGGGACTCCCTGTCAGCTCTTTATGCAGTAATCGGGGCATTGATGGCAGTTTATCACCGCGATGTAAACGGAACAGGTGAGGGGCAAGTAATTGACGTTGCACTTTATGAATCAGTGTTCAGTCTGATGGAAAGCACTATTCCGGAATACGACCGGGCAGGGGTGATCAGGGAAAGAACAGGCAGCACTTTACCGGGAATTACTCCTTCGAACACGTACGCTTGTGCCGATGGCAAGTATGTAGTAATTGGAGCAAACGGCGATGCCATTTTTAAACGTTTGATGAATGCTATTGGCCGTGAAGATATTGCAGAAGATCCACAATTCGAGAACAATGCAAAACGTTCAGAACATGCTGAATACCTGGACAGAATTATTGAAGATTGGACTAAGAGCATGCCTTTTAGCGAGGTTATTAAGTATCTCGATGCTGCTAAGGTTCCAGCTGGATCCATTTACTCTGCTGAAGATATATTGAATGATCCTCACTACCAGGCTCGTCAAATGATACAGGACGTGGAAGTAGAGGGACTCGGAAATCTTAAAATGCCTGGTATAGTTCCTAAAATGAGCGCTACACCTGGCGGTATTGAATGGGCAGGTCCTAAACTTGGACAACACACAGAGGATGTTCTTAAAGAAAAGTTACAATTAACAAAAGAGCAAATTGTGGAATTAAAGGACAAGGGAATTATTTAAGAAGGGACTGATAGTCATGGGAATGACCATGTCAGAAAAAATACTAGCCAAAGCATCTTGTCAGCCAAGTGTAAAAGCGGGAGATATCGTGTGGGCTCAAGTTGATATCGCTCTTATGCACGACTTATTAGGCCCTTGGCTTGTAGATGGAGGTTTTAAACGCCTTGGCGGTAAACTATATGATAAAGAAAAAGTAGTAATCGTTTCAGACCACTGTACACCACCTGCAACAGTCCAGCAGGCAGATATTTTAAAATTCACGCGCGACTGGGCAAAAGAGCAGGACCTTTCTTATTACTATGAATTTGAAGGTCCATGTCATCAGGTAATAGCAGAACACGGCCATGTCCGTCCAGGCAGAGTCATCCTCGGTACAGATTCCCATACCTGTATGGCTGGTGGGTTAGGCGCTTTTGCTACAGGTATTGGTTCCACCGAAATGATTGGTGTTCTCTTAACTGGAGAAACCTGGCTGAAGGTTCCTGAAACCATTAAGATCGTTTGGGAGGGGGAACTTCCTGAAGGTGTTTATGCAAAAGACATGGTATTAAAAACAATTAAAGATTTGGGACATGCTGGGGCGACTTATCAGGCGCTAGAGTTTTCCGGGTCTGCTATTCAGAATCTATCCATCGATGAGCGCCTCGTTCTGTCTAATATGGCTGTTGAAGCAGGCGCTAAAACAGGATTGATTGAACCAGATGAAAAGGTTATGGAATACCTTCGAGCTAGAGGTGTAACAGACGATATTGAATTCTTTAAAAGTGATGAAGATGCTGAATATATCCGCACCCTCCACTATAATGCCTCCGAGCTTGAACCACAGGTTGCTTGTCCGCACGAAGTGGATAATGTTCATCCAGTGAGCTCAGTTCAAGGGGTTAAAGTAGACCAGGTGTATCTGGGGTCCTGTACTAACGGAAGAATCAATGATTTACGAATCGCAGCTAAAATCTTAAAGGGTAAGAAAATAGCGAAAGGCATCCGCTGCCTCGTTGTACCTGCTTCCCAGCATATCTGGATGCAGGCTAGCAAAGAAGGGATTTTGGATATCTTGACCGAAGCCGGCTGTATTGTAAATATGCCTTCCTGCGGAGCGTGCGGCGGATTTACAAGCGGGGTTATAGGTGCAGGCGAAGTCGTAATGTCCTCCTCTAACCGGAATTTCCGAGGAAGAATGGGGAGTCCAAAAGGAGAGGTGTATTTAGGCTCACCAGCATCAGTTGCGGCAACAGCTCTTGAGGGGAAAATAACTGATCCTCGAAAATATTTATTGGAGGGAGTCTTGTAAATGTCTTTTGTTATCCGTGGACAAGTGTGGAAATACGGTGACAATATCAATACCGATATTATTTCACCAGGTCAATATATGAGCCTGCCAGTTGATAAACAGGCAGAACATGCAATGGAAGCGGTCGACCCTGCCTTCCATGAAAAAGTAAAACCCGGAGATATTTTGGTAGCAGGCAACAATTTTGGGTCCGGTTCAAGCCGCGAAACAGCACAAATGGTATTAAAACATCACAAAATCGGTGCAATCATTGCGAACTCCTTTGCCCGAATTTTTTACAGAAATTCGATTAACGTGGGGCTGCCGGTTGTAGAAATGACAGACACATCTTTAATTGAAGAGGGCGATGATATTGAAATCGACCTCTTGGCAGGAAAAATAATTAATCACACAAAACAGACTGAGTATAAAGGTACTAAACTCCCTGAACATTTAATCGAAATGGTTGAACTCGGCGGTTTGGAACCTTATTTAGCTAAGAAATTGGGAATTTCCTAAACTAGAGAAAAGGAGGGTCCCCCAATGAAAACTCCAGAAAAAGTAGACATTATCGAGGTAGGACCGAGGGACGGAATTCAAAACGAGTCAAATTTTATATCTACGGATAAAAAAATCGAATTGATTAATGCGTTAAATAAAACCGGAATTAAAAGAATGGAAGCCACTTCCTTTGTACATCCAAAATATGTTCCACAAATGAGGGATGCCAAAGATGTTCTCGAAGGAATTGAACTAGATCCTTCTATTCAGTACATGGCACTGATTCCAAATGAAAAGGGCTATGACCGTGCCATTGCTAGCGGCATTAAAGCTCTCTCTCTTGTTGTTGGAGCAAGTGACAGCTTCAATTTAAAAAATGTCAAAATGACAAGAGAGAAATCCATTGAAAGTTTTGAAACTGTAATTAAAAAAGCGAAAGATCAGGATATTTTTATCCGTTATAATATTGCCACTTCCTTCTGGTGTCCATTTGAAGGTAAAGTAGATTCTAGCATAGTTTTAGATATAGTAGAAAAAGCTGAACAGCTCGGCGTCGATGAAATTGTTATTTGTGATACAATTGGCAGGGCAAACCCTTTACAAGTTTTTCATGTATTAGAAAAAACTATATCGTTAAAAACAAAGGCAGTACTTACTGCCCACTTCCATGATACATATGGAATGGCACTAGCCAATGTAACTGCAGCTCTTGAGGCGGGTGTGACACGTTTTGACGCTTCAATTGGTGGTCTTGGCGGATGTCCTTTCGCTCCAGGTGCGGCAGGAAATGCCGCTACAGAAGATATTGTTTTTATGTTGCATGAAATGGGAATTGAAACAGGAATTGACTTAAATCAGCTTCTAGCATGTGTTGAATTGGTCAAGCCTTTAACAAATCGGAATTTAACCGGCCATCTCAATAAAGTAGAGGAATGCAGATTATAGATTCATATTTTAGGAGGATTACTACCATGACTAAAAACTTCCGAGTAGGACTTATCGTACCAAGTTCAAATACAACAATGGAAACAGAAATACCAGCGATGCTAAATTCTAGAGTGCAACTGTTCCCTGAGGAAACTTTTACTTTCCATTCTTCCAGGATGAGAATGATGCATGTAAATCCAGAGGAATTAAAACAGATGGATGTAGAAAGTGATCGCTGTGCTGTAGAACTTTCTGATGCACGCTGTGATGTTCTTGCCTATGCATGCCTCATTGCAATTATGTGTCAGGGCCCTGGATATCATCAGGTTTCTGAAGAAAGACTTGGCCAAGCAACGGCAGACAATGGGGCGGCCACCCCGATTGTCAGTAGTGCTGGCGCGCTAATTGATGGTATTAAAACCATTGGTGCTAAAAAAGTATCCATAATCACACCTTATATGAAGCCTTTAACTAATATGGTAATTGAGTATTTGAATACTGCCGGGATTGAAGTAATTGACAGCATTAGCCTTGAAGTTGCAGATAACCTTGAAGTAGGAAGACTCGATCCGATGAATCTTCTTGAACATGCTGAGAGACTGAATATTGAAGGAGCTGACGCAGTTGTTCTTTCTGCCTGCGTCCAGATGCCGTCATTACCTGCAATTCAAAAGGTGCAGGACAAATTGGGATTGCCTGTTCTTTCAGCGGCAACTTCAACTGTTTACAAAATCTTAAAAGGGTTAAATCTTAAAGCGGAAGTTCCAAATGCTGGACACCTACTTTCAGGTAAATTCTAAGTTCCCGGAATTGAATTATTTATTCAAAAGAAGGGATGGCAGACAAAAGCCATCCCTTTTGTCTAAGAGGCAACAAAACTGGTGAGGAGAGTATTTATGAAGAAGACATATAAGATCGCTGTTATAGCGGGAGATGGAATCGGGCCAGAGGTATTAACGGAAGGAATTAAAGTTTTAAATAGAGTGGCTGAACTCGATGGCAGCTTTGAATTTGAATTTACTCATTTTCCTTGGGGCTGTGAATATTATTTAAGTAATGGAAAAATGATGGACGACGATGGCCTTGAACAGCTAAAGGCTTTTGATGCTATTTATCTGGGTGCAGTTGGTTTTCCAGGGGTGCCAGACCACATTTCCCTTTGGGATCTGCTTCTCAAGATTCGCAAAGGCTTTGACCAGTATGTAAATATTCGCCCAATTAAGTTGCTTGAAGGTGCACCTTGTCCTCTAAAAGATATTAGCCGCGATCAAATTGACATGTTGGTGATTAGGGAAAACAGTGAAGGGGAGTACGCAGGTGCTGGAGATTGGCTTTTCAAGGGACAACCTCATGAAGTGGTACTTCAAACAGGCGTGTTTTCCAGAAATGGTGTAGAAAGAATTATTCGCTATGCATATGAAGAAGCAAGAAAACAAGGAAAATCGCTTACAAGCATAAGTAAAGGTAATGCATTGAATTACTCGATGGTTTTTTGGGATCAGGTCTTTGATGAGGTTGGGAGAGAATACCCGGATGTAAAGACCCATTCCTATTTGGTTGATGCAGCGGCAATGTTTTTTGTAAAACAGCCTTGGCGCTTTGAAATTGTCGTAACAAGCAACTTGTTTGGGGATATCATTACCGATTTAGGAGCTGCTATTGCCGGAGGATTGGGACTTGCTGCAGGTGCAAATATTAACCCAACACGTGAGTTCCCATCTATGTTCGAACCAATCCACGGATCAGCACCTGACATCGCAGGAAAAGGCATTGCAAACCCATTAGCCACCATCTGGTCAGCTAGTCAAATTCTTGATTTCTTTGGCCATGATGATTGGGGAAAAGAAGTATTAAACTCCATTGAAAAGGTTATGTTAGAAGGCGAAGTACTGACTCCTGACATGGGAGGTCAGTCATCTACTCAGGAAGTAGGGCAAGCGGTAACAGGCAAACTTAACATATTCTTGAAAAAATAAAAGTGTAATGAGATTTAGGTTCAAACAACCATACGCTTAAGGAAAATAAGGGCAATTGTCATTGAGAAAGCTGTCTATTCCCTGGCCGGGCATGTCATATTGTTCGGCCTTATTAATTTATGTAACTCAGTTTTATGACAACTGCTAATAGTCTTTTTGACCCAGTCACTTTATTTATTAACTCCTATAAGATATGAGTTTTTAAGGGCTGCCGGAATTCGAGTCATTACACTTATACTTATCAAGTATACTGCATTTTAATTTCATTAAAGGAGATTACATGACATGATAGTTCTCACAGCAAAATACCATTGTAAGGCTGGTATGGGAGATACGGTAGAACAAGCATTGAGAGAAATGATCTTGTTAGTCAAGGAGGAGAAAGGATGTATTCACTACCTAGTGAACCGCTCGAAAGACGACCCAGACGCTTTTTTACTGTTTGAGCAGTATCAAGACGAACAAGCACTTGCAAGCCACTCAGAAACGCCTTACTTTAAGAGAATTGTTTTAGATACAATCGTCCCCTTACTCGAAAATCGGGAACGCACTTTTTATACACCTGTAACGAATCTTTCTTAACTAAAATACCTATCAACTCGTTCAAGCCTTCAGCAGTATTCAACTGTATTTGAACTTATGCTTTAGTAGGAATTCACAAGAAAAAAAATGGTGAAATAAGCAGAAATTGAAATGGCTCTAGACAATTATATAGTAGAAATAGAAAAAGGTATAAGAATCAAAATTCCGAAATGCCGGTCAAACATGTATTTGTACAAATCGTATTTATTTGCAAGAAGGCATTGCTGCATCATTTATACAAGAGTTCGCTGCAGCAGCTGCGTTATTAAAATTAGGTAGCGGCTTTGAAGAAGGTACTGACATAGGTCCGCTCATTAACTAGAATGCAATAGTAAAAGTATAAAGCATATCTCTGATGCAGTCGATAAAGGCGCTAAAATATTAGTGGGGGGCAACCAGCTTATTGCAAAGAACGGCTATTATTTTGAACCAACGATGTTAAGTGGGGTAACAGATGAAATGGTTTGTATGAAAGAAGAAACATTTGGACCGGTTGCACCAAGCTTCTTCGGAAGCTAAGTCTGATGCAGTGACATTAAGAGTTGGTTGGTTGCGAATTGGTTGATATGAAGCGCTAACATATCGATTTTAAAAGGATGTCTATTCGCTTGAAAGCTGTAGATACTAAAACAAGGGTAAGTGGGGTCGTTACCTATTTCCGCTAGTACTGCTAAATTATTAACTGAGTATTTGCAGGAAACCGAGGAATTCGGCAATGAGTACGATTCTTAACGTATGAAGGAGAAAAGATCGGAGAGGCTACGGTCCGTGATAATCTGAGGATCTGCGGCCAAGTTGGGAAGATTAATAATAAACGTGTAGTTTCTCATGCTTTACTACATACAGGTCCGTTATTATATATCCTTAACGATAGGGATCAGTTTAGTTTGCAACGGATGCTTGGGCATTAGCATATGAACTTAGTCGGTCTTATTCTAATGAAGAACATGGACGTACAGAATCAGTATAGAACCCATTCTCCGCTTAATTAGTATTAATAAAAAAGGATATTTGATTGAAAAAATTAAGCAAAATATTAATTTGAAGGTGGTTCCTATGTCTTTCCAAGAAGATATTATGTTAATGGTAAAAAATATGGAAGTGGATGAAGCGAAAAAGTTACTTGCTTCTATATTTTTGAAATTACAAAAGGTAAATAACTATGATTACTCAAAAGAAAATGCATACGAAGATATAAAAGAGTTATACCGAGAAGCAGTTGTTGGTAAAATGATGTTTGGTGAATAATACGTGTTCTCCGCCACTTTAAACGTGGCGTTTTATTTTTTTCCATAAGGAACATTTGTTTGTGTATAATAATAGTAAGGTGATGATTTTTGGCGATACGTGATCGCGGAATGGTAAAGTGGCAACCTGCGTTTCAACTGCCGGAACTGGTGAAGTTTTATCTCATGAGGAAGTTGAAAGATCAGTGAAACACGATTTTACAAGTGTGAAAAATATTTATATCTTTTGCGGTAAAACAGACATGTGAAAAGCAATTCATGGCCTCGCAACACTGATTCAAGATTCTTTCAAACTTGACCCATATGGCGATTCCATTTTCTTATTTTCAGGTTGGAGTAAAGATCGATATAAATGTTTATATTTTGACGGAGATTGCTTCGCCATGCTTTAAAAATGTTACAACAAATATTCGATGAAATAAACAGGAGACTATATACGAAAGCTGGATATATGGTAAGCTTCATCTAGTAACAAATATAAAGAAAAAACCAACCTAGTTCTAATTATTAATGAAAGTTGGTTTTTTCTTTGACTGCTTCAGGGGTTTATTTAAGAAGATTTATGTACCTATTTAATTCAGAGGGATCTTGGTTATACACAAGTTTCCATGCTTCAAGGAGATTTTCTTTCGTTACTTTTAGAGCCGGTACAGCTACATAAGCTGGTGCTGGTTTGCCGAGCAGTGCATAACCGGCCAAGATCGCCTCGGCCACTCCTTGATGGTAAGGCATCTGCGAACCCGAGCCCTTGATAAGTCCATCTTTTGCGATTTCTACGGCAGCATTGGTACCCAAATCCATTGTCGTAATAACTAAATCATGTTTTCCTGCGGCACGGGCGGAGGCCATAGCACCTTCCGCCACCAAATCCCAGACAACAAAGATTCCTTTCAAATCGAGGTGTTGAGAAAGCATAGCGTCTGTAATCTCTTTCCCATCATTCGGACTAGTAAAACCGCTGCGGGTTATGATTTGAATGTCAGGATAACTTTCTTTAATCGTCTTTTCAAAAGCCGTTAATCTTTGTTTCATTACAAAAAAATCAGCATCGTAGTATATGACCCCAATCTTGCCTTTAAAACCTATTTTCTCTGCCATGATGTCGGCGGCATAGGCCCCGTTTCCATAGTTGTCGGCTGAAACGACGCTTACATAATCCTCACCCGGTTCCAACCCATTTGGTGTATTGTCCATAAAAACCAGCTTAACACCTGATTGAGCTGCGGTTTGAAAGGCACCCGCGGTTGATAACGGATCGATGGGAAGACTAACAATAATGTCTGGTTTTTTTACTAATATCTTTTGAATGTCTGAAACTTGCTTTTCCCAGTTAAATTCAGCATCAGTTACAGCCACGACCCTAATCCCCATTTTATTAAAAGTTGTCTTCAATCCTTCAATTTGTGCTCTTGCCCAATTATTCCCGGTATAGTGCATGGCAATAGCAGCTGTATAGTTCTTTTCTCTAAGCTTTTTTAAATCTTTCAAAGACAACTGAAGTGTTTTGGCAGATACAGCTTCCTCTCCATTGGGTCCAGTACTTAAAATTTTATGTTCGGGTATATTTTGATTAATTGTACTAGTTAAAGTTTCGTATATAGTGGTTAAGAACTCCTTTACATTAACAGGTTTCGTCACATAATTATCAAACCCCTTGCCTAATGTCTGCTGGATGTCCTGAGGCATGGCATTGGCACTGACAGCAATAATCGCTATATCCTTCGTTTTTTCATCCTGTTTTATAAGGTCAAACACCTCATAGCCATGCATATCTGGGAGGTTAAGATCTAGTAGAATTAAATCTACTTTTTCAGTCCTAGCCAGTGCCAATCCTTCTTTTCCGGAACGAGCAGTTAAGATCGTATAGGATGGCTGGGATTTCAGGATGTTCTTCACCAGGTGTAAGTTAGATTCATTATCTTCCACATACAGCAAACCATAGTGATCTGACTTAGGATTCTTTGTTGGTAAATCCATCACTTCTTCCCCCCATTGCATCGCGGTCGTTAAATCATAGGGAAGGGGGAGGCTAAAGTGAAAATCGCTGCCGATTCCTTTTTGGCTCGCTACACTAATTTTTCCACTCATAAGTTGTACAAGTTGCTTTACTAAAGATAATCCAATGCCCGTACCTTCCTCATGTGTTCCTTCAATCCGATAAAATGGGACAAACACTTTCTGATATTCTTCAACAGAAAGCCCGACTCCTGTATCCGCGATATGAATAACAGCCTCGTTTTGTTTCATATACGAGAAAATCATGACTTTTCCGTCTTCCCGGTTATATTTAATGGAATTATCGAGAAGATTAAGGAGGATTTGTTTCAGGCGAATCGGATCGGCAAGAACGGTTACAGTTTGCGAATGGTCCATTTGATTAAGAATGGTAATTCTTTTTTTCATAGCAAGCGGCTGCACGATCTTGATACATTCATTGATAATAGTCTGAAGTTCTACCTCCTCTATGGAAACTTTTAAATGGCCTGTATCAATTCTTGAAAGATCTAAGATATCATTAATTAAGCTTAATAGATGTTTTCCTCCGCTTAAGATCTCTTGGACAAAATCCTGCTGCTCCTCATTTAAGGTTTCATCTATTTCTAATAGCTGGGCGAAACCAAGGATTCCGTTCAATGGTGTCCTGAGTTCATGGCTCATTTTGGAAAGAAAGTCCGATTTGATTAGGTTTGCTTTTTCCGCTGCTTCTTTTGCCTGAATAATCGTTTGTTCCATCTTTTTTCGTTCGGTAATATCCGATATGGTCACAAGCGCAGCTTGTTCCCCGTCTTCATGTAATTTAAGTGGTTTTGAAGTTATGGAAAGCCATTTAGTCCCATTATTTCGATCGCTTACTCCCAAGACATAATCATGGAAAGGAATCCCCTGTTCGAGGGTGATAATTCCAGGCAATTCCGAATAGGGTAGGGAGGATCCGTCCTCTTTTACATAATCTAATTGGCGTATATTTGCTTCCGTTAATAATTCGGATTTAACACCTAGCACTTTTTCAACATTTTCATTAAGCGCAATCATTCTACCGGACCTTTTATGAATAATGACGCATTCCGACATGGTTTGTAAAACTTCTTTATATAAATTTTCGTTAGGGGTGGTTTCCATTTTATCCTCTGCCTTCCGAAAGAATAGTCATGCATTTTCCTGATGCTGTAGCTTTAGTATAGTCCACAGTATTTCTTCTTTAAAACTGCAAAAATCATCAAACCTAATTTAATATTAAAATACTTCCTATCCTGCTTAAACTGCCTTATACTGAGAGTAGTTAGTTTGACAGCGATTTCAAATAGTAGTATGTTATCAATTAATTTTTATATTAATGTTCCACTTAGATAGAAGCTTTTAATATGAGGTGATTTTTTGAGAGTTTTAATTGCAGAGGACCATGCACCATCCAGAAAACTATTGAAGCATCTCATTAAACCTTTGCAGAGTTATGAAATGGTTGGAGAAGCCGTTAATGGTGAGGATTTAATTTGCAAAGTGATGATAGAAAAGCCAGACATCATTTTGGTGGATATTAATATGCCATTCTTGAATGGGATGGAAGCAGTGAAATCTTGTAAAAAAGTAGTCCCGTCAGTACAAGTTATCTTTATCACCGGACATGATGAGTTTGCTCTAGAGGCCTTTGATGTAAATGCAATCGATTACATTGTTAAACCTATTGACCGTGACCGTCTTTATGCAGCCTTAGAACGAGCAGCTGCACTTGCTAAGACTCCATCCAAAAGCGAGCGCCCAACCGTTAAGAAGGATTTAATGGTTAAACAGTCCAATCAGTTTTCTTTTATACCGTTAGATGACATTATTTTTATTGAACGAGCGGACCGAAAGGCCGTGATCCATACAATTGATCAAAAACTAGAGGTAAATGAGGCGTTAACGAATCTTGAAGAACTCCTTGATTCCCGTTTTGTAGCCTCCCACCGTTCCTATATTATTAATTTGCAATATTTAAAGAGGATTGAAACGGCAGGGCAAACGTACAAAGCATATTTTAAAAATTATGAGGAGACAGCAAAAGTTTCCAAGAATAAGTTAGCAGAATTACAAAAAAATAAATCGTTGTGAGGTCCGGGTTTACCGGACCTCAATTTTTTTTGTTTTTTTAAAAAATTATGATTTTATTGTCCGAATGAACGATGATTGTGTCCGAAAGGATAGAAAACGATTTCATTTGAAAAAAAACCTTGTCGGAAGATGATTAGACGACAATTTTGTAATCGATTACAATCCAAATATAGAAACAAGAAAGGACAAATAACAAAGATGGTAGGGATTGTAGATGTAGCAAAGAAGGAAATTGTTTCAGCTAAAACCATTCTAGTTGTTGTGCCTGACATTACAAATCCGTTTTTTTCAAAGGTGTTTAGGGGGATTGAAGCAGTAGCAGTTACAAATGGATATCAAGTTATACTCGGTGATACAGGCAATGATCTGGAACGAGAAAAGTGGTTTTTAAACCTTTTGCATCAAAAAAAAGTAGATGGAATGGCTTTATTAACTGCCCAAACGGATGCAGCAACCGTTGAAGAGGCGGCCCAAAGGTTTCCGTTGGTCCTTGCGTGTGAGTATATAGAAGGTTCCAACATCACAACTGTTTCGCTTGATAACATAAGCGGTGCCAGAAAAGCAACGGAATATTTAATCGATTTGGGACACGAAAGAATTGGCTGCATTATTGGGCCTCTCAATAGTGTCTTGAACCGAGACCGTCTCAAGGGATTTTATCAAGCAATGTCATGCAACAACCTTATCGTGGATCCTGTGTTAGTCCAGGAGGGTGATTTCTCTTTTGAAAGCGGTTTTAACCTTATGATGAAGTTTTTTGCCATTGGTCAACTCCCATCTGCGATTTTCGCTGCCAATGATGAAATGGCAATGGGAGTCATTAAAGCCATTAAATCTAAGGGGCTTAAGGTGCCAGAGGATATTTCGGTTCTCGGTTTTGATAATCTGAAATTCTCGTCCATATTCGACCCAGGTCTGACAACGATTGCACAGCCCGCATTTGAATATGGTGAGAAAGTGGCGGAATTTCTAATAAGGCTCATCAACAAAGAGGAAATTAAACACGAGCATATGTTTTTAGCTAACCAGTTGATTGTAAGACAGTCTTGTCAGCAGTATGTGAAAAATTTTTAGAAAAAAATGTAATCAATTACATTTTTTGAAGCCTATAGAAGCCTGGTTTTATAACTTAAATGAATGTAATCCATTACTAGTAATATTCTAGTAAGCTTACATTTATAAAAAGGGGGTGGTGCCACACTTATAGATTGTAAGGTGGTACCGACAAATAACGAGCTTCAACTAAATAACTACTATAGTGGGGGTAATCCAATGAAAAAGAGTTTTTCTATTACAGTTTTACTGTTACTTGTTTTAAGTGTTTTTCTTGCAGGGTGTGGCGGAAAAAAATCTACATCTGAACAAGCGAGCACGAAAAAGAATGAAAACTACACAGAAACAGCTTCAGGACCTTTAACGATCAATCCAAAGATTCCGGATTTAGCGGTACAAGATAAAGGGCCGAACGGAGAACAGGCCGTTTCAGCTAAGACATTGCAGCTTACGGAAGATGAGCTAAAAAAGATTAAAGAAGGTCATTATAAAGCGGCGATTGTTATGCACTACTCTGGTACTGACTATATGAATGCCGCAGTTGGTGCGATGAAGGATACATTTAAGAAGATGGGCATCAAGATCGTTGCAGTAACAGATGCACAGTTCAAAGCGGAAAAGCAAGTAAATGATATCGAAACCGTTTTAGCGAAAAAGCCGGACATTATGATTTCTGTTCCAGTTGATGCCGTATCTACGGCACCAGCTTATAAAAAGGCTGTTGCCCAAGGCGTAAAGTTAGTATTCATGGATGGAGCTGCACAAGGTTTAGTTGCAGGTAAAGATTACATCAGTATTGTGTCTGGTGACAACATGGGTAACGGAGCAACCGCAGCAGACATTATGGCTGAAAAACTTGGCGGAAAGGGTAAAGTCGGCATTGTGTATCACGATGTAAACTTTTTTGTAACCAAAAACCGTTCTGATGCTTTTGAAAAAAGAATCAAAGAAAAGTATCCAAATATTGAGATTGTCGCAAAAAGTGGGATTACTGGTCCAAATCAGGCAGAAGAAGTAGCATCTGCTATGTTGACAAGACACCATGATATTGATGGTATCTTTGCTCCCTGGGATGTACCCGCTGAAGGTGTTATGGCTGCAGCAAGAACGGCTGGCAGGGATGACCTAGTTGTAACAACAGTTGACTTAGGTACAAACGTAGCAATCTCCATTGCACAAGATGGAATTGTTAAAGGTCTTGGAGCACAGCTGCCATATGACCAAGGTGTAGCACAAGCGATCCTTGCCGGCTATGCCCTATTAGGAAAAGAAGCACCAGCGTATGTTGCTTCACCATCCATCAAAGTTACGAAAGAGAATGTATTAGATGAATGGAAGTTAATTTACGGAACAGAGGCACCTGACACAGTAAAAAATGCGATGAAATAATTTTAAAAAAAGAATAGAGGCTGCTTTTGTAAGCAGCCTCTAACATAAAAAGAAGGTGAACTTGGATGGAACAACCGATTCTCGAAATGAGAGGTATTAATAAAGCTTTTAATGGGATTACCGTTTTAAACGATGTCCATTTTTCCGTCAAAAAAGGTGAAGTTCACGCCTTGATGGGGGGAAATGGTGCAGGAAAATCGACGTTAATGAAAATCCTTACAGGCGTATACTCCGCAGACAGTGGCGAAATTTTAATTGAAGGAAAACCGGTAAGCATCAAAAGTTATGATGATGCTCAAAAGAATAATATATCGATGATTTTCCAAGAGTTTAGTTTAATTCCGACTCTTACCGTTGCCCAAAACATCTATCTTACTCGTGAGAAGAAAACATCATTAGGGCTGCTTAATGATAAGGATTGTGAGAAGAAAACAGAAAAATTGCTAGAAGAATTAGGCGTAGATATTAGACCAAATGATGTAGTTCAAAATTTGGGGGTTGGCTATTGGCAGATGACGGAAATTGCCAAAGCGCTTTCCCAAGAAGCAAAGATTCTGATTATGGATGAGCCAACCTCGTCCTTAACCAAAAATGAAACGGAAGTACTCTTTAGTTTTATTAACAAATTGAAAGCAAAAGGTTATTCTATCATCTATATTTCTCACCGGATGGATGAAATCTTTGAAATATGTGACCGAATCACGATTATGCGTGATGGCCGATATATCACAACAGAAAAATGCAGTGAAACCGATCTTGATACTGTAATTTCACATATAGTCGGTATGCAATTTGACCAAGCATTTGAATGGAAAGAACGTTCCTACGCAACGGACGTGCCGCCGATTTTTGAAGTAAGAAGCTTAAATGCCGAACATGTTCAGGATATTAATCTTAAAATTCAGCCGGGTGAAATCGTCGGAATCGCCGGGTTGATGGGAAGCGGAAGAACGGAATTACTTCGAAATCTCTTTGGGATTGATCCCATTGAGAGTGGAGACATCTACATCAATGGTCAAAAACAATCCATTAAGAATCCTAAGAATGCCATAGAAGCCGGACTTGCACTGATTCCGGAGGACCGCCGGATGCAAGGATTGGTCCTTGAACATAGTGTCAAGGATAATATGATTCTTCCAATTCTTTCGAAGGTGAAAAAAGGAGCTTTTATTGATAGTAAGAAATCCAATGAGATTAGTAATGAATTTGTAAGGAAGTTAAATATTAAAACGGATAATATTTTTAAAAAGGCCGGGTTGTTATCAGGCGGTAATCAGCAAAAAATCGTTCTAGCTAAATGGCTGGCGAACGACCCTACTGTCTTGATGTTGGATGAACCAACGATTGGTGTGGATATTGGTGCAAAAACGGAAATTGTGGAGATTATTAGAGCCATGGCCGAAAACGGCAAGGCAATCCTTGTGGTCTCTTCCGAACTTCCAGAACTGCTTGCTTTGAGTGATCGTGTCATCGTTATGCATGATGGGAAAATTAAAAAGGAAATGACCCGCAGGGAGATTAAATCAGAGGAGGAATTACAATATGCAATCCAAGGTTTCTAGTATTCAAAAGCCAGCAACTCCTTCATTGAAAGGATTCGAGTGGCGTAATTATATTGTCTATTTTGCCTTCGTGGGCGTATTAATCTATTTTTCTATCAGCTTAAGTGATGAAGGTTTCTTAACTTCAGGGAACTTATTAAACATTGTTAGACAAACAGCGACGATTTCTTTGATGGCGTTGGCCATGACATTTGTTATTAGTACAGGGGAGATTGACCTTTCTGTGGGTTCCATTGCTGCCCTTTCTTCTCTAGTCGGTGCATTAGCCATCCAAGCGGGTTATGGCATTATTGGTGGACTCATCGGCGGTGTAGGTACTGGACTTGTGGTTGGATTAATCAATGGTTTGCTTGTTACAAAAGTAGCGATTCCTTCCTTCTTGGTAACACTGGGAACAATGGGAGCCATTAAAGGTGCTGCGATGTGGGTTACAGATACTGCTCCAGTTCCGATTGTAGACGCAAATTTCAATTTCATCTTTGGTTCAGGAGACATTGGTCCAATTCCAGTTTTACTTATTTGGACTCTAGTATTTACAGTGATTGCCCATATATTACTTCGTAAGACATCATTTGGCCGCCAGGTATTGGCAACAGGCGGTAACGAAAATGCGGCTAGATTCTCTGGTGTAAAGACAATGAAAATCAAGCTAATAGTTTTCCTTGCAACGGGTTTAATGGCTGGTTTAGCTGGTCTTCTCTATGCGGGCCGTATGAATGCCGGACGTTTCTCCTTCGGTGAAGGCGATGAGCTTTCTGTTATCGCTGCGGTTATTCTTGGTGGAACAAGCTTGTTTGGCGGTGTAGGAACAATCATCGGAACGATTGTGGGCTCCTTAATGATTGGTACGATCAACAATGGTTTGATTATTATGGGTCTTGATGTCAGCCAGCAAATGATTATCAAAGGAATTATCATTATCTTGGCGGTGGCTTTCGGTAAGAAAGCGATGAAACGATAATTTTAATAGAGATTTCCGCGGAATAATAGCAGAATTCTGCGGAATTCCCCCGGAAATTGACGGTATTAATGAGAAAACTGGCGGAATTTCCTCGGAAATTGGCGGAATTAATGATAAAAGCGGCGGAATTCTTTTCAAAAAAAGCGGAATAAGGTCTATAAATTTGTATCCTTGAACAACACGATCAACTTTTGAACAGGAGGAAGAAAGGTGGAGAAGATTAAAGTTGGTATCATCGGTACTGGTTTTATCGGGCCGACTCACATAGAAGCCATCAGAAGGCTTGGTTTTGTAGAAGTAGCTGGTTTGGCGGAAACCAGTCAAGAAATGGCTGAAAAAAAGGCAGCTGAGCTTGGAATTCCGAAGGCCTTTGGTGATTACCGAGAAATGCTGAGAGACAGCGAAATCCAGGTCGTGCACAATTGCACACCAAATCATCTTCATTTTGCCATTAATAAAGAGATTATTTTAGCTGGAAAGCATGTTGTCTCAGAGAAACCACTGGCTATGAACAGTGATGAATCAGCAGAATTGTTGGAGTTAGCAGAAAAACTAGGCGTCATCCATGCGGTCAACTTTAATTACCGACAGCATGCGAGTGTACAAAACTTAAAAGCGAAAATCACTGAAGGTGATCTTGGGAAAGTGAACTTGGTTCACGGAAGCTACTTGCAGGACTGGTTATTATATGAAACAGACTACAACTGGCGTTTGGCGCCGGAAGTGGGCGGAAAGTCACGCGCAGTAGCGGACATTGGTTCCCATTGGTGTGATACCGTCCAATTTGTAACGGGCAAAAAGATTGTCGAAGTTTTTGCCGATTTAGCAACTGTTGTTCCAGTAAGAAAGAAACCGACAGGAAACGTAGCTACTTTTGGGGCACAGACAGCAGAAGATATGAAATATGAAGATGTACCAATTAATACAGAAGATTATGCATCTGTTCTTGTCCGGTTTGAGGATGGATCAAGAGGAGTCTTTACGGTATCTCAAGTAAGTGCGGGACGGAAAAATAGATTAAGCTTTGAGATTAATGGAAGTCAAGCTTCAGTATTTTGGAATCAGGAAGAGCCTGAGAAGCTATGGATTGGGCATCGGGATAAAGCAAATGAAGTTCTATTAGCGGATCCGGCGTTGTTTTTGCCGGAGGCAAGGTCTGCTATTCATCATCCTGGAGGGCATAATGAAGGCTGGCCGGATGCATTGAAAAATATGATGTTCAATTTCTACACATTTGTCCGCGACGGCAAAAGTCTGAAAACAGACAAGCCAAATTTTGCGACATTTGCTGATGGACACCTTTCGATGTGTATCACAGACGCAATCTTAGAAAGTAACCAGCAGCAGAAATGGGTGAAGGTTCTGAAGCATGGGGACGGTTCTCTTGCTTCCAAAGGGCCGGCGGGTCCATTTACTGCCCAATTATAGGAAAAAATGATAGGGTAATTGTTTTTAAGAATAAGTGATTGGAGGAAGTATCATGACAACAATGAATGCAGTGTTTTTTCCAGGAGATAAAAAGGTAGAAATTCGTCAGGTGGAGATACCAACACCAGGCCAAGGAGAGGTACTAGTTCAATTAAAAGCTTCAGCGATTTGCCGAAGCGATATGAGCTTATATTATGGAACTTCCGTTTTTGAAGGAACAAAATGCGGATGCACGGTACCTGGGCATGAACCTGCAGGAGTTATCACGGAAGTAGGAGTGGGCGTTTCCAATTACAAAGCGGGTGACCGAGTTGCTGTTTACTTAGCTCTTGGCTGTGGGGAATGTGCTCATTGTAAGAGCGGCTACAAAATGTTCTGCAAAGAATTTAAATGTATCGGCTTTGACTCTCACGGCGGTGATGCAGAGTACATGGTCGTTCCAGCTGAAAACTGTATGAGATTGCCAGATAGCATGAGTTTCGTAACGGCTGCTGTTTCGACTGACGCTGTTGGAACCCTTTACCATGCGCAAAAGAGATTAGGGATTTCCGGAAGAGACTACCTGGTTATTTTTGGAATGGGACCTATGGGCGGCGCTGGTGTGATGATCGCCAAAGGATTAGGAGCAACCGTTATTGCTGTTGATATGCTGGATGAGCGCTTGGAGCTTGCGAAGGAATTAGGTGCGGATTATACGATCAATGGTAAAACAATGAACGTTAAAGAAGAAATCGCCCGTATTACAAAGGGTCTTGGTGCAGATGCTGCGATAGATTGTTCCGGAAGCCCTTACGGTGAGAATGATGCATTAGATTGCGTGAGAGCACATGGACGTGTCGCTTTTATCGGGGAAAGTAAAGAGACAACAATCAAACCAAGTGCGCAATTAATTCGAAAACAGATTTCTGTAATGGGTTCTTGGTACTTCCCAATTCAAGAATTTGATGAGATTGCGGAGTTTATTGTTAGAAAGAATCTGCCTGTAGAAAAGTTGGTTACTCACCAATTTAAATTGGAAGAAGCGGAAACAGCTTTCCGTTTGTTTGACGAAAGAAAGACGGAAAAAGCTGTGTTTGTTTGGGAATAAGTAAATAAGCGCCTGGGAGGATGGCTTTACTGGCGGATAAAGTAGCTTAACTGGCGCAAAGGCTGCCTTTACTGTCGTATAAGGTGGTTTAACTGGCGGATAAGCCTCTCATTGACCAAAAGTAACAAATTTATTATAAGGAGCTGTTCACAATGAAAGGTATTTCATTCAATACATGGGTATATAGTAGTTTTCCAAACTGGCTTTCTTCTTATCCGTTAGAAGAAGTCATCAACCGTCTTTCCTCTTTTGGTTACGATGCAATAGAAATCGGCTGTGCTGCCCCACATGCATGGCCAGATTATTTGTCATCTGAAAGACGACAAGAAATCAAAAAATTGCTCAAAGAAAAGAACTTAAAGGTTTCATCCATGCTCCCAGCACCAGGCGGCGGCCCGGGAATGAACCCAAGCTCTCCATTAAAGGAAGAAAGAGAATTTACGATTAAACATTATAAGGAAGTCGTTCGCTTAGCACATGAATGGGAATGCCCAACAGTCATGTGGATTGCAGGCTGGGTTGTTTTTGGAACTTCACAGCAAGAAGCATGGAACTACAGTCTAGAAGGCTTAATTGAAGTTGCTAAATATGCAAAGGATCTTGGTGTAACACTTGTAGTTGAGCCAACTCCTGCAGATAGCAATTTAATTGAAACCGCTGATGACGCTCTTCTTTTAGCAGAGCAATCAGGTATGGATAATGTTAAGGTCATGTTTGATACATTCCATGCATTGTACAGAAATGAAGTGGCCAGTGATTATGTATACCGCATGAAAGACAAGCTTCATCATGTTCATGTCGCGGACAGCGACCGTCTGCCTCCTGGTAAAGGCAAATGTGATTATGATGCGGTATTAAGGGCATTAAAAGATATTAATTATGATGGATATCTAGCAATGGAAGTTGGATTCAATTCTAGAGCCTCTGAACCGGATTGGTTTGCAAAAGAATCGATTGCTTACTTGAAAGACAAATTGAAGGAAATTGGCTGGGAGTAAGTGATTAATTTACTAATTGTATAGGCAAGTGATTTCGCGGTGAACCACAGGAGGTAAGTGCTGCTGGTTCACCCTGTATTTGTAAGGTGATAATTAAGTAAAAGGGGAGATACAATATGGGAAAGTCCTCTATTTTATTAAATACTCTTCAGTTTATCTCTGCCAAAGAAATCAATGAAACTAGTCCTAATTGGTTTAAAGAACATCGAGAAACAAATTATATAGAGATTCTTTATATGCAAGAGGGGTGTGGAGAATTTATTTTTGAAGATAAACCTTTTATCGGACAAGAAGGGGATATGATCATTTTTAATCCATTTAGTATCGTGGTAGTGAGGACATGTACGGGAAGCCCTTTAAAGGCTATTTCCATTTGTTTATTAAATGTTCCTATTAACGGAAACCAGCGTTTAATTGATTCCAGTAATCACACTATTATACGTTTACAGGAGGAAAAAGACGAGATTAAGCATTATTTTCAAACCATTTTACGTGAATATGACAAGAAACATTCCGGGTATCAAGATGTGATTACCTCCATATTGCAAACCGTTATTATTAAAATCACTCGACTGCTAAAAACTGCTGGTGAGCCATCCATTTCTGAGATGAGCCTTAAAATAAGAAAATATATCGAACAAAATTTTAGTCAAGAGTTGACTCTAAATATACTAGCAAACTTGGTTTATGTTAGTCCTTATCATTTGGCCCATGTATTTAAAGAAGAGGTAGGACTGCCGCCCATACAATACCTAATCCAGTGCCGTATTCAGGAAGCAAAACGATTACTGAAGCATTCGGATCTTTCTGTGAGAGATATTGCCGCGATCATTGGATATGAGAATCCTAATTATTTTAATTTACTTTTTAAAAAAATTACAGGAAGTCCGCCGGGGAAATATAGAAAGAATAGAATAGTAGGTAGAGTATAATTCTTTTTTAAAAAAAGTACATTTTCAAAAAACCGCAAGAATATATAGTTTTATCCGCAAAATTATTAATTTTTATCCTATTAATTTGATGTAGAATAACAACTAAGAATATTTTATGTAATGGATTACATTTTCATGTATGTAAAACAGAGGTAATTCCAATTCTTAATAAGAAAATGTAATCGATTACATTCAAATGAGGTGATGAATTTCTCATAAAACCATTTAAGATTGAGGTAATTTTTAAAAGTATAAAGTCAAAAATTCCAAGAAATATAAGGGGGCAAATTATGAAAAAATTACTATCTATTATGACTATGATTCTGTTTATTACTAGTATTGCACTTGTCGGGTGCGGCAAGCAAGTTGAGACTAGCAGCGGAAGTAACGCAAAAGAGGAAACAAAAACAGAAGAAACAACCGCCAGTTCCGGTCCAATCACTATTAATCAAGAGATCCCTGACCAAGAAATATTAAGTAAAGGTCCTGGGGGAGAAGCAGCTGTTTCAGCAAAAACATTGCAGCTTACGGAAGAAGAAGTACAAAAGATCAAAGAAGGAAATTACAAAGCAGCGATTGTTATGCACTATGCTGGTAATGACTGGGCAACCGCTCAAATCGATGGCTTAAAGGCAACTTTTGCAAAAATGGGAATTCAAGTGGTTGCCGTAACGGATGCCCAGTTCAAAGCTGAAAAACAAGTATCCGATATCGAGACGGTTTTAGCTAAAAAACCAGATATTATCGTTGGTATCCCGGTAGACCCTGTTTCAACTGCCTCTGCTTTTAAGAAAGCGGCAGATGCAGGAGTGAAAGTCGTGTTTATGGATAATAAACCTAACGGATTAGAAGCTGGCAAGGATTATGTAAGCGTAGTGTCTGCTGATAACTATGGCAATGGTGTTCAGGCAGCGGAGATCATGGCGAAAGAGCTTGGTGGAAAAGGAAAAATCGGTGTGATTTATCATGATGCTGATTACTTCGTAACAAAACAGCGAACAGAAGCATTTGAAAAAACAATTAAAGAAAAATATCCTAAAATAAAAATAGTTGAACGAGGCGGCATCATTGGTCCTAACGATGGTGAGAAAGTGGCATCTGGAATGCTGACCAAAAATCGCGATCTTGATGGAATGTTTGTCGTTTGGGACGTTCCAGCTGAAGGTGCTTTGGCAGCAGCGCGTACCGCAGGAAAGAAGGATTTTGTTATTACGACTATTGATTTAGGGACAAACGTTGCTTTGGATATTGCATCAAACGGTTTAATTAAAGGTCTAGGTGCCCAGTTGCCATATGACCAAGGAATTTCAGAAGCGATTTTAGCCGGTTATTCTTTACTTGGTAAAGAAGCGCCAGCCTATGTAGCTGTACCCGCGTTAAATGTAACGAAAGAAAATGTATTAGATGCCTGGAAGCTTGTTTACCATCAAGAGGCACCAAAGTCTATCCAAGGTGCGGCAAAATAACTATACCTGAAAAATTAAGAGGAGGATCAAATTAAATTTCTAGAGCCTCTTTTATTTAAAAAAACTCCTTATTTGTCAAATAAGCAGTCGAAGTCTACCCTTGGTAAAAATTTAACTTTCATATCACAAAAAAAAAGTCCAGTCAGGCATGAGCAATTCTTCATAAAGAAGGATTGCTTTTTTGCGTATGCAAATGGAAGCCACTCATCTAACAACCTGGTTTAACTGCTTCCGTTAAACCAGAGCAGTGCCGAAGCAAAGGGATAGGTTTTTACAGACAATAGACTTAAAGATTTAAAAAAGGTAAGGAATAAAAGTGTTGTGTCTGTGTCTACTAACTATAGACAATATATTAGATGCGAGGATACATTTTTTGCTTTCCAGAATCTAAAAAGGCTGCCAAGAAAATTAAGTGGCGGCCCTTACTATTGCTCGTAAAAAAGTATTTGATTACGATGATTTTTTTCTAAACTTTCCAGGAGAATAACCGGTGTACTTTTTGAATAATAAGTTAAAATAGTTAGCATTTGGATACCCTACCTTGGAAGCAATTTCAACGATAGGTGAGTTTGTGGTAAGCAGCAAGGTTTTGGCAATGTCAATTCTATAAGTAATCAGGTATTGGATTGGTGAAATCCCAGTCTCATCTTTAAAGGTGTGTGCTAGATGATATGGGTTTACAAAAACAATATTCGCTAATTCATTTAGAGAAATATCACGATTATAGTTTTCAGAAATATATTTTTTTACTTTATCAGAAATAGAGACATTTTGACTAGAATTTGCAGAACACGAAATACGAAGGATTTTAATAATTAAAGTTTTTAATAAGGAAGAAATGATTTCTTGAGAACCAGGGTCATTATTTTTATATTCCTCATGAATATCCTCTATGTACTTTTGGATGGTTATATGCTGATTTTGAACATTCAAGATTGGCATTTCATCAGAAGGGATAATAAACCCTACTGGAAGAGGTGATAAATGTAAACCGGAAAAGGTAAGAGAGAATCCTTTTAAACTGCTATCAACACAAGGTACGGTCTCATGTTCAAGATTAGAATTAATAAGGAGTAGATCTCCTCTATTCATCGTTAATGATTGACCGTTTAGGACAACATTCGCATTCCCTTCCTGAATAAACATAATCTCGGTACATTCATGTTTATGTAATGCTTTACATTTTTGCTTGTGGTCTTGGTTGAGTTTCACTACCGAGGTTAAATGAGGAGTTTGTAATAAGGTAGGTAACTGGTTCATAAGACCTCCTCTAGCATTTATTATGGACTTTTTAAATGTATATAAAAATTATAAAATTCAGTAATATTATTGATAAATTAACTATTTAATTCAATATAAATAGTGAAAACCCACAAGAATCTATACTTTTTCAACAATTATTTTAATTTTACAATAGCTAAAATGTATCCTAAACTGGAGGAAACTGTTTCAATTGGTCAACTAGGAAAGTGGTGGGAGGATGCTATTAAGATTAAATCACATAAGCAAATCCTTTTTTGAAAATAGAGTTTTAAACGATATCTGCCTAGAATTAAAGGCAGGAGAAATTCATGCTTTAATTGGTGGGAATGGAGCGGGGAAATCCACCTTAATTAACATCGCTTCTGGTGTGTATAACCCTGATTGTGGAGAAATCAAAGTGAACGAACAATGGGTACACTTTGATTCCCCTTATCATGCTCAACGCCATGGAATAGGTGTTATTCATCAAACACCTAATTTGGTGCCAAGAATGAGTGTCGCAGATAATATTTTCTTTGGAATCGAGCCGAGAATATTAAAGTTTTTTGTGAATTATAAGAAAATGAGATTAGAGGCTGCAAGAGTTCTTAACGAACTTGGTGTCAAAATAAATCCGAAAGAAAAAGTAATGAATATACCGGTTCGCTATCATTATTTAATATCAATCGCAAAAGCGATTGTTCAAAAATCGAAAATTCTCTTTATGGATGAACCGACGGCAAATTTAACTGAACAGGAAAGAGATAACCTTTTTAGAATCATTAAAAAATATAAAGACGAAGGAGTAGGAATCGTCTTTATTACGCATAGATTAAATGAAATTCATGAGATATGTGACAAAGTTACAATTATTCGAGATGGAAAACATGTAGCAACTCATAATGTAAAAGACATCACATTGAAAGAAATGACCAATTTAATGCTGGGGTATAATCTAAATCATTATTATCCTCCTCTTCATAAAACAAAGGGTGAGGAATTACTACGAGTTGAATATTTAACCAAAAAACCCTATTTAGAGAATGTGAACTTAACGCTCCATGAAGGTGAAATCATAGGTATTGCGGGTTTAGCAGGCTCTGGTAAAACAGAACTTGCCCAAATTATTTTTGGGCAACATAAAAAAGACAGTGGCCGCATCTATTGGAAAAATCGTGAAATTAATTTTAAGCATCCTATTCATGCTGTTTATAACCGCTTTGGATATGTCAATGACGATCGCTTATCATCGGGGTTATTCATGAATATGAGTGTTGCAAATAACTTAACCTTTGCAAGTTTGGAGACTCAAAATAGTTTGAGTCTGGTTAATCGAAACGTTGAAGTGGATCAATCCATTGATCAGGTCATTGATCTTAATATTAAGGTCGATCATATTCATCAAAATGTTCGATATTTAAGCGGCGGCAACCAACAAAAGGTAATGTTGGGCAGATGGCTGATGACGGAAAGTGATCTTTATATTTTAGATGAGCCCACCATTGGGGTGGATATAGGCAGCAGGACCGATATCTATCTGAAGATCAATGAGCTTGCAAAACAAGGAAAAGGAATTATTATTATCTCCTCTGATACAGCTGAGCTGCTTGGGTTATGTAACCGTATCCTAGTAATGAATAAGGGAACGATCGTGGCTAATCAACTTAATGGTAATATTACTGAGGAAGATATCGTTCATTTTATGACGGAATATGCTCAAACTCTAAAACATCTTGAATATTGTTTTGAACATTAACCATACTCCCTCTAATGAAAGGGTGTATGGTCTTTTTTGTGACTTTCCAATAAGGATTTGTCCTAGTAGATTGAAAAAGTATAAAAATACTAAATATTTTTAAAAACCGCAAGATTATGAATTTTTAACCCAAGATTATTAATTGTTGGATAGTGTTAATCCAAGTAACATTAAAGACAAGAAATCTTACTAACTAGTTAGGAACAGTAACAAAACTTCACGTCACTTTTTAACTTATTGTAAGCGGTTGCTGATTGTTATTAAAACTCTGACTGTAAAGGAGGCCAAACTACATGAAAATGATTAAGGAGGTTAACGTTATTCCTCCTCTTCTAGAAATGCGTAATATTTCAAAGAACTATTCCGGTATTACAGTTCTCAATAATATTAATTTAAAGATTCATGCCGGGGAAATATTAGCGCTTGTAGGAGAAAATGGGGCCGGTAAATCTACGTTAATCAAAATACTTTCTGGTGCCATTAAATCAAATGCAGGCGAGCTTATCATTAACGGAGAAAAGGTAGAATTTAACACCCCTCTTGATGCGGAGAAAAATGAAATTGTTACGGTATACCAGGAGTTTAATTTGTTCCCTGATCTATCGGTAACGGAAAACCTCTTCTATGGCAATTTTCATAAAACGAAGGGAACCATTAAATGGGCGGCATTACATCAAGAGGCCAAAAAGTTCCTAAATGAATTTGGAGTCGATTTACCTGTTGAAAAGCCTGTTTACAACCTTAGCATCGCTCAAAAGCAGATGTTAGAAATTGCAAAAGCTTTATATAGGAATGCACGACTAATGATATTGGATGAACCAACTGCAGTTTTAGGGGGAGATGATGTCGATCGGCTACTGTCGATCGTGAAAGTGCTGCAAAAACGCGGAGTAGCTGTCATCTTCATTTCCCATCGATTAAATGAAATATTTGGGTTAGCTGACCGATATTTGGTGTTAAAAGATGGTCAGCAAATAGGGGACGGTGAAATTAAAGATACGGATCCTGACCAACTAATTTCCATGATGGTGGGGCGTCATATTAATACTGCTCCTCGTACAAAGATTAATTATGAAGTAAACGAGGTTGTCCTTAAGGTAGAAGGGCTAAACCGAGATGGTATCCTTCATAACATCAATTTTTCACTTCATAAAGGAGAAGTACTGGGGATCGCAGGATTAAGAGGCGCTGGCAGGACAGAGCTGGTGAGAGCCATATTTGGTGCTGATCCCATCGATTCAGGAAACATTTTTGTAGATGGACATCAGGTAATTAATACTTCCCCTCGAGTTGCTATTCAAAATGGTATCGGGTTAGTACCCGAAGATAGAGGAAGACAGGGATTATTCAAGAACCTATCATGCCTGCAAAATATTTTTATGGCCAGCAGTAAAAACAAAGTGATTAAACGCGAAGAGGAACAAAAACAAGCAGACAACTATGTTAAATTACTGAAAATCAAATTACCTCATTTGGATTCACTGGTTGGAAGCCTTTCTGGCGGGAATCAGCAAAAGATTGTACTTGCTAAATGGCTGGAGTCTGGAATTAGGGTCCTTCTTCTTGACGAACCAACTAGAGGGGTTGATGTTGGAGCTAAAGCTCAGATTTATTCAGTGGTAAGGGACCTATGCGAACAAGGAATGTCTGTTGTCCTAATTTCATCAGAATTACCGGAAATCCTTGAAAACAGTCATCGAGTGCTTGTTATGTGTAAAGGTGAAATTACAGGAGAAATGGATCATGAATCAGCCACTGAAGAAGGAATTATGAAATATGCCGTGGGAGGGTTGTAACAATGAAAAATGATATTTCTCTTCATTCTGAAGCAGCCGTTATGGAAAAAGCGCCTAATAACAGAGTAATGAAACAATTTTTAAAGCAATATCGAGTGACGATTCTTCTATTTGTAGTCATCCTAGCTTTAACCACTGTGTTAACACCAGAATTCTTCAATGTAACCAATATTACGAACGTAGTACGGCAGGCCTCCGTAGTGGGAGTGGTTGCCATCGGCATGACCTTTGTCATACTAACTGGAGGGATTGACCTTTCAGTAGGGGCCATTCTAGCTGTCTCTGGAGTATCATTCGCCATGATGTTAAATAGTGGTTTATCCATTCCTCTCGCTATTGCAGTAGTGATCCTAATAGGTATTTTTATTGGAATGATCAACGGAGTTGGTGCAACATTCTTAGGAATTCAACCCTTTATCATGACATTAGCTACCATGGCAGTTGGAAATGGAGTGGCTTTACTTCTATCAAATGGTGCGCCTCAGAGTTTCAATGTAAACAGCAAAATCATCGACTTGTTAGGTAATGGAGGAATAGGTCCTATTCCAGGTCCTGTGCTTTTATTTGTTGTAATCGCTTTGATTTCTTGGCTATTACTAAAATATTTACCTTTTGGCCGATTTGTTTATGGGGTTGGAGGCAGTATCGATGCTGCACGACTTTCCGGTGTTAGAACGACCCGTATCTTACTTTTTGTATATGCCATCAGCGGTCTATGTGCAGCTGTAGCAGGAATAATTAATGCTTCTAGACTCTATGTTGGGCACCCTACCGCAGATAGCAATATCATGCTGGATAGTATCGCAGCGGTTGTTATTGGCGGAACCAGTTTAATGGGGGGCCGAGGCGGAGTTGGCGGAACCATTCTTGGAGCTTTGTTATTGGCAATGGTTGCTAATCTACTAAACTTACTAGGAGTTTCCCCATTCAATCAGCAAATTGCGAAGGGTGTCATTATTGTAGCCGCAGTTCTGTTCACAATGCCGAATTTAAAGCAACATATCAAACAACAGTGGACTGGATTATGATGGTAGATCATCTTTAAGAAAGGAGGAAATGATAAGCATTAAAAGCTAGTACAAAAGGGAATTTAAGGGGGAGATTATTTTATGAATTTAAAAAAAATAAAAAGTTTAGTAGGAGTTTCATTAATCATGTTTCTCGTGACTGCCTGTAATAGTAATTCATCTACGGAGACCACTGCATCTACCAAATCTAAGGGGCCGGTGAAAATCGATTATGGTCTTTACTGTGGGTCTGATTGTCAGGCAGCCTTAACATTAAAAGCTTCCCCTGATTCGATCAAAGGAAAAGTGGGATTAGCGATTGCATCGACAACATTTCCTTATGGAGTAGCCGTTAAGAACAGGTCAGAGGAAGCTGCTAAGAAGTATTTCCCTAATATGGAGTTACTAGTCGGAGATGGCCAAAATGATCCCGTGGTGCAGACAAGACTCGTGGATGATTTTATCGCAAAGGGTATAAAGGTTTTAATCATAAATGCAGTTGAAAAGGATGCGTTGGCTCCGGCTGTTAAAAGAGCGGAAGCTGCAGGGATTAAGGTTATAGCATTTGACCGTACTGTTAATGCTCCTGTTCTCACTACAATAAAAGCCAATGATATAGATTTAGGATTGGCAGCGGGAAAAGACCTCGCGACTCGATTGCATGGTAAAGGTAATGTAGTCGAACTGCAAGGGAGCCCATCCGCCTCTCCTACTATTGATAGACACAAAGGGTTTATGGAAGCACTTAAAGATTCTCCGGGAATTAAAGTGATTGCTAGTCAAAATGCCAACTATGATCAAGCACAGGGTCTGAAAGTAATGGAGGATTTATTGCAAAGATTCCCTAAGGGCAAGATTGATGCCGTATTTACCCATGCTGACATCATGACGCTAGGTGCGATTCAGGCGATTAAAGCTGCAGGAAGAGAAAAGGAAATCAAAGTCATTAGTATTGATGGTCAACAAGCTGCTTTTGACAATATTTCTAAAGGAATTATGGATTCTACTGCAGTTTATCCTGTTGTCGTTCCTATGAGTATTATTGCAGCTGCTAAAGCCTTAGCCGGTGAAGAAATGCCGGAATTCATTAAATTAGATGCACCAGTTGTGACAAAGGAAAATGTATCAAAATATAACGGTACAACCTATTAATTAATAAAATTTAGGAGGAATTACTATGACAATGAAACTATCTTTTAACACTTGGCCTTATGCAAGCTTTCCAGTTTGGTTACCAGCCTATCCACTTGAAGAGGTAATCAAGCGTATTGCCAATATTGGTTATGATGGAATTGAAATCGGTGCTGCCAGCCCTCATTGCTATCCGCCTACAACCACAAAAGAAAGACGCAAAAACATTAAAAGTGTATTAGAGTATTACAATCTTGAAGTATCTAGTATGCTGCCTGGTCTTAGCGGTGGCCCTGGTCATAACGTTGCTTCACCTATACCTGAAGAACGCCGGCATACTATTGAGCATTATAAACAAGTGGTTGAGCTATGTGCTGAGTTAGGAGGAAAAACAGTCCTTTATATTCCAGGTTGGCAAGTTTTCGGAACAACTCGTAAACAGGCTTGGGCTTGGAGCTGTGAGGCACTTAGTGAAATCTCTAAAACGGCAGCCGATTATGGAGTTACGATGGTTATTGAACCTACCCCATTTGATAGTAATCTAGTCGATCGTTGTGACGATGCTATTGAGTTGATGCAAGAAGTGGCGGAACCTAATGTAAAGTTGATGTTTGATACCTTCCATGCCCTTTACCGAAAAGAAGTTTCATCAGATTATGTATACAGCATGGGTGAAAATCTCCACCATATTCATATTTCTGATAATGATCGTTTAGTTCCTGGACAAGGTAGAGGAGATTTCGTTTCTCTCATCAATGCACTTAAGGATATTAATTATGATGGATATCTAGCCATGGAACTTGGGTTTGACCGCCGCGATATTGAGCCGGACAATGTGGCACGTCAAGCATTCGAGTATCTGAAACCATTGGTGGATGAAGCCAATAAGAGCATGTTAATTAAAGCTGAAAGATAAATTTTTCGACACTGGTAAATTCCTATCAATTTGGTATGCATATCGTTGAATATACCAAATTGATAGGTTTTGAGAGAAAGGGGAAGATATTGTGAGTGATAAAAAATTATATGTTACACCGGATGATGTAGAAACATTGATGTTTGACTGGGGCTGCTTTAAGTTAACCTCAACACCGGAAGTTACAGGAGCAAAAAGCTTTAGCACGGGTGTAGTGGTGGTGGATCCAGGTAAAGGGCACGAACGGCATAACCATCCTGGTACGGAAGAAGTCATCTATATCGTTTCCGGTGAGGGTGAACAGATGGTGGAAGATGAAAATGGCAATCCAGTGGTACAGAAAGTGACAGCGGGCTGCACTGTCTATGTTCCTGAAGGCAGATACCATTATACCATCAATACTGGATGGGAACCGATGAAATCATTTGTGATTTACTCCCCAGCAGGTGCCGAGCAGGAGTTAAAGGAATTACCTGATTGCAGAATAGCACCGCCCGGTGAGATACCAAATCGATAGTCCGAATTCATAAGGAGGTAAAGGAACATGGCAACTGTCGTTGTGTTAGGAACACTGGACACGAAAGGGAACGAACACAACTTCGTCAATGAGATCATCCGCAATAAAGGTTGTGATGTCGTACTGATCGATATTGGTGTTCTGGGACAGCCTCAAATCAGACCAGAAATAAGCAGAAAGGAAGTAGCTCGTGCAGGTGGAGTTGAGATTGAAGAACTCGTCCAAAAAAATGATCGCGGATATGCCATGGAGGTCATGGCAGTCGGCGCAACAGAGATTGTTCGTCAATTGCATAAGGACGGAAATCTCGATGGGATTCTTGCCTTAGGGGGTTCCGGCGGTGCTTCCATTGCAACCCACGCCATGCAGGCACTTCCGATCGGGGTGCCGAAGCTTATGGTTTCGACAGTTGCTTCAGGTGATACAAGACCTTATGTGGGTGAATCCGATATCACGATGATGTATTCGGTGGTAGATATAGCAGGGATCAATTCAATATCAGAAAAAATTCTCTTTAATGCCGGGACAGCTATCGCGGAAATGGCCATCGCCAGCAGCACCTTTGTGCCGCGAAAACATAGCAGGCCATTGGTTTCCATCACGATGTTTGGTGTTACAACACCATGTGTTTTACAAGCTAGCAAATGGCTGGAATCAAAAGGATATGAAATAGTGGTATTCTCTGCTAATGGTGTTGGCGGGCGAGCAATGGAGACTCTTATGAGAGATGGATTTATTAAGGCTTCATTGGATGTAACCACTACGGAACTGGCTGATGAGCTGGTTGGAGGAGAACTTTCAGCAGGTCAAGAGCGGTTGGAAATGGCCGGGCGCCTAGGTATTCCACAGGTTGTTTCACTGGGAGCCTTAGATATGGTGAATTTCGGTCCAGCTGACACACTCCCTGCACATTTTCATGGGAGAAAGATATATAAGCATAACCCAAATGTTACACTTATGCGTACGACAGAAGAAGAGTGTAATCAACTTGGAAAGATCATGGCACATAAATTGAATCAAGCAAAAGGACCAGTAAGCGTGTTTATTCCGCTCAAGGGCTTTTCTGCAATTGCCAAAAAAGGCGATGTTTTCTATCATCCTCAGGCGGATAGAGCACTAATTGATTCCCTTAAAGAATCGTTGGAACCACATATTGATTTAGTTGTCATGGATACAGATATTAACGACCCAGCATTTGCTGAGGCAATGGCGAAGAAGTTACACGAGCTATTTTCTAATAATAAAAAAGTCGGGGTGTTGAATTATGAGTAGAAAAGAAATTTTAAGCCGATTAAAAGAACAAGTAGCGAAAGGGATCCCCATCATCGGTGCAGGAGCAGGTACGGGCATTTCTGGTAAGTGTGCCGAAGCCGGAGGGGCTGATCTACTGATTGTTTATAATTCAGGACGTTTTAGAATGGCTGGTAGAAGCTCTATTTCTGGATTGATGCCATATGGAGATGCAAATCAAATTGTAGTAGACATGGCAGCTGAGATATTGCCTGTCGTAAAAAATGCTCCAGTACTTGCTGGTGTATGCGGTACTGATCCTTTTAGAGACATGCGTTCCTTCCTGGAAGAATTAAAAAAGATTGGATATCAAGGCGTTCAAAATTTCCCAACAGTTGGACTTTTCGAGGGACGAATCCGACAGAATATGGAAGAGACAGGTCTTGGATATGATCGGGAAGTGGAGATGATCCGTATAGCGCGTGAACTGGATCTATTAACTACACCTTATGTTTTCAATGAGCAGGAAGCACGGGACATGGCTGCTGCTGGGGCGGACATTATTGTTGCTCATGTTGGTACAACGCTTAGTGGATTAACTGGTGCCCACAGTACTATGGATCTTGATGAAGCTGCCCGAATTATTCAGACTATCCACGATGCTGCCAAAGAAGTAAACCCTGATGTTCTTGTCATTTGCCATGGCGGCCCGATCGCGGGACCAAAAGATGTGGAATATATATTAGAGCATACCAATGGTATCGATGGTTTTTATGGTGCTTCTAGTATGGAACGACTGCCTGTTGAAGTAGCTATTATTGAAAACACACAACGTTTTAAGTCATTACCATTGTCTAAGGCACGGGTTTAATAGAACTCTAATATGATTTGATTATACATTTATAGCGGGCAGGAAGTTCCTCCCGCTATTTCAATAATGGGGGAGGGAAAAGCAATGAACAGAAATGAAGAATTACCCGTTTTGATGTTTTTAAACCAGGAAGAAGCTAGAACGATTGAAGCCATAGCCTCCCGTATCATTCCAAGTGATGAGACTAGACCGGGCGCAAAAGAAGCAGGCGCAGTGATTTATATTGATCAATCACTAGCAGGTTATTTTAGGCATCTTCAAACATTTTACCGTCAAGGAATCATCGAATTCGAATCTTTTTGTAGAGAAAAATTTGGATTAGCTTTTAAAAATCTTACTGAGGAGCAGCAGGATCAACTTCTACTGTCGATAGAAAAAATTGAAATAGTTGATATAACAGATTCCAGTGATGATATAGAGAAAAGAGAAAATTTATTAGCACAATTTTTTGCGGTTGTACACGAGCATACAATGGAAGGAACATTTGGTGACCCATTATATGGTGGAAATCGTGATGCGGTAGGCTGGAACTTGATTGGCTTTCCAGGCGCACAATGGGGCTATACTCCTGAACAAATGACACTAGGCTTTGATGTGAATCAAATCAAAGTAAAAACCCTTTCTGATATTCAAAAGGAATACAAGCCAGTGGTAACAGAGGTGAAATTATGACAAAGAAAATTGACGCAATTGTCGTAGGACTAGGTGCTTCCGGCGGACTTATCGCAGCAGAACTAGCTCGTGCCGGATTGAAGGTAGTCGGACTTGAAAAAGGAGCTTTCTATCAAGATGCCGATTTTTTAACAAAATTTGATGAAATTCGTTATTATACACGAAGTGCCATGGTTCCTCATATGAAAACGGACCCTATTACATGGAGACCCGATGAAAAGACGAAGGCGAAAGTTCTTCCTTGGGCTTCTAACAAGTTGGGGTTGGGAAATCCCTTCCAGATTCCTCCTTCGATTGGAACTGGAGGCGGTACACGTTCATGGGGGGCTGCCGCTTTCCGCTTCCGTGAAAAGGATTTTAGCATGCGCAGTTCCATCATTGAGCGATTTTCGGAGTCAGCATTACCAGAGGGCACCACAGTAGTTGACTGGCCTATTGGCTATCAAGATCTAGAGCCCTATTATGACCGGGTCGAATGGGAATTGGGGATTTCCGGAAAAGCCGGTAATATTAACGGTGAAATACAACCTGACGGTAATCCATATGAGCCTCCTCGCCAAAGAGACTACCCAATGCCGCCTCTTCCACGTGCAGGAGCGGATAAACTTTTTGTAGAATCTTCCAAGCGTTTAGGTTACAGTCCTTTTCCTACTCCAACAGCCATCGCAACAAAAGACTATAAAGGAAGAAATGCTTGTACAAACTGTGGGTTTTGTCATGGGTACCATTGCCATGTAGGAGCTAAGGTCTCGACACATGATTTGGTAAAAACCGCAGCATTAGAAACGAACAATCTCGAAATCCGCCCTCATGTTCGAGTTTTTCGAGTTAATACGGATTCCGCTGGAAGAGTCCGTGGCGTTTCCTACTTTGATCAAGAAGGGCAAGTTGTTGAGATTGAAGCAAAAATTGTTATTTTAGCTACTTATGCACTTGAAAATGCGCGACTCCTGTTAGCTTCAGGAATTAATGGCAATGGTCAGGTGGGTAAACATTTGTCCATTCATAATTATGGCTGGTTCACAGGTGTTTTACCTGAAATTACAAATCCGTTTATGGGCTCCTTGCAATCCGGAAGTGTCATCGACGATTTGACCTCGGAATTAATACCCGATAATGATGAGGGAGTCCTTTGGGGTTCACCAATCACCACATGGACTGGTGATATGCAGCCAATGGAGGTGGTACACAGCCTTCCACCGCATGTTCCACGCTGGGGAAAAGGCTTTAAAGATTGGATGACTGAAAACTATCGAAAGTTATTCAAAATCTATTCACAGCATTCATCTTTACCATCTGAACAATTCTATGTCGATCTTGATCCTACAGTAAAGGATAGATTTGGTCAGCCGGCATTAAGGATTACTCATGACTGGACGGACTACGATCGCAAAACGGTTGAATATTTCATGAAATTTAAACGACAGCTTGCAAAAGAGATGGGCATTACTGAGTATTGGGAAGATATTCCTGCACCTACCTATCATGTATCTGTACATGATACCGGAACACACCGGATGGGCTGGAATCCTGCGACATCGGTTGTGAATCCTTTCGGAGAAGTACATGAATGTAAGGGCCTTTATGCAGTAGGAGGAGGTCAATTTCCAACGCTGCCTTCCTACAACCCTACAGAGACCATTATGGCATTAGCTTATTTAACGGTAGATCATCTACTTGGTAAGGCACAACAAGAGGGAGAAAAAGTTAAAGTTAGAGATCAACATCCGATAGCCTAAAAGCGATTATACCTAATGAGTCTTTTACACTGCTTTTAAGGATTCATTAGGTATAAGTTTCAATCTTGTTTTTGCCAACGTGTGCACCCCTATACTGTGGAAATGGGAAAAAAGAACCTTAAGTGTGAGGTTCCCCCGAAAAGTTCGAGTTTTATATTACGCAGCTATTTGGTTGGTATGGGTACGGTATTGAACCGGACTCATACCAGCCAATTTTTTCTTTATGCGCTTGTTGTTATAATAATCGATATATTCTTCAATTCTTTATTTAATTCCTCAAATGAGCACAGTGCTTCTCCGTAATACATTTCTTGTTTCAGTAACCCAAAAAAATTCTCCATAGGGGAATTATCTAAACAGTATCCTTTTCGCGACATACTTTGGAATACCTTGTTTTCCTTGAGTGTTTTTACCCATTTATTATGTTGATAATGCCAGCCTTGATCTGAATGTATAGTGGTTCTGTACTTTGAAGCTTTTACTATTTTAAGAGCTTCCTCAAGAGGGTTGAGTGCTATTTCTAAGGTCGGGCGCATTCCTATTCCATACGAAAGGATTTCACCGTTAAACATATCCATAATAGGACTAAGATACAGGTTTACACCATCTGAACACTTAAATTCAGTGATATCTGTTGTTAATTTTTGATGACACACATTTGTGCGAAAACGACGATTAATGCGGTTCTTGGCAACCGTTCCCGTAGTTCCTTTGTAAGAACTGTATTTACGTGATTTTCTTCTGAACTTATCTCCTTTTATTCCGAGTTTATTCATAATGCGGTGTACCTTCTTATGATTCACTTTAGTACCGCGTTTTTTCAATTCAAGCTTGATACGTCGATAACCATAATTGCCATTATGTTCATCAAAAATGGTTTGAATAGACTTTTCAAGTTCTAGATCTGGATTTTCCTTCTTCATCACTTTTATATGATAGTGATAGGAGGATTCAGAAATCCCGACTATGTGTAAAACATCTTTTAATTTGAAGGTTTCTTTGAGTTCGAATGATAACGCTGCTTGTGCTTTTCGAGATAGCCTTCTGGATCTATCTGAAAAGCTCGCAACTTTTTTAAGTATTCTACCTCCAAATGAAGAAACTCGTTTTCTCTTTCCAATCTTTGCTCATATGTCATTTCTTTTTCATTAGTAGGTTTGTTTTTTCTGTTCTTTGCTTTATCAGACATGGCTGGTCGTCCTTTCGGTCTATCCAGAGCTTCAGCCCCACCTTCTAGAAAAGACTTTTTCCATGAACTTATCATTGTGGGGTTAGTAAGCCCAAAATGAAGGGCTGTTTCCATTTCTGAAGAACCTGTTCTCTTCATAAAGCTTAATACATCTAGTTTAAATTGAACAGAATAAATCTCCTTACCATTTCTTCGCTTTAATCCTTCTACCCCAAATTCCTCATATAAATTTATCCATAGTCCAAGCTGTGAATGTGCTTTGATACCATGCTTCTTCGCTAAAGATTTAACCCCCCATTTTCCTTCTTTATATTCTCTTACAACCATGAGTTTAAATTCTTCGCTATATTTAGCCATAAATAAACACCCCAAAAGTCAGATTTCACTCTAACTTTTGGGGTGCAGTACATTGTCATTCTTGCATTAATTATTGGCGTTTTTTTTTAAAATCTCGATCTATTGTTTTGCTGCAATCAATGTTGCGGCCCATTTATTTAAAATTGAGAAGCCCAATAAACTTGTATTACCAACAGGGATTACGATCGAACATTTAGAAGAAGGGGCATTTATTATCCGTTACATATTGCCGATTTTTTGTGTGGGTATCCCTGTCATTCTTTTTTTGGTTGATTTGATTCGGAAAAGATTCAGTTAGCAACAAACTGTTATCATAACTAAAAACCGAGCAAGTAAAAATCATGCCTTCCTTGTGTCTCTCTTTTTTTAAAAAAAAGATAAAATGGGCGGAATGATCATGGTAAGTAGAACGGCGAACGAAATGAGGTATTCAGGTAATGTCATAAAAGAAAAGGTTTTTTTATAATTACTCATGACCAGGGAAACTTTTACTCCCATCAGAAGATCAATTAGGAAAGCAAATGCTATACTTAACCCCAAAAATAAGAAAAAGAGCAGGAATTTAGTCATTGTATAACTACCGCCTTTTACAATGTTTTTTTAAAAATAATGAATAAAACCGCCTTACCTTAGTAGGGTCCAATTGCGATTTTTTTATACAATGCAGATGTTTATGTGGTGCAAGCCCAATTTTTATAGACTGATTTACATTTAATTTCAGGTTGTTGGAGAAAAATGTTTTTAAAAGATACCGTTTTATGGCTGATTTACGAAAATTATTGTAATTGTCAATGTAATCGATTACAATAAATGTAAACGAACACTGAAGGGGAAAGCAATACATGGTTAGAATTGCGGATGTTGCAAAAATGGCAAATGTTTCAACGGCCACAGTATCCCGAGTCATAAGTAATGCAGGGACTGTAAAAAAAGAAACAGCTGAAAAAGTTTTAGAAGCCATAAAAGAATTAAATTACCAGCCTAATATGCTGGCAAGACAATTGAGAAGATCTGAAACCAAAACAATTCTTGTGGTGGTTCCTGATATAACCAATACTTTCTTTTCTGCGGTGCTGCGCGGAATTGAATCCGTTGCCATCGAAAACGGATATCAAGTACTTCTAGGAGATGCGCGAAACGATGTCGAAAGCGAAACTAGTTTTTTAACGATATTAGGTCAGAAAAAAGCAGATGGGTTGATATTATTAACGGCAAGGACCGATCAAAAAATATTAGAAGATTTATCCCAGGATTACCCTGTAGTATTGGCGTGTGAATACTATGAGGGTTCCAAGCTGCCTACGGTCTCCATTGATAATGTTAGCAGTGCAAGAAAGGCAACTGAATATTTAATTAGCTTAAACCACAAGAGAATTGGACATATTTCCGGACCCTTGAATATTGTCGTTGGACGAGATCGATGTAGGGGGTTTCATCAAGCAATGGCGCAACACGGCCTGTCTGTGGATCCAAGTTTGGTACAGGAAGGCGAATTCTCTTTTGAAAGTGGATTTAATTTAATGATGAAATTTTTGTCACTAGAGAATCCTCCTACAGCCCTTTTTGCCGGTAATGATGAAATGGCTATGGGTGCCATAAAAGCCGCTAAATCTAAAGGTTTAAGAGTTCCAGAAGATTTATCTGTTGTTGGCTTTGATGATATTCAATTTGCATCGATTTTTGAACCTGCTCTAACAACCGTGGCACAACCAACGTTTGATATGGGTCAAAAAGCGATGCGTTTACTGTTAAAATTAATTAAAGATGAAGAATTAGAGAAAGATCAATTTATTCTTCCTGATCAACTCATTGTTCGTGAATCATGCAAAGAACTTACCATAGAAGAGTAGTTTAGCGTATTCCTGTTAGAATTAAAATAATGAAATATAAAAAGGGGAGTGAACTAATAATGGTTCACTCCCTTTTTATCATTATTAGGGGACCAGCGATTCTATTGGCTCCAGAACAGTTTTTATCATTCTGATTAAAAAAGAATCGAGGAAGTTTTAAAAAAAATATTGAATTCTATACTGTAATCGATTACAATAAGGGTGTCGAAAAAAAGAGTAAAATATTTTAGTGCAAAGTGAGAAGGTATTTTATTCTGAAAGATTATTTCTTGATTTAAAGTAAATTTTTTTCGACGAAAATGTAATCCATTACATTTATAGAAGTTTGAAGGATAGGTAAATTATTTATTTACTAGGACTAAACACATATTTTTTTACAAGGTAGTGTAATCGATTACACCGTATGACTTCTGCTCATTCTTGGGTGAATCGAAAAGTTCGATTGGAGGACGGAAAACAAATGGAAAAAATAAAAGTAGGAATCATCGGGACAGGTTTTATTGGCCCGACACATATTGAAGCAATCAGAAGACTTGGATTCGTGGATGTCGTAGCATTGGCCGAGACGAGTCAAGAACAAGCGGAAAGAAAGGCAGCTGAACTTGGAATTCCGAAAGCGTACGGAGATTACCGTGAAATGCTGCGTGACAGCGAAATTCAGGTAGTTCATAATTGTACCCCAAACCATGTACATTTTGCGATCAATAAAGAAATTATTTTAGCAGGTAAACATGTGATCTCAGAGAAACCGCTTGCGATGAATAGTGAAGAATCAGCGGAATTGTTGGCATTGGCTCAAAAACAGGGTGTTGTACATGGTGTGAACTTTAATTACAGACAGCATGCGAGTGTGCAAAACCTGCGAGCTAAAATTGCTAACGGTGACCTTGGGAAAGTGAATTTGGTTCACGGAAGCTATTTGCAGGATTGGTTACTATATGAAACGGATTTTAACTGGCGTTTAGCACCGGAAGTCGGCGGAAAATCTCGCGCAGTAGCAGATATCGGGTCTCATTGGTGTGACACCGTTCAATTTGTTACCGGTAAAAAGATTGTAGAAGTATTTGCTGATTTAGCAACGGTCATTCCAGTTAGAAAGAAAGCAATTGGAAGTGTGGCCACTTTCAGCACACAAAGTACAGAAGATGTAGAATATGAAGATGTTTCAATCAATACAGAAGACTATGCATCCGTACTAGTTCGTTTTGAAGATGGATCAAGAGGAGTCTTCACTGTTTCACAAGTAAGTGCAGGCCGAAAAAATCGACTAAGCTTTGAAATTGATGGCAGTGAGAGCTCTGCTTACTGGAATCAAGAAGAGCCAGAAAAATTATGGATGGGACACAGGGATAAGCCAAATGAAATTCTTCTTGCCGATCCGGCACTGTTCGCACCTGAAGCAAGATCAGCTATCCATCATCCAGGAGGACATAACGAAGGCTGGCCGGACGCACTGAAAAATATGATGTTAAATTATTATTCGTTTATTCGTGATGGCAAAGATCCTTTAAAGGATCAAGCTAATTTTGCTACATTCGAAGACGGTCACATTTCAATGGCCATTACTGATGCCATTTTAGAAAGCCATGAACAGCAAAAATGGGTCAAAGTTCAGGCGAAAAAGGAGGTTTTAGTATGAAACTAGGTGTGTTTACAGTTCTATATCAAAATCTTCCTTTCGAAGCCATGCTCGATAAATTAGCCGAAATGGGAGTAGAGGCGGTGGAGATAGGGACCGGTAACTATCCCGGAAATAATCATTGTAATCCGGAAGAATTGTTAGGGAATCCGGATAAAATCAGATCGTTCAAACGGGCGATTGAAAGCAGGGGATTAACCATCAGCGGACTAAGCTGTCATGGGAACCCGCTTCATCCAAATGTAAAGGCTGCCAAAGACGCCCATGACGTTTGGAGAAAAACGGTCTTACTGGCTGAGCAGTTAGAGGTGCCGGTTATCAATGGATTTGCCGGATGTCCAGGAGATCATCCGGGTGCCAAGTTTCCAAACTGGGTGACATGCTCTTGGCCTCCTGAATATACAGAAGTTTTAGAGTGGCAATGGAACGATGTGGTTATTCCGTACTGGAAAGAAGAGGCAAAATTCGCTGAACAGCATGGGATTCACCAAATTGCTTTCGAAATGCATCCAGGCTTTGTTGTCTATAATCCGGAAACATTACTAAAACTAAGAGAACATGCAGGACCGAACATCGGAGCTAACTTTGACCCAAGTCATTTGGTGTGGCAAGGAATTGATCCAGTTGAGGCCATTAAAAAATTAGGCCGTGAAAATGCGATCTTCCATTTCCATGCAAAAGATACCTATTTAGACCAAGCGAATATCAAGGTGAATGGTGTTCTCGATACGAAGCATTACAGTCAAGTATTGGATCGCTCATGGACCTTCCGCTCAGTTGGCTATGGCCATAACGAAAAAATGTGGAAAGATATGATCAGTACACTTCGTGCAGTAGGGTATGATTACGTGGTTTCCATTGAACATGAAGACATGTTGGCGTCTATCGATGAAGGCTTAATGAAAGCAATCACACTGTTAAAAGGAACGTTGTTTAAAGAGCAAGTATCGGAAATGTGGTGGGCTTAAGGAAGCACAGGGACGGTTCTCATGCTTCCGAAGCATGAGAACCGTCCCCCCGCACCCAATTATTAATAAAAATAGAGGTGTTAAAAATGAAAACGCTTGTAGGTCAAGAACGTACTTTAGGCGGACTTCCAATGGGAGTCGTTTGGGGATTTGTTGCCACATTAATTTTTATGGCCGGTGACGGTCTCGAGCACGCATGGTTGTCTCCCTATCTGATTGAAAAGGGTTTGACCGTTCAACAATCAGCCACTCTTTTTGCGGTTTATGGAGCCATCTTGGCTATCGCATCTTATTTTTCTGGTGTACTCACCGAGATGTGGGGACCTAGGAAGGTAATGGTTATCGGTCTTGTTACTTGGTTAATCGGTCAGGTTTTATTTATTGAATATGGTTTAAAGTTAAACAATTTTGCTATTATGCTCCCTACTTATGGGATTCGTGGTTTAGGTTATCCTTTATTCTGCTACTCTTTCTTAGTGTGGGTTACTTATCGCAGTCCAGAGCGGATTTTGGCAACAGCTGTAGGATTGTTTTGGGCAGCGTGGAGCGGTGGGCTCTATGTTGTAGGAAGTTATTTCCCTGCTTACATGCTTCCGAAGATTGGATATATTGGTTTGTTGTGGAGTGCAGTAGCATGGGTATTAGTCGGAGGAATTGTTGGTCTTATTGTAGTGAAAGGTGATGTAAAAAAGGAACAAAAGGGAAATCCGAAGGAAAAGCTCAAGAGCTTAATGAGTGGATTCACCATTTGTATCGAACAGCCGAAAGTGGCGATCGGCGGCGTGGTTCGGATTATCAATTCAACGGGGATCGGTTCACTGCCAATCTTTTTCCCGATGTACTTGAAGTCGAATTATGGATTTACCACTGAACAGTTTCTGCAAATGTGGGGAACGATGTGGTTTGCGAATATTATCTTTAACCTAATCATTCCTTACATCAGTGATAAATGGTTAGGCTGGCAAAAAACGATTCAATGGCTTGGCAGCTTCGGTATGGGCGTCATGTTACTTGTCTTGCTTTACACGCCTGAAGTATTTGGCAGCAGTTTCTTGGCCTTGAATATTGCAGGTGTTTTAATGGGAATTGTGCTTTGTGGTTTCGTCCCACTTTCAGCTCTGGTAGCATCGCTTGCCCCGGAGAAAAAAGGATCTGCGATGGCGATTGTAAGCTTTGGTGCAGGAATGTCCTACTTTATCGCCCCAGCAATCGTTGGGTTATTTATTGGACTTATCGGTGCAAAAGGGGTTATTTGGATTTTCGCAGGTACGTATTTCCTTGGTGCTTATCTAATGAAGTTTATGAAGCTTCCTTCCGAAGAAAATAATAAAAACGAAATCGTATTAGAAAAACACGCAGGTTAGTTTTTTAGAAATACCATCAACAATTAAGGGGGATGTTCCATGATTATCATTCATGCAAGCATAAAGGTAAATGCGCCTTATCGTGAAATATTCTTGGAAGAGGCAAGGCTTGTAACAAAACCGTCTCAAGCGGAGTCCGGGAATATTAGTTATCAATATTATGAAAATCCGGAAGAGGCGAACAGCTTTATCTTTGTTGAGAAATGGAAGGATGAAGAAGCCATTCAACTGCATGAGGAAACCCCTCACTTTAAAAGATTCATAAAAGCTGTTGAACCCATCGTTGCTGAACCTATCCATGCAGAATTATTTGAGGCTTCAGTGAAAAATTAATATTGGACAAACATAAGGATTAACTCCGAGCTGGGTATCAGCTAGAGTTAATCCTTATTTGGTAACTACAATCTTATCAGGTTACTATAGAAAGGAATGGATGAAAAAATGAATCTGGAATTAAAAAATAAAACCGCACTTGTGACTGGCAGCAGTAAAGGTATTGGGAAAGCAATTGCCATGGCGTTTGCGGAAGAAGGTGCCAACGTTGTAATTTGTGCACGCGGCGCGGAAGCGTTAAATGAGGCGTCGGCTGAAATCGAAAAAACCGGAGGACGTGTTCTTGCTATTCAAGCCGATTTAACGAAACAAGCAGACGTCGACCATCTTGTTGCTTCTGCTATTGATCGTTTTAAAACCGTCGACATCCTCGTTAATAATGCGGGGATTGCTAGTGGATTTGATGACTTTGAATCATTGGATATAGACGAATGGCAGCATATTTTTGACGTCAATCTTTTTGGAACTGTACGTGTAACTAAAGCAATTATTCCTTTTATGAAAAGAACAGGATTTGGCCGCATTATTAACATTTCATCAGAATCCGGCATTCAACCAGACGCATTCATGCCTCATTACAATGCCTCTAAAGCAGCACTGATTAATTTTACAAAAAGCTTATCCAAGGCATATGCTGCAGAAGGAATACTTGTCAATACGGTATCGCCTGCGTTTATCATGACACCTATGCTTGAGGACCTGTTGAAGGATAATGCCAAAAAGCTGAACATCAGTTATGATGAAGCAATCCAGCAATTCCTTAAGGAAAATCGTCCGCATGTTGAAGTGAAACGGCCAGGGACGGTGGAGGAAGTTGCTTCAGCTGTTGTGTACCTTGCTTCAAACAAGGCTTCTTTTATAAACGGTGTCAACCTTCGGGTTGATGGTGGCTCCGTTGCAAGTCTGTAAGTTGGCAGCGTTAGATATGGACCATCGTCAACATCTTGAAAAGCAGGCAGTTAGTATCGCTCATGAAATCCGTAACCCATTGACGACCATAAAAGGTTTTATTCAGTTGCTAAAGCCCGATTTGAAGGAAATAGGCAAGGAATATTATGTGGATGTGATGATAGAGGAACTTGATCGCGTAAATCAAATCATTAATGAATTTTTGAATGCAGGAAAGCCACAACATCCTTTGGCACAAAAAACATCCCTGAATAAACTGATCAAAGATATGGCCGTGCTCTATGAAGGTGAAGCGATATTAAGGGATATTCGACTCTCTACTTCCACTGCCGGTGATGACGTTGTACAGAATATCCCAACTAACCAATTAAAACAAGTAATCATGAATTTGATGAAGAATGCCATGGAAGCAATTGAGGATCAGTGTGAAAGAGAAATCTATCTATCTGCGTCTGTTCAAAATGAATTTGCCACCATTGTCATCAAGGATAATGGATGTGGGATGTCAGAAGAAGCGAGGGCGTTATTATATATCCCTTTTTTCTCAACCAAAGAAAAGGGGACTGGATTAGGTTTAAGTGTATGTAAAGAAATTATTGATCGATTAGGCGGATCCATACATGTTGATAGTTCGCAAGGAAAGGGAACTATATTTACAATTTCCTTTCCTCTACGCTTATCGTGAACAAATTGTGACAATCGAAATTTAGTTGTTGCAAATTTAGGTGTAATCGATTACAATAATTCATGTAAGCGATACAACATCTATTTTCTTGTCAGATGATAGTGAGGACTAGTAATAGATAGGGATAAATCATTACTTTCTTGTAGGAAACAGCATTTCATCTGCAAACAAAAATGTAATGGATTACATTAAGGTTTTTTTTATTACTTAGCTTAAATATTAATATTATTGAAAGTGAAGAGTAATAATTTTAGCAATAATGTAATCGATTACTAACTTTGAAGGTGAGTTTGCCTCGGTTTTTCTATGATGAAATATGGCACACTAAATTCCAAAAGATATGGAGGTAATCAAATGAAATTAGGTTATCAAACAAATACTTGGGGCGGCGTAGTTGGTCATCCAGCAGGTGTGACTTGTGTGAAGGATAATTACTACCTTGCTTATGGATCAACGGAAGAAGCGTTAAAGGACATTGCGGAAGCTGGCTATGACGGCTTTGAAATCTTCGATGGAAACCTGATGCAATATAAAGATAAAAAAGAAGAATTTTTAAAATTAATGAATGACCATTCTTTATCTTTGGTCGGTGTATATACAGGCGGGAACTTTATTTTCCCTGATATTTTAGAAGAAGAATTAATAAAAATCGAAAGTGTCGCACAATTCGCATCAGAAGTAGGTGCAATCCACCTGGTAATCGGCGGTGGAGCGGTGCGTGCAAACGGCATTCTTGAAAGAGATTATACGGCTCTTGGTAATGCGCTTAATAAAGTAGTTGAAATTGCTGAAAAATATAATCTGATTGCAAGTTATCATCCGCATCTAGGAACGAACGTTCAGGCTTCTGAACAATTAGATAAACTAATGCCATTAACAAAGATTAACCTTTGCCCAGATACAGCTCACATTGAAGCTGGTGGTGGAGATCCAGTGGCTGTCATCAGAAAATATGTGGACCGAATCAAATATGTTCACTTCAAAGATTATGCCAATGGTGAGTTTTTACCATTAGGGGAAGGGCATCAAAAATTTGATGAAATGGTTAAAGTGTTAGAAGAGGCAAACTATGATGGCTGGATTACGGTTGAGTTAGACAGCTACCCAGATCCAAAACAAGGGGCTAAAATCAGCCGCAGCTATTTAAATCAATTTGATAAAGTAAATCAAGCATAAACGTTTCATCTATTAGGAATATCAAACTTTTAAAAATAAGAAGATAATAGTGGGAGGATACTAAAATGAAAAAATTAAACGTAGGTATGATCGGCGGAGGATTTATGGGTAAGGCGCATTCACTTGCATATGCAGGTATGCCAATGTTTTTCTGGCCAGCACCAGCAATTCCTCATCGTCACACAGTAGTAGACGTTAACGAAGGATTAGCTAAAGATGCAGCAGCAAGATTAGGTTTTGACAACTATGCAACTGACTGGAGAGATGTTGTTAACAACCCAGAAATCGATGTCATCGATATTGTTACCCCAAACAATACTCATGCTGAAATCGCGATTGCAGCAGCAAAAGCTGGCAAGCATATTATCTGTGAAAAGCCATTAGCATTAGGTGCTGAACAAGCGAAAGAAATGTTAGAAGCAGTAAAAGCAGCAGGTGTAAAACACGCGGTTGCTTTCAACTACAGAAGAACACCAGCTGTTGCGCTTGCGAAAAAATATATTGAAGAAGGAAGAATTGGTAAAGTTCTAAGCTTCCGTGGAACGTACTTACAAGACTGGTCAGCTGATCCGAACTCTCCATTATCATGGCGCTTCCAAAAGAAAATCGCTGGGTCAGGTGCACTAGGTGATATTGGTACACACGTAGTTGATTATGCTCGTTACCTTGTTGGCGAAATCACAGATGTAAATGCGATCACAAAAACATGGATTCCTGAAAGACCGATTCAAACTGGCGGCATTGACAAGTTAGGTACAGTAAAAGCCGGTGGCGACGATGTACCTAAAGCAGCTGTAGATGTGGATGATGAATTTATTACGATGGTTAAGTTTGATAATGGTGCAATCGGAACGATTGAAGCAACACGTAATGCACATGGCCGCAACAACTTCCTAACTTTTGAAATTCATGGTGAAAAAGGTTCTCTATACTTTAACTATGAGCGCCGTGACGAACTTCAAGTTTGCTTCGCAGATGATCCAAGTGATGCAAAAGGCTTCAGAACCGTTTATACAGGACCTGCTACTCCTTACGGCGAAGGATTATGGCCAATTCCTGCTCTAGGTATTGGTTACGGCGAAACAAAGATCATTGAAACATATGATTTCTTTAAAGCAATCAGTGAGGGTACTGAATTCTCACCTAACTTCCATGATGGATACCAAATTGAATTAATTGCAGATGCAATTCTTGAATCCGCTGAAAAAGGACAATGGGTTAACCTTGAAAAAACAGCGGCAGCTGTAAAATAATGAGAGGGAAGTGAAAGTGCCAGCTAGTCGCTGAGCGCTCCAGCTAGACAATTCTCAAACTTGAAAAGAGGCTTCTCAATCGAGGAGCCTCTTTTGTAAAAATGGCGCTTTTCGGAGGGGAAAACATGAAGGAAATGAGTGAATGGTTATGGAAGAAAGATGGTTAGTTGGTGTTGATATAGGCGGGACCACGATTAAATTGGCTTTTATCAGTTTGCAGGGTGACATCATTTATAGCTGGGAGATCAATACTGATATAAGTAATAAGGGCAAACACATACCTGAATCGATTGCAAGATCGATTGATCAAAAGTTAGAAGAATTAAATCAAACAAAAAATCAGTTAGTTGCAATCGGAGTTGGTGCGCCTGGCCCAGTGAATGAGGAGGACGGCTCCGTTGAAGTGGCGGTGAACCTGGGCTGGGAACGATTCCAATTACAGACTATCCTCGAGAGGGAAACAACACTGCCGGTTGTGGTCGACAACGATGCAAATATAGCAGCAATCGGTGAAATGTGGAAAGGTGCAGGTAAAGGGGCTAAAAACTTAATTTGTGTTACTTTAGGAACAGGTGTTGGTGGCGGAATTATCGTTAATGGCGAGGTTGTACATGGGGTAAATGGAGCCGGTGGTGAAATCGGTCATATAACATTGGTTCCTAGAGATGGTTCACCTTGTAATTGTGGGAAATCAGGATGTCTGGAAACGGTAGCATCCGCAACAGGAGTTGTCCGTTTGGCAATGGAGGAATTAGCTTCTACCAACGAGACTAGTATATTGCGAGATTATTATGATGGACAGCTCCTGTCTGCCAAGCGGGTTTTTGACGCTGCAACCGAAGGGGATGATCTCGCCAACAGAGTCATCGGTGAGGTTGCCTACCGTTTAGGATTGGCCCTAGCTAATTTAGCCAATGGCTTAAATCCTGAAAAAATCGTTATTGGAGGCGGAGTCTCAAAAGCTGGTGTTACATTGTTAAGACCTCTGAAAGAGGAATTTATTCAATTCGCTTTTCCGAGAGTTGCTCATGGTGTCAAGATTGTTATTGCCACACTAGGCAATAACGCAGGGGTCATTGGAGGAGCTTGGCTGGCGAAAGAGAAGCTAATTAATAAGTTAGTGCTTCAATAATGTACAATAGGTTTTTTCTAATTCAAAAAAGATTAAAGGCGAAAAACTACTGTTTTTCGCCTTTGTCCTTTTTAGGCTGTATCATTGTTTCTTAACGTGAGAGATATTATATGAAGTGGTGCGACTCACACAATTATTGAATAGCAAATTATTTGGAGATTAAAAAAAGCAAACAAGAAACTTTTTTATTGAGCCTTATCAAGGCTATTGGGTCTGGTAAAAATATACATTGACTGTAACAGGATATAAAAAAATTCAGTTTTGCGGAGAGGAATATATATGACAATGGCAGATGAGAATTGGACACAGTTTGTTCTTGAGGGAACTACTAATATCAACGTAAGAAAAGAAATTTTAGATTCGTGGAATAGGTGTAAGCAATTGGGCGTTTCCTATGAAAAGGAAGAAATTTTTTCACATATTAAACAAAGTGATTTTGTAAGCAGACAACAAAAAAATTTCGACCTGATTAACGCCGCAGTACCAGTTATGGAGGAATTTTGTAAACGCTTAAAAGGGGGAGGATACCTTCTTTTACTTGCGGATGCAGATGGATATTTATTAGAAGTGATGGGCGATCATAAATCACAAAAATTAGCTAACCAGTGCGGAATATGTCCTGGGGCACGATGGACAGAAGAAAATGTTGGTTCTACAGGATTATCAATTGCGCTTAGAACACGGACTGCTATGGCTACTTCAGGGAATGAGCATTACTGTTTAGCTCTTCGTGGCTGGGATTGTTCTGCATGTCCTATTTTTGTTGATGGAGTTTATATAGGAACATTTGACGTTTGCCGCATAGGTCCCAAAAATGATTTGAAAGAGTTATATACACTGGCAGCTGCCGGTGCTCGTGCCGTTACGGAAAGATACCAGTTTAATAAAACAAAAATCAAAGAACAGGTTTTATCAAGTGTATTAACCGACTACGTTCATAAGTTGAACGGAAAAACAGGTATTATTTCGTTTGATAAAAATGGTATTGAGTTATTCAAAAATAAGCCGGCTCAAGACTTTTTAATGTTGTTTGAAAAAAACAAATTTGATTTGAAATCAAAAGAAAAAAAAATATTTAGTAGTTTTGATAATGGTTCGGTATTGAATGAAATTGAAGTGGATGGGAAGAAATTTGCTATCGATTCAGAAGTAATATTGAGTAAAGACAAACAGTTAGCTACCGTCATATTTATACATCCCAAAACAAAGTTAATTTTACCCAATACTATAGTAACCCCCGATTATTTTGCCTTTAATACTAAAAATGTAGCTTTTGAGAAGACCATACAAATGGCTGTAAAGGTTTCAAAAAGTGATGCAGGCATTCTAATACAAGGGGAAAGTGGAGTAGGAAAGGATTATATGGCTCGTTTTATTCACAATCAAAGCAAAAGAAGGGACTATCCTTATACCGCAATTAATTGTGCAGCATTGCCGCGGGAACTAATTAGTACAGAGCTGTTTGGTTATGAAGCCGGGGCCTTTACAGGTGCTAAACTCAAAGGGAATCAAGGAAAAATTGAAGCGTCTAACAAAGGCACAATATTCTTAGATGAAATAGCAGATTTGCCATTAGATTTACAAGCTACTCTTCTTAGAACTTTGGAAGAGAAACAAGTCATAAGGGTTGGCGGTACTACACCAATTCCAGTTAATGTACGTTTTTTAGCTGCTACAAATAAAAATATGAAAGAACTAGTTGAAAAAGGGGAATTTCGAGAAGATCTTTACTATCGCTTAAACGTGTTTAATATAAAGATCCCTTCTTTAAGAGAACGTATCGAAGATTTAGAAAGTATTTTTAATACCATGTTGTCCAAAGCTTGCGAAAAAGCGCAACGAAAAAAAATCTCCCTCACTGCAAAAGCAATTAGTTTATTTCAACAACATACATGGCCGGGGAATTTAAGGGAACTCAGAAATGTAATTGAACGAATTGTTTATCTACACGATGAAGATACGTTCGATTCATTTCATGTACATGAGTTTTTAAGAGCAGACCAATCAGATGAAAAAACTAGTGAGCGTGAATATATCACATCCATTCTCCACAAAACGAATGGCAATCGTACAGAGGCTGCAAAGGAAATGGGTATATCTCGCAGTGCTTTGTATCGGAAAATTCAAAAATATAGTATCGAATAAATGGTATATATACTGTTCACTCGTCCGAACATAGACCGGTCAAATATACATGATATGAAGTCGGAATCTTGTATTAAAAAATGAACAGGCCTGTTCTAATCTGCGTTTTCCCTCTATTTTGAATACTATAATTAATTGGCATGGTAATTGCATTAATAAAAAGTGTAGCCGCTTACAAGGCTAACGATTTCATAAGGGGGACAAGCAATATGCATGTTGGAACAAAAGAATGGATGGGTCAGTTCCAGAAAATGGTAAACAATGACCAGGAACTCAATGTTATTGGAAAGTACTTCACTACAAAATTCCTTTGGCAGATTGGCCCAGAGAGTTACGTGATTGAAGTTTTAGAAGGAAAAGTTAAGAATATTATTTCAAATCCAACTCCACTGGAACCTTGGAAATTTGCAATCCGTGGAACAGTAGACGCTTGGAGGAAGTTTACTCAGCCGACTCCACCTCCGATGTATCACGAATTATTTGCTGCCATGTTCCAAGGTAACTTACAGATAGATGGCGATATCAAGGAGTTAATGGCAAACCTACGTGCAATGACTCGCCTTCTGGATGTAACAAGAGAAGTTCAACTTACAGTAGCATAAAAAGGAGGATAAAAAATGAGTAAATTATCTACGGTTAAAGGTCGTTATGTTTACGTAAATGTACAAGATGTGGAATACAAGGTTTACTTTGAGGAAAATGGCCAAGGTATCCCTCTTGTTTGTCAACATACGGCAGGTTCTGATAACCGCCAGTGGCGCGGACTTTTAGAGGATGGAAACATAACCAAAAATTTCAGGGTTATTGCTTATGATTTACCACGTCATGGAAAATCAGATCCTCCACATGCTGTTGAGTGGTGGAAGGAAGAATATAAACTTACCACCCAGTGGTTTCTTCAATTTGTTAGAAGTTTTTGTGAGGAGCTTGAACTTGAAAATCCTGTATTCATGGGAAGTTCATTTGGTGGAAATGTAGCCTTGCAACTCGCTCTTGAATATCCGGATTACTTTAGAGCAACCATTCCTGTCGAAGGAGCCGATTATACTCCAGGCTATTTTGTGGATTGGTGGAACCATCCTCATACGCATGGCGGAGAGGTTTGTGCATCTGGGACTTGGGGTCTTATGGCGCCACAAAGCCCTGAAAAAGATCGTCGTCTAACATGGTGGTATTATAGCCAAGGAGCACCAGGTGTTTTTAAGGGGGATCTTTATTTCTATAGTGTTGATCATGACCTTCGTGGAAAACTACACCTAATCAATGCTGAAAAATGCCCTGTATATTTAATGACAGGTGAATATGATTACCTATCAACTCCTGCGGATTCAAAACGTACTGCCGATCAGATCTCTGGAGCAAAATTTGTGGAAATGAAGGGAATCGGGCATTTTCCAATGAGTGAAAATTATGAGGTATTTGTTAAATACTTAGAAGAAGTTCTTCAAGATATCTTAATGAAAGAAAAAGCATTAGTAATAAAATAGACCGTCAAGTTTTGTTTGACATCAAACAGGGGAGGCGCTAAGTCGTCTCGTCTGTTATTTTTTATCCTTGTATAACAGATGACAAGAACGCAGTGAATACTTAAAAAATTGGTTTACTCTCATCGAGTATAATCAAGAAGAAATTGCTAAAACGATGACGATGGAACAAGGAAAACCATTAAAAGAAGCACTAAGTGAAGTGCAGTATGCCAATAGTTTTTTATCATGGTATGCTGAGGAAGCTAAGCGTGTATATGGGGAAACGATTCCAGCTTCTCATTAACATAAACGCCTGCTTATTCAAAAACAGCCAGTTGGCGTTGTCGCAGCGATTACGATAGTAAAATCCGTAGGCTTAATACCCCCTTCTACCTCTGACCAGGTCAGCGGTGTGGCCACATTTGCTTCCGAGCTGGCTCTTGCAGTAACCCCACCGGCATCTTCCGTCCTCTATAGCTGCAAGAAATCAAAATAAAGCTTGTTTCCCCTTTTGGAAACGACTCGTTCAAGGGTTACCTTTTGTGCATTTGCTCTGCAAAATAATTTACCAACAAAGGTATTTATTTTCCTTCTCTTTATAGAAAGTACTGCTAACCCATTCGGGCGTAGTCTCAGGAACAGACCTTTTTTTCGATCTTCTTGCCACTTATTCCATGTGGATAGATCCAAACTATTAATAATCTATTTTTGGCATGCTTGATTAGGTAGGGGTCATATCCAGCAAGTAGTGGATATAATCGATTTTTTTTTGGTTTGATCTTCCCATATGAGTTTATCAGGGTGGGTAGGATCGTATTTTGCGGAAAAACTCTTAACAATTTTTAGTGAAGGAGGTACTCATCAAGGAAGTACCTCTTTTTTATTTATTTTTTAATCAAAATAAGACAAAAAAGTACTTACTGATCTGTGTACAGTTACTGTCCATTTTTTCATTATTTACTAGCGGGTGTATATATTGTGAGAAAGTTCATCTTCTAATTTTTCATTAAGATTGGCTCACTCATTTCTATAAATTATTGGCCCTTTTACCATTTATAACCGATTTATCATCATAAGAAAACCATAGGGACAACCCGTCCTAAAGTCTTTCATAACCCAGCTGAACGAAAAAACCACATAAATAAGTCTCTTTTTCTATTCAATCATATTGCCAAAGAAGAAGTCTCTTCCATCATTTTATTTGGTTCTATTTTTTAACCAGCTGTCAAATTCGGTTGCGACTAGGCGTTCACCTGTTATTCCTTCAGATTGCTCGGAAGCAAGATAAACGATAGGTTTTGCCATGATTTCCGGCTTCAGAAGCTGGGAGTTTCCTTCATGTTCCCTTCTCACTTCATCAGGTATCATTCCGGTTACGGTGGCCCCGCCAGGAAGAAGCATATTTACCGTTACTCCAAATTCACGCAGGTCTTCAGCCATGATAAATGACAGGGACTCGGTTGCAGCACGAGAAGGGCCGTATGGGACAAATCCTTTTCGTTTCATAGTTTCATAATTCATCGATATATTGATGATTTTTCCTCTTCCCTGCTCGACCATCAGAGGTGCGAATCCCCGGGAGGTTAGGAAATAACCTGTCACATTTGTATCGATTAAATTTCGAAACCCTTCAGGAGAGACCTGATAGAAAGGCTGTGGTTCTGTAAGGAATTTTTGGTTTACAGTCCTCATGCCTATCCCGGCATTGTTCACGAGGACATCGATCTTCCCCCATTCCGTTTTTACCCAGTTCACTGCATCTTGTACCGATACCTCTGACCTGACATCCAATGGAAGTTCAAAAACATTCGAATATCCCTTATCTTGAAGGTTTTTTACAGCTTCCGTCATTTTTGCTCCTGGACGGGATGCCACTGCAACCGTTGCTCCTTCATCAAGAAGTGCTTCTACCATTGCATATCCTAAACCGCTTGATCCTCCTGTAACAACGACATGTACGCCAGTTAATTCTTTGGCCATTTTTCCACCTCATTTGGTTAAAATTCAAATCTTCGAAAGGATTATGATAGTATGTCCAGTTTTTATATTTCATTTCCCGTGCAGTTAAAAATTTTATGTGCATCGGAAGCGACTTAGTTTTTCCAAAACTCATTCTTACTTTCTTTCTAATAAAGCCCAGCCAAATAATCCATTATCTTAAAAAACTGGAACGGTTAAAGATCGGGAAAATCCCGACCACTAATTTAACCCTTTTTTTCATAATTCCAGGATATAACGTTTATAAATCTCAAATTCCTCTGAAAATAAAAAACTCACCCTGTAAGTGTTCATAGGAACCTCGGGATCAGCATGACTTATTGATAAATCGATTGGATGATTTTATTTACTAAACCTTCCGCATCTTTTGCTTCTACAGTCGTTAATTGGATGCGGCAGAAGGGTTTTTCCCGGCACTCCAGGTTTAAAGCAATCTGTGACTTTAACATCAACTATACAAAAAGGTCTGTGCCTTAATTAAATCCTATAAAAAGTCCTGTGGGACGATTCAATCTCATCATCTTATTACAGAGTTAAGAGAAAAGCGCAAAAGAAGACCTGCCTTTTTAGAGGAATTAGCTAGAATTAGATAGACAAAAGTAAATCGGAGAAAGAGAATTGCAGAATTTAAACTATTGTTATGAGAAATTGTTTTAAATAATCTGTCTTTCAGGTATGAAGGATGAAGGACAAAGAACTTCAATAAATCATGCAAATTTGTCCTTCAAGGCTTTCTAACAAAATTCTCACTTTTCGACTCAATTCTTTCCCCGTTAAAGAATATTTCTTTTCCAAGTCTCAATCCTTTAAAAAATCTACTCAACTCTATTATAATAGTGAAAGGGTTTACATTACATAAGAGGAGAGAGGGGATTACGATGGTTTATCTAGCTGCAGACAATCGTTACGAAACCATGAAATACAATCGAACTGGACGTTCTGGATTATTGCTTCCGGCTGTTTCCTTGGGTCTTTGGCATAACTTCGGTGGCGTCGATTCATATGAAAATGGACGGGCTATGCTGAGAAGGGCCTTTGATTTAGGAATTACGCATTTTGATTTGGCCAATAATTATGGTCCGCCAGCAGGCTCAGCGGAAGAAATGTTTGGCCGCATGCTTAAAACGGATTTCGCTCCTTACCGAGATGAAATGGTTATATCAACAAAAGCGGGCTATTATATGTGGCCTGGTCCTTACGGAGAATGGGGCTCTAGAAAGTATCTAATCTCAAGCTTAGATCAAAGCCTCAAGCGAATGGGACTTGATTATGTAGATATTTTTTACTCGCACCGTCCAGACCCTGACACTCCGCTTGAGGAGACCATGCTGGCTTTAGATTCCATTGTCCGTCAAGGAAAAGCACTCTATGTGGGAATTTCCAACTACAGTGCGGAACAAACGGCAGAAGCCGTAAAAATCTTGAAGCAACTGGGTACTCCGCTACTTATTCACCAACCTAGTTATTCCATGTTTAACAGATGGATAGAAGATGGGCTGCAGGATATATTACAAGAAAATGGGGTTGGGTCGATTGCCTTTAGTCCGTTAGCCCAAGGCTTGTTGACAAACAAATACTTAACAGGGATTCCCGCAGACTCCCGTGCTGCAGGTGCATCTCAATTCTTGCAGAAGGAACAGATTACACCTCAGGTTGTGGAGCGAATCTCCAAATTAAATGAAATAGCTGTTGAACGTGGTCAAAACCTATCACAGATGGCCCTTTCATGGGTACTCCGTGGAGGCAAAGTGACATCCGTTCTGATCGGTGCCAGCAAAGTGAGTCAAATAGAAGAAAACGTTGCGGCACTAAACAACCTCGAATTTACGAATGAAGAACTAGAAAGAATTGAAGATATCCTAAACTGATAAAATAAAATCTGCCAGCACCCAGCTGGCAGATTTTTTAGGATAAGGCATTTAACCCGATAACCCCAATAATAATTAATACAACACTAAAAATTCGTCCCGAGCTTTTTGACTCTCCTAAAAAGAACATATTGATGAAAACCGCTCCTGCAGTCCCAATCCCGACCCAAACCGCATAAGCGATACTAAGCTGGAGAAATTGGAACGATCCATATAAAAATGCAAGGGAAGCTCCAAACCCTCCAATATAAAGAATTCCATTACGAATGTTTTTCTGCTGACTATATAATTTTAAACCAACAGCTCCCGTAATCTCGCTTGCAGCTGCTAAAAATACTAAGAACCAGCCCATCTTATGCAGCACCTTTCATAGACGCTTTTGCTTCCTTATTGTCAGAAAGGTTTAACCCAATAACGCCTATTACTATGAAGACCATAAAGAATACTTCCCACAAACCAATCTTTCCTCCGAAAAGGAATACATCCATTATAACCGTTCCGATCGTACCGACACCGGCAAATATAGCATAAACCGTCCCAGTTGGAAGAGTTGCACAGGCTTTAGGGAGAATGTGATAATCCCAAAAAATGACGGTTATTACTAAACCCCACTGCCACCAATTGTGAGCAGTATTAAAGCCATATACCCAAATCCATTCAAATAAACAGGTTAAAGCAACATAAAACCAAGATTTATCCATCGTTTGCACCTCTTAGGAGTTGACCAGCATAATGATTTTAGATTTTCGATAATGAAGTGATTTAAATCACTAACCAAGAAGCTTTTTTTCTTTATTATTATTTAAATAGGGGAAATTTAAAAGTGGATGGTGAGATAGATGGATTACAATTTTAAATCACTTTACAGCGAAATAGGCGGACAAGAGACGATTGATAAGCTGGTAGATGCCTTTTATCCGCGTGTTTATGCAGACCCTGTATTAGCTCCATTGTTCCAAGGGGACATGGAAGAAATTAAAAGAAAACAGAGAATGTTCCTGCCCCAATTTTTAGGAGGGCCAGCCCTTTATAGTCAAGAATTCGGACCGCCAGCTATGAGAGCCCGGCATCTTCCATTTGAAGTTACCCCAACAAGGGCCAAGCATTGGCTGCAGTGTATGAAAGAGGCCTTTCATGAGATCGGACTGGATCAGAACCCAGCAGGATTAGCCTTCTATGAACGTTTAACACAAGTTGCTGGAATCATGGTTAACAGTCCGGACAGTGAATAAAAAAACAAAGGCTCTTCTCATGATGAGAGGAGCCTTTGTTTTTTTATTTTCTTATTTCTTTAATTTAGCCCAAGTTTCATCAAGTGCTTTCATGGCTTCAGCTTTAGATTTTTGGCCGCCAACATATGCTTGTAAGGTTGCACCAAATTCTTGTCCAGCGCCATCAGGATACTTCATGAACTGCCAAGAATAAGTTTTTCCTTCTTTTGAGTATTTTTGAAGGTCAGCACCTAGAGGTCCAATGTCTTCAGCTTTTGCTTCAATTGTTTTGAAAGCTGGAACATATTTAAAATCTTTTACTAATGCCGTTTTACCTTCTTCAGAAGTTACCATCCAGTTTAAGAAATCCTTAGCAGCCTTCTTGTCTGCTTCAGGTGCTTTGTTATAAACAACCCAGTTAGTAGGTACGTCAACCATTAGTTTATCTGCTTGTGCAGCATCATCTGTAAGAGCAAGAGGAATAAAGCCAACTTCCATTCCTGGACTTAATTTATCCAGCATTGGCTGAATCCAGTTACCTTGTTGAATCATTGCAGTTTCACCGTTAGCAAATTGAGTTACTTCTGTATTGTAGTCAGTAGTTAACGGATTTTTGTTACCATACTTCACTGTTAAATCAACTAGCTTGAAGTAGTCTTCAAAGTATTTGTTTCCTGCGATTTTTGTTGTACCTTCATTTAAGCCTTTAATGAAATTCTCATTATCTGCTTGCTCGTAAGCGAATGGAACGTTAAGTCCGTGGTTTGCTAATACCCACCATTCCGCATAACCAACAGAGAATGGTGTGATTCCAGCTGCTTTAAGTTTCTTTGCTGCCGCTTCTAACTCTGAATAAGTTTTTGGAAGTTCTGTAATACCTGCTTTTTCAAATAATTTCTTGTTATAGGCAAAGCCGTAACCTTCCATGTTAACTGGCTGGCCATAGATTTTTCCGTCCATTGTCATTGGTTTTAAAGCATCTTCGTAAGCATCTTTTACCCAAGGCTGGTCAGATAGATCTTCGAATTTATCTTTCCATGTAACAGCTTCTTGATATCCACCATTACCAAAAATATCAGGTGCTTTGTTTGAAGCGAATTTTGCTTTAAGGGCTGCAGCACCGTCAGCGCCGCCGCCAACTGATTCGATATTAAATGTTACATTAGGATGCTCTTTTGTATATTTATCTGTTAACGCTTTCAACTGATCTGCGATTTCGACCTTACCATTAAAGATATCAACGACTACTTTTCCATCTTTGCTGCCGCTGTCTTTTTTCGTTCCAGATGCACTGTCACTGTTGCCGCAAGCTCCTAGAAGTAGTGAAGCTGAAAGAATCCCCGCTGCGATTGAATATTTTTTGAATGCCATTTGTTTTCCCTCCTGAAAATATATACTTATATTTATATATCCTTGCAGTAAGTAATTTACTTACTGCAGGGGTTGACCCTAGAGAAAGTTGTCCAGCTCCAGCTCCCAGCGGCTAGTGTACTTCCCACTTCTCCCTACGATAAGTCAACATCGAATCGCTTCCGCTCTTCGTGTTTCCTTTATCTCAGTCGAAGTGCTCCAGTCCATACGCCGCTAAACGGTCGCTTCCGCTTTTCTATTTACTTAATAGAACCACTAGTGATCCCTTTAATAATGTGTCTCTGCATTGCAAAGAAGAAAATTAACAATGGTATAATGCCTAGAACAAGTGCTGCTAATGCTAAGTCCCATTGTTTTGTATATTGGCCAAAGAAGAAGAATGTTGCCAATGGGATGGTTCTATACTCAGGATTTTGCAGGACTAGAGATGGTAGTAAGTAGTCATTCCAAATCCATAAGCTGTTAAGAATAACGATGGTTACAGTAATAGGTTTTAATAATGGAAATACAATCCTCCAGAAGACTCCTAATCGAGAACATCCGTCGATAATGGCTGCTTCTTCTAGTTCGACTGGTATTCCTTTGATGAAACCGTGATATAAGAAGATGGTCATTCCTGAACCAAATCCTAAGTACATTACGACTAGTCCCCAGATGCTGTTCAACATTCCAAGATTTCCAGCCGTTTTGATAAGCGGAATCATGATAGATTGAAAAGGAATAATCATCGCTGCAACGAAGGTCATAAAAATGATATTGCTGATCTTCTTCTTCGTTCTAACCAGCATATACGCAGCCATTGAACAAAAAACCACAAGGACGATATTACTAATTACCGTAATCATTAAGGAATTTGAAAATACTCTTAGATAATCTAGTTTTTCAAAAGCATTAATATAGTTATCTAACATAAATACCTTTGGTAATGCAGAGGTATTTGATAAGATTTCGGCAAATGGTTTTAAGGAGTTTGAAATCAAATAATAAAATGGTACTAAAAAGACAAGTCCAAGCAGGATAGCGAAAATCTCAAGAATAAATGTTTTGCTTGTATACCTGGTTCCCATTATGATTCAACCTCCCTTTTCTTCGAAATCGTTACTTGAAGGACAGTAATAGCTGCCACAACAATGAAGAAAATTAGTGCCTTTGCTTCACCAATACCATAGCGATTGTTGACGAAAGCTTCTGTATAAATGTTTAATGCTAACATCTCTGTTGATTTAAATGGACCGCCGTTTGTTAATGACAGGTTTGCATCAAAGATTTTAAAAGAAGAAGCGGTTGTTAAAAATAAACAGATTGTTACAGCTGGTGCTACTAGCGGCATCGTGATGTGGCGCAGGATTTGAAATCTATTCGCTCCATCAATTTTCGCTGCTTCAATTAATTCTTGAGGAACATTTTGTAAAGCTGCAATATAAATAATCATAATGTAGCCTGCTCCTTGCCATACGCTGACAATCACGATTCCCCAGAATGCTGTATTAGCATCGCCTAACCAAGGCAGTTGGAAAAAAGGGATATGTGTTAACTGTCCAAGGGAAGAAAAGCCCTTGACGAAAATGAACTGCCAGATAAATCCTAGCAGAAGACCGCCCACCATATTAGGCATGAAGAAAACGGTTCGTAAAATATTTCTCGTTTTTAACATTTGGGTAACCAGTAAGGCTAAAGCAAAACCAATAACGTTTGTTAAAATGATCGCTACAACGGTATATTTGGTTGTTAGAATAAAGGATGCCTGAAATTGCTTGTCCTCAGTAAATAGGTATTTAAAGTTATCAAGACCTACCCATTTGATGTCTCCTGTTATTCCGTTCCAATCTGTAAAAGCATAATAAATTCCCGTAAAGAAGGGGATTAGGACAATAACTGTAAACGCTAACAATACTGGACCAACAAATAGGGCGAATAACCCTGCATCCTTTAGCTTCTTCTTTTTACTTAAAGAAGATGACTCTGAAATTTTTACACTACTTTTGCCAGGCAAAGCTGCACTTTCTAGCTCACTTTGATTATTCACTGACGGCACCTCCCATAACTACATTTTAGGGATTTTACAAAAAATATGAAACGGCTTACATTGACCAGTAGGGTGGAAAATATTGAACAGTCCATTCGGACAGATTAAAATAGACACCATGTTATGCAAAGGCATCTTATGCTAAAATGATGGGGAATTCAGATCACAGAAAAGGGGGGGAGGCTAGTTCAAGAGGATTTGACTAGCCCAAGAGCATATGCAATGGGGAATCCGAAAAAAACTAATTGTTACTTTAATGGCTGTAATCATACTCCCTTTTGGAATTGCGATTACTATTACCTATTATCAAACAACAAAATCAATAAATGACCGATTTGTCTCTACGAACCATGATCTAATTGTTAAAGGGGAACAAGAGCTAAGTACCTACTTAGAGGATGTCGCACAAATGTCAACAGTCTTATATCGATATACACCATTTATGTCGGTGATGAGGGTTGGAATATCTGACGACCTTAGTAGTAATCAGGAAGAAGTAAGGAGAATGCTGGCTTATACATTTAATTCCCGGCCCGAAGTTGAACAAATGCATCTTTACATTGATAGAGGAAAAGATTCTTATACCAATTATCATTCACGAATCAGTGGCAGAGGGAAATACGAAAGTATCTTGTCCAATCCCTTCTATGCCCGTTTAAGCAGGTCACATGATTTTTCTGTCATTGAACCGCCTCATGAGATTTATAGTTACAACAATTTATCGGTGATTCCTAAATCCGAAAAAAATCAGGTATTAAGTTTTCATACCATAATTAGAGATGTACCATTAGAAAAAATTTTAGGTTTTGTATCTATAGATATAAATCTTTCCAAGATAAGAGATATTGCTGGAAGGTTATATACGGATGGCGTTGAAGACTTATACATTATGAATGATGAGGGTGTTGTTGTTTACTCCTCAAAAAAAGACGTCATTGGCAAGGAAAATAAAGAGGCATGGTATAAACAAATAAAGAAAGAACCGAAGGATCAAAAAAGTCTAGAATGGAAAGATGAGAAGTTTTCAGGCGTCATTGTCTACCAAAAGTTCTCTGATTCTTTTAAGAATTGGTACATTGTTAAAAGAATTCCATATGATGTGCTTTATCAAGGGGCAAGACAGACCGTATTTACCAATATAATCATTGTCATCATTACACTGATTATCGTTTTAATTGCCACCATGTTCATTTCTTTCCGATTGACAGCTCCGATAAAGGTCTTAATAGCCAATATGAAAAAGGTTGAGAAAGGTGTCTTCGAAGCAGACTTTGAGTCGTTAGGAAAGGATGAAATAGGAATGCTTGGAAGGCATTTTAAACTAATGATTGCAAAAATAAACGAATTATTTGAGCGGGAATATAAATTAGAAATTGAAAATAAATCTTCGCAGTTAAGAGTACTGCAATCGCAAATTAATCCTCATTTCTTATATAATGCCTTTCAGTCGATTGGAACTCTAGCACTGCAGTTGAAAGCGGTCCCCGTTTATTCGTTATTAACTTCCTTATCAAATATAATGCGATACAGTATGAATATGAAGGATGATATCGTCCCATTTTCAGCGGAGATTAACCATGTAAAAGCATACTTGAAATTGCAGAAGCAACGATTTGAAGAGCAGCTTGAATTTGAGTTTGACCTTGGAGAAGATGTGGACGAGGTATTGGTGCCAAAAATGATCTTACAACCAATTGTAGAAAATTGCTTTAAGCACGGTTTTGACCAACAGATAGAAAAAACAGCAGTCACCGTTCAAGCAAGAATTTTTAACGATTATTTATATATTAGTGTGAAAGATAATGGAATCGGTATTAGTGAGGAAAATCTTGAAAAACTTCGCAGAGAATTGTCTCACAACGGGAATCGTGAAAATCTGAGGAGCTCTGGAATTGGCCTGAAAAATATTTATGACCGCTTAAAGATTTATTATAGTAAACAGGCAGATATGGATGTCTTTAGTGGAGTAGAGGGCGGTTTTGTTGTTACGCTAGCCATTCCTAGAGTGATTCATAAAGAGGTGGTACATCCATGAAAGTCTTAATAGTTGATGATGAAAAACATGTTCGTGAAGGAATTAAGCTACTCGGTGAATGGGAGCTGAACGGGATTGTAGAAATTTATGAGGCAGGAAATGGGGAAGAAGCCATTCAGCTCATTCAAACCCTTCGTCCAGAAATTATTTTTTCAGATATGAAAATGCCTAAAATGGATGGAACACAATTGTTAGAATGGATAAAAGAAAATCAGCCAAATAGTAAAACCATTGTTGTGACTGGATACGATGATTATCACTATATGAGGAAAGCCATCCATTTTGGGAGTTCGGACTATTTATTAAAACCAATTGATCCAGAAATATTAAACCAAACGTTAGGTAAAGTGGTAAAGGAATGGAGGAAAGAGGAGAAAGAAAGAGAAAGTAAGACAACCAGTACCCAATTAATGAATGAAATGAAGCCAGTTTATCGGGACCGAAAACTGACTCAATTAATTAACAGTGACAACCTTAAGGAAGAATTGTATGAGGAATTTGGTTTTTCTAAAGCACAAACGTATCAAGTTGCACTGGTTCGAATCAATAGAAAGGCGATTGAAGCTTTTCAAGGTGATCGTGATTTAACTTATTTTACGATTTTGAACGTGTTAAATGAAATTCTGCAAGAAAAAGACTGTGGAATAGCCTTTCGTTATCTCGCTCATAAAGGGGAAATTGTGATTATTTTTTGGAACCACTTTGCCCAAATAGAAGAGCTTTTAGGACAAATCTATAAAGCGGTCCTTCATACTATAGGTGTTGCTTGTCCAATTGCTGTTGGAATCAAGGTAGAGAAAAGAAACAAGTTAATGGGTTCCTATCTGCATGCCAAGCAGGTTCTGTTGAACAGTAATATATTAGAAAATGCAGAAACCAAGGTTTACAGTCAGGAGGTCCTGCAAACGCCTGTATTAAAAAATTTATTTGTTTATTCTTCTGATATTGAATTAGCTATTCAAACTGGGGAAATAAGAGCTTTTGAAGAATTGATTGGCAAAATCGCTAAAGATTACATTGAGGGGAATAACCTATCGTGGGGACAGCTGCTGCAACTTGAAAATGAATATCTTGTCATTAGTAATCGTTGGTTTGAACACTATCATCTTGCAGGAAAGATTTCAGATCATATTGAATACCGTGTTGACCAATTTTTTAATCAAAATGCTGCTTTCCAGCTGCAGGATTATATTGATCGAACCATTCGTGAAATTGCCATTTTTTTAAGAAAAATTAAGCGAAACACCGTTCAGAAAAACAGTAATGTTATATATGAAATAGAGAAATATTTGGAGGCAAATTTTGACCGGGATGTAAAGCTGCAGGAGATTTCAGAGCATTTTTATATAAGCAGGGAATATATTTCGAGGAAGTTTAAACAGGAGTTTAATGTGAATATTTCTGATTATATCGTTAACATCCGTATAGAGCGGGCAAAAGCATTATTGAAAAATAGTGAGCTGAAAATTTATGAAATAGCCAATATGATCGGTTATCAGGACGATAAATATTTTCGTAAGGTATTTAAAAAGGTCGAGGGTGTAACTCCCAATGAATATAGGGAATTACATATGATTCAGAAATAAGCAGATAATAATTAGTTAAAGAGTGTAAACATAAAACAGATATTCATTGTAAAATACAGTGACCCAAATGAGATTTTGGGTCACTTTTATTTTTCATTTAAGACCTAGAATGCTCAATAAAAATACGATGGTAGGATGGGAAAGGATATGTTAAATTGAATTAATAATATAAATAGAGTAATAGATTTGCATAGGGATGTAAGGGCTTACTTAAGCCTTGAGGAGGACTGATATGTTTTTTTCCTTACGTAATCGTTTATTTATCGTATTTACTTGCTTATTAACGATTCCATTAATTCTATTGTCCTTTATTATTCCAAGCTGGTTTACATCCATCATTGAGGAACAGACTCAGGAATTGACAGTAGAGGCTATGGACCAATATTCACTGTTTATTGATTCTATTACAACTCAAGCGAAAGATTTAGGAAATCAGGTACTCGTAAATCAAACGACACAAAAATGGATCAAACTAGAAACCGAGAATGCCAATACACCTATCGGACAGAGGTTGTTACAGAAAAATCAACTCAAAATGCTGCTATCATCGATGATGGTTAACAATTCAAATGGGATGTCCATATCAGTTGTCTTGAATGACGGGACAGGGATTTGGGGAAATATCCCTAACATCCATCAAATAGATTGGTATCAAGACTATACTCAAAATAAGCAGCGATATATTAGGTCACATATTGACCCATTTCAGCCGACACAAGGTAATATTAATAGCTTTATTTTACCCCTCTTTGATATGAATACATTTGTCTCTTATGGGATGATTAAGGTGAATTTTCCTTCTGAATTACTTGAAACATCATTAAACAAAACGAAGATTGGAAAAAAAGGCCATGCCTATTTGATCAATCATAATGGCGAGAATATATTGCCTGGTAAGGTCCGAACTCCTAAAAAAGTCCTAAAACAAACCCTAATTAAATTAAGCGATGATAAAAATCAAAAGGGATTAATTGAAACGGAAGATCATGGAGAAAAGTATTTAGTTTTTTACCAAAAGTTGGGAGTTGGCGATTGGATTTTAATTAGTGAAGTGACCAAGTCTGAATTGTTCGCTAAAGTAACACATTTACAACGAAACCTGCTTTTAAGTAGTGCGATTGTGTTTTTTATAACAATTGCAGCTTCTTACATGATTTCTTCGAATATAGTTAGCCCGTTGGGTAAACTAGCAAAAGCAATGAGGTATATTGAAAAAGGGGATTTTTCCGGAGCCAAACGTTTTATGCCGACAATAAAATCTGCTAATAACGAAGTTGGTTATCTAATAACCGTCTTTAATCAGACCATTGATCGGCTAAAAAAGTTAATTGAAACCGAATATGAGGCGAATTTACGCAGAAAAGATGCGGAATACAAGGCTTTATTATTACAGATTAATCCTCATTTTTTAAATAATACTCTTGAAATTATTGGTGGATTAGCTGTGCAAGGGAAAAATAAACAGGTTATGGATGTAAGTGTTCACTTAGGCAGAATGATGAGATATTCGTTGAATACCCATAGTGATGTAGTTAATTTGGGAGAAGAGCTAAAGTATATCCGCAGTTACACCGAAATATTAAAGGTGAGATATGAAGAAGCGATTATAATTAATATTGAGGAAGATTTAGGGACAAGGAATCTCCCTATTATTAAATTTATTTTACAGCCGCTCGTCGAGAATGCAGTGAAATATAGTTTTATAGAAAAGACATCCGCAGAAATCTTTATTAAAACCAAACAAAGTAATCATTTCATATTTATTGTTATTGAAGATAAAGGGATTGGAATGTCTGAAGAAGTGATCTCCGATTTAATGAGTGTTGAACCGAAGAATGATAGTAATAGGGTACTTATGAGTAAAGGAAGCAGCATTGGACTTAGAAATGTAATAAGCCGTTTGAAACTTTATTACGGTTCAAATTTCTCGTATACGATTGAATCTGAAAAGAATGCAGGCACACGAATTACATTATGTATCAATGTTGATCGGGGTGATAGACATGTTGAAGGTGATCATCACAGATGACGAGATTCAAATTCGTAAAGGATTACGAATGAAAGTGAATTGGGAAGAAGAAGGGTTTCAAATTGCAGGGGAGGCATCCAATGGAGTAGAAGCACTCGAATTACTCCGTATGATGGATATCGATGTGGTTATTACGGATATGAGGATGCCAATGATGGATGGTATTGAATTAGCAAAATGCTGTCAGAAAGAGTTCCCAAACGTAAAAGTGGTTGTTTTATCGGGCTATTCTGATTTTGAATATGTAAGAGGATCGTTGAAAGAAGGGGTAAAAGACTACCTGTTGAAACCAGTTGCTCCGGATGAATTAGTAGAAGTATTGAGTAAGATTCGTAAAGAAGTGGAAGCGGAAAAGCTGATAAATGCCGAATCCTCCCGATTGCGCAGGCTTGTTCACTCCCAGCTTCAGGAGGTTCAGGAGCAATATCTGCTGTATCTAGTAAAAGAAGAATGGCTAGAGTTGAAGATGGTAACAGAAAGATTGTGTCAATTGCAGTTAGCAGAACTTATTAATGAAACCACAGAAGTACAATTTGTTACCGTGGAAATTAGAGAAGGGTCAGACAATCCGAATCGATTAAAGGAACTTTGGCTTCCCTTTCAACTGTTATGTAAGGAGATTGCGAAAGGCCATCCCAAAACCTATTCCTTCTATGACCCTAGTTACGCCAATATGATCCACTTTTTACAGATCCTCGAAATGGACAAAAGAGATCGTCCCTTAAGGTTAGTAAAGGAAATACAACAGACGGTTAAGAAACTCTTAAAATTAGAAACGGTTGTCGGTATTGGAAATGTGACTAGTGGCATGACAAATTTTAAGACAGGTTATATCTCTAGTTTACTAGCCTGGAGCCAAAGTCAACTTGGCTCAAAATCACAAGTATTGGATGGATCGAATGTACAAGAGGAAGTATTTGAGTTTTCACCAGAGATCGAAAGAAAGTTAACGAATGGAATTGAAAGTGTCAATTACGAGGCATTTAAAGAAAATATATACGTATTATTGGAAGGGAATCGACACCTCTCGATTATGTCCTTTACATTTGCTGCTAATCGAGTGTTATTTTTGTTAGGCTCACTCGGAAAAAAATATAATATGGAAACAAATGATTTTCAAAAGGTAATGTGGAATTGCCAGCAAAGTATTTGGGAGCTCAATTCGCAAAGTAAAGTAATCGAGCATCTTCTTCAATTAGCGAAGCTAATTATAGAGAAGGTACATGTAGCACGTTATTCAAACGGGAAACTAATCGTAGCTAGTGTTCAGCAATATTTGAACCAGCATTATGCAAGTGAAATTTCCCTTTCTATGCTATCAGATCTCTTCCATATTAATAGTGCACATTTATCCGAAACATTTAAAAATACAGTTGGACAGAATTTTAGTGATTATCTTGTTCAATTACGATTAGAGAAGGCCCGGCAGTTCCTGAAAGATAAACAACTTAAAATCATTGACGTAGCAAATTTAACTGGCTTTTCTAACTCGGGATATTTTAGTACCGTTTTTAAAAAGTATTTTGGACAAACCCCTGTTGAATTCCGGAATTCACTAGATTCATAAGTATTTTTTTAGCAGGAAGGGGGGAATGCAGATGAAAAAATGGTTATCTTGGATTATCTTTGTCATCATACTTATAAGTAGTTTATTATATGCACTCACTTTTTTTGATATATTCTCTAGCAGTAAAACAGAAAATGTAAAAAAACAAAAGGAAACAAACAAAAAAGTGCTGACCTTCTGGAGAAATAACGGAAACGCAGCAGAAAATAAGGCATATGAAGAATTAGTTTCTTCTTTTGAAGCAATTCATCCTTCTATTAAAGTTCGTATGAAGACGTTCCCGTATAGTGATTATGAAATAAGACTGCGAACGGAGCTTGCCACTGGAAACCCTCCTGATGTTTTGACCATTGACAGTCCAACCCTGGCTCTTTATGCCAATACTGGCTCATTATTATCGATTGATTCCTATATGAGAAAAGAGGGACATATTGAGGATATCCCTGAATCGACGTTAAAAGGAATGAGTTTTCAGGGGGACATATATCTGGCTCCACTCGTAGAATCTAGTATTGCATTGTTTTATAATAAGCGGCTTTTCAAGGAAGCGGGTATCCCTTTTCCATCAAGCGACCCGAATAAACCAATGACATGGGAGGAAGTGAGGGAGATGGCCAAAAAACTCACTAATCTCAATAAGGGAGTTTACGGGATTGATCCAGCTCAGGGTTTTAATGATGGGGAGTCTCCTGCTTATTTTAAAATGCCTCTCCTTTGGCAGTTTGGAGCAGATGTCTTAAGTCCAGATGGATCAACAGCAAGCGGGTATTTGGATTCAAAAGAAGCGTTAAAAGCCCTGCAATTTTATCAAGATTTATATTATAAAGATAAAGTTGCCGCTTTTGAATTGCCGCCAGACCCATTTGTATCGGGGAAACTCGCAATGACTGTTCTAGGATCTTGGACATTAAAAGAACTTGAAAATAGTTCGAAACTTAAGTTTGGAGAAGATATTGGTGTTGCCCCTTTGCCAAGAGAAAAGGATCAGGTCGTTCCCAATGGAGGATGGGCGCTCGGAATCTCTTCCAGAACAAAAAACTCAAAGGAAGCTTGGGAGTTTATTAAATATGTTACTAGTTATGAGGGGATAAAAAAATATGTTAACGAAACAGGGGATATACCTGCCAGGTACTCTGTTGCTAAAAACTTTCCTGAATTTAATCAATATCCTAAAAATATCTTTTTGGAACAGGCACAAAAATATTCGAAAAACCGCCCTGTTACCCCGGCTTACCCTGTGATTAGTGATGCCATAAAGACCTTATTTGAAGAAGTTGGGCTAGGTGGATATGAAGTTGGAGCTTCTGCAGAAGAAGCGGTGGAGAAGATTAACGCTAGTTTAAAACAAATACAGAACCAATAAAAGGTGGTCCTCTAGTTCAAAACTAGAGGATTTTTTATTTAGTAGAAGTGTAAACGATTTCAAAGTGCCGAAAATATTAAACACTCTTATCCGAAAATATTGAAATATTCCTTTCATCCACTTTGTTAAAGTAAAGCCAGAAGCAATTAACAAAGAGAGGAGGAATTAATGTGGAACAGGTATACCAAAAACTAGAGAATGGTCCAAACGAGGTCAGTCAAGCAAAAGTGGGCACAAAGATTTCGAGGAATCTAAAGTATATAAAGAATAATTATCAATTATATCTTCTTATTCTTCCGGCCTTGATCCTGCTGCTCATTTTTAAATACGTGCCTATGTATGGTGCCATTATTGCCTTCAAGGACTTTAATCCATTGCAAGGAATCATGGGAAGTCCATGGATTGGGCTGAAGAATTTTGAGAAGTTTATGAGCACACCAGATTTTGTAAATCTTTTAAAGAACACCTTACAACTAAGTGCCTATGGATTAATCTTTGGTTTTCCCGTACCTATAATTCTAGCACTAATGATTCATCGGATTAAAAGAGTGGCAATCAAGAAAAATATTCAATTAATTTTATATGCACCCAATTTTATTTCAGTAGTCGTTGTAGTCGGGATTGTTTTTATTTTTCTATCTCCGGTGGGACCTATTAACCGTTTAATTTCTTTTTTTGGCGGTGACAATATCTCCTTTATGACAGAACCTGGGTACTTCAGGTCGATTTATATCATAAGTGATATTTGGCAGTTTGCCGGATGGGCATCAGTGGTTTACTTAGCTGCCCTTTCCAATGTCAGCCAAGACCTCATTGATGCTGCCAAAATAGATGGAGCGAATATTTTACAACAAATATTCCATATCGATTTGCCAACGATTAAACCGATTATGGTGATTCAATTTATTTTAGCTGCTGGAAATATTATGAGTCTTGGTTTTGAAAAAGCCTATTTATTACAAACATCGATGAACCTTCCAACATCTGAAATACTGCCTACTTATGTATATAAAATTGGTTTGCAAATGGGCGATTATGGTTACTCAACGGCCATCGGGCTTTTCAATGCTGTGATTAATATCATTTTATTGATCAGTGTGAATCAAATCGTCAAACGGTTAAACGAAGGAGAAGGTCTATAAATCTACTAGAGTGGAGGTGAGAGGAATGTTCAAACATCAAACGAGGGCAGATAAGGTGATATTAACGACAAATGGGATAATCATGACACTAATCGTCTTTGCTATTTTAATCCCATTAATTTATGTCATTATGGCATCGTTTACAGACCCAGCTACATTATTAAACAGTGGGATTACTCTTAATCCAGCTAAATGGACACTCCAGGGATATTCACGGGTGTTTAAAGATGGATCCTTATTAACAGGCTTTCGGAATTCACTTTTTTATTCGACTGCTTTTTCGATTATTTCCGTTACGATCACGTTGTTCGCGGCTTATCCATTATCGAGGAAGGATTTTGTCGGCAGAAAAGTGATTATGACCCTCTTTATTATTACCATGTTTTTTGGCGGGGGATTAATTCCAACCTATTTGCTAGTCAAAAATTTAAATATGCTAGATACCATTTGGGCCATTCTATTACCAGGTGCGGTCAATGTATGGAACATTATTTTAGCAAGAGCCTACTTTCAAGGCATTCCTAATGAATTACGGGAAGCAGCGATTGTGGACGGAACAACGGACATCCAGTTTTTCTTTAAAATCCTGCTTCCATTAAGTAAACCCATCATTGCCGTTTTAGTATTATACCAATTTGTGGCACAGTGGAATTCCTACTTTGACGCCATGATCTATTTAAAAAGTGAGAATTTGCAGCCCTTGCAAATTGTTCTTCGATCCATCCTTGTTCAAATGCAGCCAAGACCGGGAATGATTCAGGATGCACAAAATACAGCCCAGCTCCAGCAAATGGCGGAAATGGTTAAGTATTCAAGTATTGTAATTTCAAGTTTGCCGCTTATTATTATCTATCCATTCTTCCAAAAATACTTTGAAAAAGGAGTCATGGTGGGTTCAATTAAGGGGTAAAAAATGTATTTTTAAACTAATAAATGGGGGGAAGGAATTATGAAGAAAAAGTATAAAATGAATTTTTTAGTAACAGCAGCACTGGTTACAAGTTTACTAGCTTCAGGTTGTTCGAATTCAGCCAGTTCGAAAAAAGAGGCAGATGGGGCCAATTCATCACCAAAGTATGAATTGAAAAATATCAATTTTCCATTAGACAAAAAGGTAACCTTAAAGTTTTTAACACAAAGCTCCCCAATTGCGCCAAAGGATCCAAATGATAAATTAATCTGGCAAAGAGTAGAAAAGGATACAAATGTTCATATTGATTGGACGAATTATCCTTGGGAACAATTTGGAGATAAAAGGAATTTGGAACTTGCCAGCGGCGACCTGCCGGATGCTGTGTTTCACGCGGGCTTAAGTGATAACGATATTTTGCGATATGCCAAACAAGGAGTGATTGTTCCTGTTGAAGATTTAATTGATAAAGATATGCCAAATTTCAAGAAAGTCCTGGATACACGTCCTGAATATAAGAAATTAATCACTGCGTCAGATGGACATATCTATTCTTTCCCATGGATTGAGGAACTCGGAAGTGGAAAAGAAGCTATTCAAGCATTAGACGACATACCTTGGATCAATAAGAAATGGTTAGATGAGCTAGGACTGAAAATGCCGACAACCACTGATGAGTTAGAAAAGGTACTGATTGCCTTTAAAGAAAAGAAACCAGAGGGAAAAAATGATGTCATCCCGATGTCTTTCATGATTAACCATGGTGGTGAAGATCCGGCCATGCTTCTAGGAGCTTTTGGCCAAGGTGATAACTATGATCATTATGTTGTTTCAGAAGATAAGAAAGTGGTCTATACAGCAAACCAAGATGGCTATAAAAAAGGAATTCAATGGCTTCACCAGTTGCAGCAGAAAGGTTTAATTGATAAGGAGGCCTTTACGCAAGACTGGAATACGTATGTGGCAAAGGGGAAGAACGGCCGTTACGGATTATACTTTACTTGGGATCGAGCTAATATTTCTGGTAATAATGAAGATTACGTTCCACTTCCTCCATTAAAAGGACCGGATGGACAGGTCAATGTTGCGCGTACCAATGGTTATGGATTTGATAGAGGCAGAATGGTTATTACAAGTGCAAACAAAAACCTTGAATTAACGGCAAAATGGATTGATAAGGCATACGAACCAATTCAATCTGTACAAAATAACTGGGGTACTTATGGAGATAAGAAACAACAAAATATATTTGAACTTACCAGCAATGGTTCTTTAAAACATTTACCGCTTGGATCCACTTCACCTTGGGATTTAAGGCAAAAAACAAATGTTGATGGGCCTTTGGCAGTTCTAGACAGCTACTATGGAACAGTAACAACCATGCCAGATGATGCTGCTTGGAGACTTGATATCTTGCATAAAATATATGTTCCTTCTATGAAAGCAACCTATAATTATCCTCCGATTTTCTTAGATAAAGAGGATCAAGATCAATTAACACAACTGGAGACAGTGGTAAAACCATATGTTGAAAGAAAGAAAGCAGAATGGATCTTAAAAGGCGGTATTGAAAAACAATGGGACGATTATTTAAAACAATTAGATAAAAACGGTCTTCCTAAACTACTAGATATTAAACAAAAAGCTTTAGATAAATATAATGCTGGGGAATAAGTTAGTAAGCTATTAAATAAGAGAGTGACCAACAAGCCGAAACAGAATTTCGTTTCTGTTCGGCTTATTTCTTCATGGAAAAGCAGATTTTCATACCGCTAGAAAGTTAGGTGAGTGAGATATGTATGATGTTGTAGCATTAGGTGAAGTATTGATTGATTTTACACCGGCAGGGATTTCAGAAAATGGAGAAGTTCGGTTTGAAAGAAATCCAGGAGGAGCCCCGGCAAATGTTCTTGCAGCGCTAGCTAAGTTAGGAAAGAAAACCGCGTTTATAGGTAAAGTAGGTAATGACCAGTTTGGCCATTATTTACATTCAGTATTACGTTGGAATAACATCGACACAAAGGGCGTTGTATTTTCGAATGAGTCCAATACTACACTAGCTTTTGTTCATCTAGATGACCAAGGGGATCGTTCTTTCAGTTTTTACCGTAATCCTGGGGCAGATAGGATGCTAAAGGAGCAAGAAGTCGATCTAGAGTTATTAAACCATACGCGTATCTTCCACTTTGGAACGATATCAATGACGCATGAACCTACTGCATCTGCCACTTTAAAGGCGATTACTTATGCGAAAGAAAAGGGTCATCTCATCTCCTTTGATCCTAATTTAAGAGTGAAACTTTGGGAGAATTTGAGTTATGCAAAGGCTATGTTTAATGTAGGTTTACGATATGCCAATGTCTTAAAACTATCTGAAGAAGAGCTTGAATTTATCTCTGGCTCGAAAGACCCTCATACGGGAACGGCTTATATTTTTAATCAATACCATACTGAATTAATCTTCGTTACGATGGGGGCTGAAGGCTGCTTTTATCGACTAGGAGAAAAAGTAGGAAAATGCAGCGGGTATAAGGTGGAGTCAATCGATACAACAGGTGCAGGCGATGCCTTCTTAGCGGGCATCCTTTATCAAATACTTGAGAACAAGCGTTTGATATCTAATTTGAGTTTGGACGATGTAGAACAAATGGTATTATTTGCAAATGCAATGGGTGCCTTAGTAACAATGAAAAAAGGGGCGATCCCGGCAATGCCATCAGTGGAAGATATTATAGCGCTAAGAGACAGCCAAGTGCTAATGTGAAAAGGAGAATTGAACCATAATGAACAAAATTAATGTGAATGAAAAGTTTCGTCCGCAGTATCACTTCACACCGGAATCCAACTGGATGAATGATCCAAATGGAATGGTCTATTATGCAGGGGAGTACCATTTGTTTTTTCAGCATCATCCTTATGGAACGACCTGGGGTCCCATGCATTGGGGACATGCTGTAAGTAAGGATTTAATTCATTGGGAACACCTTCCCATCGCCTTGGCACCTGATGAGCATGGTGATATATTTTCTGGCAGTGTGGTGGTCGATTGGAATGATTCAACAGGCTTTTTTCAAGGTGCTTCTGGGCTAGTTGCGATTTTTACCCATGCTGACCAATACCCGGATTCGGACCTTCCAAGACAGAGACAAAGTCTTGCCTATAGTACAGATCAGGGACGTACTTGGATTAAATATGAAGGAAATCCTGTCTTAGCAGAAGAATCAATCATTGATTTTCGTGATCCGAAAGTATTTTGGCATGAAGAAACCAATCAATGGATTATGATTCTTGCTGCAGGGGACCATGTAAGGTTTTATACTTCACACAACCTAAAGTCATGGGAATTTGCAAGTGAATTCGGAGCTCAATCAGGGTCCCATGCTGGAGTCTGGGAGTGTCCTGACATCTTTAAAATATCAGTTGATGAAAATGAAGATACGGAAAAATGGGTGATGATTGTAAGTATTGGTAATGATTCTGCTTATGTCGAGGGTTCAAGAACACAGTACTTTATAGGTGACTTTGACGGTTTCTCGTTTACTAATGATAACCCTGATGACACAGTACTTTGGCTTGACCATGGTAGAGATAATTATGCAGGTGTTACATGGTCAGATATCTCCAATGAAGATGGCCGGCGAATCTTTATTGGCTGGATGAGTAATTGGAAATATGCGAATGAAACACCGACCATTGGGTGGAGAAGTGCGATGACATTGCCGCGGGAATTAACATTAAAAGAAACCTCTGAGGGCGTTAGACTTATTCAAACTCCGGTGACTGAGCTTGAAAAAATCAGACGGGAAAAACGGTCATGGGATCAGTTCATCATTGAACCAGGGAAAAATGTATCAATTGACGTTTCTGGAGAACAGTCAGAAATTATAGCTGAATTTGAACTTCAGTCAGCAACAGAATTTGGTATTAAAATTCGAAAATCTGAATCTGAGGAAACCATTATCGGATATGATGCTGTAAATGAATTCCTATTTGTTAATCGTAATAACTCAGGAGTTACTGAGTTTAACGAATATTTTCCTTGCATGCATGGATCTTCATTAAAGACAGAGAATAATCTACTTAAACTGCACATTTTTGTTGATAGTTCCTCCGTCGAGATTTTTGCGAACAATGGCCAAGTGGTGATCACGGATTTAATCTTCCCTGATCCTAAAAGTACAGGAATTGAATTATATACAACAAATAAGAAAGTTAAATTAGCCTCGTTAGTTATCGTTCAATTGGCTTCGATTTTTTAATGACTACATCCAGTCTTGTTTTTTCTGATAACTGCTGAAGTTAATTGTTATGTCAAATTTAATGTAAATGAAATATTTGAGTTAGGGCAGATTACAACCTGAGTGATCCTGCCCTTTTTCAGCCATTAATTGAGTTTAAAACACTTAATAGGAGGGCTTTTCATGCAATTAGGCTTTATTGGATGTGGGGTTATTTCAACTGAACATGTTGAAGGATTAGCGGAGTTAAAGAGCAGCGGGCTGGAAACATTTGAATTGTCAGCAGTCTGTGATATTCAGTTTGAAAGAGCGGCAAATTTTGCTTTAGAGGTTGAAAAACGGTTAGGTAAACGCCCTGCTGTATATTCTGATTATCGTGTGATGTTAGAAATAGAACAATTAGATGCCGTTTCTATTTTGGTTAATCATGATTTGCATCATTCAGTAGCTGAAGATTGCTTTGCTGCGGGAGTAAATGTGCAAATGCAAAAACCGTTAGCAATTTCCCCTTCTTTTGGTCAGAAAATGATTTCTGATGCCAAAAAGTATAATCGTGTTCTAACAGTTTCAGAACCAAGTGTGTTAGGTGCAGCAAATGTTGCGATGGTCAATGCTGTAAAAGATGGAATAATTGGTTCTGTTTTTTTAATCATGGATTATGCGACAGTTTCTTTAAATCGAGGATTTTTCGCTGGTACTCCGTGGAGGCATATGAAGGGGAAGGCCGGGGCTGGCTGGATTAATGATCATGGTGTACACCGAACACACTTCTTTACTGAAATTAATGGTGCGATTGATGAGGTTTTTGCCTATACAGAAATTTTTGAAAAAGAATTAAGTAATGGTGAGTTGACAATTAAACCTACTGGAGAAGATACTGCCGTTACTGTATTTAAATTTAATAATGGGGGACTTGGACATTGGATGTGTGCCACATCGGCTCATGGTGAAAGAACCGGAGGTGTGTGGATTTATGGGAATAAAGGATGTCTTCGTCCGGGACAGCATGTAACACTTGATGATGGAAGAAGAATTTTGATACCAGAGTTAATAGAAAAATATGCATCGGATATTATTAAACATCCATTTGGCCATTCCTATGTGGAATTATGGGATGCGATAGTTAAAAATAAGACACCTATTTCTAGTGCTCAAAGAGGCTTAGAAGCATTAGGCGTTGTATTTGCTGCACTAGAATCGGCAACAATTGGCCAGCCAGTCAAAGTTAACGACATCCTAAATGGTAAAAAGCACAAGTATGAAGATACAGTTTTTGATGAGATGGAATCAAATAAGTGAATTTATAATCGAGCTCTAATAAAGATATGAATCTAGTAATTGATGTAATTGGAAGAGAGGGCAAAGGATGAAATCGACTTTGAAAAAATGGACTTTTGTATTTTTGTCAATCGTGCTTATCATGGCTGCAATGGGAACGATATTTACTCATCCTACGACAGGCAAGGCAACTGAATCGACAGAAACCGGGGAGGGTTCAACTATTATTGAAAACACAACCAAAGCAAATACGAATTTAACAGACTGGCAAGTGAAAGGGAAAGGCACATTAGAAGACACAGAACAGGGACTTTTGCTCACTTCGGAACCTAAAGGGAATGTTATGGCGATATCGGGTGTAATATCAGAAGATTTTATTTTTGAAGCCGATGTAAAAATCATCGACAAGAACGCAGACGCCACATTAGTGTTCCGGTCAAATGAAGATGGGTGGGACTCGTACATGCTGCAAATCGTGCCAAATGCGGGGATTATTCGTCTTCGTGATGCTCGTGATGAGTCGAGATTAAAAGTCGAACACCTAGTGAACCTGCAAGAAGGAGGGATCTATCATCTGATGGTAAAGGCGGTTGGTGATCATCTCCAAGTTTATTGGGGGGATCATTATGCTCCTGTCATTGATGTTCATAACGATTTATACAAGAAGGGGTTACTAGGTCTTTACGTATGGGATGGATCTGCCTTATTCCAAAATGTAAGCGTTAGCAAATTATCTAGCAATCTAGTCTCTTCTCAATATAAGGAAGGAAGCTGGGAACCAAACATCAAAGGGTTGAAGGGAATTGCCGTTGATGGGGGGGAAGCCAAGCAAATATATAATAAGAGTGAAAGCGACTTTGTTCTTGAAGGAAATATATCATTTGACCAAGATCTAGCGAAAGCTGGCCTTTTATTTCGCACAAATGAGCAAGGAACTACGGGTTATCAAGCGGTACTTATCAAAGAAGGAAACTCGGTCAAAGCTCAATTGGAGAAAGCGGACGGTACTGTACTTAAAACATCAGACCGCATTTATAAAACTCAAGAAGGTAGCATACACCATCTAGAAATTATCACAAACGGCAATCAAATGGAACTTTATGTTGATGGGTATACGGATGCAGCTGTAAAAGTGACGGATACGAGTTACAGTACTGGACTTGCCGGTTTTATCGTTAAATCAGGTACTGCTTACTTTCAAGATGTTTATGTTGTTCCATTATCCAGTTATTATGAAGAAAAATATAGACCGGATTATCATTATACCCCAGCTCGAGGATCTGTAAGTGATCCGAATGGACTCGTCTATTTTGAAGGTGAGTATCATTTGTTCCATCAGGATGGAGGAACTTGGGCTCATGCAGTAAGTAAAGATTTGGTAAATTGGAAGCGACTTCCTATTGCGTTACCATGGAATGATTATGGACATGTATGGTCTGGTTCTGCCATAGCAGATGTAACAAATGCCTCCGGTTTATTCACTCATGCTGGTGGTAAAGGGCTCATTGCCTACTATACTTCATTTAACCCAGATGGACCGAATGGTAATCAGCGGGTTGGTCTTGCCTATAGTACCGATCAAGGGCGTACCTGGAAATATTCAACAGAGCACCCCATCGTTATCGAGAATCCGGGTAAGAATGGTGACGATCTGGGCGGATGGGATTTCCGTGATCCAAAGGTGGTCCGAGATGAGACGAACAATCGGTGGATTATGGTTGTATCTGGAGGAGATCACATTCGTTTCTTTACTTCAACTAACTTAATAGATTGGAAGCTTACGGATAATTTTGGTTATGGTAATTATGTTCGCGGCGGTGTATGGGAATGCCCTGATCTTTTCGAACTTCCGATAGACGGTACAGGGGAGAAGAAATGGGTTCTGATGATCAGTACAGGAGCCAATCCGAAGACACAAGGATCAGATGCGGAATATTTTATTGGCAATCTGACAGCGGAGGGTAAATTTATCAATGATAATCCAGCAGGTACTGTGCTAAAAGCGGATTACGGAAAAGAGTTCTATGCGTCGACGTCCTTCGCCAATATGCCGGATAACCGCCGTGTGATGTTAGCGTGGATGACCAACTGGGATTATCCATTTGCTTTCCCAACGACGGGCTGGAAGGGAGAACTGACCATTCCAAGAGAAGTAAGATTGGTGAATACAAGTGATGGACTGAGACTTGCACAGGCTCCGATTAAGGAACTTCAGACTATTCGCAGTACCATATTTCAGGCGCAAAATAAGGCAGTCAACCCAACCAATGCTTCCAGCTTGATGAAGGGAATTTATTCAGGTGCTTTTGAAATAGAAGCGGAGATCGAAATTCCTGAGGACAGCAAAACAACTGAATTTGGATTTCATGTTCGCGAAGGGGCTGGCCAAAAAACAGTTGTTGGCTACAAAACAGAGGACAATCTATTATTTGTGGATCGTGCTGAGTCAGGAGAGACTGATTTCTCCAGCCTTTTTTCTACTTTACATGAAGCACCTTTAAAACCAAATAATAAACGTATCAAACTGAATCTATTTGTAGATAATTCTTCGATCGAGGTATTTGCTAATGATGGAAAAGTAGTTTTTTCTGATGTCATTTTCCCTGATCCATCAAGTCGCAGCATGAACTTCTACACAAAGGGTGGAGAGGTGAAGGTTGTATCTTTAAACGTACACTCGTTATCCAATACTTGGAACCCATACGTTGATGAGGGTACGAGTATTGTCATGGATTCAAATCAAAGAGAGATGAATATCGGTGATTCTCTCACTTTATTTGCGTCTGTGAAAAACGGAAAAGGAAAGGGAACTCAGCCAATCGAGTGGAAATCGAGTAATCCGAATGTAGTGAGGGTTGCCTCCACAGCTGACTCCAAAGCCGAACTTAAAGCGGGAAGCAAAGGCGAAGCGATTATTACCGCCTCTGAACCAAATGGAAAGGCTTCTGCAAGTGTTGTGGTAAGAGTGTATGATGGTGAATTCTATACGAATCTAACAGGATGGAAATCCGATCTTTCAGCCTCCCACTGGACCGTTACCGAAAATGGAATTCGTGGTACGTATACAAGTGATGCAAACTATGTGGCAAAGGAAGCAGCGGGAGACTTTACGTATGAAACAGATATGATGCTGGGACAATCAGGAGGAGCAGGTTCTATTCTTTTCCGGGCAAGTGAAGATGGCAGAAGCGGTTATTACTTTAATCTTGATCCGAATATGAAATTGTTCCGTCTTTTTTACAAGATTGACGGCCGCTTTGAGGACCGTATGGTTATTGCAAAAGTGCCATCCTTTATTCAACCAGGGAAGACGTATAAAGTAAAAATAGAAGCGAAAGGTCCTCACATCCAGATTCATGTAGATGGACAGAAAATTATCGATTTACAGGATGGGACCTTTGCAGAAGGACATTTTGGGTTAAATGTATTTGGAGGCCAAGCGTCCTATCAGAATGTGAATGTCAGCAATCTGTCTTTGGCTGATTTAACCGTTACAAGCTTTACAAATAAAGCATTAGGCAAAGCGCTTTATACAGCTAAGTCAGAGAACGGTGAGCCTGTGACAATAATTGATGCTGCCAAAGCTGTAAACTGGACTTTAGTACCAACAGGTGACGAATACGGTTCTTATTCGATACGTACTGAGGGCGGGAAAGCACTTGACCTGGATACAGGGCAAAATAAAATTCAGCTCTATAACTATCTTGGCTATAACAATCAGCGCTGGATTCTTACAAAAAATGAAAATGGTACGGTAACAATTACATCTGTTCATAACGGGAAGGCACTTGAAATATCAGAAGAGGGTATTTTGACACTAAACGATGGGAATCCAGATTTAGAGCGGCAGCAGTGGACCCTTTCATCTGAATTAAGATAAGTTGCAAAAGAAAAGCATTGCAGTGCCTATCGGACAGGAATGCTTTTTCTTTTGTGTCGAGGGGCAGCTTATGATAAAAATAGCAAAATAGTATATGTTTTCATTAGATGGTCTATGTTTTATCACTTATATACGATATAAGATAGGTTTATGAATTTTAAGCGTTTTCTTTTCGGGGGATAAATTTTGAAAATTGGGTGGGAGGAATTGAACATGACTGAAAAATTACGTGTTGCCATTATTGGCTGTGGTGGAATTGCGAAGGGGAAACATATGCCTAGTTTGGCTAAACTTGAACAGGTAGAAATGGTTGCTTTTTGTGATATTGAAGAAGAGCGTGCGATTGAGGCAGCATCTAAATATGGTACAGAGGACGCTGCGGTGTATGTAGATTTCCGAGAATTGTTAAAGGACAAGACCATTGATGTAGTCCATGTATGTACGCCTAATGATTCTCATGCCGATATCACCGTCGCGGCATTGGAAGCGGACAAACATGTAATGTGTGAAAAACCGATGGCCAAAACAGCTGCGGATGCTAGAAGAATGGTAGAAGCTGCAAAAAGGACAGGAAAGAAATTAACAATTGGGTACCAGAATCGTTTCCGTACCGACAGTCAGTACCTGCAAAAGGTATGTGAACGTGGTGACTTAGGTGAAATTTATTATGCTAAGGCCCATGCGATTCGCCGCCGTGCGGTTCCTACATGGGGAGTATTCTTGGATGAAGAGAAACAAGGCGGAGGACCATTAATTGATATCGGAACTCATGCGCTGGATTTAACTCTTTGGATGATGAATAACTATAAGCCAAAAGCTGTTTTAGGAAGTACGTTTCATAAGCTTGGGCAAAAGAAGAATGCTGCAAATGCCTGGGGACCTTGGGATCCAGAGAAATTTAAAGTAGAGGATTCAGCCTTCGGTTATATCACGATGGAAAATGGTGCTACAATCATGCTTGAATCTAGTTGGGCTATTAATATGCTGCAGACTGGAGAAGCCCAATGTACTCTATGCGGAACAGAGGGCGGAGCAGATATGTGGGACGGCCTTCGCATCAATGGAGAGGATTTTAGTAAGTTGTACACAAATCACATCAATTTGGATGCAAAAGGTGTAGATTTTTATGATGGTGAAACGGAAGGTGCAGCGGAATTAGAAGCGAGATTGTGGATTGAAAGTATCTTAAAAGATACCGAACCTGTTGTTAAACCAGAAGAAGCTCTAGTCGTAACTGAAATTTTAGAAGCTATCTATACGTCAGCGCAAACAGGGGAAGCTGTTTACTTTACAGAAAAACTTGCAGTTAAACATTAATAAACATTTAATCATATGAAGAGAATGGGTGACCCTGGTTTGTTTTCAAACCAGGGTCACTTAATATATTAAAAGGATTTATTCCGTTCCCTACTTTTTGAAATATATAACTATTCAGGAAAATATATATTGAAATTGAGGGTTAAATCTATTAATGTATAAATGTAATCGCTTTTTGAAATCGATTACATTAAGGGGGATATCTTTTTAAAAGGAGGGAAAAGGGGGGATTTTTGTTTGGCAACGATTGCTGATGTAGCAAAAAGAGCAGGGCTTTCAAGAGCTACCGTTTCAAGGGTAATTAACAACCATCCAAATGTGACAGAAGATAAGAAAAGGTTAGTTCGGGAAGCAATGGAGTTGTTAAAGTACGTTCCAAATACAACTGCTCAAAGACTTCGGAACCAAAGAACAGACACCATTGCAATACTAGTTCCAGTCCTTACTAACCCATTTTTCGCCTATTTACTGGAGGCGATGGATATGGTAGCAACTACGAACCATTTTCAGTTACTTATTTGCCAGACGAGATATAGTAAGCAGAAGGAACTGGATTTTCTGGAGCTATTAAGAACAAAACAAGTAGATGGTTTAATTTTAACTTCATACGAAAACGATTGGAAACAAATTGAACCGTATTCAGCATTTGGTCCCATGATCCTATGCAATGAATATGAAAGAAACTCAATTGTTTCAATTATTCGGATGGATCAATTTGAGGCGAGCTACATAGGAACACGGCACTTGATAGAACAAGGCCATGAAAGAATTGCGTGTACCTGTGGCGATAAAAGTAACCTAGCCAAGGATCGACAAGCTGGTTACAGGAAAGCTCTTGAGGAAAACGGGCTTTTGGTTCAAGAGGAATGGATATTTTCGAATGTATTCGATATTGAGGACGGTAAAAGGGTATTAAGAACGATTATGAATTTGAAAGATGCACCTACAGCCGTTTTTACCGGGAGTGACCAGGTGGCAGCGGGAATGATTATGGCAGCTAAGGCGATGGGAAAAAATGTGCCGAGTGATATTGCCATCATTGGTTTCGATGACCAGCCCATTGCCAGAGTAGTAGAGCCGGCGCTCACAACCATAAGACAACCCATTGAAGAACTTGGAAAAACAGCAATGGAAGTAATGATTGATTTCATTAACTTAAAGAAAGATGTCAGCCACCAAGAGATTCTATTACCCTATGATTTGGTAATTAGAGATTCAACTATGTCAAAATTGAAATCGATTTCAAAATAGGGGGAAGAACATTGAAAAAGTCGAAAAAAGCAAAACTTTTAGCTGTATTTGCTACATTATCCTTGGCACTAGCTGCTTGTAGTTCCGATCAATCAAGTACACAGGAAAAGCCAGCTGGAGATAAGACTAAGACAGCATCCGAGCAAAAAGTAAAATTAGTATATGCACGCGGGAAGGATGTAACGAAGGGAACGGAAAAAATGGTGGAAGCCTTTGAAGCATCCCATCCAAATATTGATATTGAGTTCCGGGAGATGCCATCTGATACAGGAAAGCAGCATGATGCATATATAACGGCTTTTAATGCAAAATCTTCTGAAATTGATGTTATTGATATGGATGTTATTTGGCCTGCTGAATTTGCTCAAGCTGGTTATGTGCTTCCACTTGACCGCTTTATCCAGCAGGATGGAATTGACTTAAATGAATATAACCAGGGAGCTTTAGGTGCAGCTCAGTTTAACGGTAAACAATGGGCCCTTCCAAAATTTGTCGATGCAGGTCTACTTTACTATCGAAAAGACCTAGTTAAAGCAGACGAAGTACCAAAAACCTGGGATGAGTTATTGGCAAAAGCAAAAGAAAAGAAGGGACAGGGAAACACAAAATTCGGTTATGTTTTCCAATCCAAACAGTATGAGGGACTTGTGTGTAACGCTGTAGAATTTGTCGCGTCCTATGGCGGAGCATTTATCGATAAAAATGGTAATGTAGCCGTAAATAGCCCTGAAGCAATCAAAGGTTTAAAGAAATTAGTTGAAGTTGCCAAGTCTGATGTAGTACCTGGTAATGTAACAACCTTTACTGAAGTTGAATCAGATCAAGCATTTATTGAAGGCCAAACGGTATTCTTACGTAACTGGCCATATGAATACGCTAGTGCAAATGACAAAGATAAGTCCAAAATTGTTGGTCAAGTAGGCGTAGCACCACTTCCAGCAGGTGATAAAGGTTCTGCGGCAGCACTAGGCGGTTGGATGGCCGGTATCAATAAATATTCCAAGCATCCAAAAGAATCATGGGAATTTTTAAAGTTCATGGCAGGTGCTGAGGGTCAAAAAATTGATGCAATCTACGGAGGACATGCACCAACTATTACAAAGCTTTACCAAGATCAAGAGATTCTTCAAGCGAATCCAACTTTTGCTGATAAAGGCTTCGTAGACGGTTTAAGTGCAGCAGTTTCTCGACCAGTCGCTCCGAATTACCCTGAAATTTCTGAGATTATTCAAATTAATATTTCAAAAGCAATTGCAGGGGAACAGACCGTGGAACAAGCGGCTCAAAATATGGAGAAAGAAATGAAGGCAGCCCTTAATAAGTAATATTTAGAAGCCAGGATTAGCCTTCCTCTTGGAGGGCTAATCCGTTTAAATCCCTAAAAAGGAGGGGTTAACGTGAAAAATAGTGCCCTTAAAGTAGAAACAGATGATTATAAAGCATCCATTAGAAATACTTCTATGACCCCGAAAAAGAAAAGAAAAAAACTCTTTACTGAGAAAACGGCAGGATATTATCTTGTGGCACCTGCTATGATTTTAATCTTCCTCATTGCCATTTGGCCTGTTTTGCAATCCTTTTATTTTAGTTTGTTTGATCTAAAATTAAACAATCCCACAAAATCAGAAGTCCATTTAAGTTATAATATCGACTTAGAACGATACCTGAATAACTATCCATTTTTAATTGGAGCCATTGACAATGAAATAAAGAGTGGGAATGGCGCCGAGGAGCTTCAGCCCATAAAAGATCAACTGCAGTCCTTAGATAAAAAGATACGCAGTAATTCTGAAATAAGCTCAAAATATGATTCCGTAAACGATAAGTTAATGAATTTTGAACAGGTCACCTCTGATTTAAGCATTGCAAAAATTAATAGAACAATGGCTAAAGAATACGAAAATACCTCCGAAATTATTAATAATAAAATCAAGAAATTGTCCGTTAAGGTTAAGTTATCACAAGAGAAGAAACTCCTTGGATTAGCTTCAGGTTATGGAGATGCGCTCATTCAGCCTAATTTTATCGGCTTACAACATTACAAAGATAATCTAACTTCCAGCAGAATGTGGAAGGCGATTGGAAATACTACCACATTTACGATTATTTCTGTCTTTGTTGAATTAGTTCTTGGACTAGCGATTGCCCTTTTAATTAATAAGGCATTCATTGGACGAGGCCTTATCAGGGCGAGCATTCTGATTCCTTGGGCCATTCCAACCGCAGTCTCTGCTCTAATGTGGAAATTCTTATATGATGGTCAAAATGGGATTATTGCCAAGATTTTTGCTGATCTCGGGTTAGTCGATCAGATGGAAAAACTTCTTGTAACAGACACGGGAGCAATGTTTTCGGTCATCTTTTCTGATGTTTGGAAGACTACTCCATACATGTCTTTGTTGTTATTGGCGGGACTTCAAACCATTTCAGACTCCCTTTATGAAGCAGCTTCCATTGATGGGGCTGGAAAATGGAAACAATTCATGAAAATTACTTTGCCTTTGTTAAAGTCAAGTATACTTGTTGCACTTCTTTTTAGGACACTAGATGCCTTCCGTGTCTTTGATTTAATTTATGTTCTAACCGGCGGCGGACCTGCCAACTCTACTGAAACCATTTCTATCCTTGCTTATAAAGTGATGTTTTCTCAAACGAATTTTGGTGATGGATCTGCTCTCTCTGTCATTGTATTTATATGCGTAGCCATTATTTCAATGATTTATATCAAGTTTTTGGGCAGAGATTTACTAAATGACCGATGAGGAATTCGACAGTACACCATTTTTTAAGGGGGGATTTTAATATGAAGAAAAAAGCAAGTCCATTGTTTTATGTGTTTCTCATATTGTTTGTCTTTGTTGTCATGTTTCCATTTCTATGGATGCTGATTAGTTCCATAAAACCAGCTACTGAATTGTTCGGGGATAAGGCATTCACACCCTACACCTCAGATCCGACAATGGAGAATTATAAATCTGTTTTCTTTGATCATCCGTTTTTGAGATATTTATGGAATAGTACGGTGGTTTCAACCATTACAACTGTGTATGCCGTTACAGTTGCGTCTTTTGCTGCTTATGCCATTGCCAGACTTCAATTTAGAGGAAAAACATTTATTCTAGGGATTGTCTTATCCGTCTCGATGTTTCCACAAATTGCAACGATTACACCTATCTATATCTTTTTAAAGAACCTAGGACTAACCAATTCCTATTTAGGATTAATTATTCCATATTCGACCTTTACGCTGCCGCTCTCTATTTGGATTCTGGTAACCTTTTTCCGTAAAATTCCGCTAGATCTTGAAGAAGCGGCAAAAATAGATGGTGCTACTTTAATGCAAACTTTTTGGAAGGTTATCATGCCTCTTGCATTACCAGGAATATTTACAACTGCGATTCTTGTTTTCATTGCAGCATGGAATGAGTTCTTTTTTGCCCTTACCATCAATACAGACGATAAGTATAAGACGGTACCGATTGGGATTGCTATGTTTCAGGGGCAATTTACCATTCCATGGGGTGAGATTGCCGCGGCAACAGTAGTGGTGAGTGTTCCACTAGTCATAATGGTTCTTATTTTCCAAAGGAGAATTGTTTCTGGTTTAACCTCGGGTTCAGTTAAAGAATAATAGCAAAATAGTATAGGAATTAATTATATCATCTATGTTTAAATGGGTTTCCACATTATAAGATGTAATCAAATAAGTAATGTTTTTATTAAATAATAACGAGTACCATAATTGCCTTTTGGGAAATGGGTGGCAAAAAAGGAGAGTTTAAAATGACAAGTAAAAACTATCAATTAGTTATTGTTGGTTATGGTGGAATGGGAAGCTACCACGGGAAGTTATTAAAGGATAATCAAAATATAAATATTATTGGAACCTATGATATTTCAGAAGAAAGAAAAACAGCCTCCTTGGTTGATGGATACGCGGTTTATGAAAGCTTAGAAGCTGTTTTATCAGATGAGGCGGTTGATTTTGTTCTTATTGCCACTCCAAACGATGTTCACAAAGACATTGCAATAGCCTCTTTAAACGCTAAAAAGCATGTTATTTGCGAAAAGCCGGTGACGATTAACAGTCATGAGTTACTTGAGATTATGGAGGCAGCAAAAATTAATGACCGTGCCTTTATTGTCCATCAAAACCGTCGATGGGATGAAGACTTCCTAACGATGAAAAAGGTTTATGACGAACAAACTATTGGTGATGTTTTTCATATTGAATCAAGGGTTCAAGGGGCAAATGGAATTCCAGGAGATTGGCGCCACCTGAAAGCTTTTGGTGGAGGAATGCTTCTTGATTGGGGTGTCCATTTATTAGATCAGCTATTATTTATGGTTGATAGTAAGATTACGAGTGTTTTTGCTAACTTAAGTTATATTTTAGGAGACGATGTTGATGACGGTTTTCAGGTGTTTATCACATTTGAAAACGGTATCACATCTTTGATAGAAGTTGGAACCACAAACTTTATTCAACTGCCGCGTTGGTATGTAAAAGGAACAAAAGGTACAGCCGTTATTCATGATTGGGAACTGAACGGTAAAATCGTGACTCAAAATCTTGGAGAAGTAGAAGCACCAAAACCGATTAAAGCTGGTCAGGGATTAACAAAAACAATGGCTCCACCGTCTGAAAAAGCTGTAAGTACATCGGACTTACCTGCAGCAATCGTATTAAAAGAAAGCTTTTATGAAAATGTCATTTCAGTAGTTGAAGGTACCGAAGAACCAATTGTTAAAAACGAAGAAGTTTTACGTGTTCTTAGATTGATGGAAACAATATTTAAATCAGCTGAGAAAAACGAGGTCATTAAAGACTTTGATGCTGTACCTTCAAAAAACATTTAAGAAATAATGGAAAGGCTAGAAAAACTGGTATTTTCTAGCCTTTATTTTTATTATTCAAGCCGACGGTACATACCAGGAGCAACGCCATATTTCTTTTTAAACACTCTGTGAAAATACGGATAGGTACCAAAACCACAGTCTTCAGCAATCTGTTCGAGTGTTAAGGTAGTGTACTTCATTCGCTCTAGGCAGGAGGCCAAACGGATTTCCTGTGTATATTCCATGATGGTTTTCCCCACACTGCTTTTAAAAAGATGAACCGACCTCGAGACACTAAGCCCTGCATGACGTGCCACATCCTCCACCTTAAACTGGGTTGTAGCATGTTCCTCAATATATCGCATCATCCTTGTTACTGGATATGGATAATGGTAGGAGGGGACCGTTTCACTTACAGCCCGTTCAAGAGTTAAACAAAGCGCTCGGACTAAATAGTCGGAGAGTTCTTCGTTTTGACTTGAGTCAGGACGGCGTTTTTCAATCATAATTTGGCGCCATAGGAGCAGCATCTTTTCATCCAGATCAATGCGGGAAATAGGCGGCTTCTCGGAGCGATCCCACCATTCGTCGAGCCAACTTCCTTCGCAGCCAATGTGATAATCTCCGCTGATTTGTCCTTCTCTGACAAGAAGTTCATAATGATCTCCTGGTTTAATAAGCAGTAGATCTCCTTTCTCAAGTCCCATCTTGGTTCCTTTTACCACTACTTCACATAGTCCTTCTGTTTGCAGGCGAAAAAGGTAAGACGGGTATCCGGCTTTATATTGGGAGTGATATCCCTTTGTATGAAAAGAATATCCGCAAAAAAGTATGTTTGTGGTCATATGATCCCTCTCGTAAAAAAGTAGCAGAATAGTAGATGTTTTAATTATATCATCTATGTTTATCATCAAAAATAAAATATAAGATGAAATCAAATAAGGCATGTTATAGAATTGGAGGATTAAGGATGAGAAACATTCCAGTAGCGGTGCAAATGTTTACATTAAGAGAAGAAAGTGCGAAAGATTTTGCTGGTACGCTAAAAAAGGTGGCAGAGCTTGGCTTTGATGGTGTTGAGCTTGCCGGATTCCACGGATTAACTGCACGAGAAGTAAAAGATTTACTAGATCAGCTCGGGCTAAAGACCGCTGCCTGCCATGTACCACTTGAACAATTGAAAAACAATCTGTCTCAAGTGATTGAGGATCAAAAAGTATTAGAAAGTAGATATGTGGTTTGTCCCTATTTAATGCCAGATCAACGTAGTGAAAGTGACTACAAAGCTCTTATTTCGTTTTTAGAAGAGGCAGGTGAGGCTTGCCAGCGTGAAGGGATTTCCTTATGCTATCATAATCACGATTTTGAACTTGAACGGTTATCGGATGGCCGAATGGCACTAGAAACTATTTTTGATGGGACAAACCCAGAGGTGGTAAAGGCAGAGCTCGACGTGTACTGGTTGACAAAAGCAGGCCAAAAGCCGTCAGAGTGGATCGAACGATATAAAAATCGGACACCGCTGATTCATTTGAAGGATATGACCACAGATGAAGAACAATTCTTCGCTGAACTTGGAACAGGCGGCGTTGACCTGGAAGCAGTCCTTCATAAGGGAGAACAAGTTGATATTAAGTGGTGGGTCATCGAGCAGGATGTAAGCCGGCTTACCCCTTTAGAGAGCATAGAGATCAGTATTAATTATTTAAGAAATAAACTTCCACATCTCTTAAACCAATAAAAATAGTTCAATATTTTTCACCCTATTTGTCAATGTAAGCAGTTTCAATTATTCTGGTATTCTTTAAAATAATAGATGAACAGTGAAAAGGAGTGACCAATCATGTTGAAAGTAACGGTATGGAATGAAAACCGTCATGAACAAAAAAATCCTGTCGTAAGGGATATTTACCCACAGGGTATCCATGGAACAATCGCTGATTTCCTAAAGACTGAAGGATTTGATACAAGAACAGCAACCCTTGATGAGCCGGAACATGGATTGACGGATGATGTTTTAAATAACACCGATGTATTAGTTTGGTGGGGCCATCTCGCTCATAGTGAAGTGAAAGATGAAATTGTTCAGAAGGTTAAAGAGCGTGTTCTTGATGGAATGGGGCTAATTGTTCTTCACTCCGGTCATTTTTCAAAAATCTTTAAGACTTTAATGGGAACAAGCTGTGATTTAAAATGGCGTGAAGCCGGTGAAAAGGAACGAATTTGGGTCGTTAGTCCAAGTCATCCAATTACAGAAGGACTCCCTGAATATATTGAAATAGAAAATGAAGAAATGTATGGTGAACATTTTGATATCCCGCAGCCTGATGAATTGATTTTCATGAGCTGGTTTGAAGGTGGCGAAGTCTTCCGCAGCGGCTGTACATATAAGCGCGGTAATGGAAAAGTGTTTTACTTCAGACCTGGACATGAAACGTATCCAACCTATCATCATAAACAAGTTCAGCGCGTCATTATAAATGCAGTTAAATGGGCAAAGCCTGTGAAGCGTGAACGGCCAGTTTACGGAAATGCAAAGCCGCTTGAAGAAATAAAAGGGGGAAAATAATCTTGAAAAAGTTAAGAATAGGCGTAATCGGCTGCGGCAGTATTGCACAGCATCGTCATTTACCAGAATATCAAATTAATCCTAATGTAGAGCTTGCAGCAGTTTGTGACATCAATCAGGAGCGGGCACTAGAAGTAGCAGAAAAATACGGAGTACTTTCCTATACAGATTATAACGAGTTAATAAAAAGTGGTGAAGTGGACGCGGTGAGTGTATGTACACCGAACTATCTCCATGCTCCTATTACGATTGCGGCCTTAGATGCAGGCCTTCATGTCTTATGTGAAAAACCAATGGCTACCTCTAAGGAAGAAGCAGAGGCCATGAATGCTGCAGCAGAAAAAAGTGGGAAAGTATTAATGATTGGTCATAATCAGCGTTTTGTACCTTCCCATCAAAAAGCACGTCAGCTTATCCAAAGCGGAGAAATCGGTAGAATTTACAGCTTCCGCACGGCATTTGGCCACGGCGGACCAGAAGGCTGGAGCGTAGACGGAAAAGAAAGCTGGTTTTTTGAAAAAGAAAAAGCATTCGTTGGTGCTATGGGTGACTTAGGTGTTCATAAAACAGATTTACTGCGCTATGTATTAGGGGAAGAAATTGTTGAAGTAGGTTCCTTTGTCGAGACGAACGCAAAGGAGTTTGCCGATGTTGATGACAATGCCGTTTGTGTATTGAAAACAGAAAGCGGCATCATTGGTACACTTGCTGCGAGCTGGGCTTATGTAAGCAAGGAAGATAACTCTACCATCATTTACGGTGAGAAGGCCATCCTTCGTTTAGAAGATGACCCAATTAATTCTTTAGTGGTTCAATATAGTAATGGTGAAGTAGTTAAATATGAACTAGGAAAAATCCAATCGAATGATGCGGGAGGACAAAACAACTCTCACGTTATCGAGCATTTTGTCAATGCTATTCTGCTAGAGCAGGAGCCTGCTGTCCCTGGTGAAGAAGGGATGAAATCTTTAGAGGTGATTCTGGCAGCTCTTAAATCCAACGAAACGAAGCAAATTGTTCAAGTTAGATAGTTTATTAGCAATAGAGTTGGCAGCAACGTTTGCGGTCAACTCTGTACTGTTTATTTGTACAAGGGAAACAACGTTACTAAAAGTGAGGAGAGTATAATATGAAACTAGGAGTCTTTACTGTATTATTTGCTGAAAAAACGTTCGAGGAAATGTTAGATACGGTTCAAAAAGCTGGTTTACATGCAGTTGAAATTGGTACTGGCTGCTACCCGGGGAATAGCCACTGTGATTTAGATTTGTTATTGGAAAATGAAGAGGCAAGAAAGGAATACCTTCAAAAAGTGGAGGAACGCGGATTAATTATCAGTGCGTTCAGCTGTCATGGAAATCCGATATCTCCAGAAAAGGAATTTGCTCAGGCGTCTCACGAAACACTTATAAAAACAATTAAATTGGCATCGTTACTGAATGTACCTGTTGTTAACTGTTTTTCTGGTACAGCTGGTGACCATGAAGATGCAAAGTATCCTAACTGGCCTGTTACCCCTTGGCCAAATGAATATGGCGATGTATTAAAATGGCAATGGGAAGAAAAGCTGATTCCATATTGGAAGGAAGTTGGCCAGTATGCAAAAGACAATAACGTGAAAATCGGCCTTGAACTTCATGGCGGCTTTTTAGTCCATACCCCATATACCTTGTTGAAATTACGTGAAGAAACCTGTGATGCCATTGGAGCCAATTTAGATCCAAGTCACTTATGGTGGCAGGGAATTGATCCGGTTGCTGCGATAAAAATCTTAGCGAAAGAAAATGCGATCCACCATTTCCATGCAAAGGACACATACATTGATCAAGAAAATGTGAATATGTATGGGTTAACAGATATGCAGCCATATGGAGAAGTACAGACAAGGGCATGGACCTTCCGTTCGGTAGGCTGCGGACATGGATTAAAAGAATGGTCAGATATGATGAGCGCCCTTCGCACCTATGGATATGATTATGTAGTCAGCATTGAGCATGAAGATCCAATCATGTCGATTGAGGAAGGATTTACTCGTGCTGTAAACAATTTGAAATCTGTCTTAATTGAGCAGCCTATATCCCAAATGTGGTGGGTATAACAGCTAAGAACAACATCTTAGAATCAGAGGTGCCATATGAATAAAAAATGGTGGAAAGAAAGTGTTGCCTATCAGGTATACCCAAGAAGCTTTATGGATAGTAATGGTGACGGCATTGGGGACCTAAAAGGTGTTACTTCCAAATTGGATTACTTAAAAGACTTGGGAATCGACGTCATTTGGTTATCTCCCATGTTCAAATCTCCCAACGATGACAACGGTTATGATATTTCCGATTATCAGGATATCATGACCGAGTTTGGAACGATGGAAGATTTTGATGCACTTCTTGAGGGTGTACATCAACGCGGGATGAAATTAATATTGGATTTGGTCATTAATCATACAAGTGACGCACATCCTTGGTTCATCGAATCGCGTTCCTCAAAGGATAACCCAAAACGTGATTGGTACATCTGGAGTGACGGCAAGGAAGGAAAAGAACCGAATAATTGGGAGTCGATTTTCAGCGGCCCTGCTTGGAAGTATGACTCTTCGACGGACCAATATTTTATGCATATTTTCTCAACCCGTCAGCCCGACTTAAACTGGGAAAATCCAGAGGTAAGGGATGCACTATACGACATGGTAAATTGGTGGCTTGATAAGGGAATCGATGGCTTCCGTGTTGATGCCATTTCCCATATTAAAAAGGAACCGGGCTTCCACGACATGCCAAACCCTGAGGACCTGGATTTTGTACCTTGCTTTCCAAAGATGATGAACGTGGACGGAATTGATGAATTTCTAACCGAATTCTCGCAAAAAACGATTAAAAACTACGACATTATGACTGTAGGAGAAGCAAACGGTGTCGGGCTGGATGATGCTGATAAATGGGTCGGTGAAGATAACGGCTATTTCAATATGATCTTCCAATTTGAGTTTTTGGGTCTTTGGGATAAAGACGCAGATGACCGCGTCGATGTACGTGCATTAAAGAAGAATTTAACCAAATGGCAAAAAGGGTTAGAAGGCAAGGGGTGGAACGCCTTATTTATTGAAAACCATGACCAGCCCCGCCGCGTATCAAGTTGGGGAAATGACCAGAAGCTTTGGAAAGAAAGTGCCAAAATGCTGGGCGCGTTATACTTTCTTATGCAGGGTACACCGTTTATTTATCAAGGCCAGGAAATTGGGATGACCAATGTCAAGTTCCCATCGATTGAAGATTATGATGATGTTGGAATGGTTAATTATTACAAAGTTGAAACGGAAAAGGGACGCTCCCATGATGAAATTATGGAGATCATTTGGAAACAGTGCCGAGACAATGCCCGGACTCCAATGCAATGGGATACTTCCAATAAAGGGGGATTCACCACAGCGAATCGAACATGGCTGGGAGTAAATCCAAATTTTAAAGAAATTAATGTCGAGTCACAATTAAATGATCCTGATTCTATTCTATCCTTTTATAAAAAGTTGATTCGGTTACGTAAAGAAAATCCACTGTTTGTCTACGGAACATATGAATTGCTATTGCCGAATCATAAGCATTTATTTGTTTACACTCGCCGTCTTGGAGGACGCAAGGCTTTAGTGATTAATAATTTTAGAGAAAAATCAACAAGATTCAAAGTTCCAACAAATGTTACCTTTACTGCTTCTGAACTGGTATTAAATAATTATGAGGCTGCAGATAGGAAATTAAGAAGAGAGTTTACTTTAAAGCCTTATGAAACAAGGGTCTACATGTTAAAGTAAATAAATTTTAAAAGACGATTCGAATTTTCGAATCGTCTTTTGTCTGATTGTTATTAGGCTCTTGCTTTTGCTTTTTCAATTACAGTATTCTTGTTTCCTACTCTTTTGAAGAAAGGTACCACCCAACGGTCTAATCCGATTCTACCAGCGTTGTAGCCAGCAGTTAAGATGATAAATCCTAAGAAGATGTCCCTAGGGTTGTGAGATACAGTTCCTGCTAAGAAGAAAGAGAAGTTCATGACTAGACCAAAGAACATGGCAGTTGTTGTTAAGCATCCTAGGATTAAGCCTAATCCGATTAATGTTTCACCCAAAGGAACGATGACGTTAAAAATATCCACGTTTGGTAAGGCAATGTGTTTTAAGAAGTCCACGTACCAGCCAAAGACGACTGCACCGTCTGGGCCTTTAACTGGGTTTGCGATGGCTCCTTTTAAGAAGCCAGAAGCATCAAATCCACCGCTGGATAATTTTCCAATCCCTGCTGTAATCCAAGAGTAGCCAAGATATAAACGTAAAACAGCTAAAATAACTGAGGCAGCTTTATTCTCTCTTAAAAATTTGTTAAACATAAATGATTCCTTCTTTCATTTTTGTTTGTTCTTTATGCTTCTACTATATTCCTTTTTTATCTTAAAAACATGGCAATAGGGATAAGTTCAAAGTTTGTTCGAAATGTTTTTACAGAAATTTGAACATCCGTGTTATTAACCATTTTTAGAAATGATAAATTCGCTTACAATGGGAAGAAACGCCGATTGTTAAGTATGTCGATTTTTGTTATTTTAAAAATAAGCTACGTTGAATAGACTGTTGATTTCCACTTCAGGCGAGAGTGGTTTACGGGCGGTCCAGGAAGCATGGAGAGCTTGATCTTTTAGATTCATTATTTTCTAGCATATGAGGGAGAATTTACATGGTAAGACCAAGGATTAACATTCAACTACTATTAAAGATTATTTATAGTTTGTTCTTCATTATGATTTTGCTAGAATTGGCTGTTTCTCTCTTTTTCCCATCTGTTCCATTCATTAGGTTTGCTTCTATTCTAACATTAATGATCACACTTCCCCTCATCATCTTAACCCTCAAGGAAATGAGAAAAAAAGATGAAGAATCTATGCAAAATCAACTGAAATTAAAAAACATATTCGATACATTGGATGTTGCTATTTGGTCCCATGATTTGAAAACTGATACTCTGTTAATTACCCCAGGGATTGAGAAGCTCTATGGTTATACCTATAAAGATTTTTATAAAGATTTAGATCTGTGGAAAAAGGTCATTCATCAAGATGATGTATGTCTTCTTAATGAGAGAGCAAACAGGCTGGCAAGAGGGGAAACTGTTACTAGTGAATATCGGATTATCCGCCCTGATGGAGAGGTCCGCTGGATCCTGGACAGAGGATTTCCAAGTCTTGATAACAATGGAGATTTTATTTATTTTAATAGTGTCTTATTTGATATAACCGATCGAAAAGAAAGTGAAGATCGTTATCGTACTCTAGTCGAAATGTCACCAGACATCATTGCCGTTGTAAGTCAGGATACAATTGAATATATAAATGAAGCAGGCTGCAGACTGGTTGGAGCTAAGCATCCTAAGGAATTGATTGGTAAATCATTATTAGAGTTTGTGCCAAAAGAAATTGTGGAAGCCTTTAAAATTAGGGGAGCTAAATTACGTGACCAGGAAGTCAGGCTTGAATTTCAGTTAAAACAATTAAATGGAGAGACCATCGAAGTTGAACTTGCCTCTGCTCCTATCTATTATGAAGGCAGGTTTGCGGTACAGGTGGTTGGACGGGATATTACGGAACGAAAACTATCAGAGAGAACGATTAGAAATATGGCATACCATGATACATTAACGGGATTGCCGAATCGAAATCGGTTCCGGCTATATCTGAACCAAATATTAAATCAAATAGAAGAAAGTAAAATGTTAGCTGTATTATTCATTGATTTAGACAGATTTAAAATAATTAATGATACAAAAGGTCATACGGTTGGGGATCTTATTCTTAAGGAAACAGCAGAACGCCTAAAAATAGTAATTGAAAAAGAAGGGTTAGTATCCAGGCAGGGCGGGGATGAGTTTATCATACTATTAGAAAATGGTGATCGAGAAAAAGCAGCAGAAATAGCCCAGCACATCTTAATTGAGTTTTCTAAGCCATTAGTTGTTAATAATCAAGAATTCTTCGTTACCCCAAGTATAGGAATCAGCCTCTATCCAACAGACGGATTAGATGAGGAAACCTTAATTAAGAATGCAGATACAGCTATGTATCAAGCAAAAGAACGTGGAAAAAACAATTTTCAATTCTACTCATCTAATTTAAATGGCATTTCCGTTAGAAAAATGGAGCTTGAAAATGGTTTAAGAAAGGCTTTAGATCATAAACAATTTACGCTTCATTATCAACCGCAAGTATCTTTAGAGACAGGAGAGCTAGTTGGTATTGAAGCATTAATACGCTGGGAGGACCCAGTACATGGACTTATTTCTCCTGGAGAATTTATCCCGCTTGCGGAAGAAACAGGCCTTATTGTTCCGATAGGGAAATGGGTAATTGCTGAAGTCTGCCGCCAAAGGAAACGATGGGAGAAAGCCGGACTTCCGAGCCATGTACCGATTGCTGTTAATGTATCGGTCCGTCAATTTGAGGATGAAAATCTGATGCACTATATTGCAATGGTTTTGGATGAGACAGGTCTTGAAGGAGTTCAATTGGAGTTAGAAATCACTGAAAGTATTATGCAAAACTTAGAGAATTCCATTATTATTCTAAATCAGTTAAAAGAGCGGGGGATTCTTCTTTCCATCGATGATTTTGGAACAGGCTATTCTTCTTTAAGCTATTTAAAACATTTACCGATTGATAAAATTAAGATTGATAAGTCCTTTGTTGATGATATTCTATACCATTCAAATCAAGGGATTATGGTAAAAACAATTATTGATATGGGCTTAAATATGAATTTTACTGTGATTGCTGAAGGCATCGAGACAAAGGAACAGCTATTCTTTTTAAGAAATAATAAATGCAATATTGGCCAGGGCTACCTATTCAGTAAGCCGATACCTGCCGATCAAATGGAAGAATACCTTATAAATAAAAAAAGTGGCAGTCAGTTTTTTTAACTGATTGCCACTTTTTTTATTTATATTGAAACCTGTGCCTTGGCTGTTACTCGGCGCTCCCATGGTTTCATTAACCAGCGTTTTAGGGCGAAGCAACCACGCAGCCATTCGTCTGCTCCTTGAGCAAGCCAAACACCTAATAATCCTAGTTCATAATGGACTCCAAGCAGGTAGCTGAGTGAAACAGCAATGCCCCACATTGACAAGATACCGATGAACACTGGGAAACGAACATCACCAGCGGATTTGAGAGAATTCATCAAAACTATATTCATAGCCCTGCCTGGCTCCACGAAGACAATCGCCCATAAAACAGGGAGACCGACTGCGATAATTTCAGGGTTCTTTGTAAATGTTTCTAAAATAGGTGAACCAATCATAGCAATGATCAAGGACGTTAAGGTTGAGGCAGTCATAGCTATTTTTAATGTACGTATACCGCGCTTTAAAGCCTTGTCATACTGTCCGCCGCCAATGTATCGTGCGACTAATAGCTGCGTTCCTTGGGCAATCGCAAACGTAAATAGAAAACAGATATAGTTAATATTTAAAATATACACACGTGCAGCAAGGGAAGCTGTCCCCATAGAGACGACAAAGCTGGTAATAATCAGCTGTGAAAACTGATAGGAGAGATTCTCGCCGGCGGAAGGAATCCCAATCCCTAACAGCCCTTTAATATCTTCTTTTTTAGCACTTATAACATCTTTAATATTCAGATTTAAAGCCAGCCGGTTATAGACAAAATAAATTAAGGCGATTATAGCAAAGGCACGTGCAATGACAATGGCCCATGATACTCCTGTTACTCCTGTAACCGGGAAACCAAAAATCTCAGTAATAGCAATGATATTTCCAATAATACTGATAAAATCAGTCATAATCGTGACAATCATTGATTCTTTTGTATAACCATGACTCCGCAAGATGGCGCTTAGGGCAAGGGAGATAGATTCAAAAAAGAGGGAAATACCGCATATCCTTAGAAAGGTTAATCCGTACTCAAATACCTTTCCATTGATATCGAATAATTGTAAAAGCTGTTCGCCAAAACAGAAAACGATGGCTGACACGATGATGCCAAACCAAACGTTCAGTCCAAATACGGTCCGTGATAACTGTCTAGCATATTTCAAGCGGCCGGCACCGATGTTTTGGCTGATTAAAACAGTCCCCCCGATGGAAGTCACGTTAAAAACGAGGATGAATATATTTAATAGCTGATTGGCAACCCCTACACCGGCAGCAGCTGAATCCGAGTAATGGCCAAGCATAAAGGTCGCAATGATCCCAATTCCCATATGTAATGAGAGTTCGATAAAAAGCGGCCAGGATATACTGAACAGTGATTGTTCTTGATATTTATAAGATTTTTCCTCCAAATCTATTTACACCTTCTCTATTAACTTATTAAAAACACAAATTACATTTTACACCCAAATGCCTGATAAAAATAGTGTGAAATCTTCGATGTGTTTTTTATCATATTCGATTTGTGCTTGTATAAGACGTAAAGAAGAAAAGCTGACGCTTTTGATTCAAACGTCAGCAAGATGTAGTGGGGTTTATAAATTAGAACTATTGCCCCCATTTCATTGTAATGGATAAAGTACAGCAATTAAGCGACACCAATTGGGCAGGATGGGTGGCGAGGGTGAAATTGACACCGGTAGGAGTAAATTTGGTGATCACAGGAACCTTTAAGCCGATGGTTTTAATTAACTGGTCAACTTCGACCTGTTTTCCTTGCTGTGCTGCACTCATTATTTTACGGGCAAATTGAACATCCCCAAGCCGGTCTAAAAGAATGCTCCCTTGAGCCATTAACAGCCGAAAGGTTTTGACGGACATTTCAAATATCTTTATATCGACAGGTGGATACGAACGTAGGATTGGAGCATTTATTGTATAGGGTCGATAAAACTGATGGGGAGGAATAGCCGGTTGATAAAAAGGGTTGAAGTACATGCTTTCTCTCCTTCCATAATCAAAACACAGGGCATTATACGGTATGAAAAAAAAGGGTCTTTTGTTCCTTAAGGGGCAGGATGAACCTGGTTGATATTAACTAATTGACCACATGAATAGTAAGTCCCCTGACGGATTTATTTTATTTATAAATGAATTTGGACTAGAATTAACTGATGAGAGTCATTTGAGGGAAGTGATTATTATGAATCAAGCCATTATATTATTTATTCTCGCTGGACTAGCTGAAATTGGCGGGGGGTACTTAATTTGGCAGTGGCTTCGTGAGGGCAAGCCATTTTGGTTTGGAATTCTGGGTGGATTGGTATTAGTCGTATACGGGATTATCCCTACATTTCAAAAATTCCCCTCATTTGGCAGGGTATATGCGGCTTACGGGGGAGTCTTTATTATTCTTGCTTTATTATGGGGATGGGGAGTTGATAAAAAGACGCCTGATTTATACGATTGGATCGGTGCGGTGATCTGTTTGATTGGTGTAACGGTTATCCTTTGGGCGCCAAGACATTAATATCTTTGGTGAATGCAAACCTAATAAATATTATTTTCGATTCACGAAGTTTTTTCATTCCTTGCAAAAGAAAATATGGTATTCTTTGTTAGGGAGGAGAGAATGATATGCTGCAAAGTTTAAATAAACGACTTGTCAAAATTATGCCTCTTATTACTCCAGTTAGTGTAATATTAGGCGTTCTGCTAAGCACTTATATAAAGGATTTTTCTTATTTAATTCCGTGGTTCTTTGCTTTTATGACCTTTGAAGGAAGTTTAAGTTCAAATTTTAAATCATTAAAGGATGTCATTGTACATCCATTTCCTATATTTCTAGCAATGATGATTTTACATGTCCTTATGCCGCTCTGGGCTTGGGGTGTTGGTCATGTTGCTTTTTCAGGTGATGTTTACACGATTACTGGACTGGTTCTCGGTATGGTCATACCAACTGGTGTGACGAGTTTTATTTGGGTTTCGATCTATAAAGGGAATATCCCTTTGGTGCTATCGATTATATTAATAGATACCCTTTTGTCCCCGTTCATTGTTCCATTGACCCTTTCATTGTTTATCGGTCAAAAGGTGGAAATGGATACCATTAGTATTATGAAGGGAATGTTAGGGATGGTTGTCATCCCGTCATTAATTGGAATGACTTTAAACCAAATGACTAAGGGAAAAGTAAAAGAACAGTGGGGTCCAAACTTAGCTCCTTTTTCAAAAATTTGTCTAGGTATTGTTGTGATGCTGAATGGAGCCGTTGTCGCCCCGTATTTGAAAAATTTTAATCTTAAACTTGTTAGTATCATTCTAGTGGTCTTTTTCATTGCCTTAACAGGGTATTTGTTTTCTTTCTTCATTGGCCGATTGATGAAAAGAAGACAGGGGACGGTTATCACTTTGACGTTTACAGGCGGGATGAGAAATATAAGTGCCGGAGCTGTTTTAGCGGTTTCCTTTTTTCCAGCGGCGGTGGCCGTTCCGGTTGTCGTTGCTATGCTTTTCCAGCAAGTACTTGCCTCGTTAAATGGACATTTTGTCGAGCGCTATTATAGTAAAAAGGTAATTAATAATCAGAAATCGATTGCTTTATAATATAAAATAAACGAAAAAGCCAGTTTTATTAGAAAACTGGCTTTCATTCTATCCTTATGCATCGATCTTAATATGATTAAAAGTTGAAACTTGGAATAAGCCCTGATCTGTCAGCTTTAATTCCGGAATGACCGGCAATGACAAAAAGGAAAGTGTTAAAAATGGATTAAAGAGGTCGCTTGCTCCTAACATCTTTAGAGCAAGATGGATCTCGTTTAGCTTGTTGTACACTTCCTGATAAGGACGATCAGACATTAGTCCGGCGATAGATAGCTCTAAAGCGGCGATTACTTGCCCTTGATCCACTACAACCATCCCGCCTTGCATCTCTTTAATCGTGTTTGCAGCTAGAACCATATCCGGGTTGTTAGTCCCTGCAATAATGAGATTGTGAGAATCATGGGCTATTGTGGTAGCGATCGCACCTGTTCTCAATCCTAATCCTTTTACGATCCCTAAGCCCATCTCTCCTCTCATATGATGGCGTTCAATGACAGCTAATTTTAATTGGTCATTTGTTATAGATGGCTGAAATAACCCTTGATCACATGTTTCCACCTGCTCGACGACATGGGTGGTTACTAGGCTGTTAGGGATAATTTCAATAATATTCGCCTTACAGTCTTTAAGAGAAATGTTAAAACTGTTTTCTGTCAGCTTATGGAAACAAACGGATTCACATATCTTTTCAGATACAGGGGGACTTTTCATGCTCATTTCCTCCAAAAGCACACCATCCTTGACAACAGCAAGCCCATCTTTATATACATCCGTTATTTGAATGGTTTCCAGGTTGTTAAAAAGAATAAAGTCCGCTTTATACCCGGGGGCAATGGCTCCTTTATCATCTAGCCCAAAACATTCCGCGGTATTAATCGATGCCATTTGAATCGCAATGAGAGGAGAAAGCCCGGAGGCTATCGCTAGACGGACATTATGATCAATACTGCCTTCGTGAACAAGATCATCCAAATGTTTATCATCTGTTACAAAAAGACAGCGACGGGAATTGCGTTCATTGACGACAGGAAGCAGCTGAAGCAAGTCTTTAGCAACTGTACCCTCGCGAATCATCAAATACATGCCCCTAAGAAGCCGCTCCTTTGCTTCCCCGGCGGTTGTACTCTCGTGATCTGTTCGGATTCCGGCGGACATATAAACGTTTAAATCAATTGCCTTTAGGCCGGCTGCATGACCATCAATTTTTTTGCCGAGCTCCTTGCTATCAGATAATTTTTTTAACATATCTTGGTCAGCATTAACTACCGCTGGATAATTCATTACCTCAGCCAATCCAAGTACACGCGGATGTTTATATAAAGGCTTTAAATCTTCGGCAAGCAATGTAGCACCAGCATGTTCAAAGGCTGTTGCAGGCACGCAGGAGGGGAGCATAAAGTAAAAGTCAAAGGGTAGGTTTTCTGAGGAATCCAGCATATATTGAATCCCTGTCACCCCAGAGACATTTGCAATTTCGTGTGGGTCAGCAATGACAGTAGTTACTCCATGTAAGAGGCTGACCTTAGCGAATTCCCTGGCCGTTACTGTGGAGGACTCAATATGGACATGCCCATCAATAAACGCAGGGCATACGTATTGACCGGCTGCATCAATCATGTTTCTTCCTTTATACTCTCCAATTCCTGCGAAAAAACCATCTACAATGGCGATGTCACCCTCAATTATTTCACCGTTAAAGACATCAATTATTTTTCCATTCTTAATGACAGTATCTGCAGGCACTTTTCCAGATGCCACCGAGATTCTTCTTTCTAGTTGATTTTCCTCCATAGTCAACATCCTCTTTTGTAAATTAATATTCAACTTTATCTTGTGATTTTTCCCAGGTTTTAAACGGCAGGTCGCCATTGTCAGGAAAGATTTGTTTCATTGGAATCTGGCGATATTCCTTTGGTAAGGCGAGTTGTTCATAAATAAATTGATCATCGAAGCCAATTTTCGCAGCGTCTTCTTTCGTGCATGCATAATAAACAGCCTTTGGCCGAGCCCAATAAATCGCGCCAATGCACATTGGGCAGGGTTCACAACTCGTATAGATTTCACAGTTCTCAAGCTGAAAGCTTTTTAAATTTTGGCAGGCTTCACGAATTGCCTGCACTTCGGCATGAGCTGTGGGATCGTTTGAGGCAGTCACTTCATTCCGACCTCTTCCAATGATCTTTCCATCTTTTACAATAATTGCCCCAAATGGACCTCCATGACGAGTCATCACATTTGTTAGGGCCTCATCAATCGCTTCCTCCATAAATTTCTCTTCTGACATAAACACTCTCCTATCTTACTTTATATTAAACGTTTGTCTCTTTGTGATTGTGCCTTCTAAATAAAGGAGAAAAGCAACAATTTCCCCTTTAAACTTGAGATATATTATTCTATAACATACTCATATTTTCTCCTTTGTTGTAAGGATATCTTACAGACTTTTTCAATATGACTCTCGTTAGAAATATTCCCAATCATTTAAAAGAATAAAATTCCTCTTCATCTGGCATTTTAAATGATTATTAAATTTTTATGTTAGATTATATGACACCAATGTAGAAGCTATTTCCCCTTTTGGATATCATTAGTAAAAAGCTGATGATAGAAACTTTAACATTATCCTTAGTTACATAATCTCACCGCTCCAACCGGGCCGAAAAATAGAGAGAGAATATATGGATTTTTTAGGAGGTCTATCGAAACATAAAGGTTAAAAGTAAAGGGAGGCTTTGTATGGACGGGATACATGAGATTTTGGACGTTATCTATGGGTCTGTTACTGATGATGTTCTTGCTACAATCATCCGCGTAGAAGGATCAGCTTATCGAAAAGAGGGTACTTCCATGCTGTTCCGAGGTGATGGAACGCAAATAGGTCTTCTAAGTGCTGGCTGTCTTGAGAAGGACTTGTCTTATCATGTTCAGGATGTCATAAACCAGAGAAATACAAAAACAATTGTTTATGATTTAAGGGACGAAGATGATCTGTCATGGGGTCAGGGAGCAGGCTGCAATGGTGTAATCAGTGTGCTTTTGGAACCTATAGATGCCTGTCTTCGTGAGCACCTCTGTAAATTAAAGTTCCATCTTGATAGCGGCAGGCGAGTGACGATGATAAAAAAATTATCTAAAGACTACTCGGTCTCTGATTATTTGTTTATGACAGATGAACAGCAGCTGTTCGGAAAATGGCATGGAAGACTATCCTTGCAAATAAAAAGCTTATTAAATTGTATACACCAATCATTACCAAAAAGCGGGATTACTTTTTCTCAGGAATTATCAGCTGATTTATATCTTCATTGCTTTGAACCTAAGCCGCGGCTCATTGTCTTTGGAGCTGGCAGAGATGCGGTTCCATTAGTTAGTATGGCTTCGCAGGCAGGATTTTCAGTCCTTGTCTCTGATTGGCGCCCAGCATTATGTAAAGAAAAATTTTTTCCGGATGCAGATCAATTATTCATGGGTTTTCCAAGTGAAGTGATGTCGATGCTTTCCTTATCAAGCATAGACTCCGTCATTATCCTTACACACCATTTTCAAAGGGACCGGGAATTGTTACATCTTTTAAAAGGACACAAGTTAAGGTACTTGGGTGTACTTGGATCAAAAGCAAGGACAAAGCGTTTGTTTGATGGGAGGGAAATACCTCCTGAGATTACGAGCCCGGTTGGATTGCCAATAGGCGCGGAAGGTCCGGAAGAGATTGCTATTAGTATTGTAGCAGAATTAATCCAGAGACAACGTCTAAAGAAGCCCGAAAAGGCAATGGCGAGGGAAAGGAGCTGGTCAAGTTATGATTAGGCAGGGTGCGGCGATGTTGGACTCACCGTCAGTTTGGCTTCCGGCTAATCTTGCCGAAGCATGGGAATTAAAACAACGATTAGGTTTAAATGCCTGTTTTGTCGCGGGAGGCACGCTCCTTCAGACACAGTGGCAAAAAGGGTTTGAATGTCCCCGCCATTTAATCAGCTTGGAAAAGATTAACGAAATGCGAGGCTGTGAAAAAAACAATCATAACGGAGAAGCTAGTACCCGTATTGGTGCTTTAACCACACTAGCTGCATGCAAGGATGACCCTTCACTTTTAAAAAATATCCCCTTAATAGAAGAGGCTATTAGAACTATCGCAGCCCCGGCTGTACGTAATCGGGCAACGATTGGAGGCAATATTGCAGGTGGATTTGGCGATTTAATTCCTGCCCTTATAGCGCTCGATGCTTCTCTTTCCTTATATGATGGAGGTAAAACTGAAATTAAAAGTTTATCAGATTGTATAGGTCAATCTGGCGGCACCATTCTTACCGCCATTTATGTTCCTGAAAATAGAATACTTGGCCAAAAAAGATATTTTTATAAAAAGCTTGGGTTTAGAGAGGCATTTACCCCTAGTATTGTAACAATCTCCGGCTGTTGTAAACTCAACTCACAAAACGAGGTTGAATACATCCGTCTTGTGGCAGGAGGGGGGACAACACCATATCAAAGATTATCTTGCTGTGAAAAGTTAGTAGAAGGACTGACCTTGTCTAACGAATTATTAACCACTCTTTTTCAAGCAATAAGAGAAGAGTTTCATACGACAACAGATCCGTTTACAACGGCAGATTATAAAAAAACAGTAGCTGCCAATATGATTGTTTCAAAGATTGCTAGCTTTGCTGGTTAGAAAAGGAAGGGGTCTTATGTCAAACCAAACTAGCCTTTCAGATAGGAAAAGGAGGGTACGTCCTGATGGTCCCGAAAAAGTGACCGGCAGAATGATATACCTCACAGATTTATCTTTTCCTAACATGCTGTACGGTAAAGTGTTAAGAAGCCTGGAGCCGCATGCAGAGATTGTATCCATCTCGGTTGAAGAGGCAAAGAAGCTTCCAGGTGTAAGGGCTGTTGTAACTTATCGGGACGTTCCGGGTTTGAACGGCTTTGGACTTATTTTTCCTGACCAGCCCGTTCTTTGTAAGGACCGTGTGCGCTATGTAGGGGATGCTCTTGCAGCTGTCGCAGCAGATACAGAGGAGATTGCTGAACAGGCCTTACATTTAATTAAGGTGGAATACAAGAAACTTCCAGTCGTTGATAGTCCCGAAAAAGCCCTTCAACCGGATGCTCCGCTTCTCCATCCAGGAGGAAACATTCTACATCACCCCCATTTTAAAAAAGGTGATGCCGAAACGGCCTTTCAAACATGTGCCATTGTGGTCGAGGAAACCTATGAGCTGCCTAGACAAATGCATGCTTATATGGAAACGGAAGGCGGTGTCATTGTTCCGGAACCGGACGGGAAATTAACGGTATATGTAGGTACCCAGCATGGTTTTAAGGACCGTTTTCAATTAGCAAGAATTCTAGATATGTCTGAAGCAGATATCCGTATTGTTTCGAGTCCAATGGGCGGATCCTTTGGAGGAAAGGATGAATTAAATATTCAACCGTATGGGGCCTTGCTAGCTTTAGCTGCAGACTGCCCTGTTAAACTTCATAACAGCAGAAAGGAATCGGTAAAAGCAGGCATTAAACGACATCCAATGAAAATTACGATGAAAACGGGAGTTGATACGGAGGGGAATATCCTTGCACACAAGGTGAAAATTATCGCCGATACAGGGGCCTATGCCACATTAGGTCCAGCAGTTTTGGACTTTGCGGTGGAACATGCACCAGGTCCATATATCATCCCCCATATAGATATTGAGGGTTTATCTGTTTTTACAAATAATGGAGTAGCAGGGGAATTCCGAGGATTTGGTGGAAACCAGATTACCTTTGCCTTAGAAGGACAAATGGACCGGCTGGCAGACAAGTTGAATATGGACCCGCTTCTTTTTCGAAGGAAGAATTTAAGGAAGCCAGATGATCCTGGTCCATTAGGACAAAAAATAGCTCCGACTAGTGGAGCGTTGGATGTCCTTCAAGCGATTGAACGTTTACATGCTGAAAAAGCAAAAGGGTGGAAACAGGAAAAGACGGATCAATGGAAAGTGAGAGGAACTGGGATGGCCCTCACGATGCATGGAGGAGGACTTGGGATTGACCGTTTGGATCCTTCTGGCGGACGTCTTTCTTTTACAAAGTCAGGAAAAATTGAAGCGGCCTTTGGCTTTGAAGAATGTGGTCAAGGTCTTCTTGCAGTAATTGAAACCTTATTAATAGAAGAATTCGAGTGTACAGAGAAAGATATTCAAATTGTTATAGGTGATACAGCTCTGGTACCTATCAGCGGCTCCTCTACTGCCTCAAGATCAACCAGTATGGTATGGCAGGCACTGCAAAGAATGAAGGGTTCTTTTCGGAAGCAAATTCTAGAGCTATCGCAGCTGTTGACTGGGATCCCTGCTGATCAGCTCCGAATGGGACGGGGGGGAATCTGGCTGATCGAAAATATGGATGCTTCAGAACCTTTCATTACTTTTAGTGAACTGGCAAAGCAAATGCCAAGCGGCGGTTCGATTAATGTTCATACTTCGTTTAACTTTCCGACGAGTCCTGATGCAAGCGTAGGTGGAAGCCATTATTTGTACGCCTTTGCGGCTGTTATGGCTCAGGTTGAAGTGGATGTTTTAACAGGTCAAGTGAAGGTATACGCGATCGATCAAGCAGTGGCAGCGGGGCCTATTGTGAGTCCATTGGGGTATTTAGGGCAAATTGAAGGCGGAGGTGTGATGGCGTTAGGTTATACGTTGATGGAGGAAGCCATTATGGAGAAGGGGATTTATGTAACCGACAATTTTGATACCTATTTTATTCCCACTATTTGTGATGTTCCTTACAAGACAAAGGTTGAAGCGATAGATCAATTGGCTGAAGGCGATCTGTTTGGCCCTAGAGGTGTAGGGGAAATTGGAACGGTTGCGGTTGCTCCTGCGATTGCAAGAGCGATTTATGATGCAGCAGGTTGTTGGGTAAATAAATTACCTGTTTCTCCTGAAATCATATTAAAATCTGCCAGTTTTGGAGAGAGGAAACCGTGGATATGAAAAAAGTCATCCAGAGTATAGAAAAAACGACTTCTACTCCTAAGATCGAACTTACTCTTACCGTCAATGGTGTCCTTCATCAATTACAGGTGGCGCCTGCAGCCAGGTTGTTAGATATTTTACGAGAAGACTTAGGACTACCAGGTACCAAAATGTCTTGTGAAATAGGCCGTTGCGGGGCATGTTCTGTTCAAATGGATGGTCAACTGGTTAACTCTTGTTTGGTCATGGCCTATCAGGCAAACCAAGCGTCCATAACTACCATTGAAGGTTTAGGAGAGGGTGTATGTCATCCCATTCAGAAGGCATTCTTGGAAGAGGGCGGTTTTCAATGCGGGTATTGTACACCAGGGATGATTATGGCGGTCAAGGCATTGCTGGATTCAAATTCCACTCCGAATAAACATGAGATACAGGAGGCACTCTCTGGGAATTTATGTCGGTGTACGGGATATGGAGGAATTATTCGTTCTGTCGAAAGTGCAATAACAAGCTTAAAAGAAAAAGAGGTTACAAACATCGAGGAGTGACTTACTTATGGCTAAAGTACTAACCGAAGGGGTTAAGGAAGATATAAAGACAGAAGAGCTATTAGTAAAGAATGGCCTTGTCTTTACTGAAGAAGGCTTTCGTGAGGTAACAATTAAAATTAATGAAGGAAAGATTGTTTCCATAGTCGAAGATGAAGCAGGTCCAATGATAGAGACCACAGGTATCATCGATGCAAGTGGCTGTCTTGTGGTTCCTGGATTCATTGATGCCCATGTTCATTTTAATGATCCAGGCAGAACGGATTGGGAAGGTATAGAGACCGGGAGCTGTGCAGCTGCAATGGGAGGGACGACCACCATTTTTGATATGCCTTTGAATTGCTCTCCCTCGATTATAAATTTACAAAATTTACTCGAAAAGAGGGAGTATCTAACTTCATTATCCTATATTGATTATGCACTCTGGGGAGGAATGACTGGAACTAATCTTAATAATAGTCAGGAATTAGCCCAAATGAGTGAGCGTGTCATTGGATGGAAGTCCTTCATGAGTGAAAGTGGGATTGATGATTTTAAATATTTATCTCCCAATGAATTGAAACAGGCCATGCAAGCGGCAAAGGAGCATGATAAAATTCTTGCCCTTCATGCGGAATGGGAAAATGATATTGCTAGACTTACAGCTATTAATAAAAAACATCCCTCGATGAATGAACGAAGTGCTTTTTTAGCAAGCAGACCCATTTCTGCGGAAGAGAAGGCCGTATGCTATGCATTAGAGCTTGCCGCAAAGTATGGAACCGCTATTCATTTTGTTCATATCAGTTCACCAAAGGTAGTCGGTTTAATCGAGCAGGCTAAAAGAAGTGGTGTAGATGTAACAGTGGAAACCTGTCCGCATTATTTGATTTTTGATGAAGAAGATTTTCTTAGAGAGGGAGCAATTCTAAAATGTGCCCCGCCGTTAAGGCCTCGCGTTGAAGTGGAAGGATTATGGGAGTGTCTTGCAAACGGAATGATTGATACGATTGGGTCCGATCATTCTCCATGTCTTTATTCGATGAAATCGACGGAATCCATCTGGGATGCTTGGGGTGGGATTCAAGGCGTTCAATTTACATGGCTGGCAATGGTGGATGAGGCTTTGAAGCGTGGTGTATCTCTTAAACAGGTTTTTCCTCTAGGGACGTCTAATGTAGCAGACCGATTTGGCTTGGCTGATCGAAAAGGAAGAATTAGTCCGGGATTAGATGCCGATTTGGTATTCATTCGATTAGATGAAACGACTGCTGCAGAACAAGAGTCTTTTGGATTTAGAAATCCTTTTTCACCATATGAGGGTCGAATATTTTCCACAAGGATTAAGAAAACGATGCTTCGTGGAAGGGTTATTTATGATGATGAATTTGGAATGGCAAATGAAAAATTAGGTGTCTGCCTTTAATTAAGCGAGGGAGGGAAAAGGAATGAAACTTACCCAGCGCGAGCAGGGAAAATTAATGATTGTTGTAGCTGCGGACTTGGCAAGACGTCGTAAGGATCGCGGCTTAAAACTAAATTACCCGGAGGCGGTAGCTCTCATAACCTATGAGATGATGGAGGGGGCAAGAGATGGAAAATCGGTGGCTGAACTGATGAGTGATGGCACCAAGATTTTAGCTGCTAAAGATGTAATGGAAGGTATTCCCGAGATGATCCGGGACATTCAGGTGGAGGCAACCTTTCCGGATGGAACAAAACTAGTAACGGTACATCAGCCAATTCGGTAAAATGTATAGGGCAAAATTTAACTACACCTAATTTACGGAGTGAAGAACATGATTCCAGGCGAATATCACTTAAGAAAAGAGCCGATTGTTTGTAACGAAGGAAGGCTGGTTTCAAGTCTTATGGTGCTCAATCTAGGAGACCGGCCGATTCAAGTAGGTTCACATTTTCATTTTTATGAAGTAAATGCGGCCTTGCAATTTGAACGTAAGAAAGCCTATGGCAAACATTTAAATATCCCGGCAGGTACGGCTGTCCGATTTGAACCGGGGGATGCGAAAGAAATAGAACTTGTCCCTTTTGCCGGCAGCCGTGAGGTCTATGGATTAAATAATAAAACGGATGGTCCTCTGGACACGAAAAAGGAGGGGAACGATGAGCTTTAAGATGTCGAGAAAGCAATACGCAGATATGTTTGGTCCCACAACCGGAGATGCCATCCGGCTTGCTGATACAGACCTATTTATTGAAATAGAAAAAGACTTTACCGTTTATGGAGATGAAGTGAAGTTCGGGGGAGGTAAAGTTATTCGGGACGGGATGGGCCAGCATCCGCTCGCAACAAGAGCAGATGGAGCGCTCGATACGGTGATAACCAATGCCATTATCGTCGATTATACCGGCATCTATAAAGCGGATATCGGGATTCGGGATGGGCGGATTGCCGGGATTGGTAAAAGTGGCAATCCGTTATTAATGGAAAAAGTAGATATGGTGATTGGGGCATCAACAGAGGTCATCGCTGGAGAAGGAATGATTGTGACAGCAGGCGGCATTGATGCCCATATCCATTTTATTAGCCCGCAGCAAATCGAAACCGCCCTTTCTTCTGGAATTACCACCATGATTGGAGGCGGTTCAGGTCCTGCCACTGGAACGAATGCTACAACCTGTACACCGGGTGAATGGAATATCCACCGAATGTTAGAAGCGGCGGAAGAATTCCCGATGAATTTGGGGTTCTTAGGAAAGGGAAATGCTTCGGCAGAAGAACCGTTAATTGAGCAAATCAATGCCGGTGTCATTGGTCTAAAGCTTCATGAAGATTGGGGGACAACATCATCTGCTATTGACCACTGTCTAAGGGCTGCAGATAAATATGATATTCAAGTAGCGATCCACACAGATACCTTAAATGAAGGCGGATTTGTCGAGGATACATTGGCAGCTATAAATGGCCGGGTAATCCATACATATCATACAGAAGGCGCAGGCGGAGGGCATGCACCCGATATTATTAAGGTTGCAAGCTATCCCTATATTCTTCCATCTTCCACCAATCCAACCCGTCCTTATACAAAAAATACATTAGATGAGCACCTTGATATGCTGATGGTATGTCATCATTTAGACCCTGAAGTACCAGAGGATATAGCCTTTGCTGATTCCCGGATCCGTAAAGAAACGATTGCAGCCGAGGATATCCTGCATGATTTGGGTGTATTCAGTATGATTAGTTCCGATTCCCAAGCAATGGGCCGGGTCGGTGAAGTGATCACTCGTACATGGCAAACAGCCGATAAGATGAGAAAGCAGCGAGGGAAACTGCCGGAGGATACAGGTGTAGGTGATAACTTCCGAGTGAAACGGTATATCGCCAAGTATACGATTAATCCAGCGATTACTCACGGCATAGCGGATGAGGTTGGTTCCATCGAGGCGGGAAAACTGGCCGACCTCGTCATCTGGGATCCTGCCTTTTTCGGGGTAAAGCCTGAGTTAGTGCTGAAGGGCGGTATGATTGCACACAGCTTGATGGGAGATCCGAATGCCTCAATTCCTACTCCCCAGCCTGTGTTATATCGTCCAATGTTCGCTTCTTATGGAAAGGCAAAGTATTCAACTTCGATTACCTTCCTGTCAAAAGCAGCGATTAGTCTTGGGGTTCATCAACAACTTGGCCTAAAGAAGCTGATTAAACCGGTGAAAGGCATTCGAAGCTTAAGTAAGAAAGATATGAAGTTTAATAGTGAAATGCCAAAAATTGAAGTAGATCCTCAAACCTATGAGGTCATAGTGGACGGAAAGCTTGTGACCTGTGAACCGGCTGAAGTTTTACCGATGGCACAGCGTTATTTTTTGTTTTAAATTACACGAGCTAGGTTGCTTAGTAAAGGGGGATAAAGATGATTATAGAACAAATCGTTGGCAATCTTGATGACATTTCTGTAAGTGGCAGGCATATCGAAAAAATATATTTATCAAGTGATGATTTAGTGAAGCGCATTCAGCGGGTAACAACGGACCACGGGAAAGAGATCGGGATTCGGTTAAAAGAATCAAAAGACTTGATGGATGGCGATATATTATTCATGGATGAGCGAAATATGATTGTCATAAGTGTCATGAGTGATGACTTACTGGTAATTCAGCCTGCAAACATCAAGCAAATGGGGGAAATTGCCCATCAGCTTGGCAATCGACATCTGCCAGCTCAATTTGAAGGGGAAGTCATGCTTGTCCAATATGACTACCTTGTGGAGGAGCTCCTAGAGCAGTTAGATGTGCCTTATTCAAGGCAAATTAGAAAAGTGAAAAAGGCATTTCGCCATATCGGTCATCATCATGGATAACCAGTTATTAATTTTACTGCAATTTGGCGATTCGAACTTTCCTTCCGGAGCCTTTTCCCATTCATTTGGTCTGGAAACTTATATTCAGGAAGGCACCATCCATAATAAAGAAACATTTTTTAACTGGATAAGAGTGTTTTTGGAAAAACAGCTTGCAGCAACGGATGGACTTGCCTGCCGATTAGCCATTGATGCCTTAAGAAAGAATGAAGTAACGGAGATTTGGAATCTTGATCAACTGCTTTTTATGCAAAATGTTCCTTTAGAAACGCGCCAAGCGAATAGAAGAATCGGAGAAAGGCTCATTAAGATGGGTCTGGATTTATATTCGATTCCATTATTAGAAGAATATCAGATAAAGATCAAACAAAGAGAGGCATATGGACATCCGGCCATTGTGTTTGCGATGATCAGTCAATTCTTACTGATAGAGAAAAACCAAATCATTTTGACCTATTTATATTCTACAGTTGTCACTCTAGTTCAAAATGCAGTACGTGGCATCCCGCTGGGTCAAACAGCGGGTCAACAAGTTCTTTTGGCACTGCATCCTTATTTAGATGAAACGGTAAAGCGAATTGATAGGATGAATAAAGATGACTTTGGAGCGGCGGCACCTGGAATGGAAATCGCGCAAATGCGTCATGAGCAGCTGCATGTCAGGTTATTTATGTCCTAATAGATTAAAAGAAAGAAGGGATAAGTATGGAGCCCATTCGAATTGGAATTGGCGGACCGGTCGGAGCAGGAAAAACCATGCTGGTCGAGCGGCTAACGCGAAATATGAATGATGAATTTAAAATGGCTGTGGTAACCAATGATATCTATACAAAGGAAGATGCCCAATTTCTAATAAAAAATAGTGTGCTTCCAGAGGATCGAATTATTGGAGTGGAAACAGGCGGCTGTCCGCATACAGCTATACGGGAAGATGCATCGATGAATTTTGCCGCTATTGATGAATTAAAGGAGAAACATCCTGATCTTCAGATAATTTTTGTTGAGAGCGGAGGAGATAACCTGGCTGCCACTTTTAGTCCTGAACTTGTCGATTTCTCAATTTATATTATTGATGTGGCCCAGGGGGAGAAAATCCCGCGTAAGGGCGGACAGGGGATGATTAAATCGGATTTGTTCATTATCAATAAGATTGATTTAGCACCGTATGTGGGGGCAAGTTTAGAGGTTATGGAATCAGATACAAAGGCTGCCAGAGGGAATAAACCATATATATTTACGAATTTAAAAACCGATATTGGCTTAGACTTGGTCATTGATTGGATCAAAAGACATACGTTATTGGCAGGATTGGGATAGGTGGTCACGCAAACTGGATACCTGAGATTGACAGCTGCAAATAAAGGCGATCATACGATATTAAAAGACTCATATTCTGAGGGCGCGTTTAAAATCACTAGACCAGTTTATCTTACCACAAGCGGCGAGGCCTATTTTTATATCATGAATCCTGGCGGGGGGTATGTTGACGGGGATACTTATCAAATTGATATTTGTCTGGAGGAGGCTGCAAAGGCAGTAGTGACAACCCAATCATCTACCAAAATCTATAAAACGCGGACTCAGCCAGCTTTTCAGAGGATGAACATTCATTTAAAAAATGGAAGTGTCTTAGAGTATCTGCCTGACCCAGTCATTGCTTATCAGAATGCATGTTACAAGCAAACCATGGTAGTGAAGATGGAGCCAGAGGCTTCGATTATTTGCTCCGATATTTATACCCCGGGCTGGGCTCCAGATGGGACATTTTTTCAATATGACTCTCTCCAGTCAAAAATGGAAATTTATATGGACAACAGGCTGGTATTATTTGACCATGTTAAATTGGAGCCTGACAAAGACTTCGCAGGAATTGGCATGATGGAGGGATTTACCCATTTTGGTTCACTAATTGTTATTGACCATCGGATTACCCGGGCTCTGCTAGAAGAAGTGCAGGAACCTTTTGATTCATACTCAAATAGCAGAATCGGTATTTCGATGCTGGAGGTTCCGGGCTTTGCGCTAAGGGTATTAGCTAGTTCAACACAGGAGATCGAAAAGGTTCAGTCACTCTGTCATGAAACCATCCGACGGAGGATTTTTAAAACTGACCCTGTATTCCTTAGAAAATATTAATCGGTGAACCTGTTACTGATTTTTTCTTTCACTTCAATAAAGTATAATAGAATAAATAATTACTTTGTTTTGGAGGGTCATATGACAAAATTATTTGTAGACCAGACCATTGAAATTCATGCTCCTGCTTCAAAGGTTTGGGAAGTTCTGACCATCTCAGAGAATAATCAACATTGGGCAAAGGAGTTTTCTAGCGGCGGTCCCCAGTTTCATCTGGAATCGACATGGGAGATGGACAGCCCTGTCTATTGGAAAGGTCAGGACGGGACTGTGATTGTTGAAGGAAATGTAACAGCTGTCGAGCCGAATAAACTTCTGCGATTTACCGTATTTGATGTACGTATGGAGGAAAGACCTGCAGTTACTGAAGAAGATGGGATTACTTTTAAATTGGCTGAAAAAGAAGGCCAAACGCTGCTTCAGGTATTACAGGGGGATTTTTCCGCGATGACAGATGGTCAGTACTATCGAGATGCCAGTGCTGAAATTTGGGATAAAGTCCTGCCAAAGGTAAAAAGGATGGCTGAGGAAAATTAAGACTGCTTTCATCGGGTTAGATATTTTTATATCTGCCCTTTTTTTGTTATGGTAAAATTTTTATAAAAAGGAGTTTTGGAAACCATGAATATTATTGATCTGCATTGTGATGCCTTAATGAAACTCCAAGAAGCAAAAGGCGCATTACGATTTGCTGATGCCAAAGAACTCCACACAAATAAGAAACGATTACTAGCAGGCCAAGTTAAGGTGCAGTGCTTCGCCATATTTATCGAGCCGGAAGTAAAGGGAGATCAGAAGTTTCAGGTCGTTCTTGAACAAATTGATTATTTTTATAAGGAAGTGCTCGGAAAAAATCCAGATATGGTCCATATCAAAGAGTGGTCGGACTTTGACCGTTTAAAGCTTGGACAGATTGGAGCGATGTTAACACTTGAAGGTGTGGACGCTATTGGCAATGATTTGGCGAAGCTTCATATTCTCTATCAGCTGGGAGTTCGGTCGGTCGGATTGACTTGGAACCAAGCGAATCTTGCTGCCGATGGGGCGGGGGAACCGCGTGGAGGCGGGTTGACCTTGTTTGGAAAAGAGATTGTCGAGTTTAATAATGAACATCAGATCCTCACGGATGTTTCTCATCTAAGTGATAAGGGGATTTGGGATGTTATTGAATTAGCGAAGTATCCGATTGCCAGTCATTCCAATGCCAGGGCTCTTTGCAACCATCCCCGCAATTTAACGGATGAACAAGCGAGGGCCATGTTTATGCAAGGCGGGCTGATCCATGTGGTATATCATCCACTGTTTATTAAGGAAAGTGGTGCGGCAACTATTGCCGACTTGGTCAAACATATTGACCATTTGTGTGGTTTAGGCGGTGTGAAACAAATTGGGTTTGGCTCTGATTTTGATGGCATCACCACCTTTGTTACCGGCTTAGAGGATGCCTCTAAAAGTCAAAGTTTGATCAATGAATTGTTAAAGCATTTTAAAGAAGAAGCGGTAAGAGGTTTTGCCTATGAGAACTTCCTTAACCACCGGCCAGGGACTGGACGCTAGTTTGTATTAAAAGGAGTTATTACAGTGTATCTAACTATAAAAGAAACAGCAGAATATTTATCGGTACCAGAGGCTGCCGTTAAAAGCCTTATCCAACAAAAGAAAATTCGTGCGCTATTTGACGGGGAACAGTACCTAATATACAAAGAACAATTTGCCACCCATTTAAAACAGGTGGAAAAATACAAGGAACTAGTCGATGAATACCTAAGCGAACCCATTCCAGAAAGCATCGACGTAAAAGACGAAGATTAATGGTGCCTTTAATGATGCCCCTTTAATGGTGCCTGACACCATTCGTGGACACTGTCCGTGTGGAGAGGACAGAAAGAGGTGATTACATGTCTAATTTGTTTCTTAAAAGGGTTTATGAACCTTATGATGAGATGGATGGATCCAGGATATTGGTGGACCGGTTGTGGCCGCGGGGAATCTCAAAGGATGCTGCCAGATTGTCTTATTGGTTTAAAGAGGTAGCCCCGAGTAATGAACTCAGGAAATCCTTTTGTCATGTTCCGGAACTATTTGAACAGTTTCGGACCAAATATATCGAGGAGCTTCGTAGTGATGACTTGAAACGTGATTTGGTAAGGCAGATACTTGAACTGGCTGCCAAAGATCGTGTCACTCTCTTATATGGAGCCAAAGAACCTGTCTATAATCATGCTCAAGTGTTGATGGAGGAACTTAAAAGACAAACTATAGAGTCAGAAGATTAAATTTATCCTCATTCTCTTAAAATGAGTTCTTGAGGACAAAACAACAAATGGAACGATGGAAAAGGTCGTCAAGAGGCGTCCTTGAGGACAAAACTCAGAGTAGAAGGATGGAAAAGGTCGTCAAGAAGAGTCATTAAGGACAAAACTCAGAGTGGAACGAAGAAAACGGTCGTCAAGAAGAGTCATTGAGGACAAAACCTAGAGTGGAACGATGGAAAAGGTCGTCAAGAGGCGTCCTTGAGGACAAAACTCAAGGTGGAACGACGAAAACAGTCATCAAGAGGTGTCCTTGAGGACAAAACAAAGAGTGGAGCGATGGAACCTGTTCTCAAAAAATTAAAGCAGAAGGCCAACCAGCCTTCTGCTTTAATTTTTCCTGAACCTGCCCATAACCTCCATCGTTTGCATAATATTCACAAACGCCTGGGGATCAACGTTTTTAATGGTGTGCTTTGTTTCATTAAGCTCAAACTTAGTAATGACAGTAGTTAACATCTTCTTAGACTTATGTGTGTAGGCCCCCTCAACATCAGTCACCGTTACACCCCTGGCATGGCATTGGAACAATGCTTCCGTCAGCTCGTGATACTTATCCGTTATAATGGTGATCGTTAATTTATTCTGCGTCGTATAAACCATATCAACTGCACGGCCGGCCACATAAATGGCAATAATGGTATAAAGGGTAATATTCCAGCCAAAAATCAGTCCAGAACTACCTACCACGAAGAGATTCATACACGTATTTAAAAAGCCAACCTGAATATTCTTCATTTTAGCCAGTGATAAGCTGATAATATCAGTCCCGCCCGTTGATCCGCCTTGCCGGATAATAAGCCCAACAGCAATTCCATAGAGAGCCCCGCCAATAATCGAAGATAGAAGGATATCAGGACTGATCGCACGAATAGGAATAAATCTCATACTAAGCGACAATACCAAAACAGCATATCCAGTAAGAAAAACAAATTTTTTACCCAAATATTTAATCCCAATAAAGAATAGCGGGACATTAATTGCTAGGATAATCAACCCTGTATTGATATTGATAAAATGATGAATAAGGAAGGCTATTCCTGTTACACCACCAGATGTCAGCTTATGTGGGATGAGGAAGGTATTAAAGGAAAAACCGAAAAGTATAGCGCATAGTCCAATGACGATGATTTGAAAAATTAATCGAAACAAATGAAACACCTCAGTTACTTATTCAGCCACCTTATTAAAAACCTCCACTTAGTTTGAGTCAATATAAACTGTTTAATGTTACGAAATTGTACAAAATTATGTATTTTATTTTAAAAAAAACGCCTTGAGTTTAGGCGTTTAATTTTAAATAACGTATAAGTAAACGGTAAGGAAATGTGCTAAGGTCCCCAACAAAATAAAGATATGGAAAATTTCGTGAAAACCTAAATATTTGGTTTCTAAGAACTTTGGTTTTTTGCCGTAAATGACTCCGCCAATCGTATAGAAGATCCCTCCAAGAAAAAGCAAGAACAATCCGACAGGGTTTAAACTTCCGGTAAGTGGGGAGAAGACAAACACAATCATCCAGCCCATCGCAATATACAATGCTGTCGAAATCCAGCGAGGACATGTAAACCAGACCATCTTAAAAACAACACCACTAATGGCTACAGCTGAGATAATCGAAAATAAAATAGCCCCTGTTTTCCCATTTAAACTAATAAAACAAAAAGGAGTATACGTCCCAGCGATTAATACAAAAATCATGGAATGATCAAGCCGGCGTAAAAAGGCTATCACCTTATCACGTGCGATCACCATGTGGTAAGTAGCCGATGCGGAGTAGAGTAAAATCATACTAACACCAAAAATAATGACAGCTGTAATAGCAAGCGGGGTGGGAGTGTTCATAGAAGCCTTAATGACCATTGCCAGTAAACCAACGAACGATAAAATAGCCCCTGCTAAATGGGTTAAACCATTAATAGGTTCCCGAATATAATTTTGCATTTGATTACCTCCTAACACAACATGTAGTTTTGATAACTACTTATAATAATACAGATAAAACAATAACTAGTCAATTGGTATCTAATTATGTATAATAAAATCATCTATTAAATTAGTGGGGTTTTTTACATGGAGAATATCAAACATATCATTGATTCATTAGGTCTTGAGACCAGTTTAACACTGGATGAAATTCCTGCCATTGATTTATATATGGATCAGGTCATTCAATTATTTGAAAATAAATTCAGCGTGTCTAAGCGGAATGAAGAGGATAAGATTCTTACAAAAACAATGATTAATAACTACGCGAAGGGGAAATTGATTTTCCCAATTCAAAATAAAAAGTATTCAAAAGAACATCTTATTTTAATGAGTCTGATTTACCAGCTAAAAGGGGCATTATCAATCAATGATATTAAAGTGACCCTTAGTGGAATTAATAAAAAAATCATGAATGAGGATATGGATTTAGATTCGTTATATAAGAGTTATTTACATCTAACAAGCCAGAATACAGCCGATTTTAAAGTGGATATTGAAGAGCGCGTGAAGGATGTAAAAGAGGAATTTTCAAAGGAAACCCAGGAAGATACAGCATATTTAGAGCGTGTGCTTATGATTTCCTCACTTGTTCATATGAGTAATTTATATCGAAAAACAGCTGAAAAGTTAGTAGATGAAATCATTGTAGAAAAAGAAGGGAAGCGTCAAAAATAATGGTTGACGCTTTTTCATATATAAATCAGGTTAATGGGCTCCTGTCTTTGTTTCAACCTTAATATTCAGCACACCGGATCCAACCTCAATTTCTTCCGGCCTGCAATCTTGAATTGTTATAGAATCGGCACGATTATCTCCACCATAAACCTTTATACAAGCGCCTCGATTATTAAAATCCTTGACTTTAACTCTATTCAAAATCACATTCCTGGACCGATATTGAACGGCGATAATTGGATTGCGTTTGAAATCATAATTAGGATCACCTATGACAGTAAACTGATTAATCACCACATTTTTATAAGCAGAGATAACCATTCCTCTTGGTGCGGAATCCTTATATAAATCAGAATATACGGGTCCCACGGCAGCGAGATTGGCTGCAATAATATTAAAGGCAGACTTTGATTCGAAATCATTTAGTTTATGATGGCCAATATGACGGAAGTTATAGGCGCGGTTATCATTGACGGAGATATGGCCAAACACTTGAACATTTGAGGCAGCAGAAGAATTCTGATGGGCCTTTATTTCAACACCGCCAAAACACCTGGCACTTGAATTATTCACTAATAGAACATTCCTGGAACCATCATCAATTTCAATTCCGTTAGAATTGGAAAAGCCCTGTTTATGGGCGCGGCCGCTTGGATCGCACATATGAGTATTAGAGATAAAAATATAATCACTGTGATGGGTGGTAATTCCGTCATCACCAAAACCATAACCAGTTAGATGATCAAGCCAAACATATTTGCTTCTGCCACGGGCTCGATATCCGTCCCCAGCATAATTGTAAAGTGTTGAAGAAATATCAAAACAATGCAGGCCTGGATTGATTGCTTCCACGTTTTTCACCCAGCCGTAGGTAACATTAGCATAGGTTAAACAACTAGAATGATTGCCCCATGTACTTGTTTTTGGTACAGAGCCCAGCCTTTCTACATTCCAGTCTAGACTTAACCCATGAACAAAAAGGTGGTGGTTTCCTTTCCAATGATTCATGTTTGTAATTAATCGGCAGCCTTTTGGTGCCTGATCATGGAGCTTAATTGTCGTTTTGCCGGTTCCTGAACCAGTAAGCCATGTCCAGGATGGCAGATATATACCTTTCGTGATATAAACTCCCGGGGGCACGACTACCTTTACTTTTCCATTTCCGATTGCCTTTTTAAAAGCATCGGTGCAATCTGTTTTGCCATCCCCAACCGCCCCATAGTCCAACACATTCATTTCCTTTGTGATGTTCCCAAGTAATCGTTCATATTCTTGGTCCAGTTCCTTTTTCCATTCCGGAATAAGATTTCCATCAAGGTCAAGCAAAACACGAGTAGGTCCTATAGACTGTGACCGCTTTGCAGTGAGGTGAAATAAACCTCCTTCTAGTTTCTCCGAAATAGAGACTGAAGGCCTGCCTTTAGGCTGATGGGCGTTTGAAAGGTTACACGCCTGTTGAAATAAGATTTCTGTTTCTTGTATGAGATCTTTAAGATTAAGTTTGTTGCCTGTCAATTCTTCAAGCAGCACTTTATTTTGGCGTGGGTCATGATTTTTATCGAAATTGTGCATTCTCATCACTCCATAAAGGCTTGTTTAAAAGTAGTATACCCTGTTCGTGGTATAAAGTGTGAACTTCATACTAACAAGTAAGTTAGAAGATTTATTTAGTCAAAAGGATAAAATAATTAGAATGAAAAATACTAACAAATGTTCGGAGGTGGAAGTGATGGAAAAGAAGGATTATCAGAAAATTTTCGAAGAGTATAAGGCTCAAAGTATGCAGGAGGCACAAGCTGAAGCAGCTCAAGGTAAAGCTTTAGGAAAGGAAGAATTTGTTGCCGTTAAGAAAAATGATGACGGTGATATCATTGCTTTCAAAACAAGTACTGGCAGAGAGTTAGATTACTTATCTGCGTTAAGTGAAGCAAAGGCAGGGAAGCTCGCCAATGTAGATGTTTTTCATAAATATGGCCGAGATATCATTCGTAGTGAGCCGGATGGAATTAAGGAAAACAATCTTGATCAGCTTCCTGAATTTTAGAGGAAGAAAAAATGCGCAAGGGCGAAGCCCAGCGCATTTTATTTGTTTGCAAGTTCGTATTGTTTAATTTTATCCTCGTAATTCAAAGTAACGCCAATCTCATCCCATCCATTTAGCAGCATTTGTTTTGGGTATGGGGCAATTTCAAATGAAAGCTCAAAACCTTCATTGTCATATACTTTTTGTTCTTCGAGGTTTACTGTTAAGGTGTATTCTGTGGACTCAGCTTTTTTAACAATGGTCTGAACCTCTTCCTCACTAGCCTGAATAGCAAGGATTCCATTTTTTACACAATTGTTTTTAAAGATATCAGCATAGCTAGGGGCGATTATGACCTTGAATCCGAAATCTTGAACAGCCCATGGAGCATGCTCACGAGAAGAACCGCATCCGAAGTTTTCACCTGCAACTAAGATGGATGCTCCCTGATATTTTGCATCGTTTAGAGAGAAATCGGGACGAGGGCTTCCGTTCTCATCAAAACGCCAGTTATAAAAAAGAAATTGGCCAAAACCGCTGCGTTCAATTCGTTTCAAAAACTGCTTTGGGATAATCTGGTCAGTATCAATATTAGTCCGGTTTAATGGATAGACAAGACCTTGATGTACGCGTAATGGTTCCATATTAAATTACCTCCTGTGCAGTAAATTGACGGACATCAACAAAATGACCGGCTACTGCTGCTGCTGCTGCCATTTCTGGGCTTACAAGATGGGTGCGGGCACCATTACCTTGGCGTCCCTCAAAGTTACGGTTAGAAGTAGATGCACAGCGTCCGCCTGGAGGAACAATATCATCATTCATCGCAAGACACATACTGCAGCCTGCTTCACGCCATTCAAAACCAGCTTCGATAAATACCTTATCAATGCCTTCTTTTTCTGCGGCAAGTTTAACGCTAAATGAACCTGGAACGACAATCGCTTTAACATCAGGATTTACTTTGCGGCCGCGAATAACCTCAGCAGCTTTACGTAAATCGCTTAATCTTGAGTTCGTACAAGAACCAATAAATACGTGGTCGATGGCCACACTTGAAAGAGGCTGTCCAGCTTCTAATCCCATATATTCAAGGGCACGGTTGATTTCGTCTTTTTCGCTTGGCTTATCCGTATCATCAGGACTTGGAACGGTCGCGGTAACTGGGATACACATACCAGGGTTTGTTCCCCAGGTAACCTGAGGTTCCACTTCAGCTGCCTCAATTTCAACAATTGCATCATACTCTGCACCTTCATCTGTAGCAAGAGCACGCCATTTTTCTACTGCCTTTTCAAACTCTTCTCCCTGAGGGGCATGTCTTCGGCCGCGTAAGTATTCAAAAGTAGTATCATCAGGAGTAATTAATCCAGCTCTAGCACCAGCCTCAATTGACATATTGCAGACCGTCATCCGCTCATCCATAGAAAGGGCACGGATTGCCTCGCCAGTGTATTCAATCACATAACCGGTACCAAATTGGACACCAAATTTACCAATAATAGCAAGGATTAAGTCCTTCGCGGTAACGCCTGTGCCAAGTTTACCATTGACCTTTACATTAAGCGTCTTTGGTTTTGCCTGCCATAATGTTTGAGTAGCAAGAACGTGTTCCACTTCACTTGTTCCAATACCAAAAGCTAGAGCACCAAATGCTCCGTGTGTAGAGGTATGACTATCACCACAGACAATGGTTTTACCAGGTTGTGTAAGACCAAGCTCAGGGCCGATTACGTGGACGATTCCGTTATCTGGATGATGAATGTCAGCAAGTGTTACTCCGAATTCCTGGCAATTCTTTTGTAAAGTATCGATTTGATTTTTTGAAACTGGATCATTAATAACAAGACGTTGACGAGTTGGAACGTTATGATCCATGGTTGCAAATGTTAAATCCGGGCGGCGCACTTTGCGTCCGTTCATTCGTAAGCCCTCAAACGCTTGAGGGGAGGTTACTTCATGAACTAGATGTAAATCAATATAAAGTAAATCTGGTTTTCCTTCTTCTTGATGGACAACATGTTGTTCCCAAATTTTTTGAATAATCGTTTTTGGTGTATTCATAGGACACTTCCTCACTATAATCGATTTATAGTTTTATAGATGGAAAAATTGCGGGTAAACCAAATAACCAATTGGTTTACCCTGCAAATGAATTAATAATAGCAACTAGCGATACATTTTGAAGCATGCTGTGATTTTATATAGTCTACAATTAATTTGGTCATTTCTGCTGTTCCAACTTGGCGTCCTTCTTCGATTTGAAGGTCACCTGTATGGTATCCGGCATCTAGAACGGACTGAACAGCATCTTCAATTACTTTTGCTTCAGTATTGAAGTCAAATGAATATCTAAGCATCATGGCAGCAGATAAAATCATTGCACATGGGTTGGCGATTCCTTTGCCGGCAATGTCCGGTGCGGAACCATGAACTGGTTCGTAAAGACCTACGCCGTCTTCACGCAAGCTTGCGGAAGGGAGCATGCCAATCGAGCCTGTTAAAACGGAGGCCTCATCACTTAAGATATCACCAAATAGATTTTCGGTAACAATAACATCAAACTGTGTAGGGTTTGTTATTAACTTCATAGCGGCTGCATCAACTAATACATGGTCAACCACCACATCAGGATATTGAGCTTTTTTCTCCTCAACAACTTCCCGCCACATCTTACTTGATTCAAGAACGTTTGCCTTATCAACAGAAGTAAGGCGGCCGCTGCGCTGCTGGGCAGCTTGGAAACCTTTGTCGACAATTCGCTCAATTTCTTTGCGAGTATAAGTAAGTGTGTCCACTACAGAGTTTCCATTATCCCGCCGTTCACTTGGTGTACCAAAATAAAGTCCGCCAGTTAATTCACGTACAATGAGGAGGTCGCTTCCTGCCACTACTTCTTCCTTAAGTGGAGAGGCATGGAGCAGATTCTTAAATCCCTTAATCGGCCTTAAATTTGCATATAAATCCAATGCTTTTCGGATACCAAGCAAGCCGCGCTCTGGACGAAGATGGGAAGGGTTTTGATCCCATTTTGGTCCGCCAACGGCGCCTAATAAGACCGCATCTGCTTGTTTGCAAGCATCTACTGTTGAATCCGGAAGGGGAGTGCCATACTGGTCAATGGCTGCTCCTCCGATTTCATGGGTTTCAAAGTTAAAACTATGGTTATATTCTTCCGCTATTGCTTGTAACACATCTTTTGCAGAACTAATAACTTCCTTGCCAATCCCATCTCCGGGAAGTAAGACAATATGTTTTTTCATTAGAAGCAACCTCCTCGTTTTTTGTTTTAAGATGCGTCATATCTAAACGCAGATTTTTATCAAAGGAACTATTTTATAATGCAGCTGGTTCCTGAACAATTGCTTTTTGGTTATAAAATACTCGATTAACTGCATTTAAGAAGGACTTTGCTGATGCTTCTAAGACGTCCTGGGCAGAGCCGCGGCCTGAGAAAGATGTTCCGTTCACAGTCATTTTTACATGGACCTCAGCAAGAGCGTCACGTCCTTGGCCGACAGAACTTAGTCTAAAGTCAGTCAAATGGATTTCTTCTTCAATCAGTGCTTCAAGCGTATTCATCAATGCTTCCACACTTCCTGAACCCGTACGTGCTGTTTCCACACGAATACCTTCTGGAGTAGTTAATGCAACAGTTGCAGTAGGAAGATTTGCTGATCCATACTGTACTTGGAAAGCAACTAATTCATATTTTTTTACATCGATCGCAGCGGTTTGAATGTCAGTTAAGATTGTAAATAAGTCCTCATCTGTTACCTCTTTTTTACGATCGGTTAATTGTTTAAAAGAAGTAAAAGCTTCGCCAAGTTTTTCAGGCGATAGGGTATAGCCCAGCTGCTCAATTTTGTCTTTAAAGGCATGACGTCCAGAATGTTTTCCAAGGACTAAGTCATTAGAATTCACTCCGACTAATTCAGGAGTGATAATCTCATAGGTTAATGCATTTTTTAATACGCCATCCTGATGGATTCCTGATTCATGAGCAAAAGCATTTCTTCCTACAACTGCTTTGTTTGGAGGAACAATCATACCTGTCAAACGGCTGATTAAATCGCTTGTGCGTTTAATTTCTTTTAATACTAAATTCGTAGTATATGGATACTTATCATTACGAATATTTAAGGCAACGGCAATCTCTTCTAAAGAGGCATTTCCGGCACGTTCTCCAATTCCGTTAATCGTACCTTCCACTTGAGTTACCCCATTTTCAATTGCAGCTAATGAATTGGCAACGGCCATTCCTAAATCATCGTGACAATGACAAGAAAGGGCTGCTTTATGAATATTTGGTACATTTTCTCTGATGTAACGGAACATTCGGCCATATTCTTCAGGAGTTGTATAGCCAACTGTATCCGGCAGATTAATGACAGTTGCTCCAGCGTCAATAACCTTTGTAATAATTTGAACTAGAAAATCCAGATCAGATCGGGATGCATCTTCTGCAGACCATTCAATATGCGGAAATCTTTGTTTCGCATATCTAACCATGTCTACTGCTGTGTTAATAACCTCCTCTGGAGTTTTCATCAGTTTATATTTCATATGGATAGGGGAGGTAGCAAGAAATACATGCAATCGTGGTTCAGCTGCATCTTTTAAGGCATCCCACGCAATGTCAATGTCCGATTTAGTTGCACGTGCCAAGCCTGTAACAGATGAGTTTTTAATCGTCTGGGCAATGGCTTTTACCGCTTCAAAATCTCCTTGAGAGGAAGCCGGAAAGCCGGCCTCCATAATATCAACCCCAAACCTCTCTAGCTGTCTGGCAATCTCTAATTTCTCAAGCTGGTTTAAATTTACACCAGGGGACTGTTCACCATCACGTAAGGTTGTATCAAAGATGTTAACGTGAACCATTTACCACCACTTCTTTCTTAGCGTTTACTGGCTTGTTTTTAATAAACGGCATTAACGCACGAAGCTCACGGCCAACAACCTCAATTTGGTGGTTGTTTTCAGCACGGTTAATTGCATTGAATTGTGGGCGGTTTGTTTGGTTCTCTAAGATCCAGCCTTGAGCGAATTTACCTGTTTGAATATCTTTTAATACTTCTTTCATGCGTGCTTTAGTATCTTCGTTCACTACACGTGGACCTGATACGAAATCTCCCCATTGAGCAGTGTCAGAGATAGAATAACGCATGTTTTCTAATCCACCTTCATATAAAAGGTCAACGATTAATTTTAATTCATGTAAACACTCGAAATAGGCAACTTCAGGCTGATAACCAGCTTCTACAAGAGTTTCGAAACCAGCTTTGATTAGGGCAGTAGCACCGCCGCAAAGAACTGCTTGCTCTCCGAATAAATCTGTTTCTGTTTCTTCTTGGAAAGTAGTTTCTAATACACCTGCACGTGCAGAGCCAATACCTTTTGCATATGCAAGGGCAACATCACGAGCTTGACCAGTGTAGTCTTGGTAAACCGCATATAGAGCAGGAACTCCGGCACCTTCTGTATAAGTACGGCGAACTAAATGTCCTGGGCCTTTTGGTGCTACTAGGAATACGTCAACATCAGCTGGAGGAACGATTTGGCTGAAGTGAACATTAAAACCATGTGCAAATACTAAAGCATTACCTGCTTGAAGATTAGCTTTAATGCTTTCTTCATATACTTTTGGCTGCATTTCATCTGGAAGAAGAACCATAACTACTTCAGCAGCAGCAGTTGCTTCAGCAACAGAAGTAACTTCTAAACCATCTTCAACTGCTTTATCCCATGATTTTCCTTCACGTAAACCAACTACTACATCAAAGCCGCTTTCTTTTAAGTTTAAAGCATGAGCATGACCTTGAGAGCCATATCCGATTACTGCGATTTTCTTTCCTTGTAAAACTTCCTCTTGAATATCTCCGTTATAAAGTACCTTTACCATTATGAATCATCCTCTCAGATATATTGTTATTTTAATAGTGAATATGTTGCTAGATCGTTTACTTGTGGCTGGTGCCCACGCTGGAGGGCAGTCAGACCGGTTCTTGCAATTTCCTTAATGCCGTATGGGCGAAGCATTTCAATCAAGGCATCAATTTTATCAGGACGTCCTGTAATTTGGACGGCAAGACTGTCTTTGCTTACATCAATAATTAAGGCACGGAACGGATCAATAATCCCGTTGATTTCACTGCGCAATTGGCTGTTAGATGCTACTTTGATAAGGGCCAGTTCGCGGGCGACAATGGCTTTATCCGTAATATCAGATACCTTTAAAACATCAATTTGCTTGTTTAATTGTTTGGTTACCTGTTCAAGACGCTGTTCGTCTTCAACTTCCACTACCAGGGTCATTTTAGAAATACCCTCAGTTTCGGAAGGGCCAACTGAAATACTTTCAATGTTGAACTGGCGCCTTTGCAAGAGGCCAGTGACGCGGTTTAGGACACCGCTCCTGTCTTGAACGGTTGCTGTTATGATCCGTTTCATGGTTTCACCCCAATCATTTCATGAATTCCTTTACCAGGGGCAATCATCGGGAATACTTTTTCTTGCTGCAGGACACGGCAATCAACTAAAACCGGACCATTATGGGCAAATACTTCCGGTAAAACCGTGATAAGTTCTTCCTGATTGTTAACCCGATAGCCCTTAATCGAATAACTGTCAGCAAGTTTGACAAAATCAGGCTGTGTAGGAAGAATCGATTCTGAAATCCGGTTTCCATGTAAGAGTTCCTGCCATTGGCGAACCATACCTAGGGCGCCATTGTTGACAATAATGATTTTTACAGGAAGATTTCTTTCATAAATAATCCCTAATTCCTGAAGTGTCATTTGGAAGCCGCCGTCCCCAACAATCGCTACAACCGTACTATCCGGTTCGGCAATTTGTGCGCCAATTGCGGCAGGGAAGCCAAAGCCCATTGTTCCAAGTCCGCCAGAAGTAATCCAGCGGTGAGGCTGCTTAAAGGTGTAGTACTGAGCTGCCCACATTTGATGCTGTCCTACATCGGTTGAGACGATGGCATCACCATTTGTTACTTTATGGACTGCTTCAATCACCCACTGCGGACACATTCCGTTTGGATCATGTTTATACCAAAGCGGATATTCCTGTTTGTTTTGGCTCAATTTTTCCCGCCATTCAGCAGTGTTAGGTGATTCTATTTCCTGCTCAAGCAATTCGCTAAGTGCCTCTTTCGTATCAGAAACAATTGGAAGATGTGTAGGAACATTTTTACCAATCTCGGCAGGATCGATGTCAATATGGGCAACCTTCGCAAAAGGTGCGAAGTGTTTAAGGTTCCCTGTAAGTCTGTCATCGAATCGGGCTCCAAAGTTGATTAACAGGTCACATTCGTAAATGGCCATGTTAGCTGCATATGTTCCATGCATTCCTCCCATTCCTAACGAAAGTGGATTATCTGCTGGGAAAGTGCCAAGTCCTAGTAGAGTAGTAACTACAGGAATTTGGTGTTTATTTGCAAAAGCTGTTAATTCGGCTGATGCTCTTCCATGAAGAACACCTGCACCTGAAAGAATTACAGGCTTGATTGCCTTTGATATAGATTCGGCAAGCTTTTTAATTTGTAATGGATTTGGCTTTGTTGTTGGCTGGTATCCAGGTAAATTAATGCTTGCTTCTTCAGGTTCTTCGGTTAGTATTCCGGCGGAGATATCTTTAGGGACATCAACTAAGACTGGCCCTGGCCGTCCGGTAGAAGCAATATGAAAAGCTTCCTTAACGATACGTGGTAAGTCCTCGATCGCTTGTACTTGAAAGTTATGTTTGGTTATTGGTGTTGTAATCGCCATAACATCGGCCTCTTGGAAGGCGTCCGTTCCGATTACGCTTCTTGCTACCTGCCCAGTGAAGATAACAAGTGGCAGAGAATCCATCATCGCATCAGTTATTCCTGTAACAAGGTTTGTTGCGCCTGGTCCAGATGTAGCAAGGACAACGCCAGGTTTGCCTGTAACTCGGGCATAACCTTCAGCCGCATGGATCATTCCTTGTTCATGTCGGAAGAGAATATGCTTGATCTTACCCTGGGCGCGATATATCGCATCATATATTGGTAGAACAGCACCACCGGGATATCCAAACAGTGTTTCTACACCTTCTTTAATTAGTAAGTCAATAAGAAGGTCTGCACCGATTCTTGGTTCAGTATTCGTTTGGACCGCAAGCTTTTTTGCTTCTACTTTCACGTCATAATCCCTCCTTAAGGGTAAAAATTGAAATGTAAATGTCGAAAAATAAAAATTTATTATATTAGTATTATAATATAGAAATTTGTAAATAAACAGAAAATTTTATTGGAAAAAGTCGAAATTTGACTATAAATCTTTAAAAGCAATCAAAAAGGCCTATTCTCCTCGAATTAACTGCATTAACAAAAAAATTAGCAGAATAATCGGGGAGAATAGGCCTTCCATTTTCTCGGTACCACCCGTTTTTTACAGTATCCTCACAAATACTGCCTTAGGAAGCATCACTAAAAGTAACGCTTCTTTTGGTAACAGGTGGTTTTAAAATGACCACCTGATTGAGCCTAGTTTGGATCACATTTCAGCCCAACACTCAGGGATGATGTCAGAATAAGTTGTATTACTGGGCTTCCAGCAACCCCAGCTCTCTGAAAATACAAGTTCTTATTCCTTTATTCCCGTCATCGATTTTATATATTTCTTTGTCTAATAGTCAAAAACAAATTTTAGTACCTTAGCTTCCTTAGGGAAGGGGAGGAGTACTAGATATTCCCATTTAGATAAATCTATATTTTCATTACCCCGCCAGTATTAGCAGAAGTTACGAGTTTTGCATATTTTGCTAGATAACCAGATTTAATTTTTGGCTCTGGTTTTACCCAGTTCTGACGTCGTTCAGCTAACACTTCTTCGTCCACGATCAGTTCAATGGAACGTGCTTCGAGATCAATTACAATTTTGTCACCATTTTCAACAAGACCAATTGGTCCGCCTTCTGCTGCTTCAGGTGAGATATGGCCGATGGAAATTCCACGGCTCGCACCGGAGAAACGGCCATCTGTGATTAAGGCAACTTCTTTTCCTAAGCCTCGGCCCATAATAGCGGAGGTAGGAGCTAGCATTTCCGGCATTCCTGGTCCGCCTTTTGGTCCTTCGTAGCGGATAACTACTACATGGCCGGCTTTTACCGTTCCATTATGAATGCTTTCTAATGCCTCATCTTGGGATTCAAACACAATTGCTTCACCTAAGAATGTTTTAATCGAAGGATCTACAGCGCCAACCTTGATTACTGCACCATCTGGAGCAATGTTTCCAAATAGGATGGATAGTCCACCAACTGGGCTATATGGATTATCTTTTGTCCGGATGACAGCTTCATTTGTGATTGTTGCTTCCTTCACATTTTCATGAAGAGTTTTTCCTGTAATCGTTAGGCAGTTATCATGCAAAGCACCTTCGACTTTATAGAGTTCATTGATGATGGCACTTACACCACCGGCACGATGAACATCGTCCATTGAATAATCAGATGCTGGCATAATCTTAGAAAGGTATGGAACTCTTTCAGCAATTTTATTAATTTCGCGAAGATCATAATCGATACCAGCTTCATGAGCGATCGCTAACGTGTGTAATACAGTATTAGTGGAGCCGCCCATTGCCATATCAAGTGCAAAGGCATTATCAATAGCTTCTCTTGTAATGATGTCACGTGGTTTAATATCGTTTTTAATTAAGTCAATAAGATGTCTTGCTGCTTGCTTAATTAGTTCATGTCTTTCTTCGGAAGTAGCAACCATTGTTCCATTACCAGGAACTGTCATTCCTAAAACTTCCATTAAACAGTTCATGGAGTTTGCTGTAAACATTCCAGAACATGAGCCGCAAGTAGGGCAGGCATTGGTTTCAATCTCAAGCAGCTGCTGTTGGCTGATTGTCCCGTTGTGATAAGCACCAACGCCTTCAAAAACTGAAGTAAGAGAAAGATTTTTTCCTGTCGTTGGTGAAACACCAGCCTCCATTGGACCGCCAGAAACAAAAACAGATGGTACGTTGGTTCTTGCGGCAGCCATTAACATTCCTGGTGTGATTTTGTCGCAGTTTGGAATGTAAAAAACACCATCAAACCAGTGTGCGTTAATTACAGTTTCAGCACTGTCCGCGATGATTTCACGGCTAGGAAGGGAGTAACGCATTCCAATATGTCCCATAGCAATTCCATCATCAACGCCGATTGTATTAAATTCGAATGGAATACCTCCGGCTTCACGGATGGCTTCTTTTACAATTTCACCGAAATGATTAAGGTGTTTATGTCCTGGGATAATGTCAATATACGAGTTACAAACTCCGATGAATGGTTTTTCTAGGTCACTCGTTTTTACCCCTGTTGCATATAATAGACTGCGGTGGGGAGCACGATCAATTCCCTTTTTAATCATATCGCTACGCATTTTTTTAGCTCCTAACTGACAATGACATGGTTTGCATCTTCTGGATAACAAGCCACTACGTCGATTATGACAATTCTTTTTCAATCACTCAGTTCCATAAGTAGGAATAAAGGCATTGTTAAAGATGAATGATTTATTTTCGATTATCATACAACCAATCGAGAACATGGTCAATATAAAAATCTGACAATTCAAATAAATCAAATAATCTGGTAGCGTTTTCATCGTTGGTCTGATAAGGAATTTTGAAATAAAAAATTTTTAAAAAATTTTTTATTCTTTGAAAGTAAGGAGGAAGAATTCGAAGAAATATCAGTAGTAAGTAAGGTAGAGAAGGATTAAAGTCTCTTTAAAAATTACTAGGCTAGTAGTAAAAAATATTAGATTAGTATAGTAGTTTTTTAACCGATTTTCGCTAAATATTCATATACTTGACGTAAATATAAGAATCCTTTTTCCTCTGCTAGTTGTAAATAATGTCTCCAAACTTTTGCTGTCATAAGGGCATCGTTAAGGGCATGGTGGCGGTTCTTTACCTCAATGCCGCATTCCACGCAAACATCTTCAAGCGGTGCTGATTTCATATAGGGGTTTGCTAGACGGATGAGAAAGGATGTATCTACAATCCGATGGTCAAATCTTGTTCGTAATACATCGCTGGTCATTTTTTTCATAAAGGATTGTTCATGGGTCGCATGGTGTGCGACTAGAAGATCGCTTTTAATAAACTGGAAGAATTTCATGAGCGCATCTCTGGCATCTGGTGCGGAGATTAAGTCTTTTTCGTAAATATTGGTTAATGCTGAAATTTCTTCTGATAATGGAAGAGTGGATTTTACTAATGTATAAAAGGTTTCTTGTTCCATAATTTGAGTCCCTGTCATTTTAATTGCGCCAATCGAAATGATCTGGTCACCCTTTTCTGGATAGAAACCGGTTGTTTCTAAATCAAATACAACTACCTTTAGCTCTTTCAATGGTATATCCAAACTATTCTTTTGTTTCATTTCTCTTTGTATTTCTCTAAGGAAAGCCATTTGCTGAAGAGAGGTTTGATTTGGGAGGCTTGCATATAGATTAGAATTTAATTTGCCGGATAATTGTCTAAAAAATTGAATCATCTCATTCATCCTCATCTGAACCATCCTTTTCTAGTAACCTTTTTATATGATGAAAAAGGGCAGCTCCATTTTTAATGATTTCCTTTACTTCTTTTGTTTGATCTTTTGTTAGCTTGCTAATCGATATATAGTGTCCTGAATCATAGTCCTTATGGTCGGAAAATAATAAACGATAGTTTAGGAGCTTTAAGAATTGCTTCTTGTAAAAGGATTTGTCGTTCGCAGGAAAACAAGAATCCGGTAATTTTTCCATCCGTAAAAGTGAAGAGGTTTCGTGTGATTTTTCTTTCATTGAGAGGAGCCGGATCGCATTCACATACGGAAAAAGGCCGATTTCTTTAATATTTAGTTTTCCTGCATGCGGACCGTGTGTATCTACTAAAAGCTGGCCTAGTACGTTGATTCCTTTTTTTAGATGAAGAGTATTCCTTAATGATTTTGCCAATAAATGATGTTGATTCATGTTTTGATAAATCTGGCCCTTCAACTTACTAATAAAGGAGCTCTCTCCATAAATAGCTCTGCCGTCTAAAAAAATGAGGAGGTAGCGGATTGATTCCCATGTAGATTCAACCATCCATTTCGATAATTGCTGCTCCCATTCATTCAGTGATTTGCACCAGAAGGGGTTTGAGGCCATTACGCCACCGTCACAATATTGGTAACCAGCTTGATAGAGTCCTTTGGATATTTCTTTACCTAGTGCTAAATAGTATGTTTTTGCTTCGTCGGAGGAATCGAGATATATGATTCCATGGTCTTGGTCACTCCATACAGATTGTTCCATCCTGCCGGCACTTCCCATAACAAAGAATGTGAACGGGGAAGGAGGCGGACCGTAGTAATTTGAAACTTGGGTAAGGGCTATAGCTGTTATCCGTTGAAAGATATTGAGATGGAGTTCGTTTAATTTAAAATGATCATGACTTACACTTTTTAGGTGTTCGTCACGATATTGAACTGTTTCTGAATATGGATCATGATGCACATGTACACCCCCTAAATGGAAATAGCAGTCAAGCCCTTAAAAAAGGGGTTGACCGCCATGATATTATGATTGAACTTTAAATTGCTGCTCTACCTTTACTAATTCAGGGTATCCGTAACTGCCGTGCTCACTCATATCAAGCCCGATAATTTCTTCTTCTTCAGTGACGCGTAACCCATTCATTACCTTTTTCATCACGGCTAAAATAATAAATGAGGCAATAAAGGCAAATGCTGCACAAGTGAAAACCCCTAATGCTTGAACGCCTAACTGATGTAATCCGCCGCCATAAAATAACCCTGGCTTTCCAACAGTTGCTAATTCTTTTGTTGCGAAAAACCCTGTAGATAAAGTACCCCAAACCCCTGCAGCTCCGTGAACAGATAGTGCTGCGATTGGATCATCGATTTTAACTTTTTCAAAGAATCGAATGCTATAAAATACTAATATTCCAGCGATAAAACCAATTAGTACTGCCGCCCAAGTCTCAACAAAGGCACAAGATGCTGTAATGGCAACAAGTCCTGCTAAAGCGCCGTTTAACATCATTGGTACGTCTGCTTTGCCTAATACCATCCAAGAGATAATCATAGCTGCTATGGTTCCAGCAGCGGCTGCTAGATTGGTATTTAAAGCAACAAATCCAAAGAAACCTTTGTCAACAGATAATGTACTACCAGCGTTGAATCCAAACCAGCCAACCCATAATAGTAAAACACTTAAAGCTGTAAATACTTGGTTATGACCAGCGAGATTATTAGCGGAACCGTCTTTGTTGTATTTCCCGATCCGCGGTTTTAAAAGAATAGTAGCAGCTAGGGCTGCCATTGCACCTGTTAAGTGAACAACTGTAGATCCAGCGAAGTCTTGTTTACCATGTTCAGCTAACCAGCCGCCGCCCCAAATCCAGTGAGCGATAGGAGGGTATACAATGACTGAGAAAAGTACTGCAAAAACAAGATATGCGCTTAGTTTAGCACGCTCGGCGAATCCGCCAAATGCAATTGTTAATGATATTCCTGCAAAAGCTAATTGGAACATGAAGAAAACAGCACCTGAGAGTGATAAACTATCCATGTCATAGCCTGAATAAAAGAAATTGGAGAAGCCAATCAGAGGGTTGCCTTTTCCAAAAATTAATCCAAAACCAACGGCCCAAAATATAATGGAACTGATACTAAATGTTAAAATGGTTTTACCTGCTATATGTCCTGCGTTTTTCATACGAGTTGATCCTGTTTCTAAGAGGATAAAACCGCCGATCATTAAAATTACAAGTACCGCTCCTAACATAACCCAAAGACTATTCATTAAGAATGTAGTATCCATTTATTCTCCCCCTTATTTAATGATGTTAATTTTTATTACATCGTCTATGTTTGTAACTTTACATTAATTAAGAGGTGCTATCTATAACCGTGGAAGATTTTCTAACATGGTTTTTAAAGCAGGAGAGGAAATCTCCCTATAGCTATGTAAAACTAAAGCCTCGAATCTATTTAGAATCGAGGCTTTACCTGTTATGAATTTCTTCTTATACCGAATTGGGCATTAAGTTGTCCCTGAATCATTTTGCGCCGGATTTCATCCTGATTTTGTTTCTTTTGTTCCCGGAGCATTTCTTTTCTAATTTCATGGGTTTGAATTCCGTCCTCAATTTTGTTGGCGATATCCATTAATAATTCTACATCGGTAAAGGAAAACTTGCGGCTTCCGCCAGCAGATCTTTCAGGGAAAATCAATTTTCTTTCTTCATAATAACGTATTTGTCTTTCGGAGAGTCCGGTTAAATCTCTAACAATACCAATTGTAATAACCTTCTTATCTTTGTATGACATATCTTTTGCCATTTTAGTCGCTCACCACACCCCATTGTTGCCCATTATTAGAATATTTTTAATATTATACGTTACATTTTCTCACATGAAAATGGATATTTTAACTATTATGCTTAATAATTTTGGAGTAGAAGGACATTATTTTTTAGAGGGCATTGTTTTCTTATAAAGAATCTCCAATTCGCTGATGGTAAGTGATTGAAGCTCAGTGGAAGAATAAAACAAGTCCGACTTAACTAATTTATTAATATAAAATTGTCTAAGTCGTTCAAGGCCTCTTCGTAAGTGGGTTGTCAACTTCTTTCCCTCCTTTAAATGTTAGGCGTTTTGAAGTTTTCTTAAAAGCTCGTGTCCTTTAGAGCCCATTGTTTTCATGAGTTCTTCATATAATTCATCTCGTAGTTTATCTAATTGTAAGATTTGCATAGCTAATTTAATTTCATAACGTTGATTCATTTGACTTCTCCCCTTTGATAATAAGTTTATATACAAAAATTAACTGATTTTTCTGCTCTTGTCAGTGAAGATGTTAGAAAGGCTGACAGGATATTTTGCTGGGTGTGGATTGCTTTGAAAGGAATTCTGACGATAAGAAAAGCGCAAGCGCCTTGATCAGGGAAAAAAGTAGTTCATTTTTTCCTAGCCCCGACAAGCATAAGACGAGCCGGCCG